>CAISYC010000064.1 GCA_903889565.1 uncultured beta proteobacterium
ATCCATACAAGCCTTACTCTGTTCAACTACTCTATCCACCTAAATCATTGGGAGCGAGGTAGGTTGGGCTGACGCAGGAAGCCCAACATTCGAATAGCGACCGGCGACCGGATTCGTGATTGAAACGGTTGCACAGGCTAAAGGCTGAATGGGAGATGCGACGGATTGTCGTTGGGCTTCCTGCGTCAGCCCAACCTACGCAACTGTGCGGCGCGCGAAGTAGCCGCCCCTCACCCTGCCTCTCCCCGCTTTGCGCGGCGAGGGAGTTTTACTGATGCGATTTACTTTTTGCTACTGGGTGGCCGACTCATCAGGCCGCCAATGCCCATCATCACGCCGTTCATCAGAAACACCGCGGTTAGCCCGGTCACCGCGGCGAGTGCGCCAAACAGCGCCGGCCCCGCCACGCGCATGATGTTGTTGACGGTCAATCGCAAGCCCAGCGTTTCGCCGGTGCGGCCCTCGGCGCAGTGGGCGAACATCAGCATGGTGGTGAGCGGCTGGCCGCAGCCCATGCCGACACCGAAGATGAACGACACCACGGACAACAGAAAAACGCTGGTCGCCAGCGGAATCAGGAAGAAGCCGACGGCGCCGAAGAAAAACGAATAGGTCAGCAAACGCAGTTCGCCGAAGCGCGAGACCAGCCGCGCCATGCCGAAACGAACGCAGAACGCCGCCGAGGCAAAGGCCGCCAACACCGAACCGATGGCGCTCGCCGATAAACCCACGGCGTGCCCGTGCAACGGCATGTAAAACTGGTAGAGATCGGTGCCGAGCTGCATCAACCCGCTGGTGAACAGCATGCCGCGCATGACCGGATCGCTGAGCGTCTCGCGCACGCTGAGACTCGCCCCCTTCGTGCGATGGCCGGCCGGCAGGTGGCGCCCCCAGGCCATCAGCAGGCCCAGCGCAATCAGCGACAGCGCGGCGATGCAGAGGCAGGCGATCGCATGGCCGAAATCATCGACCGCAATGCCGCCGAACAGCGGACCGAAGAAGTTGGTTGCCGCGCCGACGAGGCTGAAGTTCGAGAAATTGTGCACCCGCTGTTCCGGCGTGCTCAAGCGCCCCACCAGTGTCTGCAGATTGACGTGGTAACAGGCCAGCGCAAAGCCGCTCATCGCCGCCGCCACGTAGAGCACCCAGACGTAATGAAAGAAGAACGGCAGCAGCAATCCGCCACCGCCGAAGAAGGTGCTCAGCAGCAAGGGCCCGCGCGGACCGATGCGGTCGGACAAGGCCCCGACCGGCCACGACAGCAAAAGCGGGAATGCGAAGAACATCGCCGCCAGCACGCCGACCTCGGAGGCCGACGCGCCCAGATGCAGCGCGAACAGCGAGAGCACGACGCGCGCGGCGGTCATGCCGGTGAAACTCAGGAAACCGACGGCGAAGGTGAGATGCAGCGGCTTCAACGCGCGACGATCCCCCGCTCAGCCGACGTGAATCGCGGGTTCGCCCGCCGACAGCGTGCCGATCTCGGCCGCCTGCTTGAAGCCGCCGGCGCGAAACGTTTCGAGCACCGCCGGCACCGTCGCGCGATCGCAGGCCACCAGCAGACCGCCGGCCGTCTGCGGATCACACAGCAGTTTGCGCTGCCATTCCGGAAAGCCCTCAGGCAAAACGGTGTGCGACCCGACGCTTGCCCAGTTGCGCTCGGAGGCACCCGTAATGAAACCGGCTTGCGCCAGATGCAGGGCCGCCGAAAGCACCGGCACGTTGGCGTACTGCAGATCAGCGCGCAGTTTGGAACCGCGGCAGATCTCATGCAGATGGCCGAGCAGGCCGAAGCCGGTGACGTCGGTCATCGCATGTACGCCAGGCATGGCGGCCAGCGCGATGCCCGGCGTATTGAGTTTGGTCGTCGCGTCGATCATCTGTTCATAGGCCTTCGCGCGCAGCTCGCCCTTCTTCAAGGCGGCACTCATGACGCCGACGCCGATGCCCTTGCCGAGGATCAATACGTCGCCGGCCTGCGCGCGGTCGTTGCGCTTGATGCGCGACGGATGCACGAGTCCGATGGCAACCAGACCGTAGATCGGTTCCGGATTGTCGATCGAATGACCGCCGGCGATCGGAATGCCGGCTTGCGCGCACACCGCATTGCCGCCGGCGAGGATCTGCTGCGCCGCCTCGACCGGCAGCCTGCCCAGCGGCATGCCGAGCAGCGCGAGCGCGAAAATCGGCGTGCCGCCCATCGCGTAGACATCCGAGATTGCATTGGTCGCGGCGATGCGGCCGAAATCGTACGGGTCATCGACGATCGGCAAAAAGAAATCCGTCGTCGCAACCAGCGCCTGTTCATCGTTCAGACGATACACCGCCGCATCGTCGCTCGACTCGGTGCCGACCAACAGATTCGGATACGCGTTCAACAACGGCGTCTTCGACAGCAATTCCCCCAGCAACGCTGGCGGTAGTTTGCAGCCTCATCCGCCGCCGTGTGAGAATGCGGTCAGTTTGATTTTTTGCTGGTCTATTGGTTGATTCATCGAGGTTTTTCTTTGCGCTACAACGAACCTGTGACCGTAGCACAACTCGCCCGGTTTGACGAGATTATCGATGTGCGTTCCGAGGCGGAGTTCGCGCTCGATCACATCCCCGGCGCGATCAACTGCCCGGTGCTCAACAACGAAGAACGAATCCGCGTCGGCACGCTGTACACGCAGGTCTCGCCGTTCGAAGCGAAGAAAGTCGGCGCCGCGCTGGTCAGCCGCAACATCGCGCGTCATCTCGAAGAAAACCTGGCGCAGCGCCCGCGCAACTGGAAGCCGCTGATCTATTGCTGGCGCGGCGGCACGCGCAGCGCGGCAATGGCCGCGGTGCTGCAGCAAATCGGCTGGCGCGCCAACCGGCTTGAAGGCGGTTACAAGACCTATCGCAGCACGGTGCTGGCGGATCTCAAGGCGATGCCGCAACGCTTCGACTGGCGCGTCGTCTGCGGTCTCACCGGCGGCGGCAAGAGCCGCTTGTTGCGTGCGCTCGAAACACAGGGCGCGCAGGTGCTCGATCTCGAAGCGCTGGCCGCGCATCGCGGCTCGGTGCTCGGCAACCTGCCCGGCGCACCGCAGCCTTCGCAGAAAATGTTCGACAGCCGGGTGTGGGATGGCTTGAGAAAATTCGATCCACGGCGGCCGGTGTTCGTCGAATCTGAAAGCCGGAAAATCGGCGTCCTGCGCACGCCCGAAACGCTGATCGCGGCAATGTGGGAGGCGCGCTGCATCCGGCTCGAAGCGGCGGTGCCGCTGCGCGTGTCGATGCTGCTGCGCGAATATGCGCACTTTGCAATCGATACCGCCGCGCTCGGCGGTCAGCTCGACCGTCTGGTTGAACTGCACGGTCACGAGCGCATTGCTTCATGGAAGGCGATGGCGGCGGCCGGCGACGGCGACACCCTCGTGCGCGAACTGCTGGAACTGCACTACGACCCCGCCTATGCGCGCTCCATTCTCACGCACTACAAAAATCTCGCTACTGCCGCGACGCTGACGGTGATGGCGGACAGCGAAGAAGATTTCGCGCGACTGGCCACAGCCTGCATCGCGCAGGGGTAGTAATCAATTAGCAGACTGAGAGGCGACCGGCTCGCGAGGCAATAACCGCTTTACCGCGGCAAGGATGGCCTCGCGTATCGCCTGTTGCCGCGCCGCATCGGTGCTGCCGCAAAACGCCTCGCACCAGCCGTCAGTGGGCGCCTCAAAATCGCAATGGCTCGCCCCTTCGATCAATCGTTGCTCGACGAGCTTCGGCAATACACCGCTCCACGGTTCGGCGATGCCGTAACCATTGCAGAAAGACGACGGGCGCCGGATCAGGATGGCCGGCGTCTGCAGCTGGCGCGCCGCCGCCAAACCGACGCCGCCCGGCCGGTCGATCGCGTCGAGTCCGACATAACCGACCACGCCGGGGCTTGCCGCGGCCAGCAAGGTGGATAACCCGCCGGCCGAAAAGCCGACCAGCACAATGCGTTCGACCGGCGGCGCAAATGCGCCGCTGCGGATTTGCGCCACCAGTTCAGTCAACGCGCGCGCGTTATCGCGCGAGTCGGTGATATAGGGCAAGTCAGGCACCAGCACCGCATAGCCCTCGCCGGCGAGCGCCGCGGCGTGGCCCGCCATGTTGTGGCGCGAGCGCAGAAAGCCGTGCACCAGTACGACCATGCCGAAAGCCGTGTCGGCCGGTTGGTAGAGATCGGCGATGACGCGTTGATCCGTCAGCGTCAGTTCGACAGTTACCGCATCGGCCGCACAAACCTGCGCCGCACACAGTATGGCCGCGAGCAGAACCGTCAATGCCGGGAATTTCATGCGCACTTTTCTCGGCGTCCGCGGGCGGCCGCGGCGGACCGTGGATCGCTCAGGCCGCCCCGCCGCACAGCGCAGCGCTGCGCAATTTGGCGTACTGAAAATGATTGAAGGCGGCGGCGTTCATGGTTTCTTCGTCGTCGCGCGAGATGTAGGGCATTTCGCCCAGCCGGCGGTATTTATCGACCAGCTGCGCCGCCGTCATGCCGTTTTCATAGGCGCGCCCCAGCACTTCATCGACGACCTGTTTCGCCGCCGTCACCGCGTCGTCGAGTCGCGCGTAATCGCCGATGTGGCGCACCGCGCCGTCAGCGCCGGGCGCCGCCTGCAACACTGTCAACACATATTTCATTTTCTCTCCGGCGCGGCGGCTTCGCCGCGCAGTACAATGGCCACGCCCGGACCCGTTCAGGATTTCTTGCGGAAAATCAATCAATGCCCCGACCGCTTCGCTAAAATGATGGACCAAGCCAACACGAATTGCAAACCGGATATCTGACTTGAACCACCGCCTCCCATCGTGACGCGCGCAACCGTCAAACTGGCTGTGCTGTTCGCGGACATCAGCGGCAGCACGCGCCTGTACGAACAGATGGGCGACACCGGCGCCTTCGGCCAGATCAAGGATTGCCTGCAGATCCTCACTCTGGTGACCGAGCAGCACAAGGGCTGGGTCGTGAAAACCATCGGCGACGGCATCATGTGCGCCTTCCCCGACGTCGATTCGGCGGCGCTCGCGGCCTGCTCGATGCAACGCCACATCGCGCAGCGCCCGGCCGCGCGCGGCCGTGAAAAAATCTCCATCCGAGTCGGCTTTCACTTCGGCACCGTGCTGCGAGACGGCAAGGAGATCTTCGGCGACGCGGTCAACCTTGCCGCCGGCATCGCCGCGCTGGCAACCGCCAGCCATATCGCGATTACCAGCGCGGCGGCGGCGCTGCTGTCGCCGCAGCTCAATCTCAGGGTGCGCAAACTGACGGCGATGCCGGTCAAGGGCAAGCGCACGCCGATCGACGTGCACGAGATCGCATGGCAGGACGCCGGCCAGGAAACCCACGTTCCCGGTCGCATCAGCAGCCATGCGCAGCTCGTGCAGTCGCGGCTCAACATCGAATTCCGTCAGCGCAAATACGTCTTCCGCGATTCGTTCACGATCGGCCGCGACGAAACCAGCGACCTCGTGATCGACGACCCGATGGCCTCGCGGCACCACGCGCGCGTCGAAAAACGCAAGGAACAGTTCGTGCTGATCGATCAGAGCACCAACGGCAGCTATGTCACCGTCACCGGCCGCCGGGAAATTCCGCTGCACCGCGCCGAATTCATGCTCTACGGCAGCGGCCAGATCGCCTTCGGCGATTCCACCGACGTGCGCCCTGACGTCGCAATCGTGCGCTTTTTCTGCGAATCGGCGGGCGCGCCGGCTTAGCGCGCGAGGGGGCTGGTATACTCTTCCCCCATTTGAACGGTTCCCCATCAATCTCGACACTGTCGGCCGAACGCGCCCTGCGCGGCTGGTGGGTGGTACTGCTCGCCGCACTGGTGATCTGGGGCGCCAATCTCGAATACCGCAAACTCGCGCTCTCCGATGAGGGCCGCTATTCGGAAATTCCGCGCTACATGGCGCAGTCAGGCGACTGGCTGACGCCGCGGCTCAACGGCATCAAGTATTTCGAGAAGCCACCGCTGCAGTACTGGGCCACCGCGGCCGCGTATGAGGTTTTCGGCGAACATCAATGGACAGCCCGCCTGTGGCCGGCGCTGACCGGATTCGCCGGACTGCTGCTGGTGTTTTTTGCCGGCGCGCGGATCTACGGCACGGTCGCCGGCTTTTACGCGGCATTAGTGCTCGGCAGTTCGCTCTTGTATGCGGGCATGGCGCACATCCTCACCCTCGACATGGGCAATGCGTTTTTCATGACGATGGCGCTGGCCGGCATCCTGCTCGGCTTCGATGCGCGCGCCGATGCGCTTGCGCGCAAACGCTGGCTGCAGTTCGCCGCCGCAGGTTGCGCACTGGCCATGCTGAGCAAGGGCCTGATCGGCATCGTGCTGCCCGGCGCAGTGGTGGTGCTCTACATGCTGTTGCGACGCGACTTCGGCCTCCTGCGCAAAATCCCCTTTATCAGCGGCGGCCTTATTTTTTTCGCCATCTGCGCGCCGTGGTTCATTGCCGTCTCGCTGGTCAATCCGGAATTCCCGCAGTTCTTTTTCATTCATGAACACTTCCAGCGCTACACCACGACAGTGCATCAGCGCTATCAGCCGTGGTACTACTTCATTCCGATTCTGTTGCTCGGCATCCTGCCGTGGCTGCTGCCGCTCGTTGATGCCCTGCTGTCGGCGCTGCGGCGTGCGCGCAGCCGCGAATTCGATCCGACGCTGTTCCTGCTGATCTGGAGCGGTTTCATTTTCGTCTTTTTTTCGATTTCCGACTCCAAGCTGCCGTCCTATATCCTGCCGATTTTTCCGGCGCTGGCGCTGTTGATGGGCCGGCGGCTCGCCGACATCGGCGGCCGCGCGCTGGCCTGGCAACTGCTGCCGGTCGCGCTGCTGGCGGCTGTGGGCTTCTACTTCGTGCCGTATACGGAACGCCTTGCCTCGGCGGCGATTCCGGCCGCACTCTATCGCGCGCAGACGCCCTGGCTTTATGCCGCAGCCGGCGCGCTCCTGATCGGCAGCGTGATCGCGATCGTGCTTGCGTGGCGTAGCAAAACCAACGGCGCAGTGGTCGCCTGCGCGTTTGCCGGCCTCGTCACGACGCAGCTGGCGGTCACCAGCGAAGACGCGCTGTCGCCCGCGCATTCGACTTATCATCTGGTCAAACAGCTTGCACCCTATTTGAAACCCGACGTGCCGTTTTACAGCGTCGGCAGCTACGAGCAGACGCTGCCGTTTTACATCAAGCGCACGGTCACGCTGGTCGATTACCAGGACGAAATGGCCTTCGGCCTCGAACACGAACCGCAGCGCTGGGTGCCGAAGATCGCGGAGTTCGAAGCGCTGTGGAACACCGCGCCCTATGCGCTGGCGGTGATGGGGCCGGAAAAATATCAGGAACTCGCCGCGGCAAACCTGCCGATGCAATTGATTGCCCGCGACACCGAGCGCGTGTTCGTGCGCACGCCGGCGCGCTAACCAGGAGCCAAACATGAACGCAATCAGCCTTGCACTGCTCATGGCCGGCGTGATGCTCAACGCCGGCGCCCAATTGCTGTTGAAGGCCGGCACCAACAGCGTCGGCGCTTTCGAATACAGCGCCGCCAATATCATTCCGGTCGGCTGGAAACTCGCCACCGAGCCGCACATCATCGGCGGCCTCAGCTGCTATGTGATCAGCGTGGTGGTGTGGATCATGGCGCTGTCGCGGGTCGAGGTCAGCATCGCCTATCCGCTGCTGTCGGTCGGCTACGTGGTCAATGCAATCGCCGCTTATTATCTGTTCGGCGAGGCGGTGACGCCGATGCGGCTCACCGGCATTGCCGTCATTATCGTCGGGGTGTGGATCGTCGCGCGCTCCTAGGGTTCTCTCGCATCGGCTACAATCTCGGCTTCATTCGGATGCAATCATGAGCGCACCCCAGGTTTCCGTCGTCATACCCGTTTACAACGAAGAGCAGACGCTGCCGCTGCTGTTCGCGCGTCTTTACCCGGCGCTGGACAAACTCGGCGTCACCTACGAGATCCTGTTCGTCAACGACGGCAGCCGAGACCGTTCGGTGGCGCTGCTGCGCCAGCAATACGAAAAGCGCCCCGACGTCACCCGCGTGATTCTCTTCAACGGCAACTTCGGCCAGCACATGGCGATCATGGCCGGCTTCGAGAACGTGCGCGGCAGCCGCGTGATCACGCTTGACGCCGATCTGCAGAACCCGCCCGAGGAAATCGGCAACCTGCTCGCCGCCATGGATCGCGGCCACGACTATGTCGGCTCGATCCGCAAAAACCGCCAGGATTCGGCGTTCCGCCGCCATGCCTCGCGCGCCATGAACTGGATGCGCGAACGCATCACCAAGATACACATGACGGATCAGGGCTGCATGCTGCGCGCCTACTCGCGCCCGATCGTCGATGCGATCACCAGCAGCCGCGAAATCAATACCTTCATTCCGGCGCTCGCCTACAACTACGCGGCCGATCCGACCGAAATCGAAGTCGCGCACGAAGAGCGCGCCGCAGGCGAGTCGAAGTATTCGCTATACAGCCTGCTGCGGCTGAATTTCGACCTCGTCACCGGCTTTTCGATCGTGCCGCTGCAGGTGTTTTCGCTGCTTGGCATGGCGGTCGCCGTGCTGTCGGTGCTGAGCTATATTGTCGTCATCATCCAGCGCTGGATCGCCGCCGGCAGCGTGACCGAAGGCCTGCTCGCGCTGTGGGATCGCGACATTCTGCAATTCTTCCTCACCGGCCTCGTATTGTTCGGTCTCGGCCTGCTCGGTGAATACACCGGCCGCATCTACCAGCAGGTGCGCAGCCGGCCGCGCTTCCTGATTCAGGCGATTCTGGAACGCAAAGAATGACGCGGGCGGTTGTTTTTGCCTATCACAATGTGGGTTGTGAGTGCCTGGCGGTATTGCTCAAGCACAAGATCGACGTCGCACTGGTCCTCACGCATACCGATAACCCCTCTGAATTGATCTGGTTCGACAGCGTGGCCGCGCTGTGCAAACAGCATGGCATCGAGGCCATCACGCCGGACGATGCCAACACGCCGGAAATGCTTGAGCACCTGCGCGCACTGCAGCCGGATTTCATCTTTTCCTTTTACTACCGCAACATGCTGAAGCAGGCAGTGCTCGACACCGCCAAACACGGCGCGCTCAACATGCACGGCTCGCTGCTGCCGAAGTACCGCGGCCGCGTGCCGATCAACTGGGCAGTGATCAACGGCGAAACCGAAACCGGCGCCACCCTGCATTACATGACGGCCAAGCCCGATGCCGGTGACATCGTCGGCCAGCAGGCGGTCACGATCGGGCCGGATGAAACCGCCGCCGATGTGTTCCGCAAGGTCACCGCTGCCGCCGCTGCGGTATTGGATTGTCATCTGCCGGCTCTCGTTGCCGGCACCGCGCCGCGTATTCAACAGGATCTCGCCGCCGGCGGCTATTTTGGCGGCCGCAAGCCGGCGGACGGGCTTATCGACTGGAGCACGGCAACACGCGTGCACAACCTCGTGCGCGGCGTCGCGCCGCCCTATCCCGGCGCCTTTACGGCGCTGCCCGGCGGCACGCTGAAGGTTTATCGCACGCGGATCGAGACCACTGCACCATCCGCCGCTGCAAAGCCGGCACTGCAGGTGCGCGACGGCGTCTGCCGCGCAGTCTGCGCCGACGGCAGTGCGCTGCAACTGCTGGAAATGGAATTTGAAGGCAAGCCTTTCACGGCACAGGATTTTCTGTCACGTTTCGGCGATAATCCGGTATCAATGGAGACCCAGCGGCAATGAAACGCATACTTATTCTCGGCGTCAACGGCTTTATCGGCCACCACCTTTCCCAGCGCATCATCAAGACCACCGACTGGGAGGTCTACGGCATGGACATGCAGACCGAACGCATCACGGATCTGCTGCGCCACCCGCGCTTTCACTTTTTTGAAGGCGACATCACGATCAACAAGGAGTGGATCGAATACCACATCCGCAAATGCGACACCGTGCTGCCACTGGTGGCGATCGCCACGCCGGCCACCTACGTCAAGCAGCCGCTGAAGGTGTTCGAGCTCGATTTCGAGGCCAACCTGCCGATCGTGCGCCACTGCGTCAAATACAAGAAGCGCGTAGTCTTCCCGTCGACCTCCGAGGTCTACGGCATGTGCGACGACGCCGAATTCGATCCGGAAATGTCGAACATGATCCTAGGCCCGATCAACAAGCCGCGCTGGATCTACTCCTGCTCGAAACAGCTGATGGACCGCGTGATCCACGCCTACGGCATGCAGGAAGGCCTGCAGTACACGCTGTTCCGCCCCTTCAACTGGATCGGCGCCGGCCTCGACAGCATCCATACGCCAAAAGAAGGCAGCTCGCGCGTGATCACCCAGTTCCTCGGCCACATCGTCCGCGGAGAGAACATCCAGCTGGTGGACGGCGGCACGCAGAAACGCGCCTTCACCTACATCAGCGACGGCATCGACGCGCTGATGAAAATCATCGACAACCCGCGCGGCATCGCCAGCGGCAAGATCTACAACATCGGCAATCCGACCAATAATTATTCGGTCAAGGATCTGGCGCAGATGATGCTGAAGCTCGCGCTGACCTACCCCGAGTACGAGGCGAGCGCGAAGAAGGTCAAGCTGATCAAGACCACCTCGGCGCTGTATTACGGCAAGGGTTATCAGGACGTGCAGAACCGCGTGCCGAAGATCGCCAACACCAAAACCGACCTCAAGTGGAAACCGCAGGTCGACATGAAGACCGCGCTGAAAAACATTTTCGACGCCTACCGCACGCACGTGCCGGAAGCGCGGCGTTTGATGGATTGAAGTACTGCAAAATCAGCCACAGAGATCACAGAGAAAGCGCCTCAAGGGGTACAGCACCGCAGATTTTCAACGACTGCGATACCGGTATGCGGAAGTTGAGTGGATTTTCTTTTCTCTGTGATCTCCGTGTCCTCTGTGGCCAATCGATTTAAATGAAGATTGCCTTAAAGATAGACGTCGATACCTATCGCGGCACCCGCGAAGGCGTGCCGCGACTGGTCGAAATCCTCAAGCGCCACAACGCCGGCGCGACCTTTCTGTTCAGTCTCGGCCCCGATCACACCGGCCGCGCGATCAAGCGCGCCTTCCGCCCCGGTTTCATGAAGAAAGTTTCGCGCACTTCGGTGCTCGAGCACTACGGCCTCTTGACCCTGCTCTACGGCACGCTGCTGCCCGGCCCCGACATCGGCGTGCGCTGCGCCAACATTCTGCGTAGTGTGCGCGACGCCGGCTTTGAAACCGGCATCCACACATGGGATCACGTCAAATGGCAGGACGGTGTGACCACCGCCGACGCCAAATGGACCGAACGGCAGATGCGGCTCGCACGCCAGCGCTACGAAAACGTTTTCGGCGAACGCGCGCAGGTGCACGGCGCAGCCGGCTGGCAGATGAACCGCCACAGCTACCGGCTGACCCAGCAGCTGGGCTTCAGTTACTGCTCGGACACCCGCGGCGAGCATCCCTTCATCCCGGTCATCAACGCCGAGATCATCGCCTGCCCGCAGCTGCCGACCACGCTGCCGACGCTCGACGAGCTGATCGGCGTGGACGGCCTCACGGTGGGCAACGTCGCCGATCACATCCTCAAGCTGTCGGCGGATGCGCGGCCCAGTGGCCACGTCTACACCCTGCACGCCGAACTCGAAGGCATGAAACTCGCGCCCGTATTCGAACGCCTGCTCGAGGGCTGGCGCGCGGCCGGTCACGAGCTGGTTTCATTGCGCGATTACTGCGCCACGCTGAAGGCCGCCGACCTGCCGCGCCACGTCGTCGCTGATGGCGAGATCGCCGGCCGCTCCGGCACGCTCTCGCTGCAGCAGGACGAATTTCTGGCCGAGGCCGCCCCCGGCATACTGGCATGACAATTTGATGAAAGCGGTTGCCGCGACGGCGCTTGCCTCGTTCACTTATTTGCTCCACAATGAAGTTTGAAGATCAGGCGCCGCATACACATACCTACCGTATCCATGCCCAAGAAAACGTTTCCTGATTTCGCACTACCCGGCACTTCCGGCATCACCTTCAAGCTTTCCGCGCAGCGCGGCCACCCGGTCGTGATCTACTTCTACCCCAAGGACAACACCCCGGGTTGCACCACCGAGGGGCAGAATTTCCGCGACCTTTATCCGCAGTTCCAGAAACTGAAATGCGCGGTATTCGGCGTCTCGCGCGACAGCCTGAAGTCGCACGAAAATTTCAAAGCCAAGATGACGTTTCCGTTCGAATTGCTGTCGGACACCGAGGAAACCGCGTGCAAGCAGTTTGGCGTAATCAAGATGAAGAACATGTACGGCCGCCAGGTGCGCGGCATCGAGCGCAGCACCTTCGTTTTCAACGCGGCCGGCGAACTGGCGCGCGAGTGGCGCGGCCTCAAGGTGCCCGGCCACGTGCAGGAAGTCCTCGACTTCGTCAAGACTTTGGGAACCGCGAATTGATCAAACACGCTTTCATGCGTGTCACCGGTTCAGCGGCTCCGCCGCAGCTTCTTCTTCCCCGCCACCCCCTGGAGCGACATGTCACCGCGTAAACCCGCCTCGACGACCACCGTTACTCGCCTCCACCCCAGCATCAAGCTCTTCGTGCTTGATACCAACGTGCTGATGCACGATCCCACCTGTCTGTTCCGCTTCCAGGAACACGACATCTACATACCGATGGCTACCCTCGAGGAACTCGACGCCAACAAGAAAGGCGTCTCCGAGGTTGCGCGCAATGCGCGTCAGGCCAGCCGCTTTCTCGACGAAATCGTCAGCCCGACGGAACATGACATCGAAGGCGGCATCGATCTGAGGTCGCATAACGGCGGCGAGGCGACCGGCCGGTTGTTCCTGCAGACGCAGGCCATCATCAGCGAACTGCCCGCCCGGCTCGCCAGTGGCAAGGCCGACAACCAGATCATCGGCGTGGTCAAGCATCTGCAGGACACCATGCCGAAGCGCCAGGTCATCCTCGTCAGCAAGGACATCAACATGCGCATCAAGGCGCGTGCGCTGGGTCTGGCGACCGAGGATTATTTCAACGACAAGGTGCTCGAAGACACCGACCTCCTGTACGCCGGCACGCGCGCGCTCGACGCCGATTTCTGGGATCAGCACGCCCGCGGCATGGAATCGTGGCAACAGGGCGGACTCACCTATTACCGCATCAGCGGCCCGCTGGTGGCGCAGTTGATGGTCAACGAATTCGTCTACCAGGAATCGGAGCGCCCGCTGTACGCGCGCGTCAAAGAGATCACAGGCAAGCAGGCGGTGCTGGAGACCGTCGTCGATTACACCCATCAGCGCCACAGCGTGTGGGGCATCACCGCGCGCAACCGCGAGCAGAATTTTGCAATGAATGCGCTGATGAATCCCGATATCGATTTCGTCACCCTGCTCGGCCAGGCCGGCACCGGCAAGACCCTGCTGACGCTGGCCGCAGGCCTCATGCACACGCTCGAGCACAAGACCTATTCGGAAATCATCATGACGCGCGTGACCGTGCCGGTCGGCGAGGACATCGGCTTCCTGCCCGGCACCGAAGAAGAAAAAATGAATCCGTGGATGGGTGCGCTCGAAGACAACCTCGATGTGCTCAACACCACCGACGACGAGGCCGGCGAATGGGGTCGTGCCGCCACCCGCGATCTGGTGCGTTCACGGATCAAGGTCAAGTCGCTCAACTTCATGCGCGGCCGCACCTTCCTCAAGAAATACCTGATCATCGACGAGGCGCAGAACCTGACCCCGAAGCAGATGAAAACGCTGATCACGCGCGCCGGCCCCGGCACCAAGGTTGTCGTGCTCGGCAACATCTCACAGATCGACACGCCCTACCTCACCGAAGGCAGTTCAGGCCTGACCTACGTTGTCGATCGCTTCAAGGGCTGGGCGCACAGCGGGCACATCACGCTGCAGCGCGGTGAACGCTCGCGGCTGGCGGATCACGCGGCGGAAGTGTTGTAAGGGCATTCGCAGGACGGAAAAGCGCAGCGCCTTCCGCCGAATGGTTTTTTAAATTCTCCATCCGGCGATAACGCTTCGCTCATCCGCCCTACACTCCGCAGGATGGGTTGAGCGCAACGATACCCATCCTACGGCGCGACCACGAGCTCGTAGATCTGCAACACGATCACGCTCAGCACCAGCATCTGAAAACTGTAAAGCCGGTTACGGTTGAGCAGTTCGCGCGTCGGCACCTGGTAGCGCGCGTGGATCGC
Organism: uncultured beta proteobacterium; assembly: GCA_903889565.1. Taxonomy (GTDB): domain Bacteria; phylum Pseudomonadota; class Gammaproteobacteria; order Burkholderiales; family SG8-41; genus PALSA-1004. The sequence goes on from CAISYC010000064.1 coordinate 14,218, forward strand.
CAGAATGGTGTTGCCAAGCGGACAGGCCGTGAGGCCGAATGCCCACGGCATCAACAGCGACATCGCCAGCAGATTCGGGTCAGGATCGAGCTGCGCCAGCCACGGCCCGATCACCATGCCGAGAATCACCGGGTGAAAGCCGACCCATGCGGCGAGCGTCATCGCGGTGGCCGTGATCGCCGCTTCGATGGCGCCGAAATGCGCAAACGGCAGACCGATCTGGAAGGCCGCGACCACCCCGGCCATCCCCGCCGACAGCACGCCTGCCGACATGAAGAGCGCCATCTCGCCGCCCATCTCGGGCAGGCGCACGTCGATCACGCGCCGCAACGCGGCCCCGGTCAGATTGCCGTCGCGCAACAGCAGCGTCAACGCGGTCACCGCTGGCGCGCTCAACGTGATGATCGCCAGCACCGGCCACGCCGGCTGCCATTCGTGCACGCCGAGCACCAGCACCACCAGCACGAACGGCACCCATAGGGCTTCAAGATGCAAAGGGTAACCGGCGAATTCGCGCGCGTAACCATGACGCGCCGACGACAGCGTAAACCAGCTCAGCGCTAGCCCTGCCAGCGCCAGCGGCAATCCGATGCACATCAGCCGCGTCAGGCTCGCGCCGGGCGCAAAGGTCAGCGCCACCGCCATCGCACCATAAAACGGCGACCACACCGCGCCGATGATGAAGGCCTGCGACAACGCGGTGGCCTGATCAAGCGTCAGCCGCGTGCGCGCGCTTAGGCGGTCGGCAAAAATGGCAACAGCGGAATAATTGATCACGGCGCCGAACAGATGCACACCGATCAGCGTACGGAACAGCGCGCCGCGACCGGTCGAGAGCCGCTCCTCGGGCGCGCCCGGTCGCGTGCCGATCAGTTGCAGGAACGACACTGCGATCAGCATGCCGACCAGCGGCAGGTTCTGCGTCAGCGCGCGATCGATGAAGCCGTGATGGCCATACAGTGTGCCGACGGCGACGCCGGTGCCGCCAAACAACAGCAGCAGGAGAACGACGCGGCGCTGCAGCGGTTTGACGCGGTGCCACAGCATCAGGCAGGCGCACCAGCCGATCACGCCGGTCAGCCAGTCGGGCCAAGCCGGCACCAGCTGGCCGGCCACCGCCAGCACGCTGACCGAGGCGAGCAGCCAGGCGGCGATCCGGTCGCTCGCCGCGCGTGCCGGTTGCGGCACTACAAGACGCCGGACAGGCCGCCGTCTACATTGATGCAGGTACCGGTCACATAGCTCGCGGCATCGGAAGCGAGAAAGGCGATCACATTGGCCACTTCTTCAGACTCGCCGACGCGCCCCATCGGGATAGTCTTGCCGGTTTTTGCATAGTGCTCCTCGGCGCTGAGGCCGGCGCGCGCGGCGCCGCGCGCCTGTTGCGCCGATTTGATCTTGCCGACCGCCACCACGTTGACCAGAATATTGTGCGGCGCCAGTTCCTTCGACAGCCCCTTCGCCAGCGCGAGGCCGGCGGCGCGGCTCACGGTGGTCGGAAACTGCGCAGCGCCCGGCTGCTTGGCCGATACCATGTTGAGGTTGATGATGCGGCCGCCGCCCTGCTTCTTCATGTGCGGCACCACTTCGCGCGTCGTATAGATATGCGCCATCACCTTGACGTCGATGTCCTTGTGCCAGGCGGCATCGTCTACAGTGTCGAAGGCGGCCTGTCCGGTCGCGCCGGCATTGTTGACCATGATGTCGATGCGACCGAATTGCCTGACCGTTTCGGCGACGAAGCGTGCCATGTCTTCCGGTTTGGTGGCGTCGGCGACGCAGGTCATGACGGTGCCGCCGGCGGCGCGGATTTCCGCGCCGAATTTCTCCAGCACGTCGGCGCGGCGCGCGCAGAGCGCGACGCTGGCGCCGAGACCGGCGAGACGCAGCGCGGTGGCGCGTCCGATGCCTTCGCTGCCGCCGGTTATGGCGGCGACCTTGCCTTTGAGGTTCAGATTCATGGTTTCCTCCGGTTGGAATGCGCCGGATTTTCGCATATCGGTCGCTGCGGCGCTGCCGCGTTGGCGCTAAAATGTCACCCTACTGACAAGGTGGATCATGCAGACATTGTTCGACGAAGAAATGCACGCTGCACTCCAGCAACTGATGGATGAAACCATCGAGGCGCTGCAACTGGCGAAGGTCAGCCCGGATATCGACGACCTCGGCGCAACTTTTGCGGTGGCGCTGCTGAAACTCGGCCTCGCCACCTCGTTCGTCGATGGCAAACACCGCGGCTTCGCCAGGGAAGTCGAAGCCAAACGCCAGCGCGTGCTGGCGGCCCTGATGCCGCGTCACTGAACGCTGCCATGCCAAACCTACCCGTCTATCTCGACAATTCGGCGACCACGCCGGTCGATCCGCGCGTGGTCGAGAAGATGCTGCCGTGGCTGACCAACCGCTTCGGCAATCCGGCCAGCAGCTCGCATGCCTTCGGCCGCGAAGCGCGCGCGGCAGTCGAGGCAGCGCGCGGACAGGTCGCGCAACTTGTCAACGCCGGCGCACAGGAAATCATCTGGACCTCCGGCGCTACCGAATCGAACAATCTCGCGCTGAAAGGGGCGGCGTACGCCAATGCGGCGCGCGGCCGCCATCTGGTTTCGGTGCAGACCGAACACCATGCGGTGCTCGATACCCTGCACGAGCTCGAAAAAAACGGCTTTGCGGTGACCCTGCTCGCGCCGGCCGAAAACGGTCTGCTCGATCCCGCCCGCTTCGAAGCGGCATTGCGTGCGGATACCACGCTGGCTTCCGTAATGATGGTCAACAACGAAATCGGCGTTATCCAGGACATCGCCGCCATCGGCGCGATCTGCCGCGCGCGCGGCATTCTGTTGCACGTCGATGCTGCGCAGGCGACCGGCAAGGTCGCCATCGACGTGAAGTCGCTGCCAGTCGATCTGATGTCGCTGACCGCGCACAAGACCTACGGCCCCAAAGGCATCGGCGCGCTCTATGTGCGCAAAGGCACGCCGGCGCCGGCGCCGCAGATGCATGGCGGCGGGCATGAACGCGGCCTGCGCTCGGGCACGCTGGCAACCCATCAGATCGTCGGCATGGGCGAATGTTTCCGCATAGCCGGCGCGGAGATGGCCGCTGAAGTGCCGCGACTGCGCGGGTTGCGCGACAAACTCCGGCACGGCCTCGCGGCGCTGGATTGCGTGCGCATCAATGGCGACATGGAACGGCGCATCGCCAACAATCTCAATATCAGCGTGATGCTGCCGGACTGCGAGCAGATGATTTCGATGCTGACCGATGTTGCGGTTTCGTCGGCTTCGGCCTGCATGGGCGGCGGCACCTCGCATGTGCTGCAGGCTCTGCATGGCGGCAAATCGGCGCCAAATGCGCTGCGCATCACCGTCGGCCGCTTCAACACGGGTGAAGAAATCGACTTCGCGCTCGATTATCTGACGCGCAAAATCAGCGAGTGTCAGGCGCGCAAACCCGCTGCGGCGAGCGTCTAACCGACGCTCACTTTGCCGGCGGCGTCGTCACCAGCAGCCGGTTGAGGTCGGCCGCCGAGACCATGCCATTCATCGGCGCGCCGTCCGGAAAAATCACCGTCGGCGTGACATCGATCGACAGCCGCGTGCCGATCCTGTCGATTTCCTCGATCGGCGTCGGACAACTGCCCTTGGCCGCCGGCTTCACGCCGCTCAGCATCCATTCGTCCCACGCCCTGGCGCGATCGGGCGCGCACCAGATCGCCTTCGCCAGTTCGGTGCTGCCGGGAAAGCGTTTTTCGACCGGATACAAAAAAAGGCGGATGGTGACGTTGTTCAGCTTGGCGAATTCCTGTTCGATGCGGCGGCAGTACGGGCACATCGGATCCGAAAACACGATCAGCTGGCGGCTGCCGTCACCCTTGACGCGCGTGATCGCCATCTCGGCGGGCGGCAGTTGCTTGAGATTGAGCGCCGTCAGTTTGCGGAAGCGCTGCTCGGTGACGTTGAGCGAAGTCCTGGTGTCGATCAGCTCGCCGATGATAAAAAAGGTCATCTTCTCGTCGGTGTAATGAATGCGCCCGTCCATGTAGACCTCGTAGAGTCCGCCATAGGGGGTCTTCACCACGCTGTCGATTCTGGCCTGCGGAAATTTGGCCTGCGTCAACCGCTTGACCGCCGCTTCATCCGCCGCGGCAAACGCTGCATACAGCATCAACACGCTCAACAGTACTGCTCGCAACATCACGCCTCCCGGACGCGCCAATCAACAGGTGGAATTGTATGACAACGGCGGCGGCGGTTTCGCGCCGCTCGTCCAGCCGCGACTACCGGTGGTCGGCGCTCTAGCGCGAGTGCGCGGCTTCCTGCACGCCGACGAAACTGTGATCGCAGAAGCCCGGCTCCATGCTGGCCTTGATCTTTTCGTAGACCGCATCCGGATCCTGCAGCACCAGCGGATCGAACACGCGCGCATGCGACGCGCCGTAAGTCACGCAGATGCCGCGCCGGTCATCGTAATCGAGGCAGTTATGAATGGTGGTCAGAAGGTACATGCCGCCGACGTTGTCGATAAAGTGGATGGCCTTGGCGGTATGCCGCACGACCACATCGCGCTGGCCGGCCATGCGCGTGTAAATCGCATGCGCGCTGCCGTGCGCGTCATCGATGCCCTGAAAATGCATCAAGGCGATGCCGCGGCCCTCGACCATGATCGGGTCGCCGGTCGCCGGATCGGTGTCGTAGTTCTTGTAGAACGCGCAATGCACGTAGCGCGAATGCGCGAGGTTGTTGAAATCCGCGTAGTCGGCGGCAACGGCAGGCAAAACGGCGCCGGCGGTGGCGAACGCCAGCGGCAGCAGACGCAGCACACTCCGCAATCCCGGCACCGACCGTTCCTTCCACGCACGCCACAGGGCAATGGGCAAAGTGTGCCCGTTTGACCGCGTGCTGTCCAATCCGCGCAATACCCGGGCGCAACACCCTGCAAGCCTGCGGCGTCATTTGATTCAACAGGTTAGAATCGCGCCATGGGAATGACTGCGGTCGAAAAGGTGCTCGCGCGCACCGCCGGAAAAGCCGTCGTGCGGGCCGGCGATGTGGTCTATCCGGACCCCGACTTCATCATGATTCACGACGGGCTGGTGCGCGGCGTGCGGCGCGAACTCGACGCGCTGGGCATCGACCGCCTGGCCAGCCCCGACAAGGTGATGATGGTGACCGACCACGAGGTCATCTACGGCAGCGCGCGCGCCGCCGAATTCGGCGTCATCAACCGCAACGCCGCCAAAGCCTGGGGCATCAAAAACTTCTACGACGTCGGCCGCGGCGGCCACGGCCATATCTTTCCGATGGAGTCTGGCCTCTTGCTGCCGGGCATGTTCTATTTCGACAACGACCGGCATGCCACCAACGCCGGCGCCATCGGCGCCTTCGGCTTCCGCGTCGGCGCCGAAATCAGCCGCGTACTGGCGACGGGCACCAACTGGGTGATGGCGCCGAAAACCGTCCAGCTCAAGCTGCGCGGCAGCTTGAAGCCCGGCGTACATGCGCGCGACATCGGTTTTCGCATCGCGCGCCTGCTGCATGAAGGCGCGCTGGATTTCGAACTCGATTACCGCGTGCTCGAATTTGCCGGCGATCTCGACGGACTCGATCTCGCGGCGCGCGCGGCGCTGTGCAATTCGCCGACCGAGATGCGCGCCTACGGCGTGTTCTTCCCGCCGTCCGTAGCCATACTCGAACGCGCGAAAAAACACGCGCAGCGTCCGTTCACGCCCGTATTCGCCGATGCCGACGCCGACTATGAAAGCAGCGCCACACTCGACATCGGCGCGCTCGAACCACAGGTCGCGCCGCCCGGCGGCATTCACAAATCGATCGATATCGGCGAGGCCGCCGGCCGGAAGATCGACCACGCCTTCATCGGCGCCTGCGGCTCCGGCATGTACGAGGATTTCGTGCTCGCGGCGCAATTCCTGCACGGCCGCCGGCTCGCGCCCGGCGTGCGCATGTTCATCGCACCGGGCTCGGAACAATCGACGCGGCGCCTGCTCGCCGACGGCCTGATGCAGATCTTCATGGAAGCCGGCGTCATTCCGCTGCCGGCCGGTTGCGGCCCCTGCAACGACGCGGTGGTCGGCCCGCTGCACACGGGCGAAGTGTCGATCTCGACGGCGTCGAACAGCAACGCCGGCCGCTTCGGCGCCAAAGACGCGCAACTGTTTCTCGGCAGCCCCGCCACCGTCGCCGCCTCGGCGGTCGCCGGCGTCATTACCGATCCGCGCACATTGACGCAACACTGATGACCTCCGAAATCGACCGCTACAACTGGCATCTCAAGGGCCGCTGCTACAAGCTCGGGCACGATGTTCCGCATGCGGGCGGCGTGATACCTGCGAGCATGATCACCGCGCGGGAATTCGATCCGCAGAAACTGATTCCGCATCTGTTTGAGGAAACCGATCCGGGTTTTCATACTCGCGTCAATGCCGGCGACATCATCGTCACCGGGCGCAATTTCGGCATGGGGCCGAAGATGAACGGTTATATCGCGATGCAGGCGCTGGGCCTTGGTCTCGTCTGCGAATCGATGCCCTTTCTCGCCTACCGCGCCGCGGTTGGTTGCGGCGTGCCGGTGCTGACCGACTGCATCAATGTCACCGAATTGTGCGACAGCGGCGACGAACTCGAAATCGATTTTCGCTCCGGGATGTTTTTCAACCACACGCGCGACATTCAAAAGGAATATCCGCCGCTGCCCGAAGCGCTGCAGGAAATCATCGCGCTCGGCGGCAATACCGGCTGGCTGAAACGCTGGTGGCAACAGCAACAGGCCGGCCAACAATAGGTCATCGGTCATGACAATCAAGCGCTCAAAACGCATACACCTGGTCACGCTCGGCACCGTGATCCTCGGCGCCTGCTCCGACGCCGATTTGCCGAAAGACCGCTACGTTTACAAATCGCAACCCGAATGCGTGCAGGACTGGGGCGATACGAATTGCCAGAACGCGCCATCCGGCAGCGGTTATGCCTTCGGTCCGCGTTTCAATGCGATCGTGCCGATGCCCGACGGCCGCCACATCTGGAGCGGCAATGCGGAGATGCCGGCGATTAATCCGGTCAGCGGACAGCAAATGCACTCCGCAATCAACATCAGCGCGCCGCATGTTGACGCAGCCCGCGGCGGTTTCGGCCGCACTGCACTGTCGTTCTTCTCCGGCGGCGGCTGAGCGTGCAGCGACTGCGCATCGAACCGCGCGCCGACTGGCGGCAAAAATTCGAAGCCTTCGGCTTTTCATTCCATTCCGCCGACGGCGGCTACTGGAACGAATCGGCTTGCTATCGATTCAGCGCAGCGGAGGTCGATATGCTCGAAGCCGCTGCAGAGGAACTGCACCGCCTCGCACTGGCGGCGGCCAAACACGTCATCGAACACCATCGCGAAAGCGAGTTGCAGGTGACGTCAACACAGGCGGCGCTGATCGAACAATCCTGGCGCGCCGACGAACCGACCCTCTACGGCCGCTTCGATCTCGCCTACGACGGCGTCAATCCGCCCAAGCTGCTCGAATACAACGCCGACACACCGACTTCGGTGCTCGAAGCCGCGGTCGCACAATGGCACTGGCTCGAAGAAACCGGCCGCCCCGATCAATTCAATTCTCTGCACGAGCGGCTGATCAAACGCTGGGCACAGATTTTTCACACGCTGCCGGCCGGCACCACGCTGCATTTCTCCTGCGTCAAAGACAACGAAGAAGACCGCGTCACTGTCGAGTATATGCGCGACACCGCAATGCAGGCCGGGCTCGCCACCACCTTTCTGCATGTCGAGGACATCGGCTGGGACGGCAACAGTTTTGTCGATCTCGACGGCCGACCGATCCGCGCGTGGTTCAAACTCTATCCATGGGAATGGCTGATCCGCGACGATTTCGCGCCCCACCTCGCGCGCAGCGGCCTGCATCTGATCGAGCCGGCATGGAAAGCGCTGCTGTCGAACAAGGGCATGCTGGCGATCCTGTGGGAACTGTTTCCGGATCATCCGAATCTGCTGCCGGCCTACTTTACGCCGGATTATCTGGGCGCGCGCTTCGTCAGCAAGCCGTTCTTTTCGCGCGAAGGCGCCAACATCGCCTTCATCGACCGCGAGCATCCGATATCGACTGCGGGCCCGTATGCGAGCGCGCCACGCGTCTATCAGGCGCGCGCCGACATGCCCTGCTTCGACGGCCGCTATCCGGTGATCGGTGCGTGGATCGTCGGCGACGAAGCCGCCGGCATGGGTATCAGAGAAGACGCCACGCCGATCACCACCAACGCAAGCCGTTTCATCCCCCATTACTTCGAATAACGGAGCAGCCCATGGAAATCTGGCTCAGCGAACTCGGCAGCGGCGTCGGCGCACATCTCATTTACTTCGCGCTATCGATCCTGCTGGTCGTGCTGTTTATCGCCATCTACACCGCGATCACGCCCTATCGCGAAATCAGCCTGATTCGTCACGGCAACAGTGCGGCCGCGGTGTCGCTGGGCGGCGCAGTGCTCGGTTACGCGCTGCCGCTGGCCAATGCCGTCGCACAGAGCGGGAATATAGTTGACATGCTGGTGTGGAGTCTCGTCGGGCTCGTCGCGCAGTTGCTGGCCTATGCCGTCACCCGCCTGCTGCTGCCGCACCTGCCGGCGGACGTCAATGAGGGTAAACTCGCGCCTGCGATATTTCTCGCGGCTCTCTCCATTGCCATCGGCGTGCTCAACGCCGCCGCAATGACCGACTGATGACTGAACCGCAGCCGCCGAAACCGATCAACGGCTACCGCAAGTTCTGGGCACAACGCTTCGGCATTTCGACATTTTTGCCGACCACGCGCGCCGAGATGGAAGCGCGCGGCTGGGATGCCTGCGACGTCATCATTGTCACCGGTGATGCCTATATCGATCATCCGAGTTTCGGCATGGCGCTGGTCGGCCGGCTGCTCGAAGCGCAGGGCTTTCGCGTCGGCATCATCAGCCAGCCGGACTGGCATTCGGCCGAGGATTTCCGCCGCCTCGGCAAACCGAACCTGTATTTCGGCGTTACCGCCGGCAACATGGATTCGATGGTCAACCGCTACACCGCGGATCGCAAACTGCGTTCCGACGATGCCTATACGCCGGACGCGCAGCCCAACAAGCGCCCCGATCGCGCCGTTACCGTCTACAGCCAGCGCTGCCGCGAAGCCTTTCCGGATGCAACGATCGTGATCGGCAGCATCGAGGCCAGCCTGCGCCGCATCGCGCATTTCGATTACTGGTCGGAAACCGTGCGCCGCTCGGTGCTGCCGGATTCGAAAGCCGACCTGCTGCTGTTCGGCAATGCCGAACGCGCCATCGTCGAACTGACCCACCGCCTCGCCAAAGGCGAAGCGATCGCAGAGATACGCGATCTGCGCGGCAGCGCCTTCATGGTGACCAGGGGCTGGCGCCCCGAAGGCTGGAGCGAAGCCGATTCGACGACCGTCGATACACCGGGGGCGATTCATCCGCATCCCGATCCGTACGAGATGAAGGAAAAAAATCCGGCTGCACCACCCAAGGCTGCTGCCGCGACCGGCGTGCAAACCATCCAATTCGTCGATCGCGCATCAAAGCTCGCGGCAAAAATGGAAGCGCGCGCGCATACCGTGATCCGCCTGCCGTCGTACGAACAGGTCAAGGCCGACCCGGTGCTGTATGCGCATGCTTCGCGCACCTTCCATCTCGAATCGAATCCGGGCAACGCGCGCGCACTGGTGCAGGCGCATGGTGACCGAGATGTCTGGCTGAATCCGCCGCCCATACCGCTGTCGATGGCGGAGATGGATTTCGTCTACGACCTGCCCTACGCGCGCGCGCCGCATCCGTCGTATGGCAACGCCAAGATACCGGCGTGGGAAATGATCCGCTTTTCGGTCAACATCATGCGCGGCTGTTTCGGCGGCTGCACCTTCTGTTCGATCACCGAACACGAAGGCCGCATCATCCAGAGCCGCTCGGAGAAATCGATTCTGCGCGAGATCGAAGAAATCCGCGACAAGACACCGGGCTTTACCGGCGTGATTTCGGATGTCGGCGGGCCGACTGCCAACATGTACCGGATGGCGTGCAAGGACCCGAAGATCGAGGCGTCCTGCCGGCGTCCATCCTGCGTGTTTCCGGACGTCTGCGAAAACCTCAACACCGATCACGCGCCGCTGATCAGCCTCTATCGCAAGGCGCGCGCCCTGCCCGGCATCAAGAAAATTTTCGTCGCCTCCGGCCTGCGCTACGACCTCGCCGTGAAGTCCCCTGAATACATCAAGGAACTCGCGACCCATCACGTCGGCGGTTACCTGAAGATCGCGCCCGAGCATATTTCGGAAGGGCCGCTGTCGAAAATGATGAAGCCCGGCATCGGCAGCTACGATCGCTTCAAGGAAATGTTCGATCGTTTCTCAAAAGAAGCCGGCAAGGAACAGTACCTGATCCCCTACTTCATCGCGGCGCATCCGGGCACCACCGACAACGATATGCTCGAACTGGCGCTGTGGCTGAAGAAGAACGGCTTCCGTCTCGACCAAGTGCAGACCTTTCTGCCGACGCCGCTCGCCACCGCAACGGCGATGTACCACACCGGCAAGAACCCGCTGCGCAAAGTTACCAAAACGTCCGAGACCGTCGGTATCGTCAAGGGCGCGCGCCAGCGCCGCCTGCACAAAGCCTTCCTGCGTTATCACGATGCCGAGAACTGGCCGATGCTGCGGCAGGCATTGAAAGACATGGGCCGCGCCGATCTCATCGGCCCGGGCAAGCATCAACTGGTGCCGGCGTTCCAGCCAATTGGTACTGGCTACGCGGCCAATGCGCGGCGGCGGCCTGCTGCGCCAAGACGGCAAGCGCGATTGCGCTGAATAAAGTCGCTACCGCGCACGATAACGCTTGCGCGCCGTCTCGACGATGCGCGGAATCAGGTGTTTGTATTCGATGCCGACGAAACAGAGGTTGGTGCCCAGCGTGTGCGGCGTCAGATCGGAATTCGGATTGGCTTCAATGAACACCAGCCGACCTTCGTCGGTCAACCGGTAATCGATGCGCCCGTAGTCGCGCATTTTCAGCGCATGAAACGCTGCACGGCTGTAGTCGAGCACCTGCCGTTTGACGCGCGCCGGTAAAGTGGCCAAACGATAGGTCACGCGCCATTTCGTGCGATAAGCGCCGTCATTTTTCAGGCGATACGTCGCGAAGGTCGGCGCCGCCGGCTTGCGGCTGCCGACCACCATCTCGGTCGCCTGCAGCACGCGCGGCTCGTTGCCGATCAGACCGACGTAGATGTCGCGGCCGGAAATGTATTCTTCACAGATCAGCGGTTCCTTGAGCCGCGACCAGATCGCGCGCGCGCGGATCTTCAATTCACGCTCGGAGCGCACCAGCGACACCTTGCCGATTTCGTCAGAGCCGTCGCCGAACTGCGGTTTGACGATCAATGGATACGGCAGACCCGGATTACGCAGCGGCTGACCACGCAGCAGCGTGAAATGGCGCGGCACATCGACGCCGGCCGCCGCAACCAGTTCCTTCGAGCCGGCCTTGTCGCGCGCGAGCTGCAGACCGGCCGGCCCGGTTCCGGTGTATTTGAATTTCATCATGTCGAGCAGCGCGGCGATCGCGAAATCCTGCGTGCGATCGCTGTTCACCCACTCGGTCAGATTGAACACGATACGCGGTTTCAGTTCGCGCAGCCGCACCATGGTCGCCGGAATATCGGGACCGAACGGCACGACAATGACGTTGCGGTAACGCGCGGTCAGCGCCTTGTAGACGTGGCGCTCCATGGTGCCGCCGTCGAGCACGAAGCGACCGGCGTTATTGGCCTCCCCCATCTCGACGTCCACCAGCATGACGACGTCGCAGCGTTTGTTGTTTTTATGCGGCATGCGCGGATTTTACCCGCGCTGCCGCAGCGTTGCATTTGCCTGGGCACGCTGCTATCGTCTGCGGCCTTGAGACGGCGAACGAGCCCGTCGTATGGAGGAAGCCATCATGAATCAGCAACTGTTCCGTACGTTGTCCGAAGTCGCCGCCGCGATCATTTGCGTGCTTGCAGCCGGCGCCGCGCAGGCGCAACCCTGCCCCGAAAAAAACATCATCTACTGGCAGGCATTTCCCGCCGGCGGCGAATCGGATATCGCCGGCCGTCACCAGCAGGTGCTGCTGAAGAAGCGCTGCCCGAAAATCGAAATGGTCATGCAGTACAAGCCCGGTGCCGGCGGCGGATTGCTGTGGGGCCAGCTGAACGGGCTGCCCGGCGACGGCTACAACATCGCCGGCGTCAATCTGCCGCACATCTTCCTGCAGCCGCTCGAAGGCGATGTGCAATACAAGACCGAGGACATCACGCCGGTCTACTGGTTTCACTACACGCCGGACGCGATCATCGTCGCCAACGACAGCCCGATCAAAACCTTTCAGGATCTGATCCGCATGGCCAAGGCACAGCCGGGCAAGCTGACGCTGGCGGGTTCCGGGCTTAATTCGGCCAACCATGTTGCCCACGAAAAACTCGACGGCCTGGCCGGCATCCAGACCACCTATGTGCCGTTCAAGGGCACCGGCGACCTCACCACCGCGGTGATCGGCCAGCATGTCACCGGCGCAATGTCCTACTCGGCCTTTGCCATCAACACCAAAGAGAAAGTGCGCGCGCTGGCGGTGGCGCTGGACAAGCGCCATCCGCTGCTGCCCGATGTGCCGACCTTCAAGGAACTCGGCTTCGACTGGGTCGATGGCGCCTATCGCGGCATCGGCGTGCCGAAATCGACGCCGCCCGAGGTCAAAAAGCGTCTCTCCGACCTGTGGGCTGCGCTCAACGCCGATCCGGAAATGAAGGAACTCGCATTCAAGAGCGGCTTTGAACTGGTCAATATCGGTACCGACAAAATGGACGCGTTCATGAAGGAACGGCAGGCCGCCTACATGGTGTCCGCCAAGCGCCTTGGCCTGATCAAATAGGCTGATCGACCGGCATGAAAAACGGGGCCTCGCGGCCCCGTTTTTTTCGCCTGCAACGCGCGGAAGCCGCGTCCACTCAATCGAGCGGCTCGACCTTGACGATGGAGGCGCCGTGGTTGCTGCCCACCCACAGCGTGCCCGGTGTCGTCGATTCGTCGATAAACACGCGGCGGATGTTGGTCGGGCGCGGCAACATGTATTCGGTGTATTGGCCGCTTTTGACGTCGAGGCGCGCCACGCGATCGGTCAGCATCGAACCGGTCCACGCCTCGCCGTTGCGACCGGCCACCGCATCGTACGGCGCGCTCCATGGCGTCGGCACTTTCCATTCCGTAATCCGTTCGGTCTTCGGATCGAACATGCCGATGGCGTCGCCCTGATATTCGCCGAACCATAAACGGCCTTGCTCATCGACGCGCCCGCGCCGCGGGCGCGAATTCGGTGTCGGCGTTTCGTAGACCACGGCATTGCGGGTTTTCGCGTCAATCTTCACGATGTTGCCGGCGGCGAAGTCGAGCAGATAGGCGTTGTTCTGCGCGTCCGAATGTATGCCGTAGGTGCCGATGCGTTTGCCGGTGCGCGGGTCCTTGAAATTGCCGAGATTCTCGAACTGGTTGGAAAGCAGATCGAGCCGGTAGATATTGCCGACGTCTGAATTCTTGATCCACGCCTTGCTGTCGACCGGCGTGCCGGTAAGCGCCAGATGGCCGAGCTGGCCGCCGTCGCTGTCCCACTCCTTGGGTGTCTGCCAGATCTGGAATTTTTCGGTCTTTTTGTCGAATTTCGCAATCGCGCTTTGATACATCACGCCGACCCAGGGGTTGTCGTCGCGGTCGAATTCAAGATCGAGCGTGCCTTCCGGCCAGCCGGGCTTGACCACCGGAATCGGATACTGCGTCACCTTGCCGGTCTTCGGGTCCATCCTGCCGAGGAACATCTGGCCGAAGTCGGAATACCAGACATTGCCGGCACGGTCGAGCACGACATCGTGCGGCTGAATAATTTGATTCGGCAGGTCGTATTCCGTGATGATGACGCGCGTCGATTTGCCCTTCAGCCGCGGCAGGGTCTGCAAGGGAAACGACCAGGTCTGCTGCTGGCTCAGATTGACGCTTGCCAGCCATTCCGCGGTCTTTCTGCCGTCGCCGCCGCGCTGAACGTCGCGAATCGCGCTGCCGGACAGGCGTTGCGGCTTGAGCGGCGTGCTGCCCGGATAATATCCGGCCATGCGCTGGAAGATTTGCATGAAACCGTCGGCATCATAGGTCGATTTCATGATGCGCTCGAGGGTATGGCAGGTATTGCAGTTGAGCAGGAAACGTTTCTGCTCGACCGTGCCCGGCATGCTCAGCATCCATTCCGCATTGGTCAGGCTGGCGGAGAGATTTCTGACCTTCTTGAGTTTGATGTTGGCAGACGCCTCACCGCCCGCGACCACGTCCGCAGCACTCGAGCCGTCGAGTTCATAACCGGCGGCGCGCGCCTTCAGTGTGTAATGGCCGGGTTCAAGCCGTGCTGCCGGAAATGCATAGCGCCCGGTTGCGTCGGTCACCACGCTGACGCTGATCGTGGAGCCGTCCTTTTTGGCGCTGACGACGACGCCTTCCATTTTGCCTTCCTCGGTGGAACTGACCTCGCCGCTCAAGGCGCGGGCTGGCTGCGCCTGCGCCGTCGTCAGGCAATAACAGATAACAGCCAAGCCTGTGATGCAGCGGATGACATTATTCATACCGTTCCTCCGATGGTTAGCCGGCAACGCCCGCGGCTGCCTGCACGTCTGTTTTTGCAATGCGCCGGCGTCCATCCGACGACAACGCTATTTGAAATTCGCGAGTTTGCGCGCCGCCCCGGTCGGTTCGAGGATGTGCAGGCCGGTGTTGTTGCGATCGACGATGTAGACGTAGCCGCGGTCATCGACCTCGACGGCGTTGGTGACGATGGCAACCTTGCAGTTTTCCTCCTTGTGCCCGGCAATCACGCCTCGTTCGCCGCCGGGGCAGCTCGGCACCGTGTTCTTGTTGGTGGCCGGGATGTAGTAGCCAACTTCACGAATTGCATACGGGTCGCGCACATCGAGCACGCGCAGGCCGGCGTTGAACCAGGCCACAAAGACCAGCCGCTTGTGGTAGATCGGCGTCAGGTTCATCTGCGCCTGATGCGGCCCGAAGCGCGCGCCGCGGGTGCAGAAATTGCCGAGTTTTTCCGGCACGCGGAAATTGGCCACGCCGAGCGGTTCCTTTTCATGCGTAACATCCACCACGTAGAGCATCTGCGGCTCTTCCTTGCATTCGTTTTCGATCGCCTCCGGCATCACGAGCACGAAATCGCGTTTGCTGCCCTTGCTGTATTTCGCGAACTCCGGAATGTCCATGCCGATCAGCGGATAGACGGCGTGCACGGCCTGCGAACGGCCGATGCGCATGAACGAGATCTGCGGATACAGCAGGTTCTCCGGCGTCGGCTCCGGCGGCCCTTCGAGCAGTTTCTTGCGATCGACGATCTGCAAGGCGCCGTCGCCGAGATTGCCGTAGCCGAAATAGAGGCGGTTACCCTGCACGCCGGTCGAAAACGCGCCGTGACCGTCGTGGAAACGCGGATTCTCCGGCTTCGGCGCCGTCGGCTCCTGACCGGGCAGACCGAAGTTGCGGATGAATTTCGGATTGGCCGGATCGGAGAGGTCGTAGACCTGGGTCATGCGCCGCACACGCCAGTCGGGCACGCCGGAAACGATATAGGCGATGCCGGTGTCGCATTCCCAGAACTGTTCGTGCGTGGTGCGCAGCTTGTCCGACACCGTGGCGATACGCAGCGGGTTTTCCGGATCGCTGACGTCCCACATTTCATGAATGCTCGAACCGGCAGCGCGCAGCATGTAGAACTTGTTGGGGTCGCCTTTCGGCAGATCGCGGCCGGCGCAGACCTTGACCATCTGCGCGCCGCTGCCCGCGCCTTCCGCCACCAGCGAACGCGATTCCGACGGGATGTGATACAGATATTTTGGTTTATGCGGATCGGTCACATCCAGAATCGAAGTGCCGTTCGCCTCTTTCTGCCCGGTCAGCGCATTCACGCTCTCGCCGCCGAAATGGCCGATATAGGCAATCCAGCGCTTGCCCTGTTGCGTAATCGCGATCTCGAAGCCGGTGCGTCCCTGCAGATCGCTGGCGCCGACGAGTCGCATGTTGCTTGCGGACGCGCCATGGCCGGCGGGCTGGGCCGCCGCTGCCAAAACCTGCATCGCCGAAAGAATGATCGTGGCTATAAGTCGTTTCATCGGTGTTCCCATTCGAACAGTATTCCTGAGCAGCTGATCCCTTACCCCTTGAGGGGGGATGAACAGGATGAGGGTGATTGCGGCTGCTTACCCCTGACCCTGCCCCTCTCCCTCAGGCGAAGAGGGAACCTTCCAGGTGGCTTTTAACTATGCAGTAAAGATGGCGCGGCGCCCCCACGAGACCATGCATTCCCTACTTCGCCGGATAACTCGCCAACGCACGCGCGCTGCCGGTCAGATCGAGAATATGCAAACCGGTGTCGGAACGATCGGTGATGTAGATATACCCGCGATCATCGACCTCGACATTATTGGTCTGGATCGGCGCCTTGCAGGTGGCCGGATTACGCCGCCGCACACAGGTCGGATCCGGTTTGGTATCCGGGGTCACCGCCGGAATGTAATAAGCGACTTCCTTCGGCTGGTAGGGATTGCGGATGTCGAGCACGCGCAGGCCGGCGCTGAACCACGACACAAAAATCAGCTTCTTGTAGAAAATCGGCGTCATGTTCTCGTTCGAGGCATGCGCGCCGAAACGCGCGCCGCGGTCGCAGAAATTGCCGCTCGCCTCCCTGACCGTCCAGTTGGAAACACCGAAGGGTTTGGTTTCCTGCGTGATGTCGATAAACCACACCTGCTGGTTGGCCTCGCGGCATTCGTCGTTGATCGATTCATCGACGGCGACGATGAAATTGCGCTTGCTGTCGCGGTTCTTTTTGAAATCCTCGATCTCCATATCGAGCAGCGGAAACACCGTGTGCGCGCCGATGTTGGTCGGAAATTCAAGCCGGCTTACCTGCGGGTAATCGAGATTCTCGCGCGTGACTTCCTTCGGCCCGTTAAGCAGCTTGTCGCGATCGACGATCTGCAGGATGCCGAACTTGTTGTTGCCATGCCCCATGTAGATGCGGTTGCGCTGCGGTCCGGTCGAAATCATGCCGTGCAATTCGAACGGCGGCTGGCCGGTCGCGCCCGGCTGCTGGCCGTCGAGGCCGTAATCGCGGATGAATACCGGCTTGGCCGGATCGGACAGATCGTAGACCTTGGTCATGCGGCGCACGCGCCAGTCCTTCGGTCCCGCAACGAGGTAGGCGATGCCGGTGTCGCATTCCCACCAGCTCTTGTGCGTGCTGCGCAGGTTGCCGACGATGACGCTCATGCGCTGCGGTTTTTCCGGCACCGTTACGTCCCACATTTCATGCGCCTGGTCGCCGAACACGCGCAGCATGTAAAACTTTGCCGGATCACCCTTCGGCAACTGCTTGCCGGAACAAATGCGCACCATCTGCGCGCCGCCGGCCTCGCCTTCGCCGAGTTCGCCCGGAATATGCACGAGGTATTTCGGCGCCTTCGGATCGGTCACGTCGAGAATAGAGGTGCCGTTGTTTTCCAGCAGGCCGGTCTGCGGATTGACGCGCTGGCCGCCGTGGTGTCCGATGTAGGCGATCCAGCGGCCGTTCTGCTCGACGATGACCGGCTGATAGGCGCTGCGCGCCTGCAGATTGTTGAAACCGACCAGCCGCATGTTGTAGGCCTCGGCCTGCGTATCCGGACGATCCGGATTCACCACCGGCGTACTTTGACAGCCGGCCAGCCACGCCAGCACCACTGCCGCAACGGCGGCGCGCAAACCCTTCGACATGACGCTCCCCCTGGTTGAAATGAAGCTGCACGTCGCCGCGCGCATGCTCCGGTATTGCGTTTACACCGTGCGTTCCGCCCGCGCTTTCATTGCAAGCGTGACCCGCGCGGGCAGCATCGGCAACTCACGTAGGCGCACGCCGGTCAGCCGGTATACCGCATTTGCGATCGCCGGCGCCACCGGCGCCACGCCGATCTGCCCTGCGCCCGAGACATGACCGTGCGCGCCTTCGACAAGTCGAATATCGATATCCGGAATCTCGTCGATACGCGGCACCGGATAATCGTAAAAATTCGACTGCTGCACCTCGCCGCCCTTGATCGCGATCTGCTCGCGCAAGCCGGCCGAGAGACCCCAGATGATGCCGGTTTCAAGCTGCTGGCGCAGATGTTTCGGCTGGATCGCGGTACCAGGGTCTGCCACCGCCCAGATTTTATGCACCTTGATCGCGCCGCTGACGCGATCGACCGAGACCTCGACCGCCTCGGCAATCTGGCAGTTCCACGCGCCGCCGTGGTTGTAGGCCACACCCAAGGCGCGATCCGGCGTGCGCCTGCCGTCCCAATCGCACGCCTTGCGCAGGGTCTCGAGCACCTGCCGTCCGCGCGGGTCGGTCATCAGGTCGATACGCAGTTGCAGCGGATCCCTGCCCGTTTTCGCCGCCACTTCGTCCATGAACGACTCGACGGCAAAAATCGTAAAACCGTTGCCGACCGCGTTCCAGTAACCGACGGGCACGCCGCCCAGTTGATGCACGTATTCGTGATGCTTGTTGGGCACGCCGTAGGGCTGCAGCATGCCGACCGCCACCGAACCATCGAGTCCGGGATTCTGGTCCCACACCACCTTGCGCGCACGCACCAGCACGGAATCGGCGACGAGGCGATGGCTCCAGCCGGTGACCTTGCCGTCGGCGGCGATGGCAGCATCCATTCGCTGCGCGGTCAGCGGCCGGTAGACGCCGTGTTTGACGTCGTCTTCGCGGCTCCACATGACCTTGACCGGCTTGTTCATCATTTTCGACAGCGTCACCGCCTCGGCCGTCATCAACTGCTCGGTCTTGGCGCCATAGCCGCCGCCGACAAATGTCGTATTGATGCGGATATCGTCGGCCGGCACGCCGGTGATTTTCGCGCATACCTGCTGCGCCCACGTTTGCCCCTGCGTCGGCACCCACACATCGACTTCGCTGCCGCGCACCCATGCCGTCGCATTGAACGGCTCCATGCAGGCATGATGCACATGATCGGTCAGATATTCGGCCGACAGCGTCTGTTTTGCCTGTGTGAATGCAGTCGCGAACTCGCCGGTGTTGCCGACGGTGCGCCCGCCCTTGCTGCGGTCGCGCGCCAGCGCCGCCCATTCGATTTTTTTCGACTCGCTGTCGTATTTCGATGCCAGTTCGCCGCGGCGCCACTCGACCTTCAGCACGCGCTTGGCCTTGACCGTCGCCCAGTAATCGGTGCCGAGCACCGCCACCGCGTGATCGAGTTGCACGACCTTGACCACACCCTGAATCTTCATCGCCTCGCTGTCGTCGAACGAGAGCGGTCCGTTCTCGGCACCGGTTCCGTACAGCGGATGCGGCGTGTTGGCGATCGGCGAACGCGCCAGCGACGCGTAGAGCATGCCCGGAATCTGCACATCGATTCCATACTGCGCGCTGCCGTTGACCTTGGCCGGCACATCGACGCGCCGCACGTCGCGGCCGATCAGGCGCCACTGCTCGCGCGGCTTCAAATCCTTTTCCGTCACCACCGGCGGATTGTTGACCACTTCGCTGAAGACCGAGATTTCGCCGTAGCTCAATTCGCGTTTCGACGCCGCATGCACGACCCTGCTCGCCGCCGTCGTGCATTCGGCCACGGGCACGCCCCAGTACTGCGCGGCATTGTGAATCAGAATCTTGCGCGCCTGCGCGCCTGCAAGACGCATGATCATCCAGTACCCGCGCGTCGAATTGCTGCCGCCCACGCCCTGCACGCCGAAATAACCGGGATTGATGTAGTCCTTTGCCGCCGGCGCCTGATCGACCTCGACCATCGCCCAGTCGGCATCGAGTTCCTCGGCCAGCATCAGCGGCAGCGAGGTCATGATGCCCTGTCCCATCTCGGTGGTCGGACACATGATGCCGATCGTGTTGTCAGGCCGGATGTGCACCCACGCGTTCATGATGAGGCCGTCTTCGCAGGCGCGCGCATCGACCACGCGAAACAGCAGATCGGGACCGAGCGTGACGGCGAGCGCGAGGCCGCCGCCCTTGCGCAAAAATTCACGGCGCGGCAACGGTTCCCGGACAACGGCGCGCACGCTAGGCTCCGCTCGCCGCGCGCTCGATGGCGGCGATGATGCGGCGGTACGAACCGCAGCGGCAGATATTGGGCTTCATATGCGCGATGATCTGCTCGCGCGTCGGATGCGGGTTGTCTTTCAGCAACGCCGCCGCGCGCATGATCTGCCCCGACTGGCAGTAACCGCACTGCGGCGTTTCCTCGGCGATCCAGGCTTTCTGCAGCGGATGATCGCTGCTGTTCGAAAGGCCCTCGATCGTCGTCACGCGTGCGCTGCCTAGACTCGCGATCGGGCGCAGACAGGAAAACTCGGCCTTGCCGTCGATATGCACGGTGCAGGCGCCGCATTGACCGACGCCGCAACCGTATTTGGTGCCCGTGATCTTGAGGTGTTCGCGCAGCACCCACAAAAGCGGCGTGTCCGGATGCGCGACGACGGTCTGGCGCTTGCCGTTGACCGTGAGCGTAAAGGACGTCATTTGTGCCATAAAACCTCCGGGCCCGCCCTGCGCCGGGGCCTTCTTCTATTGTATGCCGAGTTCAGGCGGTGCGGGCGGCGCCAGATTCAATCGCCGCCGTGAAACGGCGGAACCTTGCGCTGATAGCCGGCGAGCGCCTCGGTCAGTTTGAAGCGCGTCGGATACGGGAACGAAACATGTTTCTGCACGTGCGCATCGCGCACGTATTTCTCGATCGGCATGCCCTGAATCACGCCGGCGCCGCCGAACAGTTCCAGTGCCTGTTCGGTGATCCGCTGTACTGCAGTGCCGGTAAAAGCGGTGGCCATATGCTCATATGGCAGATTCTCCACGCTGCCATCGGCGACCGCTTCCGGATGATCCTTGACCCACGCCGCCGTCCAGATCAACCGCCGTGCGGCCTGCAGATTGGTTGCCATATCGGCAATGGCGAGGCCCACCGCCTGATGCTGAATGAGCGGCTTGCCGCCGGACACGCGCTCCTGCACATACTTGAACGTTTCTTCGTAGGCCGCGCGGCCGAGACCCAGCGTAAGCGCGGCGATCGTCGGGTGCGTGCCCATGTCGGTGCGCCCCTTGGGTGACGGCGGCAAAATGCGCCCCGGCGGCAGGCGCACGTTGTCGAACACCATTTCGGCTGCGTTATCGCCAACGCGGCGGCCGAACTTCGACAACGGCCGCCGCGCCAGTCCCGGCGTGTCGCCTTCGACCAGAAACGACTGCACGCGGCCGTCGGGCGTCTGCGCGCGCAGCACAATCAGCTTCGCAAGGTAGCCGACCGTCTGATAGGCTTTGGTGCCGTTGATCAGCCACGAGCCGTCCGGCTGTTCGACCGCCTGCGTGCGCAGTTTCACCCCAAGCGGTGTTTCGGTGAAATAATCAAAACCGAAATCCGTCTCCGGTTCGTGAATCGCCACTGTCGTGAAATAAAGATCGTCGCTGACGAATTTCGGCAAAAAACAGGCACGCTGCTCCGGCGTCATGCGCAGTTCGAACCAGTCGCGCGCGCGGCGCGCCGTCAGCATGAAGTAATACGCGGTGCCCAGTTCGCCCGCGGCAAGTTCCTCGGCGACCAGACAGGAAGTGATATGGTCCGCCATGCCGGCGCCGCCGTGCTCCTCCTGCAGTACAAAGGTGCGAAAACCGAGCCGCGAACCCTCCTTCAGCAAATCCCACGGCACGCGCTTTTCCCAGTCGGTCTCGAGGTCGAGTTTCATCGCCCGGGGTTTGATTTCCTGCTGCGCGAAGCTGCGGGCGAGGTCGCGGAACTCGATTTGCTCGCGGGACAAACGGATATCGAACACGCTCCACCTCTACATCGATTGATTAACGCAAAATGGTAGCACGGGCATCGTTCGCGGCCGGACCGCTCCATCATCACAAAGGAAAAACGGCTTTGGCGAAATCAGCGCCGCGCCTGCTTCAGGTGATTCGTAACAGCTGCCGTTCGGCGCGGTGCATCCGTTCGAAGCCGGATTTTGTCACGCGAATCATCTCGCCGACCTGCACGCCCGCCCGTTTGGCGTCGTCCGTCCCGGCGGTGGTGACATTCGGCTGCACCACCACGGTCATATTCTCTTCAAGCACCATGTCCGGCAACTTGCCGGCAGGCCGGCTGCGGCTGCCGATAATGGGTTGAAAGTAACCGCCGCCGAAGCCGTGCAGCAGATCGTCGCAAATCGTGAAGCCGCGTGCCTCGACCAGACCCGAGGCATCGATAATTTCCTGCATGGTGGTACCGTGACGGATCACCGCAGTCACGGCGTCGAATGTATCTTCGGCGGTGCGATATAAATCGCGATATAAGGGCGTGGCCTCGGCACCGACGGCGAAAGTGCGCAGCACCTGTCCGGCGTAATCCCACCAGAACGCCGACAACTCGCAGAACACGACATCACCGTTGGCGACTTTGCGCGGCGATGGATACTGGCGCGGCACATAAAGGTGCGGCGCCGCCATCGAGGTAACGCCGATGTAGTGAATCATGGTGGTGCCGCCGTGACTGATGTAGGCGCTTTCGACCAGCGCGGACAACTCGCGTTCGTCAAGGCCAACCCGGGTGCCGGCGAGCAATGCGGCAAGCCCCGCATCGCTCAAGGCGGCGCCGATGCGCAGCCAGTCGAGCTCTTCCTCCGACTTGATCATGCGCAGCCGCGTGTACGCGGCGTCGAGGCTGTGCACCGCGAAGTGCTGTTCGAGCTGGCCGTATTTCATATGCGGCAAGGGCCCGATCACGCCAATGCGTTTGGCGCCGCGGCGTTTCAATTCGGCGATCGCTCGCACAATCCCCTCGTGCCCGCCCCATTGAACATCGACCTCGGGGGCGATGATTTTCGCCAGCGGGTAGTGGTTGTACCACTCCATGTACATGGTCATCTGCACGCCGGGCTTGAAGATGGTCAGCGCTTCGACGGTGCCCGGCCAGCCGGTCACCCATTGCGTTGCGTTGCCGGCGCGGTTGCTGGTGACGATCAGCAGGTGATCGACACCGGCCTTGTCCATTACCGTCGCCAATTGCCGATGGCGGCGCGCGTACTCCTCTGCCGAGAAACGCGGGTATTCCTGCGCCATCACTGCCTGCAGGCGCGGCTCGAGATTCAGTGCTGCCATGAATTAAGGCAGTGCCTTGCGGCGCAGCGCCGTTTCGAAATAAGGGTACTGGCTCATCGCATCGCTGCCGCTGACCGGCACTGCCCCCCGCAGCCAGCTCGGATCCAATTGCTTGATCGAGGTCAGCCCCATCAGCCCGAGCATGGTCTTGATTTCGAACTCCATGATTTCGAGCATGCGCGCGATACCGGCCTCGCCCGCCGCGGCGAGTGCGAGTCCCTGCAACTTGCCGACACCGACCGCGCTCGCGCCCAGTGCCAGCGCCTTGATCACATCGGTGCCGCGCATGATGCCGCCGTCCATCAACACCTCGGCGCGACCGTCAACGGCCTCGATGACTTCCGGCAACACTTCGATGCTGCCCTGGGCGTGATCGAGCTGGCGCCCGCCGTGGTTGGACACGTAGACGCACTCGACGCCGTGCTCGACTGCCATGCGCGCGTCGTCGCCCGTCGCGATGCCCTTCAGAATCATCGGCAATCCGGTGCACTCCTTCATCCACTCCAGATCGTCCCAGCACAAACTGGCCTGATAGCGCGGATCGCCACCCGATTCGCGCATCAGAAAACGGTTGTTGATATCGCGTTCGCGCCGGCTGTAGTAGGCGCGGTCGACCGTAATGCAGATCGCGCGATAACCGACCGCCTTGGCGCGCTGCAGGATGTCCTTGACCCAGGCCTTGTCGCTGCGCACATACAACTGGAACAGCAAGGGCTTGCCCGCCGCCTGCGCCACTTCCTCGATGCTGGGCTTGGCCGCGGTGCTGATGAAAGCGGTGGTGCCGCGCGAGATCGCACCTTTGGCGACGGCGATGGCGCCGCGCGGGTCGGCGAGTTGCAGAAAATTGCCGACCGGCGCGATGAACACCGGCAGCTTCAGTTTTTGGCCAAGTAAGGTGGTTGAAATGTCGATGTCGGCGACGTTGACGAGCACGCGCTGGCGCAGCGCCAGACAGTCGAGCGCATGCCGGTTGCGCCGCAGCGTGGTTTCCGAATCCGAACCGCCGCACAGCGTATCCCACAAGAGCTGCGACAGATTGCGCCGCGCCGCCATCGCAATCTCCTGCATGGTGTGCATGTCCTTGGCCAGTTCCTCGCGCTCGGATTTGCGTTCGAGCACCAGCGGTGCCGATGATTTTTTTGCGACCGCCTTTTTCTTTTTGGTTGCCATTGCTGCCTTTCGAATACAGATCAACGTTTAATCGAATTTTTGTAGCCAGGAAGGAACAACGCGCCTTCCGGAATACGATGCGCTCCGTCCGGGCTACGGCTGCCCGAATTTTATTCGGGTTTGATGCCGGCCGCCTTCACCAGCGTTGCGTTCTTCGTCACTTCGCTCTTCAGAAACTGGGCGAACCACTCGGGGGTGCTGCCGACGATATCGGAACCCTCGCCCGCCGCATAGTCTTTGAATTCCGGTGTGACGATTACTTTGAGCACCGCCGCATGCAGCCGCTTGACGATGTCGACCGGCGTTCCCGCGGGCACCAGCAGGCCCTGCCAGCCGCCGTAGTCGTAACCCATGATGGTTTCTGCAATCGCCGGCACTTCGGGCAGAGTGGGGATCCGTGCAGCGCTCGACACCCCGAGCAGGCGCAGCTTGCCGCTTTTCGCATGCGGCACCGCAGTCGAGACCGGCGAAAACATCACCTGCCCTTCGCCGCTGATGACCGCAATCACCATCTGACCGCCGCCTTTGTAGGGAACATGCAGCAGCCTCGTGCCGGTCATGCTCTGAAACAGCTCGGCGGCCAGATGGCTGGTCGAACCGGCGCCGGCCGAGGCCACCACCAATTCGCCCGGGCGCGCCTTGGCGATCGCAATCAGGTCGCGCACCGATTTCGCCGGCACCGAGGGGTGCACCGACAGCGCATTGTAAAACCGCGTGATCAACGACACCGGCGCGAAATCGCGCACCGCGTCGTAACCCACCTTCGGGTAAATCACCGGACTGATCGCCATCGACACCGAACCGCCGATGTACAGCGTGTAGCCGTCGGGCGCCGCCCGCGCTGCCGCCTCCGTGCCCATGGTGGCGCCGGCGCCGCCGCGGTTTTCGACCACCACCTGCACGCCCAGATTCTCGCCGAGCTTCTGCGCGATCATGCGCGCCATCAAATCGGTACCGCTGGCCGCAGCCCAGGGCACGATCAGGCGCAGCGGCTTGGCCGGATAGTTTTGCGCAGAGCTTGCGCCGGCGAACAAACCGGGCATCAGCGCTACGCCGGCACCAATCAATCGAACATTCATTCCGGCCTCACGCCCGCGGCCTTGACCACCTGCGCCACCCGCGTGAACTCATCCGCGAAAAAACGCGCGAATGCCTCAGGGCTTGCGCTGCCAAGCGGAAACAAACCCTGACTGCCGAACTGCTGTCGCACTTCGGGATCGACGACCGCCTGCTGGATCGCCGCATGCAGTTTGCCGAGGATGGCGCGCGGTGTGCCGCGCGGCGCAAACATTGCGTTCCAGCTGGTGTAGACATAGCCGGGCACACCGGCCTCATCGATGGTCGGCAGCGCCGGCATCAGCGGTGAACGCTGTTGGGAGGTAATGGCGAGTGCGCGCAGACGACCCGCCTTGATCGGCCCCGCCACCGACGCTGCCGGCGCGATCAGCCATTGCGCTTCGCCGCCGACCACTGCCGCGGCCATCGGCCCGCCGCCTTTGTACGGCACGTGCACGCTGTCGATACCGGCGAGATGGGTGAACATCACGCCGGCCAAATGACTCGACGAACCGATGCCGGCCGAGGCCATGTTGAGTCGGCCCGGCTGCGCCTTCGCCAGTGCGATCAGTTCGCGCACGGTTTTCGCTGGCACCGCAGGATGCACTGCCAGCACGCCTTCCGCATTGACGATCGTCGAGATCGGCGCGAAATCATGCCGTGGGTCAAAAGGCAGCGAACGGTAGGTGAAGGCGGATATGATCATCGAACTCGGCGCGCCGACCACCAGCGTGTAACCGTCGGGCTGCGCCTTCGCGCCCAGTTCGATACCGATGATGCCGGCCGCACCGCCGCGATTATCGATGACGATCGGCTGACCCAGCGTCGCGGCCATTCTGCCGGTAATGATGCGCGTGATCGTGTCCATCGACGAGCCCGCGGACTGGGCGACGATGACGCGGACCGGCTTGTCCGGATACGCC
Organism: uncultured beta proteobacterium; assembly: GCA_903889565.1. Lineage (GTDB taxonomy): Bacteria > Pseudomonadota > Gammaproteobacteria > Burkholderiales > SG8-41 > PALSA-1004. The sequence goes on from CAISYC010000064.1 coordinate 40,619, forward strand.
TGCGCGCAGGCATCGCTGCCGGCGATGCAAACGCCCGCGATCAGCGCGCTGCCGCCGCGCCACACACGGCCAATATCCGGCGTCGCACGCGCAGAAATCATGCGACTACAACCACACGCCCTTGAGCGCGCCGGGCGTGTATCGCGCGCCGGCACCCGCGCCCGGCGCGAAGATATTGCCAAGCTGTTTGACTTCGGCCGGCGTCAATACAACGTCGACCGCCGCCACGTTCTGCTCGAGATTGGCCGCATGATTGGTCCCGGGAATCGGAATCACGTCGTCGCCCTGCGCCAGCAGCCAGGCCAGCGCGAGCTGGGCGCTGCTGATGCCCCTTGCCTTCGCCATCGCATCAAGCTGCGCGACAAGTTCGACGTTGCGCGCCAGATTCTCCGGTGCAAAGCGCGGATGACGCCGGCGCCGGTCGTTCGGCGGCAGATCATCCGGCGTGCGGATGCGGCCGGTCAGCAGTCCGCGACCGAGTGGCGCATAGCCGACGTAAGCGATGCCGAGTTCGCGGCACAGCGGCAGGATTTCCTGTTCGCAATCGCGGAACCACAGCGAATATTCCGTCTGCAGAACCGAAACCGGATAGGTTTTGTGCGCGCGCCGCAGCGTCGCCGGCGACACTTCGCAGACGCCGATATGGCGCACCTTGCCCTGCTCGATGAGGCGCGCCATCGCGCCGATGGTGTCTTCGATCGGCGTGGCCGGATCGACGCGATGCAGATAATAGAGATCGATCACATCGACGCCGAGCCGCTGGAGGCTCGCTTCGCAGCATTCGACGACAAACGCCGGCTGCGCGTTCGGCGCCTTGGTGCCGTCGGGCAATTCGATATTGCCGAACTTGGTCGCAACCATGATGTTGTCGCGACGGCCCTTGATCGCGCGCCCGAGCAGCACTTCGTGCCGGGTGCCCCAGTAGGCGTCGGAACTGTCGAACAGGGTGACGCCGAGATCGATTGCGCGCTGGATCGTTGAATTGAATTCCCGCTCAAGCGGACTGTCGAATTGCACCGGCTGGCTGCCGCGGCCCATGCCGATCGCCGATACCATCGGACCGTTGCTGCCCAGACGCCGCTGCTTCATGCCGTTCCCCGTCAGTCCGTTTTCACCCGTCGCAGCCGAGGCTATTGCGGTTTGATGCCGGCCGCCTTGACGATGCGCGTGTAATCCTCAATTTCGCCGCGCACAAATTTGTCGAACGCGGCGGGCGTCATATTCAACGCATCGCTGCCGAGCTTCGCCAGTTGTTCGCGCACCTCCGGCGCCGCCAGCGCGCGGCCAATGTCGTTCGACAATCGATCGACCAGTTTTGCCGGCATTTTGGCCGGCCCCCAGACGCCGAACCACAACGCAAAATCGGCACCGCGCACCCCGGACTCGGCAACCGTCGGCACGTTCGGCAACTGGGCGGAACGCTTCGCCGTGCTCACCGCCACCGCGCGCAACCTGCCGCCGTTCACGAAGGGCAGCGCAGCGGCGATCGGCGCGAAATAGCCGTCGATGCGGCCGCCGATCAGATCGGTTGCCACCTCCGGCGTGCCCTTGTACGGGACATGCGCGAGATTGATGCCCGCGGCGAGCTTGAATTTCTCCAGATTGAGGTGGGTGCCGCTGCCGGTGCCGGCTGAGCCGAAATTCAGTTGACCCGGCTTTGCCTTGGCTGCGGCAATCAAGTCGGCCACGGTCCTGATGCTCGAGTTCGGTCCGACCACCAGCACGTTCGGCTGTTCGGCCACCGGCGATATCGGCGTGAAATCCTTGAGCGTGTCGTACGGCAAATTGGCGAACAGCGCCGGATTCACCGCCTGCGCCGACGAGTTGAACAGCAGCGTGTAGCCGTCGGGCGCGGCTTTGGCAACAATGCCGGCAGCAATCGTGCTGCCCGCGCCGGGGCGGTTTTCCGCGACCACGTTCTGCCCCCAGCCGTCGCCAAGTTTCTGCCCGAGCACGCGGGCGACGATGTCGGTCGCGGTGCCCGGTGTGAAGCCGATGAGCATGCGCACCGGACGATCCGGATATTTCTGCGCGCTTGCGCAGCCTGCAGCGCACAGCATCAATACGGCAATGCATCCAAGCGAATTCTGCATGACCCGAGCGCCGGCAGCCACGCTCACAGCCCGTCGCCGATATCGACGTTTTCGGACTTCAGTTCGATACCCGAGGCCTTCGCCTGCAACAGCAGCAGTTGCGAGAAGTCCTGATCGTAGCCGTTGCCGATCAGCGTCTGCACCTGATCGCGCGTGACCGAAGTGGTCGGCATCGGCACGCCGTACTGGCGGCCGGCGCTCAACCCGAGATCGATGTCCTTGCGCAGCAATTCCGGCGTGAAGGTGACGTGAAAATCCAGATTCGAAAGGGCCGGCGTTTTGTATCCGGTGAACATCGAACCCATCACGCTCTTGTTCAGAAAATCGAGAAACGCGTGGCGCTGCATGCCGGCCTTTTCGGCGAGCACGGTGATTTCGCACAGGTTCTGAATGACCACGCCGAGCATGACGTTGTGGCAGATCTTTGCAATGCGCGACAGTTCGCCGTCGCCGACGTAGCTGACGCCGCGGCCGATCGCGTCGAGATACGGCGCCACCGCCTCGAATGCATTCTTCGGCCCGGAAGCGACCACGGTCAGCTTGCCGGCCTTGATCACCTTCGCGTTGCCGGACACCGGCGCGGCAAGAAACTGCACGCCCTTCTCCGCCAGCTTGGCGCGGATTTCAGCGGACTCTTCCAGCGAGATCGAGGTGCTGTCGACGACGATTTTCGGCTTGCCGCCTTTCGACATCACACCGTTGGCGCCGAACAGCACTTCCTTGACGTCCTTGCCGGTGGAAACCATCGTGAAGATGATGTCGCAGCCCGCCAGATCCGGCAGCGTATCGACCACCTTCGCGCCCGACTTGGCGAGCGGCTCGGCTTTCGATTTGGTGCGGTTCCACACCGCGATATCGCAGCCCGATTTGGCCAGTCGCTCGGCCATTGCGTAACCCATGCGGCCAATGCCGATCCAGCCCAGTTTGTGCTGCTTCATGTTCGTTGCCATGATTACCTTTCGTTTGAAACGCTGTTATGCAGATTATTTTTGCGCCGGTGCAGCGAGCTTGCGCTCGATCCACGGCATCACCACTTCATCGAGCACGCGGCGCTGCGGCCATTTCTCGGAGCGCCCCATGTGACCGCCGTCGGGATTGACCCAGGCGTCCTTCGGGTCGCCGTGTTTCATCATCAGATACAGATCGGCGATCGGCTGCTGCGTGTCCTTCTCGCCGTTGACCAGCAGCATCGGCGCCGACGGTTTATCCAGCCAGCCCTGGGTCAGCAGCGACATGCGCGGCCCGTAACTCAGGAATTCGTCGAGCGTCTTGACTTCGAAAATCGCAGAGCGCGCCGGAAACAGATCGAACAGATATTCGCGCGTCAGCAGACCGGTGCGCTGAAACTCGGGCTGGAAATAGCCGTGAATACCGACCCCGTGCACCACCGCGCCGCGCAGACGGTCGCGCTCGGTGTAGGCCAGAATCGCCGCCCAGTAGCCGCTCCAGCTCTGACCGCGCACGACGATGCGTTTGGCGTCGATTTCGCTGCGCGTCTGCAGATAATCGAGCGCCTTCGAATACATGCGCTCGGCGCCGACATCGACCTTGATCGGCGCCTGACCGGTGCCCGGCATGTCGAGCGCGAACACGGCGATGCCGCGGCGCATGAAACCGTCGCTGGCGGAGGCGACATCCTCTTTGCGCGTATCCAGTCCGCTGATGCCCAGCATCAGGGGCGCCGGACGCACATTGGCCGGTAGCCGAAGATAACCGACGATCTCTTTGCCTTCGAAGGGAATTCGCACCACTTCGATCGGCGGCTCGATCAGCCGGCCATAGGCGGCAAAGGCCTCGAGCGCTTTGGCATAGGCGACCTTCTTGCCATGGGAATTTTCAGTTGGCCAGCGCGCGGTATTATAAATTTCCCACGCATGCCGGTAGTCTTCCGCGGCTTCTTTCGGAGACGAGGACTGTTTTGCCTTCGCGTGATCGACGTAACGGTCGCCGATACGCACGAAAGCCGCCGCCCAGCTGTCAGGCTGCAGGTCGTTGATGTTGGTCAGCGCTTCGCGCATGTCTTCCGGCTTGATGCCGCCGACCGGCGGCAGGTTGCGGTCGGCGCGCAGCTGCGCCTCCAGCTTCAATTCGGCGAGGTCGCGCGGGCCGGTGCTTTGCGCAAGCGCTGCGCCGGAAAAACCCGCAACCAGCGCTACAGCAAGAAACGTCGAAACGAGCTTCGTTGCCCCACTCCTCTCCACTGACGCCTCACGCATTCAGCGCCTGCAGCCAGTCGCGCGTTTCGAGGATGGTTTTGACTTCGCGCAGGAACGCCGCCGAATAAGCGCCATCGAGCGCGCGATGATCGAAGGTCTGCGCGAGGATGCCGACCGGACGGATGGCGATGCTGTCGCCGGTTTCGCTCTCGATCACCACCGGTTTCTTTTTGACGCCGTCGGTGGAAAGTATCGCCACCTGCGGCTGGTTGATGATGGGCGCGGTGATGAGTGTGCCGAATACGCCGGAGTTCGACAGCGTGTAGGTGCCGCCGGTCATGTCATCGGGCTTCAACTGATTGGCGCGCGCGCGTTTGGCCAGATCGTTGATCTCGCGCGCGATCTGCGGCAGCGATTTGTTCGGCACGTCTTTCACCACCGGCACCACCAGCCCGTCGAAGCCGAGGTCGACCGCGATGCCGATGTTGATGCGGCCGTGCAGCACCAGATCGTCGCCATCGAGACTGGAATTGAGCAGCGGAAATTTCGCCAGCGCGACCGACACGGCGCGCGCGATAAACGGCAGATAGGTCAGACTGAAACCCTCACGCGCCTTCCACGCCGCACCTGCAATCGCGCGGGCCTGATCGACCTTGAAATAATCGACCTCGGTCGCCTGCAGCACATGCGGCGCGGTCTGCCACGATTTTTGCAGATGCTGGGCGGTGCGCTTGCGCACGCTGTTCAGCGGCTTGCGGGTATCTCCAGCGCCCATCACGATCGGCCCCGGCGCGTATGCCTGTTGCACCGGGCGCGCGGTGGCGCTGCCGCTCGCAATGAAGGCGAGCACATCTTCGCGCGTGATACGGCCGTCGCGGCCGCTGCCGGCAATCGATGCCGGATTCAACTGGTGTTCGGCGATCAAGCGGCGCACCACCGGCGACAGGCGATCCGCTGCCGAAGCTTTGCCGTACTGCACCGCTGCCGGTGCAGCGACGGCAGCGGCTGCAACCGGTGCCGCTACGGCAACCTTCGAAGCTGCAGGAGCGGTAGCTGCTGTGCCCGCTTCGCGAATGACCGCCAGCCGCGTGCCGACCTTGGCAGTGACGCCTTCCTGGACCAGGATTTCGGCAATCACGCCGTCAGCCTGCGCCGGAATTTCGGTGCTGACCTTGTCGGTTTCGACATCAAACAGCGTGTCGTCGGCTTTGACCCTGTCGCCGACTTTCTTGTACCACTTCGTTACAACGCCCTCGGCAACCGTTTCGCCGAGCTGCGGCATGATGACATCCATCGACTTCTCCTGACCTGTTATTTCTGTTTGGCCGCCTCGTACACGACCTTGCCGTTGACCATTGTCAGCAACGGCTTGATGTCCTTGATCTGATCCGCCCGCACCGTCATGTAATCGCGGTCGAGCACCAGCAGATCGGCATATTTGCCCGCTTGCAGCGAGCCGATACGGTCTTCGCGAAAGGCGAAGGCTGCATTCGAGCGCGTATGCGCAATCAGCGCCTCTTCGCGCGTGATCGTCTGCCGGATGACTTTGAAACCGCCAATCATGCGCCCGCTAACCGCCCAGCCCAGCGTGTAGAACGGATTCGACGGCGTCACCGCGGTCGCATCCGACCCGAGGCCCCAATGCAGGCCGCTGTCCTGCACCATTTTCAGCGGCGGCATGTCGTAGGCCTTGTCGCCATAGACATTGTGGAACAGCACGCCCTGAATCGTCGGCCGGCTGTGCAACTGCACGCGCATGCCGAGCGCGCGCAAGCGCGCGATGTCCTGCGGCTCAAGTTGATCGACATGCGAAAACGTCCAGCCGAGGCCCTTGACCGGGTGCGTCTTGTTGACTTCTTCGATCGCCGTAAGGAAGCTTTCGATCGAACCGCGCAGCTGCGCATGGATGTTGAGCGTCATGTTCTTGTCGGCGACCGCCTGCGCAATGCGTTTCCATTGCACCATTGCCTCAATCGACGGTTGGGTCTTTTCGACCAGCGTATTGTCATGCAGCGGGAAATACAGCGTTTCGCCATAGCCGAGATTGTCGAACCAGTCGTCTCCCTGGAACGGCTTCATGCCCTTGATCGTGGTCAGCACGCCGTCCACATCCTTCGGCGATTCCGGCTCCAGCCACAAGTGGTAATAGACGCGCATGGTCAACTCGCCATTTTGCGCAAGCGCGCGCACGGGCTCGAAATATTTCGGATGGAAGGAACGACCGCCCATGTCGATATAGGACGTCATGCCCATGCGGTTGAGGTCCGCATACATGAGTTTCGCGTTGTCGGTCATCTTGGCCATCGGTACTTCGCCGAGGCGCGCCAGCGTCCAGCGCACCGCGCCGCCGCCGTTGAGTATGCCGGTGGGCTGTCCTTGCGCATCGCGCACGATCACGCCGCCTGGCATGTTGGCCGTCTTGTCGTCGATACCGAGTGCTTTCAATCCCGGCGTGTTCGCATAAATGCGGAAGTAAATGAGTTGCAGCACGACCGGGTTGTCCGGTGCTGCGCGATCGAGTTCTTCCTTGGTAAAGCCCCGGCGGCCGTCTTCGAACTGTTCGATTGCCCAGCCGCCCAGCACCAGCACCCATTCGCCCGGCTTCGACGCTTTCGCCTTGGCCGCGATCATTTCGAGCGCCTTCGCGCGCGAGGTCACGCCATCGAGACGCACTTCGCGGTCCCAGTATTCGGCCGCGCGCATGAAGTGAGCATGGTTGTCGATCAGGCCCGGTATCACCGTCTTGCCCTTGAGGTCGATCCGGCGCGTCTGCGCGCCGGCGAGTTTGGCGATCGCGGCATTGCTGCCGGTTGCCAACACGCGATCGCCCTTCACCGCCACCGCCTGCGTAACCGTAAAACGGTCATCGACCGTCAGCACCTTGCCGTTTTCAAAAATGACATCAGCCTCCGCTGCATGCGCAGGCATCAGGTGCACGCAGAACACGGCAAGCGCCAGCAGCGGCAAGGCGGCGAACCAGCGCATGGCGCAATTGTCTTGGTTTTGCATAATCGCGGCCGCCATCATTTCTTCTCGTAGACCACGCGACCACCGACCATGGTCATCACCGGCTTGATGTCCTTGATCTGGTCCGCCGGCACGGTCAGGTAATCGCGGTCGAGCACCAGCAGATCGGCGTATTTGCCGTTTTGGATCGAACCGAGATTGCTGTCCTGAAACAGGATCGCCGCATTGCTGCGGGTGTGCGCGATCAGTGCTTCTTCGCGCGTAATGCTTTGGCGGTTGACCTTGCGGCCCCCGATCATTTTGCCGGTAACGGCAAACGCCAGCGTGTAAAACGGGTTGGAGGTCGTCACCGCGGTGGCGTCGGAGCCGAGCCCCCAGCGGATGCCGCTGTCCTGCACGCGACGGAACGGCGGCATGTCCCAGGCACGGTCGCCGTGCACCTTGTGCATCAGCGCGCCCTGGATCAGCGGCCGGCTGTGGATCAGCGCCGACATGCCGAGTTTCTTCATGCGCTCCAGTTGCGCTTCATCGACCTGATCGAGGTGGGAAAACGACCAGCGAAATCCCTTGAACGGCACGTTTTTCGAAACGTCCTCGTACTGGTCGAGAAAGGCGTCGATCACCGGCGTCATTTCGACGTGAGTGTTGTAATACAGCCCCTTTTCGGCCAGCGCCTGCACGATGCGGTGGAACTGAAACAGGTCTTCCGGATTTGTATTGCCGCCGACACGCAGCAACTGCGTGGTCAGACGCGAGTAACCGGATTCGCCCCAGCCGATATTGTCGAAATAATCGTTGCCCTGAAAAGGCTTTTGCCGGGCGATCACCGTCAATACTTTGTCCACCTGCTCCGGCGTGGTCGGTTGCTGGATAGTAGTCCAGAACGCGCGAATATTCAGTTCGCCGCGCTCGGCCAGATATTTGAATGGTTCGTAATGCTTCGCCCCCATGCCGCGTCCGCCGGCGTCGAGCCAGGCGGTGACGCCCATCGAATTCAACTCGCTCACGAGCTTGCGCGTGTTGGCCAGCCATTCGTCGTGTTCGGGCAGCGGAATCTTCGCCGCCACGAAGGCGACACCGCCGGCGCCGCGCACGACACCGGTCAATTTGCCTGAAGCATCCTTCTCAATCCTGCCGTTCTGCGGATCGGGCGCGTTTTCGTCGATTTGCGCCGCCTTCAGCGCCGCAGTATTCAGATAGCTGTGGTTATAGACCGACTGGATGACCACCGGGTTGTCCGGCGCCAGACGGTCGAGCTCATCGCGCGGGAAACCGCGCGGGTCATCGGTGAACTGCTCTTCCGACCAGCCGCCGAGGGTGGCGATCCAAACACCGGCCTTGGCGCCGCGCAAGCGCTCGGTCAACAGCTTGACCGCCTGCTTGCGCGTGGTTACGCCATCGAAGCGCAATTCGTCGTGCTCGGCAGCACGGATCCAATGGGCGTGATTGTCGATCAGGCCGGGAATTACCGTGCGACCCATGAGATCGATCACTTTCGCTCCGGCCGCGGCTTCCCTGCGCACATCGGCGGTCCTGCCCACCGCGACGATACGCACACCCTTAATCGCCACTGCCTGCGCGATGCGGAACTGATCATCGACGGTGACGATCTTGCCGTTGATCAACAGGAGATCGGCCTCGCCCGCAATGGCCGGCAACCCCGCCGCCGCGATAGACGCCGTCAACACTGCAGCGGCGAATTTTGCGTACAAGGCACGCCGCATCGGGCCGGTTAGAGTTTTATTTTTTTGAGGCACCCGCTGCCCTCAATCCATTTTTTCGCGGATTTCGCGCACGATGCGCTCGATCGACGGAATCGTGTTGTCCTCGAGCAGATCGGCTGCCGGTAGCGGGATATGCGGCGTGGTGATACGCAGAATCGGCCCGTCGAGGCTCCAGAAACATTCGTCGGCGACGATTGATGCGATCTCGGCGCCCCAGCCGCACAGCCGCGGGTTTTCCTCGACCGTAAACAAGCGGCCGGTCTTCGCCACCTCGCCAAGAATTGTCTGTGTATCAAGCGGCACCAGCGAACGCACATCGACCACGGTGGCGGAAATGCCGTGCTCTTTTTCAAGTATCGCCGCCGCATCGAGCGAACGATGCACCATCGAAGCCAGTGCAACGATCGTGCAATCCTTGCCGTGGCGCAGCACCTTGGCCTTGCCCAGCTCGTCGACGTATTCGCCGTCGGGCACTTCGCCCTTCATCGGATAAAGCGACTTCTGCTCGAAGAACAAGACCGGATTGGGATCGCGGACCGCCGCCGCCAGCAGGCCTTTGACGTCGGCCGGAAACGCCGGCGCGACCACCTTGAGACCGGGGATCATCATTGCCCAGTTTTCCAGCGCCTGCGAATGCTGCGCACCGAAACGCGAACCGGAGCCATTGGCGGTGCGAATCACCACCGGCATCGTCACCTGGCCGTCCGTCATGTAACGCATTTTCGCCATTTCATTGGCGACGATGTCCCAGCACACCGCGAGAAAATCCGAGAACATGATTTCGGCAATCGGTTTTAAACCGGTCATCGCCGCGCCCATCGCCGCGCCGAGTATCGCCTGCTCCGAGATCGGGCAGTCGCGCACGCGCAGCGGTCCGAATTTGTCGAGCAGGCCGACCGTCGCCTTGAACACGCCGCCCGCCGCCGCGACGTCTTCACCGAGAAACACCACGCTTTCGTCGCGCGCCATCTCCTGCGCGATACCCGCTGCGACTGCGTCGCGATAGGTCAGTTCCGCCATGCTGCACTCCCGTCCGCCCACACGTTCTTTTCAATATCGGCGATCAACGGCAGCGCCGAGGCTTTTGCCGTCGCCGTCGCCGCATCGACCTTGCGATGCACTTCGGTTTCGATGTCCTTCAACGTCGGATCGTTGAAGCCGAGTTTGAGCAGGCGCTCGCGGTAAGTCACCACCGGATCACGTTTGAGCCATTGCTCCAGTTCGCCCTCCGGCCGGTATTTCGCCGGGTCGGCGCGCGAGTGGCCGCTGTGACGGTAGGTGCGCGCCTCGATCAGCGAAGGCCCGCCGCCGTCGCGCGCTTTTTCGATCGCCGCCATCGCCGTCAGATACATTTCATCGGCATCGTTGCCGTCAACGTCGATCGCCGGCAATCCATAAGCAGCGGCACGATCGGCGGCCGGACGCGGAACTGCCGTCACCGCACTGATCGGCGTGTATTCCATATAGAGATTGTTTTCGCACACGAACACCACCGGCAGCTTCCACACCACCGAGAAATTCAGCGCTTCGTGGAACGCACCAATGTTCGTCGTGCCATCACCGAAGAAGCACACCGCAACCTGCTTGGTGCCGCGATACTGCGCCGACCACGCCGCGCCGGCAGCGATCGGCAGATGCGCGCCAATGATCGCGTACGAACCCATCGCGCCCTTGGCGACATCGGTCAGATGCATCGAGCCGCCCTTGCCGCCCAAGAGGCCGCATTGGCGGCCCATCAGCTCGCCCAACACGCCTTCCATCGAGGCGCCGCGCGCCAGCGTGTGCGCATGGCCGCGGTAGGTGCAAAACGTCCAGTCATCGGGACGCATCGCCACGCCAAAGGCGGCGGCGATCGCCTCCTGCCCCAGCGACAGGTGACTGGTGCCCTTGATCAGGTTCTGCAGGAACAGGTCGTAAGCGCGCTTCTCGCAATAACGCAGTTCCAGTTGCAGCCGGTAGAGTTCGAGCCGCGTTTCGCGCCCGATGTCCGGTTCCGGCGATGCTTTTTTTGCTTTTGACGATATGGCCATTGGTTCTCCGTAAAGCGTTGGACGCAAACAAAACCGCGCGGGGCTGGCGCATCCAGCCCCGCCATTCACGTCATTCGCAGCTGCGTATGCTAATACTTATTCGCGATCGGCAATTCCTGCGCCGGAAACAGCGTGATGATCTTGGCGCCCTGGGGAGTAAGAACGACTTCTTCCTCGATGCGGGCCGCTGATACGCCATCCTTGGCCGGACAAAAGGTTTCGACCGCGAATACCATGCCCGCCTTCAATTCGTAGGGATCCTTCAGCGAATTGAGGCGCGAGATCAGCGGCCGCTCGTGCAACCCCAGCCCGAGACCATGGCAGAAATTGAGGCCGAACGCCGACATTTCGGTTTCGAAACCGATTTCGGTTGATTTGGGGAACATGCGCGCGACCTGATCGGTGCTGACACCGGGGCGCAGCATCGCGATCGCGCTGTCCATCCAGTGGCGCGCCTTCTTGTAGGCATCGTGCTGGGCCTTGGTCGCGCTGCCGACGGTAAAGGTCCGGTAATAGCAGGTTTTGTAACCCATGTACGACTGGATGAGATCGAAATAGGCCTGATCCCCCGGACGGATCAGGCGATCGGTGAAGTTGTGCGGATGCGGGCTGCAACGTTCGCCGGCAATCGCGTTGACGGCCTCGACGCAATCCGAACCCATTTCGTAAAAACGCTTGGTTGCCATGGCGACGATTTCGTTTTCGCGCACGCCGGGTTTAAGCGCCTCGAAAATATCCTGATAAACGCCGTCTCCCATGGCCGCGGCCATGTTGAGCAGCGTGATTTCGTCGTAGTTCTTGATCTCGCGCGCTTCCAGCATGACCTGCTGGCCGTCCATCACCTTGATACCGAGTTTTTGCAATGCGAACAGGAACGGCGGCTCAACCACATCGATGCCAAGCGGCATGTCGGCCACACCTTCGGCGACCAGAATGTCCTTGATCTCCTGCGCCGCCTCCTCGAACAAACCGACGCGCGGATTGATCGCGCCGCGCAGACCGACGTTGCCGGCCAGCGCGTGATTCTTCGGCAGCCACGGCGCATAGAGCTTGTGATGGCGCGCAGCGGAACCAAAGTCCCAGACGTACGGCTCGCCGTTGCCGGTGAGCAGACACCAGCGCGTCAGTTTGTCGCGCGCCCACTCGCCGATCACAGTGCTCGAGATGTAGCGCATGTTGATCTGGTCGAACACCAGGATCGCACCGAGTTTGGATTTGGCCAGCGCGTTCTTGGTACGCGCCAGCCGGTACTCGTGCAACCGGCGAAAATCGACGCGCTCCTCGAAATCCACCTGCATGCGGCCCGGCGCCTGCAAGGGGCGCTCCCAGCGGTGGCCGGGATTAGCCGGATCATAAAGACCGTCGGGCGCGCTGCTGACGCGCTTATTGCGGTCGATAGCCGCACCCTTGACGATTTTCGGTTCGACGCGCTTGCGTTTGCTGGCCATGCTTTTCTCCTGATAAATCCTGTTGCCGGTCAGGCATGACCGGCGTTAAGTCCCGGCAGATTCCATTCCTTGACCGGCATCGGTTCGAGCACCGGTTTGCCAAGCAGCGGCGAGGTCACGCAATACAGACCGGTGCCGGTCCCGGCCCACATCAGATTGCGGTCCCATTCGACGAACACTGCGCCGGTATCGCGCGGATAACTCAGATAGTCGTCGAGGTCGCCCGGCTGCGGCGGAATGAAATAGCCGCTGTTGCGCGGCTTCGCCGGATTGGTGATGTCGTAGAACTGGATACCCGCGTTGAAATACGCATAAACCGTGAAATTCGCATGCGCCTTGCCCGGCGCTTTCTGGTGCGGCGGATTGTGCGAGCCAAAGCGGCCGCGCTTGTCGCAGAAGGTGCGATACGGCGCGTCGGCCGGCGGCACCGGTGTCGGCAACTGCGCGAGCGGCCGCGGTTTGGTGAGATCCTTGATGTCGAGTACCCACAGCGGCTGCAGCGGCTCGTTGCAATCCGGGTTGAGCACCTCGGGATTGGTGATGACGAAACCGCGGTTGAGCCGCGATACATCGATGGTATGAAACGGCAATGAACCCTTCTCCATCTGCGGATGAAACTGGCCGATCAGTTTCGGATTGCGGATATCCGACAGATCGTGAATCAGCATGCCGAAAGCGCCCCATGCGCTGTAGCCGATTTTGCCGCCATCCTCAACCTTGGTCGGCACGTACATCGGGCCGTGCAGCGTGGTCCACGATTCCTTGTCGCCGTATTCACGCCATTTCTTGTACGCCTCTTCCTCGCCTTCGCGCTGCCCCGGGATCCACCAGTTGGTGACAAACTTCGGGCTTGCCGGATTGGAAACGTCGATGATCTGCAGACAGTTGCAGTAATAACGCACCGAACTTTCCATGCGGATGAAGCTGTTGTCGGGCGCGGTATCGAGGTAGGCGTACTGGCCGCCGTCATAGAAACTGCGGTGAGTGCCGGAGCCGGTTTGCACTTCGCGCTTGGGATCGCCCTGATCGCAGCTCCACTCGGAAATCAGCACGAGCTTGGCCGGATCGCTGGCATCGTAAAAACGCACGCCGCGCAATCCCTTCTGGTTGATGTTCTGCTGGATCATCGACGGATCGTCGTATTTGCCGCGCGGCGCCTTCGGCGTCGAGAAGGTGCCCGCAATGCCCGCGCCCGTCATCAAAATCCATTTGCCGAGCTTGCGGTTGTAGGCGAGATTGAGCTGGTTGCCGACAAAGGCCCTCGAATTGAACATTTTCGGCCGCACCGGATCGGTGATATCGATGACGTCGCCGCGCATGAACATGAAGCGCCGCGCCCCGATTGCCATCATCTGCATCTTGGCTTCGCGCTCGCCGCCAGGGTCGAAGATCGAAATGCAATCCGAGTTCCTGCGATACATGTTGCGATCGAGATACTTGAGGCTGGTCGGCCGCGGATGCGGATGGCGGTTGGCCCACGCCGGCACGATCAACTCCGGCGCAGCCGCGGCAAATCCGCCCGCCGCTGCGGCGACCTTGATGAATTCGCGCCGCTTCATGCCCTTGCCGTCGTGCTCAGCCATGATTGATTCCCCCTGTGGATGCGCCTGGTCTTTTTTTTGCAATTTTGCGTCCACGCACCTAATCGGCGCGCGCGCCCGATGCCTTGACCACCTTCGCCAGTCGCTCGACTTCGCTCCTGATGAACGCATCGAATTCCGCCGGCGACATGCTGTGCGGCGTTGCGCCCTGCACCAACATGCGGTCCTTCATCTCCTGCTGGGAAAGGATGCGCGCAACCTCCGCGGAAACCTTGTCCTTGATCGCTTTCGGCATGCGCGCCGGTCCGACCAGTCCGGTCCACAGATTGAAGTCGAAGCCGGCGATGCCGACCTCGGCCGCCCCCGGCAGATCCGGCAGCACCGGCGAACGGTTGCGCGTGGTCACCGCCAGCGCCGTCACCTTGCCACCCTTGACCAGCGGCACCGCCGCGGTGATCGGCGCGAAGAAATACTGCACGCTGCCCGAAATCGTATTCGTAATCGCTTCGGGCGTTCCCTTGAACGGCACGTGCACGACATTGATGCCGGTGGCGAGTTTGAACTGCTCGCCGTTCATGTGCGTGCCGCTGCCGACGCCGGCGGAACCGTAGTTGAGCTGTCCCGGTTTCGATTTGGCGAGCTCGACCAGATCCCTGACCGACTTGAGGCCGAGCGCCGGCGTCGCCACCAGCACGTTGGGCACATCAGCCACCAGCGTGACGCCGGCGAAATCCTTGACCGTATCGTAGGGCAGCTTCGAATAAAGCGAAGCGTTCACGGCATGACCGATCGACACCATCATCAGCGAATAGCCGTCGGGCACTCCGCTCAGCAACAGTTCCGACGCGATCACGCCGCCGGCGCTGGGCCGGTTATCCACCACTACCTGCTGGCCCCAGTTCTCCGACAGCTTCTGGCCGACCGTGCGGGCGAAAAAATCGGTTGCGCTGCCGGCTGAAAACGGCACCAGCATGCGGATCGGCTTGGACGGAAATTTATCTTCAGCCGACACCGGCACCGCTGCCAGCAGCAGCGCGGCAGTCGCAAAAATCGTAGATTTGCAATTCATGACCTGCCCTCGTGAATGGATTACAGAGTCGAAATTCCTGCTTCCCTGACCAGCTTTTGAAACTTCGCGAATTCGGCCTGCATCATTTTCTGGAATTCCTCGGGGGTGGTGACCACCGCATCGGCGCCCTGACGCAGAAAGCGCTCTTTGGTATCGCTCTGCTGGAGGATGCCTACAATATCCTTCTGCAGCTGCATGACCATCGCGCGCGGCAGTTTTGCCGGCCCCACCACGCCAAACCAGCTCTGGCTTTGAAAGCCCGGCAAACCCGATTCGGCGATGGTCGGCACACCCGGCAATGCCGGCACTTTTTGCAGCGTGCCCACCGCCAGTACGTGCAGTTTGCCGTCCTTCAGCATCGGCATCGCTGCGGGCAGGGGAAACATGTAAAGATGCACACGGCCGGCCACCATCTCGGTGAAAATATCGCCGACGTTTTTGAACGGCACATGCGCGATATTGATGCCGGCGGCGGCCTTGAATGCCTCGCCGGCGATATGCGAAGACGCACCGATGCCGAGCGAACCGAAGTTCAGTTCTCCGGGCCTGGCTTTGGCCAGTGCGATGAGGTCGGCGGTGGTCTTGACCGGCAGCGTGGGCGCGACCACCAGCACATTGGGCAGCGCGGCAACCTGGGCGACCGGGGCGATATCCTCGAGCGCGCGATACGGCGCATCTTTTTGCAAAATGGCATTGATCAAATGCGGCTGCCCGATCATGCCCACCGTATAGCCGTCCGGCGCCGCCTTGACCAACAGCGTGCTGCCGATGACGCCGCCGGCGCCGGCGCGATTGTCAATCACGATTTGCTGCGCATACAGTTCGTTGAGCTTCTGGCCGAGCGTGCGCGCCAGAAAATCGCTCGCCGACCCCGGCGAAAACGGCACGATCATGCGAATCGGCTTATCGGGATATTTGGTCTGGGCCAGCGCAATTCCGGGCGCGACCAAACACAATGCGGCGGTGATCAGTATCTTCATGCGATTTTCCATCGGTTGCGGGCGGTTAAACGGCTATTGGGCTTTGATGCCGGCGGCCTTGACGACATCGCGGTAGCGCGCGAATTCTTCTTTCATCATTTTCTCAAACGCGGCCGGCGTCGTATACACCGGTTCGGCGCCCTGACGCTGGAAACGCTCGCGGGTATCAGGCTGCCTGAGGACGGCGACAATGTCCGCGTTCAACCGGTTGACCAGTGCCCGCGGCATGGCGGCTGGGCCGACCACGCCGAACCAGCCGTCGATGCGGAATCCGGGCAGCCCGGCCTCCGCCATGGTGGGCACCTCGGGCATTTGCTCGATCCGCTTGTCCACGGTCACCGCCAGCGCTTTCAGCCGCCCCTCTTTCAGCAGCGGCATGCCGGCCGTAATGGGAATCACGTAGTACTGGACGCGCTGCGAAACCATTTCGGTCACCGCATCGCCGAGCGAGCGAAACGGCACATGCACGGTATTGATACCCGCCGCCAGCTTGAACAATTCGCCCGCGATGTGCGACTGGCTGCCGATACCGCCGGAGGCAAAGTTAAGCTGGCCCGGTCGCTGCCGGGCCTGCGCGATCAAATCCTGCAGGGAATTGACACCGGGGCCGGCGAGCACAAAATTCGGCAGCGAGGCCAGTTCGGCGATTGGCGTGAAATCCTCGAGCGGACGATATTGCGGCTCCTCCGCGATCAGCGGATTGACCAGATGCGGCACGCCGACGGTTGCCAGCGTGTAACCATCCGGTGCCGCGCGCGCCACCAGCACCGAGCCGATCACGCCGCCGCCGCCCGGCCGGTTATCGACGATAATCTGCCGGCCGTATAGCTCGGATAATTTCTGGCTGACCGTGCGCGCCAGAAAATCGCTCGCAAACCCGGTCGGAAACGGAACTACCATGCGAACCGGTTTCTGCGGAAACGGGGCGACTCCATCGGCAGCGCCCGCCGCCGCCGGGAAAAACGCTGCGCACAGCAAAGCGCCCGCCATCATCTTTATGCGATTCAGCATGAGCTTTCCCCTTCGTTGATCAGACGCGCGGCAGGCCGAGTTGACGCGCCATCCAGTCGGCCGACTGCGTGCGATATTTATAAACGCGGTTATTGGCCACATGGTTGCCATCGTCGATCACCACCAGTTCGACCGGTCCTTTTGCCTCGCGCGCCAGGCGTTCCGCATCCTGCCATGGCACGATGCGATCGAGCGTTCCGGCAACCAGATACAGCGGACAGCGGATATTGCCGGCAACGCCTTTGAGCGACAGCGTCCTGCCGATGCGCAGGGCATCGTCCACCGTGCCCGCATGCGCGCGCACCCGAAAGGTTTCGCGCGTCAGCTCCGGCAATTTCGGCCACACCTCCGCCCAGTCGTAAGGCCCCGACAGCGCAATGCAGGCCTTGACGCGCGATTCAAACGCGGCCGCGCGCGGCGCATAGTAGCCGCCAAGACTGACGCCCCACAGTCCGACTCTGGCCGCATCGAGATCGCCGCGCTGCCCGATCCAGTCGACCACCGCCTTCACCGCCGTCTCATAATCGCCGCGGATCGGAATCTCGTATTCCGACTCGCCCTGCCCCGGACCGTCAAACGTCAGCGTCGCCATGCCGCGGGCGAGAAACAGTGATTCGTAGCTGTCCATCTCCTCTTTCGCCGAGTCGAGCCCCATGCACATCACCACCACCGGCGCGAGCGCAACGCCCGGCGGCCGGCGCAGGATCGCGGCGAAACTGTTGCCCTCGAAGGGAATGCGCAGGTACTCACCGGCCGGCCGCAGGTGAGGCAGCGCGAGTCTGCGGCATTCGACCGCCTTCATGTGCGCCGCGCGCATTTGCGCGACGTCGGTGACAAACACGAATTTCGCGAAGTGGTAACACACCGCGGCCGTGGTGAGATGTTGGGCCGCCGACAGATTGAAGCCGTCGGCCAGTGCGCTGCGGCCGATGCCTTCGTGCAACGCGGCGCGGGCGGACCACGCCGCGCACCATTCATCCCAGCGTTCAAGCCGCGCGGTCACCTCCTCGAAATCGGTGAGCGGCACGCCGTTTGAAACAAAGCGCGGCGCCCAATGATGGATGGCCGATTGCACAAGTGCGTCAGGCATTGCCTCTCCCGTCGTTGTGGTTGCCGGCGCGTTCGCCGGCGCTCATTGTGTTTGCCCGGTATCCGGCACGCGGTTTATTCGGCCAGCGCGCGTCGCAGGTAGGACAGATCGAGATATTTCTCCGGCGCGGCTCGCGCACCGGGATAGCGTTCGGCGTCCCACACCACTTCGATCACCTCGCGCATGCCCTGCGCGGTGATGCAGGGCAGCGGATGCTCTGCATATTCATCGAAGGCCTTTGCCGCCAGCCGTTCGTCCATATCAAGGCGCGCCGGCAACACCCCGATGGCGTCGGCCTTGTTGGACCTGTCCTTGAGCCAGTTGCACGCTTCACGCATCGCGCCGGCAAAAGCTTCCAGTGCGCCGCCGTTTTGCGCGACCCAGCGCCGGCTGGTCGCGCCGATCGGCCCCGGGTAATCCGGAAAAAAGTCACGCGTGCCGCCCAGGCTGCAAAAGCCTTTCTCCAGCAACCGCTGGTCGAACGGTGGATTGAGCAGAGTGGCCACCCCGCGTCCGGCGAGCATGGCCTCGAAGCGCTCCTGCGATCCGCCGAATTCCTGCATGCGGTAGTCGGCGTCGGCGAGCCCGTTTTGATTCAGCAATTTGCGCAACAGCAGGGCGTAACCGGTTCGCGCGCCATCGACAACGATGATTTGGCCGCGCAGATCCGCCAGCGTCCGCACTGAGGGCGCCACCATAAGCGACAGCTCAGGCGCGTGCGCGAAGGCCATGAAGGCAAACAGATCGGCACCGCTTTCGACTGCGCGCACCACATGATCGGACTGCTGAAAACCGATGTCATAACCGCCAGCGATCAATTGTTCGAGTTGTTTGACCGAGGAACCCGTGACCGTCATTTCGACGTCAATGCCGGCGCGCGAAAACAACCCGCGCGCGGCCGCGACATAAAGCGGCCAGGAGCTGGTACCTTCGGAAATCACCGCGAGCCGGATACGGGTTGCACTCACGCGTCGGCGCCATCCTGAGGGCAGGCAGTATTCCGCCAGCAAAACAAGGCCGTCACCTGCTGCGCCGGTCGGTGTTTAATCGGATTTCCAAAAACAATACGACTCATCAGTTGTTAAGTGCTCAATTTCGGCGTCTGCAGGGCACGTCGCCGGCATAGCAGCGTCTTGACGACCATCGGATCGCCCGCAGTCGCAGCGCACCCGCAGCCCGTGCCCGATGCTAGAAAATGATGCCGCTACTGTCAATACGATGCCATGCTTCTGAAATATTCCTCTTGCGCATTTTTCGACATGCCGCCCGACCCAACCACACCGCGCGAATGCATCGCGCCGGCGCAATACGCTACTTCAAGACCCGCAACAGGTTGTTGAAATCATCGGTCCAGACGCGAAATCCGGCCGGGATTCTGATTTCAGTCGCCACACTGCGGATTTTTTCGGAATCGAGCAGCGCGCGATTCGATGTCACGATTACCTGATCGGTATTGGAGGTCCAGTAATCGGGACCGTCCTCGGCATCGGAAGTATCGCTGACCAGCACGGCCGACAGCCCGAATTCGTTGGCGAGGCTGGCGACGATGGGCGCGATGTTGAGAAAACGGTTGGTGGCCTGAAACAGCAGCACGCCGCCGGGCTTGAGATGGCGCAGATAAATCTGCATTGCCTCGCGGGTCAACAGATGCATCGGAATCGAGTCGCCGGAAAATGCATCCATTGCCAGCACGTCGAACTGCTGGCTGGCCTCGCGCTCGAGGCTGAGCCGGCCGTCGCCGAGCACGACCTCGATCGTCGCCGGCGTATCCTTCATGAAGGTGAATTCGCTGTGCGCGACCTCGACCACCTGCGGGTTGATCTCGTAAAAACGGAAGGTGTCGCCCTTGCGCGCATAGGCGATCACCGAACCGGCGCCGAGACCAATCACGCCGACCTTGCGCGGCGTATCCGGCAGGCTGGAGAACATCCGTCCGTAGCCGCTGTTGATGCCGAAATAGCTGCTCGGCCGCAGGCGGTACTGTGGATCCATCAACTCGCCGCCATGCATGATGCCGCCGTGAACCAGCGAACGAAACGGCGTCGGCTCCTCGGTCTGGCGCGTTTTAATCACGCTGTAAAAATTGCGCATCATGACGCGCGAGTTGGCAATCTGATTTTTGATCGCCTCGCCGGCGCCGTAAGCGGTGGCAACGAACACCGCCACTGCGGCCAGCATCGCCCACCACGCCATGCGCCAGGTGCGCCCGAACAGCAGCAAGGCGCAGGCGCCGAGTCCGATGCCGAGTTCGAAATAACCGTTGAGCAGGTACGGCGCGCCGAAGCCGACCAGCAGCCCCCCCACCGCGCCGCCGAGCGAAATCATCAGGTAGTAGCGCGTCAGGTGCCGCGGCGCCGGCTTCAACTGCGAAAGTTCGCCGTGACAGAACATGCAACAAACGAACAAGCCGAAGAGATACATCGGAATCACCAGCTTCAGCTTGAGCGAATCCGAATACCACGCCATCAGCGGCAGCATGATCGCAACCAGAACCAGAAACACTTCGCGGCGGTACCAGCGCGAATGATCGAAACAAAGAATGAACGTCGCCAGATACAACGACAACGGCAGTATCCACAGGAAAGGCAGCGAGGCGACGTTTTGCGTGATATGCGTGGTCACCGCCAGCAACAGAAAGGTCGCCATCGCCGCCAGCGTCAACCAGATCAACTGACGGGCCAGCGCCGGGGGCGCTTCGACCGCGGCCTCGGCGTCGGCCGGCGCCAGGTCGTTGTCTGCACTGCGCGCACTGGAGATCGCGGCATAAGCGCAAAGGCAGACGAACAGTGCATAACCGGCCGACCATGCCCATGACTGAATGACGGTCGTCACCCAGGGCTCGATCAGAACCGGGTAGGCCAGCAAGGCAAGCAGTGAAGCCAGATTCGACAGCGCGAACAGTCGATACGGAATCGCGTGATGAAAGCGCCGCGCAAACCACGACTGCAGCAGCGGGCTGGTGGTGGACAAAATAAAATACGGCAGCCCGATC
The DNA here is from genome assembly GCA_903889565.1 of uncultured beta proteobacterium. GTDB lineage: Bacteria > Pseudomonadota > Gammaproteobacteria > Burkholderiales > SG8-41 > PALSA-1004. Next base: position 61,720 of record CAISYC010000064.1, read on the forward strand.
GTAAACGTCAGCAGCCCCAGAATGCGCCAACTCGGATTTTCTTCGCCTCCCGGTTTCCACGACACATCGGGCGTGATCGGCAGTACCAGCAGGCTGATGACCAACAACGCAACATGCAATGCGACTTGCCGTCTCGGCGTCAAATGCCTGGTGGTGAAATCGGCGTAGGCATAGCCGGCCAGCAAAGCGAGCTGAAAGAACACCATGCAGGTCGCCCACACCGCGGCGGAGCCGCCGAACCACGGCAGGATCTGCTTGGCGATAATGGGTTGAACCAGAAACAGCAGAAAGGCGCCAAGAAATATGGCCGAGGCGTACAGAATCATTTCGAGAATCCGAGCAAATTTTGCAAAGGCGCGATTCTAACAGGCTTGCCCTGTGCCGCGCCCCGGTGGCGATGCGCGAAAAGCCGGTTTTCGCGCCTTACTCCCCCACCTTACAAATAAGCCGCCACCGCCCTCAAATCAACGTTACCGCCGCTGACGATGATGCCGATGCGTTTTCCGCGCGCGTCGATTTTGCCCTCGAGCAGCGCCGCGATACCAAGCGCACCGGTCGGTTCGACGAGAATTTTCATGCGCTCCCACACAAAAAACATCGCCCGCAGCAATTCCTCGTCCGTCACCGTGGTCATTGCGTGAACGTGGTGCAGGATCAATGGAAAAGTCACCGCGCCCGCCGATGCCGTGCGCGCGCCGTCGGCGATGGTGTCGGGATTGTGCACGGACTGCAATGTGCCGCTGGCAAACGAGCGGGTGACATCGTCGCCCGCCGCCGGCTCGACGCCGATCACCTTGACGCCCGGCGACAGATGATTGGCGGCAATCGCGCAGCCTGAGATCAGTCCGCCGCCGCCGCAAGGAACCAGCAGGTAATCGAGCGGACCGGCGTCCTCGATCAGTTCCTGCGCAGCCGTGCCCTGCCCGGCAACGATATCCGGATGGTCAAACGGCGGGATCACCGTCAGCCCTTGCCGGTTGGCAAGATCGCGCGCGATCTGTTCGCGATTTTCCGTACGCGGATCGTAGGTCACCACCGTCGCGCCATAGCCGCGGGTCGCTTCCAGCTTCACTGCCGGCGCACTCGACGGCATGACGATGGTGGCGCCGATGCCGAGCAGGCGCCCCGCCAGCGCCACCGCCTGCGCATGATTACCGGATGAAAACGCGACCACGCCGGCACGCCGCTGTCCGGCATCCAGCCTTGACAACGCGTTATACGCGCCGCGGAACTTGAATGCGCCCACGCGCTGAAAATTCTCGCACTTGAAAAACACGCGGGCGCCACAGCGTGCGTCGACCGTTGTCGAGGTCAAAACCGGCGTGCGATGTGCAACGCCGGCCAGGCAGCGCGCCGCATCAGCCACGTTTGCGTAGACCACCGGCTCGACCGGCCCGCTCACGGCCGGCTCCAGTCGAACACGGCCGCAAGCACGCCGACTGTAGCCAGAGTCGGCGCCCTGTCTTGAAATCGGCAGTGTTTGCGGTCCGGCGCGACTGCAGAAGCACCAGCACCAAGTGCGCTCAAAACATTTATTCTTTTAATAAACATCATGTTATTCCCTTAATTTAAAACGTGACCGAGCCCGGACATCGGCTGGCCTGCAAATTGCGGATATCCCTGCAGACGGTGACGCAGCCGGACCAATGCAGGGAGCTTGAAATGCTGATTTACCTCGATGATTACCGGCAGGCAAGGGCGGGCACGGCGGACCTGATCAGGCCCGCAAGCAGGCTCAAGAACGGCACCGATGGCGCCGATGTAATGAACACGGTCTGCAGTCGGGCCACATTGCACACCCTGCACACGCCTGCGCAGAACACTTTGAGCCCCGACTTACCGGACGACCTGTCGACGATCGATATCGATTCATTCATGAACAGAATCTACGCGCTCGCCTCGCAAGTGTAGACGAACGCGTAAGACCCCAGGCGCTGTCCTTTGCGGCAGCGGCGGCAACTCCGGGCTCCCCTCCTCCCCCGGTGTTGCCGTAATTTTTTCAGGCCGGCGAATCACAGCAGGTTGCGGCGCGCGCCGGTGTCAAGCGAGAAGCAGCTTCAGCTTTTCCGGAGTGAACGGCAAATCGCGCGCGCGGCGCCCCGTCGCATGGGCAACTGCATTCGCAATGGCTGCCACGGTCGGCCCCTGCGAGCCTTCCCCGGTGCCCAGCGATTTCTCGTCGGGCCGGTCGAGCAACACGATATCGACGGCTGGCACTTCCGGAAACGTCAGTATCGGATACTCCGACCAGCTGCGCGTCAGCACCTTCTGCCGGTCGTAGCGCAGAGACTCCTTGAGCGTCCAACTGGTCGATTGGATGACGCCGCCCTCGATCTGGTTTTTAACGCCATCCGGATTGATGATCAGCCCCGCATCCACCACCGCTACAACCCGCTTTACCGACAGTTCGCCGCTGCGCCGGTCAATCTCGATATCGGCGACGACAGCAACATAGGCCGCGAGGTTTTTGTATTTTGCAAAAGCGAAGCCGCGTCCCCGGGCGCCATCGCCTTTGGCACCGGGCCGCCAGTCGGCCCGTTGCACGGCCGCCTCGATGACGGCGCGCGCGCGCGCGTCCTTCATGTGACGCAAACGAAACTCGACCGGATCAACCGCGGCGGCGACCGCCAACTCGTCCATAAAGGATTCAAGCGCAAACACATTGGCATAGGCGCCCAGCGTACGCAGCGCGGAGGTGCGCAGCGGCATTTCCGGCAGATAATGCAGGACGACCTGCTGATTCGGAAAATCATACAGCGGCACCGCATTGCGATCGGCTGCCCCGCTTGGTTGCGGCGAGTTTACAGGGTAGCCGAGATACTGCGGTTTCGCCAGATCGGCGCCAGCCAGCAGATTGGTGCCCGCACCGCCGGGCCGTGTGCTGTGCGGGTGACTCCAGATATCGTGCCGCCAATCGACGATGCGGCCGGCATCGAGCCGGCCCGCCATCTTGATCACCATCGGCGAGCCGTAGGGTTCCCAGCCGAACTCGTCTTCACGCATCCACTGCAATTTGACCGGACGTCCGCCGGTCGCCCGGGCCAGCAGCGCGGCATCACCGGCGACATCGTCGGCGCCATTGTGGCCGTAGCAACCGGAACCATCGACATGCACGGCGACAATCTCGGATTGTGCAATGCCGGTCAGTTTGGCAAGGTGTTCACGCAGTGGAAACACACCCTGGCTATGCGTCCAAACGGTGAGTTTGCCCTCCTTGAATTGCGCGATGGCGCAGGACGGCCCGATCGAGGCGTGACATTGATAGGGCCGCGTATAGACCGCTTCGATCGAAGTTGCCCCGGCACTGACGGAAACCCCAGCCTTGGCACTGATCACCGAATCTTTCGAAGGCAGTTTTTGCAGCTGTTCATACAGCGCGCTGCCGTTTGGCGGCAGGTCAGCCACCTCGCGCCATTTGGCCAGCGCGCGGATTTTTTCCGCCGCCTTGATCGCCTGCTCTTCACGCTCGGCCGCAACGGCGAGAAAATTGCCGTCACGCACCAGCGCAACCACGCCCGGCATGGCGCTTACCGCCGCCTCGTCAATGATTTCGAGCGTGGCTCGGCGCGACGGCGGCCGCACCACGCGACCGAATACCATCTCCGGCAGGCGCAAGTCCTGCACGTATGCCGGCTCGCCGCGCACCTTTTTCGGAATATCGCGACGCGCGATCGCTTTGCCGATTACATTCCGCCGCGCCGGCGGTTTGGGTTTCACGCGTCCGGACGCTTCGCGGCGGAGATCGGTGTCCTGGGCAAGTTCCCAATAGGTCGTTTTGGCGCCGCCGCCGCTGATGGTGCCGTCGCTGACCGACAGTTGCTCCGCCGCCACGCCCAGCCGGCTCGACGCCGTCTGCAGCAGAATATCGCGCGCCTCTGCCGCGGCATAATGCAGCGCGGTGCCGCTTTGCTCGACCGACTGGCTGCCGGCGGTCATGCCCTCGTTGGGGCTGCGCGAGGTATCCGCTGACACCATCGTGATACGCCCGTAATTGACGTCGAGTTCGTCTGCGGCAATCTGCGCGAGCGCGGTCAGGATACCCTGCCCCAGTTCAACCTTGCCGGTAAACACCGTCACCGTACCGTCGGCATTGATGCGCAGCCAGCCATCGAGCATGCGGTTGCTTTGCAGGCTCCCAGGCAGTGCCGCCGGCTGCGACTGCGCCATTACCGCAGGTAGCAGGCTGAACCCGACAACGATGCCGCCGCTGCGTATCAAAAAACCGCGACGATCCATCTTTACTCCTTCGACCGCGCTCATGCCCTCACGCCTTCGACGACGGCCGCGGTCCGGGTTCCGCCGACCATTTGATTCGCGGCGCGCTGCACGGCCCGCACAATCCGGTTGTGCGTGCCGCAACGACAGAAATTGGCCGCCAGCGCCTTGCGGATTTGCGCCTCGGTCGGCCGCGGCGTGCGATCCAGCAACGCCTTGGCCGTCATAATCATGCCATTGGCGCAATAACCGCATTGCGCCGCCTGCTCTTCGATAAACGCCTGCTGCAGCGGATGCATTTTCCCGCCATCGGACAGCGACTCCAGAGTCATGACCTTTTTGGCGTTCATGGACGACAGCGCCGTCACGCAGGAGCGCGTCGCCTTGCCGTCGATCATCACAGTGCAGGCCCCGCACTGGCCGACGCCGCAACCGTATTTCGCGCCATTCAGTCCGAAATCATTGCGCAACACGTAGAGCAACGGCGTGTCGCCTGCGGCCTCCGCGCTCCGTGCGCGGCCATTGACGTTGATCGTAAACCCCATCGCTCCTCCATTCGCAACCTGTTATTTTCGCCGGATATTCTAGCGCAAGCCCTGCAGCAAAAGCGCCGCCATCAGCCGCTGAGCAACGAGGGACGTTACGGCGCCGTCGATTAGAGCTATACTTTTGGGCTCCATAATGCGCGCAGGGCAGCCTGGCCATGATGCCGGACATCGAATCAATCAGGCGCCGTCTCAATGAACTCAATCTCGAGCATCGAGATCTTGATGACATCATCGCGCGCCTCGCCCATGCGCCGGGGCAGGATCAGTTGCAGTTGCAGCGGCTGAAGAAACGAAAATTGCTGCTGAAAGACCAGATCCGCCATCTCGAACGCCAGTTGACGCCCGACATCCCCGCCTGAATCGCCGTCAATTCCGCGCGAGGCCGAGCAACCGCTCGGCGTTGCGATGCCAGATCAGATCCTTGTCCGCGTCCGTGATCGCAGTATTCGCGCGGAGCAGATCAACGTCCTTGTACTTCATGCGCCCGCCCGGATCGTCGTGCGGGTAATCCGTTGCGAACAGGAACTGCGTCGCTCCGAACAAGCGCACCGCTTCGGCCAGTTCCGGCTCTTCGGTTTCGATTGTGAAAAACAGATTGGTCCTGAAGTAATGGCCTGGCGCGAACTTGTTTTTAGGTTTGTAATCCGCCTCAGAAACGATGCGCTTGCCGCCGGTCAGCTTGCGGTAGTTAAAGCGCGGCGCCGCGTCCTCCGATTCATAGTCAACGACCTTGTCATGAAAAACCGCGTCGAGGTGCTGCACCAGCGGTTTGATAAAGCTGACGCCGGCCTCGGTAAATACGAACCGCAGCCCGGAAAAGTCGTCAAGCAATCCGCTCGTAAACAGCGATACCAGGCTCATTTGCCCCTCCTGCGGCGCCATCACATCAAGACCGTTGAACTGGTAGTTCATCAGGTTGGTCATGCGATGGCCGTGCTGAATGTTGTGCAGGAAAAGCGGCATTGCCAGCGCTTCGGCACGCGCAAAAAAAGGCCACAACTCGCGGTGACTTCCGTATGGCTCCGAATAGCAATGTTCGTGCACCGGAAACACCTTGTCGAGAATGACGGCGCGAAAACCCTCGGTGTGCGCCCATTCCATTTCTCGAATCGCTGCCGGAACGTCCTGCAGCGCCACCAGCGCGCCGCCGATCAGCTTTTGCGGATACGCGCGCAGATGGCGCAGCACCGCCAGATTCCAGGAATGCGCCATCGCTGCGGCGAGACGCGGCTCCGGCAGGTAGGAAAACGCCGTGCCGGTCAGTTGCGGAAACAGGAACTGGCAGTCGATGCCGAGATTTTCATAGTCGCGCAGCCGGACCTCGATATCGTAGAGCCCGGAATGCCGCGATCCGCTGCCCGGCGGCGGCAGCGGCGTGGCGCCTGGCACATCGGCCGGTGCGCCGGGAAAACTGACCGCAGTCAGCTGCCCGTTATGGTCGAACCCGAACCGCGGGCGCAGGGCATCCCATTCGGCACCGCAATAGTCGTAGGCATCGCGCGGCAGGAAATGCGTGTCGCAATCGATGATCATGCGGACTCAGCGTTTTTGCGCACGCAGCGCGATGAACACCGCCCAGGCGAAAATCAGTACCAGCCACAGCAAAGACCATTCGGCAATCGACAAGGTCAACAGGCGCCAGCCTGACTCAGCGCATTCACCCGAACCGCGGAAGATCTTTTCCACCGCCTGCCCGAGCGGAAAACGGTTAAGCATGTACTCGAGACCGGGACCGCATTCGGGTACGCGATCGGCCGGAAGATGCTGCAGCCACACATGGCGGCTGGCGACGCTGATCCCGGCCAGGGCAATTACCGCGAGCAATCCGCTGTAAATCCATGCGCCGATGCGACCGGGACCGTGCAGCGCCCCCAGCAGAAACACCGCGGTCAATGCCGTGAACGCGACGCGTTGCAAAATACACAGCGGGCAGGGATTCTGCCCCTCGTAATATTGCAAATAAAGCGCGAAGCCGAGCAGGGCTACGCAAGCGAGAAAACCGATGGTGTAACCGAGACGTGGCGTCAGTCTTTGCAGGATGGGCATTGCAATCCTTGGTGATGCCGAATGATGGCATTGGATTCTAACAAAATCGCTGTGCTCCCCTCCCTGATCGAGCCGACCGGCGGCCGCACCATTCAGACTGCCGGCGCGGCTTGTGAGCTGCCGGCGACGCCGCTAGACTCCGACCATGCGCATTTCCGCCCAATTGGTGATCGACGAAAGTGAACTGCAGGAGCAATTCGTCCGCGCCTCCGGTCCGGGCGGCCAGAATGTCAACAAAGTCTCAACCGCGGTGCAACTGCGTTTCAATGCCGCGACATCGCGGGCACTGCCGGCGAGCGTGCGCGATCGCCTGCTCAAACTGGCGGGCAGCCGCGCCACTGCCGCCGGCGAAATCATTATTATCGCGCAGCGCTTCCGCACGCAGCCGCAGAACCGTGCTGACGCCCGCGCGCGTCTTGCCGAACTGATCGAACGCGCCAGCCACGCACCGAAATTCCGGCGCCCGACCAAACCGACCACCGGCTCGAAGCAGCGACGCCTCGACGCCAAGCAGCGTACCGGCCAAATCAAACAACTGCGGTCGCGTAAGATCGACGCCGACTAAGCCCCGGGCTTTGCAAAAACCCCTCCGCGGGTGATTAGACGGAGCACCGGCACTGCGTTAACATCGCTCGCGAAGCAGCAAGTAATACGCCGGCAACCGCGGCGCCATTGAACTGACATGACCAAGGAGAGCAGATGAAATCCGGAACGCTCGCGACCCTCGTCGCGTTTGCATCATGCGCAGCAACCACGGGCGTTGCATTCGCCCAGGTGAAGCCGGAAACACTGGTGAAACAGCGCCAATCCGCAATGACCCTGCAAGGCAAATATTTCGGCCCCCTCGCTGCCATGGCAGGCGGCAAGGCCCCCTATGACGCGGCGGTGGTCGCCCGCAATGCGACTTACCTTGACCTTCTCGGCAAAATGGCATGGGATGGCTTTGACCCCGGCACCAGCGGGGAAAAATCGCGTGCCCTGCCTGAAATATACAAAGAACCGGCGAAATTCAAGGAAGCCGCGGACAAGTTTCAGGTTGAAATCGGCAAACTGGTTGTCGCCTCGAAAAGCGGCAATGAAAGCGCTGCCAAGAACGCGATCGGCGACATCGGCAAAGCGTGCAGCGCCTGCCACGACGACTTCCGCAGCAAGTAATCCGCCGTAAGGAATCAAAACGGACCGCGCCTGACTTAGGCGCGGCCTTTTTTATTGCCTTACGATCAGATAAACGGCGCCCGCGGCAGCCGCCAGAATTACGACAGCGAGCCGGTTGCTGCCATTTTGCGGCGTTTGCGCGGTTTCGTCCGGCCGCCGCCATTTGTAACCGGTCAGCATCGGAGCGATCAGGTTGTCGGATTTATAGAACAGGTAAAACAGCACGGCCAAAACATGCACCGTCACCAACGCCAGCAGAACGTAAAAATTATAGGCGTGGACGGTACTCAGAAAATCGCTCGTGCTCTTCCTGATCAAACCGGCAAGCGGCCCTTCGGTAGCGATATCATCGTTGGCAAACAGGCCGCTGGCCGCCTGCACGGACAGACAGGCCAGCAACAGCAGCACGCTCAATCCGCCCAGCGGATTGTGCCCCAGATGCCCGCCGCTGCGGCGTTCGGGCAGCGTCCGCAGGTAACGCATGACTGCGCCGGGACCGCGCAGGAACTGCGCAAACCGCGCACTGCTGCTGCCACAAAAACCCCAGGTGATGCGAAAAAAAATCAAAGTCAGAATCGCGTAACCTGACCACAGGTGGTACTGCATCGCATTGCCGCCTGCCTTGCCGCTCCACCAGGAAAATGCCACCAGCACCAAAAGCAACCAGTGAAAAATGCGCACCGGCAGATCCCAAACCGCAACGCGCTGAAGAGCGCCGGACTTTAAATCATCGTTCATGCCACCTCCATCGATTCGCCACCAGCACCCGCAGTCGGCGCGCACGCGAAGGCAAATTATAGTCGAATGATTTTTATCGCCGGCGCGACCGCGCAGGCCGGAATATCAAGATGACGGCAGTTCGTCGCCGACGTCAAAGTTTCGACGGATACCAGCCTCGAATGGAGCCGGGATGATTGAATTTGCCGGGGCGACGACATGATTCCCGCAAGCATGGATTGGCGCAGTTCTTGCGGATAAAACCAGTAACTCGTAACCGCGGGGCACGGCTGATTCCCGATATCGGGTGCCAGCGATAGCGAGGCCGGATTCAACGGAATTCAGGAGCAGGCAATGCTGGAAGTTGATTTGCAGGTGGAAGACCCCCAACTGGGCCAGAGCGTCGCTGAAACCTGTGCGCGGTTCGGCAGCGTCCGGTCGGTCAAGGTGCACCGTTCGCCTTCTGCATTTGCCCTGGTCGAAATGGCCAACCGCGAACAAACCAGCGAACTGGCAGCCACTTATGGCGGCTCGACTTTCGGGACCTGCGCGCTGCTTCATCTGCAGCAGAAAGCAACCTAGGCCGAGCCCGCCACTTCGGTTCCGGCCGGGGCGTGCATCTCCACCAGTTTGGGCCGCGCACTGCCCACCAGCGAGCGCAGGGCAACGTAATCCGTCTTGCCGCTGCCCAGCAAGGGCAATTCGGCGACATGCGCGATACGGCGTGCTACCGCCAGGTCCTGACTGCCGAGAGCGCGTGCGGCGCGCTGCAATTCGCCGCGCGACAAAGCCGGATCGGTGGTGAACAACACCGTACTCTCGCCCACCCCGGGCGCAATCTCGAGCATGGCCGCATGCCGGTGATGCGGCGATGCCTGCTGCGCGATCCGTTCGACCGCCTCCAACGCAACCATCTCACCGGCAATCTTGACGAATCGCTTGACGCGTCCGATTACGGTTACAAAACCGTCTCGATCCACATCGACGACATCGCCGGTGTCATACCAGCCGTTGCCGACTTCCGAGCGCGGCAACTGCAGGAGCCCCGGCTGTTCATAGGTCAAATAGCCGCGCAACAGATTAGGCCCCCGCACGTGCAAACGACCACCGCGCGAAATGCCTTCAACCGGCGCGAGCCGAAATTCGATTTCGGGGAGAAAGCGGCCCACCGCGTGCGAACGGAACGCACGCGGCGTGTTCAATGCCAGCACCGGCGAACATTCGGTTGCGCCATAACCTTCGAGGATGCGCAAGCCGAATTTCTCCTGCCAAAGTGCGGCAACGTCGGGATTGAGCTTTTCGGCGCCCGAGATCACATGGCGGACGCGGTAAAAATCGAACGGATCGGCTTCACGCCCGTAACGCGCGAGGAAGGTGCTGGTGCCGAATAAAAACGTGCAATCGCGCATATAGGCGATTTCCGGAATCACGCGGTAACGCAGCGGCGTCGTGTAGAGGTACAAACCGACACCGCACACCAGCGGCATCAAGGTGCAGGCCGTCAATCCATACGAATGGAATATCGGCAGCGCATTGAGAAATTTGTCTGCTGGCGAAAAATCGATCACCGCGCGCATCTGCTCAATGTTGGCCAGAATGGCGTCGTGGCTGAGGACCACACCTTTGGGCCGCGATTCGGAGCCCGAGGTAAACAACACGACCGCAGTCGCCGCCGGGTCACGCTGACGCTGGATACTGCGCGGCCGCCAGCGCGCCCACGCCAGCAACCACAATTTGTCGCGCACGCCGAAATCACGGCGCAGATCCTCGACAAAAATGATACGTTGGTTACATAACGCGTCGAGCGCCGGGTAGAGTCGCGCGGCCTCGACGAATTTGCGCGAGGTCACGACCGTCCGAATCTTTGCCGCGACACAGGCGCTGCGCAGCGCCTCCGCGCCCGATGTGTAGTTGAGCAGTGCCGGCACCCGAGCGGCGGCGGCGCAACCGATCAGCATGCCGATGGTCGTCGAGAGATTCGGCATCAAAATGCCGATGACTTCGCCTTCGCCGCCGACCCGCGGTGCGAGGCGTGCAAAGGCCGCCGTCGCGCGCAGTAACTCACCATAGGTCTCGCAGCGGCCGCGCACGTCTTCGACAATCCCGTGCTTGCGCCCGAAGGTGATGGCGGCGTCCAGCAGCGCCTCGTATAGCGTGCGCCGCGGCCGCGCACGCACCGCGGTAGCGGCCATGGCCGCGCTCAGGGCATCGCTGGCGCCGCGTCGCTTGGCGCGCGTACCGGTGCCTTCCAAAGCCGGCATGCGTGTCGCCGCATCGATGCGGATTTGCACCCGCGGAAACCGGTGCCGCGAAAAGTCACCCGCTACCCGCCCATACCTTGAATACAGCAGCCCGCCGATATGCAGTGGCACGATGGGCGCACCGCAACGCGCGGCAATCACCGCGACCGACGGATAAATTTTCATCGCCGACGCGGTGGTCGTCACCCGCCCCTGCGGGAACACCACCACCAATTCGCCAGCTGCAAGCAAGCGCAGCAGCGCCTTCACCGTTGAAGGTTCCGACAGAGTCAACGTCTGGTGCCGGCAAAACCGCCTCAACAAGCGCGTCCAGATCGCGGTGAAGTCGTCCGCCGGAACAATGATTACAGCCCGCTTGGGCAGGAACAAGCCCAGCAGCAAACCGTCGAGCACCGAATCGTGATTGACGATCGCAAGCACGGGACCCGTGGTCAGCGGCGTTGCGTCGCCAACCAGACGAACCCCGAACAGGAATTTCAAAACGACCTTAAGAATCGCTCGCATGGTGAGGATATTAATGCAGTTCCCGCGCGTTGGGCAGCATGAGAACCCGGCAAATACCAAATGCCACTGGTGGAAGAAACGCCGTGGACTTAAAAAAATAATTATGAGCCTGTTTTTTGGGCAGCCCTACTTACCGCTGTTTTTAAAGGATAAAAAGTCAAATCTATCAATTTGTTAGATTTGATTTGTCATTTATTTTTGCCTTTAATGAAAGTGCCGCAAACGACGGCCTGTCTTCCGTAACCGCCCACAAACAGGAGAAATGACATGAATATTTTCGACATCCCGCAAGAGATGCTGCGCAATCCACTGCCCGAAGCCCTGCGGCAACCCGCCCCGCCATTACAAAATCCTCACGCCGCCGAATTCGTCATTTCCGACCAGTTGCGCGCCTGCTATGAGCCCAACCAGCGTGCCATGTGGTCGCGCTGGAATCCGGCGCCGCGCCCCTGCTTCAACGCCGGATTGCTGGCCGACATCCGCAGTTACCATGACTTTCTCGCCTCCACCAATGGTCATTTGGAACTGAATGGCGAACAACATGCCATCGATTACGTAATCCTGGCCTCCGCCAAGCCCGGCGTTTTCAATCTCGGCGGCGACCTTGATTTGTTCAAAAAGCTTATTGGCGAGCAGAATCGCGCCGAACTTCTGCGCTACGGCCGCGCCTGCATTGACGTCCTCTATTCCAACTACAGCGCCTTCGGACTTCCGTGCACCACCATCTCGCTGGTGCAGGGCGACGCCTTGGGCGGTGGCTTTGAAGCGGCCCTCTCTGGAGACATGATCGTCGCGGAAAAAAGCGCTCGCTTCGGCTTTCCCGAAATCCTCTTCAACCTGTTCCCGGGCATGGGCGCCTACTCCTTTCTCGACCGTCGCATCGGCCAGCGCGGTGCCGAGGAACTGATTACCAGCGGGCGCATTTATACCGCGCAGGAAATGTTCGACAAGGGCGTGGTCGATCAGGTGATTGAGGATGGCTGCGGCGAAACCGAGTTGGCTGCCCTGATCGAACGCCGCAAACGCAGCCAGAACGGCCTCGCCGCGCTGGCGCAGACACGCCGGCGCGTTCACCGCATCGAATACAGCGAATTGCTGGAAGTGGTCGAAATCTGGGTCGACAGCGCGCTGCGCCTGAATCCGCGCGACCTCAAGTTGATGAACCGTCTGGTCACCCGTCAGAACGGTTTGGGCGAATCCCATCAGGTGCACTGAGCGGTGCCTGCATGCGGGATAGCGCCGGTCGGCCGCCGCGGCCCCCTTTCCAAAGCCGCCGGCCGGCGCTGCTTTTTCCGCAATTCAACCCGCATCGCATTGCAGCGAGGGGCAGATCCGCGCATCCCCGTCCCCCCGTCAGCAGCGGCACCCTTTACGCAGATGGCGACCGTGAAAAAAAGAGACTAAGATGAAAATCCATGGCATCAGCATAGGGCGCGCGGCGCACAACATCGTGGCGGACGAAGGCCTTTACTACACGATTCAGGAGGTTTCCGGGAAGCTCGGCATCCCGATCCAGAAGCTGCGACGCTGGGATCAGGACGGCGTGCTCACGGCGCAACGCTCCTTCGGCGGACACCGCCGCTATCTGCGCGAACTGATTGACCGACTGGCGGCGCAGTCGATCAGCCCCGACAAGACTTCCAAGCAGCTCGCCACGATCAAAAAATCGCTGGCGGAAAAACAACGCATTATCCAGCTGCTGCTCGACAGCGAGCACCGTTACCGCGACCTTGTCGAGACCTCGCACGACCTCGTGTGGACGACCGACCCGCAAGGCCGCTTCACCTATCTGAACAACGCGGCCCGCGATATCTTCGGCCTCGCCCCGCGCGACCTCAGCGGCAGATGCTTTTTCGACTTCGAAGCCGGCAACGCGCATATCGCCAACCGGCGCTTTCTCGCGCTGCTCAGACGCAACGGCGAGATTCGCGACTACGTCACGCATGTCGTCACCGCACGCGGCGACAGCCGCTGGATCGGCATCAATGCGCGCACCCTGCTCGACGACAACCGCGAGATCATGGGCATCCGCGGCACCGCGCGCGACATCACCGAACAGCATCTGGCGACGCGCCGCATCGAGCACCTCGCAATGCACGATACGCTGACCGATCTGCCCAACCGCGTCGCCCTGCAGACGCGCATCGAGACCAGCATCCCCGGCGGCACGCCGGGCGCCCTGCTGCTGCTTGACATCGATCACTTCAAATACGTCAACGACAATTACGGCCATCGGACCGGAGACCAGTTGATTCGCGGCGTCGGCAGCGCGCTGCGCGACATGATGCGCGAATTCTCAGGCGAACTGTATCGGCTCGGCGGCGACGAATTTGCCATTCATCTGCCCGGCTGCCTGCGTCAGGACGCGATCGATGTTGCCGAGCGCGCACTCGACACCGTTCAACACTACCGCCTGCAGGCCAGCGGCAATCGCGGCATCTCCAATCTGTCGACCTCGATCGGCATCGCGCTCTATCCGTTCCACGGCGAGACCGTCGGCGAACTGCTGTCGAACGTCGATATCGCGATGTATCAGGCCAAGGAACACGGCCGCAACCGCCATGTCATCTTCGATCGCGGTTCGGAGGCCATGCGCAACACGCACAAGCGCGTGCACTGGTCGATGAAGCTGCGCGAGGCGATCGACGGCGACCGCCTGCTGCTGTTTGCGCAACCGGTAGTGCGGCTCGCCGACCGCAAAACCATGCATCACGAGATCCTGCTGCGTCTGCGTGACGACGACGGAAAAATCGTCATGCCCGGCCACTTCATCGAGATCGCGGAATCGATCGGCATGATCAAGGAACTCGACATGTGCGTAGTCGAAAAACTGCTTCTGCACATGCACCATAACGACCAGATCGGCCGCAAACTGCGCTATTTCGTCAATCTGTCGCGCGTAAGCATTTCCGACGCGAACTGGGTCAAGCGCTTCATCAACATGCTGTCGGTCAGCAAGATCGATCCCGGCCAGCTCGTGTTCGAAATCACCGAGACAGCGGCGATGTCGGAGATCGACGTCACGCTGAATTTCATCCGCCGTGTCAAGGATCTGGGCAGCCGTTTTGCGCTCGACGATTTCGGCGCCGGCTTCAGTTCTTTCTACTACCTGAAGCGCTTCGAAGTCGATTACCTGAAAATCGACGGCGGCTTCATCCGCGATCTCGCCAGCGACGGCAGCAACCAGGTATTCGTCAAGGCGCTCAACGATGTCGCACGCGGCATGGGCAAACAGGTCATTGCCGAATGGGTGGAGACGCCGGAAGTCCTGCAGATCCTGCAGGACATCGGCGCGCAGTACGGCCAGGGCTATTTGTTCAGCCCGCCGCGTCTGCTCGAGGGCAAACTCGACGACGGCGCGGTCGGCGACTTCAGCGCGGCCTAGGCTTTTTCGCCTGTCTGCATGGCCGCCAGCCACAGCAGGCCGGCGACGGTCTTGATATCGGTGATTGCGCCGCTCCTGATCGCAGCCAGCGCATCGCCGATTTTGGTGGGCAATACCTCCAGAAACTCGCCGTCATCGAGGGCGCGTCCGACTTCGTGCAAGTCTGTGGCGAGAAACAGTTCGATCCGCTCGTCCGAATAGCCGATGCAGGGATGCAGCGTCGACAGGTGACGCCAGTGTGCCGCCTCGTAACCGCACTCCTCGCGCAGTTCGCGCCGCGCCGTCGCCAGCGGCTCTTCGCCCGCCTCCATCTTGCCGGCCGGAAGTTCGAGAAAATGTCGTTGCAAGGGATAACGGAATTGGCGTTCCAGAAGCACCGTGTCGGCATCGAGCAAGGCGATCATCGCCACCGCGCCCGGATGCTTGACCCATTCGCGCCCCGACAGCGAACCGTCGGGCAGGCGCACCGTGTCTTCGTAGAGTTTCAGCAGTTTGCCGTCGTAGGCCAGGCGGCCGTCGACGCGGGTCTCGGTAAAATCGGCCTTGCCGTCATCCGCCATACGGTGGAATGATCAGAGCGACAACGCCACCGAATACGCGCAGATCGCCATCAGCATGCCGGGGAACAGGCCGAAGCCGAGCACGGCGAGTCCGTTCAGACTCAGCACCCAGCGCATCGGCAGGTTGGCGACGATCGGCGAATGATCCTGCGGCGCATCGAAGTACATCAGCTTGACGATGCGCAGATAGTAGAAAGCGCCGATCAGCGAGAACAGCACCGCCACCACCGCCAGCCACACATACCCCGATTCGACCACCGCCCACAGCACCGACAACTTGGCATAGAAACCGACCACCGGCGGCACGCCCGCCATCGAAAACATCAACAGCAGCATGAGAGCCGCGTACCACGGGCTGCGTTGATTGAGGCCCTTGTAGTCGTCGAGGTTTTCCGCTTCGAAACCGTCGCGCGACAGCAGCAGCATGATGCCGAAGGTGCCGAGCGTGGTCAGCACGTAAACCACCACATAGAACATCGCCGCCGCATAGCCTTCGGCAGTTCCGCTCAATACACCCAGCAGCAGAAATCCCATGTGCGAGATGGCCGAATAGGCCAGCATGCGCTTCAAATTGGTCTGCGCGATCGCCGTCACATTGCCGATCGCCAGCGACAGCACTGCCATGATGATCAGCATCCACTGCCATTGCTCGACGAGGAAGGCTGCGCCCAGACCCGACACCAGCAACCGCATCACGAAGGCGAAGGCCGCCAGTTTCGGCGCCGTGCCGATGAACAGCGTGACTGCCGTCGGTGCCCCCTGGTAGACGTCCGGCACCCACATGTGGAATGGCACTGCCGACAGCTTGAAGCCAAGGCCGGCAACGATAAACACCAGCGCAAAAGCCAGAATTGTCGTATCCGCCTCGCCGCCGCTGATGACTTCCGCCATGACGTCGATGTCGAGCGAACCGGTTGCGCCGTAAAGCATCGACATGCCGTAGAGCAGCATGCCGGAGGCGAGCGCGCCCAGCACAAAATACTTCATCGCCGCTTCGGTCGCCTGCGCCGAATCGCGCTGCAACGCGATCATCGCGTAGAGCGACAGGCTCAGCAGTTCCAGCCCGAGATAAAGGGTCAGCATGCTGCTGCCCGAGACCATCACCAGCATGCCCAGCGTGGCAAACAGCGCCAGCACGAAGAATTCGCCGCGGAACATGTCGCGCGAACGGATATACGCCTGCGAGTAGATCAGCACCACCGCGACGCTGGCGTAGATGCACATCTTGAGGACGCTGGCCAGCGGGTCGGCGACGAACATGTCGCTGAACGGCTCGATATCATTGACCGGCTGTGAAAAGGCTGTGATCAGAAAACAGCCGAGCAGCGTGAACAGCGTCAGAACATAGGTCAGGTCGCGCTGCGCATCGGTCAGGAACAGATCCAGCAGCAGGATCACGCAAATCATGCACAGCAGGAAGACCTCGGCGTAGGCCGGCGCGAGCGAGAGAAGAAAGTCCATCCTACATTCCGATCAATAATTTGCGGCCAGGTGCGGCCAGCCGCAGGATTTCGTTGACCGATTCGTGCAATACCGCGCCGAACGGCGCCGGATACAGGCCGATCAGGAGCACGAACAACGCAAGCACGCCGAGGATGAAGAATTCGCGGCGCGAAATGTCGGCCAGTTCCTCGACGTGGTGGTTGGCGACCGCGCCGAACATGACGCGCTTGTACATCCACAGGGTGTAGGCGGCGCCGAAGATCAGCGTGGTGGCGGCCAGCGCGCCGTACCAGAAATTGAATTTCACCGTGGCAAGTATGACCAGCCATTCGCCGACGAAGCCGCTGGTGCCCGGTAAACCGGAATTGGCCATTGCAAAGAGCATGAACAGCGCGGCAAACACCGGCATCTTGTTGACCACGCCGCCGTAATCCGCGATCAGGCGCGAATGCATGCGGTCGTAGAGCACGCCGACGCAAAGAAACATCGCCGCCGAAATGAAGCCGTGGGAAATCATCTGCAGGATGGCGCCTTCCATGCCCTGCGCGCTGAAGATGAAGATGCCGAGTGTAACGAAGCCCATGTGCGAAATTGACGAATAGGCGATCAACTTCTTCATGTCCGCCTGCACCAGAGCGACGAGACCGATGTAAACAACCGCAATCAGCGACAACGCGATGACGAAGCCCGACAACTCGTGACTCGCATCCGGGGCGATGGGCAGGCTCAGCCGCAGAAAACCGTAACCGCCCAGTTTCAGCATGATGGCCGCCAGCACCACCGAGCCGCCGGTCGGCGCCTCGACGTGGGCGTCCGGCAACCACGTGTGCACCGGCCACATTGGCACCTTGACCGCGAAGGCCAGCATAAAGGCAGCGAAAATGGCGATCTGCGTGCCCAGGGACAGGGGCAATTCGTAGAAACGCTGCAAGGAAAAGCTGCCGCCGGATGCGTTATAGAGATAAATCAGCGCGACCAGCGAAAGCAGCGAGCCCATCAGCGTATACAGGAAGAACTTGACCGCAGCGTAGACGCGGTTCGGCCCGCCCCACACGCCGATGATGATGAACATCGGAATCAGGGTGGCCTCGAAGAATACATAGAACAACAATGCATCGAGCGCACAGAACACGCCGTTCATGAGGCCCGACAGGATCAGGAAGGCCGCCATGTACTGCGAGACGCGCTCCTTGATCACCTCCCAGCCGGCGATCACCACCAGCACGGTGGTAATGCAATTCAACAGGATCAGCAGCAGCGACATGCCGTCGATGCCAAGGTTGTAATTGACGTTGAAGGCGGCAATCCACGGCGTTGATTCGAGAAATTGGAAGTCGGCCGTCTTGAGGTCGAATTGCAGCCACAGCGGCAACGCCACCACCAGGCCGGCGATGGCACCGAGCAGCGCAATGATGCGGGCGGCGCGTTGATTGCGGTCGCCGATCGCCAGCACGGCGAGGCCGGCAAAGATCGGCGTCCAGATGACGAGGCTGAGGATGGGCAGGTTCATTATTATTTTGGGCTTTCGCTCACATCTGGCCGCTAAGCAGCAGCGACAGCAGCAACAGGATGCCGATGATCATGGCGAATGCATAGTGATAGATATAGCCGGACTGGAACTGGCGAATCACGGTGGAGCCCCAGCCGACCACACGCGCCGCGCCGTTGACGAAGAAACCATCGATGATGGCAACGTCGCCGACTTTCCAGAGCCCGCCGCCGATCGCCCGCGCGCCACCGGCGAAGAACCAATCGTTGAAGCGATCGAGCCCGTATTTGTCGTCGAGGATGCGAACGATGAATCCGAGTTTTTCACGCAACACGGCCGGCAAGGCCGGATTAATGATGTAAAGGTAGAAGGCCGTGGCCGCCCCTGCCAGCGCCAGCGCGAACGGCAGCGTCGTGAAGCTGTGCAGGATCATGGGCACGATGCCGTGAAATTCCTCTGCCAGTTTGGCGATGCCGTCGTGGGCGGGCGCGATGAAGATCGAGGCGCCGAAATAATCGCCGAACACCACGGTGCCAAGCAGCCAGCCGGCCGCGACCGAGGGGATTGCCAGCAGAATCAGCGGAATCGTCACCACCAGCGGCGATTCGTGCGGAACGCCGCCATGACCATGGTCGTCGTGAGCATGGTCATGCCCGTGGCTGTCATGGCCGTGAACCTCGAAACGTTCCTTGCCGTGGAATGCATAGAACACCAGGCGGAAGGAATAGAAGCCGCCGGCGAACACTGCGCCCAAGGCGGCCAGCAAGGCGAAGGTCGAACCGGGCACGCCTGCGACCTGCGCGGCCTGCACCGCCTCGATGATGGTGTCTTTCGAGAAGAAGCCGGCAAACGGCGGCAGTCCCGCATTGGCCCAGGCGCCGATCAACACGGTCAGATAGGTTACCGGCAGATATTTGCGCAGGCCGCCCATCTTGCGCATGTCCTGCTCGTGATGCATCGCGATGATTACGGAGCCAGCGCCGAGGAACAGCACCGCCTTGAAAAAAGCGTGGGTAACAAGGTGGAACATCGCCGCCGAGTAGGCCGAAGCCCCCAGCGCCATGGTCATGTAACCAAGCTGTGACAGCGTGGAATAGGCGACCACGCGCTTGATGTCGAACTGCGTCATCGCGATCAGCGCCATGAAGAACGTGGTGATTGCGCCAATCACCAGAATGAACGACAACGCCGTCTGCGACAGTTCAAACAGCGGCGACATGCGCGATACCATGAAGATGCCGGCCGTCACCATGGTGGCGGCGTGGATCAGTGCGGAAATCGGCGTCGGGCCTTCCATCGAATCGGGCAGCCAGACATGCAGCGGAAACTGCGCGCTCTTGCCCATCGCGCCGACGAACAGCAGGATGCAGGTTACGGTCAATAGCGACCACGCCTGCCCCGGAATGATCTCGATGGTATTGGCGGCCAGCGTCGGCGCCTGCGCGAACACCTTGGCGTAATCGAGCGTGCCGAAATACATCAGCACCAGTGCAATGCCGAGCAGGAAGCCGAAATCGCCGACCCGGTTGACGAGAAAGGCCTTGAGATTGGCATAAACCGCCGTCGGCCGCGTGTACCAGAAGCCGATCAGCAGATACGAAACCAGACCGACCGCCTCCCAGCCGAAGAACAGCTGCAGAAAGTTGTTCGACATCACCAGCATCAGCATCGAGAAGGTAAACAGCGAGATATAGCTGAAGAAGCGGTTGTAGCCCGGGTCATCGTGCATGTAGCCGATGGTGTAGATGTGCACCATCAACGATACAAAGGTCACCACCAGCATCATGGTCGCCGACAACTGGTCGATCAGGAACCCGACTTCAAAATGGGTCGACTCGCTCTCCAGCCAGGTGTAGAGCGCACCGTTGAAGGTATGGCCTTCCATCACGTCCATGAACACCATGCCCGCCGCAATCAGAGACACGACCATGCCGAGGATAGTCACCGAATGCGCGGCGCGGTTGCCGATCTTGCGGCACAGCAGGCCTGAAATGAGCGCACCGGCGAGCGGCGCCAGCGGCACCAGAAGATAGAGTTTCTGCATGGCCGTCACGGCATCAACCTTTCAGACTGTCGAGATCATCGACGTCGATGGTCTGCAGGTTGCGGAACAGTACGACCAGTATGGCGAGGCCGATCGCCGATTCGGCGGCGGCAACGGTGAGTATGAAGAACACGAAAATCTGGCCGGCGGGGTCGCCGAGATAATGCGAGAAGGCGACAAAATTCATGTTCACCGCCAGCAGCATCAATTCAATCGCCATCAGCAGAATGATGACGTTGCGGCGGTTCAGGAAAATTCCGACCACGCTGATCGCGAACAGGATCGCCCCCAATACCAGATAGTGCTGCAGTGAAACCAATTGCTTCCCCTTAATCCGGTCGTTTTTCCGACGGCATGCTGACCATGCGCACGCGGTCGTTTCGCCGCACCTCGACCTGACGCGCCGGATCGATGTATTTGCTGCTGGTCTTGCGACGACGCAGCGTCAACGAGATGGCGGCGACAATCGCCACCAGCAGAATCACCGCAGCAATCTCGAACGGATAGACATAATCGGTATACAGCAGCAGGCCGAGCTCGCGCGTGTTGCTGTAATTGCCGGGCAGTTCCGGCGCTTCGACGGGGTTGCCGCTGTAATAAGTCCACAGGATGGCGCCCATTTCCAGCGCCAGCAACGCGCCGACAACCGCACCCAGCGGCAGGTAGCCCCAGAACCCTTCGCGCAGCTTGGCGAGATTGATGTCGAGCATCATGACGACGAACAGGAACAACACCATGACCGCCCCGACATAAACGAGCACCAGGGAAATCGCCAGAAACTCCGCCTGAAGCTGTATCCAAAGACCGGACGCAGTGAAGAACGACAAGACCAGCAGCAGCGCCGAATGCACCGGATTGCGCGCGACGATCACGCCGATCGCCGCCGCCACCAGAACGGCGGAAAACCAATAGAAAATGAAGTCGTGAAAGCTCATGATTCAGTCGGCCGGTTGCCGCGACAGCGCGGGCAGTTCAACGGTATGGCGCATCAGCGGCCCGATCCTTGGCTATTTGTTCTTCGTAAGCATCGCCGATCGACAGCAGCATCGGCTTGGTATAGATCAGATCACCGCGCTTTTCGCCGTGATATTCGAAAATGCGCGTTTCGACGATCGAATCAACCGGACAGGATTCCTCGCAGAAGCCGCAGAAAATACACTTGGTGAGATCGATGTCATAGCGCGTGGTGCGCCGCGTGCCGTCGTCGCGCTGCTCGGACTCGATGGTAATCGCCAGCGCGGGGCACACCGCCTCGCACAGTTTGCAGGCGATGCAGCGCTCTTCCCCGTTCGGGTAGCGCCGCAGCGCGTGCAGGCCACGGAAGCGTCCCGACTGCGGCGTCTTTTCCTCCGGAAACTGGACGGTGATCTTGCGCCGGAACAGATGGCGGCCGGTCAACACCATGCCCTTGAGCAGCTCGAACAGCAGCAGAGAACGGAAAAAATCGCGGATGCGTGTCAGCATGAGGGCCTCACTTCCACCAAACCCAGAGCGAGGTCTGCATCCACGCACCGACCACCGCGATCCAGAATATCGTAATCGGGATGAATACCTTCCAGCCCAGCCGCATGATCTGGTCGTAGCGATAACGCGGGAAGGTCGCGCGGAACCAGATGAACATCAGCAGCACGAAGAAGAGCTTGGCGAACAGCCAGTGAAAGCCGCCGGCGCCGATGACGCCCCACGATTGCGGGAACGGCGACAGCCAGCCGCCCAGGAACATCAGGCTGCACAGCGTCGCCACCAGGATCATGTTGATGTATTCGGCGAGGAAGAACAGCGCAAAGGCCATGCCCGAATATTCAACGTGGAAACCGGCCACGATTTCCGACTCGCCTTCCGCAACGTCGAACGGGTGGCGGTTGGTTTCAGCAACACCGGCGATAATGTAAACGATGAACAGCGGGAACAGCGGAATAAAGAACCAGTTGAGCAGACCCAATTCGCCATGCTGCCCTTCGACGATGCCGCTCAGGTTCAACGTCTGCGCCGACATCAGCACGCCGACCAGCGCAAAGCCCATGGCGATTTCATACGACACGATTTGCGCCGCCGAGCGCAGTGCGCCGAGGAAGGCGTATTTTGAATTCGAGGCCCAGCCGGCAATGACCACGCCGTAGACCCCCATCGACGTGATGGCCATGATGTAAAGCAAGCCGGCATCGACATTCGCCAGCACGACTTCAGGTGCGAACGGAATCACCGCCCATGCCGCCAGCGCCGGCATCATCAGCATGATCGGACCCAGTATGAACAAAAACTTGTTCGCACCGGTCGGAATGATGATTTCCTTGAACAGCAGCTTGATGCCGTCAACCACCGGCTGCGCCAGACCGCCCAGCGCGCGAATACCGAAGAAGGTCACGCGATTGGGGCCGATACGCACCTGCATCCAGCCAATGACCTTGCGCTCAATCAGCGTCAGATAGGCCATGAAACCCATCAGCGGCAGAACAATGCACATGATCAGGATGAGAATTTTCACCACGTAGAGTATCGACGGCGCGAATTCTTCGCCGAACAGCGCGAACACGAACGCGCCCAGCAGTCCCCACGCCCAACCGGCGAGATTGATCAAAGGCTGAAACACTGCGCTCATACCGAGGCCTGCCGTTTCTGGGCGACTCGCTCGACGGTCAGGGTGCCAAACAATGCGCCCAACGCAGCCGTCGCAGGGGTTGCCGCCGGCACGCGGATGCAATTGTCGGGCAGCGCACGATCCAGCGTCGCCGTCAATACCGCCGCATCACCGGCCTGCGCGAGGCGCACTTCGTCGCCGGCCTGCAGGCCGAGGCTGTGCCACAGCTTTTCATTCATCGACGCTTCGACCGTCGCGCCGTCATGCGTCTTCTGCAAGGCCGGCGCGCGGCGCGCGATGGCGTCGGCACCGTAAATCGGCACTTCGCCAATACGCTCGATGCCGGCAACCGCACTCGCTGCGGCCACGGCTACTGGCGACTGCAATCGATTATCGAGACGCGAAGCGATTTCCGCGTTGCCCAAGGCATCCTTCAGAACCGCCTCGCTGCTGTCATAGTCGAAGCCGGCAACCCCCAGAAGATTGCCGAGCACGCGCAACACCTTCCACGCCGGCCGCGTATCGGCCAGCGGCAGGACCACGCCACCAAAACTCTGTGCGCGCCCTTCTGTGCTGACAAAGGTCCCGGACGTTTCCGTGAACGGTGCGATCGGCAACATTGCCTGCGCATAGTCGAGGGCCCCGTGCTGAAAAGGCGACAACGCCACGACGAATTCCGCCTGCTTCATGGCACTAATTGCCGCCGCAGGATCATACGCATCGTATTCGGGCTCGGTGCCGAACAGGATGTAAGCCTTGCGCGACTGCGCGATCATTTGCGCTGCGTTGAGTCCGCTGCCGGGCACGGCGCCGGCCAGATAACCGCCGACGCTGTTAGCAGCTTCGCCGAGAAAACCGAATTTGGCGCCCAGCACATCGGCCAGTACCTGGGTCAATGCATGCAGTTGCGCCGCGGCCGGATGATGCTGCGCGAGATTGCCGAGCCACAGCGCGACATTCTTGCCGGCGATCAGGCTGTCCGCGATCGCACGCGCCGAAGCATCAGCATCCACGGCCGGCACGCCGGCGGGAAGCGCCGCATTTTTGGCCTTTGCTGCGGCACACACCACCGCCGCCAGCGTCTGCACCAGTTGCGACGGCGCGACGATTGCCTTGTTCGCGACCCGCATCAACAAATCGTCATCAACCGGATTGAGCAGATTCAGTTGAAGCTGTTTGCGCGCCGCCTGACGCAGCCGCAATGCCAGCAGCGGGTGATCCTTGCGCAGCGTGCTGCCGATGATAAGAACACGGTCGAGCTGGGCGACGTCCGCCACTGCCATGCCCAACCATGGCGCACCTTGCAGCGACGCATCGGCGCTGAAATCGCTTTGGCACGTACGGAAATCGACGTTATGGCTGCCGATGCCGCGCAGCAGTTTTTGCAGCAGATAGAGTTCCTCAACGGTCTGGTGCGGTGTGGCCAGCGCGCCGATTGCGGCCGCGCCGTGGGTGCTGCGGACCTGCTTCAAACCCTGCGCAACGAATTCGAGTGCAACCTGCCAGTCGACTTCAGCCCATTTGCCGTCGCGCTTGATCATCGGCTTGACCAGCCGGTCGGATGAATTCAGGCCTTCATAGGCGAAGCGGTCCTTGTCCGACAGCCAGCATTCATTGATGGCTTCGTTTTCGCGCGGCAGCACGCGCATAACGCGGTTTTGCTTGACCTGCACGGTCAGATTGGAGCCGAGACCGCAATGCGGGCTGACCGACGGCCGGCGCGACAATTCCCAGGTACGCGCGCTGTAACGGAAGGGCTTCGAAGTCAGCGCGCCGACCGGGCACAGGTCGATGACGTTGCCGGACAATTCCGAATCAACGGTTTTGCCGACGAAGGCAATGATTTCGGAATGCTCACCGCGGCCGATCATGCCGAGTTCCATGATGCCGGCAATTTCCTGGCCGAAACGCACGCAGCGCGTGCAATGAATACAGCGCGTCATGTCGGTCGAAATCAGCGGTCCGAGATTCTTGTTGTTGACCACACGTTTGGGCTCGGCATAACGCGAACCGCTGCCGCCGTAGCCGACCGCAAGATCCTGCAATTGGCATTCGCCGCCCTGATCGCAGATCGGGCAATCGAGCGGATGGTTGATCAGCAGAAACTCCATCACGCCTTTTTGCGCCTTCACCGCCTGCTCGGAGTGCGTCTGCACCTTCATGCCGTTGGTTACAGGCGTCGCGCAGGCCGGCAGCGGCTTCGGCGCCTTTTCAACCTGCACCAGACACATGCGGCAGTTGGCGGCAATCGACAGCTTCTCGTGATAGCAAAAATGCGGCACATAGATGCCGGCCTGATGCGCCGCATCCATGATGGTGCTGCCATCCGGAACTTCGAGCTTGCTGCCGTCGATTTCGATTTCGAGCATGGTGGTCCGCGTCAGATGTAGTCCGGCACCAGGCACTTCTTGTGCTCGATGTGGTGCATGAATTCGTCGCGATAATGCTTCAGGAAGGCGCGCACCGGCATCGCCGCCGCATCGCCGAGCGCGCAGATCGTGCGGCCCTGAATGTTTTCCGCGACCTGATTAAGCATGTCGAGATCTTCCGGCCTGCCCTTGCCGTGCTCGATGCGGTCGACCATGCGGTAGAGCCAGCCGGTGCCTTCGCGGCAAGGCGTGCACTGGCCGCAGGACTCTTCATAATAAAAATACGACAGGCGCAGCAGACTTTTGACCATGCAGCGCGTTTCGTTCATGACGATTACCGCGCCGGAGCCCAGCATCGAACCGGCTTTGGCAATCGAGTCGTAATCCATGTCGGTGGCCATCATGATCTCGGCCGGCAATACCGGCATCGACGAACCGCCGGGGATGACAGCCTTGAGTTTGATGCCGTCGCGCATACCGCCGGCCATTTCGAGCAGCTTGGGGAATGGCGTGCCGAGCTTCACTTCATAGTTGCCGGGACGCGCAACATCGCCGGACACCGAGAATATCTTGGTGCCGCCGTTATTCGGCTTGCCCAGAGCCAGGAATGCATCGGCGCCATTGTTGATGATCCACGGCACCGCCGAAAAGGTCTCGGTGTTATTGATCGTGGTCGGTTTGCCATAGAGGCCGAAGCTGGCAGGGAACGGCGGCTTGAAACGCGGCTGCCCCTTCTTGCCTTCAAGCGACTCCAGCAGCGCGGTTTCTTCGCCGCAGATATAGGCACCCCAGCCGTGGTGGTTGTACATCTGGAAATTGAAACCGCTGCCGAGAATGTTGTCGCCGAGATAGCCCGCAGCGCGCGCTTCTTCGACGGCCGCCTCGATGCGCTCGAACACTTCCCAGATTTCCCCGTGCACATAGTTGTAACCCGCGGCCGTCGCCGTCGTGTAGCCGGCGATCGCCATGCCTTCGATCAGCGCATGCGGGTTGTAGCGCAGGATGTCGCGATCCTTGAACGTGCCCGGCTCGCCTTCGTCCGAATTGCAGACCAGATACTTGGCGCCCGGAAACTGACGCGGCATGAAACTCCATTTGAGCCCGGTCGGGAAACCGGCGCCGCCGCGGCCGCGCAGGGCCGATTTCTTGAGGTCGGCGATGATCTGTTCCGGGGGAATTTTCTCGGACAGAATCTTGCGCAGCGCCGCATAGCCGCCGCGCGCTTCGTAATCCTTGAGGCCCCAGTTGGTGCCGTTGATGCCCTTCATGATGACGGCATCTGGCCCGAACAGGTCGGTGGCGAATGGCGGTACCGGCAGACCCATTATTTGAGCTCCTCGATCAGCTTGTCGAGTTTGTCGGCAGTCATCGCGCACAGCATTTTCTTGTTGTTGCGGATCACCACCGGCGCGTCGCCGCAGGCGCCCATGCACTCGGACTCTTTGAGGGTGAAGGCGCCGTCTGCGGTGGTTTCGCCGAAACCGATGCCGAGCTTCTGCTTCAAATGTTCGGCCGCCTTGTTGGCGCCCTGCAGCGCGCACGGCAGATTGGTGCAGATCGACAGCTTGTTGCGCCCGACCGGCTTCAGATCGTACATGGTATAGAAACTTGCCACCTCGTAGACCGCGATCGGCGGCATGCCGAGATAAGCGGCAACGAAATCCATGGTTTCGGTCGACAGCCAGCCCTTCTCGTCCTGCGCGATGGTCAACGCGGCCATCACCGCCGACTGCTTCTGGTCGGGCGGATATTTGGCAATCGCCTTGTCGATCTTCGCCAGCGATTCGGGATTCAGCAACAGCGGCGCGTTCATCGGTCAATTTCCCCGAACACGATGTCCTGGGTGCCGATGATCGCGACGACGTCCGCGATCATGTGACCGCGCGCCATTTCGTCGAGCGCTGCAAGATGCGCATAGCCGGGCGCGCGTATCTTCAACCGATACGGCTTGTTGGCGCCGTCGGAAACCAGATAAATGCCGAATTCGCCCTTGGGATGTTCTACCGCGGTATAGGTCTCGCCGGGCGGCACATGCATACCCTCGGTGAACAGCTTGAAGTGGTGGATCAGCTCTTCCATATTTTGTTTCATGGCGACGCGCGAGGGCGGCGTCACCTTGTGACTCTCGGCCATCACCGGACCGGGGTTGGCGCGCAGCCAGTCGACGCACTGCCTGATGATGCGGTTCGACTGGCGGAATTCCTCGATCCGCACGAGGTAACGGTCGTAACAGTCGCCGTTGACGCCGACGGGCACGTCGAACTCCAGCTTGTCATAGACCTCGTACGGCTGCTTCTTGCGCAGATCCCACTCGATGCCCGAACCGCGCAGCATTGGACCGGAAAAACCGAGCGCCTTGGCGCGCTCAGGCGACACCACGCCGATGCCGACGGTGCGCTGCTTCCAGATGCGGTTGTCGGTCAGCAGGGTTTCGTATTCATCGACGTAGGCCGGAAAGCGTTTGGTGAAATCGTCGATAAAATCGAGCACCGAGCCGCCGCGGTTGGAATTCAACTCGCGGGTTGCGGATTCATTGTGTATGCGCGAAGCCTGATATTGCGGCATCACGTCCGGCAGATCACGGTAGACGCCGCCCGGCCGGTAGTAGGCGGCATGCATGCGCGCGCCCGACACCGCCTCGTAGGTATCCATCAGGTCTTCGCGCTCGCGGAAGGCGTAGAGAAAAACGGTCATGGCGCCGACGTCGAGCGCATGCGCCCCCAGCCACAACAGGTGATTCAGAATGCGCGTGATTTCGTCGAACATGACGCGAATGTACTGCGCCCGCAGCGGCACTTCGATGCCGAGGAGTTTCTCGATCGCCATCACGTAGGCGTGTTCGTTGACCATCATCGACACGTAGTCAAGGCGGTCCATGTAGGGCACGGACTGAATAAAAGTCTTGTGTTCGGCGAGTTTCTCCGTCGCCCGGTGCAACAGGCCGATATGCGGATCAGCACGCTCGATGACCTCGCCGTCGAGTTCAAGCACCAGTCGCAGCACGCCGTGCGCGGCCGGGTGTTGAGGCCCGAAGTTCATCGTGTAATTGCGGATTTCAGCCATGCTCAGCCCTTGCGAAACCCTTCGCTGTCAGCGTAATGCTCCTGCCGCACGATGCGCGGCGTGATTTCGCGCGGCTCGATGGTGACCGGCTGGTAAATCACGCGCTTCTGGTCAGGGTCGTAACGCATCTCGACATTGCCCGAGAGCGGGAAATCCTTGCGAAACGGATGGCCGATGAACCCGTAATCGGTCAGAAGGCGGCGCAGATCCGGATGGCCTTCAAAAACAATACCGAACAGATCGAACGCCTCACGCTCGTACCAATTGGCCGATGGCCAGACATCGATCACCGACTCGATCACGGGAAAATCATCATCCGCCGCAAAGACCCGCACGCGCAGGCGCTGATTGAGGCTCAGCGAAAGCAGCTGGTAAACGGCGGCGAAACGCCGCCCCGTGTGTGCGCCATCGCCATACGCCTGGTAATCCATCCCGCAGACATCGATGAGCTGCTCGAATCGCAGATCCGCATGGTCACGCAGGCTGCGCATGCTGTCGGCCAAGCCGTCCGCGCTCAACACGACCGTAACTTCGTGCAAGGCAACCACGACATCGACCGCCCTGTCACCAAGGACTGCCTTGACGCTCTCGGCGAGCGCTATGCTTGATCCGCTCATCTATCGCGCAATCGTATTGGTGCGTTTGATTTTGTTCTGCAGCTGGATGATGCCGTAGAGCAGCGCCTCCGCCGTCGGCGGGCAACCCGGCACGTAAATGTCGACGGGCACGATGCGATCGCATCCGCGCACCACCGAATAGGAATAATGATAGTAACCGCCGCCGTTGGCGCAGGAACCCATCGAAATCACCCAGCGCGGCTCGGCCATCTGGTCGTAAACCTTGCGCAAAGCTGGCGCCATCTTGTTGCACAGCGTGCCGGCCACGATCATGACGTCCGACTGCCGCGGGCTCGGCCGGAACACGATGCCGAAGCGGTCAAGGTCGTAACGCGAGGCGCCGGCCTGCATCATTTCGACCGCACAGCAGGCAAGGCCGAAAGTCATCGGCCACAACGATCCGGTGCGGGTCCAGTTCACCAGCGCATCAGCCGTCGTCAGCGCAAAACCTTTTTCAGCGATCTGCTCGATTGCACCCATCGGCTACCTCGCTACCGCGTTCAGACGGCAATTGATGTTCAATCCCACTCCAGCGCGCCCTTTTTCCATTCATAGACGAAACCGACGACCAGAATCGCCAAAAATACCATCATCGCGACGAATCCGAACATGCCGATCTCGCGCAGGACAATGGCCCAGGGAAATAGAAAGGCAATTTCGAGATCGAACAGAATGAAGAGGATGGCAACGAGGTAATAGCGCACGTCAAATTTCATACGCGCGTCTTCGAATGCCTCGAAACCGCACTCGTAGGGAGAAAGTTTTTCGCTGTCCGGCTTGTGCGCCCCGGTCAGCCGGCTGACGATCCCGCCCAACAGCACCGGCGCCACGCCGAAGGCAATGCCGACGGCGATGAACAACAGGACAGGAAAATAATTTTCAGGCATTTGACTGAGGTGGGGAATCGGAATTCGGAAACGGCGATCTGCAGATTATCAATTAAAACTTGAAGCCATACCCCGAATATATCAACAAAATCCCAATCAATCTCGACGCCGTAACTTTGTTCATGCAACTTTGATTGCCTGACACGACTGCGGCTTCATCTGAGTGAAACTATTTCCCGCCGCCTGTGTCACGCTTTCTTTACAAACCATGGTGCCGACGGAGAGACTCGAACTCTCACGGCTTTCGCCACCGCCCCCTCAAGACGGCGTGTCTACCAATTCCACCACGTCGGCATTACTGTTTCTGGAACGCTTGTTGCGCGAATTGCCGGCCTTTTCCGCCGGTTTAGCTCATTTTTTGATGCGACCAACTCTATTTCGGTATTTCCTTGACCTTGGACGCCGGATCACCCGCCGGCTTGTCCGGTGCCGGTGTCGCTTCGGGTGGGGCGACAGGCACCGTATTGACCGGCTGCGTCGCCATCACGCCCTTGTGCTCCGTGCGGTGCGAGGAAAACCAGGTCAGCCCAAGGCTGGTCAGAAAAAACACCGTCGCCAGCACTGATGTGAACCGGCTTAGAAAATTTGCCGAGCCGCTGGCGCCGAACAGACTGCCTGATGTGCCGCCGCCGAACGCAGCGCCCATGTCCGCACCCTTGCCATGTTGCAGCAGGACGAGAACGATGATGCCGATTGCGGCAATCACGTGCACCACCATTACCAGAATTTCCATGCAACCCCCGCTTGCCGCCGCCCGCTAAACCGCGGACCGGCAAATAGCCAAAAATTCATCTGCAACCAAGGACGCGCCGCCAATCAGGCCGCCGTCGATATCCGCCTGCGCGAACAATTCCTTCGCATTGGCCGCCTTGACGCTGCCGCCGTACAAAATACGAACACCTTCCGCCACCGCTTTGTCGCCGGTAGCGATGCGTCCGCGAATAAATGCGTGCACTGCCTGCGCCTGCGCCGGGCTCGCCGTTTTGCCGGTGCCGATCGCCCACACCGGTTCGTAGGCAATCACCGCAAGGGAAAACGCAGCGACGCCGGATACCGCCAACACCGCATCAAGCTGGCGACCGACCACCTGCTCGGTCACGCCGGACTCGCGCTCCTGCAAACTTTCACCGACGCAGAAAATCGGCCGCAATCCCGCCTGGCGCGCCGCCTCGAATTTTTGTGCGACCATGGCATCGGTATCGCCAAAAATGCTGCGCCGTTCAGAGTGGCCGACAATCGCGTACTTGCAGCCAAAATCCGCCAGCATTGCCGCGGTCACCGCGCCGGTATAGGCACCCGCGCCAAACTGGCTGACGTCCTGCCCGCCCCAAGCAACGCTTGAACCCGCGAGCCCCTGTTGGGCCTGTGCAAGATAAGGGTAAGGCACGCAAACTGCGGCCTCAATGCCCTTCAGCGCAACGCTGCCCGCACGTACCTGCCCCAACAGACGACCGTTCGCAGCCAGGTCGCCATTGGATTTCCAGTTACCCGCTACCAGCTTGCCGCGCATTGCCATACCCGCCGCTTAAAACCGCTGGATTCTACCGACGACGGCATGTCCGGTCAACGCAATTAGCGTCGCCGACAACAGCAATCACCTTGATAATTCGAAATATTCCGCCGAATTCAGCGTTCACCCGCCGACGCCACTGCGGCAGCGATATGAGCGGCCCATTTTTCGACCGTCCGCCGGCTGCGCCCCTCCACCATTACGCGGATAACCGGCTCCGTACCGGACGCTCGCAACAAAACGCGTCCATCACCCGCGAGCGCTTTTTCGGCAGCGGCGACGGCGCGGCTGACACCGCGATCGGCCGCAAAATCGAAGCGCGCGGCCATGCGCACGTTACGCAATACCTGCGGATAAAGGCGCGCGCCGGCGGCGGCTTTCTCCAGCGTCAAGCCGCCGCTGCGCAGCGCCGCCAGCACCTGCAGCGCCGAAACGATGCCGTCGCCGGTCGTGTGTTGATCAAGGCAGACAATATGCCCGGAATTCTCGCCGCCCAATTGCCAGCCGCGCTTGTTCAGCAATTCCAGCACATAGCGGTCGCCGACCGCCGAGCGCGCAAACGGAATGCGCAATTTCGCCAGCGCCTGCTCGAATCCGAAATTGCTCATCAGCGTGCCAACCACGCCCCCGCGCAGACGCCGGTTGCGCTGGCGGTCGCTGGCGATCACATACAGCAACCGGTCTCCATCGTAAATCACACCCCGCGAATCCACCATGACCAGGCGATCCCCATCGCCGTCGAGCGCAATGCCGAGTTCAGCGCGCTCGCGCGCGACCGCGCGCTGCAGGGCCGCCGGTTGCGTCGCGCCGCAATTGCGATTGATATTGAACCCGTCCGGCCGGTTGCCGATTGCCACCACATCAGCGCCAAGTTCATGCAGCACATGCTCGGCGACATGGTAGCTGGCGCCATGCGCACTATCGACAACGATGCGCATGCCGCGCAAATCAAGGCGCGACGGAAAGGTGCTCTTGCAAAATTCGATGTAGCGCCCCGCCGCATCGTCCATGCGGCGCGCCTTGCCGAGACCGCGCGATTCGCGGCATTGCAACGGCCGCTCCAATTCGGCTTCAATGGCCAGTTCGACCGCGTCCGGCAGTTTGGCGCCGGCACCCGAAAAAAACTTGATACCGTTGTCGTCGAACGGGTTGTGCGAGGCGCTGATCACAATCCCCGCCTGCAGCCGCAGCGCGCTGGTCAGATAGGCGACCGCCGGCGTCGGCATCGGACCGACCAGGAGAACGTCAACGCCGGCCGCCGACAAACCGGCTTCGAGCGCCGCCTCCAGCATATAGCCGGAAATCCGCGTATCTTTGCCGATGAGTACCGTCGGCCGTGCGCCGCGTTTGCCGGCGCGCGCCAGCACGCGGCCGGCGGCATTACCGAGGCGCAGCACGAAATCGGGCGTGATCGGCGCCATGCCGACCTTGCCGCGGATGCCGTCGGTGCCGAAATATTTTCTTTTCATGACCTGTTCCCGTCGCGGACTCGCGCATCGTCGCGCGCGGCCTCAATCCGCATCATTAACTGCATTCAATATCGCCAACGCATCACGCGTCGCGGCAACGTCGTGCACGCGCAGAATATGCGCGCCGTTCTGCGCCGCGATCAGCGCGGACGCCACGCTTGCAAATATGCGCCCCCCTGTGTCGCGGCCGGTAATTTTTCCAAGCATCGACTTGCGCGAAAGCCCCGCCAGCAGGGCGATCCCGTCCGGTGCAGCTTCGCGCAAATGCCGCAACAAACTGAGATTATGCGCCAGCGATTTGCCGAAGCCAAAGCCCGGATCGACCACAATACGCTCGCGCGCGATGCCCGCGGCGCAAGCCGCATCGATGCGCTGCGCCAGAAATCCGGCAACCTCGCCGACCACATCGTCATATACCGGTGCGCGCTGCATGTCAGCCGGTGTGCCGCGCATGTGCATAAGGCAAACAGCGACACGACTCTCCGCCACCGCCGTCATTGCGGCCGGCGATTGCAGCGCCTCGACGTCGTTGATCATCGCCGCGCCGGCGGCAATCGCCTCGCGCATCAGTTGGGGTTTGCGGGTATCGACGGAAATCGGCACGCCGATGTCCGACAGCAACTCGAGCACCGGCAAGACACGCCGCCGCTCCTCCTCCAGCGTAACTTCCGCAGCACCAGGACGGGTTGACTCGCCGCCGATGTCGATAATGTCCGCCCCCTCCCCGACCAGCATGCGGGCATGCGCGGCGGCCGATGCGCCTGAGGCGAAATGACCGCCGTCGGAAAACGAGTCGGGCGTGACGTTGACGACCCCCATGATTAGAGGGCGTGCAAGCGCGAGCCTGTGATTACCGCACTGGAGATACATCAGGATGCCGGAGAAGAATCGCGGTTACCCGACCCCACGGGTGCCCCGCGATTCGAATCCTGCACGGCGTCAGGTGGTGCCCGGCGCGGCTGAAGTGGCGGCCGCGCTCGGCGGCACATCCTTGGGCGGAACGGTGCTGGTCGCGGCCGCAGGTTTCGGCGGGCGCGGCTCGCGGCCTTCCATGATGTCCTTGATCTGCTCGGCATCGATGGTTTCCCACTCGAGCAGGGTCTTTGCCATCTTTTCGACCTTGTCGCGCGTGTCCTCGATGATCTTGCGCGCCACGCCATACTGCTGATCGATGATGCGGCGGATTTCGGCATCGACCTTCTGCATGGTCGCCTCCGACACATTTTTGTGCGTGGTGACCGAACGACCGAGAAAGACCTCGCCGTCGTTTTCGCCATAGACCACCGGCCCCAACGCATCCGACATGCCCCATTCGGTAACCATGCGGCGCGCGAGGTTGGTCGCGTTCTGAAAGTCGCTGCTGGCGCCTGTAGTCATCTGGCCGAGAAACACCTCTTCGGCGATGCGCCCGCCGAGTGAAACGGAGATGTCCTGCAGCAGGCGTTCGCGATCCTTGCCGTGGCGGTCCTGTTCGGGCAGCATCCATGTCACGCCGAGCGCGCGACCGCGCGGAATGATCGTCACCTTGTGCACCGGATCCGCCTTCGGCAGCGTGTAGGCCACCACCGCATGTCCGGCCTCGTGGTAAGCCGTGGTCACGCGCTCGTCTTCCGGCATCACCATCGAGCGCCGCTCGGCGCCCATGAATATTTTGTCCTTGGCCTGTTCGAAATCATCCATGTCGACGAGACGCTTGTTCCTGCGAGCGGCAAACAATGCCGCTTCGTTGACGAGGTTGGCGAGATCGGCGCCGGAAAAGCCCGGCGTGCCGCGGGCGATGATTTCGGCCTTGACGTCCGGCGCCACCGGCACCTTGCGCATGTGCACGAGCAGTATCTGTTCGCGGCCGCGGATATCCGGCAGCGGCACCACAACCTGACGGTCAAAACGGCCCGGACGCAGCAGCGCCGGATCAAGCACGTCCGGACGGTTGGTCGCGGCAATCACAATCACGCCTGCAGTGCCCTCGAAACCGTCCATCTCGACCAGCAACTGATTCAGTGTCTGCTCGCGCTCGTCATTGCCGCCGCCGAGCCCGGCGCCGCGTTGCCGCCCGACCGCGTCGATTTCATCGATGAAGACGATGCAGGGCGCGTGTTTCTTTGCCTGCTCGAACATGTCGCGCACGCGTGCTGCGCCGACACCGACAAACATTTCGACAAAGTCGGAGCCGGAAATGCTGAAAAACGGCACCTTGGCTTCACCGGCGATGGCGCGCGCCAGCAGCGTCTTGCCGGTGCCCGGATTACCAACCATCAGCACGCCACGCGGAATGCGACCGCCAAGCTTCTGGAATTTGCTGGGGTCGCGCAGGAATTCGACCAGTTCGCCGACCTCCTCCTTCGCTTCTTCGCAACCGGCTACGTCGGTAAAGGTGACCGTGTTGTTGCTCTCGTCCATCATGCGCGCCCGGCTCTTGCCGAATGAAAACGCACCGCCGCGGCCGCCGCCCTGCATCTGCCGCATGAAGAATATCCAGACGCCGATCAGCAACAGCATCGGCCCCCACGAGAAGAAGAAATTCATCAAGAACGACTGTTCCTCCTCTGGCTTGGCATCGACCTTGACACCGGCCTTGAGCAGATCGCTCACCATCCAGAGGTCGCCCAGCGTGCCCGGGCTATAGGTGACGAACTTGCGCTCGTCAATCGCCTGCCAGCGCACGGTGCGGCCTTCGACCAGCGCTGATTTCACGCGACCGTTCTTGACCTCGTCCATGAACTGCGAATAGGGCACGACGCTTTGCGCCGACTGGTTCTTGCTGTACTGGTTGAACACCGTCATCAACACCAGCGCGATGACCAGCCAGACAGCCACGTTCTTGATCAATTGATTCAACTGTGTACCTCGCTATTCGCGATGCAAAACAACGCGTTTCCGCATCGATTCTAAACTCTTTTCTGGACTTGCGTCAGTTTGCAAGCGGGGATTTACCGCAAACGGCTGCCAAGCAGATAAAGCTCGTTGCTGCGCCCCCTCGAGGCCTCCGGCTTGCGGCTGGCGACCTTTTCGAAACTGGCCTGCATACCCTTGAAAAACTCATGAAATCCAGACCCTTGGAAAACTTTGACCAGAAAATTGCCGCCGGGTTTCAGATGATTTACGGCAAATTGCAAGGCAAGTTCAGCCAGATGCATGGCGCGCGCCTGATCGCTCATGGCGATGCCGCTGATATTGGGCGACATATCGCTTAATACAAGGTCCACCGGCCGGCCGGCCAGCACTTCCTGCAACCGCGCTTCCGCGCCGGTATCGCGAAAATCGCCCTGCAAAAAGGTCACTCCCGGCAGCGGCGCCATTTCCAGAATATCCAACGCGATTACCTGGCCGCGCGCACCAACCTGCGCCCCCGCGACCTGCGACCAGCCGCCGGGCGTGGCGCCGAGGTCGACCACGATCATGCCCGGGCGCAGAAGTTTGTCGCGCTCGGCGATTTCAAGCAGTTTGTAGGCCGCCCGCGAACGGTAACCCTCGCTGCGCGCGCGTTTGACGAACATGTCGTTGACGTGCTCGCGCATCCATTGGTGACTGGTCTTGGAACGTTTCATCAGCTAGACTCCGGCGCAATCATGACACTCGAACTCACATCGGCCCAGCGCCGCGAACTCCGTGCCCGTGCGCACACCCTGCATCCCGTCGTAATAATCGGCGACGACGGTCTCACTGCAACCGTCCTGCAGGAAATCGACCGCAGTCTCGGCAGCCACGAATTGATCAAGATCCGCGTGTTTGCAGACGAACATGCGACGCGCGCCGACCTGCTGGCTGACATCTGCGACACACTGGCCGCAGCGCCGGTTCAGCATATTGGAAAAATCCTGATCGTCTACCGGCCGCGCCCCGAGGCCGAAACCGCGCCGAAACACATCAGGCACAAGCGCAAGGCGCCCAGACGCACCAAGCGCAGCTTCCAGAACTAGGCCGGGTCGCGCCCCTGCAGCCACACCAGCAGGACACCGAGCAGGCACTCGATCAGATAAAGCACGCTGGCAACGCCATGCCAGGTCGCAAAGCGATCGCGAAACACGCTTTCCATCACTTCGGCCGGCAAAGCCTGGTGCTTGATCGCCGCCAGCACCGGCTGCACGCCGAACTCGCCGGTCAAAACCAGCACCAGCATCGCCAGCACAATCCAGAAACGCCCGTGTTTCAAACCGCTTGCGCCGAAGCGCAACAGGCGGAACAGCAACAAATAAGCGCCACATCCGATGCCGATGTAGGCCAGCAACGTAAACATGCGCCCGGCGATGCTGCCAGCCAGCACGCGGTCCCCCATCGCATAAAACAGCATCGGCGCCACCAGCAGACCGACCGTCCACAGGCCGCCGATCCACAGCGTCATTGCGATTGCATGCAAACCGTCGGCGACGCTGCGCATGATTAGACGTATTTGACCTCGAGAATTTCGAAGCTGCGTACGCCGCCTGGCGCCTGCACCTCCGCCACGTCGCCCTCGGATTTGCCGATCAGCGCGCGTGCGATCGGCGAGCTGATTGAAATCTTGCCCGCCTTGATGTCGGCTTCGTCGTCACCGACGATTTGATAGGTCACCGAGTCGCCGCTCGCCATATCCTCAAGTTCGATCGTCGCACCGAACACGCAACGCCCGTCGGCATCCAGGGTCGAAGGATCGATGATCTGCGCATTGGACAATTTGCTTTCGATCTCGGCGATGCGCCCTTCGATGAAGCTCTGGCGCTCCTTGGCCGCCGCATACTCGGCATTCTCCGAAAGATCACCGTGCGCGCGCGCCTCGGCAATCGCCGCGATGATCTGCTGGCGCTTCACGGTTTTCAGATCATGCAGTTCGGCGCGCAGCTTTTCCGCGCCGTTGACCGTCAATGGAACCTTGCTCATGGTGGCACCCGTGGGTCAGTGAACCGGTTCGGCGATACGCGCGTGCAAACCCTGCACGTCGTAAGCCTTGAGATCGCGCGATTGCTGCATGCCGGTGCACGCGGCACGCGCGCCGCCGAGCGTCGTGTAGACGGTGATGCGGCTTTGCAAGGCAGCACGCCGGATCGCATAGGAATCCCGCACCGCCGTGCGCTTTTCCTCGACGGTATTGACGATCAGCGCAATCTCGCCGTTCTTGATCATATCAAGAACGTGCGGTCGCCCTTCGGCCACCTTGTTCATGGGCGTCACCACGATGCCCGACTTCCCCAGCGCCGCCGCCGTGCCGCGCGTTGCGAACAACTGAAAACCGAGCGCAACCAGCGCCTGCGCAATAGGGACAAGCGCCTGTTTATCGGCATCGCGCACGCTGACAAAGACATTGCCCTTTTCCGGCAGGCGGTCACCGGCGGCGAGCTGCGATTTGAAAAATGCCTCGCCGAAACTCTCGCCAACGCCCATCACTTCGCCGGTCGATTTCATTTCCGGGCCGAGTATCGTGTCGGCGCCCGGGAACTTGATGAACGGAAACACCGCTTCCTTCACGGAGTAATACGGCGGCACCACTTCGCGCAGACTGCCCTGCGCGGCCAGCGATTTTCCGGCCATGCAGCGCGCGGCGATTTTGGCCAGCGGCAAACCGATCGCCTTGGATACAAAGGGCACGGTACGCGAAGCGCGCGGATTGACTTCAAGCACATAGATCACGTCCTCGCCGCCCGCCTGCGGATTTTTCTGGATCGCGAACTGCACGTTCATCAGCCCCACGACCTTGAGCGCGTGCGCCATCGCAATGGTCTGACGGCGCAGCTCATCCTGCACCGCCGGTGTCAGGCTGAACGGCGGCAGCGAACAGGCCGAATCGCCGGAATGCACCCCGGCCTGTTCGATGTGCTCCATGATGCCGCCGATCAACACGTCCTTGCCGTCGCAGATCGCGTCGACATCAACCTCGGTGGCGTCGTTCAGAAAACGGTCGAGCAGCACCGGCGAATCGTTCGAAACTTTCACGGCTTCGCGCATATAGCGCTCAAGATCGCTCTGCTCATGGACGATTTCCATCGCCCGTCCGCCGAGCACATAGGAAGGACGGACCACCAGCGGATAACCGATCTCTTCGGCCAGTGCCAGCGCCTTCTGCGCGCTGCGCGCAGTGCGATTCGGCGGCTGCTTCAGCTTGAGCTTGTTGAGCAGCTTCTGGAAACGCTCGCGGTCTTCGGCAACGTCGATCGAATCGGGCGAGGTGCCGATGATCGGCACGCCGTTCGCTTCGAGATCGCGGGCCAGCTTGAGCGGGGTCTGCCCGCCGTACTGCACGATCACGCCGAACGGCTTTTCGACGTGCACGATTTCCAGCACATCTTCGAGCGTCACCGGCTCGAAGTACAGGCGATCCGAAGTGTCGTAGTCGGTGGAAACCGTCTCCGGATTGCAATTGACCATGATGGTTTCGAACCCATCCTCGCGCAGCGCCATCGCGGCGTGGACGCAGCAATAATCGAATTCTATGCCCTGCCCGATCCGGTTGGGACCGCCGCCCAGCACGATCACCTTCTTGCGATCGGTCGGCCGCGACTCGCATTCGTCTTCATAGGTCGAATACATGTAGGCCGTGCTGGTGGCAAACTCCGCCGCGCAGGTATCGACCCGTTTGTAGACCGGACGGATGCCAAGCGCGTGCCGGTGGGCGCGCACCGCGGCCTCGGTCGTCTTCATCAAATAGGCGAGCCTGCGGTCGGCAAAGCCCTTGCGTTTGAGCGAACGCAGCGTCGCCGCATCGATCTCCGCAAGATTGCGATCGTCCAGTTCCATTTCAAGATCGACGATCTCCTTGATCTGCGTGAGAAACCACAGATCGATCTTCGTCAACTGGTGCACTTCCTCGAGCGTAAATCCATTTTCAAACGCGTCACCCACGTACCAGATACGCTCCGGCCCCGGCTCGCCCAGTTCCTTTTCGATCGTCTCGCGATCTGTGGTCTTTTGATTAAGGCCATCGACGCCGACCTCAAGTCCGCGCAGGGCCTTCTGGAACGATTCCTGAAAAGTGCGGCCGATGGCCATCACCTCGCCGACGGATTTCATCTGCGTCGTCAACCGGTCGTTGGCCTGCGGAAATTTTTCGAACGCGAAACGCGGCACTTTGGTGACGACATAATCGATGGTCGGCTCGAACGATGCCGGCGTCGCCCCGCCGGTGATGTCGTTGCGCAATTCGTCAAGCGTGTAGCCGACCGCCAGTTTGGCTGCGACCTTCGCGATCGGGAAACCGGTCGCCTTCGACGCCAGCGCCGACGAACGCGACACGCGCGGATTCATTTCGATGATGAGCATGCGGCCGTCGTCGGGATTGATCGCAAACTGCACGTTCGAACCGCCGGTATCGACGCCGATCTCGCGCAGGCATGCGATCGAGGCGTCGCGCATGATCTGGTATTCCTTGTCGGTCAGCGTCTGCGCCGGCGCCACCGTGATCGAATCCCCGGTGTGCACGCCCATCGGGTCGAGGTTCTCGATCGAGCAGATGATGATGCAGTTGTCCTTGCGATCACGCACGACCTCCATCTCGTATTCTTTCCAGCCGATCACCGACTCTTCGATCAGCACTTCCTTGGTCGGCGAAGCGTCAAGCCCGCCGCTGCAGATGGCGATGAATTCCTCGCGGTTGTAGGCGATGCCGCCGCCGGTGCCGCCAAGCGTGAACGACGGCCGGATGATGGTCGGAAAGCCCACCACCGCCTGCACCTGAAGAGCCTCTTCGAGACTGTGCGCAATCGCCGAGCGCGCGGACTCGAGGCCGATCTTTTTCATCGCCTGCTTAAACTTCTCGCGATCCTCGGCCTTATCGATGGCCTCTTTTTTGGCGCCTATCATTTCCACGCCATATTTCTCGAGCACGCCGTGCTTGGCCAGATCCAGTGCGCAATTCAGCGCCGTTTGTCCGCCCATCGTCGGCAACAAGGCGTCGGGGCGCTCGATCGCGATGACCTTTTCGACCATGCGCCAGGTCACCGGCTCGATGTAGGTCGCGTCGGCCATGTTCGGATCGGTCATGATGGTCGCCGGATTCGAGTTGACCAGAATGACGCGATAGCCCTCTTCGCGCAGCGCCTTGCAGGCCTGCGCGCCGGAATAATCGAATTCACAGGCCTGTCCGATCACGATCGGACCGGCGCCTATGATCAAAATGCTTTTAATGTCGTCGCGTTTCGGCATATCAGACCGTCGCCTGCTTGCGGTGTTTTTCAATCAATCCGATGAAACGGTCGAACAGATAGCCGACGTCCTGCGGGCCGGGGCTTGCCTCCGGGTGTCCCTGAAAACAAAACGCGGGCCGGTCGGTGCGGGTAAAGCCCTGCAGGGTGCCATCGAACAACGATTTGTGCGTCACCCGCACGTTCAACGGTAGCGTGGACATATCCACCGCGAAGCCGTGATTCTGGCTGGTGATCATGACGCGACCGCTGTCGAGATCCTGCACCGGATGGTTGGCGCCGTGATGACCGAATTTCATTTTCATGGTTTTTGCACCGCTCGCCAGTGCCAGCAGTTGGTGCCCGAGGCAGATGCCGAATACCGGCACACCGGAGTCGATAATCGTGCGGATGGCATTGATCGCGTAGTCACAGGGTTCCGGGTCGCCGGGACCATTCGACAAAAATACGCCGTCGGGCTTGCGTGCAAGCACCTCCTCCGCCGGCGTCTGCGCCGGCACCACATCGAGACCACAACCGCGGGCCGCCAGCATGCGAAGAATGTTGCGCTTGATGCCGAAGTCATAGGCGACGACCTTGTACTTCGGCTGCGCCAGTTTGCCGTAACCGCGACCGAGCTGCCAGATCGTTTCGTCCGAAGAATACGGCTTGTCGCAACTCACTACTTTCGCCAGGTCCATGCCAGCGAGTCCCGGAAAAC
The DNA here is from genome assembly GCA_903889565.1 of uncultured beta proteobacterium. Lineage (GTDB taxonomy): Bacteria > Pseudomonadota > Gammaproteobacteria > Burkholderiales > SG8-41 > PALSA-1004. Next base: position 103,391 of record CAISYC010000064.1, read on the forward strand.
CGCGCGCCGCAGCCAGCGCAGCCGCTTCGTCGATTTTGCCGGCCATGATGCAACCTTCCTGCGCGCCTTTTTCGCGCAGGATGCGGGTCAGCTTGCGCGTATCAATGTCCGCGATTGCAACCACATTATTGGCCCGCAAATACGCGGACAAATCCATCGTATTGCGAAAATTGCTGGCATGGCGCGGAAGATCTCGAATCACCAGACCTGCAGCATAAACACGGCCGGACTCGACATCTTCCGGATTCGTACCGGTATTGCCGATATGCGGATAGGTCAGCGTGACGATCTGCCGGCAATACGACGGATCGGTCAATATTTCCTGATAGCCGGTCATCGCGGTATTGAAAACGACCTCACCGGCCGAATGACCGTCGGCGCCGATCGAAAGGCCGCGGAAAACCGTGCCATCTTTGAGGACAAGAATGGCTGGTTCGGAATGCGGCACGTAAAACTCCCGGGCTAGATATGGAAAGCGGGACAGGTCTCCGACCCGTCCCGCTTTGGATGCGCGCATTATACGCCAAAGCCCCGCCGCCGACAACGCAAACCATTGCATCGCATGTGGCCAAGCGCCTGATTAGAAGCCCTTATCGAACTGCTGCCGCGCAGAATTTGCGGACCGACAGCCTACCTCAGGCCAAGCACATCCTGCATATCAAACAATCCGGACTTTCTGCCCGCCAGGAATCGCGCGGCCCTTAAAGCACCCTGCGCATAAGTTGCACGGCTGCCGGAGCGGACAATGATTTCAACGCGTTCGCCGGGCCCCGCGAACATCACCGTATGTTCACCGACAATATCGCCGCCGCGCACCGTGGAAAAACCGATGGTCGCATCCTTGCGCTCGCCGGTCACGCCCTCGCGCCCGTAGACTGCGCATTGATCGAGATCGCGGCCAAGTTTTTTCGCGATAATGCTGCCGATATGCAGCGCGGTCCCGGACGGCGCATCGATCTTGTGCCGATGATGCGCCTCGATGATTTCAACGTCATAACCTTCCTGCAATACGCCAGCGGCAATTTCCGAAAGCTTGAAGACCAGATTGGTGCCTACGCTCATGTTGGGCGCCATCACGATTGCGATGCTGCGCGCAGCCTCGGCAACAATATTTTTCTGCGCTTCGCTGAATCCCGTAGTGCCGATGACCAGATTGACGCCAAGTGACTTGCAGACATCAAGGTGGGCAAGCGTGCCTTCGGGCCGCGTGAAATCGATCAACACCCCGCAACCGCGGATGCCTGACGCGATATCGGTGCCGACAATCACACCGCAATCGCCGCCAACAAGTTGGCCGGCGTCCCTGCCGACGCCCGCGCTACCGGCAACATCCAGCGCGCCGCCAAGCACGCAATCCGTGCTGCCGATCACAGCCTCGAGCAAAGAACGCCCCATGCGACCGGAACTGCCGGCGACGGCAATCTTTAATTTATCCATTTGCGGCCCGCCTATAAGCCCAATTTATCCAGCATGCGCCCGAAAAAGCCGGTTGGCTTCGATTTGTCTTTCGTGCCGTCCTTTTTGGCGGCGTCGTCGCTTTTAGCCGCTTCATCCTTCTTCGGATCGGCAGCCGTCTGTGCAGCAGCCGGAGTCGCAGCATTCGGGGCCGTTGGCGCGACCGCGCTCGCCGTCGGTGGCTTGATCACCTCGGCTGACGGCGCAGGGGCCGGCGGCACTTTACCCTGTTCCGCCGCTGGCGGCGCGGCAGGAGGCGACGTGACCGGCTTGCCAGCGGGCGGCTTGTCCGCAGCCGGTAAACCGTCGGCCGGCCTGACATCGCCTTCGATGCGAACAAGTTTATCGTCCTCGAATATGGCAGTAACGCGCCGCCTCTCGATGTCCTTGCCCTGCTTTTGATAAATCGAAACGTAATCCCAGCGATCAGTCCGAAACGGATCAACGACCAGCGGCGACCCCAGCACGAAACGAACCTGTGCCCGCGTCATCCCGGCCTTCAGTTTGGAGACCATTTCCTGGGTTACGACATTGCCCTGCTGAATATCGATTCGGTAAGGCGAGATCAGGGCGGGCAGTTCCGGCGCCTGCTTGCAACCCGCCAAGAGACTTGCAAACAACAGGCTCGTCGCGAAAAACCGCGCGAAAAAATTGGTCTGAATCATGTTTCGGTTCGATTTCAACGTTGAGCAGTCATGATGGAAACGCAGTATGATAGCGCAGGCAGTTGACGGATGTTCCGGATCGTGAGTTCTCCCAGCAGTCTTAAAACAAAAGGCCTCAAGGCAACGCTGCCACGGTTGCGGATCCTTGAGCTTTTTGAGAAAAGCGACGTCCGCCACCTCGCAGCGGAAGACGTTTACCGTTTACTGCTCAAGGAAGGAACCGACACCGGCCTTGCCACGGTCTACCGGGTGCTCACCCAATTCGAGCAGGCCGGCTTGCTGGTTCGCCATCATTTCGAGTCGGACAAAGCCGTGTTTGAACTCAACCGGGGCGGCCACCATGACCATCTGGTGTGCCTGCAGTGCGGTCGAGTGGAAGAATTCTACGACGAGGCAATCGAAAAACGCCAGAATGCAATTGCCAAGGAGCGCGGCTTCGAAATTCACGAGCATTCGCTGCACTTATACGCAGATTGCGTGAAGCCTGACTGTCCGCACCGTAACCGCTGAGTTTTTTTCGATGCCGGTTATTTGACCGCGGGCAGCGGAAGAACCGGCGGCCTGTAACTCCGATCGGCGCGATGGCAACTAATCGGCGACGCCATCCTTGCGGACCGCCCCATCACTCGCGGCATCGGTTTGTGCGGCCGGAAACCGCGACGAACCGTAGCGAATGATCAGCGTCGATAACGCGAGCAGCAAAATCGCCGCCGGTATCAGCACAATGCCTTCGTCAGGCCGGTGATGCGACTGGATATCACCGAGCAACATCCGCGTCAGTGCCGTCATGGCGACATAAATCAAAAACCGCACCGGCATATGGTTGGTTTTGAAATAAATGCCGACCATTGCACCTAATTCAAGATAAATAAACAGCAGCAGAATATCTTCGATCGACGCATGCCCCTTGTCGATCATGTCGACAAAGGCCAGCAAGGACGACCACACAACCGCGGCACCGATTGTGAACAGCGCCGTGTGATGGAACGCATCGACCACGAGATTGCCGAGCACCTCGGAGAACTCGTTCAGTTCAAGGCGGAATGTTTCGAGCCGGCGCATATCCATGCGATTTTCCCGGACGGCAAAACAGGGGCCGTATCGGCCCTGCGCTGCCACCATTGAACAAAAGCCAGAATGAAACGGTGCCAAATGAATCGCCGATTCCGCGATTACCCTGCCCCGCAATGCCGCACTATCGGTAGAAAAGGCGGAAAACCGTCAATCCGTGCTAGCGCTTTTTCGCTGCTGCCGTCGATGTCGCTGCCGCGAGCACCGGGTAATCCTTGACCATATTTGCGCCATAGAGAGGCTTGAATGCGCCCTGATGGCAAGTTGCGCAATTGACTTTGGGTGCATCCCCCAGCGGACCGCGCCGCGTTTCCGGAAATACGGATTTGAGCGGCTCCATATACTGGACGTTCAGGTCGCGCGCCATCCGGATGCCGTGCCAGGCGGTCACACGTTGCGGCGTACTCTCATTCCAGCCCGTAAACGAGCGGCTGTTGTGACAATAGGTGCAATTGACGCCCAGCGAATCCGAAATGTTCATCATTAACGCATAGGTCCACTCGGTCTGTTTGATCGTACGATCGCTGCCATTGGGCAACGGCGTCGTAGACACCACGCGTACTTCGTTGGCTTCAGACAGAAAAGTCGTCAGCGGATCATAAGGCAGAGCTGCATAGGCTACGCTTGGCGCAGGGCTATTCTGCCCAGCCCGATTACCTGCGCTTTTCGCCTGCTTCGGTCCCGGATCGGTAAACCAGATGCGCGCCGGTACCGGCTGTCCACGATGGCAGGTATAGCAGGTAACGCCCGTATTCGCGACGTGCGCTTTCCAGTCGTTGTTGATGTGCTGGGTCATCTGCAGCATGCGCCGCGCTACAACTTTCGTGTAGAGTGTATCCACTGAAAGATCTTCGCCGGCCGCATGGCAATAGGCGCATCCCTGCGTTGGCGCAACCCAGGCCGTCATTGCCAGCATGGTGCGGGTAAATTCTGCGACGCTGAGGTCTTTGAGCACCTGCACGTTCTTGAACGTTTTGGAGGCAGCCGGTCCGCCGGCAGGCACAGGGTCCAGCGGTGCAGGCACCTCATTGTTCGCCGCACGGCTTTCGACGGTTCGCGGATTGAACATCTCGACCATGCCGGTACCGCGATATCCGCGCTGAACGGCGTCTATCGGAGGACGCTCGCAGCCTGCCAGCAAGAGCAGCGCTGCCAGGCTGGCTAATGCGATGATGCGGGCCGGGGCGCCTTTCATTGCGCACCTCCGCCCACCAAAGCCGGATCAACGACCGCGGGAAAGACCTGCGGATATGGCGGCGCGACACCGTGCTTCATCGCCCACAAATACCAATTATCGACAACGGTGCCAGTCAACAGAATGCCGATTCCCCCGGTTAACGGCACCAGCACGGCAAACCACCATGCCCAGCGATGAATCGATTCCATGGTGGCATTGAAGCCCATGGTCCAGCGCCAGAAAAGTGCCGCGCGTTCGGAGGCCGTACCGCGATCGACCACCTGCTCGACTTCGCGCTCCCCGCCGTAGCGGCTGGCTGCGCAGCATGTCGCCCATGCACCTGCAGTATCTGAAAAACATGGGCGTCACCGGCACCCTGGTTGCCTCGCTCGTGCGCAAGGACCAGCTGTGGGGCCTGATTGCCTGCCACCACTACAGCCCGAAAAAAATGCCGTATGCGCTGCGTACCGCCTGCGACCTTGTGGCGGAAGTGGTGGCCACACGCGTCGCCGTGCTCGAAAATTTTACCCAGGTGCGAACCGAGGCGCTGGTGCGCCGCCTTGAGGGCCGCGTGATTGAGGCCACCTCAACGCATGGCGATTGGCGCCAGGCATTGCTTGAGGATCCGCAAAGTCTGCTGCGGATGGTGGGCGCCAGCGGCGCCGCACTCTGTTACGACGGCGAGTTCCTCACCACGGGCTCGGTCCCCGCGAAACCGGAATTGCAATCGCTGATTGACTGGATCGCGACGCAACCGAACGAAGGCGCGGTTTTCGCCAGCGCCTCGCTCGCGCGCGAAGTGCCGGAATTCGCTGCGCTGGCAACCACTGCCAGCGGTGTGCTGGCCGTCGAGTTGTCGCGCACCCGGCGCGAATACCTGCTGTGGCTGCGCGGCGAGCAGGTTCACGAAGTACGCTGGGCGGGTAATCCGCACAAAGCGGTGTTGCCCGGCAACGATCCGCGCGACCTTTCACCGCGCCGTTCATTTGCCGTTTGGACGGAAATGGTTCGTCGCACCGCCCGCCGGTGGTCACCGGCGGAATTAAGCACCGCAGAAGCCGTCGGAGCGTCGCTCCGTGACGTTGCACTGCAGGTTCGCACCATGAGTTATCTGATAACTGAAGACCGTTTGGCACGCTTGCGCCAGGCGCTGCAGTCGTCGAACGATGGCGTGCTGATTGCGGATAGTGTCGGCCGCATCTGCTTCATCAATGAAGCGTTCTCCCGTTTCTTCAGGCGCCCCCATATCCATCTCGCCGATCTCGAGGATCTGCCCCCGTTGTTTCGCGAGCCGGCAACCGCGCGCGGCATGGTCCAGTCATTGCTGGACGGAAGGCAGGGCTGGCGCGGCGAACTACCGCTGAATACCCGTAGCGGTGCCGAATTGCCGCTGGCAGTGCGTGCGGACGTGATATCGCGGCCCGACGGTTCAGGCGTACTTGGCTATATCGTGCTTGCCACCAACCTCAGCGAACGCCGCGCAGCCGACGCGGCACGAGAACGCGTGCAGCGCGCGATTCTCGATGCCCAGCAGCCGCTTGCCAAACTCAATCTTGATTCCGGTGATCGGGCCGATGCACCGGACCTTCTCAAGGCCGTATTGGCCAATGCCAGCCTCGCAGTAATGGAGGTCGCCGACGACGCCGCCGGCATGGCCGTAGTGCCCACGCTCGACGGACTCGAAGCCGCGACCAAACGCGCATCCGATCTGGCATTGATGATGATCGCCTACGCCGACAGCGACAAACTCACCAACTGATTGGCCATGACAGCCGGCGCCTATCCGGTCGCCACCGCGCCGTCGAGTTCCTCAAACATCCGCACGTGAAAACCGAATGCCGTGCGCGCCTCATCGACGATCCGGTCTTCCGTCGCAGGATTGCAGTGAAGGCCATTCAAGGCCGAACGAAAATCATCTTTAAGAGTGCCAGCATCGCCGCTGCCCGAGAATGAAAAAAATGCGGTCCCTGTCTCCCCGTGCAGACCCCACGCCTTGCGCACGATATCGCGCAGCAATTGCCCGCCGCTGAGATCGCCCATGTACCGCACATAGGCATGCGCCACCAGCAATAGGCGGTTTTCCCGCCCGAGCTGCTCAATGTGGGATTGATACTCCGTCATTGACTGTGTCACCGGCAGGGCCGACCAGCCAGTTCCATTCAGGCATTCAAGATCGGCAGCCAAGGCCGGCGTTCTGTAAAGCCGCGGCAAACCCAAGGAACCGATCAGCGCATCATGCGGTCTGCGCTCAAGAGCCTCCTCGAGCGTCGCATATAGCACGTGAAGATTGCGCAACAGCCTGCAATACGCCTCGCGCTCAAGGCGCCCGCCCAGCAGTCGTTTCATCAACCGACTGCGCTCGGCGATCCGGTGCAGGCTGTTGGTCGACTCGCGCAGCCGCGTTGCCAGCGGATGGTTGCTCATGCGCCGCCCCCCGCGCTCCGATCAGACGCTGACGCCCGCACCGCCTGCGAAATGGCCGCCGCCCCCGCGTACGGCAAAGCCAGATAGCGCGCATGCATTTCAGCAGCCAGTTTCTGCGCTTGCGGCTGCGTGCGCGGCGACGTGTCGACGAACAGCACCGCGAATTCCGCCGCCGCCATTTTTCGCGCCGCGCCCAGCGCATCCTCCTCGGCGCGAGCGCGGCCCTGCGCGCCGTCGCGCGCAATGTTTGCGCGCCCGTCAGTCAACATGACGATGGTCGGCGTTTCGCCGCGGCGCCTGACTGCATCCGCCAGCGCAACTGCGGCATCAATCGCAGCGGCGAGCGGAGTGCCGCCGCCGCCGGGTAAGCCGGCCAGACCGCGCTTGGCACGCGCCAGCGAGCGCGTCGGCGGCAGCAGTAACTCCGCGTTGCTACCGCGAAAAGCGATCAAGGCAACACGGTCGCGACGCACATAGCAATCCGCCAACAGCAGTTCAACCGCGCCCTTGGCCTCGGCCAATCGATTCAACGCCGCCGACCCGGAGGCATCGACGACGAATATCGTCGTGCTCTCGGCGCGTTGTTTGAATCTCGTAATCCGGAAATCTTCGCGCCGGACGGAAATCTTTGCTCGCGAATGAACCAAGTCATCATGCGCGGTGGCCTGACGCAAGCGCTGCCACGGCGCTGCGGCGCGCAATGTTTCGAGCACATTCAGGCGCGCGCCTGCCTTGAGTTCACCGCGCATCGCGCCGATCGGCCGCCCGCGCTTGTTGGAACGCAGCAGTTGGCCGGCGCGCCCGACCGATACAGAGCGTCGCCGCGCCCCGCCACCCTGTGCCAGCTGCGCCAGCAAGCCCGCCGGGATCGCCGCCTTGGCGGCCTCCAGCACAACGTCTTCAAGCGCGCCGTTTTCCGGCGCCGGCGTCGGTTGATCGTTTTGCGCATCTTCCGATGCAGCCACCTCCGCGGGCGGCGGCTCCGCGTGGTCCTCGGACACCGGCGGCAACCGGGTTGCACGCGGCGCCAGCACCAGGCGCGCCGCCAACGCCGCATCGGCATCCGTAACCTCCATGCGCCCCGCCAGCGCGGCTGCCGCACGCGCGACCCGCAAAGCCAGCAGGGGCGCGCGAGTCGAGTCGATGCCGAGTGCCATCGCCGCCCCGCACAGCGATTCAATCGTGCGCTCGCCGGCGACGATTCGGCGCAGCCGGTTGCGTGCCACGCCGATCTCCTCGGCGCTGATCGTGTCGCCCTGTGCATCAAAAATTCCGAGGCTTGCAAGATCGACATGAAAAGCGAGCCGGTCCAGCAGCGCGCCGGGGATATTTTCTTCCGCACTGACACCCTCGTCGAGCGCCAAGACACCGATCCGGGCCGGACTTCGCAAGGCCACGCCATCGCGTTCCATGCACACTTCGCCGGCATCCAGCACGGCGACCAGACGTGCCGCCGTCGCCGACGACAATCGCTCAGCCATGGCCAATACAACGACGCCGCCATCCGCCTCCGCCAGCAGCCCGCGCTCGGCCACCGGCCGCCCGGAACGCAGGGTTGCGGCGAGATCGAGGCCGCCAAGCAAACGACCATCGGCCACATTCAAGGGAACACGCCGCCACGGATCAGTTCCGGGCAGCATTCCGCGCAGTTGCGACAGCCAGCGATCACGCACCGGTCCCGCCGACGCGCGCAAGGCCACCCCGCCGGTGCCTGCGGGATCAAGCGCAAACAGTGCCGCCGCCAGCGCGGCGTCCTGCCATGCGGTGATTTCCGCCGACGCCGTTTCGGCCACGGCTCAGGCGCCGAACAGCTGTTCGATCGCGCGTGCCACCCGCACGCCGGAGCCCGCCTCATCGAGCGGATCGCGGCGTAGCCGATGGCGCAGCGCGGCGGGAGCAACCCGCCGCAGGTGCTTGTCCTCGACGGTGGAATCGCCCTCCAGACTGGCCATCGCCCGCGCCGCGCGCATCAGCGTCAATTCACCGCGCAGGCCGTCGGTGCCCAGCGCCATGCAAAGTGTAGCCGCGCGCTCAAGTGCTGCATCCGGCACCGAGACTGCCGGCAATCGGGCGCGCGCCGCCACGATCTGCCGGCGCAACCGTTCTTCCTGCTTGCGGCATTTTTCGACAAACGCTGCGGGATCGCGTTCGTAGCTGTCGCGCCGCCGCACCACCTCGATACGCGTGGCCAAATCCTCCGGTGTCTTGACTTCAACCGACAGACCGAAGCGGTCAAGCAGCTGCGGACGCAATTCGCCCTCTTCCGGATTGCCGCTGCCGACCAGCACGAAACGCGCCGGATGACGCACGCTGAGTCCTTCGCGCTCGACCACGTTCTCGCCGGATGCCGCGACGTCGATCAACAGATCGACCAGATGGTCCTCCAGCAGATTGACTTCATCGATATACAGAAATCCGCGATTTGCGCGCGCCAGCAGGCCCGGTTCAAACGCTTTTTCGCCGCGTGCCAACGCACGCTCAAGATCCAGCGCACCAACCACGCGATCTTCAGTAGCCCCCAGCGGCAGATCGACCACAGGCACGGCGACCAGCGCGCTTTTCGGCTCGTCCTTAGCATATTTCTCGCGGCAATCATCACACCATTTGCCATCAGTTACCGGATCACAACCGTAGTGGCAGCCTTTGATCACGCGAATCCGCGGCAGCAGTGCAGCGAGTGCCCGCACTGCCGTCGACTTGCCGGTGCCGCGATCACCGAACACCAGCACCCCGCCGACCGCCGGATCAACCGCGGCAATCAGCAGGGCCATCTTCATTTCGTCCTGACCGACAATCGAGGAGAACGGAAAAGGCGACGACATGTGCGATCACTTTCCAAAAGTCAGAGCGGTGATGTTACCGGAGCCGCTGCGACGAAAAAAGTGTTTTCCGCGACAGCCGGCCTGCGGAATTGTCGTCGCCGCCCGGCCGTGCTAACTTCGCGCGCATGCAACGATTGATCATTGCATTGGCGGCAGGCTTTGCAATTGCTGCCGGCCTTTGGCAGATTGAGGCCGCGACACGCGGCCTCACTGTCACTCATGCGATGCTGAATACCGTTCCAATAACAGTGTTCAAACCCGACGGCAATGTCCGCGCGCCCGCCGTGGTAATCGCGCACGGCTTTGCCGGATCGCAGCAATTGATGCAACCATTCGCGATCACATTGGCACGCAGCGGATTTGTCGCCGTGACGTTCGATTTCCCCGGCCATGGACGAAATGCGGTACCACTGCCCGGCGGGCTGAAGAATCAAGAGGCGCGCACCGCGGCGTTGCTGGCAACGCTCGAAGCGGTTGTCGCCTACGCGCGCAACGCCCCCGGCAGCGACGGCCGCATCGGGTTGCTCGGGCATTCGATGGCGTCGGATATCGTGGTGCAATATGCAAAACAGCATCCGGCCATCGAGGCCACCGTCGGCGTCTCGCTCTACTCGCCCGGCGTCGGCGTCGACCGGCCGCGCAATCTGCTTGTCATCGACGGCGCGTGGGAGCCGGCCATGCTGCGCGACGAAGCGCGCCGCATTGTAGGTATGGCGGCGGGCGGCGCGGCAAAAGAAAATGTAACCTATGGCCGCTTTGCCGACGGCACTGCGCGCCGGTACGCGCTGGCAGATGGCGTCGAGCATATTGCTGTCCTCTACAGCCGCGAAAGCATGGCCGAAGCGCTGGCGTGGCTGAATGCGGCGTTTGACCGCGGCGGCGCATCCGGCTTCCTCGACTCACGCGGCCTCTGGCTGGGCTTGCTGTTGCTCGGTCTGCTCGCCCTCGCCTACCCATTGACGACCTTGCTGCCGGCGGTGTCATCGCCTCCGCGCGGAGCCGGCATCGGCTGGCGCAAGTTGCTGCCGGTGGCAATCATGCCTGCACTGCTGACCCCCTTGCTGTTGTGGAAGATTCCGACGGACTTCCTGCCGATTCTGCTCGGCGATTATCTGGCGATGCATTACGCAGTCTACGGCCTACTTACCTTTGCCTGCATCCTGATGACCACCCGGCGGCTCCTCAACCTCAGTGTCAGTGACGGGCACCAATGGCGGTGTTTGCTGAGCGCAGCTGCGCTGGCAACCGCCTACGGCATTTTTGCGATTGGACTGCCGCTAGACCGTTACGTCATTTCTTATTTGCCGACCACCGGGCGGCTGGGCGTGATGCTGGCTTTGCTGCTGGCAACGCTGCCGTATTTCGTCGCCGACGAATGGCTAACCCGAAGCGCCCATGCGCCGCACGGCGCTTATGCGGCGACGAAATTCTTCTTTTTGCTGTCGCTCGTATTTGCGATCGGACTAAATCTCGAGCGACTGTTTTTTCTTGCCATCATCGTCCCCGCAATCCTGATTTTCTACGTCGTCTACGGCCTGTTCAGCCGGTGGATTTACCGTGCGACCGGCCATCCCCTGGTTGCCGCATTCGCCAATAGTGCGGCTTTTGCATGGGCTATCGGAGTTTCGTTTCCGATGGTCAGCCGCTAGCGCCCGCCATCATCGCCGCGCGGCGGAACGGTCAATGTGGCCGACGCCAGCGCAGGCGCAGATCGACGACGTGAGCCGCCAGTGCCATGGCGAGAAACACGGCCGTCCAACCCCACCACCCGCTGCCGATAAGTGCGCGTATCGCCAGCAACAAACCGGCGCCGGAGACAAGATTGACGCCCAGCGCCAGCGGCGCAATGCCGCGGCCGCTGCAGCGGTTATAAATTACCAAGGCGAGGAATTCGAGCAGCATCAAAACCAAAACTGCGTCGATGACGCGCCCGGAAGAAATGAATTCGCTCACGCCGGCGTCCAGGCAGCGAGCAGTGCCTGGTCGGCCACGCAGGCAAAAAACTGCATTTCAATGTCCACCGAAAGGCGCATTCAACTGGACGATCGCCAGATTGAGGATGGAAGCAAATGTTACCCAGACAAGATACGGCACCAGCAGCAGGCTGGCGTTTCTTGAGCGCGGCCATAACGACCAGATCAGCGCCGCAATCGACGACCACAGAAACACCACCTCGATCAATGCCCAGTCAGGGCGCTGCAGGCGAAAAAACAATCCGCTCCAGGTAATGTTCAGCACAATGTTGAACATGAACAGCGTAACCACCCAGATCTGGGTCGCCCGGTTAGGCGCCGTGCGCCAGCCCAGAATGCCGGAACCGGCGGCCAGCGCAAAGATCAGCGTCCACGCCGGCCCGAACAACCAATCGGGCGGCTGCCACGAAGGTTTGCGCAAATGGTAATACCAAGGGCCCAAATCGGTCACCAGCGCGCCCAGCACGCCGGCGGCGAATGCGGTTGCTGCGGCAGCAACCACGGGCTGCCAAGTGCGAATTGCCGGCTCGGTCACGGTCGCACCACGCCGAACAGGTGTGCGAGATCCTTGAAAAATATTCTGACATGCGCCAGCGGCTTGGCCCGCACCAGTTTTTTGTGCATATAGGCCTGCCAGGTCAGTTCCTGCACATCGGGATCGCGGCAGATGCTGACGAAACGTTCGCGACGCTTGTCGTTCGCGTACCAGAATTTCTGCATGATGCCCAGAATCCAGAATACCCGGCCATGCGCCTTCATGAAACGTTTGCGCGCCGACTTCAGCGCCCGCGCATCGCCGCTGACGAGAAACGCGTCAACTGCATCGGCTGCAAAGCGCCCGCCCGCCATCGCGTAATAAATGCCTTCGCCGGATGCGGGCGCGACCACGCCGGCGGCGTCGCCAGCGAGCACGATGTCGCGTCCGTTGTCCCACACGCGCAGTGGACGCATCGGAATCGGCGCGCCTTCCCGACGCAGGGTCTCGCTCGCACCGAGACCTGCAGCACCGCGCAAGGCGCCGACCGCATTTCGGATCGAGAAGCCTTTTTGCGCGGTGCCGGTGCCCACGCTGGTCGTATCACCGTGCGGAAATATCCAGCCGTAAAAGTCGGGCGACAGCGGACCCTGATAGTAAACATCGCAGCGCGCACCATCGAATTTGCCTTCGCCGTGCTTCGGCGAACGAACGATTTCATGATAAGCGTAAACGTAATTGATTTCGTCAGCCCCGGGAATTTCCTGCTTTGCCACCGCCGACGCAGCGCCATCGGCACCGATCACGGCGCGCGCGCGCACCTGACCGCCTGCGGCACCGCCACGCCCTTTGTAGTGAACAACTGCGGTGCCGTCAGTGTCGCGGGCAATGCGCTCGAATACGCCGGTGCGACGAACCGCGCCCGAGTCCGCAGCACGGTTGCGCAGCCATTCGTCGAAAAATTCGCGATCGACCATGCCGACAAAGCCGCCATTGATCGGCATATCGACCTCTTTGCCGGCTGGGGAAACCATGCGTGCCGAGGCAACCCGGGCGACCAGAAGGTGTTCGGGAATTTCGAATTCCTTGATCAGGACCGGCGGAATCGCTCCGCCACAGGGCTTGATGCGCCCGGCCCGGTCAAGCAGCAGCACCTTGTGCCCCTTGCTCGCGAGATCGGTTGCCGCAGTGGACCCCGACGGCCCGCCGCCCACCACCACCACGTCATAGGTATCGTTTTGATCCATGCGATTCACCTTCAATCGATGCCGGCAATGTAACCATCGCCGGCGGTTGAAATTTCAAGCGGACGATTCGACAGGACGGGCTGCCCGACTCGGGCGGCCAGCACGGCTGAAAACACGAACAACGCGGCCTCTGCGGCAAATACCGTGGCGTAGGCGAGATCCGGCGTGTCCAGATAAATACGCGCGACATCGCTGGCCAGCGTGCCGAGAAAACCGCCGAGCCCGAAGGCGATCGCCTGCGCCGCGCCCCACAATCCCATGCGTATGCCTTCGCGTGATTCGCGCCCTGCGCCGGCCAGACTCATCATCGATGCAATCGCGGCTATGGCAAACGCACCGTTGGTCATGCCGAGCAAAAAAACATTCAGCTTCAGCGGCCACGCCGCACCGATCATGCCCGCTGCTGTCAAACCGGCCAGCGCCACCGCCGAAGCCAGACAGCCGCCGACCGTCCACGCCTTGAGCGATCCGAATCGGCGCCCGAGAACGGCACCGCCGGCGAGCGCGACCAGCAGCATGCCGACGAAAACACCGGCATGCTGGACCCCGGATAATTTTGTCGATTCGCCAGGCGTAAAGGCAAAGACGGCACCCGCAAACGGCTCGAGAATGAGGTCCTGCGCGCTATACGCAATCATCGAAACAAATACGAATATCGTGAATTGACGCGAAGCGGGTTCTGCCCAGACTTCGCCGAGCGCGTCAATAAACCCGGGCTTCGCCACCGTCGCTACGACCTTAGCGCCGGCATCCGGGGCCCCTTCGACATTCCAGACCGCGAGCAGGGTCAGTAAAAATGCGGCGACAGAAACGCCGGCGGTAACCGCAATCAGACGCGCCTGGGAAAACGGATCCAGCAGCTGGCCAGCCACCGTCGCCGTCACTGCGAATCCGACGATCATCATCAACCACACGATGGTCGCAGCCGGCGCACGCCGCGCACTATCGACCCGTTTTGCCAGCAGAACCAGCAACGATGTGCCTGCCGCGCCAACGCCGGCGCCAATCAGAACGAAGGCCAACACTGCGAGCGCAACACCCGCTGCAAGTTGATCTGTCATCCACGCGGTTGCCAACGCGGCAAGAATGCCACCAACGGCGAGTACTGCCATACCGCCGATGATCCACGGCGTGCGCCGGCCGCCGACGTCGGAACCGTAACCCATACGCGGACGCAATATCTGAACTGCGTAGTGCAATGCAACGAGCGCGCCGGGCAGCATGGCCGGCAGCGACAACTCGACGACCATCACACGATTTAGCGTGGACGTCGTCAGCACCACAATCGACCCCAAGGCAGACTGCACCAGCCCAAGGCGAAAAATGCCGAACCATCCGATTGAACTAGGGGTCATATCGGCACCACGTAAGCCGAACGCAAGGCGAATGCGCTCACCATCATGCCGGTCACAAAGAAATTGATGCCAAGGCCGCTGTACCAGATGGCGCGCTCGCATGGCGCCTCCAGAAAACGATCCATCAGCAGCAACTGGATAAACAGAAGAACCAGCACACCGATCGCATGGGCCGGATGCCCCCACCCGATCAATAGAAAAATAACGACGGCCTGTGGAATCGCCATGATCAGGCACGCCGCCCTGGCTGCGCCTTCAATGCCGAGACGTACCGGCAACGACCCGATGCCGGTTTGACGGTCGCCCTCGACCGATTTGAAATCATTCAGCGTCATGATGCCATGCGCGCCACAGCTGTAGAGTGCGGCAAGCAACATGCTTTTCGCCTCCGGCATCGCCCCGCCCGCCATGACCGCCGCCCCCGTTACCCACGCGAGCCCCTCGTAAGATACCGCGCAAGCGGCGTTTCCCCACCAGCCGTTTTGTTTCAGTCGTATCGGCGGCGCGCTATACGCCCAAGCCAACGCCAGCCCGCCGGCTGCCGCGCCAAACCCCCAGGGACCGAGCGCCGTGGCCACCAGCAGAGACAACACAGTCCACGCAATTGCAATGTAGAGCCCCCAGCGTCCGGGCATGCGCCCCGATGGAATCGGACGCTGCGGTTCATTGATCGCATCGACGTGGCGATCGAACCAGTCATTGACCGCCTGGCTGGTGGCGCAAACCAACGGTCCGGCCAGCGCGATTCCGGTCACAATAATCGCCCAGCGCCCCTGGGCGGGAACTCCGGAAGACACTGCCCCGCATCCGAATGCCCACATTGGCGGAAACCAGGTGATCGGCTTCAGGAGCTCCGCCACCGCTCTTAAGGCCGGACGTGTCATGTGGAAACATTATATTTGGCTGACACTACCGTCAACCAATATTTACAGCGCCAGGCAACGCGCCGATCCGATGGCCCCGGGATGCGCTCTCAAAAACGACCAACCCCGTCTATTTGGACGCGAGGCGCTGCCGGATGCTGGTAACGCCTGTGGTTTTCAAGTGCGGAAAAGCGCCGCGAACGCGTTATTTATCGTCGGCGTCCGACAGATCGCCCAAACCGTAGCGGCGCAATTTGACGTAAAGGCTCTGGCGGGAAAGTCCGAGCATTTCAGCGGCAGAGGCGCGATTGTCGTGGGTCAATTCAAGCGCCGACTCAATGCACATGCGCTCGATAAGATCGGTCGATTCACGAACCAGTTCCTTGAGCGGTACGCGGCCGACGAGTTCTGCCATCTGCTCGGCGGTGCGCTGTTGCCGCTGCGGAGTAGTGGCCACGCTGGAAAGTCGACCACCAATATTGCGAATGGTAAACCCGAAACAGGGCGGCTCGGATTTAGGCACCGCACCCGCGGAAATTTCCACGGCAGAGGTTGAACCATATTCCCCGCGCAACGATGTCGCAAACAAACGCACCGAACCGTACTGACGAAGATTCGAAATCATTACGCTGAGATCGACGCCCGGCCGGCCCAGCCAACGCTCAAGCGACTCCCCACGTGCCTGCTCTTCCGTACCAAGTTGGGCCAGATCGAGAAACGCCGCGTTGGCAACCAGGATGCGCCCGTCGAAATCGGTGATGACCATCCCATCCGGCGCGGTTTCGACAACCTGGCCAAGCAATCTGGCCTTGGCCTGGGGAGCGACCGTGGCAGGGTCAGGCTGCGCGGTAGAAAATCGAACCAGAAACAGGGCCGAATTCTCCTGCCGGAAAAGTGACGCGGAAACCGACATCTCACCGCCGCCCGTCAGTTTGGCATGCACTTCGTCCGCACGCCCCGTCACTCGTACGCGTGAAAGCAAAGCTTGCACCGCCTGGCTGCTTTCATCGTCGAGCCCGGTCGGAAATATTTGCCCGACAATACGCCTAGACGCATCACCGAACAGCTGACCCGCTGCCGGATTGGCCTCGACCACGCGCAATGATGTGGCGTCAATAACCAACACGGCTTCCGAGGCCATCTGAAACAAAAACCGATACCGCGTTTCCACCTGACGCAATCGCCAGTAATCGCGTTCCATGGACTGTTGCGCATCGACTAGCCGCTGCTGCAGCGCCGCGATCGCGCGCAAGTCGCGACCAACGGCGACGACGCGACCGTCCTTGCCAACCTGCACCGCCGAATACAGTATCGGCACATCCGCGCCGCGCGAAGAAGGATGATTGACGTGACGCGATTTAGGCGGGCTTTTGAGCGCCGCCTCCTGCAACATTTGCTCGACTTTTTCCCTGCTCTCGACAGTTACCGTCTCGGCCCAGGATTGCCCGCGCCACTTGGCGTAACCCTCGTTGGACAAATCCTCGCTGCCGAAGGCGATATCCTGGATGACACCGTCGCGGTCAAGAATCAGTGCGACGTCAGCCGCGGCCGCAATCAGTGCCGCAGTGGACGCCACATCCAGCCCGCCGAGCGAGTTCTCGAGGGCCTCGAAGGATTTCAAAATATTTCTTTCTTTTTCAATATCTTAGATTCAAAGAACAGACCATGAGCAAATCAACCATTAGCGTGGCTGACGCAAAACAGCCAGCAATTTCCGCGCCTGCAATAAAGCATCTTCCGCATCAAGCGCATAAGCATCTGAATTTACTATTGTAGCAAATTCGGGATGCTCTGTAAGAATTGGGCCGCCGACCATAATTCTGACGTCAGGATTGCGCGACACGCGCCGAATGTCTGCGATTTCGGCTGTCAATGCATCCAAATGGTGCCGACAGCCTATCGACAAACCGACAACATCAAAAAATTCCCGCTCAGCCAGCTGCGCAAGGTTGCCCTCGACGAAGGCGCCGCCTCCGGTAAGCGCCCGGGGGGGGGCGCTACCAGCCCGCCCCCCACTACAACAAGAGACTGTAAAAACCAACGAAGCCATTGTTCAAGCACCGCGGTTCGCCCCTCGCGTCACCTCGAATATCAGATATCCCAAAAAAATAGGCCGGGTTCAGGAGAACCCGGCCTCTCATACAGATGCAGCTAGAATATTATTTGGACTGCGGGCTTGCCGGCGGTGCGGCAACTGCTGCAGCTTTCGCCTTGGTGCCGCCATTCCAGTACGCGCCAAACCAGTCGGTCTTGACCAAAAGCGCGCCGTGCACGAGCAACGCAATGATCAATACGGTGCCCAGAAACAGCGGCAGGCCAACGCTCGGTTTAACGACCAGCCAAATTTTTCCCTGGTTCATATCCGGCTCCCCTTAGTGTAGCCACGGCGTATAGGCGTACGCGAGTATGTGGGCGATGACCGCAATCGCGCCGAAAATCCGCGTTCCATCGATGACGTGACTATGCAATTCCTCGGCTTCCGCCAAGGTCAAGCCAGTCGGCCACACTCTGTTCGGATCCCCACTTCCATGAACGATGCTTGTATCTGCCATAGCGTTACCTCCCTGAGAGCACTGCGACAAATTACGTGCTGAACCCGCACGTGGGTGTTTCAATACAACCTTTGCTACAAATTGATAAATACCCCATTAAGAGTATGGCTGTAATTCTACTCTGACATCACTTGTTGTCAACTTTTTATGACTATTTTCAGGTTCGGTTTACCGACATCGAAACGTAGCCACCATCCTGCATTTTTCCCCCAACGACGCCGGAGTAAATCCGCCCCTTACCGGACTGCGTGCGCGACGATTATCAAGGTCAACTTACGATTGTTTGCTGGGTGAAAGAACAGGCAGGCGCGCCATAATCGACTGCTCAACAGCGGCTTTTTTTGCCTTGTGCGGGCCGTCAAGCCAGTTAAAACGGTCCGTACTCAACAAAATAAGGTGGATCACGACCGCCAACACCAGTAAAAAAACTGCCAGTCCAGCCAGCACCCACCGCGGATCAAATAATTGCCATATGCGCCACATCTGGTTTCTCCGGAAAATTGAAAAAAGTTTTATTTAAAACTGCGAGCCCGCCGTCCTGCCGGCCACCGGCTAACCCCAAGGACGCCATTGCCACGCCAGAAAATGCGCGATTACGGCGATCAAGGTAAAAATGATGAAACTGGTCACGAAAACGCCATGAAATTCCTTTGCTTCCTGTTCCGTCAATATCGACCGGGATTTCTTTTCAGCCATACTGCAGTCTCCTAAGCTTGGCCCCACGGCCGTTACCGCGCCACTTCTGCGCCGCCGGGATTACGTGACATGAATTGAATTGAAAATTTTTCGTAGCAATGCGGCGGCCGCTCTCAGGCGACTACGCCGTCCATCAAGGCCGACTGGGCAAGCGCAACACGGGCTGCGGTTACCCGCTCTTCGCCGGCGGCACGCGCCTCACGTTCGGCGCGGTCACGCAGGCGTTTGGCCACGGAAATGCGGATCAGCACCGGTTGCGCATCAACCAGCGTGTCCAGCGCGGACTTGGCATCGTCCTGCCAGATCATTTCCTTGTGCAACCGCGACGGCGTTGCCTCTACTTTGTCGAGATCGGTTGCGAGCGGAATGATATTGAACAGCGCGTCAAACAGGGCATTACACACCTCCTGCACAAGGTAGGTTGCCCCTGAATACCCCATGAAGGGCGTCCCCGTGTGCCGCCGGATAATCGCTCCGGGAAAGGACGCCGGAATATATATCGCGCGCGCGCCCATCTCGGCGAGATACATGCGTTCGTTGTAACTGCCGAACATGACCAGCGGCGTCTGCGTCTTCACTGCCGTGCGCACCGCATCGTTGTCCGGCTTGAGACCGGGCTTGCGGCTGAATGAAAAGGTGCACGGCAACCCCATTTCCGTCTCTAGAAAATGCCTCACGCCGCGCGCGTAAGTCTCGTTTGCAACAATGGCAAAACTGGCGGTGCCGAAAAAATCCTGGGTCACCGAGCGCCACAAATCCCAGATCGGCTTGATCGTGGTGTGCTTCTCGCGCTGGATAAACGGTTCTGCGTCAATGCCGAGCATGTCGCCCAAGGTACGCAGAAACTTGGTGGTCGAATGCAAACCAATCGGCGCCTGCAGATAAGGGCGGTCAAGCGCTTCACACAGCATGCGGCCGAATTCGCGATACATGCAGATGTTGACGTCTGCATCGACGAGGCGGCGCACGTCGGCAACATGACTGCCGAGCGGAAACACCATGTTGACCTCGGCGCCGATGCCCTCGACCAGCCGGCGAACCTCCGCGAGATCGCTGGGCGTATTGAACGTGCCGTAGATCGGACCGATGATGTTGACGCGCGGCTTGTCGCCGGGTTTGCGCGGACGGCGCTCCGGCATCACGCCGCGCTTGGAACCATACTCGGTCCACAGCCAGTACATCGCCCGGTTGGCGCTCTGCCATTGATCCTCGTCGATGGTGCGTGGCAGAAAACGCTGCAAATTCGTACCTTCCGGCGTCACGCCGCCACCGATCATTTCCGCGATCGAACCCGTGACAACGACCGCCGGAAGATCAGGGTCCAGTGTCCTGTGCGCGCGCTTCATCGCACCTTCGGTGCCGTGTTGCCCAAGCTCTTCCTCGCCGAGCCCCGTCACCACGATCGGCAATTCGTGCGGCGGCAAGCCGTCCGTGTAATGCAATACCGACGTCACCGGCAGATTTTCGCAACCGACCGGCCCGTCGATGACGACCTGCAGCCCCTTGATTGCAGTGAACACATAAACCGCTCCCCAATAACCACCGGCGCGGTCGTGATCAAGCACCAGCATCAGATCATCTCCTCGGCTTTTTTCTTTTTTTCGAGTTTGATGACGTGCTTTTTGTAATGGTCGCGAAACTCGGGACGATCGACCGGCATGCCTTCCCACACACCGGCATTGTGGCCGCTGCCGACATCGCCGAAAAAATCCTTCATCTCGTTGAACCGCGCCTTGTTTGCCAGCGCTGCGTTGACGACTTGCGCGAGCGACCCTGCGCCGGCCGGTCCCATCAGCGGGCGCGCCGAAATCAGATTGGTGAAATAAAGCGCCGGGATTGTCAGTTCCTTGGCCTTCTGCACGACGGGCGTGGTGCCGATCGCGAGGTCCGGCTGAAACTCCTGCATCGCCTGCAAATCCTGCTCAAGCGATGCGCGGTACTGAACCGCGACCCCCTTGGATTCGAGCCAGACACGGTCCGGTTCGCTCCACGGTGTACGCGGGCAGGCGGTGCCAACGTAGCGAACATCCGCACCGCTTTCTATCAGCAGGCGTGCAACCAGCAGTTCCGAGCCTTCATAGCCGGACAGGGTAATACGCCCCTTTATTGGCATTTTTGAAAGCGCACCCTTGATTGCCGGAAGAATCCGGTTTTTCGCCGCATCAATTCTGTCCTGTGCGACATTCGCGGCGCCGCCAATTGCCTGCAACCAAGCCTCGGTGCCATCGTAACCCACTGGCGCCGACGCTACGATGCTGCGCCCAGCCGCTTCGAACTCGCGAATCGATGCAGTGTAAAACGGATGAATCGCCGCTACCGCCACGCAATCAAGCGCCGCATACAGTTCGCGCCATTCGCGCGTCGGCACTACCGGCCCGGCCGCAAGTCCGAGGGGATCGAGCATCATGCCTATGCCGACCGGATCAGCGGGAAACATCTCGCCCAGAAGCGTTACGGTGGGCTTGGCGGATTTGCCGCCGCGCGGCGCCTGCACCGGCCCCTGCTCGGCCTCGGTCCGCGCGTATTTGAGCATGGCACCGGCCAGCACATCCTTGGCCTCGGCATGCGTCGGTACGCCGAATCCCGGCACATCGATGCCGATGATGCGCACGCCGTTGATTTCCTTCGGCAGCAACTGCAGGGGCACGCCGCTCGCCGTGGGCACGCACAGATTCGTAATGACAATCGCATCGTAATGCGCAGGATCAGCGAGTTTGTAAACGGCTTCGCGTATATCCTCGAACAACTTGCCGGTGACCAGAGTTTCGGAATTGAACGGCACGTAACCGACGCTGCGGCGGGCGCCATAAAAGTGTGAAGTAAACGTCAGCCCGTAAACACAGCAGGCCGAGCCACTGAGTATTGTCGCGGTACGCCGCATGCGCAAACCCACGCGCAGGCTGCCAAAGGCCGGACACATCGACTGCGGCTGATCATGCGGACCCTTCGGATAATCTTTCGCATATTGCTCCAGGGTCTCGCTCTTGCCGGCCGCCCTTGCCGCTGCCAGCATTTCCTCTTTGCCGGAATGGCAGCCTAAGCCATCCCCCTGCAACGCTTGCGGATTGGTGACCGGAGGAGAAACTGCAGAAGGGGTCATGGTAGCTCGCGATTCAGACGTTGTCGTAGACGACCTCAAGCGTTTCTTTCGTAACCTCGCTTCTGCCGCACATGTCGAACTGGGTTGCCGGTTCAAGCACCACGTTGCGCCCCACCGTGTCGCTCGCGAACAGGCCAAGCAATTGGTCCTGCGTCAACGGATTGGGACGAACGGGGGGCGCTTCGGCGACGTTGGTGGCCAGCTTTTCAAACAGCGGCGCCCACTGCGTGCCCGGCCGCCCGATAATTTCATAACTGGCACTCTTGCGACGAATATCTTCGTGCGCCGGAATCGCGGAAAGAACCGGAATACCGGCGCGTTCGGCGAAAGCCGCCGCCTCGCCGGTGCCGTCGTCCTTGTTGATGACGAGTCCGGCCACCCCGACATTGCCGCCGAGTTTGCGGAAATATTCGACCGCGGAACAGACATTGTTGGCGACATACAGTGACTGCAGATCATTGGAACCGACGACGATCACCTTCTGGCACATGTCGCGCGCGATTGGCAATCCAAACCCGCCGCACACCACATCGCCGAGAAAATCGAGCAACACGTAGTCGAAACCCCATTCGTGAAAACCGAGTTTCTCAAGCGTCTCAAAACCGTGGATGATTCCGCGCCCGCCGCAGCCGCGTCCGACCTCCGGTCCGCCCAGTTCCATTGCAAAAACGCCATCGCGCTTGAAACAGACGTCGCCGATCGCCACCGCCTCGCCAGCGAGTTTCTTCTTCGAAGACGTCTCGATGATGGTCGGGCAGGCCTTGCCGCCGAACAGCAGCGAGGTCGTGTCGCTTTTGGGATCGCAACCGATCAACAGCACCTTCTTGCCCTGCTGCGCCATCATGTAGGAGAGGTTGGCCAGCGTAAAACTTTTGCCGATGCCGCCCTTGCCATAGATCGCGATGATCTGCGTTTCCTTTGTTACCGGCGCGGTGGATACCGCATTCGGTTCGAGCGCCGCCTCCGCGCGCAACCGTTCCTTGAATTCGATGGTTGCCACCGCCGGGTTGTCGGAAGGCTTGTTCATGTGCAGGATCTCCAGTCGAGTATCATTTTGAGACAGCCGGGGTCGGTAAATGCCGTACGGTAAGCAATACCTGCTTCAAGCGCATCGCTGCGATGCGTAATCAATCCGTCGAGTTTCAGGCGCCCCGATTCGGCGAGCGCTTTGACCGCAGCGAGGTCGCCCTCCTGCCATTGCGCAGCAATGCGTATGCGTGCCTCGCGCATGAAAGCGGGCGGAAATGCAAACGTCAACGGTTCGTCGTAGAAACCGGCAAGCACGATCTCGCCCCCCGGCGCAAGGCGCCCGATCAGCGTATCGAGAAAATCGTGCGCACCGCTTACGTCGCAGATGCAGCGATAGTTGCGGCGCGCATCCTCTTCCGGATCAATCACGCGATAACCGATCGCGCCTTGGCGCCGACCCGGATTTTTTTCCCAGACCACCGGCGGCTCGGCGCCGGTTAACACCGCCAGCCGCGAAAGCAGACGTCCAAGCACACCGTGCCCGACGATAAGGTCGGGCTGGCGCGCCTGATCTGCACCGCACACGTGATACGCGGTTGCGGCCAATGCCAGCAGTACACCCTGTTCGCCGAGCCGCTCGTCGATCGGCAACGCGCGCGATCCCGGAACCACCAGTCTCGATGCCGCGCCGCCAAACAACCCGCGCACCTCGCCAAAACAACGCGCGCCGGGAACAAAAACCCGCTCACCGACCTGGCGCCCCGATTTGACGCCGACTGCCGCGACCTTGCCGACGGATTCGTAACCGGGTACCAGGGGATAACCCATGCCCGGAAAATGCGGCATGCGTCCCGACCATATCAGCCGCTCGGTGCCGGTGCTGATGCCACTCCACTCGATGTCGACAACCACATCCTCGTCGCCCGGCGGCGTCAGAGCGAGGCGGCTCAAAATCAGGCGTTGCGGCGACTCGATCACCACCGCAGTAGTAAGCATGGAAAGCCCCGACTGAACGAATCAAGTTGCGAAATTTTCAAGGGATAGTGCGACGCTATTGTTATTGAACCGACGAGTGTCAGTTTACTGTGACTGTCTGTTGTGTCAAGACAGTTTCACCGTTGCGATGCATCGCACACGCGCGCAATCACCACACTGGTCTGCAGCGGCATACGCGTTGGAATCAGATGCACCGCATCAAATCCGGCTGCATTCAGCATTTCGGTGAGTTCGCGCAGGGTCCTCGCGCGCCCCCGCCCATTGCCAGGAGATAGAAGCCGAAATAGGCGTCGCCGACGGTCTCTGCACCCGGCGTTCCCGCGAGCGGCTCGGCCAACAGCAATGTTCCGTTTGCAGGCAACGAGCGACGAACCGCGCGCAACAGACCAATAGCCGTGTCGTCATTATGGTCATGCAGCACTCGAACGAGCGAGACAATATCCGCGCCACGCGGCAACGCATCGGACCAAAAATCACCACCGAATGTGCTTGCGCGCTGCGCGATGCCTGCAGCAACAAAACGCGCGCGCGCGCGTTCGGCCACCGGCGGCAAATCGAACAGCATCAATTGCAACTGCGGCGCATGCGCGGCAGCCGCGATGACAAAAGCGCCCTCCCCCCCCCCGACATCAAGCAGGCAGCGGTGCCGATGCAGCGGATAGGCAGCAAACACCTCGCCTGCAATCAACGGCTGCGACAGCGTCATCAGCGTGCTGTATGCCTCTATGCGTTCCCCCGACAGTGCCGCCGGCTGATTGGCTCTAGCGTAGGCCCAGTATTTCGAAAGTTCAGTCGTCGCACTGTGCCCGCGCAACAGGGCGACGGGATCGTGCAAATCAGCGTAGAGCATTGCATGATGCTCAATCATGGCGACAATACCCGGATTTCCGGCGAGTGCTGCGCCGAGGTCGCCCAGTCCGAAGCGTTCGCTTCCGCGCCGCTCGACCAGGCGCAAGGAAACCGCCGCGGCAAGCAGCCGCCGTGCGGCGTCCAAAGGCATTGATAGTCGCGGCGCCAGCACCTCGGCGGTCTGCGGGCCTTCCGCCAGAATATCGAACAAGTGCAGACGCACGCACGCGAGCAAAACCTGCGAATAGACGAAGCCGGCGCACAAATCGAACAAGGCGCGTGCGCGACGGCGCGCGATCGGACGAGTCAGCGGAAACGCCGCGGCCCACCGCTGAAATGCCGCACTTGCGAGAAGACCATCGCGCCAGTTCAGCAGGCGATCAAACCAATTACGCGGCGTGCCTTCAGGCGTCGCGGCGTGCGCCGGCACCATCGACTCCGGCTCCATCACGCCGCGCGTCGGGCGAGTTCCTTGGGCAGCAAGCCCTGAGCTTCCATCACGATGTGGGCCTTCAATTCTTCCGCGCCCGGGCAGGCAGGGATTGACGCAATCGCGCCGTTTACCAATTGCTTGAGCCGCGCGATCGCCCCCTGCAGGCCGAGTTCGCGCGCCGCACTGGGCCGACCCAGAATGGCGTCCTGTCCGATCGGTTTGCCCAACTCCTGCGGATCGGCCGCGACGTCACGTATATCGTCGGCGACCTGATACGCCTCACCCAGGCGTTCGCCCAGTTCGCGCCAGGGCTCTGCGTCAACGCCGGCCGCGGCGGCGCCGGCAACCGTTGCCGCTGCGAACAAGGCGCCGGTCTTCGCCCGATGATAATCGGCGAGTCCGACGCGGGGTTCGCATTCCCAGGCCTGGCCGGCAACAATTCCGGACGGCATGCCAACTGCCTTGCTGATCGTCATGACCAGCGGACCCAGGCGTTGCGGCGCATTCGCGGCAGCGCGGGCGAGTACTTCAAAAGCAAGCACGATCAGCGCATCACCCGCCAGCACCGCCAGGCGTTCATCGTATGCACGATGGACCGACGGTTTGCCGCGCCGAATTGCGGCGTCGTCAAAACACGGCAAATCGTCATGCACGAGCGAGGCACAATGCAATAATTCGATGGATGCCGCCGCCGCGTCGGCGATCCCGGTGTCGTTGCCGCCCCCGCAGGCGGTGGCCACGGCCAGACACAGCCGCGGCCGGATGCGTGCGCCCCCCGGGAACACAGCATATCGGAGGGCGGCGGCAAGTCGCGGCGGACAACCGGCGACCTCGCCGTTTGCGAGGGCTGCCGACAAGGTTTGCTCGATACGGGAGACAGCGTCCATGCAAAACCTCCGAGATGCGCCGCGCGCAGTAATTGTTTATTGTCACGCCAGTTGTAATGTAATGTAGACACTAGTTGACATCCCGTCAACGGTAATTTGGGGGAATTGGCAGGCGTGAACGCCCAGCGAATAGTCGTCATCGGCGCAGGAATTGCCGGGCTGGTCGCTGCGCTCGAACTCTCGGCACAGGGCTTCAACGTGACCGTCGTCGAAAAAGCCGCAGCGCCCGGCGGCAAAATGCGCGAAGTGGAGGTGGCGGGCAGCGCGATCGATGCGGGGCCGACCGTTTTTACCATGCCCTGGGTGTTTGAGGCGGTCTTTGCCGCGGCGGGCGCTGCGCTTTCAGATCACGTCACGCTGCATCCCGTCGAAATTCTCGCCCGCCACGCGTGGAGCGCCGAGCAGCGACTCGATCTCTATGCGGATGCCGCGCGATCAGCGGAAGCCATCGGCGAATTCGCCGGCCCGGCGGAAGCACGCCGCTATCTGGAGTTCGCCGAGCGCGCCCGTCGCATTTATCAGACGCTCGAAACACCGTTTCTGAAATCCGCCTCGCCGACTCCGTTGACGCTGATCCGGGACGCCGGTTTGCGCGGGCTTGGCGACCTCTCCCGAATTTCGCCGTTTTCCACATTGTGGCGGGCGCTCGGCGAGCATTTCCACGATCAACGCCTGCGCCAGTTGTTCGGCCGTTACGCCACCTACTGCGGCTCCTCGCCGTTCATGGCCCCGGCAACACTGATGCTGGTCGCACATGTCGAACGCGACGGCGTGTGGCTGATCGAAGGCGGCATGCACCGCCTGGCGGTGGCTCTGGCCACGCTGGCGCGCGCTAATGGAACAAGTTTTCGCTATGGGGCCGAGGTCGGCGAGGTCGTGGTCTCGGGCGGGCGTGCCACCGGAATACGCCTGGCGGACGGAGAATTGATCGCCGCCGATGCCGTCATTGCCAATGCCGACATCGCCGCCATTGGCAGCGGCCGCCTTGGCGCCGCGATCAAATCGGCCGTGCCGCGCGTGCCGCGTTCGGCGCGCTCGCTGTCGGCACTGACCTGGTCGCTGCTTGCACCAACGCGCGGTTTTCCATTGCTCCGGCATAACGTATTCTTTTCCGCCAGCTACGCGTCCGAATTTGACGACATCTTCAAACGCGGGCGCTTGCCGGCGACGCCCACGGTCTACGTCTGCGCGCAGTATCGCGACGCGCAGGGTAATCTGTGCAATAGTCGCGGCGATGCCGCGGAGCGCTTGTTGTGCCTCGTCAACGCGCCGCCTACCGGCGACGCCCATGCATTCGATTCTGCGGAGATTGCGCAATGCGAAGAACGGACCTTTTCGCTGCTCGAGCGCTGCGGCCTTCATCTGCGACGGCAGCCGGCACGCAGTGTGGTGACGACCCCGACGGACTTCAACCGTCTGTTTCCGGCGACGGGGGGCGCCCTCTATGGCCAGGCATCGCACGGCTGGATGGCCTCGTTCAGCCGCCCGGGCGCGCGCAGCACGATGCCGGGGCTCTATCTTGCGGGGGGCAGCACCCACCCGGGACCGGGAGTGCCGATGGCAGCACTTTCGGGGCGCTTCGCCGCCGCAGCAGTGCTGGCGGACCGCGCTTCGGCCAGCCGGTAGCGGCTGGCGGCTACGCGTGGTGGTATATCGACGCCGTCAGCGACGACGGACGGCATGCGCTGACCATCATTGCGTTCGTCGGCAGCGTCTTCTCGCCCTATTACGCGCGCGCGCGCAAGCGCGGCGGCGCAGACCCGCTGGCCCATTGCGCCCTCAACGTCGCACTTTATGGCGACGGCAAGCGCTGGGCCTGCACCGAACGCGGACGCGAAGGCACGCGTCGCGACGTCGCCCTCTCGACCTTCAGCATCGGGCCCAGTTCCCTCTGCTGGGACGGCAACGCATTGACCATTCACATCGATGAGCTTTCGGTGCCGTTGCCGCGGCGTATCAGGGGTAGCGTGCGCGTCTATCCGGAGGCCCTGTTCGACGCGACATTTGCACTCGACGCAGACCGGCAACACCGCTGGTCGCCGCTGGCGCCGTGCGCGCGGGTCGAAGTCAATCTGAGTCACCCGCAGTTGCGCTGGGCGGGCGCCGGTTACCTTGACTCCAATCATGGCGACGCCCCGCTCGAAGGCGCATTCCGGCACTGGCACTGGATGCGCGCCGGTATCAAGACCGGCAGCGCCGTGCTGTATGACGGCGAGCGGCGCGACGGCAGCGAATTTTCACTGGCGATGCGGTTCGATCGACGCGGCAAAATCGAACAATTCTCGCCGCCACCGATGCAACCGTTGCCGTCAACCCTGTGGCGGATTGCACGCAGCGCGCGCGCCGATCGAACTTTCGCGCCGGTTGTCAGCAAGACTCTCGAAGACACGCCGTTTTACGCCCGCTCGCTGATCAGCACCCGCTTGCAGGGCGAACCGACCACGGCGGTCCACGAAAGTCTGTCGCTGCAACGTTTCAGTGCCGGCTGGGTGCAGATGCTGCTGCCATTCCGCATGCCGCGCGTACGGCGCTAGGCCCCATCAAAATATCATTTCGGCGGCGACTCGCCGGCCCTGCAGGCGCGTTTTTCCGCTCCGCGCCGCCGGTCGATGCGCAGGGCCACCAGTTCAAGTATTCCCCAGCCCAAGCCGAACGCGAGCACCACGAACAACTCGATCAAACCCAGCCACGGGGATTCCAAACCGTCAGCCCTATGCGGTATTCACGCCTTCGCTCACCGCCTGCAGTTGCGGACGCATCCTGCGGTCACGCTGCTCGAGTTGCTCGAATAATTGCAGCACCCAGATCACGCGATCGGCGAAATTCCACCATGGTATTGCTTCGACTAACGTCTCGCCGCTGCGCAAGGGGGCCGCGGCCGCCGCATCGACCAGATAACGCGTCTCCGGCAACGAGGGCAGTACCTCACCGGCACGCGAGACCAGCGTCGTCATCAACGCCCCCGCCAGCAACCAGGCCTTGCGCGAAACCGGCACCACCGCGCGGCGCGATACCGAATCGAGTCCGCGGCGTTCGACCTCGCGCCCGATTTCCGCATACAGCAGTCGCGCTGCATGCATGCCCGGCTGGCAACTCAGCGGCAGGTTGGCGACGCCGGCTCCGGCACGCAAATAAAGAACATCGGCCTCAACCAGCAGCCGTTGCGTAACGGCGCCCAGCGCAGCGCTGAATACCGGCCGCGCCAGCCACGCGTCGGGGTCGATGCCAGCCTCCCGCATATATTGCAGCGGCAGATAAATGCGGCCGCCGCGCGCGTCTTCACCGACATCGCGCGCAATATTGGTTAACTGCATGGCAACACCAAGATCGCAGGCACGCGCCAGCACCGGGGCCTCGCGCGCGCCCATCAGGATCGACATCATCGCGCCGACACTGCCGGCGACCCGCGCGGCGTATGCGCGGAGCTGTTCAAGCGTTTCGTAACGACGCCCCTCGACGTCCCATTCGATCCCCTCGAGCAACGCCTCGGGCAGCGTACGCGGGATTGAATATCTTTCAACCACATCGGCAAACGCGCAATCCGCGGCGATTGAATAGGGGCGCCCGCAATAAATCCGATCCAGCCGTTCGCGCAACTGCGCCAGTGCAGGCATGCCGCCGCCCAGATCAATCGCATCGTCGGCAAGCCGGCAGAACGCATACAAGGCGGTCGCCGGTTCGCGCACCACGCGCGGCAAAACCATTGAAGCCGCATAAAAAGTGCGCGAGCCGCCGCGCAACAGTTCAGTGCAGTCGGCGCGATGCGCAGCGGTTGAACGAACGGATTCAGACGATTGCATTTGCATGAGGCACCACCGTATCAAGAATTCGTGCGGATGACAAAACACCGGGCAGTCCAGCGCCGGGATGAGTACCGGCACCGACCAGATAAAGTCTGTCGATATCTTCGCTTTGATTGTGCGGCCTGAACCACGCGCTCTGGGTCAGCACCGGCTCAAGTCCGAAAGCGGCTCCGCGAAACGATTTCAGGCGGTCCTGAAAATCCTGCGGCGTCAGCATATGCGAGGTCACGATCTGGTGCTCCAGATCCGGCAGCATGGTCGATGCAAGGTGTTTTTGCAGCATCTGCCGATAGGGTTCGGCGCGCTGGCGCCAGTCGGTTCCGCTGCCCAGATGGGGCACCGGTGACAGCACATAAAAGGTATCGCAGCCGGGCGGCGCCAGCGAGGGATCGGTGGCGGTCGGCCGGTGCAGATACAGGCTGAAGTCGTCGGCCAGCACCTTGCGTTCAAAAATATCATCCAGCAACTCGCGGTAACGCGGCCCCACCAGTATCGTGTGATGCGGAACATCGGCATATTGCCGGCGCGTGCCGAAATACCAGACAAACAGGCTCATCGAATAACGCGCTTTTTCGATGCGGCGATTGGTCCAGCGCCGCCGCACATGTTCCGGTATCAAATAGCGGTAAGTCCAGGCGGAGTCCGCATTGGAGACGACCACGTCGGCGCGGATATTCTGTCCGGACGCCAGCACCACGCCGGTTGCGCGCTGGTCCTTGACGACGATTTCCCGCACTTCCTGGCCGCACTGCACCAGTCCGCCCTGCCCTTCGATCAGACTCACCAGACCCTGCACCAGACGGCCGGTGCCACCCATCGCAAAATGCACACCGGCCTGACGCTCGAGAAAGGTAATCAATCCGTAAATTGACGTGACGGTAAACGGATTGCCGCCGACGAACAGCGGATGAAAGCTCAGCACAAAACGCAGTCGCTCGTCCTTCACATATTTGGAAACCAGACTGTAGAGAGTGCGATAGCTTTCAAGCCGCGCCATTTCGGGCACCGCGCGCGCCATGTCACGCCATGAACTGAA
Source organism: uncultured beta proteobacterium (assembly GCA_903889565.1). Taxonomy (GTDB): domain Bacteria; phylum Pseudomonadota; class Gammaproteobacteria; order Burkholderiales; family SG8-41; genus PALSA-1004. Next base: position 134,239 of record CAISYC010000064.1, read on the forward strand.
GGGCACGTGACCGAGTTTTTCAAAGCCGACGCGATAGGTCGCCTCGCTCGCACGCATGAATTTCTCATAGCCATCCACATCGCCGGGCGACAGCCGGGTGACCGCGGCGCGCATGGTCGCCGCATCGCCGGAACAGTCGAAGGTTTCCCCGTTATTGAAGCGGATGCGGTAAAACGGCTCCATCGGCCGCAGTTCGACATCGTCGGCAAGACGCCGGCCGCACAACTTCCACAGTTCCTCGAACAGAAACGGCGCGGTCACAATGGTAGGGCCAGCGTCGAAGGTAAAACCGTCGCGCCGGAACACATAGGCACGCCCGCCGGGCGCATCCAGCCGCTCAAGCACCGTAACGCGATAGCCTCTGGCGCCAAGACGAACCGCTGCGGCCAAGCCACCGAAGCCGCTGCCGATGACCACCGCGTGCGGCTTGCCCGGCTCGGTGGCTGCGGTTGGCACGCGTGTTCTGGTGGCGGTCAGCATGACCAACGCAGTATAGGAGTGTCAGATCAGGTTGACAACAATAAATGTACCGAAAACCTGTCACCCGAAGCGCCATCGGCGACAAATTACTCGATACCAAGCATCTCCGCGGCGTGTTTCCGCGTGGTTTCGGTAATTTTCACGCCGCCAAGCATGCGGGCGATTTCTTCAATGCGCTCGGTCGCACCCAGTATCGCCACCCGGCTGGCCACCTTGCCGCCAGCGGCCGACTTGCTGACCTGCCACTGCTGGTCGGCCGAGGCCGCCACCTGCGGCAGATGGGTCACGCACATGACCTGATGGCGCCCGCCGAGTTTTTTCAGCATCTGACCGACGATTTCGGCCACGCGGCCGCCGATGCCGGCATCGACCTCATCAAAAATCAAGGTTGGCACCTGCGCGACTTCGCTCGAAACCGTCTGAATGGCGAGACTGATGCGCGACAGTTCGCCGCCAGAGGCGACCTTGGCCAGCGGGCGCGGTTCCACACCTTTGTGCGCGGAAACGAGAAACTCGATCTGCTCGAGACCGTTCGCCGCACCATCGGGCTGCGGTTTCAATCCGACATCGAAACTGCCGCCCGCCATCGCCAGCGCCTGCATCGCCTCCGTCACTTTTTCGGCCAGTTTTTTAGCGCCTTTCTTGCGCCCTGCACTGAGCTTTTTCGCCACCTCGAAATAAGCATCCTGCGCTTCGGCTTCACGTTGCCGCACCACATCGAGATCGAGGCTGCCGCCGAGCTCTGCCAGGCGCTCGCGCGTCCGTGTAAGCAAATCCGGCAGCAGCTCCGGCGCGACACGGAATTTGCGCGCGCTCGCATGCACCGCCTCGAGCCGTTGCTCCATTTCGCGAAAACGCTTCGGGTCGATATCCAATCGCTGCTGATAATCGCGCAGCATGTAAACCGCCTCCTGCGCCTGCGCCTGCGCCGAGGCAACAATATCGATGATCTCCTTGAGCCGCACGTCGTACTCGAGCAGATGATCCAGCCGGCCGGATACGGCGTTCAACTGACTGACGCTTGAATTTTCGCTGTCGAATAGCGCGTCCATGGCGAATTGCGCGCCTTCAATCAGGCTTTGCCCGTGGGCAAGCCGCGCGTGCTCGGCATTGGTTTCCTGCCACTCGCCGGCGTCAAACTTCAATGCATCCAGTTCGCGCAGGCGCGCTTCAAGTTCCTCGCGTTCGGCGACGTATGCGGCGGCGTTGGTTTCCAGCGCGGCGCGCTGATTGCGCGCGCCCTGCCACGCGCGCCACGCCACGCTCACCGCGGCAACGATCTCATCGAGTCCGGCGTACGCGTCAAGCAATTCGCGCTGCGCCGTGCCGCGCAACAGCGATTGGTTCTCGTGCTGGCCATGAATATCAATTAGAAACGCGCCCGCTTCGCGCAACTGCGTCGCGGTGACGCTGCAACCGTTTATGAATGCACGCGAACGTCCACCGCTGTCGATCACACGGCGCAAGAGACAGGCATCGTCCTCACCCTCAAGATCATTTTCCTCCAGCCAGCGTTTCAGCAACGGCAGGCCGGCAGTGTCGAATTCAGCGGCGATTTCGGCGCGTTCCGCGCCCTGCCGCACGACCGTCGCATCGCCGCGCTCGCCGACCGCGAGCGCCAGCGCATCGATCAGAATGGATTTGCCGGCGCCGGTTTCGCCGGTCAGCACCGTGAAGCCGGTCTCAAACTCGAGTTCAAGTTGCTCGACGATGACAAAGTCGCGGATGTTGAGGCTGCGCAGCATGGGCGTCTCGGGCGGCAACGGCGCGGAATCCGCGGTGCCGCGCTAATAGAACTCCGTCCAGTGCAGCTTCTCGCGAAGCATGCTGTAGTAATCATGTCCGGTCGGATGCAGCAACCGGATCGTATGCTCATAGCGCCGCACGATGATGCGATCGCCGTCGTTCAGATCGTAGCGCGAATGGCTGTCGAAGTGTGCACGCGCATCGGCCGCATTGCGAATGTTGATTTCGATCACGCTGTCGCTGCCGACCACGACCGGCCGGCTTGAGAAGGTGTGCGGACAGATCGGCACCAGCGCCATCGCCGACAGTGCCGGATGAATGATCGGCCCGCCCGACGACAGCGCGTAGGCGGTCGACCCTGTCGGTGTTGCCACAATTAATCCGTCGCCGCGCAGCACATAGAGAAAGCGGCCGTCGATCCTCACTTCGAACTCGATCATGCTGCCCTTGAGCCCCTTCGACACCACCGCGTCGTTAAACGCGAGCACGTCGAACACCCGGTTGCCGCCGCTGATGACTTCAGCCGCCAGCAGCAGCCGCTCCTCGGTGACGCAGTTGCCGTCAAGGATGGCGCCGATCGTCTCCAGCATGGTATCGATCGAGATATCGGTCAGAAACCCGAGCCGCCCCTGGTTGACGCCGACCAGCGCAACATCGAACGGCGCCAGCATGCGTGCGATGTTGAGCATGGTGCCGTCGCCGCCAAGCACGATCGCCAGTTCGGCATCGCGGCCGATGGCTTCCAGCGTGCACACCGGAAAACGGTTATCGCCGATGTGCTGCGCGGTCAGACTGTCGATAATGACTTTGACGCCGCGTTGCTCGAGAAAATCGCCGAGTTGCAACAGCGGGCCCGCAATTTCGGGGCTTTTGTATTTGCCGATCAGGCCGACCGTCTTGAATGATGCACTCATGCCCGCATTATAGGTGAACGGACGCGCGCGGGCGCAACACGCGGGGGCGCCCCTGAGTTGCCGGCTGCACATGCGACAGAAAGTCCCGCGGCGGCGCGACTTGTGTACAATGTTTCGATGCCTGCCGACCAGCCGATACTCAACGAACGCGCGCAGACCCTGCTCAAGGCACTGGTCGAGCGATACATTGCCGACGGGCAGCCGGTCGGCTCGCGTGCGCTGTCGCGCATGTCGGGCCTCGACCTGTCGCCGGCAAGCATTCGCAACGTAATGGCCGACCTCGAGGAAATGGGCTTCATCGCAAGTCCGCACACCTCTGCCGGGCGCATCCCGACGCCGCGCGGCTACCGCCTGTTCGTCGATACGCTGCTGAAAATCAAGCCGCTCGACAAAATCGAGATTCATGAGCTTGAAGGCCAGCTGCAAACCGACAGCCGCCAGAAACTCGTCGCCTCGGCCTCGCACCTGCTGTCCGACCTGACACATTTCGCCGGTCTCGTCATGACGCCGCGCCGCGCCGCGATGTTCCGCCATATTGAGTTCGTCAGCCTCAATGAGAAGCGCATTCTGCTGATCATTGTCTCCCCCGAGGGCGATGTGCAAAACCGGATTCTGACGACCAGCCGCGGCTACAGCCAGTCGGAACTGGTCGAGGCAGCCAATATGCTCAACCAGCACTACGCCGGCCTCTCGTTCGGGGAAATCCAGCACCGCGTGCACGACGAACTCAAACGCCTGCGCGAAGAAATGTCGCAATTGATGTCCGCCGCGCTGGAAGCCGGCAGCCAGGCGCTGACGGAGGCCTCCGACGAAGTCGTGATTTCCGGCGAAAGCAATCTGCTTGAAGTCCACGACCTCTCGGGCAACATGTCGAGTCTGCGCAAGCTGTTCAGCCTGTTCGACCAGAAGACCAGCCTGTTGCAGCTGCTCGACATTTCGAGCCGCGCCCACGGCGTGCAGATTTTTATTGGCGGGGAATCCGGCCTGGTGCCGCTGGATGAATGCAGCATCGTCACCGCACCGTACGAGGTTGACGGCCATGTCGTCGGCACGCTGGGCGTGATCGGCCCCACCCGCATGGCCTATGAACGCGTGATTCCGATCGTTGATATCACCGCGAAGCTGCTGTCGAGCGCGCTGTCGCAGAACTGAGTCCCCAATGAACCGCATCGCGTCGCTTTCCCGCCGTGAAAACCGGCCAGGCCGGATTTTCCCCGTCAAACCGCAAATTCGCGTTTCGTTCTAAGGGTCGCGATGTCCCGTTACCTGCGCGAACCGCCGTTTCAGCATGGCACCGCCCCCAGGATCGGCATACTGCTGATCAATCTGGGGTCTCCGGCTGCAGCGACGCCGAAAGCGGTGCGGCGTTATCTGCGTGAATTTCTGTCGGACCCCTTCGTGGTCGAGATTCCGCGACCGATCTGGTGGCTGATCCTGAATTTTTTCGTACTGACGACACGGCCCAGCGCCTCCGCCGAACGCTACGCCCAGATCTGGACGCCCGAAGGTTCACCTTTGGTGGTCAGCACCGCCAAACAGGCTTCACTGCTGCGCGGATTTCTGGGGGAACGCTTCGATGCGCCGCTGATGGTCGATTACGCCATGCGCTACGGTCAGCCGTCGATTCCGCTGGTGCTTAACCGTCTGCGTGCCCAGGGTTGCGACCGGATTCTGCTGCTCCCACTGTATCCGCAGTATTCGGCGAGCACCACCGCCACCGCCTGCGACACCGCCTTCACCACGCTGACCAGCATGCGCAACCAGCCGGAGGTACGCACGATCCGGCATTTTCACGATCATCCCGGCTACATCAATGCGCTGGCGCAAAACATCAAGGACTATTGGTCGCAAAATGGCCAGCCGGAAAAACTCATCATCAGTTTCCACGGCGTGCCGCGCTACGCGCTCGACAGCGGCGATCCATATCACTGCGAATGCCACAAGACAGGCCGCCTGCTCGCCGAGGCGCTGGGCCTTGATGCATCGCGGTTCAATGTCACCTTTCAATCGCGGTTCGGGCGCGCCGCCTGGCTGCAGCCGTATACCAGCGACGTGCTGACCGAACTGGGGCGCGCCAAATGCAAACGGGTCGACGTGGTCTGCCCGGGCTTCGTCAGCGATTGCCTCGAAACCCTTGAAGAAATCGCGCTCGAGGGCAAGGCGATTTTCCTCACCGCCGGTGGCGGCGAGTTTCACTACATTCCCTGCCTGAACGAACGCGAGGACTGGATCCACGCGTTAACCGATATCGTTGCCAACAATCTCGGCGGCTGGCTCGGCACCGAACCTTCGTCGGAGCAACTCTCCCGCACGGCGGACCGTGCCAAAGCCCTCGGCGCAAAGCTCTGAACGCGCGCCAGACCAGCGTGCGCCAGCCGGCGGATATCCATTACCGATCAAACTGTTGGGCCGAGACTTGAAATCGGCTGCGGCGCCCCAATAAGCAAGGGGTTGAAACAAAAGAGGGGAAGCAATGCAGGACCAGGAACAGGCAGCAAAACCGGCGGCGGAGACGGCCAATGCCGCTCCGGAAGTCATGCCGAGCCTTGAGGAGCTGCTGAAAAAAGCGGAGCTCGATGCCCAGGAACACCACGACGCATGGCTGCGCGCGAAAGCCGATGCCGAGAATATTCGCAAGCGCGCCCAGGCCGACATTGCCAGCGCGCACAAGTACGCGATCGAGAACCTGTCTACGGCGCTGTTGCCGGTAAAAGACAGCCTCGAAGCCGCCCTCGCCACCAATAACGCCACGTTGGAAAACCTGAAGAGCGGTGTCGAGTTGACGCTGAAGCAGCTTAATTCGGTATTCGAGAAATTCAAAATCGTCGAAATCAACCCGGTAGGGCAAAAATTCGATCCGCACCAGCACCAGGCGATCAATGCCACCGAGTCGGATGCCGAACCCAACACGGTGCTGCAGGTGTTCCAGAAGGGTTACCTGCTCAATGAGCGCGTCGTGCGACCGGCGATGGTGTCGGTGGCCAAAGCAAAAAGCGCTTGAAAGCGAAGTAGTTAGCCCCATATCAAGCGCATGGGTATTCAATAAACCGGTTGCCGGCCCGATTGAGGCCGGCGGACCAACGAATCAGGCAAAAAGAGGTCAGCAATGTCGAAAATCATCGGAATCGATCTGGGCACCACCAACTCCTGCGTCGCCATCATGGAAGGCGGCCAGCCGAAGGTCATTGAAAATTCGGAAGGCGCTCGCACCACGCCGTCGATCATCGCCTACACCGAGGACGGTGAAGTGCTGGTCGGCGCTTCGGCCAAACGCCAGGCGGTGACCAACCCGAAAAACACGCTCTATGCGGTCAAGCGCCTGATCGGCCGCCGCTTCGATGAAAAAGAGGTGCAGAAGGACATCGACCTGATGCCCTACAAGATCATCAAGGCCGGCAACAACGACGCCTGGGTCGAAGTGCGCGACAAAAAAATCGCGCCGCCCGAAGTGTCGGCGCAGGTGCTGATGAAAATGAAAAAGACCGCCGAAGATTATCTCGGCGAAGCCGTCACCGAGGCGGTTATCACGGTACCCGCCTATTTCAACGACTCGCAGCGCCAGGCGACCAAGGATGCCGGCCGCATCGCCGGCCTCGACGTCAAGCGCATCATCAACGAGCCAACCGCGGCCGCACTCGCCTTCGGCATGGACAAGAAGGAAGGCGACCGCAAGATCGCAGTGTATGACCTCGGCGGCGGCACTTTCGACATTTCGATCATCGAAATCGCCGCGGTGGACGGCGAACATCAGTTCGAAGTGCTCTCGACCAACGGCGACACCTTCCTCGGCGGCGAAGACTTCGACCAGCGCCTGATGGATTACCTGTGCGACGAGTTCAAGAAGGAACAGGGTATCGATCTCCGGAAAGACATGCTCGCCCTGCAGCGCCTCAAAGACGCCGCCGAAAAAGCCAAGATCGAACTGTCGTCGTCGCAGCAGACCGAAATCAACCTGCCCTACGTCACGGCCGACGCCTCGGGTCCGAAACACATGGCGATCAAGATCACGCGCGCCAAGTTTGAAAGCCTGGTTGAGGAATTGATCGAGAAAACGATCAAGCCCTGCGAACAGGCGGTGAAAGACGCCGGCGTCAAGCTGTCGGACATCTCTGACGTCATTCTGGTCGGCGGTCAGACCCGCATGCCGAAAGTGCAGGACAAGGTCAAGGAGTTCTTCGGCAAGGAACCGCGCAAAGACGTCAACCCGGATGAGGCGGTTGCCGTCGGCGCCGCGATCCAGGGTGGCGTACTCAAGGGCGACGTCAAGGACGTGCTGCTGCTCGACGTGACGCCGCTGTCGCTCGGCATTGAAACGCTGGGCAGCGTGATGACCAAGCTGATCCAGAAAAACACCACGATCCCGACCAAGGCCTCGCAGGTGTTCTCAACCGCAGAAGACAACCAGTCGGCGGTGACCATTCACGTGCTGCAGGGCGAGCGCGATGTCGCCTCCGGCAACAAGAGCCTCGGCCAGTTCAACCTGACCGACATTCCGCCGTCGCCGCGCGGTATGCCGCAGATCGAGGTCACTTTCGATATCGACGCCAACGGCATTCTGCATGTATCGGCCAAGGACAAGGCCACCGGCAAGGAAAACAAGATCAAGATCCAGGCGAGTTCGGGTCTCAACGAAGACGAAATCCAGCGCATGGTCAAGGACGCCGAGGCGCACGCCGAGGAAGACAAAAAGGCGATCGAACTCGTCAGCGCGCGCAACCAGTGCGATGCGCTCGTACATTCGGTGAAGAAATCGCTGACGGAACACGGTGACAAGGTTAGCGCCGATGAAAAAGCCAAGATCGAAGCCGCGCTGAAAGAAGCCGAAGAAGCGCTGAAGAGCGACAACAAGGACGAGATCGAAGCCAAGTCGCAGGCACTCGCCACCGCTTCGCACAAACTGGCCGAACAGATGTATGCGAAGGAGCAGGCGGCGCAGCAGGCGGCCGGTGGCGCGCAGGCACCGGGCGGCGCGGAAGCCAAGAAAGACGACGGCAACGTGGTCGATGCCGAATACGAAGAAGTGAAAGACAAGAAATAAGCGCGTCAGGTGTAAGGCGTTAGGGGTGAGGCGAGAATAAAGTTCGCCTCGCCCCTTTCGCGTTAATAAACCCGCCTGACACCTCACACATTACCCCTCACAAAAATGGCCAAACGCGATTACTACGAAGTGCTGGGCGTCAACCGCGACGCATCGGAAGACGACATCAAGAAGTCCTATCGCAGACTGGCGATGAAACATCATCCGGACCGCAATCCGGATAATCCGAAGGCCGAGGAACTGTTCAAGGAAGCCAAGGAAGCCTACGAAATTCTGTCCGACGCCAGCAAACGCGCCGCTTATGACCAGTATGGTCACGCCGGCGTCGATCCCTCCGCCGGCGCTGGCGCTGCGGGCATGGGCGGTTTCGCCGATGCCTTTGGCGATATCTTCGGCGACATTTTCGGCGGCGGCCGCGGCCGTTCGAACGTTTATCGCGGCGCCGACCTGCGCTACAACCTCGAAATCGGGCTCGAAGAAGCCGCGCGCGGCACCGAAACCAAGATTCGTATCCCGACCATGGAGGAATGCGAAACCTGCGACGGCAGCGGCGCCAAGCCGGGCACCAAACCGGTCAAGTGCACGACCTGCGACGGTCACGGTCAGGTGCGCATGCAACAGGGCTTCTTCTCGATCCAGCAAACCTGTCCGAAGTGCCGCGGCGCCGGCAAGGTGGTCGATTCACCCTGCCCGACCTGTCGCGGCGCCGGCCGCATCAAGCAGCACAAAACGCTGTCGGTCAAAATACCTGCCGGCGTCGACGAAGGCGACCGCATCCGGTTGTCGGGCGAAGGCGAAGCCGGCGTCAACGGCGGCCCACCCGGCGACCTCTATGTCGTCATCCATCTCAAGCAACACGCGGTGTTTCAACGCGACCACAACGATCTGCATTGCGAAATGCCGATCAGCTTTACCACTGCGGCGCTCGGCGGCGAAATCGAAATCCCGACGCTCGACGGTTACGCAAAGATCAAGATCCCGCAGGAAACCCAGACCGGCAAGGTGTTCCGCCTGCGTGGCAAGGGCATCAAGGGCGTGCGCTCCTCCAGCCACGGCGATCTGATGTGCCACGTAGTAGTGGAAACCCCGATCAATCTGACTGCGCGCCAGCGCGAACTGCTGTCCGAACTGGAGAGCATCAACGCCAAGAATTCAGGCCATCACAATCCGCGCGCGAAATCATGGATGGACAAAGTTAAAGAGTTCTTCGCCGAGTAGCCTCTCTCGCCCGGTCAGCTTCCTGCTAATCGATGTTCAGAATAACCTGGCCGATTTTCTCGCCGCGTTCGACGGCGCGGTGGGCGGCGATCACCTCCGTCAACCGATAGCGTTCCGCGATTGTAAAAACCGGTTTCGCGTCGTTCAGCCAGCGTGCGATATCCGCATGCGCCTGTCGTTTGGCTTCGTCCGACATCGTATATACGAACACCGGACGCACGGAAACGTTGAGCCGCAGCAGATCGTTGTAAGGAAACTGGGGCGCGGGCACACTGGTCGAGGCGTAACAGGTAATGGCGCCGAATGGATTGATAATCGCCTTCGACACCGGCAGATTGCGTCCGAAATCGACATCGACGATACGATCGACGCCGCCGCATTCGGCGCGCACGCGACCGGCGACATCTTCAGTGCGATAGTTGATGACGAGATCGGCGCCGGCAGCCCGCGCGTGCGCCGCCTTCGCGTCCGAGCTCGCCGTCGTGATGACTTTTGCCGCCCCAGCCCACTTCGCCAGCTGGATCGCATAATGCGCAACCACGCCGGCGCCGCCGGTCACCATTACCGTTTTGCCATTTAGCGGGCCATCGGCAAACAGGCAGCGATGTGCAGTCATCACCGGAATGCCGAGGCAGGCGCCCTGCTCCCAATTCAAACCTGCCGGCAACGGCACTGCCAGCGCCGCCGGCAACGCGATGTACTGCGCGCTGGTGCCGAACGCGCGATCCCACTGCCCGTTGTAGGTCCACACGCGGTCGCCGGCTTTATGGGTGGTCACGCCGGCGCCGACTCGATCAATCACGCCCGCGCCGTCGCTGTTCGGAATCAGTTTGGGCCAGCGGATCGGCCGGCTGCCGGCACGCGCCTTGACGTCGGATGGATTGACCGCCGAGGCATAGAGGCGCACGCGCACTTCACCGGCCGCAGGTTCAGGGTCGGGCAATTCGCCGGTCTTCATCACTTCGGCGGCAGATCCGTTTTTTTCATACCATACGGCGAACATTCTCTCTCCTCGATTCATCTAAATCACGGACGACGGTAGTCAATGCACCACGTTCAATGGGTCACGTGGTTCGCGTCGTCGCGCGCTTGATCATCGCCGGCCAGACGGTCGCGGCATCCGCGGCGAATACGGTATCCGCATCGGCCGGCAGGAGATACCATCCGCCCGCCGCGATTTCGGATTGCAACTGGCGCGGCCCCCAACCGGCATAGCCGATATAGGCACGGTAGGCTGTCGCCTTCATCTGGCCGTCCGCCACTTGCAACGGTAATTGCGGGTCGCCGGTCAGAAACAGGTCGTCCAGTACACGCAGGCTGCGCGGCGGCGCGGTGTCTGCGCGCAGCAAAAACAGCATGCGGTTGCGCGCAACCGGTCCGCCGGCATAGATCTGCTCCGAGGCGGCCGGAATCGCGACGCCGTCAGGAAATGCATCGCTCAATCGCGCCGCCAGCGGCCGGTTGAGAATAACGCCGAGCGGACCGTTGCCGGCATCCGGCTGCGTGATCAGCACCACGGTCTCGCGAAAATCGGGGTCAGGTAGTTCCGGCTTTGCAACCAGAAAAATGCCGTTGGCAAGCGCCACATCCTGAGCAAGCACCGCGCCGACGAAGGGCGCAAACAGCCCCGCAACAAGCAGTCGCCTGCGCGCCCGGACCATCAGGCGCGCTCAACTACTGCAGGCGAAGGGATCGGATGTCGCGGCAGAGGCGGCGGGTATCGCGGCGGCACCGATGGCATCAAGCTTGACGCCACGCCGCACCGCGGTCAATTCCGCCATGATGGCGATGGCGATTTCAGCCGGTGTTTTGCTGCCGATTTTGAGGCCGACAGGGCCATGCAGACGCGCGATCTCTGCCGCCGACAAATCGAAGTCGGCGAGACGCTTGCGCCGCTTCTCGTTGTTGATACGCGAACCGAGCGCGCCGACATAAAACGCCGGCGATTTCAGCGCCTCGGTCAAAGCCGCATCGTCAAGCTTGGGGTCATGCGTCACGGCCACGACCGCCAGATGAGGATCGGAATTGAGTTCAAGCACGGCGTCGTCGGGATAGCTGCGGACGAGATTGACGCCCGGCACATTCCATTCATCAGCGTATTCCTCGCGCGGATCGCACACCGTGACCTGGTAATCGAGCGCCTGCGCGAACTGCGCCAGAAAACGCGAGGTCTGCCCCGCCCCGATGATGAGCAGGCGCCAGCGCGGACCGTGTATGCTTTTGAGGGTGCTGCCGTCGAATTCGAGCACGTCGGACCAGCGACCCGATTCGAGTTTCACCTGCCCGCTTTTCATATCGAGCGTACGCGCCACCAATTCATGGCGGCCGATGATGTCGAGCAGTTCTTTCAGTTGCGACTCCGCCATCACCGGCTCCAGCACCAGTTGCAGCGTGCCGCCGCAAGGCAGGCCGAATCGCGCCGCCTGTTCGGCTGTCACGCCGTAGGTCACGACCTCGGGCGCGCCGCCCTTCATCTGGTGCGCCTTCACGCGCTCGATCAGATCATCTTCGACACAGCCGCCGGAGACCGAGCCGACCACATGACCATCGTCGCGAATCACCAGCATGGCGCCGACCGGACGCGGTGCCGAGCCCCAGGTCCTGACCACCGTCGCCAGCGTTGACGTGCGTCCGGCATCCAGCCAAGCCACCGCACTCTTCAAAACTTCAGTATCCACACTATCCATGATCGCAATCATCAATTCCATGCGCCATGGCGGCGCGATACGGGCTAGGTTAGTGCACGCGGATAGCAGGGTCAAGCCGCCGTCGCACGCGCTCGGTTGCGGTGGTCACAGGCATCGTCTAGGATCAAGGGCACAACCGCGAAGCCATCGAAGCAACACTTTGCTCGACGACATTTCAAACAGCAACGGACCAGCCGATGACTGCACGCACTTTTTTCAAAGGTCTGCTCAACAAGGTCGCCGCGCCGGTCGATGCCGGGCGCAGCGCCGAGCGCCGGGCGCGCGAAACCATCGAAGTCTGCCGCGCGCTGCTGTCGGAGCGTGGCGAAGTCTCCGGCGCCGCGCTGGCGCGCGAGGTGCTGGCAGCCTACCGCGCGCTGCCAGCCGCGGCGCTTAAACCGTTTCTGCAGCGCCTCGCCGTCGACTTCGCGCCCGACGCCGGCGCCATTGCGCATTGCGCCGGCGACTTTTTGCGCGAAGCCTCGCCACAGCATCTGCATGCACTGCAAAAATCGGTCGAGTCGCCGCGCCAGGAATTTTTCCGGCGCCTGAACGTTGCGCCAGGCGCCACCGCTGTGCTGGTCGATCTGCGCCGTCAGGTGTTGCGCGAATTGAAAGTGAGCCCGCAACTGGCGGTAGTCGATGCCGATCTCGCCCATCTGTTCGAATCGTGGTTCAACCGCGGCTTTCTCAGGCTCGAGCGTATCGACTGGAGAACGCCGGCCATCGTGCTCGAAAAACTGATCGCCTACGAGGCGGTGCACGAGATCGCCGGCTGGAAAGATCTGCGCCGGCGCCTTGCGGACGACCGCCGCTGCTTCGGCTTCTTTCACCCGGCGCTGCCGGACGAACCGCTGATTTTCATCGAGGTTGCGCTGACCGAAGAGGTCAGCGCCACAGTGGCCCCGCTGCTCGACCCCGACGCCGCCGAAGGCGACCCGGCGCGTGCGCAATGCGCAATCTTTTATTCGATCACCAATTGTCAGGAAGGCCTGCGCGGAATTTCCTTCGGCAACCTGCTGATCAAGCAGGTCGTGGAAGAACTCAGCCGCGAATTTCCGCGCTTGAAGACCTTCGCCACGCTCTCGCCGGTACCCGGATTGCACGCCTGGTTGACCGAGCTCACGCGCAAGGACGCTGCATTGGCCGACGCGCTGGCACCCCTGCAAAACAACGATTGGCTGCAGCAGCCGGCGACCGCCGCCGCGCTGCAGGCGAAACTGATGCCGCTGTGCGCCTGTTATCTGCTGAGGGCCAAAAGAGAAAGCGGGCCGCTCGATCCGGTCGCGCGCTTCCACCTGGGCAATGGCGCGCGGCTCGACCGGCTGAACTGGCTCGCCGACACGTCGCGCCAGGGCATGCAACGCGCGGCCGGGCTGATGGTCAATTACGTCTACCGTCTTGACGAAGTCGAACAAAACCACGAAGCCTTCGTGCGCGAAGGCGTGATCGCCGCCGCGCACGGTCTGAAAAAACTTGCCCGCGAGTGCGCGCCACTGCTCCCCGCCATCGCGTCGCGCCCGCCGCGCGATGCTTAACCCGACGCAAAACAAGCGACGCGCGACGCGCTGGGGTAAAATGGCCGCATGGATATCATCGGGCAGCAACTGATTCCCCAGGTTCAGCAAAAAACGTGGGATGCGATCTGCGATCCGGCGGTTCTGCAGCAATGCATTCCGGGCTGCGAATCGATGACGCGCACCTCCGATTCCGAATTTGAGCTCGTGATGGCGGCCAAGGTCGGCCCGGTCAGCGCGAAATTCAAAAGCAAAATTTCTCTAACCAAGGTCAACGCGCCGCACTCCTACATGCTGTTGTTCGAGGGCCAGGGCGGCGTAGCCGGCTTCGCCAAGGGCCAGGCCGAAGTGCGACTGCTGCCCGACGGTGAAGCGACGCTGCTCGAATACACCGCCAAGGCCACCATCGGCGGCAAACTGGCGCAGGTCGGCTCGCGCCTCGTCGACGGCGTCGCCAAGAAACTCGCCGAACAATTTTTCACGGCATTCAACCAGCATCTTTCAGCCGGACAGTGATCCCGGCGCGCACGCAATCCGATACGCCCGGCGTGCACGGCGCGGGTATCGCGACGCACACCGCGCGCTGACTGTTTTTCCATCGCATGTCGTTCGGCCGCCTTGTCGTCATCGCCCTGTTGCTGGCGGGCGGCTATCAGTACTGGCATACCCACCGTCACCATGCGCCCGCGACCGCGGTCGTCGCCTCGATCGATCGCGAATGGGACGCCTACGGTTACCATATCGTGCCGCTTGAAAAATTCGACTTTGCCGCCCGCGTCCTGCGCAGCGAACATTATTCGATGGACCGCGAATCCCAGCTGGCGCCTGTCGATCTCGCGCTCGGCTGGGGACCGATGGCCGATCCCGCAGTGCTGGCCAAAGTCAGCATCACCCAGTCCCACCGCTTCTACTACTGGCACGTCGACGAATTTCCGATCCCGCGCCGCGAGATTGAAATTCACAGCGCGAATATGCACATGGTGCCGGCCAGTGCCGAAGTTGAGCGCACCCTTAAGTCGATCACCGCAGGCCAACAGGTCACATTCGCGGGCTATCTGATCGAAGCCCGCGCTGCCGACGGCTGGCACTGGCGCAGCTCCCTCACGCGCGAAGACACCGGCGCCGGCGCCTGCGAGCTGGTGTGGGTCGAACGGATCGACGCGCGCTGAAGTTTCCCGCATGGCGATGGCGCCCGCGCCACCGGTAGAATGCTGCCCATGCTAGGTTTCCCCCGACTTGCGTCGACAGCCGCTGCCTGCGCCATCCTGTGCGCCGCCGCCGATATCGCGGCAGGCGCCGAAAGCTATCCGCTCAAACCGATCCGCATGATCGTGCCGGCAGCACCCGGCGGCGTCACCGACATCGTCGCCCGCGCGATTGCGCCCCGACTCAACCAACAACTCGGACAACCGCTCGTCGTGGACAACCGCGCCGGCGCCGGCGGCATCATCGGCACCGATACCGCGGCCAAGGCCGCACCCGACGGCTATACCCTGCTGACCGTCTTCGACAGCTTCATTTCAAACCCTTTTGTATTCGGCAATGCGCCCTACGATACACAGCGCGATTTCGCGCCCGTCGCGCTGCTGGTGCGCGGCCCGCAATGGTTCGTCACCCATCCCAAAGCCGGCATTAGAACTCTCAACGAACTGCTGGCGCTGGCCAGATCGCGCAGCGCACCGCTGAGTTTCGCCACCGCCGGCGCCGCCACTTCCAGCCGCCTGTCCGTTGAGCTGTTCAAATCCACCGCCCACATCACCGAGGTCACGCTGGTGCATTACAAAGGTGGCGGCCCTGCTCTCACCGATCTGATCGGCGGACATGTCGATGCAATGATCGCATCGGCCGGCCTCGTCCTGCCCCAGGTCAAAAACAGCCGGCTGATCGCGCTAGCCGTGACCTCACGCGAACGCAGCGCGCTGGCTCCCGGCGTTCCTGCGGTCAGTGAATTCGTGCCGCACTTCGAAGCGCAATCGTGGGTCGGTGTGCTGGCACCTGCGGCAACGCCCAAGCCGGTAATCGAACGATTGAACGCCGAATTGCGCAGGGCCATCGCCGAGCCGGAGGCACGCGAGTTCCTCGCGCGGCAGGGTTATGAAATTGTCGGCAGCAGCCCAGCCCAATTCGTCCGCTGGATCGGCGACGAATCCGCCAAGTGGGGTAAGATCATCCGCGAGCAGGCAATCACCGCCGAATAAACGCGTTTGCCCGCGCCAATCACGGAATTCATACCATGCTGAAAATCTGGGGCCGTTCCAATTCAATCAATGTGCAAAAAGTGCTGTGGTGCTGCGCCGAGCTCGATCTGCCGTTCGAACGCATCGATGCCGGCATGAAATTCGGCATCAACAACACGCCCGAATACAAGCGGATGAATCCGAACGGTCTGGTGCCGACGATCGACGATGACGGCTTCATCCTGTGGGAATCGCATGCCATCGTGCGCTACCTCGCGCGAAAACACGGCTTCGGCACGCTGTGCCCTTCGGATGCCCGGGCCGGCGCCGATGCCGACCGCTGGATGGATTGGTACGCAACCACGGTGTGGGTGAACCTGCAGCCGGTGTTCTGGAACCTGATTCGCGTCGCGCCGGAACAGCGCAATCTGAAACTCGTTGAAGAATCCGCGCGAAAGGTGGAAGCCGCCATGGCCACGCTCGACGCGCATCTCGCAACGCAGAGCTTCGTCACCGGCGAAACCTTCACCATGGGCGACATTCCGCTCGGCTGCGCGATCGTGCGCTGGCTTAATCTGCCGCTGGCGCGCGAGCCGCGCCCGCACATCGATGCCTATTACCAACGCCTGCAGACGCGCCCCGCCTATCGTCAGTGGGTCAACGTCCTGCCG
This sequence comes from uncultured beta proteobacterium, assembly GCA_903889565.1. Taxonomy (GTDB): domain Bacteria; phylum Pseudomonadota; class Gammaproteobacteria; order Burkholderiales; family SG8-41; genus PALSA-1004. The sequence goes on from CAISYC010000064.1 coordinate 150,687, forward strand.
CTGACCTGACGACGCGAAACGCGCGCGGCCGATAAAGCATGCTGAAAAAATTCATTGCATCGACCATCACCATGCTGCGCGGCGAGGGACTCTCCGCGGTGGAATTTCCCCTCGAGACCGAGGCACGGCTGAACGCCCTGCACGCCCGCGCGCCGGTCGATCGCCATCTCGACATGCTGTTCGACGGTTTCAATATCGGCAGCGAACCCTTCGTCGAACTCTACCGGCGCTGCCTGGCGGAAACCGGCACACCGGTGACGCCGTTCAACGTTTTTCACCGTTATCAGAGCCGGCGCGATCTGCTACAGTATTTTTTCGGCACGCTGGAGGTACCCGGGGCTCGCGCGGAATGCGGCGCCTATCGCGGCGCCACTGCGCTGCTGCTGGCGCACGCCTGGCGCAGCCGCCGCGCCGACTTCGACGGCGACGGACTGTATTTGATCGACAGCTTTGTCGGCACCAGCGCCTCCGGTCCGCAGGATCTGATTCCGGTGCGCCACGGCGACAGCATGCGCCGCGAAGCGTTTTTCCCGGTCGCGCAGGCGGGGCTGACAACCGAACTGGTGCGCGGCTATTTCGGCGCCTTTCCCAAGGTAGGCATTTGCGCCGACTGGATCCCGCAGGTGTTTGCGCCGCTGGCGGACCTTCGTTGGGCCTTCGTCCACCTCGACGTCACACTGTTCGCGCCGACGCTGGCCGCGCTCGAATATTTTTATCCGCGCCTGAACGCCGGCGGCGTCATCGTCTGCGACGGTTCGCCCTTCTGCCCGGGCGCGCGCGCGGCCTGGGATGAGTTCTGCAAGTCACGCAATCTTGACTACATCGTGCTCGGCAATCGCGAAACCGTTCTCATCAAGAGCTGACGCCGCGATTCAACGGAACAGTTTCGCCGCGCGCTCGCGCATTTGATCGAACATCGACCGCGCCAGCGCGGTTTCGATCGGCGCGTTCTTTGCCGCCGCGTAGCCGTCAAGCAGGTAACGCGCCTTGATGTCGGCGGCCCATATTGCACGCTCGATATCGCGTGCGCTGCCGCCGGGATACGCTGCAAGTTCGACCGCCGGCAATTTGCCGAGCGGTTGCAGCGAACCATCCGCCGCCAGATGCAGCAGCAGGCCGTCCTTCGAGTCAACGAACCGCCGGTCAAACAAATGTATCAGGGTCTTGCGTTGGCCCGGCCCTGCGGTCAGTTCCATTGCTGCGCCGCAGGCGGGCGCCGGCTCGCCGACCACCCTCATGCTGTGCATCACCATGCGCGTCAGCGTATCCAGTGCCGCGAGGCCCGTTCGATTGACAATAAACCCGGGCGCCGGCGCTGTTTCGATTTGCCACAGGGCGCTGCCCCAGCGGATCGAAGACTGGGCATCGCCGAGTTCAAGATAAAATGGATTGTCGTGCGCCTGCTCGCTCGCGCGATAGCCGTGACATTCAAGCACCCAGCGTTCCATCTGATATTCGTCCTGCGCATTCGAACTGCCGATCAGCAGGCTGCCCGCCGCGAGCAGGTGTGCAAAATCGGCGCCGCGCAGCCACTCGCGGTATTTCTGAAAACCCGGCTGGAACAGCACGGCGATGTCGAATGCTGCTTGCGGATGAGCGTCAAGATATTCGGCAAGTCTGCCGCATGCCTGTTGCGCCGGCGCCGCCGGTGCGAGCGCCAATGCCGCCGAAGAGAAATCCGGTTCAAGGCTGGCGCCAAGCAGTACGACGCGCACGCTGCACGCTGCATCGAGCATGGGCGCGATCGCTTGATACCAGCGACCGCCATCGACGGCATCGACGGATTCCGCGCCGATCACCAGCACCGACAGGGATTCGCGTTGTGCCAGTTGCGGCGCGCGCAAGGCGACCGACCGCGCAATCGCAGCCGGCGCCGCCAACACCGCCGACGCCAGCGCCAGGCGCAGCCCGCCAAGGCCTCGCCATGCGGGACATGAGGCGAGGGCTGCGATCAACGACGGCCAATCGACACAATCAAGGATCGGCGATGACGACATCAGGCGTTCCATAATAAGCCGACCAGCGCCCCGGTCAGGCAGGTTGCCAGCGTGCCGGCAACAATCGATTTCATGCCGAGCGAGACGATTTCCTCGCGCCGCCCGGGCGCCATCGTCGCCAGTCCGCCGATCAGGATGCCGAGACTGCCGAAATTGGCAAATCCGCACAGTGCATAGGTCATCAGCAGGCGGCTGCGCGGCGAAAGCGCGGCCTCGGGCAGCTGCGCGAGCTCGATGTAGGCGATGAATTCGTTCAGCACCGTCTTCACGCCGAGCAGGCTGCCGGCCGTCGCGGCTTCGCTCCACGGCACGCCGATCAGCCACGCCAGCGGCGCCAGCGCGTAACCGAGCATGCGCTGCAGCGTAACGGGGGCGCCGTTGATCGCCGGCAGTTCCGCCAACGCAAGATTGGCCAGCGTGACCAGGGCAACCAGCACGATCAGCAAGGCGACGATATTCAGCAGCAGGGCAAGACCGTCCGCGGTGCCACGCGTTACCGCATCCATGCTGCTGGACGCCGCCTGCGGCGGCACCATTTGCCCGGAGGTCGGCGCACCTTCGGTCGGCACCATCAGCACTGCAATGACGACTGCCGCCGGCGCGCTGATAATGGATGCAATCAGGATGTGGCCGAGCGCGTCGGGTATCACCGGACCGAGTATGCTGGCATAGAGTACCATCACGGTTCCGGCAATGCCGGCCATGCCGCCGGTCATGACGATGAACAATTCGCTGCGCGAAAGCTGGTTGATATAGGGACGGATGAACAGCGGCGCCTCGACCATGCCGACGAAAACGTTGGCCGCAGTGGACAACCCGACCGCACCGCCGACACCCATCAAGCCTTCCAAAAGGCGGGACATTGCGCGCACGATCCACGGCAGCACGCGCCAGTAGAACAGCAGGGATGACAATGCGCTGATGACAAGAATGATCGGCAGCGCGCGAAACGCCAGCACGAAGGTCGAGCCCGCGCCGCTTTCGGTGTAAGGCCCGGGCGCGCCGCCAAGATAGCCGAAGACAAATGCGGTGCCGGCGCGGGTGGCCTGTTCAAGCGCCTGCAAAACGTCGTTGAGCGCGAGAAAAAAATGCTTGAACAGCGGCAGTTTCAACAGGGCAAGCGCGAGGGCCACCTGCAGCAACACGCCGCCGATCACGGTGCGCATGGCAACGCGCCGACGGTTCTCGCTGATCGCCCATGCGATCAACAGTATGGTGCAGAACCCGCATGCGCTCTGCAAATTTTCCATGCCGGGGCAGCTAGGCGCGCCGCCAGGAGGTGCCCTTGGCGGTATCCTCAAGTACGATGCCGGCGTCGAGCAAAGTCTTGCGGATGCGGTCGGCCTCAGCGTAATTCTTCGCTTTTTTGGCGTCAACGCGCGCGGCAATTTCCGCCTCGATGCGCGCCGGCGTCCAGCCGTCTGCCGCCGGCACCCCCTGGAGGAATGTTTCGGCGTCGCGTTCCAACAAGCCGATGATAGCGGCCAGCGATTTGAGGAGCACGGCGGTGTCGCGCGCGCCGCTACGATTCAGTTCATTGGCGAGATCGAACAGCACCGCCACCGCCTCCGGCGTATTGAAGTCGTCATCCATGCATTCGCGGAACCGCGCCGCGCGCGGATCGGTCCAATCGACAACGCCGGCCGTCACATCGTGCGACTTCAGTGCAGTATACAAACGTGTCAGGCCCTGGCGCGCGTCGTCGAGATGCTGATCCGAGTAATTAAGCGGGCTGCGGTAATGCGCGCGCAGTATGAAAAAGCGCACGACCTCGGCATCGTAGCGCGCGAGAATTTCTCGCACGGTGAAAAAGTTACCGAGCGACTTCGACATCTTTTCATTGTCCACGCGCACGAAACCGTTGTGCATCCAGTAATTAACGAAGCTGCCGCGCTCGTTCTCGTCAAACGCACCTTCGGACTGCGCGATCTCGTTCTCGTGATGCGGAAACTGCAGATCCTGCCCGCCGCCATGAATGTCGAAATGCTTGCCGAGCAACGCACTCGACATCGCCGAACATTCGATGTGCCAGCCCGGCCGCCCTTCGCCCCAGCGGCTCGGCCACGCCGGTTCGCCCGGCTTGGCGCGTTTCCACAGCACGAAGTCGAGCGGATCGTGCTTGGCCTGCGTGACCTCGACGCGCTCGCCGGCGTGCAGGTCGTCGAGCGATTTGCCGGATAACCTGCCGTAGCCGGGGAAATCGCGCACCGAATAATTGACGTCGCCGTCGGGCGCCACATAGGCCAGCGACTTTTTCTCGAGAGCCGCAATGATGTCCTGCATCTCGCCGATGTATTGGGTAGCGCGCGGTTCGAAATCCGGCTTGCGCACCCCGAGCGCCGCGGCATCCTCGTCCATGGCGGCGATGAAACGCTCGGTCAGCGACTCGATCGGCTCCTTGTTCTCGGCAGCGCGCTTGATGATCTTGTCGTCGATGTCCGTGATATTGCGGACATAGGTGACTTTGTAGCCGGCCGTGCGCAGCCAGCGCGTCACCATGTCGAACACCACCATCACGCGGGCGTGGCCGAGATGGCAAAAGTCATAGACGGTCATGCCGCATACGTAGACCCGGACCTCGCCCGGCACCAACGGCTTGAATTCCTGCTTGTCGCGGCTTAGTGTGTTGTAAATCTTGAGCATGCGGGATTTGCGGGGAAAATAGCCGCCGTTCGGGATGGTCCGGAGCGGCTGCGGCGGGCCGGCGGAGGCAACGACTAAACCTTACCAACGATACGTGTTTAAATTAGCCGGGGAAGTTGGTAAAATCGATCGGATTCGTGGACTAACGCCCTGAAATTACAAAAAGTATAGCACAATGACGCCCATGTTCCCGCGCGCCCCACTGGTCCGCATTGCCACCCTGCTTGCAGGCCTGCTGATCGCCTATTCGGTTGCAGCACAAACCGACGACTATCAGGAGGCGCAGAAGTTGTTCCGCGGCGGCCAGCAGGCGCAGGCGCTGGAACGCGTCGACAGTTTCCTGAAGGGTAACCCGAAAGACGCGCGCGGCCGCTTCCTGAAGGGCCTCATCCTTACCGAGCAGAACAAGACCGCCGATGCCATCCGCATTTTCAGCGGCCTGACGGAAGACTATCCGGAGTTGCCGGAGCCGTACAACAATCTCGCCGTGCTCTACGCGCAACAGGGACAGTATGACAAGGCGCGCAGCGCGCTTGAGCTATCGATCCGCACGCATCCGAGTTATGCCACCGCCCACGAAAACCTTGGCGACATTTACGCCAAACTCGCTTCACAGGCTTACGACAAGGCGCTCCAGCTCGACAAGGCGAACACCGGCGCGCAAACCAAGCTCGGGCTGATCAAGGAATTGTTTTCGAGCACGGCGCCCAAGGGCGTCAAGCCGACTACGGGCAAGGGCGAAGCCGGAAAAGTTGCGCCGACCATCATCGCCGCTGCGACCAGGCCCGCCCCGGTCGCCACGCCGGCGGTGGTTGCGACAACACCTGAACCGGCGCCCGCCCCCGTTCCGGCACCGGTCAAAACCGTTGAACCGGCCAAGGCAGTCGAGCCCGTGGCCAAGCCCGCCGTCGCGCCGCTGCCGCAAGCGCAGGCGTCGGAGGTACTGAAGGCCGTCAACGGCTGGGCGCAGGCGTGGTCGAACAATGACGTCGGCGGTTATCTTGCCTACTACGCGTCGGATTTCCAGACCCCGCGCGGCGAGCCGCGCAGCGACTGGGAGGCCGCGCGCAAAGTGCGCATCGCCAAGCCGAAAAAGATCGACGTCAAGGTCGAAATGCCGAAAGTGACCTTCAATGACGCCAATCGCGTATCCGTCACCTTCCGCCAGAACTACAACTCGCCCAATCTGAAAGTTTCCAGCATGAAGACGCTGGTGCTGGTGAAGAGCGGCGAGCGCTGGCTGATTCAGCAGGAACTCGTCGGAAGTTGATGGGCTGCATGCCGGACGCTGCCGCCGCAACGATCACGCCGTTCTGGAGATCGGTTGCGGCCATTGCGCTGATCTCCCTGATCTGCACGCCGGCCGAAGCAATGGGCCGCAAGCCCAACCGCAAAGCCGAGGCCGCTGCGGCAGTCGATGCGGGCGCCCAGGGTTCGATTGAACCGGAAGCTGCACTGGTCAAAACGCTGGTCGAGATCCGCAACAACCGCCTCGACTCGGCGCTGCAGGAAGTTGAGAAGGTGCTGCAAAGTTATCCGAATTTCCGCCTCGCCAATCTGATTAAAGGCGATCTGCTGCTCGCCCGTTCGCGCCCGTTGCGCGAACTTGGCGAAGCGCCGAATGCGCCGCGCGACCGCGTCGAGGATCTGCGCGATGAGGCACGGGTGCGCATGGCACGCTATCAGCGCGAGCGGCCGACCGACCGCGTGCCGAAGTTTCTGCTGCAACTGACGGCCGAGCAAAAACACATTCTGGTCGTCGACACGCGCGAGTCGACGCTCTACGTATTCGAGAACCGCAACGGCGAACCGCATTACCTCGCCGATTATTACGTGACAATCGGCAAGAATGGCGTCGACAAGTTCCGCGCCGGCGACAAGAAAACGCCGCTGGGCGTCTACCATGTCACCGACAACCTGCCGCGCGACAAGCTTGCCGATCTTTACGGCAGCGGCGCCTTCCCGATCAGCTATCCAAACGAATTCGACAAACGCGAAGGCCGCAGCGGCACCGGCATCTGGCTGCACGGCACGCCGTCGGACACCTACAGCCGGGCGCCGCACGCGAGCGACGGCTGCGTCACGCTGACCAACGAAGATCTCAACGGCATCAGCAAGAACCTGCGGGTTGGCGTCACCCCGGTCATCATCAGCGACGGCATCGAATGGGTAAAACCGGACGTGGTCGAAGGTTTGCGCAAAGAAATGGCGGCCCAGATCGAAAACTGGCGGCGCGACTGGGAAAGCCTCGATACCGAAAACTACCTCAAGCATTACGCGCCGGGGTTTACCTCCGGTTCGCAGGATCTGGCCGGGTGGTCGCAGCAGAAGCGCACGGTCAACGCCGGCAAAACCTGGATCAAACTCGGCCTGAACAATGTCAGCGTGTTTCTCTATCCCGGCCGCGACGATCTCGCAGTCGTCACCTTCGACCAGGATTATGCGAGCAGCAATCTGGCCAACCAGATGCGCAAGCGACAATACTGGCTGCGCGACAAAGGCGGCTGGCGAATTTTGTACGAAGGCAGCGCCTGAGCCTGACCGCGCGCAGCCCCGGCAAATGGGGCTGCCTTTTCTAATATTTATCCCCAGGTAGAGTCCATGAAAGTCATCCTGCAAGCTATCGCCGTCCTGCTATTCACCGCCAACGTATTCGCTGCCGATCCGCAGGTCGAAATCAAGACGAATATGGGTTCGATCGTGGTTGAACTGTATCCGGCCAAGGCGCCGAAGACGGTTGAGAATTTTCTGCAGTACGTGAAAGACGGTCATTACAAGGGAACCATTTTCCATCGTGTGATTCCGAGGTTTATGATTCAGGGTGGCGGCGTTGGCGTCGATTTTTCGGAAAAGAAAATGCGCGCACCGATTCCGATCGAGGCTGATAACGGCCTGCGCAATGACATTGGAACCATAGCAATGGCACGCACCAGCGATCCCAACTCAGCGACGGCGCAGTTTTTCATCAATCACGCAGACAATGATTTCCTGAATTACACCGCGCCGACCCAGCGTGGCTGGGGCTACGCCGTGTTCGGCAAGGTTGTCAAAGGCATGGACGTGGTCAACCGCATCGCCGCCATCCCGACCGGCCCGCGCGGCCCCTTCCCGTCCGATGTGCCGAGCCAGCCGGTGATCATCGAAGACGCACGCCTTCTGCCTTCCGACAAACCTGCAGCCAAATAAGGTCAATATCATGGTCAACCTGCACACCAATCACGGCATCATCAGTATCGAGCTCGACGCCGCCAAAGCGCCCGTCACGGCGGAAAATTTCATCGCCTACGTCAAAAGCGGCCACTATGACAACACGATCTTCCATCGCGTGATCGACGGCTTCATGATTCAGGGCGGAGGCTTCGAGCCCGGCATGAAACAGAAATCCTCCGGCACGCCGATCAAGAACGAGGCCGACAACAAACTGAAGAACGATCGTTACACAGTGGCGATGGCGCGCACCGGCGACCCGCATTCGGCGACTGCGCAATTCTTCATCAATGTTTCCGACAATGATTTCCTCAATCACACCGCGCCAAGTCCCCAGGGCTGGGGTTACTGCGTATTCGGCAAGGTTACGGCCGGCACCGAGGTCATCGACAAAATCCGCGGCGTCAAAACCGGCAATCGCGGCGGCCATCAGGACGTGCCGGTTGAAGACGTCGTTATCACCAAGGCGGAAGTGGTATAAATCCATGCGGTGTGAGGCGTAAGAGGTGAGGCGGCACATACGGCGACGCCTTTTGTCTCCTCGCGCCGTACTCCTTGCCCCTCACTGAATATGCACAGTCTGTTTGTCTCGGATCTGCATCTCTGCCCGAGCCGTCCCGCGATCAATCGGATCTTCTTTGATTTCCTGCGCGGCCCCGCCACGCAGGCCGAGGCACTCTACATCCTCGGCGACCTGTTCGAATTCTGGGCCGGCGATGACGACGATACAGACTTCCACCGCGACGTCATTGGCGGCCTGCGGGCATTGTCAGTCCGCGGCGTCCGTATTCTTCTGATGCACGGCAACCGCGATTTTCTGATTGGCGAACGCTTTGCGGCGGAGGCGGGTCTGCAGTTGCTGCCGGACCCGACGCGGCTTGAACTCTACGGCACAAGCACCGTCCTGCTGCACGGCGACACGCTGTGCACGGACGACGTCAAATATCTCGCCTTTCGCGCCAAGGTGCGCGCGCCGGAATTTCAGCAACAGTTTCTGGCGCAACCGCTTGCCGCGCGCAAACAAATCATCGCCGGCCTGCGCACCGAAAATGCCGAAGAAAAACAGCAGAAGGCCGAGGCCATCATGGACGTCGCACCGGCTGCGGTTGAGGGCATGTTCCGCGCACAGGATTGTCCGCGCATGATACACGGTCACACCCACCGCCCTGCCGTGCACCGTTTCGCAGTCGACGGCAAGCACTGCGAACGCTGGGTTCTCGCCGATTGGTATGAAACGGGGAGTTATTTGCGCTGCGACGCCAATGGCTGCCGCAGCATCGCGCTGCCGGCGGTCTAAAAACGGCCTGGCGCGGCGAAGTTTTCGAAGCGCGTGTACTTGCCCATGAAGGTCAACTTGACGGTATCGATCGGCCCGTTACGCTGCTTGGCGACGATGATTTCTGCGGTGCCCTTGTCCGGCGAGTCCTGGTTGTAAACCTCGTCGCGATAGATGAACATGATGAGGTCCGCGTCCTGTTCGATCGCCCCCGATTCGCGCAGATCCGACATGACCGGACGCTTGTTGGGACGCTGCTCAAGGCCGCGATTCAGCTGCGACAGCGCCATCACCGGCACATTGAGTTCCTTCGCCACCGCCTTCAGCGCCCGCGAAATTTCGGCGACTTCGGTGGCGCGGTTCTCCGTGCTGTTGCCGGTCTCCATCAACTGCAGGTAATCAACCACGATCAAGCCGAGACCCGGTCCGCCACACTGGCGATGCAGACGCCGCGCGCGACCGCGCAACTCGCTCGGATTCAGCATGCCGGATTCATCGATGAAAATCGGCGCATCGTTAAGACGGCCAACTGCGCTCGTCAGTTTCTGCCAGTCCTCGTCATTGAGCGCGCCAGTGCGCATGCGCTGTTGATCGAGGCGACCGAGCGAACCGAGCATGCGCATTACCAGCTGGGTGCCGCTCATTTCCATGCTGAAGATCGCCGCCGGCATGCCGACATGCAGCGCAACGTGTTCGGCGATATTCAGTGCAAACGCAGTCTTGCCCATACTTGGACGGCCGGCGACCACGATCAAGTCGCCGGGCTGCAGGCCCGAGGTCAGGCGGTCGAGATCGGTATAGCCGGTCGAGATGCCGGTCACTTCGCTGGGGTTGTCGCGTTTGTAGAGCGTATCGATGCGCTCGACCACCTTGGTCAGCAGTGGCTGGATGTCGCTGAAGCCCTGCCCGCCCCGCGCGCCGGCTTCCGCGATTGCGAAGATTTCTTTTTCCGCCTCGTCGAGCAGGTTCTTGGCGGAACGGCCAAGCGGCGAAAATACCGATTCGGTGATGCCGGTCGAGACCGCCGCCAGCCGCCGCATGATCGAACGCTCGCGCACAATTTCGGCGTAGCGCCGGATGTTGGCGGCACTCGGCGTATTCACCACCAGCGAGCCGATATAAGCGCGGCCGCCGACATCTTCGAGCTTGCCGCTGCGCTCCAGACTTTCAGTCACGGTCAATGCATCAGCCGGCTTGTTGTCGTCGATCAGGTCAGCAATATGCCGGTAGATCTGGCGGTGATCTGCGCGGTAAAAATCCGCATCCATCAATAGATCGCCGATTTTTTCCCATGCGGTGTTGTCGAGCAACAAACCACCGAGGACCGACTGCTCAGCCTCAACCGAATGCGGCGGCAGCTTCAGCGCGTCGAGTTGGGGATCGCGGGTCAGCGGAGTTACAGCCTGTGCCATGGGGTTTGCCGTTGGGTTGTTTCTGCGGTCGCTGTAGCGCCTTTGTCGGGCGAATCAGCGCAGGTTCTGCGCTTTGCAGCAATCGCAATGGACGACCAATTTACCAAAAAAAAGGGCTGTCGCCAGCCCTTTTTTGTTGCCTGATGCGGGTTGAAAACAACCTCAGGCTGTATCGCCCAGAACCGAGACCTTGATCGAAACAACCACATCGGTGTGCAGCGCGACATCGAGGGTCTGATCGCCGATCTGCTTGATCGGCCCCAGCGGCATGCGGATGGCCGCGCGCGGCACCTCGAAACCCTGCGCTTTGAGCGCTTCGGCGATATCAATATTGGTGACCGACCCGAACAGCTTGCCGTCAACGCCGGCCTTCTGCGTGACCTGCACCATCAGGCCGTCAAGCCTGGCGGCACGATCCTGCGCCTGTTGCAGCGCATCGGCCTGCGCCTTTTCCAACTCGGCACGGCGTTTTTCAAACTCGGCCAGATTGGCCTGCGTCGCGCGCTTGGCCTTGCCCTGCGGGATCAGATAGTTGCGGGCAAAACCGTCCTTGACCTTGACGACGTCGCCGAGCTGGCCCAGGTTGGCCATTTTTTCCATCAGTATGATTTGCATGCTTGTCCCCTTAGTGCAGGTCGGTGAACGGCAGCAGCGCAAGAAAACGCGCGCGGCGGATTGCGGTGCTCAGCTGGCGCTGGTAATGCGCCTTGGTGCCGGTGATACGCGCCGGCATGATCTTGCCGTTTTCATTGATGAAGTCCTTCAGCACGCCGATGTCCTTGTAGTCGATTTGCTTGACCTTCTCGACCGTGAAACGGCAGAACTTCTTGCGCCGGAACAGGTTCTTCGAACCGCGTTTTTTGTCCTTGTCGTTCTTGCCCTTGCCCTTGCCTCTTGAAAATGCCATCGTAATCTCCTTGATTCCTGATTCAGTCTAGTCCGCGCCGCCGACCGGCTCGACCCGCACTGCGCGCAACATCAGCTTCCTGTTGCCTACGCTGTTGCGCGCCAGAAAACCGGCGACCTGCAGCGGTTGGTTGATTTTTGTCGCCTCGATCCGGACCGCCAGCTCGCCGACCGCCACCGCGTCCACATCGCATTGCACCTTGCGCCGGGATCCTGCTTCGCTTTGCACCGAACTGTGTGCGATCACGAAGTCGAGGATCGGAATGCCGGCCGGGGTGAAACGCAATGCGCCGCGCTTGAGCAATCGACCGCCAATGACGGCCTCATTGCGCATCGGTCAGGCACGCGCCGGTTCCGCTGCCGGCGCCGCTGCCGCTGCGGGTTTCGCAGTTGCGTCGGGCGCGCTGGTCAGCGAACGCGATTTCTCTTCCTTCATCATCGGCGACGGCGCGCTCACCGCTTCCGTCATCTTGACGGTCAGGTGGCGCAGCACCGCATCGTTGAATTTGAATGAATGTTCGAGTTCTTCGAGAACGTCGGTGCCGCACTCGATATTCATCAGCACGTAGTGTGCCTTGTGCATTTTCTGGATCGGGAATGCCATCTGGCGGCGGCCCCAGTCTTCGAGGCGGTGAATCTTGCCGCCCTTCGCCGTCACCAGCGAGCGGTAGCGCTCGACCATCCCGGGGACCTGTTCGCTCTGGTCGGGGTGTACGATGAACACGATTTCATAATGTCGCATGCAAAATCTCCTTGTGGGCTGCGCCCTTGGGCACGATTAAGGCCTCCCGCTATGCGAGGGACGGTGAGGCAAGGAATATGCCGCCAGCGGCGGCAAACGAGGCGCGGATTCTACAGAAAAGTCAGCGGGATAGCAACGGCGTGGGGGCGCCGGGTCAGAACTGGACGGCGGCCGTGACGTTGACCATCTGGTCGCCCTTGGCCTGGCTGCCGGCGGCGTCGATGACCTGGGCCCAGTCAAAACGCAGGGTCAGGTGCTTGCCATAGCCAAAACGCGCGCCGAAGCCGACGCTGGCACCGCCAGCCCCCTTCGACAGATCGCCCGGCTGAACGCTGTTGCGGCCGGTGATCCCTTCGTCGTAAAAAGCCAGCAGCCGCAGTTTGACGTCTGCCCATTTGAGCCTACTGCCAAGGTCCGGCGTGTAAACCTCGAACTGGGATGAATAGCCTTTGTCGTTGGCGACCTCGCGAATGTTGAATCCGCGCACGGAATCGGGACCGCCGTAGCCGAATTGTTCGCCTGCGACCAGCGCGTCGTCCGTATACTGCCCGGTGAACACCGCGCGGAACTGCCAGTCCTCGGCAAACGCCCGCGTGTAATTGGCACCGACACGCCATATCGCATAATCGGCCGTCGAGTCGGCGCGCGAAGCCTTGAAATCGCTGTCCGCGGCGTCGTTGCCGCCGGGGAAAAAGTTGCGCGAATAGCTGACGTTAAATCCGAACTCCGAATTGCTCATCCGCCACAGGCCGTTGTAAGTCAGGCTGACCGGATGAATCGTGATATCAGGCACCAAACCGCCAGGCGTTCCGATCAAGGTCACGTTGTTCTGAAAGGCGCGGTAATCAAGCCCCGCCGCAAGCTTGTGCTCATACTCGCCGATCTTCGGCAACTGCATCGTATAGCGCGCGCCGAAAATGGTGCCGCTGCCGCTGACATTGAACAATCCCTGCAAGGTGCCGGAATTGACGTTTGAATAGCCGCCAAAAAGATCGATTGCGCTGTTAAGCGAATAAAGCGGAATGCGATAGCCGGCGCCGTAAATGGAGACCTTGCTGGGATTTTCCGGTGATGTCACATACTGAAAAGTGCCGACATGATCGAGATTGAACAGATTCGAATGCTGCACGGCGAAACCCGTGCGAAAACGCCCGGTTTCATTGGTGCCGGTGTTGTCGGCGGTCATCACGAACTTGTACGGCCGCTCATCGGTGACCTTGATCGCCGCATCGACTTCGCGGTCGCTCGCGCCGGCCTTCAGCAACAAGGTCGTCTGCTTGCTCTGGTTCTCGGTCAGCAGCTGGAGATTCCGCGCAATGTCAGTCGAATTCGGCGTGACCCCGGCCTGCAACACCGGCAAGCTGCGGCGGATGTTGCCTTCGTCGTAGAACTGATTGCCCTCGACCGTGATCTTGCCGATGCGCGGCTCGATGACACGCAGCTTGACGACCCCGCGCGTGATGTCCTGCTCGGGGAGCAAAACCTGCACCACGCCGAAACCGCGGTCGCGATAGACAGCCTCAAGCACCTCCAGCGCACGCTGGATATCGCTGAAATCTTTTTGACCACCGGTAAATGGATTCACCGCCTTGTCGATTTCGGCCTGCTTCAGCAGCGTATTGCCTTCGACCTCAAACCGGTTAATCGGGAAGCGCGGCGCTACCGGCACCGCTGCCTCGGCGCCGGATTCCGCAGCGAATACCGGCTGACAGGCGTACGGCAATGCCAGCATCACCATGCCGGCCAGCGCAATCTTCATGATGCGCGGGATGCGGTTTTCGACCAAGCGATGAACCTTTATCTCAATTCTGGATGAGAATATACAGTTATTGCAATGAATTTACAACGTTTTATGCAGTACGGTATCGCCGGCGATCGAACGGTCAGCGCAACCGCTACCGCTCAATTCTCATCGATTTGACGCCGACGCGCACCTGCTTTGAAAAACATCAAAATGGCGTGAGAAGGTGATCCTGTCGCAAACCCGCAATCGGACCCGCTAACTAGCCGGTTTTATCCGTTGGCGGGCGGTTTCGGACAGGCATACGCCCGCGGCAACCGATACGTTGAGGCTTTCGACCCGCCCCGCCATTGGTATCCGCACGAGTTCATCGCAGTGCTCGCGGGTCAACCGGCGCATGCCCTCGCCCTCCGCCCCGAGAACCCAGGCCAGCGGCCCGTCGAGGCGAATATCGTAAAGTGAAGGCTCGGCGCGATCGTCCGTGCCGACGATCCAGATGCCGTCTTCTTTCAGTTCACGCAGGGTACGCGCGAGGTTGGTCACCGTGATATAGGGCACCGTCTCGGCGGCACCGCTGGCAACCTTCGCCACGACCGGCGTGAGACCGACAGCGCGATCCTTGGGTGCGACTACCGCATGTGCGCCAAACGCGTCCGCAACGCGCAGACAAGCGCCGAGGTTATGCGGGTCCTGCACGCCATCCAGCACCAGCAACAGCGCGGACTTGCCGGCGTGCTGAACGATCTCCTGCAAATCCTGCTTGAGCGGCGCCACCGTCACCCGCGCGGCTACTCCTTGATGGCGCGCATTGCCGGTGAGACCGTCGAGTCGTGCAGCATCCACCGCGATCAGCCGGACGTTGCGCTCGGCGGCAAGTTTGGCGAGGTCACGCGCGCGGCCGTCCTGGCGCGACGCCTCGTGATAGACCTCAAGCACGCCTGCAGCATCCTGCCGCAAGCGGCCCGTGACCGCATGAAAACCGTAAATAACCCTCGATTCGCCCACGCCTGCCCCGCGCACTAATCCTCAATCATCGAGCACAAAATCGATCTTGCTCGTTTCGATATCCACCCGCGCGACCTTCACGCGCACGCGGTCGCCGATGCGAAAACGCCGCGCCGTGCGCTCACCCAGCAACAGATGCTTGGACGCGTCATAGTGAAAGTAATCATTGCCCAGATCCGAGACATGGACCAGCCCTTCAACGTAAACGCCGTCGAGCGCGACAAAAATGCCGAAGGCGACCGCCGAACTGACGGTGCCGTCGAACGACTCGCCGACGCGGTCGCGCATGTAATAACACTTGAGCCATGCTTCAACGTCGCGCGTTGCGTCATCCGCGCGCCGCTCGGTCATCGAGCAGTGAATACCAAGCTCCGGCCAGCTACCCGGTTTGTACTGCTTGCCGGCCAGCACTGCCTTGATCGCGCGGTGCACCAGGAGATCGGGATAACGCCGGATCGGCGAGGTGAAGTGCGTATAGGCCTCGTAGGCAAGGCCGAAGTGACCGAGATTCTCCGGGCTGTAGACCGCCTGCCGCAGCGAGCGCAGCATCACGGTCTGCAGCAATTGCGCGTCGGGACGCCCCTTGCAGCGGGCCAGCACCTCGGCGTAATCACTCGCCTGCGGTTTTTCGCCGCCACCGACCTGCAGTCCGAAGCCGCCGAGAAACTCGCGCAGCCCTGCCAGCCGCTCCGGCGTCGGTCCTTCATGCACCCGATACAGCGTCGGATGCCCGGCCTTTTGCAGAAATCCGGACGCGCAGACGTTGGCGGCCAGCATGCATTCTTCGATCAGGCGGTGCGCGTCGTTGCGCTGCACCGGCACGATCCGTTCGATCTTGCCCTGCGCATCGAACATCATCTGCGTTTCGGAACTGTCGAAATCGATCGCGCCGCGGCGCTGACGCGACTTCAACAGCAGTTGATACAGCGCATGCAGGTGCTGCAAATGCGGCAGCAGGCGTTTGTTCTGCATAGCCAATTCGCCCTTCGGTTCGGCCAGCATATCCGCCACCGCCGTATACGTCAGGCGCGCATGCGACCACATCACCGCCGCATAAAACGTGTAGCCGCCGACATCGCCGCGACCATCAATGGTCATATCACAGACCATGCACAGGCGTTCGACCTCAGGGTTGAGCGAACAGAGGCCATTCGACAACACCTCCGGCAGCATCGGAATCACGCGGCGCGGAAAATAAACCGAATTGCCGCGATTGCGCGCTTCAATATCGAGCGCGTCGCCGTGACCGACATAGTGACTGACGTCGGCAATCGCCACCACCAGACGGAAACCCTTGCCCTTCGGCTCGGCGTAGACCGCGTCGTCAAAGTCGCGTGCGGTTTCACCGTCTATCGTCACCAGGGGCAGCTTGCGCAGATCGGTGCGTCCCGCCATGTCCTGCTTCGATACGCGCGGCGTAAACGCCGCCGACGCGCGTTCAACCGCCGCCGGAAACACATAAGGCAGATCGTGCTTCCTGAGCGCGATCTCGATTTCCATGCCAGGGTCGGCGTAATTGCCCAGCACCTCGATCACACGCGCGATCGGCTGCGCATGTGGCGCCGGCTGCTGAATGATTTCGGCCACCACCACATTGCCGGGCTTCGCCTTCATCGACTCGCCCGGCGGCACCAGAAAATCCTGGCTGATGCGCTTGTTTTCCGCAATCACCACCAGCACGCCGTGTTCATTGTGCAGGCGGCCGACCACGCGCGTGTTGGCGCGGGTCAACACTTCGACGATCTTGCCTTCCGCGCGGCCGCGCCGGTCCAGACCGGATTCACGCGCCGCCACACGGTCGCCATGCAGCACCTTGGCCATTTCGTGGGGGCCAAGAAACAGGTCAGGGCCCTTGTCGTCGCGCGTCAGAAAGCCGAAGCCGTCGGGGTGCCCCTGCACGGTACCGGTGATCAGATCGAGCTTGGTAACGACGCAGATCGCATCGCGCCGGTTGCGCATGATCTGGCCTTCGCGCTGCATGGCGCCGAGGCGACGGTTGAAGCCCTCCTGCTCGCTGTCGGTGACGTGCAGCAGCTTGCGCAATTGCGCATCGCTCACCGGCACGCCCTGCGCGTTGAGTGTTTCGAGTATCAGTTCGCGACTCGGCACCGGCTCTTCGTATTTGAGCTGCTCGCGCGAATAGTGCGGATCGACGCGCGACGGTGCTTTGACAGCGCTGCCCGCGGATTCTTTGCCACCGCTACGCCGTTTGCGCGGTTTTTCAGCTGCGCGCGGCTTGGTGGTCGATTTCTTCATTTGACAATAGAGCCTTTTGTGATTAAATTTGCCCGCCTTGCAAGCCCAGATGGCGGAATTGGTAGACGCACCAGGTTCAGGTCCTGGCGGTGGCAACACTGTGGAGGTTCGAGTCCTCTTCTGGGCACCACTCAAGCGGCATCGAGGAGAGCGCAATCAGCATACAGCAGATTGCCGCTCGCTGAGTAAATCCCCGATTCAGGCCGCTTTTCCTACATGAACGGATGACGCCGCACGATCGTCTCGGCGCGATCGGCGCCGGTTGAGATCATATCGACCGGAATCTCGCAGATTTGTTCGATGCGCTGCAGATAATGCTGCGCGGCCTTGGGCAACTGCTCGTAGCGCGTCAAACCGACGGTATTCTCGTTCCAGCCGCGGATTTCCTCGTAGACCGGTTCACATTGGGCGAGCATTTCAGCGCCGAACGGCAGGATATCGAGCGGCCCGCGAGGGGTCTTGTAGCCGGTACAGATTTTCAGCGTTTCGATGCCATCGAGCACATCGAGCTTGGTCACGCACAGACCCGAAATGCCGTTGATCTGGATCGAGCGCTTGAGTGCTGCAGCATCGAACCAGCCGCAACGACGCGGCCGCCCGGTCACCGAACCGAATTCATTGCCGCGTTCCGCCAGACGCTTGCCGGTTTCATCTTCAAGTTCGGTCGGAAACGGCCCCGAACCGACGCGCGTCGTATACGCCTTGGTAATGCCCAACACGTAGTGCAGCAGATGCGGCCCGACGCCCGCGCCGGCACACGCGGCGCCCGCCACGCAGTTGCTGGAAGTCACATAGGGGTAAGTGCCATGGTCAATATCGAGCAGCGTGCCCTGCGCGCCCTCGAACAGCAGATTGTTGCCGGCTTTCTGCGCCGCTGCCAGCAGGCTGGGGACATCGGCGATCATCGGCTTGATGCGGGCCGCAAGCGCGAGCGCCTCATCGCGGGTCCTGCCGAAATCGACCGTCGCCGCGTTGAAATAATTTTTCAGCACGAAGTTGTGATAATCGAGCACGTCGCGCAATTTTGCCTCGAAGCGCGGCGTATCCATGAGATCCTGCAGCCGCAATGCGCGGCGCGCGACCTTGTCTTCATAGGCAGGCCCGATGCCGCGGCCGGTAGTGCCGATCTTGCTTTTGCCCTTGGCGGTTTCGCGCGCAAGATCGATCGCAACGTGATGCGGCAGAATCAGCGGGCAGGTTTCGCTGATGCGAAGGCGGCTTTTGACGTCAACACCGGCGGCTTCCAGTTCGCCGATTTCCTTGAGCAGTGCTTCGGGCGACAGCACCACGCCGTTGCCGATATAGCAGGCAACATTGGCACGCAGGATGCCTGACGGAATCAGCCGCAAGACGGTTTTGTGCCCGTTGATGACCAGCGTGTGGCCGGCGTTGTGGCCGCCCTGAAAACGCACGACACCGTGGGCGTGCTCGGTCAGCCAATCGACGACCTTGCCCTTGCCCTCGTCGCCCCACTGGCTGCCGATGACGACTACATTCCTTGCCATGATGATTCCATTCTCGCTGTCGCCGGACGACCGGCCGGTTGGGGTTTAACTGCGAACAATTTTCCAGATGCCATCGACACGGCGCAAACGACGGTCACAACCGAGTTCGGCGCGGGACTTCTCATGGCCGGGCAGATCGACGATCACCGCCTGCCCTGCCTTGCGCAACGCTGCGATACGCCGCTGCAGCGCGGCATCACGCGGCTTGTATGGCGCAAGGATCGCCGCCATGACCGTCGGCGCTGCGGCCACCGCCAGCACCTCGCGCAAATCCATGCTGAAGCCGGTCGCCGGTCGCGCGCGGCCGAAGGCCTTGCCCACCTCATCGTAACGACCGCCGAGAGCCAACGCATTGGCGCAGCCTTCCGCATAAACGGCAAAAACGACGCCGCTGTGATAATGCAGGCCGCGCAATTCGCCGAGATCGAAACAGATTGCCGCGCCGGCATCGCGCATTGCCGCGGCAATCGCGCGCAGCTGCGACAACGCACGGCGGATCTCGGGGTAATCCGGCAACCGCCGTGCCGCCAGTGTCAGCGCACCGGCGCCACCGGCGAGTTCGGGCAAGGCCAGCAGAGCCGCGCCGTTGCGACGGTCGAGTTTTTGCACATGGCGCGCGAGCGCCGGCATGTCCTTCGCCTGCACGGCACGGAACAATTCGTCGGCAACCTCGGGGCCGACGCCGGCGCGGCGCACCAGCGAGCGGAACACCGCGACATGGCCGATGTCGAGTTGCATACGGTCGATGCCAGCAAAGCGCAGCGCGTCGAGCATCATGCGCTGCACCTCGAGATCGCTTTCAATGCCGGCATGCCCGTAGATTTCGGCGCCGATCTGCAGCGGCTCGCGCGAACGGTTGATGCCGGCCGGCAGGGTGTGCAACACGCTGCCGGCGTAACACAGGCGGTTGACGCCGCGCCGGTTCATCAAATGCGCGTCGATGCGCGCCACTTGCGGAGTGATGTCTGCGCGCAGGCCCATGGTGCGACCTGACAACTGATCGACCAGTTTGAAGGTTCTCAGATCAAGGTCGTGCCCGGTGCCGGTCAGCAGCGACTCCACATACTCGAGCAGCGGGGGCACCACCAATTGATAACCGTGTGCCTCGAACAGATCGAGCATGCCCCGTCGCAACGCTTCGATGCGGCGCGCGGGCGCGGGCAGGATATCTTCGATGTACTCAGGCAACAGCCATTTACGCATGGGTAGTCATGACACTGGCAAAAAACGGATGGAAGCATACACGCGAAACGGCCGGCGGGCGACGTTGCCTCAAAGCAGCAGGGTCAGCATCACCAATCCGGCCAGCATCGAGCTGAGGCCGATAAAACGCAACTGCCCGTCCGACAGCTCGGTGACACGACGGAAGGTTTCGCGCCAGACGCCGGGCGCCACAAACGGCAGAATGCCCTCGATGACGAGCATCAAACCCAATGCGACAAGCAAGGTATTGGCCACTGCACATGCTCCGACCCGGAATCCGGCCGCCTATTTTTGCGGCTTGCTGTTCTTGAGATATTTGAAGAATTCCGAACTCGGGTCGAGCACCATCACGTCGCTCTTGTTCTTGAAACTCTGGCGATAGGCCTCGAGACTGCGATAAAACGCGTAAAACTCGGGGTTCTGTTCGTAGGCGCGCGCGTAAATCGACGAGGCTTTGGCGTCGCCTTCGCCTTTCATGCGCTGGGCGTCTCGATAGGCCTGGGCGATAATCACTTCGCGCTGCTTGTCGGCGTCGGCGCGGATCTTTTCGGATTCCGCCGCGCCGGTCGAACGCAGTTCATTCGCGACGCGCGTGCGCTCGGCCTTCATGCGGCCGTAAACCGATTCGCTGACCTCGTTGGGCAGATCGACCCGCTTGAGGCGCACGTCGAGCACCTGCACGCCGATTTTCTCGGCGTCTTCGTTGGCCTTCTGGCGCATCAATTCCATGATCTTGTCACGCTCGCCGGACACCACGTCGTGCACGGTGCGATTGCCGAATTCGGCACGCAGGCCGTCGTTGATGGTCTGCAAAAGGCGCGTCTGCGCGCGTGATTCGTCGCCGCTGACGCTGATGTAGTACTTCTCGACCTCGGCGATCCGCCACTTGATGAAGAGATCGACCAGCACGTTCTTCTTCTCGGAGGTCAGGAAGCGCTCCGGCTCCGGCGTGTCGATGGTCAGGACACGCACGTCGAAATAACGCACGTTGTCGATCAACGGCACCTTGAAAGCGAGACCAGGCTCCTTGATCACGCGGACGATTTCACCAAAACGCAGCACGATCACGTTCTGCCGCTGATCGACCACGAACAGCGACATTGACAGCAACAGCAGCACGACCAGCGAGCCGGCTAGCAAACCTGCGACGCTCGTTTTCATTGGCGAGTCTCCCGGTCACGGCTGCGCAGGGCATCGCGACCGCGGCCCGCGGCGGACGCCGGCGACTCGGCGCCCGGACTGGCGTCGGCCGGCCTGCTCATCGCATCCACCGGCGGCGGCGGCGTGGGCGCGGCCATCTGCATCAGCTTGTCGAGCGGCAGATAAAGCATGTTGTTGCCGCCCTTCTGGTCGACCAGAACCTTGCTTGAATTGGTCATGATTTCCTGCATTGCATCGAGATAGAGGCGATCGCGCGTGACGCCCGGCGCCTTGTTGTATTCAGCGACGATCTGGCGAAAGCGGCTGGCGTCACCCTCGGCGCGCTCGATCACGCGCTGCTTGTAGCCCTCGGACTCCTGTTCCAGGCGCGAAGCGGTGCCGCGCGCTTTCGGGATGACGTCATTGGCATAGGCCTGACCTTCGTTCTTCTGCCGCTCGCGATCCTGTCCCGCCTTCACCGCGTCGTCGAAAGCGCCCTGCACCTGTTCGGGCGGCTGCGCATTTTGCATCGTCACCTTGCTGACGCTGATGCCGGTTTTGTAGCGGTCGAGAATTTCCTGCATCAGTTTCTGGGCCTGCACGGTAACCTGCGCGCGGCCTTCCTGCAGCACGAAGTCCATGGTGCTTTTGCCGACGATTTCACGGATCGCGGTTTCGGCCGCCTGCAGCACCGAGTCGTCGGGATAACGGTTTTCGAACAGGTAATCGCGCGGATCTTTCAGCACATACTGCACGGCGAACTGGATGTCGATGATGTTTTCATCATCAGTCAGCATCAGCGATTCCTTGGGCACCTTGCTCTTGACCGAGTTGCGGTAGCCGATTTCGACCGTGCGCACCTGCGACACATTGACCACTTCGGCGGTTTCAATCGGATACGGCAGATGCCAGCGCGGGCCCGGATTGGTTTCTTCGACGAATTTGCCGAAGCGCAGCACGATGCCGCGCTGGCTCGCATCGACGATATAAAACCCGCTCGACAGCCACACGGCGACGACCAAACCGGCCAGAATGCCGACGCCGCCGCCAAACTGCGCCAAGCCGGGACCGCCGGTGGGCGGCAGATCGCCGCCCCCGCCCTTGCGGCCGAACATCGCGCTGATCTTGCGGTTGAAGTTGCGCATCAACTCGTCGAGGTCGGGCGGTCCCTGATTGCCGCCGCGTTTTCCCCATTGCGGATCGTTGATCGACATCAGCGTCGACAGCGCAAAGAGTGCGCGGCGCAAACGCTCGCCGGCGAAGCCGCGGAATGACCGCCAGTAGGTAGCCATGCTGAACTGATCCTGTGTCAAGCCGCCGCGGAGCTTGCAACCTGAATGCGGGTTGCGGCGGCGGATTCTTCCAAAGTCGAACGTAAGAGATCCAGTCCGGCGCCGGTCTGGGCGCTGATACGGATCGCGCAAATTTTACCATACTCGTCGCGCTCAACCCGCGCGAAGTCACCGCTCAAATCGATCTTGTTATAGACGAGAATCTGCGGAATTGCCGCAGCACCGATTTCTGCCAGCACCGCGTTGACGGCAGTGATCTGCTCGTTGCGTGTCGGGCTGCTCGCATCGACCACATGCAGCAGCACGTCGGCCTGCACCGCCTCTTCCAGCGTCGCGCGAAACGCCGCCACCAGCGTGTGCGGAAGTTCGCGGATGAAGCCGACGGTATCCGAAATCACCACCTGCCCCCCGGCCGGCAGAAACACCCGCCGCGTCGTCGTATCCAGCGTCGCGAATAACTGGTCGGCGGCGTAGGCATCGGCGCGAGTCAACGCGTTAAACAGCGTGCTCTTGCCGGCGTTGGTATAGCCGACCAGCGACACCGACAACAGGTTGGCGCGACGGCGTGAACGTCGCTGCACTTCGCGCTGGTTGGCGTGACGCGCCAGCTTGTCCTTGAGCACTTTCACCCGCTTGCCGAGCAGCCGGCGGTCCGTTTCCAGCTGAGTCTCACCGGGACCGCGCATGCCGATACCGCCCTTCTGCCGCTCGAGGTGTGACCAGCCACGTACCAGGCGCGTAGCCAGGTGTTCAAGTTGCGCAAGCTCAACCTGCAACTTGCCCTCATGACTGCGCGCGCGCTGCGCAAATATGTCGAGAATCAGACTGACGCGGTCGATCACGCGCACGCCGAGTTTCTTTTCCAGATTGCGCTCCTGCGCCGGCGACAACTCGTGGTTGAAAATCACCAGACGCGCGCCATGCGCGTTGAGCGCCATGGCGACCTCGTCGACCTTGCCGCTGCCGGCAAAAAACGCCGGGTCTGGCTTTTGACGGCGGCCACGCAATGTCGCGGCAACGCCGATACGCGCGCTCTGCGCGAGTTGAACGAGTTCTTCAGTGGATTCGGCGTAACCGGGTTCGCCAAAATCGAGGCTAACCAGTACCGCCTGGGAATCGAATCCCGGGCGATCAAACATCAGGCGTGCGGCGCCGCGCGAAAAACAGGCTAATTCTCAGAGGGCGCGTCCACCGCAATATTGACCGGACGCGCCGGCACCACAGTCGAAATCGCGTGCTTGTAGACCATTTGCGTGACCGTGTTCTTGAGCAGCACGACATACTGGTCGAACGATTCGACCTGGCCCTGCAACTTGATGCCGTTGACCAGATAGATGGAAACCGGCACATGCTCCCGGCGCAGGGCGTTCAAAAACGGGTCTTGTAGCAACTGGCCCTTGGTACTCATGATGGCTCCATCGTGTTATTGGTATTTGTCATATCACTCTACTGCATTTTTACGGCTTGCGCCATAGCGGGCGCCCCCACTGCAAGTGGGGTCAGATCGCCCCTATTCAAGGCATTCGGCGCCGGTTTCCGGCGAAGGTCGGCCATTAATGCTTGGCGTGCCGCCGCTCGTACGGATTAAGCCCCTGCCGGAACTCGATCTTGAGGGGCGCCCCGCGGAGTTTGAACGCATCGCGCAGAAAATGTTCCAGATAACGGCGATAAGTTTCAGGCACCCGCTCCAGCCCGCTGCCGTGGATGATGACCCGCGGCGGATTGCTCCCGCCCTGATGGGCGTAACGCATTTTCGGCCGGAACATGCCGACCCGCGGCGGCGCCTGGCGCGCCACCGCGGCCATCAAGGCGCGGGTCAGCTTCGGTGTGGAGAGCTTGGCCATCGCCGACTGATAGGCGGTTTCAATCGAACGGAACAACTGCGGAATGCCGGAACCGGCCAGCGCCGAAATGTGATGGACCTCGGCAAAATCCATGAAGTTAAGCGTGCGCGCCAGCGTCTGCTTGGCCCACTCGCGCTGCTGCACGGAAAGGTTGTCCCATTTGTTGACCGCAACCACCAGCGCGCGCCCGGCGTCGAGCACATAACCGGCAATGTGCGCATCCTGATCAACGATTTTTTCGCTGCCGTCGAGCACCAGCACCACGACATTGGCATCCTCGATTGCCTGCATGGTCTTCACCACCGAAAATTTTTCGACCGCATCCTCGACGCGACCGCGCCGGCGCATGCCGGCGGTGTCAATCAGCGTATACGGGCGTCCGCCGCGCTCGAAATCGACGTAAATGCTGTCGCGCGTCGTTCCCGGCACGTCGGACACGA
Source organism: uncultured beta proteobacterium (assembly GCA_903889565.1). Classification (GTDB taxonomy): domain Bacteria; phylum Pseudomonadota; class Gammaproteobacteria; order Burkholderiales; family SG8-41; genus PALSA-1004. The sequence goes on from CAISYC010000064.1 coordinate 175,296, forward strand.
CCACGCGGTCCTCGCCCAGAATGCGGTTGACCAGCGTGGACTTGCCGGCGTTGGGGCGCCCGACCACTGCGATGCGCGGATGCTTGCCAGCCTCCTCGGTCTCGCCGTCGGCGCGCTGCAACGGCGCATCCGGAAATTCGGCAAGGATCAAATCGGCGAGTTCGCCCACACCCTGGCCATGCGCCGCGGAAATCACCAGCGGGTCGCCCATCGCCAGTTCGTGAAACTCGGCGCCGACCGCCTCCGGCCGCATGCCTTCGGCCTTGTTCACCACCAGCCACGCCTTGCGCCCGGTCTTGCGCAACTGCTCGGCAATCATGCGGTCGTGCGGCGTCAGGCCCTGGCGGCCGTCGACCAGCAGAATCACGCCGTCGGCTTCGTCGATGGCCTGCAGGGTCTGCCGCGCCATCGACTTGCGGATCACGTCCTCGGTTACCGGCTCGAAGCCGCCGGTATCGACCACCAGGTAACGGCGGTCGCCAAGGCGCCCGCGTCCATAGTGACGGTCGCGCGTGAGCCCCGGCATGTCGGCAACAATGGCGTCGCGGCTGCGCGTAAATCGGTTGAACAGCGTCGACTTGCCGACGTTGGGGCGGCCGATGATGACTAGGGTCGGGATCATGGCCTGTACCGGGTTGACAACACGTGATTCGGAACGCGCCGGTCGCCCGGCAGGTTTACTGTTGCGGCGGGCAAATCGTCATTGCTGGATGGCGATGGCATACACGCCACCCTTCAGCGTCTGCACCAGGATGTTTTCGTCGAGCGGCACCGGCTGCGCGACGATCGGGCTGCCGTCGGTGGCGATGCGCGCAACAAAAGAACCGTCCTCGCGGGAAAGAAAATGCACATATCCCTGCAGATCGCCAACAGCGACATAACGGCCGACGATCACCGGTGCCGTGACATTGCGACCGAACAATTTATCCTGCTTCCAGAGACTGGAGCCGTTGGTGCGATCAAAGGCGACCACTGCGCTCTTGTCGTCGGTGGCGTAGACGTTGCGCGGATCCATCGTAATACCGGAAACGCTGGAGAAATCGCGCGCCCACAACAAATCGCCTTTTTGCGGACCGAAACAGGCGACGCGCCCCTGATACGCGGCGGCACAGATCTGGCGGCCGTCGGCGACCGGCAGGCTCGACACATCGGCGACGCGTTCGAGTTCGGTCGCCCCCTTCGGCAATGCCACGGTCGCCTCCCAGATCAGGCTGCCGGTCGACGCCGATAACGCAATCAACTTGCCGCCGGGAAAGCCCGCAAACACGGCGCCGTGAAAGGGCTGTACACCGACATGGGTGCGCACGGTCAACGGCGGCAGCGTGCGCTGGTATATCCATTTGCGCGTGCCGGTCGAGGCGTCGAATCCGTAAAGGCGGCCGTCGCCGCTGCGCACGATGACGACATCCTGTTCGATCTGCGGCGCGCTCAGGACATCGCTGCTGATCTGCGCCGTCCACAATGCCTTGCCGCTGTGATCAAACGCCAGCACCTCGCCGTTCGGCGTGCCGACCACCAGCATGCGCGAGTCGCCGCCGACGCCGCCGGAGAGCCGGTTCTTCGCATCGATGCGCGTGAGCTGTTTGCCGTTGCCGCCGTCGATGCGGGTGATCTGTCCGCTGGCGCCTGCCACCGCTACGGTGACCTCGCCCACCAGCGGCGAAAACACATACTTCTCCGCGGCGCCGGCATTGGCCTGCCACAGGATCTTCGGCGTCGCGGTCTGTTTGATCACAACCAGTTCGGCCGGCTTGACTGTCGGGCCGCTGCCGAACCAGCGGTCGATATAGTCACCGACCGGCGTCGAGCAGCCGCCGGCCAGCGCCAGCAGCGGCAACATCAACGCGATGCGGAATCGGCTCACTTGGCGTCGCCCAGCGCGTCTAGCTTGCCCTGCAGGATGCCGCGGTACTGGCTCTTCGCGTCGCTCTTGTCGAGCGCCAGCTGATAGGCCGCGCGCGCTTCGGCCGGCTTGCCCTGTGCCACCAGCACATCGCCGCGCAAGTCGGCATACAGCGCCGCCAGCGCCTCGACCGCAGGGGCCTTCAGCGCCGCCAGCGCGTCATCGAATTTTTTCTCATCCAGCAGCACCACCGCCAGCCGCAGCCGCGCAAGATCACGCGTGCCGTCGTCCTTGGCGCGATCGATCACGAACTGCAGACGGCTGCGCGCCTCGGCCAGATTGCCGCTGTCAAACGCGGCCTTGGCCGCAGCGAGTGCGGCGAATTGCGCGTATCCGGTGCGCGGATATTTTTCGGCGATGGCGGCAGCGATGTCCTGCACCTTCTTCGGATCGTTGGCACCGGCCGCGCCCTGCATCTGTGCGTAGAGTTCGCCCGCCTCCAGCGCCTGCCGATCGCTGTAAGTACGCCAGCCGATCACGCCGCTGACCGACAGCGACGCCACGATCACGACGGTCAATATCGCGTTGCCATAGCTCTTCCACCACGCCTTCAATTCGTCGATCTGTTCCTGCTCTTCAAGGTCGTAAACCGCCATCATTTCCCCCGGATCAATGCCACCGCCTGCGCCAGCGCGCAGCGCGTCTGTTCGCCGTTGCCGCGCAACGGCTTAACCGTCAGCTTCTGCGCCGCCGCCTCATCATCACCGATGATGACGGCAAAACGCGCGCCGCTGCCATCGGCTTTTTTCATCTGCGATTTGAAACTGGTGCCGCCGCAATCGAGCGCCACCGCCAATTGCTGGTCGCGCAGCCCTTCGGCCACACCGAAGGCGAATTGCGCCGCCGCCGCACCCTGATGCACCAGATAAACATCGATTGCACGCGGCGCAACGGGCTGCGCATGTTGCATCAGTTCGAGCAGACGTTCAACACCCATCGCAAAACCGCAGGCCGGCGCCGCTTTGCCGCCGATCTGTTCGACCAGACCGTCGTAACGGCCGCCGGCGCACACCGTGCCCTGCGCGCCGAGGCCGGCGGTGACCCATTCGAACACCGTGCGGTTATAGTAATCGAGTCCGCGCACCAGCCGCGTATTCAGCGTGAACGGCACGCCGGCCGCCTTCAGCAGCGTCTGCACGCCCTCGAAATGCGCGCAGGATGCATCGTCGATATCGTCGATCATGCGCGGCGCACCGGCGATCAATTCCTGCATCTGCGGGTTCTTGCTGTCGAGAATGCGCAGTGGATTGGTATGCAGCCGGCGTTTCGAATCAGCATCCAGCAACGCCTCGTCCCTGCCGAAATAGCTAACCAGCCGTTCGCGAAACCGCGCGCGCGCCGCGCTGTCGCCAAGCGTATTGAGTTCCAGCGCAACGTCGCCGATGTCCAAATCGCGCCACAAGCGCGCGCACATTACGATGTGTTCGGCATCGATATCGGGCCCGGCGTAACCCAGCGCCTCGACGCCGACCTGGTGAAACTGCCTGTAGCGGCCCTTCTGCGGCCGCTCATGCCGGAACATCGGCCCCGTGTAGCACAGGCGCTGCGGGCCGTTATAAAGCAGATTGTGCTCGATTGCCGCGCGCACGCATGAAGCGGTACCCTCGGGCCGCAGCGTCAAGCTCTCGCCGTTCATCTGATCGACGAAGGTGTACATCTCCTTCTCGACAATATCGGTGACTTCGCCGATCGAGCGCACGAACAGGTCGGTGCGCTCAAGCACCGGCATGCGGATGGTGCGATAGCCGTAGGCGTGCAGCCAGTCGCGCACCGTGTCGTCAAAGCGTTCCCACCAATGCGCCTGCTCGGGCAGAATGTCGTTCATCCCGCGCACGGCCTGTATGCGTTCGCTCATGACGAAACCGCAGCCTGCGCCGGATAGTGCTCCTGCACGTAGCGGTCGATCAGCGCCCGGAATTCGCCGGCGATGTTATCGCCCTTGAGCGTCACTGCCTTGACGCCATCGACGTAGACCGGCGCCACCGGGTTTTCACCCGAACCCGGCAGGCTGATGCCGATGTTGGCGTGTTTGCTTTCGCCGGGACCATTGACGACGCAACCCATCACCGCGACGTGCATGTTCTCCACACCCGGATGGCGCGTCTTCCACAGCGGCATCTGCGCGCGCAGATAAATCTGGATGTTATCGGCGAGTTCCTGAAAAAATGTGCTGGTGGTGCGGCCGCAGCCCGGACAGGCGATCACCAGCGGCGTGAAGGAACGCAATCCCATGGTCTGCAGCATTTCCTGCGCCACCACCACTTCGCGCGTGCGGTCGCCGCCGGGTTCCGGCGTCAGTGATACGCGGATGGTGTCGCCGATGCCTTCCTGCAGCAGCACTGCCATTGCTGCAGTCGAGGCGACGATGCCTTTGGAGCCCATGCCCGCCTCGGTCAAACCGAGATGCAGCGGATAGTCGCAGCGCACGGCGAGATCGCGGTAAACCGCGATCAAATCCTGCACGCCGCTGACCTTGCACGACAGAACAATGCGATCGCCGGGCTGGCCGAGCTGCTCGGCCTGTTGCGCGCTGTCGAGCGCCGATTGCACCAGCGCGCGGCGCGTTACGACATCGATTTCATCCGGTTGCGCCTGCTGCGCGTTGGCATCCATCATGCGCGCCAGCAGCGCCGGATCGAGGCTGCCCCAGTTGACGCCGATGCGCACCGGCTTGTTGTAACGACAGGCGAACTCGATCAGTGTCGCGAATTGCTCGTCGCGTTTGCTGCCGTGACCGACATTGCCCGGATTGATGCGCAGTTTCGCCAGCGCCTCGGCACAGGCCGGATGCTGCGTAAGCAGGCGGTGACCGTTGAAATGAAAATCGCCCACCAGCGGCACATCGACGCCCTTGGCAGCCAGCTGGTCGCGAATATGCGGCACCGCCGCCGCCGCTTCTGCGGTATTGACGGTCACGCGCACAAGTTCGGAACCGGCGCGCGCCAGCGCCGCGACCTGTGCGACGGTACCGGCGATATCGGCCGTATCCGTATTGGTCATCGACTGCACGACGATCGGCGCGCCGCCGCCGACGGCAATGCCGCCGATCATGGTCTGACGCGCGCGGCGCCGTTTTTGCACTCCGTACATGATTGCTACTCGAGTGTCAGGCGCGCGACATCGACCTGCGTATACGGTGCGAGGTCGATGCTGCGATCGTTGTAGAGCAGGCGCACGCCGGTGGCATTGCCGACGACGAGTCGCAGTGGCGGCTGACCGCTCACTGACTGCGCACTGCCGGCGGGATTGAGTTGCGAAAATATCGTGCGCCCCTGGCGGTCGCGAATCTCGACCCAGGATTCGCGGCTGAACACCATGCGCACGACCCGTTCGTCGGCGGCCATGATGCGCGGCTCTGTCGCTGGCTTGGCCGCCGGCGCGGCAACTTCCGCCGGCTTCGGCGAGATTGCCGCTTTCACGTCGGCAGCCGGCGCCAGCTTGGGCGACGGCGTCACCAGCACAGCTTCCGGCGGCTTGACTACCGGTGGCGTGACCTTGTCTGCCGGTCGTGCCTGTACCGGCGGGGCAGCGACGACAGCGGCCGGCGCCACCGGGGCGGCGGTCGGAAGCGTAACCGCCGATTTCGGCGGCTCGACATCGACAGCCGCAGGCGTCGGCAATTCCAGCGGTTTGGATTCCGCCACCACCTTGGCTTGCGGCAATTCAACGCTGCCGCTATCGGTCGACGTGCCAAGCAGATCTTCGCCAAAAATTTCGTAGCCGACCAACCCGGCGACTACGACCAATGCGCCGAGCGCATACGGTTTCCAGGCAAAGCCCTGCTGGCCGGGAAACGGAATGGCTTCGGCGGGTGCCGGCGCGGCCGGTGTCACGGGAACCGGCTGCGCCGGTCCTGCGATGTCGGCCAGCAACGGCGCGGGATCGATTTTGAGCAGCCGCGCGTAATTGCGGATAAAGCCGCGCACGAACACCGGGCCCGGCAGGCGTTTGTAGTCCCCGGATTCAAGTGCCTCGACCTGCCAGCCCGACAGCTTCAGCTGACGGCCGACATCGGCAATTGACAATCCCGCGGCAACGCGCGCCACCGCGAGAGGGCTGCCCTCGGCCACGGCGACCGGCGCAGGCGTCGGCTCAGCCGCTTGCGCGACCGTCGGCTCGACGACGGGCGGCGTTTCCTCCGACGGCTCGCTCATTCGTATTGACCCGCGGCGAGTGCGCGCGCTTCGCGCGACTCGGGAAAGTTTTTCTGCAGTTGAAAGGCCAGGCTTTGTTCGGCATTGCGGTCGCCGAGCTTGCGCTCGACACGCAGCGCCAGCCACAGGTACTCCGGAGACGGCGAACTCGCGTCGCGCTGGACGCGGCCGAGATAAGCCTTCGCTTCACCGTAGCTGCCGTTCTTGTATGCCATGTCGGCGAGATTCTGCAGCGCCTGCGGCTGCGTCGGCCGCAACCTCAAAGCCTTCTGAAAATAGTCTTCCGCATTGACCGGGTCACCGGCCTGACGCGAACAGATTCCCGCATTGACCCACGATTTTTCCGGCGTGCCATAGAGCGGATTACGCAATGCGGCGAGGAAATACTTGATCGATTCCTTCTCGCGCTTGCGCTGACACAGGAACCAGCCGTAATTGTTGTTGCTGTCGGAATCGACAGAATTAACGCGCAGCGCCTGCTGAAAGCTGCTTTCGGCCGCGCGATCGTCGCGCAACTCCATGTATACAAGACCGAGCACGTTGTGCGCGGACACAAAATTCGGATCGACCTTCAGCGCCTCATTGGCCTCCTGAATGGCGATGCCGTAATTGCCGAGTTCCAGGTAACCGGCCGCAAGCTCGGTGTGTATGCGGGCGCGCGATTGCGCGCTCGTATCCACCGTTGTCGGCGAATAATCGGTCGTGTCGGGTCCGCGCGTGGCGCAACCGTGCAAAACCAGTATCAATCCAGCAATCAACAGCCTGTTCATGCCGTCCTCCTAGCTTACCGTGGCCGTACGCCGTTCGCGCCGGCGCGTGCGATCCTGCACGCGGCCGGCAAGTTGTCCGCAGGCCGCATCGATGTCGTCGCCGCGTGTTCTGCGTACGGTCACCGTCAGGCTCGCCGCCATCAGCACGTCGCGAAACCGCGCCACCGCCTCCGCACCGGATCGCGTGTAGCCGGAATCCGGAAACGGATTGAACGGAATCAGATTGATCTTGCACGGCACCGGCGAGACCAGCCGCACCAGCTGGCGTGCGTGTTCGTAGCTATCGTTGACACCGTCGAGCATGACGTATTCGAAGGTCACGAAATCGCGCGGCGCTTTTTCGATGTAGCGCAGGCAGGCCGCCATCAACTGCTTCAAGGGATATTTTTTATTGATCGGCACCAGCTCGTCGCGCAACTGGTCGTTCGGCGCATGCAGCGACACCGCCAGCGCCACCGGGCAGGCGTCCCCCAGGCGATCCATCTGCGGCACCAGACCCGAAGTACTGAGGGTGACACGCCGGCGCGACAGGCCGTAGGCGTCGTCGTCAAGCATCAGATGCATTGCCGCCACGACGTTGTCAAAATTCGCCAGCGGTTCGCCCATACCCATCATCACCACGTTGGTCACGCGTCGAACATCGTCGCCGCCGGCGGCGGCGAGACTGCGGTTGGCGAGCCACAACTGGCCGATGATTTCAGACAACGACAAATTGCGGTTGAAGCCCTGGCGGCCGGTCGAGCAGAACGAACATTCAAGCGCGCAGCCCGCCTGCGACGACACGCACAGCGTGGAGCGCGTGCGCTCCGGTATGAACACCGTTTCGATCGCATTGCCGGCATTGACGTCGAGCAACCACTTGCGCGTGCCGTCGGCCGCGGTGGTATCGCTGATGACGCGCGGCGGAATCACGCCGCAATCCGCCTTCAGGCGCTCCCGCAGCGGCTTCGCGATGTCGGTCATGGCGTCGAAATCATCGACGCCCGACTGGTGTATCCAGTGCATCAATTGCCGCGCGCGAAACGGCTTTTCGCCCAATTCCGCACAAAACTGCGCGAACTTTTGCTTTTCAAATTCGAGCAGATTGACGGTCATGGCGAATGGAATCAGCGCGAATAAATATTCAGCGTCGGGAAGAAGTAGGCGATTTCGTTCTGCGCCGTCTCGGGGGCGTCGGAACCATGCACGGCGTTGGCATCGATGCTTTGAGCAAAGTCGGCGCGGATCGTGCCTTTTTCCGCCTTCTTCGGATCGGTCGCGCCCATCAGGTCGCGATTCTTCTGAATGGCGTTTTCACCTTCGAGCGCCTGCACCATCACCGGTCCGGAGATCATGAAATCGACAAGGTCCTTGAAGAACGGACGCGCGCGGTGAACGGCATAGAAACCTTCAGCTTCCTGACGCGAAAGATGAATCATGCGCGCAGCAACAATGCGCAGGCCGGCTTTTTCAAAGCGGGCGAGGATTTCGCCGATCACGTTTTTGGCGACGGCATCCGGTTTGATGATCGAAAGTGTGCGTTCGACTGCCATGACAATTCCTTTGTACATGAATATTAAGGATAATTTTCAAGTGTACCACGATAAGGCCTTGAAATAAAGCGATTTCGTGCCGTCCAGCCCCGTGCCATCAAGGCCGAATCGGCCGCCATTCTGGACGAATGGCGGGCTCGCCGGTTGCCGCCCGAAAAGCCGCGTCGATGGCGACGCCAGGCACGCAGGCGAGCACCCCATCGACATAGATCAAGGGCAAGCTTTTGCGCGCCCATTGCGGCACGCCATGCTCCTGCAGCAGGTTCTTCAGCGTGCGGCGCGGCCCTCGCGCATCCGGCCGCAAACGCTCGCCGCCGCGACGCAAGCGCACAACGACTTGATGCCCGCGCACAAGGTCGGCACGCATGCCGTCGCCACGCGTCGCCACCATCGCCAGCGCGCCACCCAATTCCGGCAACGACCACAATTTCTCGGCGCACCATGCGCGTTCAAAATCGGCTGCGGCCTCGACCACGGGAACCGAGCGCACGATCTGCAAGGCACCGGCATGGCTGCGCAGTTCACACTCGCCCAGCCGGATGGCCAGCCGCGCCGCGGGTCGCGCCTGCGCAATCTGCCTCGCGCATTCCTCAAGTTGCCGTGCGTTCGGCATGACCATGCCCTGATGTGCCAAAAAATGGCGCAGCAGGTTTTTTACACGCAACGGCGGCAAGCCGCGCAAACGCGCCAGATCGAGCAACTCATCGTCGCAGCCGCCGTCGGCCGCCGCGGCCCGCGCCGCAAGTTTTGCCGCTTCGGCGAAATTGCGGCTGGCGCGCAACAACGTCTGCCGGTAGGCGGGGTAACGCTCGGCGATCACCGGCAACACCCGATGGCGCATGAAATTCCGGTCGTAGGCGGTGTCAAGATTGCTGTCGTCTTCGATCCAATCCAGCCTGCGCGCGCGCGCATAGGCCTCGATCTCGCTGCGCGGCACTTCCAGCAGCGGTCGGAGAATTGCCGGATTGAAGATTGAAGATTGAGGATTGGATTTACGCAGCACAGCCGCGCGTCTGCCGTACAAATCAGGCGCCGCGTCGATTATCATCCCGCGATCCCCGATCCTGATCTCAGGCATCGCGCTGACACCCTTGACGCCGGCGCCGCGCAACAGCTGCAACAAAACGGTTTCCGCCTGATCGTCGAGATTGTGCGCGAGTACAACGGCGTCGCCGCGCAGTTGTGCGTAGACTGCGTAGCGCGCGGCGCGCGCAGTCGCCTCCAGACTGTTGCCACGCGCAAGTTCGACTTTTTTGACCGCCAACGCAACGTTCAACCGCCGGCACAGGCGGCGGCAAAACGTCGCCCACGATGCGGCTGCCGGATTGATCTGGTGATTGACATGCACCGCGGCCAGCGTAAACCCGTGGCGCCGCGCGGCGCGTTTGAGCAAATCAAGCAGCACCACCGAGTCGATACCGCCGCTCAGGCCGGCAACCAGATGGTCGCCGCGGCGCACATGCCGCCAGAGAACCGCCGCTACCCGCTCCGGCAACGCGCTATTTTTCGGCGACTTCCTTGAACTTGCCATAGCCCATCAGCCTTTCGAAGCGCGCTTCGAGCAATTCGGTGACCGGCTTGTTCTGCAATGGGCGCCAGGTTTCCACCAGCGCCTTCTTCAGATTCTGCATCATCGCATCATGGTCGCGATGCGCACCGCCGAGCGGCTCGGGAATGATGCGGTCGATCACGCCGATGGTTTTCAGGCGATTGGCGGTAATGCCGAGCGTTTCCGCCGCCTCCGCGGCATGGTCGGCGCTTTTCCACAAAATCGACGCGCAGCCCTCGGGCGAAATCACCGAGTAGGTCGAATACTGCAGCATCAGCAGCGCATCGCCGACAGCGATCGCGAGAGCGCCGCCCGAGCCGCCCTCGCCGATCACGGTGCAGATGATGGGCACACGCAGATCCGCCATCGCGTAGAGATTGCGTCCGATCGCTTCCGACTGGCCGCGTTCTTCCGCGCCCACACCCGGATAAGCGCCGGGCGTATCGATGAAGGTAAACACCGGCATGCCGAATTTTTCGGCAAGCTTCATCAGGCGCAGCGCCTTGCGATAGCCCTCAGGCTTGGGCATGCCGAAGTTGCGGTAAATCTTGTCCTTGGTGTCGCGCCCCTTCTGATGCCCGATCACCATCACCGGCTGGTCGTTGAAACGCGCCATGCCGCCGACAATCGCCGGATCGTCGGCAAACGAACGGTCACCGTGGAGTTCCTCGAAACCGCTGAACAGACCCTGAATGTAATCGAGCGTATAGGGGCGCTGCGGATGCCGCGCCACCTGCGCGATCTGCCACGCCGTCAGTTTGGCGTAGATATCCTTGGTCAGCGTCTGGCCTTTTTTCTGCAGCCGCGCGATCTCTTCGGATATATCGAAGGCCGAATCGTCCTGCACGAAGCGCAGCTCGTCGATTTTGGCCTCAAGTTCGGCGATCGGCTGTTCGAATTCGAGAAATGTCGTTTTCATGCACGCAATGCGAAACGTAATACCGGTAATGATACCGCAGTTCGTCGCGGCGCCGTCCGCGCCTCGGGCGCGTCCAACCCGCGAAAGCTCAAAACAGGTGCACCGCCAACGGCGCAAAAAAACCGATGCCGCAAAATGCCACGCCAAGCACACCGAGACCAATCGCGATCCAGATCAGCGCCGACATGCCGGTGATGATCGCAGCAGATGCCATCACGATCGCGATCTGCACGCTGGCCGAGGCGACTTCGTAATGATGGTAGGCGGCCAGCGCGCGATCACGTCTGGATTCCGCAATCTTGGCGCGCGCCGCAAGCTCCTTGCGGCCCTCGCCCGTTTCCGGCTCGGAGTCGTAGCGCTCGGCAGTCTTGCGCCAGGTTGCGACGCGCTGTTCGACCGCCTCGCGCGCCTTCGCCGCGCCGATTTGCTGCGCTGTCACTTCGGCCTCTTCGGCCGCGGTGCGCAATACCGTCATGCGGATCGTCTTCGCCTGAAAGAACGACCACAGATTGGACGCCTCGACGTTCTGGCTCAGCGCAATGGTCTGCGCGCTTTTGCCCAGCGTTTCCGAAAACGCCAGCACCAATGCCAGTACCGAAATCAGCAGCGCGATACGTTTGTTTTCGCCGCCGTGTTCACCGCCGTGTCCGTGTCCGACTCCCGACATGTCGCCTCCCTTTGCTGTCGCGCGGTTTCGCGCGGCGCGCATTGTCGTCTGTTCCGCGCCTTCTGCAAAGCCCCCGCATGTCGGCTAATACCAGCCGAATTCGAGTCCGCGCGGATCGCTCGCCGCCTGCGGCTCGCCGCCGCTTGCCGGCATGAAAACCATCTGCAGATTGCCCCATTGGCGCGCGCCAGTCTCCAGCACGTGCCGCCGCGCCGTCAGCGCGGCACGCCACTCGGCGGAGAAACCGCCGGGTTCGAGTTCGATGCGGTCGGGCCAGAATTGATGGTGATAACGCGGCGCAGCGGCGATGCGCTCGAGATCGACTGCGGGTTGCGCCATGTAATCGAGTACCGCCAGCAGCACCTGGCTGATGATACGCGAGCCCCCGGGCGCCCCCAACACCAGCACGCCGCGACTATCCTCGACGAAGGTCGGCGTCATGCTCGACAGCGGCCGCTTGCGCGGCTCGATGCGGTTGGCCGCACCGCCGAGCAGCCGGTATCCGTTCGGCACCTCGGGCAGCAGCGCGAAGTCGTCCATCTCGTCATTGAGCAGCACGCCGGTGCCGGCGGGAACCACGCCGGCCCCGAACAAAAAATTGATGCTGAGCGTGGCGCCGACGCGGTTGCCCTCGGCGTCGATCACCGAATAATGGGTCGTATTGCCGCTTTCAATCTTGTCTTTGGCGCCGGCCTCGAGCCCGTTGCTGACGGTGGCCGCCTGCGGATCGATATTGGCTGCCCGGCCGGCGGCGTAATTCTTGTCGGTCAGGCGCGCCACCGGCACGCTGACGAAATCGCCGTCACCGAGATAAAGCGCGCGATCCTGGAACCCACGCCGCAGCGCCTCGATCACCAGATGCGCGGCCGCCGGTTGGCGCGGATCGCCGATGTCGAAACGCTCGAGGATGTTCAGGCATTGCGCGAGCGTGATGCCGCCGCCGGAGGGCAGACTCGCCGTCGTGATGCTGGCGCCGCGATACGTAATGCGCACCGGCGCGCGCTCGATCACCCGGTACGATGCCAGATCGTCCGCGCTCCACACGCCACCGGCCGCATTGGCGCCCGCCACCAGCGCCTGCGCAACTGCTCCGCGGTAAAAACTCTCCGCGCCGCCTGCAGCAATTGTTGCAAGGGTTGCTGCGAGTTCCGGTTGTCGCAACAGAAAACCCGCCTGCGGCGCTTTCATGCCATCGAGAAAACCGCGTGTGCCGCTGCCGTTCTGCAAAAAACGCTCGCGAAACTGCGCCATGCGCGCGAATCGCGGATCGAGCGCAAAACCATCGCGCGCCAGTGTGATCGCCGGCGCGAGCGTGCGCGCGAGCGGCAGACGTCCATAATTGCGCGCGAGATGCGCCAGACCCGCGGGCACGCCGGGAATCGCCGCCGCCTTGCCGCCATTGAGCGTGGCGCCGGGAATCGGTTTGCCGTCGGCGCCGACGTAGAGTTGTTGCGTCACCGCGGCCGGCGCGGTTTCGCGCGCATCGATCATCATGTCGAATTTGTCGGCGGCGCGGTGCAGCAGCCAGAAACCGCCGCCGCCGAGCCCTGCGGAATACGGTTCAACCACGGCAAGGGCGGCCGCCACCGCGACCGCGGCGTCAAACGCATTGCCGCCCTCCGCGAGTATGCGGTAGCCGGCGGCGGTCGCCAGCGGATGCGCCGATGCGATTGCGGCGCCATCGCGCCCGGGCGCCGCCTGCAACGCCGCACAGCACAGCAGTCCGGCAATGCAACACGCAATTCGCAGGGATCGAATGAGGTTCACGGCGCGACTATTCTACCGCGGGCTCTGCGCGCGACGATGCTATGATTTTGCGATGTCCGGAACCGCTTCCGCCGCGTCGTTGCCGGCGCGCCTGCGCCGCCACTGGCGCCAGCTCTGGTGCGCGCTCGCGCTGTTGACGGCGCTGCCCACTGTCTACATTGCGAACCAGGCGTTGCTGCAGACCAAGCTCGAGTTAAGCACGCGCCTGATCGTGCAAAACAGCCTGTGGGAATCGGATGCAACCTACGCCGGCAAGCCGCGCGACTGGACGCGTTTTGCCGCATGGCTGCTCGACGCTGACCAACTGCTCGAACGCGCGCGCGCGCGGCACCCCGCGCAGGCCGATGCGATCGAGGAAGATTTCCGTCGCGACAGCCTGCTCGCCTTCGGCGCGGTCATCGCGCGCTATCTCGCGTGGTGGGGCATCCCCTGCGGCGTTGCATTTGCCGCCGGCATCTGGCTCGAACGCAGACGACCGGCGCCGCGCTAAATCCTCAACCGGCGGCGGAATGCCGCTTGCGCTGGCGCGCATCGGCGTTCATCAGCGCGGCGCCGCCGCCGAGGAACATCGCATTGACCCAGAATACGGGGCCAAGACCGAACACGCTGCCGAGCGAACCGGCGAGCAGCGGCAGCGCGACCTCGATGAACTTGTTGAAGCTCTGACGCAGGCCGATCGCCTCGCCGGCACGACCATCGGGCGCGCGATTGTAGGTGATGATCATCGACAGCGGCCCGCAGCAGCCGAGTCCGAGACCGAACACGAAGGAAATTCCCGCCAGCATCAGCGGATCGGCGACGAACGGAAACAGCACGCAGGTCGCCGCGGTCAGCGCAAGCGAACCGAACAGCACCGTCTCCTCGCTGCTCCGCCGCACCAGCGCCGCCATCACGCCGCGCGCGACCAGCAGCGCCACCGCGTAGACGCCGATTATGAGGCCGATGCGCGACGCCGACAGGCCGATCGAATGACCGTAGATCGGCATGTAGAAATTGTAGAGTTCGCCGCCGGTCTCGACGATGCCCGCGGTGATCAGCGCGCGCCGCAGCGAGACGTTGCGCAGCAGATCCACCGCGCGCTGCTCGCCGCGTTCCTTCGCCGCGGCGGACGCGCGATCGGCGGGATGAAAAAACAGCAGGAAGGCCAGCGGGCCGGCCGGCAACAGCGCCAGCATGCCGTAGGTCGCCTGAAAGCCGATATGATCGATCGCAAAACCGGTCAGCGGCGGCGCGATCAGCGAAGAGATGCCCACGCCCAGACTGTAGAGTCCGAAATTGCGCGTGCGCGCGTGACCGCCGCCCGAAGCACCGATCAGGTGCTGGGCGGACACCGTGAAAAAAATATAAAGCGCGCCGATCACGGTGGCCGACAAATAAAGCAATGCGAGATGCGGCCACAAAAACGGCAGCAGCAGGCCGCCGCCGAGCCCGCAACTGCCGGCCAGCATGAGACGTCGCGGCCCGAACCGGTCCGACAGGCGCCCGGCATGCACGGCGATAAACAGTGAAAACAGCGAATACAGCGAGAACAGCACGCCGACCTGGAACGGCGTCGCGCCGAAATCGATCGCGTAGAGGGACACCAGCATCTTGCTGCCCTTGTACGCGATATGGTTAAGCACCGTCAGCGCGACGACCAGATAAAAACTCATGGCTTGCCGTCGCGCGCGTGCTGAATGATTGGTGCCTGCATTGATGCCGATTGTAATCCAAGCGCCGCGGCGCTCCCATGAACAGCAGACAGGCTGGAGTACAATTCGCGGTCGTGCGCCGGCGGCGCATCCAGCGGAGATCGACATGAGCATCAAGACCATCGGCGTCATGAGTCCCGGCGACATGGGTCAGGCGATTGCCGGCCAATTGAAGCAACAGGGCTTCACCGTGCTGACCGCGCTCGACCGGCGCAGCGCGCGCAGCAAAACGCTGGCGCGCGAAGCGGGGCTGACCGACGTCGGCAGCATCGAGCAACTCGCCGCACAGAGCGACCTGATTATGTCGATCATGAACCCCGCCGCCGCGCTTGAATTCGCGCAGGCGGCCGCGCGCGTCATCGCCGCCGGCCATGGCAAACCGCTGTTTGTCGATTGCAATGCGATTTCTCCGGCGACGCTGGAGGCGGTGAATGCCGCGATCGCCGCGGCCGGCGGCCGCTGCCTCGACGGCACCATCATCGGCTCGCCGCCGCGCGACAAGGCGCGCTGCAATCTCTATTTTTCGGGCCCCGGCGCGCAGGTGCTGGCGGCACTGAGCGGACCAGAGCTGAGCGTGCGCATTCTCGGCGAGCGCATGGGCGAAGCCAGTGCGCTCAAAATGTGCTACGGCGCGATGAACAAGGGCATCCAGGCGCTGATGCTGGAAACCCTGATGGCGGCGCGCCGCCTCGGCGTCGAACAGGTGTTCGAAGAACAGATGCGGGAAACGCGCAGTGATCTGCACGACTGGATGTTGAAGGTGATGCCGGTAATGCCGCCCAAGGCTTATCGCTGGGTGCCGGAGATGCAGCAGATCGCGCAGACCTTTGCCAGCGTCGGCATGACGCCGCGCATATTCGACGGTGCCGCCAACATGTACGAGTTGGTCGCCGCCACCACGCTGGGCAAACAGACGCCGGAGAGCCGCGACAAATCGCTGGGCGGCCGCGACGTCATTCGCCGGCTCGCCGACGAGCGCTGAAGCCGCGGGTCAGACCGGGCGCAGAGCGCGACGGTCGCGGGTAAAGCTGACGATTGCGGTGGCGCCCTCGCGCACGCCGCGACCGAGCGCAAAACTGCCCGAGCGTTCGATCAGCAATTCGCTGCGCAAGATGCGCATCTCCTCGCCGCCGTCGAGCGTGACGAAGGTGCCGTTCAGGCTGTGGTCAACCAGATAAAAATGATCCTGCTCGATTTTCAGGCTGGCATGTTTGCGTGACGCATGCATTTCGTCCACCGTGACATCGCAATCGTCGCCGCGCCCGAACACCAGCAGCGGCCGGGTCTTGTCGAGACGCAACCTGAAGCTCGCGTACGAAACAATCAGGCTGCCCGCCTCCACCGGCACAAAAGCCTTGGTGCGGAAATTGGCATAGGTAAGATCGCTGGCATCGGTGTTCCAGAGAATCTGATAGACCTTCGACGGCTCGCTGCTGCCCTTGAACACGGCCGAAAACTCCGCGCGCATGCCGGCGCGAAGCTCCGGCGCAAGGTTGCGTTCGGTTGTTTCGGTGGTCAGGATCTGGCCCGCGGTCGCCACGCCCCTGAGATAGGCGGCGGTATTGACGGTATCGCCGAACACGTCATCGCCCTCGACCAGCACCGGACCGTAATGCAGTCCGATATGAACCTGCACGTGGTAACCGGAAAACCGCTTGGCGTCGATCACCGACTGCATTTCGCAGGCGGCCGCGGCTGCATCATCCGCCCGGCCGAACACGCACATCACCTCGTCGCCGATGGTTTTGATGATGCGCCCGTTGAAACGCACCACGATCTCGGCGATCAGGGTCAGGCAGCCGTTGACGACCACGCGCGCCGCATTGTCGCCCAGCGCGTTGTAGAGTTTGGTGCTGTCGGAGATGTCCGCGAACAGTACTGCGAGCTTTTCGGTGTTGCGGACGATGGTGTCGGCAAATCGCAGGGTCTGGCCTGGAATCTTTTCAGTCATGAATCGGTTTCGGCACGGATCAGTATTTCGGGTCAAAAACACGCAATTGTGAGGCTGTTCGGTCGGCAATGTCGGCCCGCAACGCGCCGATTGACCGTGACGGCAAATTATCGGTCAAACCCGGCACCAACCGGTCACCCAATTGTAAATTAATGTAAATCCAAGCCGCACAGACCACGGTTGTACCGCCATTGAAGCGCGCGATTTTATTGGGCGCGCCGGGTGCACGCAAGAACCTGCCGCTGCAAGACGCGAATTTTGCGCGTCAGAACGCCGACCGATCTATTTGCGGTACATCGAGCGCCGGTCGCGCGCGTAGCTGATGATGTCGGCGGCGCCCTCGCGCACGCTCTGGCCAAGGGCGATGCTGCCGGCGCCGTCGAGCAGCAGTTCGCCGCGCAGCACATGCACCTCCTCGCCGCTCTCCAGCGTAACGAAGGTGCCGTTGAGGCTGTGGTCGAGCAGATAAAAATGGGTGCGCAGCAGGCGAATGCTGAAATGCTTGCGCGAGGCGAGCCTGGCGTGAATCACCAGATCGCAGTCGTCGCCGCGGCCGATGGTCATGTTGGGCCGGCCCTGATCCATGCGCAACTTGAGATTTTTATAGGTGACGAGCAGGCTGCCTTCGTCGCCCGGGATGATTTTGTGCGAGCGCATGTTGACGTCGGTCAGCGCGGCGACGTCCTTGTGCCAGATCACCTGATAGACAGTTGATTCCTCAAGGCTGCCCTTGAGCATCGCCTTGAATACCGGCCGCACGCCGGATTTCAGTTCCGGCGACAGGTTGCGCTCGGTCGCCTCGGTGGTCAGAATCTGCTCGGCCGCCGCCACCGCGGTCAGATAGGCTGCCGCATTGACAGTGTCGCCGAACACGTCGTTGTCCTCGACCAGTACCGGCCCGTAATGCAGTCCGATGTGGATCTGCACGTGCTGGCGTCCGGGGCGTTTGGCGTCGATCGCCGACTGCATTTCGCTGGCCGCCGTCACCGCATCGTCGGCGCGGCGGAATACGCACATCGATTCGTCGCCAATGGTCTTGACCACGCGACCGTGGCGGCGCTCGACGATCTCGGCAATCATGGTCAGACAGGCGTTGACGACCACCCGCGCCGCGTTGTCGCCCAGCGTGCTGTAGAGCTTCGTGCTGTCCGTGATGTCGGCGAACAGCACCGCCAGATTTTCGTTATAGCGCGGCATGGAGTATTTTTGAGCCCGGACTATTATCACACATCGATAGTCGGGCCCTCACACCGGCGGCGCTGCGGGCGCTATCCACGCCCGATCGAACCCAGTTTGTCCTGCATGCGGGCGTCGAAGCGCTCGAGATTGATCACGATGCGCTCGTGCGCACCCGCGCCGATGCGCTCGCGGGCGTCCTCGGCGTGCACACGAAAATACAGGGTGCGTTTGTCCACCCGGGTGAGTTCGGCAAAGGCGCGCACCCGCATGCCGACCGGCGTGGCAGCGACGTGAGTGACATCGAGATGTATGCCCACCGTCTGATGGCCGGCCGGCAACAGCCCTTCGACCGCCTGCAATGCCGCCGCTTCCATCAGATTGATCATGATCGGTGTGGCCAGCACGCGCACGCGGCCGCTGCCGACATGGGGCGCGGTGTGCTGCTCGCCAACCACGATTTCAACCGTGCCCTTGAGCCCGGGCTGCAATGCTGATAAATCCATCATGCCTCGATTCTGAACAACAACGATTCGATTCCTTGGATCCCGCGGTCAAACGCCCTGCGCCACCGGATTCTCCAGCGTGCCGACGCAATCCAGCGATATACGCACACGGTCGCCGGGTTTTAGAAAAATCCCGCGCGGTCTGCCCACACCCGACGGCGTGCCGGTGGCGATTACATCGCCCGGCAGCAGCGTCATGCGCCGGCTCAGATATTCGATCAGTTCCGCAATATTGAAAATCAGCCCCGACACCAGCGTGTCCTGCATCTTTTCCTGATTCACCCACAGTTGCAACTGACACCGGTAAATGTCGGGCACTTCATCCGCCGGCGTGATCCACGGTCCCATCGGCGCTGCGGTCTCGAAATTCTTGTGACCGAACCAGTCGATGTTCCAGCGCGGCCAGTCGGGGCGCCGCGACAGATCGCGCGCCGACACGTCGTTCATTATCGTATAACCAGCGACATGCTTCATCGCATCGGCGACACTGATATTGCGGCCGCCGCGGCCAATGACGACCGCGCACTCGGCCTCCCAGTCTACTTTCCGGGAGACGCCGGGCAGCCTGATTTCGTCATTCGGACCGATCATGCAATGGCGCGCCGATTTCAGAAAAAGATAGGGCTGCGTCACCGCCTTGTCGACGCCGCTGCCTTCGGCCGACATTTCCTCGGCGTGCGCCATGTAATTGGCGCCGGTGCAATAGATCGCCGGCGGATAATAAATCGGCGCCATCAGTTTGACGCCCGCGAGCGGCTTGCCCTGCGACTTCGCATCCGCGAGTTTGTGCAAGGCCGGACAGGCGATGTCCCAGGCGCCCAGTACGTCGAGCGTCGATTTCGCCCACGCCGTGCCCGGCAACGCGTCCTGCAGATCGACCACGCTGTCGCCACCGACCAGTATGCCGGCACGCGGCGCGCCGGCGCTGTCGGCGTAATTCAGCAACCTGAAACCGGCCATGCAAACTCCTTTTCAATTTCCAGCCACAGAGATCACAGAGAACACAGGGAACTACTCGAGGCTTTTACCCTGTGCCCCCGGTGTCCTCTGTAGACAATGCCTTCAATCCCTGTATTCCGGAAACAGCTTGTCGGCGAGCGCGATGCTGGCGACCCAGTCGCGGCTCTTCGAATTGTACTGGCCGATGCGGCCGAATTTTTTCGCGCGCTCCTCGCACACTTCCGGTGTCGGCATGACCAGTTCGGTGCCGCCGCCCAGCGCGCCGATCTGCGCGCGGCAGGCCAGTTCGAAAAAATGATGATAGATATAAGCTTCGGCCAGTGTTGAACCGCATACCAGCGCGCCGTGATTCTCGAGCAGCATGTGCCATTTGTCGCCCAGCGCGCGCGCCATGTGCTGCGTGCCTTCGGGCGTGGTGTCGTCGTATTCGTTTTTGTAATAAGCCACGCGGTTGTAGAAGCGCATCGCCTGCTGCGTCAGCGGCAACAGGCCGCATTTCTGCGCCGACACCGCCAGATTCGCCGGCGAGTGTGTATGCACCGCCCCCATGATGTCGGGCCGCGCCTTGTAAACCGAGGCGTGCACGTTATAGGCCGCAGGGCTCGCCTTGAAGTCGGAGGCCAGCACCTGATTGCCGTCGATGTCGTACTTCACAATGTTGGAGGCCGTGACCTGCTCCATGAACACGCTCTCGGCCTTGACCAGAAAATGCTGCGGCTCGCCCGGGATACGCACCGAGATATGGTTGTAAGTCATATCGACGAACACGAAATGCGCAACGAGCCGGTGCGCCGCCGCCAGTTCGCAACGCAGTTGCCATTCCCCGTCGCTGACGCGCTCTCGTACCAGCTGCGGCTTGGTCGCCATCGTTTACCCGCCCTTGTTTTCGCTGCCAAAATCCGAGGCGGAACTTTACCATGCCGTCCTTGTGTCGGCGCCACCGGCAAGCCGGATGGCGCCGCAAAAACGTCGCTATAATCCGGCGCCCGCATTGCCGTTTGCGGGCGCCCGACCAATTGGACCCCAGGCCAATGTTCAACCGACTAAAAACCGCCGGTGCGCTGTGCCTCGCGCTCTGCGCTACGGCACTGCCCGCGCAGGACTATCCGTCGAAACCGATCCGCATGATCGTGCCGAACGCGCCGTCGGGTCTCGCCGACATCAGCGCGCGCATTGTCGCGGTCAAACTCGCCGAGGCCCTGGGTCAGCCGGTGGTGGTCGATAATCGCGCCGGCGCCGGCGGCACCATCGGCACCGCGGTCGCGGTGAAAGCGCCGGCCGACGGTTACACCCTGTTGACCGTGTTCGACAGCCACGCCACCAATCCGCATCTGTTCAATCATCTCGACTACGACGGCTTAAGGGATCTGGCGCCGGTCTCCCTGCTGGTGCGCGGCCCGCTGCTGCTCGCGGCGCATCCGAAATCCGGCTTCAGATCGACGCAGGAACTGTTGCGGGCGGCGAAGTCGCGACCCGGCGAAATCAAATTCGCCAGCGTCGGCCCCGGCTCGCCGGCGCGGCTATTGATGGAGTTGTTAAAAGTCGAGGCGCGCATCGATGTCGCCAACATTCCGTACAAAGGCGCCGGCGCTGCCGTAACCGACCTGATCGGCGGCCAGGTTGATGCGATCTTTGCCACCATCCCGACACTGCTGCCGCATGTCCGGGACGGACGTCTGCTCGCACTTGCGGTGACCTCGCCCAAGCGCAATGCTGCCGTGCCCGGCGTGCCGACCATGAACGAAACAATTCCGGGCTTTGTCGCCGAATCGTGGGTCGGCATGCTGGCGCCGGCGCAAACGCCGCGCGAAATCATTGCGCGCCTGAATGCCGAGACCATTAAAATTCTCGCGCAACCGGAAATCCGCGCACGCTTCGCCGAACTCGGTTATGAAACCGGCGGCGGCACGCCCGCACAGTTGGATCAATGGATACGCAACGAAACCGCGCGCTGGGGCAAACTCATTCGCGCGCAGAAAATCACGCTCGAATAGGTTTTCGTAGCGCAGGCGACCCTCCTGCAAAAATCACTGTGCCACGCCGCAAATGCTCAATGCAGGCGAGTCGCCTGCGCTACAAGGGCGCCTGCGCCACGACGGCGCATCACTCCGGCTTCAGGCCGATCTTCCTGACGATGTCGCCGTAAAGCCTGATCTCCGCCGCCAGAAACGCGCGCGCTTCCTCCGGCGTGTTTCCCAGCGGATCGTAACCGCCCTTAACAAACACTTCGCGCACCTGCGGCATTTGCAGCGCCTTGTGCGCCTCCTGCTGCAAACGCGCGATGATGGCCGGCGGCGTTTTCGCCGGCGCTAGCCAAAGGTTCCAGCCGGCATCCTTGTTGAAGCCCGGCAACCCTGACTCCGACACGGTCGGTACATCCGGCAGCACCGACCAGCGCGTTTTTCCAGTATAGGCCAGCGCGCGCACACGCCCGCTCTGAATGTGCTGCACCGCCGAGGTCGGCGGGATGAACATCAATTGCACTTCGCCGGCCAACACGGCGTTGAGCGCGGGTGCCACGCCCTTGTATGGCACATGCGTCATGCTGATGCCGGCGGCACTGCTGAACATCTCGGTCACCAGATGCGTCGAGTTGCCGATGCCGGCCGTGCTGTAAGCCACCGGCCGCGCGGTATTCTTCGCCAGTTCGATCACGTCTTTCATCGAGCGCGCGGCGAAGCCCGGATAGGACACCACCACGTAGCCGCCGCCCAACGCGACGAAAGTGATCGGCGCCAGATCTTTCAACGTATCGTAGGGAAGCTTGCGCTGCACCGAAGGATTGATCGCGATCGAAGTCGAGGTGTGCAGTAGCGTGTAACCGTCGGGCGGCGCATTGACCACGATCTGCGTGCCGACGATGCCGTTGGCGCCGTCCCGGTTGTCGACCACGATGTTGCCGCCAAGCTGGCGGCTGACTTCGGCGGCCAGCGTGCGCGCATTGATATCGACAGTGCCGCCGGGCGCGAACGGATTGACCAGACGGATCGGGCGGTTCGGATACGTCGGGTTGTCGGCCGCGCGCGCGGCCAGCGCCGTCAACAGCAGTGCAAAGACAATCATGTTACGCATGAGGTTTCCCGCCAGCGCGATTTATAATGGCCGCAAGTCTACAATAGTCCAGCGAGAGGAGAATCAGCAGCATGGCCCATCCATTGAAACCCATTCGCCGCGTTGTCACCGGCAATGACGCCGACGGCAAATCCGGCGTGTTGTGGGACAGCGCCGCACCCAACGCCAACCCCGGCCCGATCCGTCCCGGCACCGGCATGACCGACGTCTGGGTCTATCAGGAATGCCCGAGCGTGATCAGCGGCGACAAGGATTACGGCAACCTCCCCTTCAGTTTCGAGCCGCCCGAAGACGGCGGCCATCTGCGCATTGTGCAGTCGCCGGGCAAGGTGCCCGGCTACGATCCGGCGAAAGACCCGACCGCGGTGCCGCTGCACGAGCCGCGTCAGCGTCCGGGCGGCACCTGGGACAAGGGCGGCGCCAACGGCTTCTCGTCGCCCGTGCATAAATCCGAAACCCTCGACTATGGCATCCTGCTTGAAGGCGAACGCGTGCTGCTGCTCGATGACGGCGAATACATCATGAAGCCCGGCGATGTCGTGGTGCAGATCGGCAACTGGCACGGCTGGTGCAATCCACGCGAAGGCAGCCTGATGGCCTTCGTCATGATGGGCGCCAAATACGACGAATAACGACGAACAAAACTCAGAGAACAATCATGACCGAAGCCATCAAACCCGTCCGCCGCATCGTCTGCATCGACGAGAACGAAAAATCGAAGTGCATTTCCGACGCGCCGTCACCGGATGTGCGCACCGATCCCGCGCGCCCCGGCTATGCCTCGACGCGAATATGGGTCACCGACCGCACGCCGGCCCGTCTGAAAAACGTGCGTGAATCGCTGCACATGCCGCACGCCATCGAACCGCCACCTGGCGGCTCGGTCTGTCGCGTCGTCACCTTTCCGCCCGATGCCAGCCACCAAGGCAAAGTCGGCGCGAAAGAAGTGCAGGCCTTCTTCGCCGCCATGGGTTCGCCCGGCGCCTCGACGTATTCAGCGAAAGCGCCCCACCCCTACATGCAGAAAACGCACACGCTCGATTTCTGCCTGATCCTCGAAGGCGAAATCACGCTGGTGCTCGACAAGGAAGAAGTTCATCTGAGCGCCGGCGACACCGTCGTGCAGCGCGGCACCAATCACGCGTGGAGCAATCGCTCGGACAAGCCGTGCCGGATTGCGTTTTCATTACACGACGGGCGCGCGTAAATTCGCTGCCGGATTTGACGTTCAGAAAAGACCTCGGGAATCACACGAACAGCCAGCCAGATCGATACGCATGCCTGCCGCAACCGATCATCCGCCGTCGCAGTACCGGGTGCCGTTGACGATCCTGTCTGCCATCATCGGCGGCCCGCTGGCGCTGATCGTGTGGTTCTGGATGAGCGGTTCGCAACGCGCGGGTTATTGGCGCTCGAACTGGGTACGCGCCGGCGTTGCGATGATCGTCGGCGGCGCACTGCCCTTGCTGCTGACGATACTCGCCGCAAAAGTCCATCTGCTCGCCGACCCGAATCCCAACCCGGTCGGTTTCGGCGTGTTGTTCCTCTTCTCGGTCATTCTTGGCAGCATTGTGGTGCTGGCGGGGATCGTAAGGTCGGAACGCGAGATCAACGATTAGCCCTACAGTCCGTGCAACTCGCTGCTAGCCCTTCAATATCCCCGCTTCAACTCAGCGCCAGACAAATCAGCGCCGCCGCCGCCACCGCCAACCCGGTGACGCGACGCGCACTGGTGCGCTCGCCCAGCAGCAGAATTCCCGCCGCTGCCGTAATCACGAATCCCATCTGCGCCACTGGCACCAGCACGCTCGCCTCGCCGTGCACGAGGCTGGTTGCCAGCAGCAGAAAGGCCGTCAGCAACAGCAGCGCGGCGGCGGTACCGTAGGGCAACACCGCCGCCGGCACGTTTAATTTTTTCTCGGTCAGATAACCGGTCGCAGTCGCCAGCGGAAAAAACACCGCCGCCTGTGCCGCTACCAGCGTCGCCGGCGTAACGCCCGACATGACGCCGAGTTTGTAAAAGAAATTCGCGATACCAAAGGCAACCGAGGCGAACAGCACGCGCGCCAGCGAGTCGCGCGAAATCGCTGCCTGCCCTGGCACCTTGCCGCCCAGCAACAACCACACCGCCAGCAGACTGAGCACGAGGCCGGCGATCTTGACCGCGCCCAGCGGCTCGTCGAGCACGATAACGGCCAGGGCGACGGTCAGCGTGAAATTCAGCCGGAAGATCGGCGCGTTGACGCTGACGACACCGTCGCGCAGGCTGCGCGAAAAATTGAGCAGTCCGAAAAACAAACAAAAGCCCGCCGCCGCCCCCCAGCCTGCCGCTGCAACCAGATGCAGCGTACCCGTTGCGAGCGCATAGACCATGATCGCCGGCGCGAACACCCATGCCTGCACCATCAGCATGTGATGTGGTTTGGCGCCCGCGGTCGCTGCCCGTTTGTAAACAATGTCAGACAGGCCATAGCACACCATCGCGCCGAGCGCGTAGCCGAGACCGGCGGCATTCACCATGCGAATCGTCTGAGCTTAAACACGGGAATAATCATGCCGCCAGTCTACCTGAGCGCCGTTGCAAATGATGCGTCGCACCACCGATAGATGCGCGCGCTTTCCTCTATTTCATTGCGACCGCCTGCGGGCTGTGCTAAAAATTGCCCATAACAAGAAGCGTCATCACCAGCTTGCCCCTTCAGGAGGAATACATGAGTCCACAGCGTCTCGGCATTGCACTGGCGTTTTCGATCGCGGCATATGCCGCGCCGGCAGCGGCGGACACCACTCTTGATTACGAATTTTTCAAAGCGAAGGTCGAGCCGATCTTTCTGAAGAAGCGCGATGACCACGTGCGCTGCTACGTTTGCCACACGGAAAACAACGCGGCGTTCAAACTCGAAAAGCTGCCGGAAGGCGCCACCTTCTGGACCGAGGAACAATCGCGCCGCCAGTTTGAAGCCATCTCGCAACTGGTGGTCCCCGGCAATCCGGCGCAAAGCCGCCTGCTGCTGCAACCGCTGGCCCTTGAAGCCGGCGGCAACCCCTATCATTCAGGCGGCCGCCAGTTCCCGAACAAGAACGACCCGTACTGGAAAACCATGGAACAATGGGTGATGGGCCAGAAGATCTCGGCGAAGTAACTGCGGCGGATTGCAATAACAAACGGCGGGTGCCTCGCGACCCCGCCGTTTTTCTTTACCGGATTGCTGCTCAGCGCATGACCAGCGTATTCATCCGCTTCGGCACCTGACCAACCGGAATTATCGCCACCGTCTTGAAGGTCTTCATGTCGATGGCGGTCACCGTGTTGAAAGTCGAATTGCCGACATAAATCGTCTTGCTGTCCGGCGTGAAGGTCAGCCAGTCGGGAATTGAACCGACCGTTTCCTTGCCTTCCCGCTTGAGTTCGGGCAACGACGCATGACCGATCAACTTGAGGTCCGGCAGCGAATAGGCGAACACCGCATTGGCGAGATGGCTGTTGACCCACAGCGATTTGCCGTCGGGGGCGACACCAATGCCGTGCGACGGCACGCCGTCATGGACGCGGCCTTCGACCACGCCGAAGCCGTGCGGTTCGTCCGGCAGAATGACGCGCGCGACTTCCTTGCGCTGTTTGAAATCGACCACAACGAAACCGTGCAGATTGGACAGTTGAAAGAATATGCGGCCGGCCGATCCGTCGGGCGCAGCCTCGATAGCCATGCAGCGCACGCCATCTTCGAATTTGACTTCCCACGCCGTCTTTTCTTCCTTGAGGTCGACCACGTTCAAAAACTTGCCGCGTACCGAACCCGACACAGCGAATTTGCCGTCCGGCGTGACGTAGGTGTTATGCAGCCGACCGTTCATCGGTACGCTTTTTGCGACCGTCAACGTTTCGGCATCGACGAGGTCGAGCGTTCCCGGATTGGTGATCGCGACGACCACGCGCTTGCCGTCGGGCGTGACGGCGATGTTATTGGGTCGTCCGCTCAGTTTGATCTCGTTGGTCACCTTGCCCGACTTCTGGTCGACCACATCGAGCGTCGAATTCGACTCGTTGCTGATATAGACGCGCTTGCCGTCGGGTGAAAAGCCGACGCCGTGCGAGGCCTCGATGCCCTTGATCACCTGCACCACCTTGTTGGTGGCAGGATCGATCACATCGACAGTGTCGCCGGCACTGTTGGTAACGTAAACGAGCGATGAACCTGCGAAGACCACCGGTGCCATGGCCGCCAAAAACACGCCGATTGCGCCCGACACCAGTCTGCGATGAAACGCATTCATGTTTAACCTCCTCCGAAGTTGACCGTCGCAGTCTAGGCCGCCCGTCCGCGAGAAGCAACGCGAAACTGAAGCGCATCAATGCTGTAATGCAGCAGACGGGTTGCTAGAATAGCGCCCTTATCCGCCAACCCCGTCGCGAAAACGCCCCTGTGCGCCTCACCGAAATCAAACTGCCGCTCGATCACGATGAGCCCGAACTTCGCGCAGCCATCCTGAAACGGCTTGGCATTACGGATGATGCACTGCATTCATTCAGCATCCACAAGCGGGCCGTCGATGCGCGTCGTCGCCACGCGCCGACCCTGATCTACACGATCGACGTTACCGTTGCCGACGAAGCCGCCCTGCTGCGCAAGCTGGGTAACGATCGTCACGCCGGCCCCACGCCCGATACGCCTTACCGCTTCGTCACGCAGGCGCCGCATGGCTTGACCCTGCGACCAGTGGTTATCGGCACCGGCCCCTGCGGCCTTTTCGCCGGACTGTTGCTGGCGCAGATGGGTTTTCGTCCGCTGATCCTCGAACGCGGCAAAGCAGTGCGCGAACGCACACAGGACACCTGGGACCTGTGGCGCAAAAAAATCCTCAACCCAGAATCGAATGTGCAATTCGGCGAAGGCGGCGCCGGCACTTTTTCCGACGGCAAGCTCTACAGCCAGATCAAGGATCCGCGCTTTCTGTCGCGCAAGGTGCTCGATGAATTCGTCCGGGCCGGCGCGCCGGAAGAAATTGCCTACGTCAGCAAGCCGCATATCGGCACCTTCCGCCTGGTCGGCATGGTCGAGCACATGCGCAAGACCATCACGGCGCTCGGCGGCGAAATCCGTTTTCAGAGTCGCGTCGAGACCATTGAGTTCGATATCGCGGGCGAGCAGCGCCGCGTACGCGAACTCGTGCTCGCCGATGGCGCGCGCATCGCGGCGCGCCACGTCGTGCTCGCCGTCGGCCACAGCGCGCGCGACACCTTTGCAATGCTGCATGCGCAGGGGGTGTATGTCGAAGCGAAGCCGTTTTCGGTCGGCTTTCGCATCGAGCATCCGCAATCTCTGATCGACCGCGTGCGCTGGGGCAAGGCCGCCGGCCATGCCCTGCTCGGCGCCGCCGATTACAAACTCGTGCATCACTGCAGCAACGGCCGCTCGGTATACAGCTTCTGCATGTGCCCCGGTGGCACCGTGGTTGCGGCAGCCTCGGAGCTGGAACGTGTCGTCACCAACGGCATGAGCCAGTATTCGCGTAACGAGCGCAATGCCAATGCCGGCATCGTCGTCGGCATTACGCCTGACGATTATCCCGGCGGCCCGCTGGCCGGCATTGCATTTCAGCGTCAGTGGGAATCGCGCGCTTTCGAAGCCGGCGGCCGCGATTACTGCGCGCCGGCGCAGCGGGTGGCGGATTTTCTCGCCGACCAGCCGAGCACGGCGTTGGGCAGCGTCATCCCCTCCTATACGCCGGGTGTCAGGCCGACCAATCTGCGCGACTGCCTGCCCGATTACGCAATCGCGGCCATCCGTGAAGCGCTGCCCGCTTTCGACAAAACGATTCCGGGCTTTGCGATGGACGATGCCGTCCTTACCGGCGTCGAAACGCGCACTTCTTCGCCGCTCCGCATCCGCCGCGGAGACGATTTTCAGAGCATCAACACGCGCGGTCTTTATCCCGCCGGCGAAGGCGCCGGCTACGCAGGCGGTATCATGTCGGCGGCGGTCGACGGCATTGAAGTCGCCGAAGCACTCGCTCTCGAAATCGTGAATTCACAGTTAAAAGGCGATTCGAAATAAACTTCGACCGCGTATCCAATCCCTCACCCCAGCCCTCTCCTCGAGGGAGAGGGTGAGAACAGCCATGATTCGCTGATGCGAATCATGGAAGATCAAAGGTAGTCATGGCTGAACAAGAACGCGTCCGCGTCTCCAAAATACTTTCGCAGCTGGGCCTATGCTCGCGCCGCGAGGCCGACGCCTTCATCGAACGCGGCTGGGTGCTGGTGGATGGCGAACCGGTGACCGAACTCGGCACCCGCGTGTTCCCGCACCAGAAGGTGACGCTGACGAAATCCGCGCAGACCAGGCAGGATGCCAGCGTCACCATCCTGATGCACAAGCCGATCGGCATCGTGTCGGGTCAACCGGAACCGGGCTACAAGCCGGCGCTGTCGCTGGTCACCGCGGAAGCGCATTTCAAGGGCGACAAATCGCCGCAGCGCTTTCACCCGATGCAGGTAAAAGGACTCGCCCCCGCCGGCCGCCTCGACATCGACTCGACCGGCCTGCTGGTGTTGACGCAGGACGGGCGCGTCGCCAAACAGTTGATCGGTGAAAACTCGCCCATCGAAAAAGAATATCTCGTCCGCATCGTCGGCACGCTGACCAACGAGGGCCTCGCCAAACTCAATTACGGCCTGAGTCTCGATGGTCAGGCCCTGCGCCGCGCGCAGGTCAGCTGGCTCAACAAGGAACAGCTGCGTTTTATTCTGCGCGAGGGCAAGAAGCGCCAGATCCGCCGCATGTGCGAACTGGTCGGCGTGCGCGTCGCCGGTCTCAAGCGCGTGCGTATCGGCAAGGTCATGCTCGGCGATCTGCCGCTGGGACAGTGGCGCTATCTGCGTTCCGACGAATCGTTCTGAACCGCCGCTTCCATCGGCGGCAGATTATTTCAGCAATTCATCGTCATACAGTTTTGGAGAACTCTATGTCCGGCGTCACCTGGATCGACACCTTCCCCGGCAACCAGCTGTGGTCGAATGCGCTGCTCGTCACCAAGGGCATGGCGCCCTACAACGCGGTGGCGATGGGCGAGATCGATCTCGTCTGCGAACGCCTGCGCCCGCAGCAGACCAAAGCCGAGGCCTGGCGCGACGAATGGGCGCGCATGGGCGCGCAATGCGAAAAAAGCGGCGATGCCGCCGCGGCAGCCGGCAACCAGATGACGGCCGGCAATTACTATCTGCGTGCGGGCATGTATTACTTCACCGCCGAGCGCTTCATCTACCCGGGCGCAGAGAAGCGCGCGATGGGACAAAAAGCGATCGAGATGCAGCAGGCCGGCCTGCTGCGGCGTTACGCCAATCTCGAACGCGTCGAAGTGCCCTTCGGCAACGCCAGCCTGCCCGCCTGCTTCATGAAGGCCGAAGGCGCCAAGGGCCCTGCCCCTACCGTGGTCGTTTTCGACGGCATGGATAACTGTAAAGAGATGAGCATCCTCTTCAACGGCCTCGAATTCGCCAAACGCGGTTTCAACACGCTCGCCATCGACGGACCCGGCCAGGGCGAGTCACTGCGCCTGCGCGATCTCTACGCGCGGCACGACTACGAAGTCGCCGGCAGCGCCGCCTTCGATTACGTGTCGAAACGCGCCGACGTCGATGCGAAAAAAGTCGTCGTCATGGGCTACAGCTTCGGCGGCTATTACTCATCGCGCGTCGCCGCGTTTGAAAGACGCTACGCCGCCGGGGTGGCGTTCGCCGCTCTGCACTGGGACCTGCATGCATGGCAAAAAGAGATCAAGCGCAAGCAGGACGAAAACCCGACCGCCGTCGCGCAATCCACCTTTCATTTTCAGTGGATCATGGGCTGCCTCGGCGACGCCGATGCGGCGATCGAGAAGGCACGCAAGTTTTCGCTGGTGGACGTGGCGCCGCAGATCAGCTGCCCCTTTCTCATCCTGCACGGACAGGACGACCGGGTAGTACCGCTGCCGTCGGCGCACAAGCTTTATGACGCCGTCGGCTCCAGGCAGAAACACCTCAAACTCTTCAGCACCGAAGAAACCGGCGCGCAGCACGCGCAAGTCGATAACCGCGTAATTGGCGTTGATTACATCGCGGACTGGATCGCTGCAACGCTCAATTCGTAGTTGCGGCGAATCGGTCACATGGGCAATGTCCGCTTTTTCAAGGTTTTTGAACCGCCCGGCGAGGTCGCCGGGCAGCCACAACCGGTCAGTGGCTGTTCCTGGCACCACATCCCTGCTGGTGCGCACCGCGAGCGGCTTGTGCTGGGCGGCGCTTGCCAATATGCGCAGCGAGGGCATTGATCTCGCCATGGACGAAATGATGTGACGGATAGCGAAGGCAGTGCCTGGCTGGCAAGTCTGATGGTCGGCGCGCAAGAATACACGGAAGTCTAACCATCCATAATTATTGACGAGCGCCTGATCAACGGTGGACGTCAAACGATCGCTTCCTCACGAATTTCGACACACCCAGGGGCGTCGCATCCCGGCCACAAGCGGGCACTGACACCACCGAAAATGCGGGGCTTTCAACGACCGCTCCCAAAGATCAACCGGCCACCTGGAAAGCGACCCGCTAAACCTCGGGCGGGCGTACTATGCGAGGCATAAGCAAGCCCATCTACACGAAGGGGTTTTCATGGCCACCAAAAAGCCCGCTCTAAAGGCCAGACCCAAGCCCGCCGCCAAGTCAACGGCAGAGCGCATCCCGCTTGCCAGCCCCCCCCCCCCCGCAGCAATGGATGAAGTACCGGCAGCGGCTGCTTCTGCCGGGTCTGCCGTTGCCCCCGCCTTCCCCATCGTCGGCATCGGCGCCTCCGCCGGCGGGCTGGAAGCCTTCGAGGCGTTTTTTCACGCCTGTCCGGCGGACACCGGCATGGCGTTCGTGCTGGTGCCGCATCTCGACCCCGGCCATGAGAGCCTGCTGACCGAAATCCTGCAACGTTCCACCGCCATGCCGGTGGTGCAGGCGCTCGACCAGGTGGTTGTCGCCGCTGACCACGTCTATGTCATCCCGCCCAACCGCGAGATGGCCATTCTCAATGGCATCTTGCAACTCTCGGTGCCGGAACTGGCGCGCGGCATGCGCATGCCAATAGACGCCTTCCTGCGCTCGCTGGCCGAAGATCAGGCCGAGCGTGCCATCGGCATCATCCTCTCCGGCACCGCCACCGACGGCACCCTGGGCCTGCGCGCCATCCTCGGCGCCGGGGGAGTCTGCATGGTGCAGGACCCGGCCACCGCCAAGTATGACGGCATGCCGCAAAGCGCCATCCACGCCGGCTACGCGACGCACATTCTGCCCGCAGACAAAATGCCGGCGATGCTACTGAATATTGCCCGCCAGGCCACCTTCAGGGTCGCCGTGCCGGTCGTCAGACCAGAAAAAGCCGTGAACGGCATGAACCAGGTGCTACTTCAACTGCGCAGCAGCACCGGTCACGACTTCTCGCTCTACAAGAAGAGCACCATCGGCCGTCGCATCGAGCGGCGCATGGCGCAACATAACATTGACGATGTGGCGGTATATGCGCGATTCCTCAAGAAGAACCCCGTCGAGACACAAAAGCTGTTCAAGGAATTGCTGATCAACGTTACCAGCTTCTTTCGCGATCCCGATGCTTTTGTCGCACTCAAGAACACCATCCTGCCGCCGCTCCTGGCGGGCAAGCCGACCGGCTACGTGTTCCGGGTCTGGGTGGCGGGCTGCGCCAGCGGCGAGGAAGCCTACTCGATCGCCATCGTGCTGATGGAGTTGCTGGACGAGATCAAGGCCCGCCACGAACAGGAGTTGAGCATCCAGATCTACGCCACCGATCTCGACGACGACGCCATTGCCACGGCGCGCGCCGGCCGCTATCCGCCCAACATCGTGCAGGACGTCACGCCGGAACGCCTGCGCCGCTTCTTTACCAAGGATGAGGCCGGTTACAAGGTAAAGAAGGATATCCGCGACCTGGTGGTGTTCGCCGTGCAGAGCGTGATCAAAGATCCGCCGTTCACCAGGCTCGACTTGCTCAGTTGCCGCAACCTTCTAATCTATCTGGAATCGGAACAGCAAAACCGATTGATTCCCACGTTTCACTACGCCCTCAAACCCGACGGCGTACTGTTCCTGTCCACTTCGGAGAGCATCACCAACCATCCCGAGCTATTTTCAGCGCTCGACCGCAAGTGGAAATTTTACCGCGCGGTCCATTCCGCCGCTGCGACCCGTGCGCAGGCTGCCAGCTATGCGTCGTGGGCCGAGAACAGCGACAGCAGGGCGCCCGAGGTAGTCATGAATAAACCCAAGCAAACCAATTTTGACGAACTGACCCGGCGTGTATTGCTGCAATCCTACGCGCCGGCCTCGGTTGTCACCGACCTCAAGGGCAACATCCTTTACGTGTACGGTGACACCGGCCGCTACCTGCGTCCCGCCCCCGGCCAGGCCACACTCAACGTAGTCGGGATGGCCCGTGAGGGGCTGCAACTTGACCTACGCAGCATTTTCCTCAACGACCCCGCCCATGCAGTGCCGACGCTGAACCGGGAAGTGTCGGTAAAGACCAACGGTGGTTTCTCGATGGTGAGCTTCAGCGTGCGGCGGATGCCGACGCAGCACAGGGATGCGGGTGTCGAGGCCGGCGAGACTTTGCTGCTGGTGAGCTTTCAGGATATTGCCGGGTCAGCCAACCCCCCTGCCAAACCCGCTGGGGGCGGCCGTGGCGGGAAATCGGGCAAGAGCGGCGGCAAGAGCGCCAGCGCCCCGGCTGACCAGCAGCACGTCGAACAACTGGAGCGCGAACTGGCCTATGCCCGTGAGAACCAGCAAGCGACCACCGAGGAACAACAGGCGTTCAACGAAGAACTCAAATCCACCAACGAAGAATTGCAATCCACTAATGAGGAACTGCAATCCTCCAACGAAGAGCTGGAGACCGCCAAGGAAGAACTGCAATCGTTGAATGAAGAAATGGTCACGGTGAATTCCGAGCTGAATGCCAAGATCGAGCAGATGAGCGACATTCAGAACGATGTCAAGAACCTGATGGACAGCAGCAGTATCGGCACCCTGTTCATCGACCACCATCTGTTCATCCGGCGCTACACGCCGGCGACCGTGAAGATCTACCGCGTAATCCCGTCCGACATCGGCCGCCCCCTGGCCGACATCAAGTCGAACATCGAGGGCAATGACCTGCTGGCCGAGCTTCAGACCGTGCTCGATACCCTGATTCCCATCGAGCGTGAAGTGCGCACCACAGACGGGGCGTGGTATCTGGCACGCATGCAGCCCTACCGAACCCTGGATAATGTCATCGCGGGCGTGGTGCTGACCTCCACCACGGTGACCGACTACAAGCTTGCCAGCGAGGCGGTGAAGCGGGCGCAGGTCCTGGCCGAGGGCATCATCAATACTGTCAGCGAGCCGCTGATCGTGCTCGACAGCGCCTTGCAGGTGGTCTCCGCCGGCCGCTCGTTCTACCGACATTTCCGGGTCACGCCGGAAGACACGGTGGGGCGCAAGATTTACGACTTGGGCAATGGTCAGTGGGCCATCCCGGCCTTGCGCGAACTGCTGGAGAACATCCTGCCGCAGAAGCAGGTGATGGACGGCTACGTCGTCGAACATGACTTCCCCAGCCTCGGCCCGCGCCGCATGGTGTTGAACGCCCGGCGCATCGTCACCGCGCCAGGCGATACCGAATTGATCCTGTTGGCCATGGTGGCGATTGAGCCTCTGGAAAAATCATGAGTACGGCCGACGACAAGAAGGTGCAGGAACAAAAACTGCGATCGCTGGCGGAGAGTGCCGTCCCCTTTACGGCTGCTCCGACTGCGCGCCCTGTTGAAGAACTGCTGCATGAACTTCAGGTACACCAGGTTGAGCTGGAGATACAGAACGAAGCCTTGCGCCTGGCGCAGAGCGAGCTGGAGGAATCGCGCGACCGCTATGTCGATCTGTATGAGTTTGCCCCGATTGGCTATCTCAGCCTTGCCGTCGATGGCCTGATCGACGAGATCAACCTCACAGGCATCAATCTGCTGGGAAAGGACCGCAAGGATCTCCTGAAAAAGCGCCTCACCGCGTTGGTGATCCCTGAAGACCGGGATCGCTGGAATCAGTGTTTCCTCAACGTAAAAAAGCCGGACGGGGCAGGCCGGGTGGAACTGGGCTTGCAGCGTGGCGATGGCACGGTGATTCAGGCGCAGCTGGACTGCGAGCGAACAAAAGTCGGCGCTGGCGATATGGCGGTTCGTATTGCGCTGACCGACATCAGCGAGCGCAAGAAAACCGAGAAGGCTCTACGCGAGAGCGAGAAGCGCTATCGGGCCGTGATTCAGTCGTCCAACGACGCCATCATTACTGCCGATAGCATGGGCCATATAGTGGGCTGGAACCGTTGCGCCGAGATTATCTTCGGCTACACGGAGGCGGAAGTCAGCGGTACTTCGCTAGCCCTCATAATGCCAGAACGATACCGCGACAGACATCTGTCGGGCATGAAGCGAGTGCAGTCCGGCGAGAAGCCCCTCATCATCGGACAAACAATGGAAGTGCATGGTTTGCGCACGGACGGGTGCGAGTTTCCAATGGAACTGTCGCTGGCGCACTGGGAAGACAGCGAGGGGCACTTCTTCACGGGAACGATGCGCGACATCACCGAACGCAAGTCCGCCGAACTTGCATTAATAGCCACCACCCGTGCACTAAAAATACTTAGTGAATGTAATGTCGCGTTACTTAGAGCAGACACAGAATCAATGTTGCTTTCGGAGTATTGCCGCATCGCCGTTGAGACAGGGGGCTATCGCATGGCCTGGGTTGGTCTGGCAGAGGACGGAGATGACAAGATTGTTAAGCCAATTTCACGTTTTGGGCAGGATGACGGATATTTAGCGTTGTCGAAGATTACGTGGGCAGTGAGCGATCATGGTTATGGTCCTACGGGGAAGGCGATACGTTCCAAAACAGTTCAATTCGTCGACAATATTGCTACAGATCCAGCGATGACCCCATGGCGTGATGAAGCATTAATGCGCGGTTACCAGTCATCCATTGCAGTTCCATTTTCGCTCCCAAACGGAGTGATGGCTTGCCTTACTCTCTATAGTCCAAAGATTGATATTTGGTCGACTCCTGAGTGTAAATTGTTGCAAGAGATTGCATCTGACCTTGCTTTTGGAATTTCGGCGCTACGGACCGCAACCGACAATATTCAATATCAAACCAGCCTGAGAGATAGCCTTGAGAAAACCATACAAGTACTCGCAGACACTGGCGAAGAGCGGGATTCCTATACCGCAGGCCATCAAAGGCGTGTCGCTGATTTGTGTACGGGAATTGCCACTGAACTTGGCCTCTCTGCGGACCGCGTTCACGGACTCCATCTTGCGGCTACAATTCATGATATAGGCAAGATCGGTATCCCGGCCGAAATACTTGCCAAGCCACGGCGTTTATCCACGATGGAATTTGGCTTGATCAAGGAACATCCAACCATAGGTTTTAATATTCTCAAAGATGTCAGCTTCCCTTGGCCGATCGCCCAAATCATTGCCCAACATCACGAGCGCATTGATGGATCGGGCTACCCCCTGGGATTAAAGGGAGGCGAATTGCTGATGGAGTCGAAGATTCTTGGTGTCGCAGACATCGTTGAAGCTATGGCATCACATCGTCCCTATCGTCCAGCTTTGGGCATTGAAGCCGCCTTAAATGAGATTGCCACACAACGCGGTACCGCATTAGATGCGGAAGTAGTAGATGCGTGCCTGCGAGTTTTCAACGAGAAAAATTACAGATTTGAAGAGTAGGGAATCACTGGATATGGCGGCCTGAAAGCAGCCATTGATCAATGTCTGCAACGGGTCGATTCCAGCCTGTCGTGCTTCCGGCGAGTAGACGTTCACCATTCCTGAAACCAGACTCTGGTTGCCAAATCGCGTTGCGACTATCAGACCCGATCCGTAACACCATATCCGCGAAAGCGGGCATCCTGGTTTTGCATCTTACGGAAAATCCCGGGCTCCCTCATTCGAGGGAGCGACGGCGACTGTTCAACGAACGCTAAGCACTCGCGACGGATTTCCTGCCGGCAAGTTTTGCCGACAGTTCATTCAGCGTCAGCACCCAGCCGAGGCGCCGCTGAATGTTGGCGAGCGCGAATTCGTGCACATCGTTGCCGTAGGCCGAGGCCACGCATTCAGCGATCAGCACCATGCGAAAGCCGCGGTTGTAACCGCCGAAGGTGGTCGCCAGCACGCAGGTGTTGGTATTGCAGCCGGCGACCAGCAGCGTATTGCGGTTCATCGCGCGCAACAGCATTTCCAGCGGCGTGCCGTGAAAGCTGTCGAAGGTGCGTTTGCTGTCGACGATGTAATCAGACGACTGAATATCGAGGTCGGGCATGAACTGACCGCCGATCGAGCCCGGGCTTTTGTGATGCGCGAAATTGCTGCTCTTGTGCGGCGTGAACGATTCCTTGAGTTCGACCATCGCGCGCTCGAACGGATGCGTCGCCATCAGCGGCCGCTCCCACACCGTGGAGGCGTGCACGACAGCGATGCCGTTCGCGCGCGCCAGCGCCAGCAGGCGGTTGGTGCCCGCCATGACGCGCTTGCATTCGGGTTCCGGCACCGGCAGCGAAGCGTATTGCGGATCGAGATTGCCGCGCTGGCAGTCGATGGTGAGCACCGCGCAGTCCGCGGGATCGAGAGCCAGCGCATTCTTCATGCGCTCGATCATGTTTGAACGGTCGATCAGGTCTGCCATCGCGATTTCCCCCGCCTGTTCAATCGACCGTGATGCCGGACGACTTGATCACCTTGCGCCATTTATCGACCTCGCTGCGCATGAAGGGCGCGAACTGCTCCGGCGAACTGCCGACCGGATCGGCGCCGACGGTGCCCATTTTTTCGCGCACTTCCCTGTCCGCCATCACCACCTTCAGCGTTTCATACAGTTTGCGGACGTATTCGGGCGGCACGCCGGCCGGCGCTACCACCGCGTGCCACGACGAAGCGATGAGTTCGGGCATGCCGCTCTCCGCCGTGGTCGGCACTTCGGGCAGGAGCGTCGAGCGCGCCGGCGCCGCGATCGTGATCGCGCGCAGCTTGCCTTCCTTGACGAACGACAGAAAGGTTGGCGGATAGAACACCATCTGAATTTTACCGGCCACCATATCGGGCAGCGCGAGTCCGACGCCCTTGTACGGCACGTGGACGATATCGATTTTCGCCATTGATTTGAATAATTCGCCGGCGAGATGCACACCGCTGCCGATGCCGGTCGAGGCGTAATTGAGCTTGCCCGGGTTCTCGCGCGCGTAGGCGACGACTTCCTTCAGGGTGGTGGCGTTGAGCGCGGCCACGCTGGTGAACAGATAAAACGGCACGTTCGCTACCTGCGAAATCGGCGTGAAATTCTTCAGCGCGTCATACGGCGGCTTCGCCTGCAGGTTCGGCGCAATGACGATCGCGCCGACGTTGCCGACCAGCAGATTGTAGCCGTCGGGCGTGGCCTGCGCAGCGATGCCCGCGCCGATCACGCCGCCGCCGCCCGAGCGGTTATCGATGATGATCTGCTGCCCCAGCAGCGGCGCCCAGCGCAGCGCGAGCAGGCGCGCGATCACGTCCACCGATTCGCCGGCCGGGTATGGCACGATGATGCGGATCGGCCGGCCGGGATAAACCTGCTGGGCCTGCGCGGCCTGCTGCAAACCGGCTGCGCCGATTGCCAGACAGAGTATGCGTAGCAGTCTATTCATGATGTTGTTCCAATCATTGCAACAATGGCTACCGTTCCGGCCGCTATCGCGCCGGAAACTCGACGCGTTTGGCGTGCCCGGGCTTGAATTTTCCAGCGAGCGCATCATTCAGCCAGTCGGCGACGAACAGATAAAAATCCGGCAGCCGTCCGCCGAAGGTGTGCGTTTCGTTTTCGAACACCCACAGTTCTTTCGGGCAATTCAGCATGCTGAACAATTCTTCGCCGTCCTCAAGCGGACACAACTCGTCGAATTCGCCCATCGCCAGCAGCGTCGGGCATTTTATTTTGTCGGCCAGCGGTGCCAGCGACATCCCGGCAATCATGGCGTCGAATTTTTCTTCGTCGTATTCGTTCGACATGTACATGTAGTTGGCGCGATAAGCCGGCTTGCTGTGCTTGAAGATGGTGTCCTTCTGCTGATACACGCCCATCGCGCCGACCACCGCCTTGATGCGCGCATCGTGCGCGGCGATGCGCGGCGCCCAGTAGCTGCCCATGCTCCAGCCGTAAGCGCCGATTTTATTCGCATCGATGCCCGGCATTTTCTCCAGAAAGTCGATCGCCGCCGACCCTCCGCGCTCGAAGTTGTCGAGCGTGACCCAGGTTTCGCGGATATTGCTTTCGCCCTGTCCCGGGCCATCGATGGTCAGGGTGGCGATGCCGCGGCGGCGAAAATGATTGTGATACGGGCTCGGCATGTATTCCTTGATCGTGTCCATGCCGGGCACCACCAGCACGCAGGGCGCCTTGTCGTTCCCCGGCACCGTCTGCAGGATGCCCGGTATGGTCTTGCCGTTCTCGAACGGAATCTCGACGCGTTTGACCGTCGCCTCGTCGAACATCTCGGTGAATTTCGTGTAGCAATGCACCAACCGCGCATAGAGTTCGTGTTTTTTCGGCGTGTTGGCGTGAATCACGCCGCAGGCCGGCCCGTAATAGAGCGCCGCACGGTAATAGAACTCGGCGGCACTCTGGCGGTGCCCCGCTGCTTCCGCTTCGCGGGCAAGGTCCTCCTCCTGCTTCGCCGTGCGCACCCATTCCTTGACGACACCGCCCGGCACCTTGATGCGTTCGGTAGTGCGCCGCACATCGGCCGGGCGAAAACCCCATTCGACGAACATTACGGCACGAAAGCCGAACACGTCCATGATCTTGTAGAGTTCCTCGGTAATCCACTTCTGGCCCCTGCGGGCGTGATCGATCATCAAAATCTCCTGCGATTGAACGGGCAGCGCAATTGTTGCCTGCGAGGTGTGCCGCCTGCGTGATTCTATTCGATACGGATACCCGCCTCGCGGACGATGCGACCCATGGTTGCGGTTTCCTGCCTGAGATGGGCGGCAAACTCCTCGGGGGTGCTGCCCACGGCAGTGGCGCCGACGCTAGCGAAACGATCTTTCAACTCCGGTGCCAGCAGCGTTTTCACCAGCTCCTGATGCAGGCGGCTAACGACCGCCGGCGGTGTGGCCGCCGGCACCACGATGCCCTGCCATTCCCGCGCATCGTAGCCCGGCAAGGCAGCCTCGGCGACGGATGGAATATCGGGTATCGCCGGATCGCGTTTGGCGGTGGTAATCGCAAGGCCGATCAATCGGCCCGTTTTGAAATGCGGCAGCAGCGCCGGGATGCTGCCGGCGTAGATCGACACCTGCCCGCTCAGCACCGAGATCAGCGCCGGGCCGCCGCCGTTGTACGGCACATGCACGATGCTGATGCCCGCCATGTGGCGGAACAGTTCGGTCGCCATCTGCGTGGCGCTGGCGTTGCCCGACGATGAGTAATTGAGGCTGCCGG
Source organism: uncultured beta proteobacterium (assembly GCA_903889565.1). Taxonomy (GTDB): domain Bacteria; phylum Pseudomonadota; class Gammaproteobacteria; order Burkholderiales; family SG8-41; genus PALSA-1004. The sequence goes on from CAISYC010000064.1 coordinate 215,473, forward strand.
GTTTGGCTTTGGCCAGCGCGATCAATTCGCCGATTGAACGTGCCGGCACAGAGGGATGCACTGACATCACCAGCGGCACGATGGTGACCAGACTGACCAGCGCAAAATCCCGCTCGGTGTTGTACGGCAGCCTGGCGCCGAACAGCGCCGGATTGATGCTGAACGACAGATTTGCCACGCCCAGCGTATAACCGTCGGGCGCCGACTTCGCCACAAGATCCATGCCGATGGTCGAGGCGCCGCCGGGCCGGTTGTCCACCACCACCTGCTGACCGAGATTTTCCGAAAGCTTCGGGGCAAGCATGCGCAACACCGCATCGGTGGCGCCGCCCGGCGCAAACGGCACGATGACGCGAATGCTGCGCGCAGGATAGTTCTGCGCAGCGGCCGGCATTACGCCAAGGCAGAACGCCAACGGGAACAACACGGACCAACAGCCTGCCGAAGTGCGCGTCATCTCTTCATCCCCAAGAATGGATACGGGCCCCGCTTATTGCTCCATCGCCGCAAGAATACGCTCGCGCGTGATCGGCAGGGTGCGCACGCGTATTCCCATCGCATTGAACACTGCATTGCCCACTGCAGCCGCCGTAGGGCCGACCATGCCCTCGCCGACGCCCAGCCAGGCTTCGTCCGGACGATCGAGCAGGACCGTCTCGATCGTCGGCGCCTCGTCGAAAGTCAGGATCGGATAACTGTCCCAGTCGCGCGAGCTGATACGCGTGCGGTCGAAACGCAGCTGCTCCTTCAACGTCCAGCTGATCGCCTGCACGATGCCGCCCTCCGCCTGATTGATCACGCCGTCCGGATTGACCACGCGACCGCAATCGACGGCGGCGACCACGTGCTCGACCCTCACCGTCTCTTTGATAATCACGCGCGCCACCACCGCGACATAATTGCCGATATTCTTGTAGCGCGCGAAGCCGATGCCGCTGCCGCGCACACCGTCGCCCTTCGCATTGGCCAGCCATTGCGCCTTTTGCCCTGCCGCCTCGATCACCGCGCGGGCGCGTGCATCGCTCAAATGACGCAGGCGAAACTCGACGGGGTCGATGCCGGCCGCCAGCGCCAGCTCATCCATGAACGACTCAATGGCGAACACGTTGAGATGCGCCCCAAGCGCGCGCAGCGTCGAGACGCGCAGCGGCGTCGGCTGCACCGCATGATTGACCACGCGCTCGTTCGGAAAATCGTAGTACGGCACGGCGTTGCGCTGCCCGCCGCCGCCCATCGCGATCGGCATGTCGATCGCCGGCGGCGGCGTGATCGACGGATCGGCGTGCCATGCCGCGAGCAGGCCGGGATTCGGATGACGGCCCGGCCGCGTCAAATGGCGGTTGCCCCAGATCTGCTGGTCCCAGCGCGCGACCCTGCCGCCGGCATCGAGCGCGGCATCGATTTTGACCGTCATTGCCGGACCGAACGGCTCCCAGCCGAATTCGTCTTCGCGCATCCACTGCAGGCGCAGCGGTTTGCCATGGACCGCGCGTGCCAGATAGACGGCATCGAGCGCCGCGTCGTCAGCGCCGTTGTGGCCATAACAGCCGGCGCCCTCGGCATGACGCACGACGATCGCGGCCGCAGCCATGTCGAGAATTTTGGCCAGCTCCGCGCGCAAGGGAAAAATCGCCTGACTGTGCGACCACACTTCGAGCATGTCATCGTGCCACCAGGCGAGCGCGCATGACGGCCCGATCGACGCATGCGCCAGATAGGGCCGGTTGTACGTCGCGGCGAGATTCACGCTGCTCACTGCGCTCACCGACGCTTTGCTGCTCAGCACTTCGTCTTCCGCCGGCTGCGCGCGCAAAAATTCCGACAATGCCGTTTCATCCGGCAGATCGTCATGCTCCCGCCACACGGCAAGTTTCGCCATCGCCTGCGCCGCCCTCACCGCCTGTTCTTCGCGCGCGGCGACCACACCGATGAAATTGTTTTCGCGCACAACCGCGACGACACCGGGCCGCGCGCGCGCAGCGTCATCATCGAAGTATTGCAGCTTTGCGCGGTACGAAGGCGGACGCAGCACACGGCCGTGCAGCATACCCGGCAATTCGAGATCATGGATGAAGGCCGCACCGAACAGTTTGGCAGGAATGTCGAGACGCGGCAGTGAGCGGCCGGTCTTCACGAGTTCATCGCGCGTCTTTGGCTGCACCTGCCCCGTCGCCTCGCGCGCGAGATCGACCTGCGACGCCAGCGCCCAATAAGTCAACGTTTGCGCGGAACCGCGCAGCCGTATGGTGCCGTCGTCGACTTCGAGTTTTTCAAGACTCGCATTCATCCGTTGCCCCGCGGCCTGCAACAGCAGATCGCGCACCTCCGCACAGGCCTGGCGCAGCGACGAGCCGCCCTCCTCAACCGAGCGGCTGCCCGAGGTCGAGCCCTCGTCCGGACTCTGCGCAGTATCGACCGGCAGCATGCGGATACGCGTGTAGTCGACATCGAGTTCCTCGGCGGCGATCTGCGCCATCGCCGAGACGATGCCCTGTCCGATTTCCACCTTGCCGCTGCGAACGGTAACGGTGCCGTCGGCGTTGATGCGCACCCAGCGGTCGAGCCGCCGGTTGGCGTTGAGCGTCGGTGGAAGCTTTAAGGATTCGGTCATCGCAGCGGTGTCATTTCGGCCCTGGTGGCAAAACTGTCGTGGAGTCTGCCCGCAAAATGCTGCGCCGCGTACGGAAAATCAAACCGGCGGCGGATAAGTCCTTTGCGCCACGATCGGCAGCGGCGTCGCGTGCACCAGACGCCGCACCACCTCCTTCGACCATGCCTCCATGTCCGGGCGCGAACTTTCATAATGCACAAAATGTTCGTTGCGCGCTGCGAGCGAGGTGAATTCATAGAAGCAGGCGTGCTTGGCCCAGCCGGCCACCGAAACCAGCTTGCGCACGCGGATCACGCCGGGCAGTGTCTTCAACGACGGCAGGCGCCACTGCGCATACCAGCGCGCCATATCCTCCTCGTCACGCCAGTTAATCGAATTGAAACTGCCGAGTTGAATGCACGGTCCCGGTCCAAGGTCGGGCTGCGGTTGCTTCGCTTCCGGCCCGTGGATGCGTTCTTCCTCGATCATGATGTTGCTGCGCTCGCCGCTTCTGATTGCGAGCATCGCGCGATCAGCATCACTCAGCGATGCGTTCAGCGCTTCCCGGCCAGGATCGGCAAATACATAGGGCGACGCCGCGCCGAAAATCGCAATGTAGCCGTCACCCTGCGGCACTTCAGCGGCGCCGGCGTGTTTGGCGACGCGCCCCTTGCCGCCGCCCAGCGGCGCGATGTTCAGCAGCGAGGCGTAATGCGCGCCCCACAGCACGCCGGGCTGCTTCATCACGCGCGGAATGTAAGTGCCGTGCACCCAATCCAGATATTTTTTGCGCTCGCTCTCCTGCGCAGGCAGGTCATACCAGCTGATCCAATAAGCCCGATCCGACACCGTGACTCCCTTTGTTGTTTACCTGATTCGCATCAGCGAATCAGGTCTGCTCTCACCCTCTCCCTCTGGGAGAGGGCGGGGTGAGGGATTGAAACTGGTCAATATCTTACATTTAGAAAGGCGCAATAGATTCAGTTTATCGACAACTTCATCTGTGCCAGCGCCGCACGGCCGACAATGTCGAACGGATTGGCAAAAGTTTCACGAATTTCAAAATGATTGAAATCCTCGGCGACGACCAACTCGGCCGGCTTGCCGGCCTGCTTTAGCGCAGCGGAAAATTCGCGCGTCTGGCGCTGGAATTCCGGCGTCTCCAGCGTGCCGTATACCAGCAGCAGCGGCGTGCGTATTTTGTCGAGATGGCGCAGCGCACTCAGCGCATCTTCCATCGCATCATCGAATTTGACGTAGCTGCTGCGCGCCGACAGGCGCGGCCCCTTGAGATCGTACATGCCGCTGCACAACAGCGCTGCCTTGATGAAGTCGTCGGGGATGCCGTGCTCGCGCCGCCAGTCGGTGATCAGGGCAACGCCGGCGAGATGCGCTCCCGACGAATGGCCGGAGAGGCAGATGCGATTAACGTCGCCGCCGATCCGTTCGGCATTTTTGTAAACCCAGGCGATCGAACGGCGCACCTGTTCCGCCATGGTCCGAAGACTGTCCGCGGCATCCTGCACCGGCGTGAAATCCGGCACCACATAAACCGCGCCGGCATGATGGAACAGCTCGGCGGCGTCGGCATGTTCCTCGGCCAGTCCGCTGCGCCAGGCGCCGCCGTGGATGAATATCTGGATCGGCGCATGCTTCTGCCTAGCGGGATAAACATCGAGTTTTTCGATGTCGGTCGGGCCGTAGGCAAACCGTTGCGGCTCACCCAGACGTTTGCGTGCCTCGGCGCTCAAGCGCCGCATGCGGCCCTGCACGTCGCGCGCGTTGGGCGCGTAGACCGCTTGATCATAAGCCGCATCCAATGCGGTCTGATCCATACCGAGGTAAACCGGCGGCCCCTTCACGCGGGGCGCCTGCGCATGAACGTTGTCGCTGAAGGCACCGGTCGCCGCGGCGACTGCACAGGCTGCGGCAGTGCCAACCAATACACGGCGATCAGGATCGGTCGCCACGGCCACTTACTTCTTGACCATGGTGCTGCCGTAAAGTCCGGTCGGCTTGACCAGCAGGATCAGCAGCATGATGGCAAACGGCGCCATCAGCGCAAGCGGCGCGTAAATCAGCGAACCGATCGACACCACCTGACCGACGATCAGCGAGGACACCAGCGTGCCCTTGATGCTGCCGAGGCCGCCGATGATCACCACCATGAACACAAAGGCCAGCACTTCGAGGCCCATCTGCGGATCGACCATGATCAGCGGCGCATGCAGGCCGCCCGCGAGCCCCGACAACGCGCCGGCGATGACGAAGGTAATGGTGAACAGGCGCGAGACATTGATGCCGAGCCCTTCGACATGTTCGACGTCTTCGATGCCGGCGCGGATCGCCTTGCCGATGATGGTCTTGTTGAGAAAGAGCCAGATGCCGATATAGACCAGCGCCGCGATGCCCACCACCATCAGGCGATAGACCGGCACTTCGGTGCCGAAGATGGTAACGAGATCCGGCGTAGGCATGCGCACCGGCCGCGGCACCACGCCCCAGATCGCCTTGATCACGCCGACCCCGCCGATCAAAATGCCGAACGAGGTGATCATGCTGAAGGTCAGCTCGCGTTCGTAAATGCGGCGAAAAATGAACCGCTCGACCACCAGCGCGGTCATCCCGCTGACAACCACGCCGGCCAGCACGCCCAGCCACACATTGCCGCTGACGACACTGACGGTGTAGGCGAGGTAGGCGCCGACCGAGTAATAGAGCAGTTGATCCAGACTGATGATGCGCATCAGTCCGAAGCACAGCGAGAGGCCGATCGACATCAGAAAATACACGCTGGCCATGCTGAGGCCGAAGATCACGCCGGAAATCAGCAGCTGGGGATCCATCAACGACGCTCCCCGCCCATGGCATCGGCGGCTTTGCCGCGCGAAAACAGTTTCTGCAACCACGGCGCCGCGCTGCCCCACAGGCCTTTTTCGCCGGCCAGCATGATGAACACCAGAATAAAGCCGACGAAGAGTTCCCAGTTGCCGATGAATTTGCTCAGCACGTCGCGCAGGGCCGTATAAGCAAGGGTGCCGACCAGCGGCCCGAACAGTGTGCCGACGCCGCCGAGGATGGTCACCACCACCGGGTCGGCGGCACGCGCAGCAGCGGTAATTTCCGGACTCACCGATCCGAGATAAACGGCATACAGCGCGCCGGCCAGTGCGGTGGTCGTGTTGGCGACGATAAACGCCAGCAGACGCACCTTGTAATTGCTGTAGCCGAGGAACTGCAGCTTCGCCTCGTTGATCTTGGTGGCGAGACAACAGGCACCGAAAATGGTGTCGTCGAGATATTTGTAGAGGCCCCACACCGCGATCGCCACCAGCGTGGCAAAAATGAAAAACTCGCTCGATCTGCCGAGATTGAGCACCGGCGTCGAGGCGATGTTGGTCAGGAACCACAGGCCGTTGTCGCCCTTGGTGTATTCGGCCAGCACTTTCTGCATCATGTAGAACACGATCACCGCCAGCGCCAGATTCACCAGCGCGAAGTAATCGCTGCGCAGGCGCACGAACAGCGGGCCGACAATGGACGCGCAGATAAAGCCGCAGGCCACGCCGGCGAGGATGCCAACATAGGGATTGGTGCCGACGTAAAACAGGTAGAACGCCGTGCCATAGGCGCCGAAGGCCAGATAGGCCGGCTGGCCAAAGGAAATAAAGCCGACGCGCCCGAGCAGAAAACTGCAGCCGATGGTGTAAATCGAAAAGATCAGCACTTCATTGACGAAGGGCAGCGGCAGGAAAAACCGCGCCGCGGCCAGCATGCCGAATGCGAGCAGGATGCCCCACCACCATTTGAATGCATTGACCATGGCGTCGGGCGTCCTAAAGGTAGGGCTCGCAGGCCGCCGGCGTCAGCGCTGCGCCGCCCGGCAGTTCGGCAACGATGCGGCCGTCGCGCATCGCGTAAACCTTGTGCGCGATTCCGCACACCAGCGGCAGGTTCTGTTCGACGATCACCAGCGCCGCGCTTTTGCTGAGTTCGCCGAACACATATTTGAGATGGGTGACGATGCTCGGCGCCAGCCCTTCGGTCGGTTCGTCGATCAGCATCACCTTCGGGTTACCGAGGGTGGCGCGGCCGATCATCAGCATCTGGCGTTCGCCGCCGCTCAAAAAACCGGCTTTGCGGTCGAGCAGGATTTTCAGCTTGGGAAAATATTCCATCACGCGGTCCCAGTTGTAATCTTTGGTCGCGTAACTGCCGAGTTCGAGATTTTCACGCACCGTGAGGTCGGAAAACACCTTCTTGTCCTGCGGCACGTATTTGACGCCCATGCGAGCCACGTCATACGGCCGGTGGCCGATCAAATTGACGCCGCCGGCAGTAGCCGCGCCCGACGAAGGCTTCAGAAATCCGGCAATGCTTTTAAGCAGCGTGGTCTTGCCGGCGCCGTTGCGGCCGACACAGCAGACGATCTGGTTGGGCGCGACATCGAAATCGATGTCGAACAGCACCTTCGATTCGCCATAAGCGACATTGAGGCCGCGCACGACCAGGCTCTGCTCAGCCATTGGACGAATTCTCCGTGGCGCTGTCGTCGATCTGCCAGTAGCTCTTGCGCACCTCGGGATGATTGAGGCATTCCTCGTAGCCGCCCTCGGCGATGACGCGCCCTTCGTGCATGACCATCAGGCGCTGCACGAAATCCTGCACATGCGAAATCTTGTGCTCGACGATCAGGATCGTCTGCTTGCCGATATGCCGGCGCAGCACAGCGAGCACGCCCTTGATTTCGGATTCGGCCAGCCCCGCCAGCGGCTCGTCGAGCAGCAGTACTTCGGGCTCGGCCAGCACTGCCATCGCGATTTCGAGGCGGCGCTTTTCGCCGAGACTCAGGTTCTTCACCATCCGGTCGCGCACCGGCAAAAGGTCGAAGGTCTCGAGAATCGAGATGATTTTCGGCTCGTCGTGAAAGCGCTTCATCTTGGTGAAGAACAGGTTCCACATCGACGCCTTGTGGAAGGCGCGGTAGTACGCGAGCACCAGATTGTCGGTCACGCTCAGCGTATCGAATGTCGAGGTGAGCTGAAAGGTTCGCGTGATGCCGCGGGCGACGCGCTGCTGCGGCGTCATGCGCGTGACGTCCACGCCCTTGTGCAAAATCGAGCCTTCTTCCGGCGCGAACAGGCCGGTCAGCAGATTGAAAAAGGTGGTCTTGCCGGCGCCGTTGGAGCCGATGATGCCGGCGACATCGTGTTCGTAGAGCGTGAAATCGACGCGATTGACCGCCACCATCGCGCCGAAGCGCTTGGTCACCGAACTCGCCTTCAGGATTTCAATGCTCAAATTGATTCCGGTTGTTCATGCGAACGCGGCGCTGCAGGCGCAAGCCGCGCCCGCAGCGCCGCGTCCAATACGCAAATACCTAGTAGCCGAGCGACTTCAGCGTCGGCATCACCTGCTCGCCGCCGACCGAACCGATCACCTGGAACAGGTCCCACTCGTTTTTCTGGTCCTTGGCGCCCTTGCCCTTGACCAGGAAGGCCGCATGTTTGTACTCGGCAGCGTGGTCTTCACGCCAGTTCGCCGCACCCTTGACTGTATTGAACGCCCCCTTGTTCGCCATCAGGGCTGCCGATACTTTCAGCGAATCGAAGCTTTTCGCCGCTTCAAAACCGCGGAACATTTCCATGTACCCGATGTAGGCGATCGCCGCATAGGCGTCCGGCGGACGCCCGTATTTGGCGCGGAACAGGCTGGTGAACTCGGCGGCGCTCTTCGCCACTTCCTTGTCGGCAAAATTGGCGAGGTCGTAGTAAAAATAGTGCATCGCATAAACACCGTCGAGCGCTTCCGGCGGCAGGCCCTTGGCGACGACGTTGGTGATGAAGGCATTGAACAGGGTCATTTCCTTGTTCAGCCCCATCTGCTGGGCCTGCTTCAACAGGGCCACCGCGTCGGCAGCGAACTGCGCAAAGATGAACACATCGGGTTTGGCGGCGCGCACTTTCTGCAGCGTCGTCGTGTAGTCCGCGGTGCCGAGCGAGAGCTCGTCGTAGCCGACGATCTCGGCGCCGTTTTCCTTGGCCGCCTGATACACGCCATCACGGATATCCCAGCCGAAACTGTCGGCGCGCGCGAGGAAGAATATTTTTTTCTTGCCCAGCGTTTTTACCGCCGAATAGCCGGCCATGTAACCGACTGTCCACGGACTGTAAGCGGTGGCGAAGGTCGATTCAGCCAGCTTGCCCTTCTGGAAAGCCTCTTTCGACATCACGCAGACCGGGAAATAGGCCAGCGGATCCTTGCTGACGAGGCCGTTGATCGTGTAGGCCACCGGCGCAAAGGTCTGCCCGCCGAGTCCCTTCACACCTTCATCGACCATGTAACGGAAGCGGCGCACGGCGACATCCTGCTTAGCTTCGTCGTCGCCGACGACGCCTTCGACCATGACCTTGCCGCCGGGCATATTGAGGCCGCCGCGCTTGTTGATGACATCGATCGCCAGAAGCGCGCCGTCGCGCTGGGTTTCAGCCACCGCCGCAAAGGTCCCGGTCAGCGGCAGCAGGATGCCGATCTTGACCTTGGCCGCATCGGCCGCCAATGCCGTGCCCGACCCGCACAGGCCGCACAGCAGGAGCGCCGCAAACAGGCTCAGAATTTTCTTCATGTGCTCCTCCAATATATGGATTATTGTAGACAACGGATTCTAATCAAGCTTGGCGACGGGCGTCCAGATTAATACCGGCCGCGCACCGTTCGGGCGCCATTTTGGCCGATTTCCGGGGAATTCCCCATTGATTTGGGTCAACCTACCCCGGCTTCGCTGCGGCGGCGGCGCAACTCCCTGATGACGGCAGAATTATCGAGGTCGCCCTCGCCGTGGGCGAGACAGGATTCGATCAATTCCACGTAGAGCCCGGCCAGTGGCAACTGCTGGCCGACGCGCGCGGCCACCTCGTGCATCAGCGCGAAGTCCTTGCGCGATTGCGACAGTTTCGCATGCGGCGTGAAATCACTGTGGATCATTTTGCTGCCGCGGTTGTCCATGGTGCGCGAATACGCCGCCGACGACTTCAGCACTTCGAGAAAACCATCGAGATCGATCCCCATCGCCTCGGCAAAGGACAGTCCTTCGGCCATTACTGCGCGATTGAGCCCGCCGATCAGATTGACCGCCAGCTTGGCACGCCCGGCGGCACCGGCGGCGCCGAGATAAAAATACTGTTTGCACAGCGCGCCCAGCACCGGCGCCTGTGCTTCCATCAATTCGCGCGTGCCGCCGACCAGACCGATGCCGTTGCCGAGCGTAATCTGGTCGCTGTTGCCCGACAGCGGCATTTCGAGAAAACCGATGCCGGCCGGCGCCACGCGCGCCGCCAGCGCGGCCACGCGGTCCGGATCGCAGGTGCTGGTGCAGATCACTGACTGCCCGCGTTTCAATTCGAGCGAACCGGCGCCCTCCACCACCGCTTCGACCTGGTCGGTATTGAAAACGGACAAAACAAAGACATCGGCGGCGCGCCCCGCATCGCGCAGTGAAGCCGCGGGCCGGCCGCCGAGCGATGCGAAGTTCGCCACCCGCGCGGCGTCGATGTCGTAACCGTGCACGGTAAATCCGGCGTCGAGCACACGCTTGGCCAGCGAAGTGCCGATCAGACCGAGGCCGACGACGACGACAGGGCTTTTGCTCATTCCGGCAGAATCCCCGCTTGGCTGGCAACGCGCTGCCATTTCTCGATTTCGGCCTTGATATAGGCGGCGTGCTGTTCCGAGGTATTGCCCACCGGATCGGCGCCGCGGCTGATCAACTCCTTGCGCACGGCCGGGTCCTGCAGCGCCTTTGCCAGCGCGCCGTTGAGTTTCTCGATGATCGGCTTCGGTATGCCGGCCGGACCGATGAAGCTGAAACCGCTGCTGACGACGAATCCCTTGAGGCCGCCCTCCTGCATGGTCGGCACATCGGGCACCGATTGCGAACGCGTCTCGCCGCACTGCGCGATCATTTTCAACTTGCCCGCGCGCACATTCTCGATCACCACCGGAATGCTCGGAAACGACAGCTGCACCTGGCCGGCGATAAGATCGACCACCCCCGGCGCGATGCCTTTATAAGGCACGTGCACAATCTTGATTCCGGCACTGGAATTGAGCAGTTCGCCCGTCAGGTGGCCGACGGTGCCGGGGCCCGAACTCGAAAAGAACAACTGCCCCGGTTTCGATTTCGACAACGCGATGAGGTCACGGATGTTTTTTACAGGCAAGGACGGATGCACCACCACCGAGGTCGGAATATCGACCACCAGACCGAGCGGGGTGAAATCCCTAATCGTGTCGAACGGCAGCTTTTTGATCAACGCGGGATTGATGACGAAGCTCGCGGCGACGATGGCGGTGGTGCAGCCGTCGGGCGCGCTTTTCGCCGTCATGTCGGCGCCAATGGTGCCGCCGGCCCCCGAGCGGTAATCGAGCACCAGCTGCTGGCCCAGAATCTCGCCCATGCGGCCGGAAACGATGCGAAACACGATGTCGCTGTTGCCGCCGGGGGCCGACGGATTGATCACGCGCATGACCTTGCACGACAGCGTCTGCGCCGCGGCGCCACCGGCGATGCCGGTCAGTCCGATGACAATGCCGCAGACGGCCGCGGTTCGCGGAAATTTTTTCATGCCTTCCTCCGATTATTGCGCTTCGATCCTGGCCGCCTTGACGAGCTCGGCATAACGTTTGATGTCGGTGCGAAATGTCCTGCCGAATTCGGCCGGGGTATCGCCGCGCGGTTCATAGCCGCCTGCAATAAACGACTCGCGCAGCGTGGGATCGTCGAGCGCGCGTTTGATTTCAGCATACAGGCGGTTGATGATCGCCGGCGGCGTGCGCGCCGGCGCGAACCACGCGTGCCAGCCGGCATCGAACTTGAACCCCGGCAGGCCGGCCTCGGCGATGGTCGGCACCTCCGGCAGCAACGACACGCGCGTGTCGCCGGTGAATCCGAGCGCGCGCACGCGGCCCGATCTGACATGCGGGGCGACCGGGATCGGCGACGGAAAACTCAGTTGCGTCTCGCCGCTGACCACCGCATTGAGCGCGGGCCCGCCGCCTTTGTACGGCACATGCAGCAGCGCAATGCCGGCCTTCAGGCGGAACAGTTCGGCCGCCAGATGCTGGCCGTTGCCGATGCCCGCGGAGCTGTAACTGAGTGGCTGCGTTTTCGCCAGCGCGATCAGTTCACGCACCGAATGCGCGGGAACGCCGCCATTGACGGTCAACACATAACCAAGACCGAGCACGAAATTGGTGATTGGAACGAAATCCCTGTCGGTATCGTACGGCAGCTTGCCGTAGAGCGCCGGATTGACGACAAAGGCAAACGCGGCGCTCAACAGCGTGTAGCCGTCCGGCGGCGCCTTCGCAACGGTATCGTAACCGACGATGCCGTTGGCGCCGCCGGCACGGTTGTCGACGACGATCTGCTGGCCGAGCTGCGTTTCGACCTGACGCGCCATCAGGCGCGCGAACACATCGACATTGCCGCCCGGGGGAAACGCCACCACCAGCCGGATCGGCCGGTTCGGATAATCGGCGGCAAGCAGGGGCGCGGCGGCGGCGCACAGCATGGAAAAAGCCGCTAAATAAAAATGGCGCACGGTATCGTTTTTATGTTGATGGGAAAGAAACGGCACGCGGAATAAAATTATAATGGCGTGCCGGCCATTATTATATAACGTGCGCACTCGCGGCGCGGCGCTCGGGTAGCGATCCCGGGCGGGAGCAAGTGCGGGGCGCGCTTCGCACAAGCGGCTGGCTTCGCCAGTAACCTGTCAGCGCGCCACTTCCCTAACGCGGGCTGATTGTTTAGGCTACGCACTCTCACGTAAACGGAGGACATCATGGTCAATTCGATCGAGCAATTCGGCAAGGCCTGTCATGACGCGCTTAAAGCCAAGCCCGGCCCCACCGGCCGCACCACCGTCTGTGCGATGCTGCGCGAACTGCTGCTCAACACTGAACTGATGAACAAGACCTTCGACGACAATTCACCGGAACGCAAAATTCTCTACGAAGATCCGGAACTCGGCTTCTGCGTGCTCGCCCACAATTACAAAGGCGCCAAAGACAGCCCGCCGCACGATCATGGCCCGTCGTGGGCGATCTACGGCCAGGTCAGCGGCGAAACGAAAATGTTCGACTGGGAACTGGTCTCGCCCGCCGGGCCCGACAAGACCGGCAAGGTCAAACATAAAAAGGACTACACACTGAAGCCCGGTATTGCCCACGTCTACAACGAAGGCGACCTGCACTCGCCGAGCCGCGCCGGTGCCACGCGCCTGATCCGCATCGAGGGCACCAACATGGAAAAGATCAAGCGCTTCAAGTATGAAGCGATTTGAACTTTTGAGAATATTTTTCTGTCGCGCCCGCATGGGCGGGAGCCCATGAAAATGATGGCAAACAAGCTATTCGCAATATTGAAGTTCGTTTGCCCCCATCCTGCATTCCCCCGCTTGCGGGGGAGGGGGATACCCGCTGTCGCGGGAATGACACTTTTGACAGGGGTAACTATCATGCCGGCCACCGCCGCTCAATTCAATCTGCTTGCCTCCACTGCGGTGCAAACCGTGCTTGAAGAAGTCCTCCCCGCATACGAACGCGCGAGCGGCAATCAGGTCGCGGTCACCATTGCCAGTTCCGCCGGCATCATGAGCAAACTCAAGGCCGGTGAATCGCCGGACATGGTGATCCTGACGCGCGAAGGCATCGACGAACTGATCACGCAGGGCAAGGTCGCCGCCGGCAGCCGTGCCGAGTTGGCGAGCGCGGGTCTTGGCATTGCGGTCAAACGCGGCGCGGCAAAACCGGATATCAGTTCGACCGCCGCGCTTAAACAGACGCTGCTCGACGCAAAATCCGTCGCCTACACCGCCACCGGCGCCAGCGGCCTCTACTTTGCCAGACTGCTGGAACGTCTGGGCATTGCCGAGGCGATGAAACCGAAATCAAATATTCTGAAAAGCGGTCTCGCCGGCGATGCGGTGGCGCGCGGCGAATCAGACATCGGCGTGCAAATGATCAGCGAAATCCTCGCCGCGCCCGGCGCCGAACTGGTCGGCCCGCTGCCGGCGGAGATTCAAAGCACGATGGTGTTTACCGCCGGCACGCTCGCGGGCTCGGCACGCGCAGCGGAAACCAGATCGCTCGCCGATTACCTCGCGACCCCCGCCGTCGGCGCGGTGTTCAAAGCCAAGGGCCTCGACCCCGCCTCCACAAAATAAAACGCCGCGGATTTGCTGCCACGGCGCTGTAGCGCAGGCGACTCGCCTGCAAATATCGTTAAAAAAGCAGGCGGGTCGCCTGCGCTACGAATTACATCGCGGCAACGATCGCGTCGCCCATCTCGGTGGTCGAAGCCTTGCCGCCGAGATCGCCGGTGAGATGCTTGGCTTCGGCGATCACCTTGTCCACTGCCTTGTCGATGATTGCAGCGGCCTGTGTTGCTTTCGGCTCGCTCTTCTTGCGGCCCAGCCACTCGAACAGCATCTGCCCGGACATGATCATCGCGTACGGATTCGCGATGTTTTTGCCGGCAATGTCCGGCGCCGAACCATGGGTTGCCTGCGCCATCGCGTACTTCTCGCCGGCGCAGAGGCCGGGGGCGAGACCGAGACCGCCGACGATGCCGGCGCCTTCATCGGTCAGAATGTCGCCGAACTGGTTGGTGGTGACGACAACATCGAACTGGTGCGGATTCATGATCAACTTCATGGCGAAGCCGTCAACCAGCACCTCGGTGAGCTTGCAGTCCGGAAACTCTTTCGCCACCTTGCGGCACTCTTCGGCGAACATGCCGCAGACCAGGCGATAGACCGGCTCCTTGTGCACGCTGCAGACGGTCTTGCGCGGACGCGTGCGCGCAATCTCGAAGGCTTCGCGCGCGACGCGATTCGCCCCCTTGCGCGTGACCACGCGGGTGCCGATCGAAATTTCGTCGTTGGGACGGAATTCGCCATTGCCGGCGATCACGGTGCCGCTGGCGCACATGCCTTCGCTGACTTCGCGCAGGAACACGATATCGACATCCTTGTGGATCGACTTGATGTTCGGGTAGGAACGCACCGGCTTGATGCTGGCGTAGAGATCGAAAAACTTGCGCAGCGGCGGCATGATCCAGGTCGGGTCGTTGCGCGGATAGGCGTTGTGGCCGATCGGGCCCGAGACCCAGCCGTCCGTCTTCGCCAGTTCGTCGGTCGTGTATTTGGGCATGGTGTGGCCGTGCAGATTGTGGCCGACGAGGCCCAGCGGCAGTTCCTTCCATTCGACTTCGAGCCCGGTCTTCGCCGCAGCCGCCTTCATGACCTTGATACATTCCGGCACGACTTCGAGGCCGATGTCGTCGCCGAGACAGATTCCGATTTTCAACATTCGTGATTCCTTTCAGATTTCGACTGCGGGAATTCGCCCTCACCCCGACCCTCTCCTGCAGGGAGACGGTGAGAACGGCCCTGATTTGCCGATGCGAATCAGGGCATTTAATGCACGGCTTTTTGCGGGAAGCGCTTCATCACCTTCAGCCGCTGGGTGTTGTCCCCGGCCAAATGGGTCCAGATGATGCCGTCGCGCACCAGCTTGTCGGCAAACGCATTGACGCGGCCGCCGCGGCCGCCGTGGACGGCGAGATTGAGGCTGCTCACGCGCTGAATGACGTCGCTCGAATAATTCATCAGCAGGATGATGTTCGGCGACTCGTGCAGTTCGTGATCCATCTCCCACGCCGCGCGCATGCAGTAGGCGCGCAGCGCCTCGGTCTCCATGTGCATGCGGCCGATTGCAAGCTGGATATTCTGCTGCTCGACCAGCGCGCGGCCGTGCCGGACGGTGGTGCGCGCGTAATGCAGCGCCTGCTCGCAGGCGTCGTCGCACACCCCCAGCGCATTGCAGGCGAGTTCGAAGTCGCTGAACTCGGTGGCCGCCCCGGTGCGCACCTTCACGCCCTGATTGACCTTGCCGACCACATTGGCGTCGGGCACGCGCGCGTTTTCGAAAATCAGTTCGGCGTTCTGGTAAAAACGCCAGCCCGCCTTGTTGAAGCGTTTGCCGAACCGGAAGCCCGGTGTGTCGCCGGAGACCAGAAACACCGTCATGCCCTCGCGTGCCGGCACCGTAAAGTCGGTGCGCGCGCTGACGAAGAACAGCTTGCCGATGCCGCCGTTGGCGATGAAGCATTTTTCGCCGTTGAGGATCCAGTCGTCGCCCTCGCGCTCGGCCTTGAGGCGGTAACCGAACTTGCTGCCGGCGGGCGGATAACGGTTGTCCGAACCGGAATTCGGCTCGGTGCTGGCCGAACCGATCACAAAGGAATGATCGGCAACGAAGGGTTTGAGAAAACGCTCTTTCTGATCGTCGTTGCAGGCCGCCGAGATCAGATGGCTCCACTTCCAGTTCTGGCTGAAGGCCTTCGAGATTGCGCTGTCGGCTTTGGCCAGTTCCGCCATCACCAGCGCCTGCGTCACGAAATCGACTTCATGGCCGCCATATTTTTTCGGCACCACCAGCGTACGAAAGCCCTGCTCCGAACCCTTGCGAATCAGGTCCCAGTCCCAGGTTTCTTTCGGATCGGCAATCTGTTCGCGTTTCAGCGACAGTGGCCGGACGTGTTCGGCGGCGTATTTGCGCGCCTTCATTTGCCACGCGCGTTGCTCCTCGTTCAGCGAAAAATCCATTGTTGGTTTCCGTTTTTTGTTTGATACCGGCGGCGAATGCCGCGCGGCGGGAATGCAGACCCCAAGTTTAGGGAATCCGGTCAGCTTCTGTCCATTGTTTCCACGGCCACCGGTAATCCGCTCGCCGCCGACTTGACGGCGGCCTCGAACACACACACGCCGTGATAGACCTCTTCAAGCGGAATCGGGAAGGCCTCACCCGCCGCGATGCTGCGCGCGAATTGCTCCAGTTCGAGACGCGCCGTGTTGGCGCCGCGGAATTCCAGCGACTCCGGCTGCGGCACTTCGGCCAGATGGCTGGCCTTGCCCTGCACCGTCGGCAGAAAACGGAAACTGTCCATGGTCGGCGTCAGCACTTCAGCAAACGCCTGCGAGCCGTAGACGGCGAGGCGAAAGTTGCGCGTCGCCGCGATCGAACCGAACGCCAGTCCACTGACGCCGCTTTCAAACGTCAACAACAGGCTGGTCGTATCTTCGCCGCGCTCGACGGCGCGTTGCGCCGCCGTGCACATCACGCTTTTCACCGGCCCGACCAGATCGATCATCGCATCGACCAGATGCACGCCGATGCCGGCCATCGCGCCGGCCGGCTCCTCGTCCGCGCTCCAGCGCCAGGAATCGGCCGCGCGATAGAAGCCGGTGGTCGCGGTCAATTCGGCAACAATGCTGCCGATGACGCCGAAGCGCCCGGCGCGCACGCGATTGCGCAATTCAACAATCGACGGATGAAAGCGGCGGTTGAAGCCGACGCCGAGCACAATACCGGCGCGGCGCGCCGCATCAATCGCGGTGTGTGCGGCTGCGGCATTCAACGTAAACGGTTTCTCGCAGAACACATGTTTGCCGGCGGCGGCGGCCTGCACCACCTGCTGCGAGTGCAGGCTGTTCGGCGTGGCGAGCAGCACGGCATCGATGTCCGGATCGGCGAGCATCGCTTCGTAGCTCGCGGCCTGACGCAGATTGTTTTTGCTGCAGAAGGCGACGGCCTTCGCCGCGGTACGCGTGTGGCCGGCGGTGAAGTGCAGAAGCTCGCTCTTGCCCTGCACACTTTCGACCAGCGCCTGGCCCCATGAACCCATGCCGACAATACCAACGCGCAACATTCAATTTCCCTAAATAATGAATCCAACTTCAGAAAACGTGTTCACCTTATGCTCCCTCTCCCTTGACGGGAGAGGGTTGGGGTGAGGGTGAATCGGCTGGCTTACCCCTCACCCTGTCCCTCTCCCTCAAGGGGAGAGGGAACGTGCTAAATAATTTGTAAAAGCAACTAGGCCGCGGCGTTGAGTATGTCCATGATCTGCGCGGCATCGGTAATCGGCCGCGGATTCGAATGCAGCCAGCTTTCGTGCATCGCGTGATCAGCAATTGCCGCGAACTGCGCGCGTTCGATGCCGACTTCCGACAACCGGCGCGGCGTGCCAATGTCTAAAGCAAGTGCTGCCACCACATCGGCCGCATCATCATTCGGAAAGCCCATCGATTCGGCGACAGTGCGCTGCTGCGCGGCATTGACCACGCGATTGAAACGCAGCACATGCGGCAGCACGATCGACGACGCATCGCCCTGCGGCACTTCGTAACTGCCACCCAGCACATGACCGAGCGCGTGACTGGCGCCCATCTGCGCGCGGCCCTGGCGCCCCGCCATCGACAGCCACACGCCCATCGCGCAATCGAGACGCGCATGGAGGTTTCCCGGCTCGCGTTTGACGGCGCGCAGGCCGCGGCTCAACAGCTTCAGCGCATGAATGAAACTGGCGTCGCCGCCCGGATGCGCGAACTGCGAACAAATGCCTTCGACCGCGTGATCGACCGCGCGCATGCCGGTCGACAGCCAGACCTGCAAGGGCGCATGCACCGACGGCGCCGGATCGAGCACCACGGTGCGCGGCATCAAATCGGCGTGACGGTAACCGTGCTTAATCTGCACCCGGAGGTCGGTGCAACCGGCCTGATTGTTGAATTCGCCGCCCGCCAGCGTTGTCGCCACCGCGATCTGCGCGATCTTCGGGCCTTCAAACTTGGGCACGGTGCGCGTGCCGTCGGCGAGCGTTACCGAGCGGAAGGCATCGAAGCCGTCGAGATCGGTGACGTTGTTCTGCAGACACAGGCGCACCATCTTGCCGCCGTCGGTGACCGAACCGCCGCCGAAAGTGACGACAAGATCAGCGGCTGCCGCACGCGCTTCCGCCGCCGCATCGAGCACCGCCTGTCTCGGCGTAAACGACGGCATGCGGTCAAATACGCCGACGCAGCGTGCGCCGAGCGCTACGCGCAAGCGCGCCACCTCGTCGGTTTTGCGATTGAGCGTGCCGCTGGCCATCACGAACACGCGGCGGGCACCGCGGCGTGCCGCCTCGGCGGCGACCGCCGGTGCTGCCGGCTCGCCGTAGACCAGGCGTTCGAGCACGGGAAAAATCAGGGTTCCGGATTGCATTGAATAACCCCTACTGTTCGATGTTGGCGCCGATTTTCTGGATCAGGTGGCCGTAACGCTCGTAATCGGCGCGCAGCGTGGAATTGAATTGCTCCGGCGTCGCAAAGACGACTTCAAGGCCGGCCTCCTCCCAGATGCGCTTGATCTCGGCGGTGGCGAGAATTTTCTGCAGCGCGGCGTTCAACTGCATCACGATCTCGCGCGGTGTGCCGGCGGGCGCGAGTATGCCCTGCCAACCGGCGATGTCGAATCCGGGCAAACCGCTCTCGGCGATGGTCGGAATCTCCGGCGCCGAGGCAAGGCGATGCGCGCCGGTGAGTCCGATTGCGCGCAATTTTCCGGCGCGCACCATCGGCAGCAGAAACACCGGGCTGTTCATGCCCAGGTCAGTGCGGCCGGCGACAAGATCAACCATCGCCGACGAACCGCTGGTCCCGTACGGCACATGCAACAGTTCAATGCCGGCCTGCTGCGCGAACATGACGGTGGCGAGATGATAGGCGCTGCCGACGCCGGTGGTGCTGTAGGTCATGGCGGGTTTGCGCGATTTCGCCAACGCGATGAGGTCGCGCGCCGTCTTCACCGGCACGCTCGGGTGCGCCACCAGCAAAAAAGAAAACACCGCCACCGGCGCCACCGGCGTGAAGTCACGCAGCGTATTGAACGGTACCTTGCGCAGATGCGGCGTGCTGCCGAGCACCGAACTCGGGCTCAACAACAGGGTGTAGCCATCGGGCGCGCTTTTCGCAACAAAATCGGCGGCAATCGCGCCGGTTGCGCCCGGCTTGCCTTCGACGATCACCTGCTGCCCGAACATATCGGTGAGGCGCTGCGCAATGTGGCGCGCATTGATCTCGGAGGAACTGCCGGGATAACCATGCACCAGACGGATCGGTTTGACCGGATAGCTGTCGACGGCGATTGCGCCAGCGTAACAAGCAGCCAGCACGAGAGCAAGCGAGCAGTTTGCGAGGCAACGGGAGCGGTAACGCAGGAAAAGCAGAGACTGAACCATAGCGTCCGAATCTATTATCCCTAACTCTTCGCGTCAAGCACGCTTTGCCGCAGAATGCTTCATGTCGTATGCTGCGCGAACGTTGTTACGAGCGCGACTGCTGCCGTTGTAGTGCAGGCGAGTCGCCTGCGCCACGCTTAAAAACCAATAAATAAAGAAATTTCGATGGCATCCATACACCTCAGCGCCGATCTGAACATGCACTACGAAATCGACGATTTCACGGATCCGTGGCGGCCGGCGGAGACCGTCATGCTGCTGCACGGCAATTGCGAAAGCGGTGCATCGTGGTTCGGCTGGGTGCCGCATCTTGCGCGCGAGTTCCGCGTGCTGCGCCCGGACATGCGCGGTTACGGCCGCTCGACGCCGGTGGCGCGCGACTTCGCGTGGACCATCGATGTGGTGATCGACGATTTCATCCGCCTGCTCGATGCGCTGCACATCGATCGCGTGCATCTCGTCGGCGCCAAGATCGCCGGCTTCATCGCGCGCCGCTTCGCCGCGCGCTTTCCCGAACGCATCACCACATTGACAGTCATCGGCACACCGCCGCCCGTGTACGACGTCGCCGCGCGCGTCGAATCGCTCTGCGCCGAAATCGAACGCGATGGCATCGAGGGTTGGGCGCGTCGTTCGATGGCCGGGCGCCTCGGCAGCGGTTTCCCGGCAGCAGGCGTCGAATGGTGGATACAGTTGATGGCGAAAACGCCGGTGTCGAGCCAGATCTGTTTCGTGCGCAACATTCCAAAGGCCGACATCACGGCCGATCTGCTGAAAATCCAATGCCCGACGCTGGTCATTACCACCGAAGGCAGCGCGCTCGGCTCGGTCGAAGCGACACGCGCCTGGCAGCAGACGATCCCGCACTCAAGATTGCTGGTATTGCCCGGCAATTCGTATCATGTCGCCGCCAGCGATGCAGATCGCTGCGCGGAAGAAACGCTCGAATTTATACGCCACGCAAGCTGAGCGTCATGCCCGCGACGGCGGGAATCCATGACAAGCCCGGAAGGAGCGCAGCGCATTCCGGAGATCCTCGTCTGCAATATTACCGCCCGCAGACGAGGTGCCTGCGCCACGAATGCCTTACTGCGGCACGATTTTCATCGCCGCCGTCAGCTTTTTGTTCAGCGCGAATTCCTCGTCGATGATTTTGGCGAATTCCTGCGGACTGGAACCGACGCCTTCGAGGCCCTGCTCTTCGAGCCGCTGGCGCAACTGCGGATCCTTCACCGCCTTGGCCACCTCGGCCTGAATGCGCGCCACGTATTCTGCGGGCGTGCCCGCCGGCAGCCAGAAACCGTACCAGCCGACGTATTTGTAGCCCTTGATGCCGGCCTCGGCCAGCGTCGACGTATCAGCCATTTTTTTCCAGCGCGTGTCGGCCGTGATCGCGAGCACGCGCAGGCGCCCGGCCTGCATGAACGGCAGTGCCGACGGCGCTGCGGGAAACCCCATTTCGATCTGCCCGGATATCGTATCGCTCAGGGCCGCCGGCACGCCGGTGTAATGCACAGGCGTCAATTTGATTTCCGCCATGTAGGCAAACAGTTCAGCCGCCATCTGCATGACGCTGCCGACGCCGGCCGTTCCGTAATTCAGTTTCGACGGATTGGCTTTCGCCATCGCCACCAGTTCGCGCACATTGCGCGCGGGCAGGCTCGGATTGACCACCAATACGTAGCCGACGTTTTTCGCGGCAAGCGTGACCGGAATCAGGTCCTTCGCCGAATCGTACGGCAGGTTCTTGAAGAAATACGGATAGGTCGCATACGCCGCGGTCTGCAGCAACAGCGTGTAGCCGTCGGGCGCGCTCTTGGCAACGACTTCGGTGCCGAGCATGCCGCCGCCGCCGCCGCGATTCTCGAACACGAGATTTGCGCCGAGCGAAGGACCCATTTTTTCGGCAATCAGGCGGCCAACCACATCGGGCCCCGCGCCGGGGCCGTACGGCACCACGATGCGGATGACCTTCGACGGATAATCCTTCGCCGCCGGTGCGGCAACGAAAGTGGATTGCATGGCCGCTATCAACAGAACTGCCGTCAGTACACTTGCGTTTTTCATCGTCTTCCGTCCCTGTGTATTGATCATCCGTCCGCTCTCAGATTGAATTGACGCACCAGTTTTTCCATGCCGCCGATTTCCGCTTTGAGAAATGCCGCGAATTCCTCCGGCCGGTCGGCGACCGCCACACAGGCGATTTCACCGAGGCGTTTCTTCACAGCGGGCTCGGCGAGCGCCGCAGCAACACCATCGCGCATGCGCGCAATCAACTCGCGCGGTGTTTTTGCCGGCACCATCAGCCCATACCAATTGCCGGACTGATATTGCGGCAGTCCCTGCTCCGCAACGGTCGGCACCGCCGGCAGAAACGGCAAGCGCTGCGTCGAGGTCACCGCCAGCGCGCGCAGGCTGCCCTGCCTGACGAACGGCAGCGCGATGCCGGCCGAAGCAAAGTAAACCGAGGTTTCGCCGGAGATCACCGAGGTCATCGCCTCGCCGCCGCCCTTGTACGGGACGTGAACCATGTCGATGCCTGCATGCCCCTTGAACAACTCGGCCGCCAGAAACGTCGGCGTGCCGGTGCCGGCAGACGCGTAGTTGATGGCGCCGGGACGCGCCTTGGCCAGTTTGATCAATTCGCCAACCGATTTCACCGGCAACGACGGATGCACCACCACCATCGAGGGCGAGGTTGCAAGCTGGGTGACCGGCGCAAAATCGCGCAGCAGATCGTAACCAAGCTTGCGATAAAGGCTGACATTCAATGCATGCGTCATGCTGACTTGCAGCACGGTGTAGCCGTCGGCCGCCGCGCGCGCCGCCAATTCCGCGCCGATGTTGCCGCCGGCGCCGCTGCGGTTCTCGACCACCACCTGCTGGCCGGATAACTGCGTCAGACCGTTGGCGACGATGCGACCCAGCACGTCGGCACCGCTCGCAGGCGAACCGGGAACGATGTAATGCGTCAAACGGTCGGGATAGCTTTGGGCCCCCGCCGGTACACAGGGCAGGAGCAGAACGGCCAGCGCGACCGGCGCTGCGCGCGGCGGCGCTTTCATGCGCGGACCATCGGCGCGGTTGCAGCGCAGGGCCAACCCAGCCATTCGCACAATCCGCGGCCCATGATCCACGCCTTGTCATCGGCGCTGAGCCAGGGCAATTCTTCGGTGAACAGCGCGATCGCCTGCGCATAAGTGCAGGGCATGCGCGCGAGATCGGTGCCCCAGAACATGCGGCGCGGTCCGAACGCATCGTAAATGCGGCGGATGTACGGATGCAGCGGCAGAAACGGATACGGTGCGCTGGTGTAGGCCGGCAGCGCACTCACCTTCACCATCACATTGGCGCGCTTCGCCAGCGGCAGTATGTTGTCGAAATGGCGGAACGCGACGTCGTCTTTTTCGTCGGTCGGCAGCGCAAGATGACAGATGACGAGTTTCAAACCCGGATAGCGCGCGGCAACCGCATCGACCAGCGCGAGTTGCGCCTGATTCACCATCAGCGCAATGCGCACACCGGCCGCCTCGGCCGCCCGCCACAACCAGTCCACACGCTGTTCCTCGAGCGCGGCCGACCAGCGCGGCAGGCTGAAGCTGATGCGAAAGCCGCGCATGCCCGGTTGATCATTCCAGGTTGCAATGCGTTGCGCCGCATCCGGTGCTTCGGGATCGAAGCGGCCCATCGCCGCAAAGCGATCGGGATAGCGCTGCGCCGCCGCCAGCACGAGATCGTTGCGTTCGCCGTCCCACGATGGCGGAATCAACACGCAGCGCGCGACCCCGGCGGCGTCGATCAATTGCAGCAATTCCTCCGCCGCCAGCGCTGTCGCGCGATGCGGCACGCGGCCCGCGACCCACGGCCGCGCCGGCGAATTCGCCGCCCAGATGTGCGCCTGTGCGTCCGCGATGAACATGCTTCTCCTCCGCCCGCCCGGTTCTATCGCCGGACCTTGTGATCAGGCGCGCAGCAGCGTCATCAATTCCGCCACCGAGCCCAGGTTTTCGATTGCGCCCACGGCGGCAACGACCTGTTCGATGCGCGCCGCCGGCAAGCGCGACCTGGCATAGCTGCGGAACTTGTTTTCGACCTGCGCGCGCGTCAGCGGCCGTTCGGACGAACCCAGCGGATATTCGCAGCGTTCGCTCAGGGTGCGGCCGTCGGTGGTTTCGGCTTCGACCACCGCCTGCACACCGCTCAGCGAAGTATCAACCACCATTTCAACCTGCTCCGCGGCAAAACGGCGCAACACCGGATCGGCATAACGCGCCGGTTCGAATTGGGTGAGCGACAGTTCGCGATCGTGCAGAATCGCCGCTGCCGCGTAATGCGTGGACAGCAACGCCTCGAACTTGGCTTTGTATTGCGGAAAGATGCCGTGCAGATCGACCGCCGTCTTGCCCATGGCGACGCGGATTTTTTTCACCGCCGCCGGTTTGAGCTGGTTTTTCTCAACAAGATCGAACATCGCCGTGATCATGCCCTGAATGGTCGATGCCGACGGCCACAACCGCAGCGCAATTTGCTCCATCTCCCAGCGCTGACCGAGCGCGGCGACCGCCTCCTGCGGACGTCCGCCGCTGGTATAGGTGCTGTAGAGGCCGCCGTCTGGCGCGGTGAGAAATTCGCGCGTGGCGACGAATTTCTGTTCGGCCAGCAACGCCGCCATCAATCCCGACAGCGCGCCGCGGCACTGATGGAACTTCACCGTCGGCGTGCCCCATGCAGCAAAGGTGCCGGCCGACTGGCTGCCGGCAAGCCCGAAGGCGCGCGCCATGGTTTCGGCATCGAACCTGCGCAAACGCCCCACCGCCGCCGCCGAGCCGAACGGACCGACCACGCCGGGGCCATGCCAGCCGCGTTTGCGAAACTCCTTCGAATCGAGGCTGATGCCGATGCGCGTCGTCACCTCGCAACCGGCGACCAGCGCCGTCAGCAATTCACGTCCCGACAACCCGTCGCGCTCGGCGATTGCCAGCGCAGGCGGCATCACTTCCGGCGTGATGTGAGTCAGCGTGGAGCGATGCACATCGCACATCGTGACCGCCGTGATGAGAAAACCGTTGAGCATCGTCGCGCCGGCCAGCGTCGATTGGCCGCCGCCGATGATGCTGCTCTCCTTCGATTGGCCCAGCGCCGACGTCATCGCAGCAATCTGCGGCGTCTCTTCGCCAAGATGGCCGGCGACCGCGCAGGCCAGCGTATCGAGCAGCAGCACGCGGCAGTTCTCGCGCACGCGCTCCGGAATATCTTCGTATTTGAGGCCGACGGCGAATTCCGCCAGCGTTGCCGTGATGTCACTGCTCATTATTATTGTCTCCGCGTTGATCGCACCGTTCAGCGCGGATTGTAACGGTGTTTGCCGCCTGCGGCATCCGCCGTCGCGCCGCGCGCCGTAGTGCTAAAGTGTGCGCACTCGAATCAACAGCGACGGTGCCGCAGCACCGCGAAATTCACGATGCCCCCGGATAATCACGTTGCCGCCCTCGGCCGCTACGCCGCGAATCTGCACTACGACGATCTGCCGCCGGCGGTAGTGCACGAAACCAAACGCAAACTGATCGACGCGATCGGCTGCGCGCTCGGCGCCTACGCCGACGAACCCTGCGTCATCGCGCGCGCGCTGGCACGCTCCGCGCGCGGCGAACCGCCCGCCCGCGTGATCGGCTCGCTGGATGCCTCGACGCCCGAACTTGCCGCTTTCGCCAACGGCACGATGGTTCGGGCGCAGGATTTCAATGATTCGTACCTCGCCGGCTCGAGCTGCCATCCGAGCGACACCATCCCCGCGGTGCTCGCCGCCGCCGAAAGCGCCCGCGCGGGCGGGCGACAGCTGATCACCGCCGTCGTCGCCGCTTACGAAGCGGCCTGCAATTTCGCCGACGTGATGACGCGCGAGCAGGGCTGGGACAATGTGTTCTTCGATACCGTCGGCAGCGCGCTGGGCTGCGCGCACGCCTTCGGCCTCGATGCCGAATGCACCGCGCACGCGCTCGCCCTCGCCATCACGCCCAATCTGCCGCTCGCGCAGACGCGTCTCGGCGAGTTGTCGATGTGGAAAGGCTGCGCCGCCGCCAACGCGGCACGCAACGGCGTGTTCGCCGCCATGCTCGCTCGCGCCGGCATTACCGGACCGCAGAACACCATCGAAGGACGCTGGGGGCTGCAGCGCGTGCTTGGCGCCTTCGAGTGGGCGCCCTTCGGCGGTCAGGGCGGACCGTATCGCATTGCCGAAACGCATCTCAAGTTTTATCCGGCGGTGGTGCACGCGCAAAGTCCGGTCGCGGTGGCGCTCAAATTGTTTGGCCGCGTCGCCGCCGATGACATCAAGACGGTCACCATCGACAGTTATTGGGTTGCGCGCCGCTATTCAGACAATGAGCGCGCCGCCTCGCTGTGGCATCCGCAAACGCGCGAAACGGCGGACCACAGCATCGTCTGGCTGGTCGCGGCCGTGCTGCTCGACGGCGAGTTAACCGCCGACAGTTTCAAACCGCAACGCATCAACGATCCGGCGCTGCGCGCGCTGATGCAGAAAATCGTCATCCGCGAAAATCCGGAATTCAGCGCCGCCTATCCGGCGCGCTGGCCCTGCCGCATCGAAATCGAAAGCTGCAGCGGGACGCGATACTGCGAAGCTGTAGATTATTTCAAGGGCCATAGTCTCAACCCGCTAAGCGATGCCGAGGTCGAAACCAAGTTTCGCAGCCTCAGCGCGGACGTGCTGGATGGCAACAAGGCCGGCGTGCTCCTCGACAAGCTGTGGCGTCTCGATACCATTGCCGACATCGGCGAGATCATCGACGCCACGGCTGTAAACGTCAGACGTAAAACAACGCACTGATCGCGCATGAAACGCTCAATCGCCGTGCTGCCCGCAGTGCTCGCGGCATCGATCGCCGCCAATGCCGCGTCCGCCGAACCGGCGCGTTATCCCGACAAGGCGATCCGCTTTGTCGTGTCCTACGCCGTCGGCGGCAACGCCGATCTGGTCGCGCGCATTGTCGCCCGGCCTCTCAGCGAAACCCTCGGCAGCCCGATCGTGATCGACAACCGTCCCGGCGCCGGCGGCAACCTCGGCGCCGAGCTCGGCGCGCATGCGCCGGCGGACGGTTACACCATCGTGCTCGGCACCAACACGCATGCCAGCAACATGAGTCTCTATCGCCAGTCGCGTTACGACCTCGTGCGCGATTTCACGCCGGTGAGTTTCATCGGTTCAACGCCGGTGCTGCTGACGGTCACGCCATCGCTGCCGGTGAATACGGCACAGGAGCTGATTGCGCTGGCCAAAGCCAAACCCGGACAGTTGAACTATGCCTCCGGCGGCAGCGGTTCATCAGGCCATCTGACGATGGAACTGTTCAAAACGGCGGCCGGCGTCGATCTTGTCCACATCACCTACAAGGGCGCCGGCGGCGGCGTCAACGAAGTCATTTCCGGCCAGGTGCAGGTGATGTTCAGCAGCCTGACCAGCCTGTTGCCGCATGTGAACAGCGGACGCCTGCGCGGCATCGCGGTCGCCAGCCTGCAGCGCGTTTCCATCGTGCCGCAATTGCCGACCATTGCCGAATCGGGTCTGCCCGGATTCGAGGCGGCCTTGTGGAATGCATTGATGGTGCCGGCGGGCACGCCGCAGACCATTGTCGAGCGCCTCAATGTCGAGACCGACCGTGTGGTACGCAATCCCGAAGTCATCGAGCAATTGCGCCGCCAGGGCTTCACCGCCGCGACCAAGACGCCGCCGGCGCTCGCCGCCTTCATCAAAAGCGAAGTGGCGAAATGGGCGACCGTGGTCAGAGCCGCCAACGCGCGCGCCGACTGAACGCGGCGCGCCTGCGAGTCGTTCGCTGCGCCGGCGTGCGCTCACGCTGTTACAACATTTCCCGGCTAGGAAGCAGCAGCGAACGCCGCCATCACCGTTTTCTGGTGCGCGACAAGTTTCTGCACGCTGGTGCGCGCCAGCATGCGCGCCTGATGCGCGTGGCAATGCGGAAACGCCGCAAGATCGAGCTTGAACGAAATCGCGCGCATGAAGCACCAGTAAAAATACGCATCCACCGCGGTGAAATGGTCGAAGAACCAGTCGCGCCCGGCGAGCATTTCATCGGCGATCTTCAGGTCTTCGAACAGCATCGCGTTGGCGACGCGTTTGACCGACTCCTCGGATCCCGGCAAATCGCAGTAATTGCCGGGCCGCGCATTCGGCGTCAGATGCGGATGAATGCCCGAGGCGCACCACGCCATCAGCGAGATCGCCTTGATTTCCGTTTTCGGATCGGCAGTGAGCAAACGCGCCTGCGGAAACGCGCGCGCGATCCAGATCTGGATCGCGACATTTTCGGTCAGCGGCTCGCCGTCGATGACCAGCACCGGTACCTTGTGCTTGGGATTAAGCTTTAGAAACGCCGGTTTCTTCAGATCACCGCTGCGCGAATTGACGTCGATCACCTCAAAATCGGCGCCGGCCTCGGTCAGCGTGATGTAGGGCACCGTCGCGCAGGTCTGCGGCGCGTAGAACAATTGCAGTTTCATCCGTTCTCCTCCGGGTCGAACCACCGCCGTATGGTAGCGGATCATCCCTCGCGAGACCAGCGCGGACGTCTGCCTGCGCGCGCGAAGCAGACTGCTTACCAGAGCAGAGGCATGAGTCCCAGCACCGCAAGCCCGCCCAGAAACAACGCGCTCGCGATGCCGGTGCGGCGCGGCGCCAGAAAGTACGCGTAGGCGCCCTTGACGAGGTTGTTGCTGGCGGCAGCAACAAGGATGCCGACGGCCGCCACATGCAGCGGCGTCGAATCGCCCGCGGCCTGCGTCATGCCCATGATAAAGGGATCGACGTCGGTCACGCCCATGATGGCCGCGAGCGTATAAACGCCGGCCTGACCGAGGTAGACCACCGCCAGATGGGTGGCGATCAGCATCGCCAGAAACAGCACGGCGAACAGCAGCGCGGCACGCAGTTCGAGCGGATTCGGCGATTCGATTTTCTCGGTGACTGCCGCGGCGCCTTCATCAGCACGGCGCGACCAGAACCAGCCGGTGCAAATCGCCAGCAGGCCGATGACGATGAATGAAGGTGCCAGCAGATTCATCAGGTCATGGTTGAACAGCGCCAGCAGCACCGCCAGCCGCAGATACATGACGCCCGAGGCGACGAGAATTCCGCCGGAAAACAGATAGGGATGGTTTTCGCCGGCCGATTTGCGCGCGAGCACCACCGTGGTCATGGTTGACGAATAGGCGCCGCCGAGAACGGCGGCCAGCATCACGCCGCCCTGCCCCTTCGACATTGTCTGGATCACATAGCTGCCATAGGACACCGCGCTGACCGCGACGACGACGAGCCAGGTCTTGAACGGATTGATCTGGAACTGGGTGAATTGCTCGTTGGGCAGTATCGGCAGGATCACCGCGCTCAGCAGCAGAAATTTGGTGAAGGTGAATATATCGTCCGGCGCGATGCGTTTGGTCAGGCCTTCGAGCCCACCCTTCATTTCGAGCAGCAGCATGGTGGCAACGCCGAGCGCGGTGGCGACCCAGAAAAACTGGTGAAAAACCAGCGCGCCGATCAGATAGGTGATGAGCCCGGCCATTTCCGAGGTGACCCCGGCAAATCCGCCGGTGACGAGCTTGTGCCAATAAGAAATCGACAGGAATAGCGCGACCGCAACAAGGCCCAAGGCCAGCGGCACCAGCTGTTCGCCGGACAAAAATGCCATCGCATAGCCAACGAGGCCGATCAGCGGAAAGGTGCGCACGCCGCCGAAAGCGAACTTTTCGGCGCCGGCCTTGCGCTCCTCGCGTTCCAGCCCGATCAGAAAGGACAAAAAGAGCACGAGCAGGATATTCACCACTTCGGGCGAGAGCCATTTATACAGTTCCGCAATCATGCCTGCCCCTCCCGCCTAAGCGCCGCGCAATCGCATGCCGACCGGATGTCCGGGTTCATGCGCCGGCCCAATCGTGATCGTTCCACATCATGCCCTCGATCTCGCCGATGATCTCTTCCTGCCGCAGGCGGTTCTTTCTCAACCGCAGCTGTTCCATGCTTTTTTCCAGATGGCTGAGCGCGCGCTCCATCTGCATCAGCCGCAAATGGTTCTCGCACTGGATCGAGCTTAACAGCACACCCAGCAAGGCATGGTATACGCAATGGCGCAATACGCCAGCGGCAACCACCGCCGGCGCTTCGTTCAGCACGGGCTTGGTCGCGGCGGCAGCAGCGCGCGGCACCGGCCACGGCAGCACCCGTTGCACGCGCGCACCGTTCTCGTCGCGAAAACAGGCGACCAGCCCGGTTGTCGTATCGGGCGAAGCCGGCGTCGCAGCCAGCGCCGCGAGTATGCGGTCGATCACCGCCGGCGCCTCCGCCGCGCCATTCGCCGCCGGCAGCACAATCCCGCGCTGCGCCTCCGCCAGGCGGGCGGCCAGCCGTTCGCCGACCACAATCGGCGTCGGCGCCGCGGCACCGCGCGCGGCCAGCCATGCCTGCTGCACATCCTCGTCGAAGCCGCCGCAGAAACCGCGCGCAGCGCCGAACAGAATCCAGAGGTCGCCGCCTGCAACGGCAGGCAGTGCCGGCGGCGGCGCGAGACAAGCGTAAGTTGCGTCGAGCGCCTCGACCAGTTGTAACTGCGCGCGCGCACGGCGACCGACGCGGTTCAGCTCGGTCAGGGCGAAACTGCGCATGACATTGAGCACGCCGGCCAGATCGTCGAACAATTCCAGGCGCGCGCCGATTTCACGGCGTTTCATGCAACAATACCCGCCAGCATTTCGCGCAATGCCGCCAGCCACGCATCTCGCGACGCATCGAGCGCGGGTCCACGCGCATCGACTTCCTTCAGCAACGAGGCCAGTACCGCCGGCACCTTCGCCGGCGCCAGCGCATCGAGCATCTGCGCGGAATACGCCAGCAGCCAGGCCAGCTGGGCGCGTTCCGGTACCGGCGCAAAGCGGTCCTGCTTGAGCGCCTCGCGCAGCAGTCGGCCGCGGCGCAGGCGCTGCTCGGCCTCGGCTTCGAGCCGGGTGCCGAAACGCGCGAACAATTCGAGTTCCAGAAACTGCAGATAGTCGAGCCTGATGCGGCCGGCGGCCGCCTTGATCGCCGGATGCTGCGCGTTGCCGCCGATGCGCGAAACCGAACGACCGACATCGATTGCCGGAAAAATGCCGGCGGCAAACAGCCGGCTGTCGAAATAAATCTGGCCGTCGGTGATCGAAATCAGATTGGTCGGAATATAGGCGGCGATCTCGCCCTGCTCGGTTTCGACGATCGGCAATGCGGTCATGCTGCCGCCGCCACAGGCGGCCGAGAGGATGGTCGAGCGTTCGAGCAGGCGCGAGTGCAGATAGAAAATATCGCCCGGAAAGGCCTCGCGTCCGGGCGGCCGGTGCAACAGCAGCGAGAGTTCGCGATAGGCCTGCGCGTGACGCGTCAGGTCGTCATAAACCACCAGCGTATCGCGCCCGTGGCGCATCCAGTGCTCGGCGATCGCGCAGCCGGCGAACGGCGCAAGATAGCGAAAACCGGGCAGCGCATTGGCCTCGGCCACGATCACCGCCGTGTATTCGAGCGCGCCGGCCTTCTGCAACGCCTCGATCGCGCCGGCCACCGAGGAGCGCGTCTGTCCGACCAGCACCAGCACGCACAGAACGTTGCGGCCGCGCTGATTGATGATGGTATCGAGCGCGAGCGCACTCTTGCCGGTACCGTCATCCCCGATGATCAACTGACGCTGACCCTTGCCGACCGGAATCAGCGCATCGACCACCTTGCAACCGGTGTAGAGCGGTGCCGAGACAAAATCGCGCTCCATGATGCCGGGCGCAGCGGTTTCGAGCGCGCCGAACGCATCGAACACGGGTTGCGGCATGCCGTCGAGCGGCGCGCCCAGCGGATCCACCACGCGCCCGAGCAAAACGTCGCCGACGCCGATTTCGAGGCGGCGGCCGGAATGCCTCACCGCCATGCCTGCGGTAAGCGCATGCGTTTGCGACAGGATGATGGCACCGATCACTTCGCGACCGAGTTGAAACACCAGCCCGGTGCTGCCGTCCTCGCAGGCGATCAATTCGTCGAGCCGCGCGGTCGGCAAACCGCGGATCCAGGCGATACCGTCGCTGACGCCGACGACAATGCCGCGCTCGGCGAGGCGCAGGCCAAAGCGATAATCGCTGCCGGTGGTGACCCTGTCAGGCACGCGCGTCGTGCTCCCTGAACAGGGCCAGTTCATCATCGAGACTGGCCTGCAGCAGACATTCGCCGACGACTGCGCGCAATCCGGCAAGCAATTCGGGATGCGTCTTGTAGCTGACGACGAGCGTGACGCCGGTAGCCCGCGACAGCGCCGTCGCAATCGCCTCGCGCGTGGCCGCATCGAGTTCGTGCGCGCTCGTCACTTCCACCGCATCGCCGTCAAGGCGTGCAGCGGCGTTGCGCAGGGCCGCAAGTTCGGCCCCGGCCAGCGCCGCCAGATCCTCGACAAATACCGTCGCAATACGGGCGGTCAGCGCAGGGCACGCCAGCCGCCGCAACATCGCCGCCGCCGCTGCATAGGCCTGCTGCGTCGCTTTGCGCGTCAGCGCTGCCTGCTGCGAAGACGCAGCCAGTCCGGCACGCGCCCGCGCGCGTTCCTCCTCCGCGGCCAGCGCCGCCTGCACGGCCTCCAGCCGCCGCTGCCGCTCGCGCACGATCTCTTCATCGAGCACTCGCAGCCGGCCCTCGCGCTCGCGATTCCATTCGCCGAGCCGTGCTTCGTACAGTTGCTTGAGTGACTCCGCACTGCGCAGCGACTCGCCTGCATGCGCCGACTCGGCGTGCAGGCGCTGCTGGCGCGCATCGAGCGCGGCCATCACCGGACGATAGAACAGCCGCTTGAGCACCCACAGGAGCACGAAGAAATTGACGAGCTCCAGCGCGAACGTGGTCCAGTCGAATTGCATATGCGCTCCGGCGGCCTACTTCAGCAGATATTCGAGCAGCGGGTTGCGGAACAGAATGACCAGCGCGATGACGAGGCAGTAGATCGCCAGCGATTCGATCATCGCCAGACCGATGAACAGCGTGCGCGTGATGGTGCGTTCCGCTTCGGGCTGGCGCGCCAGCGCGTCGAGGGCGCCCGCAATCGCGCGCCCCATGGCGAGCGCCGGCAGCATCGTGCCCAGCGCAATGACCACGCCGGACACGATGGTGGAAGCCAGACTGAATAGATGCAGATCGTTCATGACGTCTCCTTGGGTAAGGTCGATTCCGGGTGGGATGAAGCCGGCCCGGCGCCGGAGGTTTCCAGCGCGCCGGCGATGTAGATGAGCGCCAGCATGCCGAAGATATAAGCCTGCACCACCGCCTCGATCACATGCAGCATCAGGATCGGCACCGGCACCAGAAAGCCCGCCACCAGCAACACCAGCAATGCGGTCATCTCCAGACTCATCATGTTGCCGAACAGGCGGATCGCGAGAGCAATGGTGCGCGTGAATTCGCCGAGGATGTGAAACGGCAGCAGCAGCGGGCTGGGCTCGAGATAATGCGCCAGATGGCCGCGCAGCCCCTTGGCCTGAATGCCGAACCAGTGCGTCGATGCGAATACGGTGAGCGCCAGCGCCGCCGTCAGCGACAGATCGCCGGTCGGCGCATCGACGCCCGGCAGCAAGCCGGCGAAATTGGCGGCGAGTATGAATATCCACAGCGTGGCGACGAAGGGCAGCACCAGACGCACCGCCGGCGCCGGCAGCACGTCGGCGATTGCCGCTTCGACGGCAACCAGTGCGCCCTCGGCGGCGCTCTGCCAGCGACCGGGATCGGCGGCGAGCCGCCGCGAAATCAAAAATGCCGCCGCGATCAGCACCAGCATGACACACCAGGTCGTCGCCACCGTTTCGGTGATAGCCACCGGCCCGAGCCTGAACAGCACCGCCGTCGCCAGTCCGCCGCCGCTCATGTCCGGCTCCGGATGAAATGCATCACGTTGATGATGCCGATGACGATGCCGAGCACGATCAGGCTCACCGTCCAGCGCACCGAATAGCCGGCGAACTGGGCGTCGATCCAGCGCCCGAGATAGGCGCCGCCGATGATCGGCACCACGAAAAACAGCCCCAGGGTTCCGCCGTAGAGCAGCATGCCGACCAGCGTGGCCGGACGCCGTTCGCGCTCGGCTAGGCGTTCGAGATCGCGGCCGGTTGCTTCGACCAGTTTGCGCGCGTCGCTCATGGCCCCGCCCACGCCGGCGACGAATCGCCAAGCACGGCGAGCCGCCGCATGATCAGGTGCTCGATCTCGTTGAGCGCGCTGCGCGAGGTGCGCGCCTCGGAATCGGCGCGCGCGATCTCCTGCGCGAGGCGGCCGACCAGCGCGTCGCGCGCGTCGCCGATGAAACAGGTCACGGTCATCAGCGACAAACGGTTACGCTCGAATCGCAGCACGCCGCCCGGCATCGCGGCATAACGCCAGACGCCGTCCGCGTCGCAAAACCGCAGCAGCCCGTAGCGCAACACCGCCACCGCCGGCTCGTGATCGGCCATGATGCCGAACGCGCCGCTGGCGTCGGCGGCGATGCACTGCGTGATGTTTTCGAACACCGTGACCGCCGCGCCGTCCATGACCGTAAGCGTGAACGTTCTCACCGCGGCATGCCTCCGCGCATGTAACAGTCCGCCTCGCTGCTGCGGTCGTAGGCGCCGTCGATGAAGCGCTCGCAATCGTCGATGGTCTGTTCGAGCGGGACGTGCGCACCGGCTATGCCGGTATGGCCGGCGACGACGAAAAACGGCTGCGTCAGATACCGCTGCAGCCGGCGCGCGCGTTCGACGATGCGGCGATCTTCGACCGACAGTTCCTCGATGCCCAGCATCGCAATGATGTCTTCGAGTTCCTGGTAGCGCGACAGATGCTCGCGCACCGCGCGCGCGACCCGGTAGTGACGCTCGCCGAGCACCTGACGGTCCATCACGCGGGTATTCGAGCGCAAGGGATCGACCGCCGGATAGATGCCCTTGGCCACCTGCTGGCGCGACAGAATGATCACCGTGTCGAGATGGCCGAGCACGGTGGCGACCGCAGGATCGGACATGTCGTCGGCCGGCACGTAAACCGCCTGCACCGCGGTAATCGCGCCGGTTTTGGTCGACACGATACGCTCCTGCAGCGAGGCCACCTCGGTCGCCAGCGTCGGCTGGTAACCGACCGTCGCCGGCATGCGGCCGAGCAAACCGGAAATTTCGCTGCCGGCCTGCACGAAGCGGAAAATATTGTCCATCAGCAGCAGCACCTCGGCCTTCATGCTGTCGCGCAGGTACTCGGCATAACTCAAGGCCGAAAAGGCGACGTGAAAGCGCACGCCGGGCGAGGCGTCCATCTGGCCGTAAACCAGCACCGCGCGCGGCAGCACGCCGGCATCCTTCATTGCATGCCACAGTTCGTGGCCTTCGCGCATGCGCTCGCCGATGCCGGCAAACACCGACACGCCCCGCATGGTGGCGCTGACCGCGCGCATGAACTCCATCATCAGCACGGTTTTGCCCACACCCGCGCCGCCGAACAGGCCGGTCTTGCCGCCGCGTACGAACGGGCACAGCAGATCGATCACCTTAATGCCGGTTTCGAGTATGCGCGTCGGCGGCAGGGTGTCGTAAATCGCCGGCGGCGCCGAAAAAATATCGCGCGACGGAATGGCCGGCAACGCCGGTCCGCCGTCGAGCGGTTCGCCGAACACATTGAGCATGCGGCCGAGACAGGCCGGATCCACCGGAACATGCAGCGACGCGCCCAGATCGCTGACGCGCATGCCGCGATGCAGACCCGCCACCGCGTGCAGCGCAATGCAGCGCACTACGCCCGGTTCGAGATGCTGGCAGACCACCAGCACGCAGCGGCCGCTGCCGTTTCGCACCTCGAGCGCCTGTCCGCGCGGCGGTACCTGCGCAAAACGCACATCGACCACCGGGCCCTGCGCGGCGATGATCAATCCGTCGCCGGCGCCTGCGGCGAGTATTTCAGGCGTTCCCACGTTGTCCTTCACCGCCGCCCGCTCAAGCGCGCCGCGTGAAGACGGCCCCCGGCGGTTTGCCTGCGGCAAGCGCTGGCGCGGCGTTATTCATGTTGCTTGTGGCTGTCCTGCGCATGATGGTCTTCGGCGTCCGCCGCCGTTTTGGGGCGCAACACGTCGCGAAAAAACACCAGATACAGCACGCTCAGTAAAAGCCCGAACCAGAATACGGCGAGCGACTTCTGCGCCGGCTCGTATTCGATGCGCATGCTGGTAACGTCGCCCAGTTTGAGTCCGGCGATCTCGAGCGCCGCCCCCTGCAAGCCGTCCTTCTCAATCAGACGAACGCGCGAAACGGTTTCCCTGCCCTTGGCCTTCGGCAATGCCTCAGGCACGTTGTGCACGACATAGCCCTGCGGAAACATGACTTCGAGCCGGTAACGCTCAACCGGCAGGTTCGTACCGTTCATGAAACGATGGGCGAATGCTTTGAACCGCGTGGCGGGTTCGGCCGCCTTGGCGGCGTCGCCGCCCTTCGCATCCGTTGCTGGCGGTTTGGGCGCAGGGATGTTCGCGGAATAACGCAACGATACCGATTCCGCCGCCGCCGGCAGGGTCACGCTCAAATGCGGGTTTGGGCCTTTGGCCGCGAGATCGAGTTTGGCGTCGGCGGGCGCCTCGACGACCGTAAAATCCTGCACCTCGCCCCACGCTGAACTCGGCAAGTCAATTTTCCCCGCGGCCGCAGCGCTGATTTGCACATGCGCCGCCAGCATCGCGCTGCCGTCCGCCGCAAGCTTCAATTGCTGTTCGATCAGTTTGACGGCAGGACCGGCCGGTGCCTTTGCCGCCATCGCGGGCGCCTTGGCGTCCGCCGCCGCGGCGCTGCCGGCGCAGGCAGCCAAACCGAACCCGGCAAAAATCAGCGGTGCTATTGCATTGAGTATCCTCATGATGGCATCGCTCCAAAAGACGGCGTTATGCCGAGCCAGTGAAACCAGGTCGCGCCCGCAATCACCAGCAGAATCACGCCGATCGTGCTCATGATGAAACCGTATTTGAAGTTGTCGGTGACCGAATACTGGCCGGTCGCATACAGGATGATGTTCGGCTTGCCGCTGATCGGCAGACCGATCACCCAGTCGATGGTGAAGGCTGCCGGCAGCGCAAGGCTGACCGGATCCCACCCGAGCGCGCGCGACATCGTGATGACGATCGGGATCATGATGATCGAACGCACCGTCTTCGAGGTCGACAGCAGGTGCGAATACATCATGATGCAGATGATGATGGTGTAGGCAGTGCCGAACGAAACCTTGCTCAGATCCATGTTGCCGAACAACTGCCGCACGCCCCATTCGGCCGCGCCGGTGTCATCCAGCGCCAGTCCGCCGGCATAGGCGCCGGCGCTGAAAATCAGCGCATGCCAGGGAATATCCGCATCATCCCATTTGAGCAGACCCCACTTCGGCATGAAGGCCACGACCACGCCGATCATCGCCGCGATCGGCGCGGTAACATCGACGCCGAACCACTGCTGATGCCAGCGGTCGGTCACCCACAGGAAAATCACCAGCACGAAAATCGCCATGCAACGCTTTTCGTCGCCGGTAAGCGGACCCATCGTCGCAAGCTGCTGCCGGACCAGGTCGAGCCCGCCGGCCACCTGCGGCACGCGCTCTTCCTTCTTCAGCGGAAAAACAAAACGCGGCCCGATGAACCAGGCAACCAGCATGGCGATGATGGCCACCGGCGCGTTGGCGAACATCCAGTCGGTGTAATACACACGGTGGCCGCCGAGCGTTTCGATGAAGCCGACCGCCAGCAGGTTGGCCGAACTGCCGGTCATCGCGGTCGAAGACAAAATGCTGATGCCGAACAGGTTCAACAGGAACAGCGAACGGCCGAAATTGTTCGGATGATCCTCGGTCGCGCCGTAAATGGCGGCGACCACGATCATCAGCGGCAGCGTCATCACCGTGCGCGCGGCGGTGGCCGGGATCAGCGGCCCCAGCACCAGTTGCATGATGACGAACGAGAGCAAAGCCCAGCCTGCCGTCATGCCGAACTTCTTGATCAGCAGCAGCGACATGCGCTTGGCGAGCCGTGTTTTTACCAGCATCGCGCTCAGGATGAAGGCGAGAATGTTCAGCCAGATCACGTCCAGCCCGAGCACCGCCAGCACCGGATTGGTCTTGGCGATGTTCAGCACGACCAGCATGATCATCAGGACAAGCGAGGTCATATAGGTCGGCACCGGTTCCATCACCCACCACACCAGTGCCAGCGCAAAGCAGGCCGCGCCGGCCTGCGCCGACGAACTGAGCCCGGCGCCGGCCGGTGCGTAGTAAATCAGCAGAAACACCGCGATGCCGAGCGGAAAACCGAGATATTCCATCCAGCGCTCGGAGGCACTCTGCGGCGTGCGCATTTTCGAGGACAGTTTCATCTTGTCCATGTCGAGCAGTGCCTGGATATCGATCGCAGGCGCGGCGGCTTTTGCAGTGGTCTCAGCCATGGCTGCCTCCCCATTTCCTGAACGGATTGACGGCAAGATTGCTGTTGAAATAGCGCGAATCGGATGACACCTCCGCTGCGACCCACGGCGGCCGCTCGAATATCGTCGCTTCGTCGGGCACTTCGATCTCGGCAACCACCAGGCCGTCGTTGTCGCCGTGAAACACGTCGATTTCCCAGACAAAACCGCCGACGCTTTGCTTGTAGCGGGTCTTCTCGACCAGCGGTTTCTCGCAGAGATCGAGCAGCGCCAGCGCATCGGCCTGCGGAATCGGATATTCGAATTCAAGCCGCGTCATGCCGGTGGTAATGCCCTTGATGGTAAGGAAAGCCTTGTCGCCCGCAGTGCGCACCCGCACCACCCGCTCCTTCACCGACGACAGATAGCCCTGGCGGTAGGTCACGCCCGGCGTGACCGCATTCCACACCGCAGTGTTGACCAGAAACTTGTGCTCGATTTCCGTGCCCATGATGAATGCCGTCCTAAGCTGCGGCCAGGGCCGCACGGCCGATGCCGAGCGCGCGCTTGAGACCCTCGGGATAATTGACGTTGGCCTGCGGGGTAAGTCGGAGTTGTGTGAGCGCGGCCAATATCAACGCCGGGTTTTCATGCTCGAGACAGAAGGTTTCGCAGGCCACGCCATCGACCACCACGCCGGCGAACTCAGCGGTACAGCCGCCGAACACGAATCCGCGCCGCACCTTGGCGACACGCGCCACGCGCAGTCCGAGCGCCGGCAGCGCGACCTCTCCGAGAAACTGCTCAAGCGTATAGCCATCACGCGCGAAATCCGGCGGTGGCAACGCCCACGCCGAAAACGCGTCGCGCAACTGCGCGGCGGTGAGCGGAAAATTTCCCTTGAATGCGGGACTCCACAGCTCCAGGCCCTCGGCGCTGACCTGCTGCAGTTGTTTGATGTCGAACGCGCCACCGCGGATCTTCGCGTTATGCGGTCCGCGCAGATTCAACAGATAGATTTCGTCGCTCTGGCGTGGCGCCACGCCTGCCACCCCCGTCGCGCGCGCCTCAAGCGAAGCCAGCGACTGTGCGAACGTCCGCCACTCCCAGCGCGGTACTATTTTCGCTGCAACCGATTCGGAGTTCATACAGCACCTCCTTTCTTGTTGTCTTCAATCTAGTCCTCCCCGAAATTCTTAATGATGACTTGCGTCAATAAAACATCGGTCGCCGCATTGTCGAAAAACAGACCGCAAAAGCGTCCAGTTTGCGTTACATCGAATGCCGATTGACCGCCTCAATCCTGTCCACGGCGCGTGACCGGCGCCGACGCTGTAATACGAATGTCGCCGAAACGACAGAATCCTCCAAACATCGTGAAGCATTGACCTGAATCAAGAAGAACAAACTCCACGGTCCTAGACTTTTCCGGTCGGCTCGATGAAGGAAACGGAAGTCGCGATCATGGATACGGCGCAACACACGCCGCACGGGGCCAATGCCGAAGCGATCGTTGCCACGGATCTGACCAAATGCTTCGGCGAGGGCGAGACCAAAATGACGGCAGTCGATCGCGTGCGGCTGGTCGCCCACTTCGGCGAAATGCTGTTCATCGTCGGCCCTTCCGGCAGCGGCAAAACCACGCTGCTCAGCATGATCTCGGGCATCCTGCGTCCGAATAAGGGCACGGTCACCGTCAAGGGCGCCGACATCTGGCATCTGAGCAAGGACCAGCTCGCGGACTTCCGGCTCAACACGATCGGCTTCGTTTTTCAGGACTATCACTTGTTTCCGCGCCTGACGACCGCGGAAAACGTGGCGATTCCACTGATCCTCAAACAGCGCGACTGGAATGAGTCGATCGGCGAAGCGAAAAAAATGCTCGAGATCGTCGGCCTGCGCGGGCGCAGCGAGATACTCCCGGTCAAGCTCTCCGGCGGCGAACAGCAGCGTGTGGCAATCGCCCGCGCCATTGTCAGCCAACCCGAAATTCTGATCCTCGACGAACCGACCGCCTCACTCGACGGCGACACCGGAAAAATGATCATCGCCTTCGTCAAGGAAAAAGTACTCAATGCAAGCCGCTGCATCCTGATCGTCACCCACGACGCGCGGATCAACGAATATGCGGACCGCATCATCCATATGGAAGACGGACGCATCACCGGTCTCGACAAGGGAACAGAATGAACGCCATCCCGCCCTCATCCGCCGCCGCGCCCGCTACTCCGGCGCCAATTGCGGCCGCTCCTGCTGCCGCGCCCGTCGCCACCGCCGCCCGCTCGGATATCAGAAACAAAATCATCTTCGGCCTGTCGGTGATCGGGATACTCGCCGGATTGATCAGTGCCTATTACTTCGGCATCGAGCGCAAGGCGCAGCCGCCGGTGTTCAAACCGGTGAGCAGCCCCTATGAAACGGCCATCTACGCCAACGGCATTATCGAAAGCGAACAGCCCGGCGGCTCCAACATCAATATCTATCCGGAGGTGAGCGGCCTCGTCACTCGCGTGCTGGTGCACGAGGGCCAGCGCGTGACGGCCGGAATGCCGTTGCTGGCCATCGACGACACCGTCCAGCGGGCGAATGTCGCGCAACTGCGCGCGCAGGCCGACGCGGCGCTGGCGTTGCTGAACGAACTGAAGGCGCAGCCGCGCAGGGAAACGCTGGCGATCGCCGCCGCGCAAGTCGAACTCACCGAAAGCAATTTGAAAGTGGCGCGCGATCAGTACGACAAACGCCGTGCATCCTTCGACATCGATCCGAAATCGATCAGCAAGGACGTGCTCGACACCGCGGAAAACGGGCTCAAGCAGGCGGCGGCGGCGCTTGATGTCGCGCGCAGGCAATATGAACTGACCAAAGCCGGCGCCTGGAGCTACGACATCCTCAATCAGGAGAAGCTCCACGAATCGCTGCGACAATCGCAACAGGCGGCGCAGACGCTGCTGATGAAGTTCACGCTCAAGGCGCAGGCCGACGGCGTGGTGCTGGCCGTCAATGCCAGTCCCGGCAGTTATGTGTCGTCGCTGGGCGCATTCGACGCCTACTCGCAGGGACAGCTGCCGCTGGTGGTGATGGGCGCGCCGCAGGATTATCTCGCGGTGCGTTGCTATGTCGACGAGATCCTTGTCTCGCGGCTGCCGACGGCTGATCACATCCGCGCGCAGATGTCGATCCGCGGCACGGAAGCCAAGGTGCCGCTGGAATTCGTCCGCGTGCAGCCCTATGTCTCGCCCAAACTGCAGCTCTCGAATCAGCGCCAGGAGAAGGTCGATCTGCGGGTGCTGCCGGTGATTTTCCGCTTTCAGAAAAAAAACCTCGATACGGTCTATCCGGGCCAGCTGGTGGACGTTTTCATCGGTCAGCAATAAACGGTGCCTGCGATGAAAACCGTCCACCCGTTTAAAACGCGCACCGCCTGCGCCGCTTTGATCGCCGCTGCCGTGCTTGCGGCCTGCGCGGTGGGTCCTGATTTTGTGCGCCCCGCCGCGCCCGACATCGAGCGCTACGCGCGTGAACCGTTGCTGGCATCCACCGTCGCAGCCGATCAGCAGGCGCAACGCTTCACCCCCGGCGCTGCCGTCGCCGCCGACTGGTGGAAACTGTTCAATTCTTACGCGCTGGACGCTACCGTCAGGCAGGCCCTCGCCAACAATCCGACACTGCAGGCTGCGGAGGCCAACCTGCGCCAAAGCCAGGACAACCTGCGCGCCGGATACGGCGTGTTTTTTCCGCAAATCACCGCCGAGGGCGCCGCCACCCGTCAGCGCAGCGCGCCGATCCAGCAGGGTTCGGCCGCACCCGGTTCCGTATTCAATTTATTCACCTTGAGCGGCATCATCAATTACGCGATCGACGTGTTCGGCGGCAGCCGCCGCCGCGTCGAAGGCCTGCGCGCGCAGGCCGACGATCTGCGTTACGCGAGCAAGGCGGCCTATATAACGCTGTCGGCCAACGTCGTCAACACCAGCATCGCGCGCGCCGCCTACGACGCGCAGGTGCGCGCGACCGAACAACTGATCGCACTCGAACAGCAACAACTGCAAACCACCGAGGCGCAGGTGCGCACCGGCTTCGCGCCGTATGCCAACCTGTTGAGCCTGCGCGGTCTGATTGCCGCCAATCAGGCGGCGCTGGCGCCGCTCAAACAGAAGCGCGACCAGAGCGAGCACCTGCTGGCGACGCTCGAAGGCGTGCCGCCGTCGCAAGTGACGCTGCCTGACATCGAATTAACCACGCTCGCTCTCCCGCTCGAACTGCCCGTCAGTCTGCCGTCGGATCTGGTGCGCCAGCGGCCCGACATCCTGTCGGCCGAGGCGCAATTGCATGTCGCCAGCGCCAACATCGGCGTTGCAACCGCAGCAATGTTCCCGAGCTTCAGCCTGAACGGCAGCTACGGCGCGGCCGGCTCCACGCCCGCCGCACTCTCGTCGGGCAACGGCAACTTCTGGAATATCGGCCCGGCGGTGTCGGCGCCGGTGTTTCGCGGCGGCAGCCTGTGGTACGGCCGACAGGCCGCGCTTGACGCCTATGCAGCGTCGCAGGCGGTTTATCGGCAAACCGTGCTCGACGCCTTCGCACAGGTTGCCGATACGCTCGACGCGCTGGCGCACGATGCCGAGGCACTGCAGGCGCAGTCCGCCGCGCAGCGCGCCGCCGCCGAGGCGCTGCAACTGCTGCAGGCGAACTATCGCGCCGGCCTCGCCGCCTATCTCGATGTGCTCGCCGCCGACGTGCAATATCATGTCGCCACCATCGCCTATCTGCAGGCCGTCGCGCAACGCCATCAGGATACCGTCGCCCTGTTTGTCGCCCTCGGCGGCGGCTGGTGGACCGCGCCAACACCGCCGGCGGCACAATGAAATACAGCGGCATTCTGCGCATCGGCTTCAAGCTGCTGGTCAATGACAAGCCGAAGTTCTCGGCATTGCTGATCGGCATCACCTTCGCCGTCTTTCTGATGATGCAAATGACCGCAATGTTCGCCGGCATCCTCAACCGCGCCTATTCGACCGTCACCAATATCGGCGCGGCGATCTGGATCATGGATCCGGCGGTCAATACCGCGACCACTTCGATTCCGATGCCCGACTATCTGCTCGACGCCGTGCGCAGCATGGACGGCGTCAGTTATGCGGTGCCGCTGTTCATCGGCGGCGCCCAGGTGCGACTGGCCAGCGGCACCTATCAGTCGGTTACGGTAATCGGGCTCGACGATACCAGCCTGTTCGGGCGCCCCGAACTGGAACAAGGCAAGATCGAGGACATCTACGCCGACAATTCCTTCCTCGTCGTCAATGACGCGGAATTCGACAAACTGGAGAGTCCGCGGGTCGGCACCACCTTCGAACTCAACGATCACCGCGGAATGATCGCCGGCATCGCCAGGGTCGCTGCCAACGGACTGAACGGCGTGCCGACGCTTTATACGACCTACAGCCGCGCAATCGAATAC
This sequence comes from uncultured beta proteobacterium, assembly GCA_903889565.1. Taxonomy (GTDB): domain Bacteria; phylum Pseudomonadota; class Gammaproteobacteria; order Burkholderiales; family SG8-41; genus PALSA-1004. The sequence goes on from CAISYC010000064.1 coordinate 259,120, forward strand.
ATTCCGACCACGCGCTTCACCATTTCGTATGTTCTGGTCCAGGCAAAAAGCGACGGCGCGATTGCCGGCATCAAGCAACAGGTCGCCAAACTTGGCTACGTCGCGTTCACCAAAAACGAATTCAACCAGCGCATCGCCGATTACTACACCTATAAAACCGGGATCGGCACCAACATTTTGTTGATGACGGTGATCAGCTTCATCGTCGGCCTGTCGATCTCCGGCCAGACCTTCTACACCTTCATACTCGAAAACCTCGAAAAATTCGGCGCGCTGAAGGCGATCGGCGCGAAGGGACGCGAACTCGTCTACATGATTCTGTTCATGGCGACCTTCACCGCGCTGACCGGCTACGGCCTCGGCATCGGACTGGTCACGCTGATGATCACCATCACGCGTTCGCGGCTGCCCAACTACGCCGCGATGATCACATTCTGGAATCTGGGCCTCGCCTTCGGCATGGTGATCCTGATTGCGGCCATTTCCAGTTATGTCGGCATTCGCAAAGTGATCAAGATCGAGCCCTTCGACATTTTCCGCGGCTGATCCGGCGCGCACTCATGCGCCAATCGCGGCCCTGAGCCCGACCGGCGCGCGCCCCGCAAAAGGCTTTGCAGCGACATTCTCCGGTAAAATTTCAAGTCGATACGGGCGTCGTTCGTTGCAATGGACTGGCGCTATCATCGATCAAGTCAACCTTTGAATTTGCATGCCGATGACGCAGCCCATCCCCCCGCGCATTCCGCTTGACTGGCCGAACCGCCGCCACAGCCGCAACGTCGTCGTCGGCACGCTCGACTGGCATGTGCAGGTCGCCGGCGCGGGCCCGGTCGTGCTGCTGCTGCACGGCTCCGGCGCCTCGGCGCATTCATGGGCGGAGGTATTCACGGCGTTGACGGGGGCGGCGACGGTCGTCGCACCCGATCTGCCGGGCCACGGCTTTACGCGGGGTGCCAGGCTCACCGAACTCACGCTGCCGCGCATCGCCGCCGATCTCGCCGCTTTGCTGGTTGCACTCGGACTCGACGCCCCTGCTCTGGCGGTCGGCCATTCATCCGGCGCCGCACTGACACTGCGCATGGCGCTGGCATCGCAACACGCGCCGCGCCGCGTGCTCGGTTTCAATCCCTCGCTGGTTGCGCCTCCCGATATTTACACCCGCGTGTTCGGCCCGTTGATCACGCCGCTGGCGACGTCGTCGCCGGTCAGCGCGTTGCTGGCCATGATGGCCAACCGCAGCGGCATGATCAACGGCCTGCTCGATTCAACCGGCTCGAATCTCAACCGCGAACAGCGCGCGCGCTACGCCACCCTGTTTGCCGATGCGGAACATGTGCGCGGCGCGCTGGGCTTCATGGCCGCAGCCGATCTGCCCGCCTTGCTCAACGATGCGCGCCGCAAGGCTGTGCTCTGTTCGTTCGTAATCGGCGCGCAGGACGCATGGATACCGGGTCAGCCGCTGCGCGACGTCATCGCCCGGCATCTGCCGTCAGCCGCCATAGACACATGGGACGGTGGCCATCTGTTGCACGAAATCGAACCGCAACGCGCCGCCGGGTTGGTGATGGATATGCTGAATAACGACCGCCCGGACGGCAGCACGCAGAAATAAAAAGGCCTGCATGACTGCAGGCCTTTAAATTGGGTGGCGCGCCAAAGCGGATGAAGCTGGGCACTGGCGCGAGGTTGTTTCGATATTGTAACAAGGGAGATCGAACCCTGGTCGGCTCCCCATGCGTCATGCGAATGCCCCTGTGAAGCCAATGTTTGACGTGAGCGACAGACGCCGGCTAGTCGTTGATACCAAAATACACGGTGACCTTGCAACCTTCATAGAACGTCAGGCGTAGGACGCAGGTTGCGCTGTCTTCGCCTTCGTGTATTTGATAGAAGAATACGCTTGGATTGGCGCCGATGTGCGGTGTGTCCTTGAAAAGTATTTCTGAGCATATGGCGACAGTTGCGACGGCATTCGCGATTTCTGCGGAGTTTTGTTCGTAGGGAAATGCTATGAACTCCGGCAGTACTCGCAATGAGCCGTCCCAGCGCCTGTCGAAATGCTGAAAGTAGATCCCAAGCGACAGGAGGCGGAGAGTTCTTTCAAATCGTAAACCATCAAGCTCAACTTGGCTGGCTTCGTAGAGTTCAAGCGTTCGATCATCAGCTATTAGCACCGGCTCTACCCGCCCCATCATTGACGCCGCCAATTTTGGCCGCCGAGCAACTGCGCGCGCAATCTTCGATGAAACCTGCAGCTGAGCAACGTGATTGGCCGGCAAGTTTATCGCGAGGACGACGGCTAGGTATTCGTCATCCCCCGACTTGTGAGTATTGTGTTCATCGCAAGATGGCACCGTGAAGAGATTGCGCCGTAAGTCAGTGCCACCCGGAGTGTCCTTCATCTCTGGAAAGAGGCATTTCGGCGGTACATGCTCGCCGGTCGTGGCTTCATTGCTGCACGCGTAGCACGTGCGCATGGTACTCTCGGTTGCTAACATCTAGCTCATCGGCGAGGGCACAAGCGCAGGAAATCGCCGTCTACTGCGGGAAGATGGTCAAGAGCCATTTGAGCCTGAGAAATGTCGCCGTCGGCGAATCGAAGAAAAATATAGAACTCTTCTTCAGCGGTGTGCATAGAATTTTATCTCGTTCCCACTTATGCCCCCAATCTTTGTGCCGAAAACTTCCTTGATTTTCTCGGCGCATTCTCCGTAAGAAATTGGGATTGCTTCTGTTGATTTTCTTAGGCAGGCAACGCGTTTAAGTTCCTTGCCGATAATTCCATGTACGATAATCTGGTTCGAGTCATCAGAGCCCCGGAGACGTATGACAGCAAATTTCATAGGGCCACTCTCAACGTATGTGGCCTCAGAAGTGATGTCAATGTGCGGAGAATTAGGTAGTTCTCGAATCTTCGCTTTCACACGATCAACCGTGTATGCCTCCAAATTCTTCAAGAAATTGATATCGAGGTTTTGCTGGGTCACGCCGTCAGCGTCCTGGCTGGAGACAATAATTCGAATGCCCTGGTCGGAGGCCTGTGCAGGAGAACTTAAGGCTTCTTTTTCGTTGGCGTGCTGGGCCACACTTCTGCCAAAGTAACCAGCCAATTGATTGAATACTGGAATAGCCAAGACGAAAAGTGCAAGATATTTCCAGTCGAACTGTTTCATTTGTGATTTCCTAACGTAAACAACGCGTCCACTAGGGTAGCGTGAAGTAGACGGCCGCCTGGTAACGTCGTGCTGTGCAGCGGGCTCGCGGAGCACATTGAATGGTTGCGACGTTTGTTGCCCGTCCGCACCAGCTAAAGTTAGAACACATCAGTGCCGGAGGGATGCCAATAATGGGCCAGAGGTACTCAACAATCCAGATAGCACTACCAATACCGCGAGGATCGCCCATATCTTCAGCCCTTTGTATTTTCTTGCCGCATTCCAAGTCGCCACAAGGAGCGCACAGAGGTATGCAACAAAAAGCACGGAAATTATGAAGGCGCCATTATCTGACTGCACCAAATTAAACGCGACTTTAATAAAAATTGAAACCAAAACTCCGAACAGCCAATAGGTCTTGGCTAAGCCGTAGTCGCCTGCGATAAATCTTTCATACCAACTTAACGGCGGACTTGCTGAGGGCGTCACTTGCATTTCTTCGCTCACTTGCACCTCGCTGTGTTCAACGTGAATCCCATCGTTCAATACCTGGGCGTGTTGAGGCGCTACGCTCTCGGCTTGATCGGCGCGAGCAATCTCCTCCTTAGGCAAGAAGTTTTTGACAGGCTCCGCGGGAGCATCCGCGTCGGAAAATCCAGCTCGCACCCACCTTATAGTGGAACGCCCCGCCAAAATTAGTAGAATGCCAATCGGAAAGCTGGCTAAAGACAACATCAACGCGTAGGCCGCGTCGTCTCCGCGAAGATACGACCATGAATTAAGGGTGATCAGAAAAGAGACCAGCCCGAGGCCAGATGCCACAACGATCGATACTCGTTTCCAGCCGACTACTTTTTCGCTTATGTAGAACGATATTGATGTCAGAATTACAAAGATGGTTGCCCAAAGGGCGAATAGTGCAAAGAACCCACCAGCTAAAAGGTTGTCGAGAACATGCCCGAAGAATCCATAAAGCCCTGGTTCAACTTGGAACGTATTAGCCGCGTCGTTAACGACCTGTCCGCCAATCCACAGGAAAGGAATAACTGCGGACACCGCGAGCCGCCATCTTGTGTGAAACACCAGCTTCCTGAACATCTCGCCTCCAGCTCTGAGGTTCGTGCCCGTCTAGGGCCTAGCAAGGTAAAGTGCTCCGACATTCGCCCACGTCACTCTTATCCCACTATGAAGTAACTTCGGGCCTACGCATACATTTTACGCTGTCCAGCTCGGCGCGCACCATGCACGCCGCAGCGTTGAGCCTAACGGTCGCGGGCAGCTTCGTGCCAGTAGTATCGCGACGACATCGGCCGCCGCGATCCCTGCGCCAATATTTGCCAGCATTCCCGCGCCAATTGTCTGCGCCAACGCGCATCGTTACTACGCGTGAAACGGGTAGTGACGATGCGCGAATATCACGCCAGTGCTGGGGCGCAGGGCGATTTTCAAAGTTACAGAGCCAAAAAATCCAAGTGACGGGCTCAAATCTGGCGCATTCGACGGTCCCCGAAGACCGGTAACTGGCTGCTCGTCGACTCGTGCGCAGCTTGGCGCAATACCATTTCATTGGACCGTTATCGCGATAATAATTCGATGGTGCGAAGCGTTATTTGTTCTGTCAGCTGTGCTGACAAAATATTCTGGAACTTAACCCGGCATTCTCTAGTCACATTCGTAACCGCGCGGTGGCTAGGACAATGGGATGTTCCAACGTTGTCCGATAATGTCCACAAGGTGTACCGGACGTGACTACCCGCGGAAGTGAATTCGGTTTTACGCTGGCTGTGTCAGCCCGATTGATGCCCGTTAGGCATCGCCCTGCTCGCAAGAGCGCTCGCAACCGGACAGATCTCCTGTAATGCCGGTGGAGCCGCAAGGCTCGGAGATATTTGTCAGTAGTAAAAATAGCTGTCGTCAGTTGGCAGCACTTGTCTGTTGTTTCAATAGCCGTCCTCGAGACGGCGCCGTTGCGAGCGCTTGCGTCGCGCGGGCGCAATTCGTCTACCGACACCGGTAGCGATTGCACCCACCACGCTAGATCCGCTCGCCAAATAGTCCGACCGTGCGCTTTGCGCATGAGCCGGACGCCCTTGTTTGTTTAATCGCAGGACCCGCCTGGGTCTACGTGCGTTCGCTTCACGTGGAACGCGCGTGTGCATCGTCATCGGACAGCTTTATTCGTCCGGCGGCGATGCTCTGCGCAACTCTAGGGGTTTGTTGAAATTCGCATGGTTTTGTCTGCTGTTTCAGTTTTCCTGGTGATCGAGAACAAATGATGCGTGGTTTTGCGTCAGATTCGACGTTCTCGCTGCGTTCTCGCGGTGTTTCTGCCGCACATGCACCGC
>CAISYC010000065.1 GCA_903889565.1 uncultured beta proteobacterium
GCGGTGCATGTGCGGCAGAAACACCGCGAGAACGCAGCGAGAACGTCGAATCTGACGCAAAACCACGCATCATTTGTTCTCGATCACCAGGAAAACTGAAACAGCAGACAAAACCATGCGAATTTCAACAAACCCCTAGAGGTCGCGCGCCTCAAATGTATTGCAGGCATTGACGTCGCCGGTTTCAAGACCGCGGCGCAGCCAGCGCACCCGCTGCGCCGAGGTTCCATGGGTGAACGAATCGGGCACCACATGGCCCTGTGCCTGCATCTGCAGCGCGTCGTCGCCGATTGCCGTGGCGGCCTTGAGCGCGCCCTCGACATCGCCGGGATCGAGAAAATGCCTGCTGCGCTCGGTGCGGTTGGCCCAGATGCCGGCAAAGCAATCGGCCTGCAGTTCGAGGCGCACCGACAGGCGGTTGTATTCCTCGCGCGAGACGCGGCCGCGGCGGCGCTCCAGTTGTTCGCTGATGCCGAGAAGATTCTGCACATGGTGGCCCACTTCGTGCGCAATCACATAGGCCTGTGCAAAGTCGCCGCTGACGTGAAAGCGGTCGCGCATCAGCTGGTAGAACTGTAGATCGATGTAAACCTTGCGGTCGCCCGGGCAATAGAACGGCCCGCTCGCCGATTGCCCCATGCCGCAGGCGGTCGGATACGAACCGCTGAACAACACAAGTTTGGGCGGCGGATAACGGTTGCCCGAGGCGCCGAACAATTCACCCCAAGCGTCTTCGGTCGAGGCGAGCACGCGCGACACGAACACCGCCTTTTGATCGCCGGCCGGCGGATGCGGTGCCGGCTGGCCCGATTCGTGCGGCGCCTGCAATGCGGTGGTATCGCCCTGCAACAAGGCGAGGATGGTGCCTGGATCGATGCCGAAAAAATACGAACCGGCGAGCGCAATCAGGATTGCACCGACGCTGAGACCGCGGCCGAGCGGCAGACCACCGCCGCCGCTGTCGCGCATATCTTCTACATTATCGCTTTCGCGTTCGTCGTCAAGGCGCATGGCGCGCTGCTCTCAATGACGCGTCAGGCCAGCAGGGCGAGCAAGGCGCCGAGCTGTTGCGCATTCAGTTTGTCGATATTCTCGAAAGACTCGATCACGCGATCGGTCTTTGCCGCATCGAAGCGCACATTCAGGCAGTCGCGGATTTTCGCGCGGTGCTGCGCGGCATCGACCGGCAGGCCCCAGGTGCCCGGCGGCTTTTTGCAGATGCCCTTGTGCATACTGCCGTCATTGAGCGTGACCTCGACCGTCATGTGCATGTTCTTGGTATCCGGCGGAATCGACGCATCGAATTGGAGTGCGATCTTGCCGAGCAGATCGACCATGTCGGCGGCAAAGCGACGTTCGTCGCTGAACGTCCGGATGCCGACCGCGCCGTCGAGCAGCGCGGCGGCGGCCGCATACTGAATGCTGAACTTGCCCTCTAGGCCGACGCGCGGCTGCGGCCGGTTGGCGTCGAGGATTTCCGGCGAGACGATACGCACGCTTTTGATCTGCGCGATATCGTTGATAGTCTTGCGCGCCTCGAGCGCGGCGGTAATCGCGAAGTGGGTCGGATATTTCGACGGATAAAACTTGATCGCCATGCCGGGCTCAACACAACGCCAGGGCTGGCCGAACTCGAACAGCACGTCGTAATCGAAATGCGCGGCGAAGAAAGTCTGCACATAACCGTGTTTGGCTTCGAAGATGCCGGGGTTGGCGGCAAAACCGCGCGCCGCCAGCAGCGCCGCTTCGAGACCGGCCTGCGCGGCGTTGCCGCAGTGCGTGCATTTCACCATTGAGCCCGAATTGGCCGGCAAACCGGCACAGCGCGACGATGCCATGCCGAGCGCGTTGGCGAACTGCGTTGCGTCGAGTTTCAGCAGGTGCGCGGCGGCAACCGCCGAGCCCATCGGCCCCATCACGCCGGGCGAATGAAACGGCAGCGCGCCGCGCGCGGGCTTCGCCGCGCCGAGGATGCGACCCTGGATTTCGAAACCTTTGGCGCAGGCGGCAATCACCGCGCGGCCATCGCAACCATGGGCTTCGGCGATCGCCAGCGCCACCGGCACCACCGGCGACACCGCGTGCGTCGGCGGACTCGACATCGGCTCGAAATCGAGCACGTGCATGGACACCGCATTGGCATAGGCGGCACCACTCGCGGTTGTCTTGTAATCGAAGCCCCATACCGTCGATTGCGCAGAGCCGCCGCCGTCGCGCACATGCGCTGCGTAAATCTTTGGCGCATCCTCGGCAGTGCCGGCGATCGCAACGGCAACGCCGTCCATGATCAGGCGCTTGACGGCGGCAACAGCATCGTTGTCCAGCGCATCATAGGTTTTTGCGCAGATGATTTCCGCGAGCTTCGCGGTTTGCGCGGGTGCTGATTTTTTATCGGAACTCACTTTGACCCCATTTCACAATTCCCGGCAATATCCTTGTGGCCCGGAAGAAGCGTAGCGCATTCCGGGATTATTAAGCCCCCGGATTCCATTTCATGCCATCCAGGCTACGGGTTTTGTTCCAGCGCCTCGGCCACCAGTTCCGCCAGGTCGAGCACGCGCGGCTTCTTTGCAGCGTCGCTGGCGCCGACGCCGTCCTCGAACATGCCCATGCAGAACGCGCAGGACGTGGCCACCACCTCCGCGCCGGTGGCGATCGCTTCTTTCACGCGCGTGACATTGATGCGTTGCGCGCCCTGCTCCTTCATAAAGGCCTGGCCGCCGCCGCCGCCGCAACAGAAGGAATGCGCGCGGTTGCGCGGCATCTCGACCGCATCCGCGCCCGGCAGTTTCGCCAGTATGCCGCGCGGCTCATCGAACACCTGATTGTAGCGCCCGAGATAACAGGGGTCGTGATAGGTCACCTTGCCCTGCTTGAGCGCCGCCCCCTCGCCTAGGCTGATTTTTTTTGCATTGATTAGTTCTTCGATCAGCTGGCTGTGGTGGATCACCTCGTAGTTACCGCCCAGCTGCGGGTATTCGTTTTTGATCGCATTGAAGCAATGCGCGCAGGAGGTCACCACTTTCCTGATGTTGTAGTGGTTCATGCGCTCGATGGTTTTCATCGCCAGCTGCTGGGCGAGAAATTCGTGGCCCATGCGCCGCGCCGGATCGCCGGTGCAGGATTCTTCCTTGCCGAGAATGGCGAACTTCAAGCCGGCAGCCTGCAGGATGCGCGCCAGTGCGATGGTGATTTTCTGGTTGCGCGAAACGAAGGAGCCGACGCAGCCAACGAAAAACAGGTAATCGACCGTTTCGCCTTTCGCCGCGACGTCTTTCATTTCCGCCACCGGCGCGTCCATTTTTTTTGTCCACGCCGCGCGCTCCATCGGCACACTCTGATACGGGTTGCCGAGGCGCTCGAGGCTGTTGAAAATCGGCTGCGCCTCCGGCGGAAAGGAATTCTGCTCGGTCACCAGATTGCGCCGCAGGTTCACGATCATCGGCACGTGCTCGATGTGCACCGGGCATTGTTCCATGCAGGCGCCGCAGGTGGTGCAATCCCAGATCTCGTGTTTCGACACCACGCCGCCGATCAATTCGCGATCCGCGCCGCGGCCGTGCTTGAAGCGCCCGGCGTTCGCGCCCTCGCCGAGCACGCCGGAAAACACGCCGCCCTGATCGGCCTGAAAGCCGGCCAGCGAGAGGATGAAATCGCGCGGCCTTAAGGCCTTGCCGGTATTGAAGGTCGGACAAAATTCAAGACAGCGCCCGCAATGCATGCAGGCATCGACCGACATCAGCTGCGCCCAGCTGAAATGTTCGAGATTCGAGGCGCCGATCACCTCGGCGGTGTCGATGTTGTTGATCGCATCGAGTTCGCCACGGGGCTTGAGCCGGCGCAGCAGCACGTTGGCGAAGGCGGTGAACGGATGCACCAGTTTGCTGTAGGCCGTGTAACCGATCAGCGCCAGTGCGACGACGCCGTGCGACCACCACGCAATCTGGTGCAGACGTCCCAGCAGTTCCGCCGCAATGCCGCGCAGCGCCAGTGCCGCCGGATAAGACACGAACGACCACGCGCCCCACGGGTCATGTGTCAGCGCCAGCCGCAGCGCCTGCAAGGTATAACCCTGCACCACCAGCACCGCCAGCCACGCGAGGATCAGCAGATCGTCGGCACTCGATTCCTGGGTCGCAGGTTTCAGCACCAGCCGGCGGTAGAGTGCCATCGCGATGCCGGCGAGCAGCAGCAGGCCGCCCAGATTCATCGCCAATTTAAAGCCGAGATAAAAGCCGCCCTGCAAAAAACTCGCGCCGAACAGCGGCACCGCAATGTCGGACTCGATCATCACGATGGTGGTGCCGACGAGCAGCGTAGAGAAACCGCCGAAAATGCAGATGTGCATCACGCTGCCGTACGGATTGCGCGGGCGCACGATGCGGCCGTGCAAAACCGTCATGCGCAGCGCGTAGATAATGCGTTGCGCGAGATTGTCGCTGCGGTCTTCCGGCTGGCCCATGCGCCAGCGCCGCACCCGCCGCGCCAGCCCGTAAGCGAGAAAACCCGCCGGCAGCGTCATCAACAGATACAAGACGACCGCACTGAACGGATCGATATTGAAGAGTATTTCGCGCGCCGCAATCATGTCGGGTCTTCCGCCGCGCTGCGCAGGGCGCGCAATGCGACGACCACTGCAGCCGCCAGTATGGCGAGCAGTGCGAGCGCAATGACCGCGCCGGTCATCACCGCTGCCGTGCCCGCCGTTGAATCCGCGCCATGCACTGCCGCGCCGCCGACCACCAGAATCAGCGCGGTCGCCACCGGCAATACCAGCAGGACGGCAATCACCCGCGCAATGGCGAGGGTGAAACGTGCGGCCAGTGATTTGAACAGCGCCGGCGGCGCGGCGGCGAGCCCGCTCTTCACGCCGCCGCCGATCGTACCGGCGAGCAACAGCGCGACGGCAACGATGCGCAACGCCGGCACGCCGCCGAGTTCGGACAGCAACAGCAGTCCAAAGCCGGCGGCGAGCAGCAGCGCAACCTTCATCGTTTTACGACGACAACGCCGCAGCGGCCGCGCCGTTCCCGGCGATGCGGCCGAAGGTGGCGCCGGCCATCATGCCTGACCCTGATGCGTAGTTGCCGACCCACAGGCCGCCGGCCATTTCGCCGGCTGCATAGAGGCCGGGAATCGGCCGGCCCGCGACGTGCTGCACCTGGCCGTTCTTCGGATCGATCTTGAGACCGCCGTAACAGAAGGTCATGCCGCAACGCACCGGGAAGGCTTCAAACGGACCTTCGTCGATGCTCATGCTGTAGTTGCTTTTGTTGATGGTGAGACCCGCCGTGTGCTTGCCGTCGAGCTTGTGGCGGTCCGGATTGAAGGTGCCGGGCTGGATCGCCGCATTGAATTCCCGCACCGTGCGCACCAGATTGGCTGCATTGATGTCGAGCGCGGCAGCAAGATCCTCCAGGGTATCGGCCTTCTCGGTGGTCGCGTCGTCGTAATTCATCGGGTAGAGATCGAGCTTGCGCGCCTTCGCATCAAGAATCTGGAAGGCGATGCCGCCGGGCTGCGACAGGATCGCGCGCCCCATCGCGGCGTAGGTGCGGCCGCGCAGGTCATAGGCTTCGTCGATGAAACGCTCGCCGTTGATATTGACCATCACCGAATACGGATACATGTAGCGCGCTTTCGACCCTTTGGTCGAATACGAAATCGGGATCTTGTAGGGCGCGAGGTTGATGTCCTGCGGCGATGCATGGCAGGTGCTCCAGCTGCCGTGCGGCATGGCGCCGATGTTCATTGCCATTTTCAGTCCGTCGCCGGTGTTGAACGGCACGCCGCGCAGCCGCACCATGTCCCAGCCCGGCCCGAGATAACGCGCGCGCATTTCCGGATTTGATTCGAAGCTGCCGCAGGCGAGCACGATCGCTTTCGCATGAAAGGTCGCGAAACCCTGCGGCGTCAGCGTGCGCACGCCGGTGACGCGGCCCTTCTGGTCCTGCACCAGATCGACCGCGGAGGTTTCGTAATGAAACACCGCGCCGGCTTTTTCGAGCAAATTGAAGTTGCGCTGCTGCAGGCCGTAACCGCCGCCGTTCATCAGCAGAATATTGTCGGACGGCATCTTGAAGCCGCCGGCGGGCACCCAGTCGTGCCCCTTGCTCGCCAGCCAGTGCACCGTGTTGCGCGATTCGGTGACATGCACCTGCAGCATTTCCTGATCGCTCTGGTTGTTGGTCACATGCATGATCTCGTCCCAGTGCTCGGCCTCGGTGCGATGCGGCATGCGCTCGAGCAACTCGTGCAGTTCGGCATCCGACATGTTCTTCACCAGCGGCCGCACGTCTTCGAAGCCGTTGAAGACGAAACGCATGTGGCCGGTCAGCGCGCTGTTGCCGCCGCGGTTGACCTTGGAGGCCTTTTCGAGAATGCCGACACTGGCTTTTTTATCGAGCGCGGCGTGCGCCGCCGAACACGCCGCGTTGCCGGCGCCGACGATCAGCACATCGTAATGAAATTCCTGGTCTGCCATATTTATCTCCTGTTCAAATGAATGCAGTCGCGTTAAATCACGCAACCGAAAATGTTTTTGCGTCGGCCATTTTTTCGAGCCGTTCGAAGCGCGCTGCCGAGCCCGCGTCATCAGCGCCGCCGGTGAGCAGCATGAACTTGCGCTTCAATTCCTCGCGCGACAGCGGGTCGGCCGGCATGCCCTTGTAAACGTCGCGGCGTTTGCCGACCTTGCGGCCGTCCTTCAGCGTTACCGTCACCGTCGAACTTCTGACCGAGCCCTCGCCAGCGCGCTGCTTCAATTCCAGCGCTTTGGCGGCGGCGCGAATCGCCGGATCCTGCACCGCCGATTCGTCGAAGGAACGCGGATCGTCGGGGTCGCGGAACAACGCGATTGCGACGCAGTACGGCACGCTGTATTGCGCCTTCAGAATGTCTGCCGGCTCCGGAATGTTGTGATGTGTCATCAGCCGCTCGCTGCCCTCGACCAGCAGATGCGCAACGTCGGCAGCGCCGAACCTGTATTCGCTCATCAATTCGCGCAGCGCCTGCACCGGCGTGTGCGCATTGATGTGCGCGGCATAGCGCTTGAGACAAATACGCCGCACTTCCCAGTCGCTGCCCAGCCCCTTGGTCAGCAAGGCGGGCTCGCACTGGCCTTCGACGCCGAAAGCATCGAGAAAACCGAACTTGCCCTCGAGAATGGACTCCGGACCTTCATAGCCGGCGCCGGCCAGCCGCGCCGCCATGATGCCGCCTTCAGAGGCGCGGCCGAGATGCAGCCGCTTGACCATCGCGCCGCCCTTCGATTTCGAAAACGCCAGCAGGCCCGAGGACAGCGAGCCGGCGATGGCGAGCGCGTTGGCAAGTTGTTTGACGTCGAGACCGTAAATGATGCCGGCCGCAATCGCACTGCCGTAGGTGCCGGTCAGGCCCGGCGCATGAAAGCCGACATGCTCTGGGCTGTGATGCGACGCGAGCGCGATGCGGAACATCACTTCGACCGCGGCGACATAGGCGGTCAGCACTTTTTTGCCGTCGGCGCCGGTTTCTTCGCAAGCCGCCAGCAGCGCCGGCAGCACCGTCGCACCGGGATGCGAACCGGCGCCCGGATCGCGCACGCTGTCCTGCTCGAAAGCGTGTCCCAGCGCGCCGTTGGCGAGCGCCGCATACGGCGCCTGCACCTTCACGCCGGGCACGCCGAAGATCGAACACGGTCCGCCCGCGCCGTAGCGCTGCGCATAATCGATGACAAGGCGACTCCACGGAAACTGCGCGCCGTAGCTGGCGGCAGCGATGGTGTCGATGATGCAATCGCGCCCGCGCGCCACGACATCGTCGGGGATGTCGTCGTAGCGCAGGTCGGCGGCGAATTGCGCCAGGGTTTGCGAGGCTGTGGTCATGGTCCTGTCTCTCTAAAAAAAACGTCAACCGCGAATATTGGCGTCGCGTATCACTTTGCCGAGGCGCGCCATCTCGGCCTTCACCGTCGCGCCGAACTCTTCCGGCGTGCTGCCGACGGTTTCCACGCCCGCACTCAAAAAGCGCTCCTTCACGTCGGCGCGGTTCAGCACGCGCACGATTTCCTGATTGAGCCGCGCGATCACCGTTTCCGGCGTCTTCGCCGGCGCAAACACGCCGACGATGGACATCGCCTCGTAACCGGGCAGACCCGCCGACGCCACCGTCGGCAATCCGGGCAGCAGCGGCGACGGCTGCGGGCTCGTCACCGCCAGCGCGCGCAGGCGCCCCGATTTAATCGCGGCGGCGACAGAGCCCGGCGTGGCGAAGGCAAGCTGCACTTCGCCGGCGATCAGGGCGTTCAATGCGATGCCGTTGCCCTTGTACGAAATCTGCGTGATGTCGAGTTTACCCATCGCCTTGAACAATTCGGTGGCGATCTGGCTCGACGAACCCACCGCCCCGGCGCCGTAGTTAAGCGCGCCGGGCCGCCGGCGCGCCAGTGCAATCAGATCCGCCGCCGATTTCACCGGCAGCGACGGATGCACGACCAGAATATTCGGCGCGCGCACCACCTGCGCCACCGGTGCGAGATCGCGCACCGGATCGTACGGCACGTGATCGCGCAGAAACGGCAGCAGCCAGATATTGCTGCCGTAGAGCAGCAGCAGGTGGCCGTCCGGCGGCGCCTTCGCCACCGTCTCGCCCGCGATCGCGCCGCTGGCGCCACCGCGATTGTCCACCACCACCGGCTGGCCGAGCGGCCCGGTCAGGCCCTGCGCAATGACGCGCGCCGCAAAATCGTTGCCGCCGCCGGGTTCCGAGGTGACGATGTGGACCGGGTGCGCCGGGAAACCCTGCGCGCAGGCGACCGTCGCCGTTGCGACGGCAATTGCTGCACCGCACAGCACGCTGTGTATCCGCATCAGGTCTGGTGTCCTCTGGAGCGCGCGGCCGGCGCATGAAGACGCGCCTGGCCAGTGCGCATGATAGTCAATGCCGCCCGCTTCGGGGCGATGCTGCTACACTAGCTGCTATTCCAATCTGGAATGATACAGCAATGGATCTGCGCCAGCTCGAAACCTTCGTCCGCGTCGCCGAACTCGGCAGCTTCACGCGCGCGTCCATCGTGCTGGCGGCGGCGCAGCCGGCGCTGTCGAAACAGATCCGCAAACTCGAGGTCGAGCTCGGCCAGACGCTGTTCAGCCGCCACGGGCGCGGCATCGTGCTGACCGAGGAGGGCTCGCTGCTGCTCGAACATGCGCGCGGCATCATCGAGCAGGTCGGACGCGCGCGCCACGCGCTCGCCGCGATCCGCGAGGCGCCGCAGGGCAAGGTCGTGATCGCCACGCCGGCCGTCACCGGCAAGGCGATGACCACCGGCATCATCACCAGTTTCCGCCAGCGCTTTCCCAAGGCCTCGCTCGAAATCATCGAGGGCAAAAGCCGCTTCATCACCGAGTGGCTGCTGACCGGCCGCATCGACGTCGCCATCCTCTACGATCCGCCGGCCTCGCCGCTCCTGGAAATCACGCCGCTGATGAGTCACGAGCTGTCGCTGTTCTCGCTTGCCGGCAAGACGCGCGCACCGAAGGGCAAGGCGGTGCAGTTCCGCGAGCTCGCGCGGTTTCCGCTGATCCTGCCCGGCCACCCGCACAGCATCCGCACGCTGGTCGAAACCGAGGCGGCCAGAGCGGGCGTGCAATTGAACGTGGTGCTCGAAGTCGATGGCGCCTCGTTCATACTCGAACTGGTGCAACTCGGGCACGGCTATACGATACTGCCCGACTTCTCGCTCAAGCGCAGCAGCTTCGCCAAGACGCTGCAGCTGAACGAAATCGTCTCACCGCGATTGAAACGCTCGCTGAAGGTCGCGGTATCAACGCAACGGCCGGCCACGCGCCTGACGCGCGAAACGGTTAAATTGATCCGGCAGTATCTGGGGCCGGGATCGGAATTCGGGAAACGATGACTCCGCCCGATTACAGGGCCCCCTCTCCCCTTGAAGGAGAGGGACAGGGTGAGGGGTAAGCCGCAAAGTATTCGGGATAAATTACCCCCCATCCCCGCCTTCCCCCTCAAGGGGTGAAGGCGTTTCATCAAGCAATCGAACCAGACGACATAGACAACGAAGTCAAAATGAAATCAACGCATATCATTGCAGCAATGCTTCTCGCGGCCTGCTCAATCGCACGCGCCGCCGAGACGCCGTACCCCAATCGCCCGATCCGTCTCGTTGTCTCCGGCATCGCCGGCGGCAGCAACGTGACCGCGCGCCTGCTCGCCAACGGGCTGTCGGGCGCGCTCGGCGAGCAGGTGGTGGTCGATGGCCGCGAAGGCGGCGTCATCGCCGCCGAGATCGCGGCGCATGCGGCCCCCGACGGCTATACGCTGCATCTGAACGGCAGCGCGCTGTGGCTGCTGCCCTTCATGCGCAGGAACGTGCCGTACGATGCGGTGCGCGACTTCGCGCCGATTTCGCTGGCAGTCAGCACGCCTAACATACTCGTCGTGCATCCGTCAGTGCCGGTGAAATCGGTGCGCGACCTGATCGCGCTGGCCAAAGCCAGACCCGGCGAACTCAATTACGCCAGCGGCAATGCCGGCACCTCGAACCATCTCGCTGCCGAGCTGTTCAAGTCGATGGCCGGCGTCAACATCACGCGCATTCCATACAAAGGCGGCGCGCCGGCCATCAACGACCTCGTCGCCGGCCAGGTGCAATTGATGTTCGGCGCTTCGCTCGCCGTCGCGCAGCACGTGCAATCGGGCCGCCTGCGCGCGCTCGCCGTCACCAGCGCAAAGCCTTCCGCGCTCGCCCCCGGACTGCCGACCGTCGCCGAAGCCGGCGTGCCGGGTTATGCGTCAGTAGCGATCTTCGGCGTGCTGGCGCCGGCGAAAACGCTGCCCGCGCTGATCGAGCGTCTCAACCGCGAAATCGTCGGCGTGCTGCATCAACCGACGGTGAAGGAACGCCTGTTCAATGCCGGCTCCGAAGTCGTCGCCAGCACGCCGCAGGCCTTCGACGCCGCGATCAAAGCCGAAATCGCCACGCTCGGCAAGTTGATCAAGGATGCAGGCATTCGCGATGACTGAAGGCGCACAATCAAGCCACAGAGTTCACAGAGGACAAAGGGATTTGGCAGGCGAAAACTATCCGGACATCGCAACGGTTTTGGCAAATCAATATCCCCCCGGGTGCCCTCTGTGATCTCGGTGGCAAAAGGTTTTGTGCTCATGCTCGCGGCACTGGCGTTCTACGCCAACGCACAGAACTACCCCGACAAGCCGATCCGCATGCTGACCTCGGAAGCCGGCGGCGGCAGCGATTTCGTCGCCCGCCTCGTCGCGCAGGGCATGGGCATGCATCTGGGGCAGCGCGTGGTGGTCGACAACCGCGGCATCGTGTCCGCCGACATCGCCGCGCACGCGCCGGCCGACGGCTACACGCTGATTCTCTACGGCAGTCCGTTATGGCTGTCGCCGTTCCTGCGCGCGCAACTGCCCTACGATCCGGTGCGCGACTATGCGCCGGTCAGCATCGTCGTCAGCACGCCGAATGTGGTGGTGGTGCATCCGGGCGTACCGGTGCAAACGATCACCGAACTCATTGCGCTGGCGAGGGCAAAACCCGGCGCGCTGAATTATTCCTCGGCCTCCACCGGCTCGACGCAGCACCTCGCAGCGGAGCTGTTCAAAAGCATGGCCGGCGCCGATGTCGTGCGCATTCCGTACAAGGGCAGCGGCCCCGCACTCAACGCGGTGATCGCCGGCCAGGTGCAACTGATGTTTCCGAGCGCGGGCTCTGTAACGCAGCACGTCAAAGCCGGTCGGCTGCGCGCGCTCGCCGTCACCACGGCACATCCCTCGGCGCTGGTGCCGGGACTGCCGACGGTTGCGGAATCCGGTCTGCCCGGCTACGAATCGGTGTCGCCGTTCGGCGTGTTTGCGCCGCTGAAGACGCCGCAGGCGATCGTCGCGCGCCTCAATCGCTCGATCGTCGACGGACTCAACGACGCAGAAATCAAATCGCGTTTCTTCAACGCCGGCGTCGAAACCGTCGGCAGCACGCCGGCGCAACTGGCTGCGATGCTGCAATCGGAAATGGCGAAATGGGGCAAGCTGATCCGCGATGCGGGTATACGCGAAGAATAGTCATGAACAATCTTGCCACAGAGGACACCGAGATCACCGGGATAACACTTACGGAATGGATACGACATCGCATTGAGCGGCAGCCATCGAATTTGGCTCGTTCTGTGAACTCTGCGCCCTCCGTGGCGATGGTTTTTTGCCTCTCGATTGCATCTCTCGCCACCTGCGCGCAACCATATCCGAACAAACCGATCCACGTGCTCGCGCCCGAGGCCGGCGGCGGCGTCGATTTCGTCGCGCGCGTGATCGCGCACGAAATGAGCGTCAGCATGGGCCAGCAGGTCGTCATCGACAATCGCGGCGGTGCCGGCGGCGTCATCGCCGGGGATGCGGTGGTGAAATCGCCCGCTGACGGCTACACCCTGCTGTTCTACGGCCCGGCAATCTGGCTGCTGCCGTTCCTGCGCGAACGCGTTCCGTTCGATGCCATGAAAGACCTCGCACCGGTCTCGCTCGCGGTGACGACACCGAACGTGCTGGTGGTGCACCCGTCGCTGCCCGTGCGTTCGGTGCGCGAACTGATCGCGCTGGCAAGAGCGAAACCCGGCCAGCTCAACGACGCCGGCGCCAATACCGGCTCATCGGCGTATCTCACCGTCGAGCTGTTCAAGGCGATGGCCGGCGTCAACATCGTGCGCATACCGTTTAAGGGCGTCGGTCCCGGGCTGAACGCGCTGATCGCCGGTCAGGTGCAAATAATGTTTCCGTCGGCCGGCTCGATCGCGCCGCACGTGAAGTCCGGCCGCCTGCGCGCGCTGGCGGTGACCAGCGCGCAGCCTTCGGCACTGACGCCGGGCCTGCCCACGGTCGCCGCGTCCGGCGTAGCCGGCTACGAGTCGGTAGCAATCTTCGGCGTCTTCGCGCCGGTGCAAACGCCGGCCGACATCATCGGCAAATTACAGCGCGAGGTCGCGCGCGCAGTCGCCAACCCCGAAGTAAAAAAACGTTTTCTCGAGACCGGCGTCGAGCCGGTTGGCAGCACGCCCGACGAATATGCCGCGACAATCCGCCGCGAACAGGTGAAATGGGGCAAGCTGATTCGCGATCTCGGCATCAGGGAAGAGTAAGGCGAACTTTCTTGTCGCACCGCGCGTCACGCTATAACATCGGAGCAAAAGCAGGAGGAGCTTGCATGCAACTCGCAGCAAAAATATTCGAAGCCGCCGATCTCGAAGCCGCGGCCGAACTGTGTTTCGACAACAAATGGACCGACGGCCTGCCGGTGATTCCGCCGACGCGCGGCGCGGTCGAACGCATCATCGACTATCTCAAGCGCGACCCCGCCGAAGTGATCGGCGTGATCCAGCCGCGCGACGGTGTGGCCACCATCGAAACCATCGCGATCAACTGCGTGATGGCCGGCTGCAAGCCGGAATTCGTGCCCATCGTCATCGCTGCGATCGAAGCGATGGTGGACGATGACTTCAATCTCAATGGCGTGCAGACCACCACGCACGGCTGCGCGCCGCTGACCATCATCAGCGGGCCGGCGGTGAAACGCCTGGGTTTCCACACCAAAGAATGCGCCTTCGGCCACGGCTGCCGCGCCACCGCGACGATCGGCCGGGCGATCCGGCTCATTCTGTGGAACATCGGCGGCGGTTTTCCAAGCGAGCCCTGCAAAACCACGCAGGGGCATCCCGGCTATTACAGCTTTTGCATCGCCGAGGACGCCGACACCAATCTGTGGGAACCGCTGCAGGTCGAGCGCGGCTACAAGGCTGACGACACCATCGTCACCATCGTTGCGGTCGAAGGGCCGCGCCTGATCGGCAACGGCGCCGGTTACGGCCCCGCCGAAGACGTGCTGTATGTGCTGGCCGACTCGATCGCCACTCTCGGCAGCCCGCAGATCAGCGGCGGCGACATGGTGCTGGTGCTCGCGCCGATGGCGGTGAAGAACCTGCACGATGCCGGTTACAGCAAGGCCGACGTCAAACGCGAACTTGTTCGTCTGGCGACACGGCCGGTGCGCGAAGTGAGGCACCGCCACTCGATCGCCGAGTCGCATCCGGCGCACTGGAAACATTTTGCCGATGCCGCCAACGACGAAGCGCGCGTGCCCTTCATTCGCGGCGTCGAGCGCATCGTCATCACGGTCGCCGGCGGCTGGGGTTCGGGCAGCGCGTTTTCATCGCTGTGCCCGGGCTGGGGCGCGCGCCGCGCCAAACCGCTGAGCCGCCGCGTCGAATTTCCTTCAACATAGTTTCAAATTGAATTCTCACATCAATCGCCTGTCGCGCCCTCACCCCGGCCCTCTCCCCCAAGGAGAAGGTGAGAATGGCGCTAATTCGCTGATGCGAATCAGCGAAAAATCGAAAAGGGATCTGTCATGACCATCCAACTGCTGGACCCGACCGGTGTGATCGCCAGATCGCAGCGCACCGCCGAGACCGTGCTCGAATCGCTCAACGGCCGCAAGGCCGGCTTCATATTCAATCAACACGCCTCCGGCCTCGCCTTCTGGAAGGGCCTCGAAGCCGAAGTCGAGCGCCGCTTCAAACCGGCAGCCATGCACCGCGTTTATAAGGAGAACACCTGGGCGCCCGCGCCCAAGGCCGAGGTCGAGAAGCTGATCGGCGAAACCGATTACGTGCTGGTCGGCCTCGGCGCCTGAGGGTCCTGCACCTCCGCCGCCGTGCGCGACGCCATCAACGTTTCCAAAGCCGGTCGTCCGGCCGTGCTGTTCGTCTACAACCATTTCGAGAAAGCCGCGCGCGCGCAGGCCAAAGGCCTCGGCGTCGGCGATCTGAAGATTTACGTCTTCCCGCAATACAAACCGGGTGAAGCCTATTCGCCGGAAGAGGCCAAGAAGGCGGTGACGGCGACGGATGACTTTCCAAAGCTCTTGTTGAACGCCTGAGGCGTTCAACCCGGAATGCGCTGCGCTTCGTCCGGGCTAGTGGTGAACCGCTTTTGTGGTGCAGGCGCCTCGCCTGCGATCGTCAATCTATGCA
>CAISYC010000066.1 GCA_903889565.1 uncultured beta proteobacterium
ACGCGATCAACCGCCAATTGCCTAAACTCAGCCGTGAATTCCTGCTTCGGTATCTTGAACATATTTCTTCCTTCCTGTCAGTTGAGTTTATACCCACCTCTTGGAAGACGAAATTTCGGGGGAAGCTCACTTCTTATACACTCGCAGCAACGCGGCAAGTACAAACTATATACCCATAGCAGATCCTGCAGCCACGCAGCCCAATGGCGCGGTCGTGGTAATTGTTTCTCATGGGCCAAACGGCGCAGGTGCTTTCTCGACCCAACAGAATGCACGGGTTGCAGCAATTAATGCCGCTGACTTGGACGAAATAGCAAACGCTCCGGGTGGACCTGCCGCACAAATCAATATCCTACTGCTTAATGGTACGCCACCGCCTGCTTACGTAATAAAGGGAGCACCTGCGCTGGTCATCCGCGACACGAATACCAGTACTGATCAAGCTCAGAATTTTGGCGGAATTTTTGATGATATCGTGCTGGTTCTTCGACGCGAAGACTTTACCGTACCACTGACTAAGAGCGGACTCATGCAACCTGTCGAAAGCCAGGTTGCGGCAGGATTGCAACAAGCACAAACAGAACTAATTGGATATTTGAGAGCACATCTAACGGCAAATCCCTGTACACCTCCCGGCAACTGCACTCCCCTCCCGAATGTTATCGCGTTACCACCAACGACTTGTACTGGTAGTCCCTGTACTTTGCCAGTGACCACCGCTGTTGACCCATGTAGTAGTAGTAATCCACCCGCACGACTCAGTTACCAAATTGTTTATGACATTAATTATCCCGCTTGCGGCGGGCCAACCGTCACGACAGCGACAACCCTTGTGTCGAACTTAACAGCCCCCGGTATTGCCTATACCCCGGTTCCCGCTTCCTGCTCTGGCACCTCAGTAGGCGGCGGTGGTGTCGTAATATCATCAACTTGCGCTATCCCAAACAATACAATAATTTTTTCACAATCTTTTTTAGGGGGAATCCAATGAATGAGATATCGGACCGACAAGCCGTATCCACAGGCATAAAGCGACGACTCCGACTCACCCTAGCTCTTGTTCCTGGCACTTCGGGGTTGTGCGTGTTTATAGCCCTTATGTCCCCCCATTCATTCACGGCTAAGGGGTTCGACTACTTGATCGGCATGTTTGCAGTAGCGGTTGGCATTTTGCTTGCATATTCCATGGCCATGTTCGCGGACGCGGTATTGGAAAGACACGTTGAGAAAGAAAAGTGAATATAAGACGGTCGAAAGGCTTTACGCTGATTGAGATAGCGATTGTCTTGTTGATCGGCACCTTGATATTGGTGGCCGTCCTCAAGGGGCAATCCGTCGTCAACAGTGCCAAGACAAACGCTCTGATTGCTCAAATAAAGGATTTAACTGACGCGGTACATGGTTTTCGCAATACAACTGGGTATCTACCCGGCGATATGCCCAACGCTGGGGGCACATTCTCCTCAGTAAATGCCACCTGTAACTACGCTTTAGGAGCGGGTGGGGCTGGGCCGGGGGATACGCGAATTGACACTGTCTTGAAGTCTGCCTGTGTAACGGAACAACTATTTGCCGCAGGGCTTATCAAGGCTAAAGTCGATCCACAAACGTCTCTTCACTTTCAGACGCATCCATTTTTCCAAGGATTGGACTACACGGTTGCTCCATTTCAGGAGCCCATTCGTATCATTGATACACCACGCGCAGTTGCGCAGCTTCCTACCCTTGTGAGCAATCGCAATATTCCCCATTACATTCAGATCGACAATTTGCCATGCAATATAGCCTTAGAAATCGATACCAAATTTGATGATGGAGATATGGGAAACGGCAGAGTAATGTCAAACCCGCCGCCACCTGCACCGCCCCTGCCAGCTTGCCAAGACCCACCGCAATTAATCACGTTATTCGTGCCATTCAACTAGCCGGCAACCATCGATTAATTGTAACCCGGTATTGAGATAGCAAACGACGAGCGAATAATCAGATATCTCGGTGATGTAGAAAAAGGATTTCGCTTAAACGTGCTTCTTGTAATAGGCCCATTGGTAACGCGCCAACAACACTAACAGCGTCACACCGAGGAGCAATATCCCACGAAAATCAATTGATATCGGCAGGAGCAAGCACAATGCGCTGATTGAAGCCAACAGCGCGACCTGCAAATACTTCGCCCGATGGTAAATATTGGCCGATTCATTCCCCCCGCCCGCACGGCGAAGACATCTCTGAACCAATCCATCAGTCATGGCCATTGCATACGCCACAACAATTAGCGGCCAGTATGCAAATAACACCGCGAGCCTCACACCGAACAACTGCGTGCCGATCATCGCCACCTGGATTGCCTGGTAGTTCGCGACGTAGGTGCTGCGCACGATCGTATCTGGAATCGAAAGCGCGGCAGCGTCGGCAAACCGCGCACCCATATCGTGAATACCGGTGATCCCGAATATGCCTTCGTAAAGAACATTCGCTGCGTGCATCGCAAACCGCGTGATGTCGAAATACTCACTATCCAGTCGCGCCGTTCGGGCAAGGTCCTCCGTGAGAATTGCCTGCAACCTTCCAAGACCATCCGGCCACACCCTGAACACAAATATCCAATCGACGATCCACGCGGCCAGGATCAGAGCCAATAACAATATCAATACGTAAAAACTCCACCTGAGCGGCGCAAAGAATGCGCCGGAAACGCCGGTCTCATAGAACGTGGCGTTTCTAGAGGCCATGGTCCGTGCCGTTCACAGTCAATGTGCGGTGTTCATCCGCCGTATGCGGGAACTGCATTTCCATTTCGCGCGCGATCGCCTGCAAACTCTCTGGCATGGATGCGTCTTGGGAGCTGTCGGGCAGCGGCATCCTGATCTTGTAGAGCTGCCCCCCCTCAATGAGGGCAAATGCCTGTCCTTTCGGGAGCTGCACCAAGTCCGCCGGCGTCAACAGGCGATGCGCTTCGGTCGAAATGCGGTCTTCGTTCCTGCTGGCGAAATCGGCAAAGTCCGCAGGGTCGTTGGTATCGCTGGCGGAGGAGACCACCATCATCGAAACCAGGTTCACCTCGGGAAGCTGGTCGGTCAACAGCTCGGCGGTTTCGGTGTTTTTGACGCGGAGCATGATGAGCGTATTGAAATTGCCACCGATCTGCCCGGCTTTTGCCCTAGAGATAGCCCTGCGCCATCTACTGGCGCTCTCGAGCTGATCACGTGCCGGTGTTGACCGATCCGTTTCCACCGAGAGCCAACTGGAAAAAGAGGTTTTCAGATTGGGAAGGAACATTCGCAGACGATATTCCCTCACGCACGGGCTATTCACTATGTGTCCCCCGGCGTGTCCCCCAAGCTAATTCTATTATTTTTGTTATCTGTAACTTATTGATTTATTGGTCGGGGCGAGAGGATTTGAACCTCCGACCACCTGCACCCCATGGACGCGACATCCTGTTTTACCCGGTTTCAACAAGAAACGGAAAACTGATTTAAGTATAAACAAATCATTTACTTATAGACTTTCCCATATTACGCCGTCTTACCCAATCTCATGATAAAGTGTCACCGAGAGTGTCACCAATTATCAGGGGTTTGGAACCATGCGACTGACGGAACGCCGCATCAAGACTGCGAAGGCAGATGATACCGACCTTTTCCTCGGCGATGGGCGCGGCCTATACTTGCGCGCCCGTGCCGGCACCAACAACAAGACATGGCTTTACAGGTATCGCAATGCGCTGGGCAAGCAAACATGGCTTGAACTCGGCATCTATCCGACGCTGTCCCTGCATGATGCACGAACCAAGGCCCTATACGCCAAGGCCGAGCGTAAAGCCGGTCTAGACCCCCGCGCAGTTCGCACAAAGGCACTGGAGGACGCACAGGCGGCGCTGGCTGCCGGACAGACGTTTCAGGCCGTCGCCTATGAGTATTACGAACGGGTCATTGCCAGACGTTTCCGGCAACCCGAGCAATTCAAGGCTCGCCTCGACAAGGACCCAATACCGGAACTGGGGACCAAGCGGTTACAGGACATTACGCGCGGCGACGTTTCACGCACGCTTAATGCGATCGTGGATCGCGGCTCCCGTGTCATGGCGAACCGTGTTCTCAACGACCTCAAGCAGGTATTTCGCTATGCCGTTTCCCAAGGCCATATTCCCCACAGTCCTGCCGAACTGATCTCGCGGAGGGATGTCGGCGGCAAGGAAGAATCCGTTTCGCGTGCGCTCTCGACTGATGAAATCCAGAAGGTTCTAGGGGTCTTGAAGGCCGAGGCGGCGCCGGAGGCAAAGCGCAAGATTAGCTGGCAAATACGCGAATTAGTCCTCTTTCTGCTGCTGACCGGCCAGCGTGTGGGCGAAACACTCCTCGCGCGCTGGGACCACGTCGACTTCGCCGCCAAGGTATGGAACATACCCGCAGAAAACACCAAGATTGGACGTGCCCACCTTGTGCACCTGTCGGCCCAGTCAATCGCCCTGATTCGTCGCATCAAGCCATTGTCAGGCGAGTCAGATTGGCTGTTTCCTTCGGACAAAACCACCGACAAGAAGGAGAAACGCCCAATAACTGTCCGCGCGGTCAGTCGGGCGATATCGCGCATGTTCGAGGCCGACGAGGACGGCCGGCAGCTTGATATTCAGCATTTCTCGACCCACGACCTGCGGCGCACGGTGGCCACGCGCCTCGCTGATATCGGCATTCAGCCTCATGTCATAGAGCGCATTCTCAACCACACCGTAGCCGGTGTAGCAGGTATATATAACCGATCTGAATACCTGCCAGAACGCGCGCAAGCTTTACATAAGTGGGGGAAGATAGTCGGGGGACTTCGCCGGTGAATAGCGAACGCGGCAGACCAAAAGGGACCAAATCTTCGTTGGCACATAGAGCGCCGGGATATTTCTACGAATTAGGTGAACATATTGCTCGACACATAGCAGTTAAAAAGGGTTGGCTACCGAAAAACGAGGCCCCTAGAGGGAAATATTCACTAAGCCTCGCGAAAATACGAAACTTAAGCATTACGGCAATCGTAAGAGCCATCGCAAACCTTGATAACGTCTCCGCACGGGTCGCCCATCGTGCATATCGAGAGTTCGCCGACGCAAATCAACCAATCCCGCCTACCGCCCGCCCGTCTCGGCTGTGGCTTGCACCGGAAGTTCGCGTCCGCAAATCCAGAAATCGTCGAGCACCTTCAAGGCCCAAGTGATTCATCAGCGTTCAGATTCTTGGTTTATGTCAGGACCATTTTATTGGCATAACCAACGCCGCTAACACACTTAATATTCCTCCATGCGATTCTTTTCAATCGCATTGGAGATCAAAAATGAAGCGCGTCGTTCGTATCAAGAGCATTTGCCAGATGACCGGGTGCTCACCGGCAACAATCTGGCGCTGGGTCAAGACCGATCCGGCATTCCCGAAGCCGTTCAAGCTCGGACCAAACTCAACCGGTTGGGATGACTCCGAAATTGATCGCTGGCTGAGCGCAAGAAAAGCAGGCGCGTCTATAGCATCCAATGCAGGGGCCTGCTCATGACACGTATGAGCGACGGCGAGTTTGACGCCCTGTATCAGGACATCCGTGAAAACGTAGGCCGCCAATTACATGACGGCTTCAGGTGGCATGGCGCCGAGATATATACCCACACAGTTATTGCATTTGCGTTACTGGAGATTGCCGCCGCCCAGCGCCAGATTGCAATTTCGCCGAACCAATCGCCAAACGCATGACAACACCTCTCGCGGCTATTGAGCCGAATCTCGAAATCGCAGGCGCATTTCTTTCGGCCCTCGACCCCTCAGGTCAATTTACGTTTCAAACGTTCGCTGATGCCCCGAGCGAGCGCGGAAACCTCGCGCGCCTTTTTCACGGGACACTTGACCAGCACTTTGAGGCCCTGCGTGAACTCAACGGCGCCGGCGCCGGTGTCTTCGTCACAGTTAACCGGACAGACCTCAAAGGGCGCAAGGCGGGGAACATCGTTGCCGTACGTGGCATTTTTGCTGATTTTGACCACGGCACCAACGCGGCGAAAAATTTTCCACTGCGTCCGAATATTGCCGTTACGTCATCGCCCCAGCGCTACCATGCGTATTGGCTGGCAAATGATATCCCCACAGCGGCGTTTACTGGCTTGCAAAAGGCCCTGATCCAACGGGTTAACTCCGACCCGTCAGTGAATGACCTCCCCCGCGTCATGCGGTTGCCGGGATTTCTGCACCGGAAATCAGAGCCCTATCTGGTGACGTGCAAGGTCTTGGAGTCTAAGCAGCGTACGTTGGCCGAAATCAATCGCGCGCTGCATAGCGCAACGCCCCCCACCTCTAAAGCAACACCACCGACGCCGGTAACAGACCTGCACAAGCTCAAGGCCGAAGCCCTTGCTTCGTCGGCGGCGACGCGCTCTATAGAATCACCCACTACCGGCCGCCACAAGCTCGCCGTGATTCTTGGATGGGATTGTCGCAAGGCAAACGTACCTGAGGAGGTGGCATTAAATGCTGCTGTCACGTTCGCCCAGCGTGCACGGAAGACGGATTCCAACGGCAATGAAAAGCCGCTGGTCGATGCCGAGGTCGTGTCTGCCGTTCAGAATGCCTACGGCGCCGGCAAGCGGCCAGACGCAGTCCCGCATGGCGATCTGGCCCCGATATCAGCAATCGACCTACTACAACGGACCTACGCTCCCGTCAGGTGGATCGTTCCTGGCATTCTGCCAGCAGGCTTAACGTTGCTTGCAGGGAAACCCAAAACCGGAAAATCATGGCTGGCCTACGACATCGCATATGCGGTTGCTACCGGAACACCATCGTTAACACCGGCGCCGGCACGGCCGGGAGAAGTGCTGTATCTGGCGCTTGAGGACAATGAACGGCGCTTGCAGCAACGCCTGAAAGCCCTGCGGCAGGACAGGGATGATGCATCGTCTCCGGCGCGGCTGTATCTGCAAACGCAGTGTCCGCGTCTTGACCAAGGTGCAATTGAACATATCCGGAAGTGGCTACAGGCCCACCCTGAATCAGCACTTGTGATTGTAGACACGCTGGCAAAACTCCGCGCCCAACGCGGCAAGAACAGCGACTGTTACGGCGACGACTACGCTGCATCCAGTGCCCTGAAACAGCTTGCCGATGACTTCAGCATCTCGGTATTGGTCGTCACCCATAACCGCAAGGCCGATTCCGAAGACCCCATGGACCTCATCTCTGGCACGCTTGGGCTGTCCGGAGGGGCGGACGGTGTTCTCATCATGCGCCGGAAACGTGGTGACAAAAACGCCACGCTGTTCGTCATCGGCAGGGACATTGAGGAAGAAAAAGACTACGGCATCGAGTTCCGGGGGTGCCGGTGGCATGTTGTCGGCGATGCACGGTCGATCCAGTTGAGCGTCGAACGGCAGTCCGTGGTTGATTTCCTGAAGAAGGCAAACCAACCAATGACCATCGCCAAAATCACCGCCGGCACCGGTGGCAACAATAATGCAACCCGCAAGCTGATTTACCGTATGCATCAGGCCGGAGACCTCACGCAAGAGAAGGACCGGAAGCACTATTCTCTCCCCTCATGTCCCACCAGTCCCAACAACGATACCAGTCCGACCTGTCCCACGAGTCCTACCGGTCCCACAGTCCCCACGACCGCCCGGACACCTACCCCATAGGGACAACTGGGACACCACCACCACATGCCAACCTACCTTGAGCAACTGCGCGCGCATTCGGCATCGGTCCATGGCCCGAAGGCCACCGTTAACCTCACCGATATTGTAAATAACTGGTTCAACGACTTGCCCCCGGAGGCAAAACGCGCTGCCCGAACCATGGACGAGTTTCTGCGCCTCCTGCCCGCCAAATCAGGACAGGGGCATGCTGCGGCACGGGATGTCGCCAAGGTGCTTACAGTGCTAGGATGGCAACGGAAGAGAACATGGGTAACGGCGCCATATCGGCGATATTGGGTCCCTCCTTCCGTGCAAGTCTGAGTTACCACATGGGGAGATTTCGATGAAATTGTTCGTACTCGGATCGTCCCTACTTGCGGCAATAGTTAGCTCTCCGGCGTTCGCGGACTTTAACTTAGATGTGCAGAATGCCGGTAATGAATGTACGCGATTGATGTCAGTTAAGCAGCTCGACCCAATTCGCCAGAAAATTGCACTGACAAACCCACTGAAAGAAACAACTTTTGAGATGACGGTCAATGCTAGTCGCCTACCCGCAAGTGATCGGCCGGCGCTGGCGTATTGGGTCGATACCAAGCGTACTTGTTTTTGGCTTATAGATAGAGCGTTCGAAAACTATCCTGACGTTATACCGCCGCCGAAGGATCTGAAGGCAGGTTACCGAGCCGGCATCGAATCGCTTGCCGCAGACCTCTACCAGAGGAAGATTACGATCGGAGATTTCAATAAACGGTATAAAGAGATGGCTGTGCTTTATCAGTCGGCTTTACAAGACAATTTCGCGCGCGTACAACAGCAGTTGCAACAGCAGGCACAACAGCAGGCACAACAGCGACAACAGCAGGCTGCGCAGGCAGAGGCCGCTCAACGCGACGAAGAAAACAGGGCCTTTGAACGCAAGCTCGAATTGATCCGTATGCTGACGCCAAAGTCGCGCGAAACCACTAACTGCCGCTGGGGCAGCACTACACTGAACTGCACCACCACTACGCAGTAAATTACACTATAGGGGTGATATCGATAAAAACTCCCCGCAATATGTGAGCGTGATTTCAGGTAGGGGGGGAGTCAAATTGCGCTGGTCCACCCCCCACCCCCTCATGGGAGAAGATTTATCCACGTGAAAGACTAAGCCGAACGAAAAAACATAACTGGGTTGCGGCCATCGAGAATCACACGCACCATAGCGTAAGAAATTAATATTGGGAGGCGAGGCATGACACTGTTCCGTTTCTTGACGAAGATGGCAAGCGACGATGCGTCGATAAAGCTGGCGTTCGATCACGTTCGTAATCTGGGGCTGTGCGCAGTTATGCTCGGGGTTTCGCAATACCTCGCCGCGCACCCGGCCCTGTTCTCGATACCCTACAGTGGCTACGTGTTTGCTGCTGCCGCTGGCGTAGCCACGACCGCGCTGGTGACAATGAACGCCTTTCACGGCCTCAAACGCGCAAGCGAAATTGAACACCCGTTCGTGCGTGCGGTAACGATGTGGTCCGTTAACCTTATGGGTCCGGCGGTCATCTTTGCGATATTGACGGCGCGACCGTTTTAGTCTTATGTCGTTTCAGCCACTCGGGGTTCCCCGAATCCATTGCTGCGCGGCCTCCGTCCTATAGTCGCCCCACTCCCAAAAAACTAACTATCACCGCCGGCGCGATGGGCGAACGAACGCGTGAATCAGACTTCAGTCGGATACCCCCTTAACAAGCGCAGACAAAGGTGTCACCAATAGTGTCACCATTGATACAATAAATAAAAACGGCCTACGAAATTAATTCGTAAGCCGTTGATTTTATGGTCGGGGCGAGAGGATTTGAACCTCCGACCACCTGCACCCCATGCAGGTACGCTACCAGGCTGCGCTACGCCCCGAGGCGCGAAGTATAGCAGAACAGGCCGCCTGATTCGCGACGCAACGGCTGCGTCTAGCGACGCAAAATCTCAAGCACGCCTTTGATTTCCTTGCGTAACGCGCTCAGGTTGGCGTTGACCGGAACCGGTGCGGCACGCGTCGCCTTGGCCGGTTCGGTGACAATTTCATCGAGCCGGTTGCGCGCACCGCTGATGGTAAAGCCCTGATCGTAGAGCAGATCGCGGATGCGCCGGATCAACAGGACTTCGTGGTGCTGGTAATAGCGGCGGTTGCCGCGTCGCTTGACCGGCTTTAACTGGGTGAACTCCTGCTCCCAGTAGCGCAATACATGCGGCTTGACGCCGCACAGCTCGCTGACCTCGCCAATCGTAAAATACCGTTTGGCGGGAATCGGCGGCAACACGTCCTTAGGACTGTGGTTTGTTTCCATTGGCGTCGTTATAGTTCTTCTCGACCATGGCTTTCAGTTTTTGCGATGCGTGAAATGTCACCACGCGTCTTGCAGTGATCGGTATTTCTTCGCCGGTCTTGGGATTGCGGCCGGGCCGCTGCGGTTTGTCGCGTAATTGGAAGTTGCCGAAACCGGACAACTTGACGCCTTCGGCGTTCTCCAGCGCGATGCGCACCTCCTCAAAAAACGACTCCACCATGTCCTTGGCCTCGCGCTTATTCAAACCAACTTTCTCGAATAGCAGATCTGCCAACTCGGCCTTGGTCAAAGTCATAATTTCCCCTTATTTACGGAGCCTTGCCTGAAACTCTTCTTGTAACGTCTGAACCAGCTGCCCTATCTCTTTGTCGACTTCGGCATCGGTCAGCGTTCTGGAAGTATCTTGCAATAAGACCCGAAACGCAACACTTTTTTTATCTGAATCAATGCCTTTGCCGCGATAGACGTCAAACGGGGCGAGATCGCAAACGAGCCCGGACGCGGCCTTTTTCAGGGCATTTAACATCGCGCCCACAGTGATTGCCTCGGCGACTTCTACCGCGAGGTCGCGTCGCACCGTCGGTTGCCGCGAAAATTCGCAATATGCGGGCAATTTGCGCTCCGATAATGCGTCGAGATTAATCTCGAAAACTATTGGCGCAAAAGGCAAATCGTACTTTTGTTGCAGTTGTGGATGAAGTTCGCCGAGACTGCCCACGGCGCCCCCGTCAATCAGGATGGCTGCCGCCCGCCCGGGATGCAGCGCAAGGCGTTGCACCGGCTCGAACCGCATTGCCCGTCCAGTAAGCAAGGACTCAATATCTGATTTCACATCGTAAAAATCGACGCGCCGCTTGGCACTGCCCCATTGTTCGCCGACCGCGTCGCCATAGGCGATGCCACCGAGCATTTTGCGCTGGGCATAACCGGCGCCGGAGCGCTCGTAACAGCAACCGATTTCGAACAGACGCACGCGTTCCTGCTGGCGGGCAAAATTCAGTTTGAGGCAATCGACCAAGCTGCCAAGCAGATTGGAGCGCATCGCGCTCATCTGCGCGGCGATCGGATTGGCCAGCAACAACGGCGATTCGATGCCGGCGAAATCGCGCTCCCAGGCCTGATCGACAAAGCTGTAACTGACGATCTCCTGATAATCGCGCACCACCATACGCGCGCGCACCAGACGATCCGACAATCGGGTCTCCACCGCCGGCAAAATCACTGCCCCCCCGCGCGGCCGGCCTTCCGGAATGCGGTCGTAGCCGCGCACCCGCGCGACCTCCTCAATCAAATCCTCTTCGATCGCGATGTCGAACCGATAAGAGGGCGGCGTGACCAGAAACTCGTCACCCAGTTGCAAGAATTCGAAACCGAGCCGCGCAAAAATTGCCGCAACCTCGGTCGCTGCCACGGGCACGCCGATTATGCGTTCGGCGCGTGCGCGGCGCAGACGCACTGCCGGACGCGCCGGCAGAATCCCCTTCGCTTCGCACAACGGTCCGGCGTGACCGCCGCAGATCTCGAGTATCAGGCGGGTTGCGCGATTAAGCGCGCGGGGGGTCGCCGCAAAATCAACACCGCGTTCGAAGCGGTACGATGAATCGGAACCAAAACCGAGCACACGCGCTTTGCCGGCAATAGCGGCCGGCGCAAAAAATGCGCTCTCCAGCAACACATCCTGCGTTTGATCTGTAACACCACTGTCGGCACCGCCCATGATGCCTGCCAGCGCCAAAGCCTTGTCCTGATCGGCGATTACCAGACAGGACGGATCGAGTTTTACGTCCTCACCGTTGAGCACCTTCAACGTTTCCCCGTTGCGGCCGGGACGCACGCGGATGCCGCCGGCAATATGCGCATGATCGAATGCATGCAGCGGCTGACCGAGTTCAAGCATCACATAGTTGGTCACATCGACGATCGCGCTGATGCTGCGCAGGCCGCTGCGTTCAAGGCGTTGCACCATCCAATGCGGTGGCTGCGCCTTCGCGTTCACGCCGCGCACGATGCGCGCGCTATAACGAGGGCAACCCTCGCCGGCTTCGAGCGCAATGTCAATGCGGTCGGCAATCTCTTCCTGCACTGAAAAATCAGGCAGGGGCTTGAGCGCGGAACCGGTCATTGCCGCCACTTCGCGCGCGACACCCAGCATGCTCAGGCAATCGCCGCGATTGGGCGTCGGCTTGATCGTGATCAGCTGGTCGTCCAGATCGAGTATCTTGCGGATATCGTCGCCTGGCCGCGTATCGGCGGGCAATATTAGCAACCCGGCGGCATCGTCCGCAATTCCGAGCTCCTTCGCCGAGCACAGCATGCCGCTCGATTCGACCCCACGCACCTTGGCCTGACGGATTTCGATGCCGGGCAGTTTGGCACCAACCTGTGCGAGCGGCACACGCAGACCGGCGGCAACATTGGGCGCACCGCACACCACGGTAATCACGTCGATGCCAGTATTCACCCGGCACACCTGCAGGCGGTCGGCCGCAGGATGCTTGCTCACCTCGAGTACCTCGGCCGCAATCACGCCCGCGAAAGCCGGCGCCGCCGATTCCACCGACTCGACATCGAGGCCGCACATCATGACCACGTCGGCGAGCGCCGCGCTGGTGATCGGCGGGTCGACGAAAGTGCGCAACCAGTTTTCGGAAAATTTCATTTGATCATTTGGTGCCGGCGAATGACAGCGCGCAGGGCGCGAATGTCCGCTGGTCCTAGTTAAACTGTTTCAGGAAACGCAGATCGTTTTCGAAAAAAAGCCTCAGATCGTTGACGCCGTAACGCAACATCGTCAGGCGATCGGGGCCAAGACCGAAAGCGAAGCCCTGAAACTGCTCGCTGTCGATGTTGACGTTTTTCAGCACGTTCGGATGGACCATGCCGCAGCCGCCGATTTCGAGCCAGCCGTCGCCGAAACTCATGTCGATTTCCGCCGACGGTTCGGTAAACGGAAAAAACGACGGGCGGAAGCGCACCTTCAGGTCATCGCGCTCGAAAAAGCGGCGCAGGAATTCCGCGATCACACCCTTCAGGTCGGAAAAACTCACGCTCTCGTCGATCCACAGGCCCTCGACCTGGTGAAACATCGGCGAATGCGTGGCGTCCGAATCGACCCGATAGACGCGGCCCGGCGCGATGATGCGCAGCGGCGGGCGGTGTTTTTCCATGTAGCGGATCTGAATCGGCGAGGTATGCGTGCGCAACAGATGCTTGCCGTCTTCAAGATAGAAGGTATCGTGCATCGAGCGCGCCGGATGATTCTCGGGCTGATTCAATGCGGTGAAATTGTAAAAATCGGTCTCGATCTCGGGGCCATCGGCGACTTCAAAGCCGAGCGAATGAAACAGCGCCTCGATGCGTTCGAGCGTGCGCGTCACCGGGTGCAGGCCGCCGGAACCGATGCCTCGACCGGGCAGCGTGACGTCGAGCGCCTCCTGCGCGAGTTGCGATTCGAGTTTTTTGCGCTGAATGGTTTCGCGTCGCGAAGCGAGCGCAGCCTCGAGTTGCACTTTGGCGGCATTGAATTTGACGCCCATTGCCGGGCGTTCGGCTGCGGGAATGCGACCGAGGGTTTTCTGCAGTTCAGTCAGCGTGCCGGCCTTGCCGAGATAGCGTGCCTTGACCTGCTCGAGTTCAACCGGATCGTTGATGCCGGCGAACTGGGCAAGTGCCTCCTGAACGATGTCGTCGAGCTTTTCCATTGCGCGTCACGGAGCCGAAAAAAAAGGAGGCTGGTTCAGCCTCCTTTTTGCCGGCTGTTTAGCTCAGGCGCCGAGGCTGGCCTTGGCTTTTTCGACGAACTTCACAAACGCCGGCTTGTCCATCACGGCGATGTCGGCGAGGACCTTGCGATCGACCTCGATCTCCGCCTTGCGCAAGCCGTTCATGAACACGCTGTACGAAAGGCCGTGCTCGCGCGCTGCAGCATTGATACGCGCAATCCACAGGCTGCGGAAATCGCGTTTCTTGTTGCGGCGGTCGCGATAGGCATACTGCCCGGCGCGCATTACCGCTTCGTTGGCAATGCGAAATACGTTGTTGCGACGGCCGCGAAAACCCTTGGCGCGGGCGAGCACTTTCTTGTGGCTGGCGCGCGCGGTAACTCCACGTTTGACTCTTGGCATGGTCTGACTCCTTAAGCGTACGGAAGCATGGCGTGCACGGAACCGGTATTGCTCTCATGCACACTGGTCGCACTGCGCAACTGACGCTTACGCTTGGTGGTCTTCTTGGTCAGGATGTGACGGCGGAACGCCGCCCCCCGTTTGACGCGACCGCTGCCGGTCACTCTGAAGCGCTTTTTGGCGCCGCTCTTCGACTTCATCTTGGGCATGACTGCTCCCTTTTCTAACATAGCGCCAGGTGCTTCCCTGCGGGAAGACTTCGGGAACCCGGACAACTACTTATGGTTGCTGCTACTTCTTTTCTTCGACGACTGCCGCCGCCGCGGGTTCTGCCGGCACTGCTGCCGCCGGTGTCGCAGCGGCTTTGGGCGCCGCAGGTTTCTTCGCTGCGGGTGCCGCCGCCGGCTTTACCGGCTTTTGCTTCGGCGACAACACCATTACCATCTGGCGGCCTTCCATCTTCGGATACTGCTCGATCACCGCATACGGCTCGAGATCGGTCTTGACGCGTTCAATCAGGCGCAGGCCGAATTCCTGGTGGGCCATTTCACGCCCGCGGAAGCGCAACGTGACCTTGGTCTTGTCGCCCTCTTCCAGAAACCGCTGCAGATTACGCAGCTTGATCTTGTAATCGCCTTCGTCGGTGCTGGGGCGAAACTTGACCTCCTTGACGATAATCTGCTTCTGCTTGAGCTTGGCCTCGTGCCGCTTCTTGCTCTCGCGGTACTTGAACTTGCCGTAATCCATGATACGGCACACCGGCGGCACTGCCGTCGGCGCGATCTCGACCAGATCCAGTTCTGCCGCCTCCGCCTGCGCATAAGCTGACGCAATGGGCACGACGCCAACCTGCTCGCCATTCGGCCCGATCAACCTGATTTCGGGGGCGTTAATTTCGCCGTTAATGCGCGGCTCTTTTTCCTGAACGATACAAAAACTCCGCTATATCAAAAAGTTATGCCGCGCGCCCGAAATCATGCACCTCTTGTTGCAGGCGCTCTATGAAGACCTGAACGGGCATCTGCCCGAGGTCCTCGCCTTTGCGGGTTCGCACGGCAACTGTCTGCGCCGCCATTTCTTTGTCACCCAGTATGATCTGGTATGGCAGCTTTTGCAGACTATGTTCTCGAATTTTATAGGTTATTTTCTCATTTCTCAAGTCGGCTTGGACGCGCAGCCCGGATTGTCTCAATTGCGCAACGACGCCCTCGGTGTAAGCGGCCTGATTGCCGGTGATATTCATCACCACCACCTGCACCGGCGCCAGCCAGACCGGCATCGCACCGGCGAAATTTTCGATCAGAATACCGATAAAGCGCTCCATCGAGCCGACGATGGCCCGGTGGAGCATGACCGGCGTTTTGCGCGTGTTGTCCTCATCGACATATTCAGCGCCAAGCCGTCCCGGCATCGAGAAATCGACCTGGATGGTGCCGCATTGCCAAACGCGTCCGATCGAGTCCTTGAGCGAAAATTCGATCTTGGGACCGTAAAACGCGCCCTCGCCCGGCAGAGTTTCCCACGCCACGCCCTTCGCATTCAAAGCATCCGCCAGCGCCTTTTCGGCGACATCCCAGGTCTCGTCGGCGCCGACCCGCTTCGGCGGCCGCGTCGAGAGCTTGTAAATGATGTCGTTAAAGCCGAAGTCGCGATAAACGTCGATCAGCAGGTCGATGAAATTCGCCACTTCGGGCTGAATCTGCGCTTCGGTGCAGAAAATATGACCGTCATCCTGCGTAAAACCGCGCACGCGCATGATGCCGTGCAAGGCGCCCGACGGTTCGTTGCGATGGCAGGCGCCGAACTCGCCGTAACGCAGAGGGAGGTCGCGGTAACTGTGCAGGCCGGAATTAAAAATCTGCACGTGGCCCGGGCAGTTCATCGGCTTGATCGCGTAGTCGCGATTCTCGCTCGACGTGGTGAACATGTTTTCCTTGTAGTTCTCCCAGTGCCCCGATTTTTCCCATAACGAGCGGTCGAGAATTTGCGGGCAACGCACTTCCTGGTAACCGTGATCCTGATAAATGCGGCGCATGTACTGCTCGACCTGCTGCCACACCGTCCAGCCATGCGGATGCCAGAACACCAGTCCGGGCGCCTCTTCCTGCATGTGAAACAAATCGAGTTGCTTGGCCAGCCGGCGGTGATCGCGCTTCTCGGCTTCTTCGAGCATGTGCAAATAGGCGTCGAGTTCTTCCTTCTTCGCCCACGCCGTGCCGTAGATTCGCTGCAGCATTTCGTTCTTCGAGTCGCCGCGCCAGTAGGCGCCGGCAACCTTCATCAATTTGAATGCCTTCAACTTGCCAGTGGACGGCACATGCGGGCCGCGACAGAGGTCGATGAAATCGCCCTCCCGATAGAGCGACACTTCCTGATCGGCCGGAATCGAGGCGATGATTTCCGCCTTGTAGTGCTCGCCGATCGATTTAAAAAATTCGACTGCCTTGTCGCGCGGCCATGCCTCGCGCGACACCGGAATATTGCGTTTGGCGAGTTCCGCCATGCGCTTTTCGATCGCGGCGAGATCCTCCGGCGTGAACGGGCGCTGGTACGAAAAGTCGTAGTAGAAGCCGTTCTCGATCACCGGACCGATCGTGACCTGTGCGTCGGGAAACAACTCTTTCACCGCATACGCCAGCAGGTGCGCGGTGGAATGCCGGATCAGATCGACGCCCTCGGCATCCTTGTCGGTGATGATCGCCAGTTCGCTGTCGGACTCAATGACAAACGACAAATCAACCAGCCTGCCATTGACCTTGCCGCCGAGCGCGGCCTTGGCAAGACCGGGACCGATCGATGCCGCGACTTCGGCGACCGACGCCGCTTTTTCAAACGGACGCAGCGAACCGTCCGGCAGTTTTACGTTGATCATGTGAGAAATCCAGGGTGCAAAAACAAAAAAAGTGCGGACCAGCCGCACTTTTTTGCAGAAACAACAAGACGCGACTAGACCATCGACGGGGTTGAGATACTAGTTCGCGGTGTCATAACGCTCGCTTTCGTATCCGGCGATGCAAAAACGTCTGTGTTTATGTGTTGGTAGGCGCGATTGGATTCGAACCAACGACCCCCACCATGTCAAGGTGGTGCTCTAACCAACTGAGCTACGCGCCTGCGTATATAACTTATTGCTTTTAAACTGTTTTAATACTACGCCAACTTTTGCCGATCCTGTCACGGTCTGTTTTTGGCAATTTTTTGGTTAAAAAACCAGAAATTAAACTACCGAAACGAACCCTATACGCAAAACGAAATGCTGGCGCGAAAACGTCAATTATATCAACAGTTCGGTAACTCGTGAACCCTCGCGATTGTCCAACCGCGCACCACAGGGGAAAATTTATCGCAGCCGCCATCGCGCGACCACGTTGCGTCGTCGTTCGCTCGCCTTGCCGTTAACCTAAATTAAACAGCGACGGCTTTAACGCCCTTCTTCTCGATTATTTGAAGCAATTTGGCTGCGGCGCCGCTTGGGCGCTTCCCGGAATCAGGTGATTCCCATTTCTGAACAGTCGAAACGCTCACATTCAAAACCCTGGCGAATACAGACTGACTCATGTGCGCTTCAAGCTTTCTTATCTTCGCAACTTTGACTGCAGTGAAAACCGGCGGCTTTTGGCAAAGCACCCGCATTTGAATCATATCGGGTTTAGTTATCAATCCATGCGCGTCCAAGGCGACCGCCATCTCCAGCGCCTCATCTAGGATTCGCCGCTCGGAACTATCACTTTTTTTGCTTTTCTCTTTTTGGCTCATGGCATATTTCCTTAATGGTTTCGTCCTTAACCATCGCATCTAACTGTTTGTTGCTAGCACTTTCTAGACTCTTGGCAAGAAGCTTTGCGGCCTCAACAGCCTCGTCGGAGAAGTTATCCGCATCATTTTTTTCCAATCCAAACAAGAAAAAAATGGCAATTCCATTTGATTTGGCCGCCAACGTCCGCGTGGATCCACTCTTCCCTTGGCCAGGGATAGCAATTCTCTTCTTACAAACCCCTCCGCCGAGATCTGCATCAAAAATGCCTTGCTCAATTTCCCTAGCAGCAGCACATAACTCGGCGTCAGTTAAGATTTTCTTTGCCCATCTGGCAAACGTCTTTACCTTAAATACTCTCTTGGCCATATTTATACCATGCTATAGCACTAGGTGCAATAGCCAGATTGGAACGCCATATTAGGCATTTTTATCAAACAAAACATTAGTATCTTTTTTTGACCCAGCTATCTCGACTACATTCCTTTTGCTGCGACTCGCTTCCGGGCGGCGATACGCGAGAAGATCGAAACCACCGATCGCCCCCCTTCTATTTAGCACCCAGCGCAATCCGAAGTAATTCAATAGTTTCAACTAATCTTGCCTTCCTAACCCCGCTTTTCGTATCGCTCAACGATCTCACTGCGACATCTTTGGGCGTCTCCCCGTTCTTGCGCTTCACTGATTTGGCGCCGTGATCGATCAAGATTCGACAAGTTTCCAAATCGCCACGCCGGGCTGCTGCGTGCAACGCTGTGGAGTTGTGTTTAGTCTTCGCATTAACATTCGCCCCCGCCCGCAACAGCAACTCTACGATTTCCCGGAAGCCCTTGTTAATCGCAAGTTCAAGCGGCAAGTAACCCCTTCATTCCCGCACGCTCTCTAACGTCGTTCCAGACGCTCCTAAACCCATCCGGCGAATACTTGAACAGGCGCGCGCCTGGATTCGCTTCGTCGCGGGGGATGGTCGCCAACACTCGCTTGGCATCTTCTGAGAGAGGGATTTTGCGTGGTTTGCGGCTCTTCGTATCCATCGCAAGCAATTGAATATGACGTTCAGCCACCCGATCCCAGGTCAGCGCGAGAATTTCGCCGCACCTCATCCCCGTGGCAAGCGCGAGGCTGACGATTTTGAGCATTTCCGGATTGCGGCACTTGCGTAGAGCGGCAATCAGTTTATCCTCGGCGCCATCGCCAAAATCATTAATCCGGACGTCTCGCCGCTTGTCTGCGCTTCTGAGCTTGACCTTCTTGCTCCGGTCGGCGAAAGGATTGCCCGACATCTTCGCCGCAGCGGCCTCGTCGTAATCCGGCAGCCAGTTGCCGAAAAACGAAGACAGAAATCCCACGTCTCGTTTGACCGTTGATGGGGAAACGCCCGCGGCAAGCCGGGCATCGATGTAGTCGGCGGCAGTCTTTTTTGAAATCTCCGCGAGCTTAAAGTCGCCGAAGGGCTTTTTGCCGGACACCAACATGCTGACGAAGACGCCGGTCACTGCTGGACGCAGCGCCGCGGGGACAAACTCGACTTTGACCCGTTTGATCACCTCAACGCGATTTTTAGCAACACTCACCCGCTTGCGCTCTGCATCCGTAAACGGTTTGCGGTTGGCTGTCGGGATCTGGCTCTCGTCCTCTTTCGAGGGGATTTTTGGAAGCTCAAGCTCGACCCATTTTTCGAGATAATAGGAAAGCGGCGGCGAATGTAGAAAGTCCGCCATAGCCTTCACATGTGCGGCTTCGGCAGCATCTATTTCGAGAATTGATTTTCGCCCGGCGTCGCTTTTGCTTTCGGCGAGGAATTTTTCGGCCTCGCCGACCGTCGCGAATAGCTTGTCGGCGTTAAAGGTTTTGCGCTGGATGCGGACGCAATAACGGACGACTTTTTGCTTGTCGTCGTTGCGCCATTCGACGCGCTGGATGCCTCTGGGGAGATTCGCCACGCCGCCCCCGTTTGGCTAATTTTTGGCTAAATTTTAGCGCAGAACGGCGGAATTTTCAGGTTAATGTTTTTTTCGATCTTTTAAAATCAAATACATACGAAAAACCACTAACCATGTCAAGGTGGTGCTCTAACCAACTGAGCTACGCGCCTGGGAACGGCGGATTCTACCCGTTTCGGTCCGATGGTTCAAATGAATCATGGTCTTGTCGCGGATGTTTGGCAAAAATTCCCGCCGCCGCCTGCGCCAAATGCGGCCTAACGGCGCGACACATAGGCTACCCCGGGCACCGCGCGAATCATCGCCAGTACGCGTTCGAGCTGGCCGAGATTCGCAATCTCCACCGTCAGCAACATACGCGCCGAGGCGGAGCGGCTGGCGCTGTTGGTCGCCGTCACGTTGATATGTTCGCGAGAAAATATTTCCGTGATATCGCGCAAGAGCCCCGTGCGGTCGCCGGCTTCGACCACGATATCGACGGGAAAGGTCGCCAGCGCCGACTCACCCCATTCGGCATCCATCAGGCGTTCGGAGCTCAGCCGCGCAACGTTCAAACAACCGCGCCGGTGTATGGTGACGCCTCGCCCGCGCGACACAAAGCCGATAATGGGGTCCGGCGGTGCCGGCTTGCAGCAGCGCGCCGTTACCGTCAGCAGTTTGTCGACGCCAACCACCAATATGCCGCCGGGTTGAGCGCGCGCCTTGCGCACGATCGGCGCCTCCGGTTCGGCGACGGGCGGCGCCTCGTCAACAACCAGCGCATTGTGCAACTGCCGCGCGCCGATCTCGCCGCGCCCGACGTCGGCGAGAAAGTCATCGACTTTGTCGAAGTCGAACCGGCTCGCGAGCGTTTCAAGATTAAGCCGCGTCATGCCTTGACGCTGCAATTCGCGATCAACCAGCGCGCGACCCTGCGCCACCGAGAATTCATGATTCTGGCGGTTGAACCACTGCCTTACCCTGTTGCGCGCGCCTGCGCTTTTCAGAAATCCGAGCGCCGGATTAAGCCAGTCGCGGCTCGGTCCGCCCAGCTTGGCGGCAACGATTTCCACACTCTGCCCGTTCTTCAACGGCGTGTTTAACGGCACCATCGCGCCATCGACCCGCGCGCCGCGGCAGCGATGACCGAGATCGCTGTGCAAGTGATAGGCAAAGTCGATCGGCGTCGCCTCGGCCGGCAGATCGATCACGCGCCCCTGCGGTGTCAATACGTAAATCGTATCGGCAAAAAGGCCGCGCGCATCGGCCATTTCGTCCTTCCACTCGACGACCTGGCGCAACCAGGCAATTTTGTCGTCGTAATGATCGTCGCGGCGCGAACCTTCCTTGTAGCGCCAGTGGGCGGCGACGCCGAATTCGGCGTGCTGATGCATTTCCGCTGTTCGGATCTGGATTTCCAGCGGCTTGCCGCCGGGGCCGACCACCGCGGTATGCAGCGAGCGGTACTGGTTGCCTTTGGGCCGCGCGATGTAATCATCGAATTCGCCCGGCAGCGGCGTCCACCGGTTGTGCACCACACCCAGCGCGGCGTAGCACGCCCTGATATCACCGACCAGTGCGCGCACCGCCCGCACGTCGTAGAGGGAGGCAAAATCGAGATGCTTGTTGCGCATCTTTTTGTAGATGCTGTAGATGTGTTTGGGCCGGCCGCTCAACTCCGCGTCGATGCCTGCGGCCGCCAGCGCCGCGCGCAGTTGCGCGATGACGTCGTCGATATAGCGTTCGCGATCGTCGCGTTTCTCGTCGAGCCAGCGCGCGATTTGCGCATAGGTCGCGGGTTCAAGAATGCGCAGCGCGAGGTCCTCGATCTCCCACTTCAACTGCCAGACGCCGAGCCGGTTGGCCAGCGGCGAATAAATGTCCAACGCAAGGCGCGCGGTATTGGCGCGCAATTCGTCGTCGCCGCTTTTAACGGCAACGCGCAGCAGTTGGACATGATCAGCGAGTTTGATCAACACGACCCGCATATCCTGCGCCATCGCCAGCAACATCTTGCGCAACGTTTCAAGTTGCGCTCCGGCGGCACGATTGCGCTCCAGCCGGCTGCCCAGGGCCTCGATGCTGGCCATGCGCGCGGCGCCTTCCGCAAGATCGGCCGCGCCGGCGCCGAATTGTTCGCGCATCGCGAGCACAGCCTCGCGTTCGCCGGCCAGCTGCATGAGCAGTGCCGCCGCCAGACAATCGGCGTCAGGCCGGAAAACGCGCAGAATTTCGGCCGTCGCAAGGCCATGCTCAAGCAACGACTGGCCGCCCAACTGCCGCTCGCCAGCGCGTTGCATCAGCCAGTCCGCGGCGCCGGCAAACAACTTGCGCTCGGCGTCCGAATAATCAGCAGCGATCAACGCCATCCGTTTGGCATTTGAAGCGCCGCTAGAATTGCTGACCACTTTCAGTTGCGGCGTTGGCGACATGTTTTCGCTCACGAGTCAAAAGCGTCAAGACATAAATATTGGCACACCGTGCCGATGCGAACATGATGTTTTATCAACCGACAAATCCGCCGGGCGTCATCGATGCAACGTGTCGGTAGCGCGCCATCCGCAGCGCTGTTCCGCCAATGCGCGACCGCAGCCGTCACCGCCGGCCAGGAACCAGAGAAATCCCGTCAACCAAGTCTCGACCGGAACACCCGGCATATTTCCAGCGTTCTCTCAAAAACCGCCCGCAAATATATGAATAGTTTTATTTTCCGCCATTTACGAGCCATCCACACCGGCGGACATTCGAATGTGAATCGACAACTGCAGAAGTTAAAGTGTTGAAAATGTCACATATGCGGCGAATAATAATAACCGAAGCCGATTTTCGGGGCCGGCCCGGGTGCAAACCATGCGCAGATTTCCCACCACGATTTTCGCCATCATGATGGCAACGGCGACTGTCGCGATATCCCCCATCGCCCATGCCGACGACACGGACAATCGTCTC
Organism: uncultured beta proteobacterium; assembly: GCA_903889565.1. Taxonomy (GTDB): domain Bacteria; phylum Pseudomonadota; class Gammaproteobacteria; order Burkholderiales; family SG8-41; genus PALSA-1004. The sequence continues at coordinate 22,740 of CAISYC010000066.1, forward strand.
GTCACATCGCAACCGCGCAGTCTTCTCAGCGAAGACCTCTATCTGCTGCAGGACAGTGCGCGCCAGGGTCTGCACGCGCCGGTCAGCGCCCTGCGCGACCGCATCAATCTGCCCTACGGCCTCAGCTATCACCGCGATTCGAAAAGCCTGCTCCTGCAACCCGACGACAGGAGCGACTGGGGTGTCGGGATCAATCTCAATCTGAACGCGACGCCGATGCCTGAGCTTGCGCCATCCGGCATCAGCCTGATTCCCAAACGCACACCGGGCCTGACGTTTCAAAAGAAATTCTGATTCGCGCCGGCGCAGCGGCACCTCGATCAGTCTTCATCCTCAGCCAAATCCGGATTCTCGAGCGCGGCGTGCCAATAGCGCCGTTCAAACGCGCGCTGGCGCCTCACCTCGATCAGCCCTTTCGCTTGCGCCGTCAGGATCAATGCACCGTCGAGATCGGTGCGGTAAATGCGGCTGCCGGCATCGCGGTAGCGCGCCAGCACGTCGTCCTTCGGATGCCCGAAACGATTGCGATAACCAGCCGCCACCAGCACAATCTGCGGCGCCACTTTCGCCACGAACTCCGGCGATGAGGATGTCCGGCTGCCCTGATGCGGCGCCAACAGGACATGCGACGCCAGTTTTTCGCCGACGGACTGCAGCAACTCGCGCTCGGTTTTCTGTTCAATGTCCGCGGTCAGAAGAATGAACTGTCCGCCGACACCAATGCGCAGGACGCAACTGCGGTCGTTGCTGCGCTGTTTCTCGCGCGTGTAATGCATCGCCGCCGGATGCAGCATTTCAAAATCGATGCCGTCCCAATGCCAGCGCGTCCCGGCCAGACAGGCCTGCGCATCGGGCGCCGTCGCCTGCGGCACGACCTCGCCGAGCGAAGAGCGCAGCACGCCAACCGGCAGCGCCTGCAACACAGACTGCATGCCGCCGGCGTGATCCTTGTCGCCATGCGTAATAATCAATTCATCGAGCGCGCGTATGCCGGCCGCGCGCAGATAGGGCACGATTACTCGGTTACCGGCATCGGCTTGCGGGCCATAGACCGGCCCGGCGTCGTATAAGAGCGCGTGATTATGCGTCTGCACGACAATCGCCAGCCCCTGCCCGACATCGAGCACCGCAAGCCGCAGCACGCCGTCGGGCGGCGCCGCGGGCAATACAAAAAACATCGGCAGCAACGCAATGCAACCGATCCAGCGCGCCGGAAATCCGCGCGGCATCAACAACCACCCCACCCCGGCCGATGCCGCGATAACGGTCCACCAGGGCGGCGCATGTTGCTGCCAGACCGCCGCCGGAAATCCGCTCATCCGGTCCAGCGCCGCCCCGCACAGGGCCATCAGCGCGTGCGCGAGTTGCAATATCAGGCTGCCCGGCGCGATTACGCCAAACAGCGTCAACGGCACCACCGCCAGACTCACCAGCGGAATCGCGACCGCGTTCGCCAGCGGTGACACCAGTGACACCTGCTGAAACATCGCCAACAGCAGGGGCGTCAGACCGAGCGTGACCGCCCATTGCACCCGCGCCCATGATTGCAACCCGTGCGCCGGTTCGATGCAGCAGGACGATACAAACAGAATCAGCGCGACGGCGCCAAACGACAGCCAGAATCCGGCCGACAACGCGGCCCATGGATCGAACACCACCACGGCGAACAGGGCGCTGCAGAGCACCGCGCTGGTCGCCACCAGGCGACCGCCCCATAACGCCGCTGCCACCACCGCAATCATGTAGACGGTGGGCTCCACCCTGCTATTGGTATCAAATCAGATCGTTTCCAAAATTCCAGCACTAAACCCTGATAGGCATGATTCTCTTGTTCTACGCGCTGGACGTGCAGACCTCAGCGTTTTACATCTTCGTGCTGACTGGCAATTCCCAACTAGACGTGATCTTGATAAATGCTTTCAGTCGTTGCGTGAGAACTGGAAATGGAAATTCAATCAAAAGCGAAACGAAGACTACGAGACAACGTTTTATCTGAATCAAAGGCATTGGGTCTTAGCCATTTACATCATGGATGAAGAAATTTTGGTCAACCATAAGGATTGGCCTGATTCCATTAAATCCAAGTGCCGAAATCGCCTACGAATTGAGGTGAGGTTGGGTAGGTCTGAATTGCGTAACCTTGGTCGCAAGCTCATCACCTAAAGATAAAGGCAACGCGCATTGAATCCACTCTTAATAATCAGAAACTACAACTTATTGAGGCTAAGGCCCAATCAGATACGCCAGCAATTCCCCCTGATCAAGCAACAGAAATTGCCGCCCGCCTGCGTGCCTTGTGTGGCCTTCGAGGCGCTGGACCTCAGCGGTCAATGACACCAGATCAGCAACGCCTACTTGTCTCCTTAGTCGTTGGTCGCACTCACCGTGAGTCCCAAGAAGGAATCTACGTTCGGATGCAGAGATTTGGAAAGCAAAAAGATGTCTATTGGCCGTGGAAACTTGATGGCTGTCTTGCCATTGCCCAAGGAAACGCCACCAACTTTATAAACTTCGATGTGGGAGTAGATATTGAGTCCATCAGCATCCCAGACAATGCCACTGCAATGCGTCTAGCCCAGCTCGCATTGGAAATTAGGCCCATCAGGTATAAACAGTCTCTTTTATGCTCATCAGATGATTGACGCCACTGCGCGTGAACACCTGCCACTGCGCCGGCGTGATCGCGCGTTGATCGCCGATCGCCAGCGTGCTCAGCGCACCCGCATACTGCGCCGCCGGCAAGGCGTTGGCGATGCGATCACGCACCGCCTCGCGCACACGCTGGCCTGCGTATTGGAAGCGCACGACAAACGCATCAATGCGTCGCGCCGACTGCGGGTTGCGCACGTATCCGGTCGCCCGGATATTGCGTTCAAGCTGCCACGCTTCGTAATCGAAGCCGTTGGGACTAATCAGCCCGTGCGGCCGCCGCAGGCGCACGGTCAGTTGCCAGCGCTCGCCGGCGTGCAGCTCCGGCAGACTGCCGCCGCGGCGCCCCGCCCGCCTGGCTGCCCCACCATGACAACGCGATATGCGCGGGTACCGCCGCCTGCAGCGTCAACACGCGCTCGACGTCGAATTCAAAACGCAGACTGCGATCGTAGGCCTGCGGCAGTTCGGCGACTACGCCGACGACGCGTATGTCGGCCCCCTCCCACGCCAGCGGCAAGGCATCGGCGAGACGTTGTTCGGCGCACAACGCAGCCCAGGCGAACCCGCAGGCGAAACATGCCGCCGCCGCAATGCAACGCGTCAAACATTGCAGCGATTTCCGGGGCGGTCGCCACACCAACAACGCCAACAGCAGCGCCGGTGCGGCCAGCCACGCCGCTGATGGCGTCGGCAACGCCGGCTAAAATTGCATCCATGCGGTGCCGACGGCAAAACAGATGATCAGTAACTGCATCGTGACGGCCGTCGCGAAAAGCGCGAGCCGATATAACGTTTGGCGCGCCCGGACGGCGACGCCGATTCGGTAGAATAGCCTCGACCAAAGGAATTAGCCCGCATGCCAAGGAAGTATTTAAGGAAGCTGCTGCCGAGTCATGCGACGATCAGCGCGAACCCCTATGTCGCGCGCTTCGGTCACCGGCTCACGCATCACAACCTGTGGCATCTGCACCGCCGCGCGGTCGCCGGCGGGGTCGCCGTCGGCATGTTTGCCGGGCTCATTCCGGGCAGCAACCCGGTGCAATTCAGCGCCGCCGCGCTGCTCGCCATCGGCTTTCGCGTCAACCTGCCGATCGCCGTGCTGGTGACGCTCTACTCCAATCCCTTCACCATCGTGCCGCTGTACCTGCTCGCCTACACGCTCGGCCGTTGGGCGATGTTTGAGCGCGCCGACAGCCTGCCGGCGTTCAATGTATCCACCGACAGCTGGTCGGCGTGGCTGGCCGGCGCCCTCGATTGGCTGACCACGGCGGGCAAACCGCTGCTGGTCGGCGTTCCGCTGCTGGCCGTGCTGCTCAGCATCGCCGGCTACGCGCTGGTGCGTCTGGGCTGGCGCTGTTGCGTCGTGCAGGCGTGGCGCGCGCGGCGAAAACGAAGATTGCACGAATGACACCGCCCGCCTACTGGAAGCGCGCGACGCGCGAACTGTCCGCACGCGACCCCGTGATCGGCCGCATTGCGGCGACCTGCAAGGGGCTCACGCTGCGCTCGCGCGGCGACGCCTTCAGCACGCTCGCGCGCTCGATCGTCGGCCAGCAGATCTCGGTCAAGGCCGCCGACAGCGTGTGGACAAAACTCGCAGGCGCGCTGCCCGTGCTTGATCCGCAGGGCATTGCACGCCATGACAGCGACGCGCTGCGTGCCTGCGGACTGTCGCGCAGCAAGGTGGTCTACCTGAAGGATCTGGCGCGCCACTTTACCGACGGCCATCTCGATCCCGCGCGCTGGCCGCAGAAATCCGACGATGAACTGATCGTCGAACTGACCGCGGTACACGGCATCGGCCGCTGGACCGCGGAAATGTTCTTGATCTTTTATATGATGCGCCCCGATGTTTTCCCGCTCGGCGATCTCGGCCTGCAGCGCGCGATGAGCCTGCACTACAACGGTGGCCGCGCGCTGGGCCCGCGCAAAATCGCAACGCTCGACAAACTGTGGCGGCCTTGGCGCTCGGTGGCGACCTGGTATATGTGGCGTGGTCTCGATCCGATACCGGTAGAATACTGAAAATTTCCCGGGCTGCCGCGCCGTGCCTCTGCTTGATACCTCCACCACCAACCGCCTGTTCACCGGCTTTTTGTGGTCGATCGCGATCATGGTTGCGATCCTGCTGATTGGCACTGTCGGTTATCACCTCATCGGCGGCGACAAGTATTCGCTGCTCGACTGCTTTTACATGACCTTCATCACGATCGCGACCATCGGCTATGGCGAGATCGTCGATCTGTCGGAACATCCCGGCGGCCGCGTATTCACGATGGTCATCGCGGTAGCCGGAATTTCGGTCATGACCTACATGACCTCGATCGTCACCGCATTTCTGATCGAGGGTCACATCAGCGAGGCATTGTGGAGACGCCGCATGGAAAAGCACATACACAAACTGAACAATCATTACATCATCTGCGGCATCGGCCGCGTCGGCCGCAACGTTGCGCAGGAACTCGAAGCGACGCGGCGCGTCTATGTCGTGATCGACGAGGACATGAACCCGATCAACACCCATCTGGAGAAGCATCCGAGCCAGATGTTCATCCACGGCGACGGCAGCGATGACGAGATTCTGCAGCGCGCGCACATCGAAACCGCACGCGGCGTGTTCGCCGTCACCGGCGACGACAGCAAGAATCTGATGATCAGCCTGACCGCCAAGCAGCTCAACCCGGCCGCCCGCGTGGTCGCGCGCTGCCACGAAATCCGCAACAGCGAAAAACTGCGCAAGGCCGGCGCCGATGCGATCGTATCGCCCGACTTTACAGGCGGCTTGCGCATCGCCTCGGCGATGATCCGGCCGCATGTCGTCAGCTTTCTCGACCAGATGCTGAAGTCGGACGAGCATCTGCGCGTCGAGGAAGTCGCGGTTCCCGCCGGCTTCGGCGAAACTACGCTGGCAGGATTGAACCTGCACGACCGCGATCACATCGTGGTTGCGCTGCGCGACGGCACGCGCTGGGTTTTCAATCCGGACAACCAGCATCCGTTGCGCCCCGGCATGACGCTGGTCATCATGGCCACCCCGGAGGGCCGGCGCGCGGTTGAAAGCGCACTCGGCTGGATCTGAGCGCGATCCGGTCCGGCGTAACGCCGGCGATCGGCTAAGTCGCGGTCAGCACGCCGTCGACGAGCTTCAGGATGCGGTCTGTACGCGCCGCGATTTCGCCGTCATGCGTGGCAATCACAAAGCTGCAACCTAGCGTGCGATTAAGCTCGCGCATCAGCGCGAACACCTCGCCCGCAGTCTGGCGGTCGAGATTGCCGGTCGGCTCGTCGGCCAGCACGCAACTGGGCTGGGTGACCAGCGCGCGCGCGACCGCCACGCGCTGGCGTTCGCCGCCCGACAGTTCCGACGGCGTATGGGTAAACCGGTGGCCGAGTCCGACCTTGCTCAACATGGCTTCGGCCGCGGCCGCGGCTTCCTCGCGCGGGCGGCGCCGAATCAGCAGGGGCATCGCGACATTTTCGACCGCCGTAAATTCGGGCAGCAGATGATGGAACTGGTAAACGAATCCGAGTTCGCGGTTGCGCAGGGCGCCGCGCCCCGCCTCATCGAGCGAGGCGACATCGCGGCCGCCGATCAACACGCTGCCGGCGCTGGCGCTGTCGAGACCGCCCAACAGATGCAGCAGCGTGCTCTTGCCCGATCCGGAAACGCCGACGATCGCGACGCACTCGCCGCGCGCGATCGACAGATCGACGCCGTGCAACACCGGCACTTCGGCCGCGCCCTGCCGGTAGACCTTGCGCAGGCCGCGGCATTCCAGCGCCGGCCCGGGATTGACGTTGGCGGGCTCACTCATAGCGCAGCGCCTCCGCCGGATTGATCCGAGACGCGCGCCAACTCGGATAAATGGTCGCCAGCATGCTGACGATGAACGAAAACAACGCCGTCACCACCACGTCGTAGCTGCGCACCTCCGACGGCAGATCGCTGATCTGGTAGACATCCTTGGCCAGAAACTTGAAGCCCACCACCGACTCGATGAACGGCACCACCACATCGACGTTCGCCGCCAGCAGCACGCCGCCGATCACGCCGGCGAGCGTGCCGATCAGGCCGACCAGGGTGCCTTGAATCAGGAATATCTTCATGATGCTGCCCGGACTGGCGCCCAGCGTGCGCAGGATCGCGATGTCGGCCTGCTTGTCCTTCACCGCCATGAACAGGCTGGAGACGATGTTGAACGCCGCCACCGCGATGATCAGGAACACGATCAGGAACATCATGCGTTTCTCGATATCAACGGCACGGAAGAAGTTTGCGTTGAGCCGGGTCCAGTCGGAAATGTAGGCGTCGGGGCCCAGCGTGCGCGAGAGTTCCAGCGACACCGCGCCGGCGCGAAACAGGTCGTGCAGCTTCAGGCGCACGCCGCTGACGGCGTCACCCATGCGGTAGAGTTTCTGCGCGTCCGCGATATGCAGCAGAGCGAGCCCCGAATCATATTCATAATGATCGACCGAAAAGATACCGACCACGGTGAACTGGCGCAGGCGCGGCAGGATGCCCGCCGGGGTGACCTGACCCTGCGGCGCGATCAGCACCACCTTGTCGCCGACGGTTACCGAAAGCGCGCGTGCGAGTTCGATACCGAGCACGACGCTGAATTCGCCCGGTTTCAGCGCTTCGAGGCTGCCGCTCTTCATATGCTGCGCGAGATCGGCGACCTTTTCCTCGGCATCGGGCACGATGCCGCGGATGTAGGCGCCGCGCACCGCGTTGCCGCTCGACAGCAGACCCTGCGCGGTGACATAGGGCGCGGCGGCGACGACCTCCGGGTTTTGCACGGCCTTGTCAGCAATGCTGCGCCAGTCAACCAGCGTGTCGCCGGGCCCCGAGATCTGGATATGCGAAGCGACGCTGAGGATGCGCGTGCGCACCTCGCGCTGGAATCCGTTCATCACCGACAGCACCGTGATCAGCACCGTGATGCCGAGCGCGATGCCGATCACCGACACCAGGGAAATGAACGAGATGAAGCGGCTGCGCTGACGCGCTCGCGTGTAACGAAGGCCGATGAAGAGTTCGTAGGGTTGCACGTTGATGGATACCGGTAAAGCGAGAGTGTGCCACAGCGCCGGCAACAGGCACCAGCCGCAGCGACCGCAGGCGCGGATGTTACACTGCGCCCCGATCATGTTCTGTACGCTGCTCGTTCCCGACCTGTTGCCGCCCGGTCCGCGCGATGCGCAGCATCCCGCCCCGCGCGCGCCGCGCCTTGCCGCGCTGCTCGCACGCGGCACCGTCGCGACCATGCCCGCCGGCGGCATGGAAGCGTGGTTGTGCGCGCAATTCGGCGTCGCCCGCCAGCACGACTGGCCGGTCGCGCCGCTGACCCTGACCGTCGATGGCGGGGAGCCCGGCGACGCTTACTGGCTGCGCTGCGATCCGGTTCATCTGCACATCCGCCAGAACCGCATGTACCTCAGCAACACCGCCGGCACACCGACGCCTGCGGAAATCGCCGCGTTCACCGCCGCCCTCAACCGGCAGTTCACCAACGACGGTCTGCATTTTCGCGGCGGCACCAATGGCCGCTGCTATGTGCGGTGTGATCAACATACCGAAATTGTCACCCGGCCATTGCACGCGGTAATCGATCGCGACATCAATCCGCACATGCCGACCGGCGCCGACAGCGCCTACTGGCGCCGCGTGCTCAATGAAATCCAGATGCTGCTGCATGCCCAGCTCTTCAACGCCGAGCGCGAGGTGCGCGGCCAAGCCGCGCTCAACAGCCTGTGGTTGTGGGGCGGCGGCTACGCGCCACGCATCGGCAGCGCCCGCTTTACGTCAATGTGGTCGAACGACGCGCTGGGCAATGCGCTGGCCGCGGCAGGCGCGGTGCCCTGCGCAGTGGTGCCCGTCGACGCACAACCCGTGCTGGCGACCGGCGGCCATACGCTTGTCGTATTGACCGCGGCGCGCGCTGCCGGCAACGATGCCGCCGCCTGGCAAAGCGCAATTGAACAACTCGAGCAGGATTGGTTTGCGCCCTGTCACGCCGCGTTGCGCGGGCGCCGTCTGCAACAATTGAACATCGTCGGCGTCACCGCCGACGGCGGCCGCCAATGGACCATCAAATCCGCCGATACCTGGCGCTGGTGGCGGCGAACCGGCTCGTTGAGCAGCCATGTCTGAAGCACCTGCGATCGAACAACGCCGCGCGCCGCCCGCACGCGTCGCCGCCTTGCGCGCCGCGGGCATACCACCGCTGCTGGCGGGCATTTATGCCGCACGCGGCATCGAGACAGCGGCGCAATTGGCGACCGATCTCGGCAGTCTCACGCCGGTGCCGCTGCTGAAAAACGTCGAAACCATGGCAGCGCTGGTCGCCGACGCAATCGCCGCCGGCGAAAAACTGCTGATCATCGCCGACTACGATTCGGACGGCGCGACCGCCTGCGCAGTCGGCGTGCGCGCGCTGCGCGCGTTTGGCGCCAGGGTCGATTATCTGGTGCCGAACCGCTTCGAATACGGTTACGGCCTGACGCCGGAAATCGTCGCGCTGGCCAAGGCGCAGAAAAATCCCGACGTGCTGATCACGGTCGACAACGGCATCGCCAGCGTCGAGGGCGTCGCCGCCGCCAATGCCGCCGGCATGCGCGTCTGGGTCACCGATCACCATTTGCCCGGCGCCACGCTGCCCGACGCGCAATGCATCATCAATCCGAACCAGCCGGGCTGCACGTTCCCGAGCAAGAACCTCGCCGGCGTCGGCGTGATGTTTTATCTGATGCTGGCCCTACGCGCCGAGTTGCGCAGGCGCGGCGCGTTCGAAAAATCCGGCGCGGAGCTGCGTAAGCGTGGCGCGTTTGAACAACGCGCCGAACCCAACCTGGCAAGCCTGCTCGACCTCGTCGCCCTCGGCACTGTCGCCGACGTCGTCAAACTCGACGCCAACAACCGCCTGCTGGTGCAGCAGGGCCTGGAGCGCATCCGCGCCGGCAAGACCTGGCCGGGGGTCGCCGCCCTGCTGCGCGTCGCCGGCCGGGATGCGCGGCGCGCGTCCACCTACGACCTGGGCTTTGTGCTGGGCCCGCGCCTCAATGCAGCCGGCCGCCTCGACGACATGTCGCGCGGCATCAACTGTCTGTTGAGCGACGACGTCGCCGAAGCCGCGCGCATGGCGCAGGAACTCGATCAACTGAACCGCCAGCGCCGCGCGATCGAATCGGACATGCACGAAGACGCGATGGCGAAGCTCGATACCATCGTCGCCAATGACGATTTTAGCCTGTGCCTGTTCGACGCCGAATGGCATCAGGGCGTGATCGGCATCCTCGCCTCGCGCCTGAAGGAACGCCTGCACCGCCCGGTGATCGCCTTCGCCCGCGGCAACAACGGCGAAATCAAGGGTTCGGGCCGTTCGATTGCCGCACTGCATCTGCGCGATGCGCTCGACCTCGTATCCAAACACGAGCCCGAGCTGATCATCCGCTTCGGCGGTCACGCCGCCGCGGCCGGCCTCACTATGCGCGAAGAACACTACGCGCGTTTCCGCGACGCTTTCGAGGCCGCGGTCAAAACCATGCTGACGCCGGCCGACCTCGACCGCGTGATCACCACCGACGGTTCGCTGGCGCCCGCGGATCTGTCCATGGACACCGCGGTGCGGCTGGAACAGGCGGTATGGGGTCAGGGATTTCCGGCGCCGACCTTCTGCGACGAATTCGAAGTTTTGCAGCAGCGCGTGGTCGGCGGCCGCCATCTGAAACTGCGTTTGCGCAAGGGCGACAGCGAAGTCGAAGCGATGCTGTTTGCGCAGGCCGCACCGGTGCCGCGCCGCGTGCGCGCGGTCTACCGCATCGGCGTCAACGAATTCAACGGCGCGCGCACGCTGCAAATCACCTTCGAACACTGGCAGCCCGCCTGAGCCGCGGCGGGAAGGACGGCCTCGTCCTGTATAATCGCCGTTTTTCGCATCGACTGAAGCATCATGGAAGCCGAACAGCTCAATATCGTCGCCCGTCGCCTGCAGGATCTCGGCCAACGCAATGCCGAACTGCGGAGGTATCTTTGACTTCGAAGCCAAACGCCAGCGTCTCGAAGAAGTCGTAAAGCTGTGTGAAGACCCCGCGGTCTGGGGGGATGCCAAACGCGCGCAGGATCTCGGCCGCGAACGCAAATCGCTCGAATCCACCGTCGGCACGCTGGCCAAGCTCGATCAGGATCTGCTCGACACCGACGAGCTGTTCGCGATGGCGCGCGCGGAAAACGACGACGCCTCGCTGCAGTCGATCGCGCGCGACACGCTGGAAATTGAAAAAACCGTCGAGGATCTCGAGTTCCGCCGCATGTTTTCGAATCCGATGGATCCAAACAACTGCTTTCTCGATATCCAGGCCGGTTCCGGCGGCACCGAGGCGCAGGACTGGGCCCATTCGCTTGAACGCATGTATCTGCGTTACTGCGAGCGCAAGGGCTTCAAGGTCGAACTGCTCGAAGAGTCGCCCGCCGAGGTCGCCGGCATCAAGAGCGCCTCGCTGAAAATCACCGGCGACTACGCCTTTGGCCACCTGCGTACCGAAACCGGCATCCACCGCCTGGTGCGCAAGTCGCCGTTCGATTCGAATAACCGCCGCCACACTTCGTTCGCCAGCGTGTTCGTCTATCCGGAAGTCGATGATACGATCGAGATCGAGATCAATCCGGCCGATCTGCGCATCGACACCTTCCGCGCCTCGGGCGCCGGCGGCCAGCACATCAACAAGACGGATTCGGCGATCCGCATCACCCACGCGCCTTCGGGCATCGTTGTGCAGTGCCAGAACGACCGCTCGCAGCACCGCAACCGCGCCGAAGCGATGGCGATGCTCAAATCGCGTCTCTACGAACTGGAAATGCGCAAGCGCAACGAGGAGAAACAGGCGATGGAGGACACCAAGACCGACATCGGCTGGGGTCACCAGATCCGCTCCTATGTGCTCGACCAGTCGCGCATCAAGGATCTGCGCACCAACGTCGAAATCGGCAATACTCAGTCGGTGCTCGACGGCAATCTCGACGATTTCATCACGGCCAGCCTGAAACAGGGCATCTAGCGCCACCGCGTACCCCGAGGAAACCATGAGCGACCAAGCCGCAGCACCGAAGCCCGAGGAAAACCAGATCATCACCGAGCGCCGCGCCAAACTGAAGGCGCTGCGCGAAAAGGGTTTTGCCTTTCCGAACAAATTCAGCCGCGATCATTTCGCCGACGACCTGCACAAGTTCCATGACGAGAAGGATCGCGACTGGCTCGACCTCAATCCGGTAGTGGTACGGGTGGCCGGCCGCATCATGCTCAAACGACTGATGGGCAAATCGACCTTCGCCAACATCCAGGACATGGGCGGCAACATCCAGCTCTATCTGACCGACGCCTACCCGGGCAAGGAGCAGCATGACGAGTTCAAGCACTTCGACATCGGCGATATCATCGGCGTCGAGGGCGTGCTGTTCAAAACGCAAAAAGGCGAACTTACCATCCGCGTCAAATATGTCGCGCTGCTGGTCAAATCGCTGCGACCGCTGCCGGAAAAGTACCACGGCCTAACCGACCAGGAGCAGAAGTACCGCCAGCGCTACGTCGATCTGATCTGCAACGAGGACGCGCGGCTGAACTTCGTGCTGCGCTCGCGCATCATCCAGGCGATGCGCACGCTGCTGCTGCAACGGCGCTACCTCGAGGTGGAAACGCCGATGATGCATCCGATCCCCGGCGGCGCCTCGGCGCGCCCCTTCGTCACCCACCACAACGCGCTCGACATGCAGCTTTATCTGCGCATCGCGCCGGAGCTCTATCTCAAGCGGCTGGTGGTCGGTGGTTTCGAAAAGATTTTCGAAATCAACCGCAACTTCCGCAACGAAGGCATCTCGACCCGGCACAACCCGGAATTCACCATGATCGAGATGTACGTCGCCTACCGCGATTACCGCTACATGATGCAGCTGATCGAGGAATTGTTTCGCGACATCGCGGCGACCGTATTCGGCGTCACCGAAATCACCTATCAGGAGCGCAAGCTCGATTTCGGCAAACCGTTCGCGCGCCTGACCATCTGCGAGGCGATCAAGCGGCATCGCCCCGAGATCACCGACGGGATTCTCAACGACCGCGCCCAACTGATTCACAAGCTGGCCGAACTCAAGCTGCCGATCCGCGACACCGACGGCCTCGGCGGACTGCAACTGACGCTGTTCGAGGGCACTGCGGAACCGGAATTGTTCGAGCCCACGTACATCATCGATTATCCGGCCGAGGTTTCGCCGCTGGCACGCCGCAACGACGAGAACCCCGAAATCACCGAGCGCTTCGAACTCTTCATCGCCGGCCGCGAAATTGCCAATGGCTTTTCCGAACTCAACGATCCCGAGGACCAGGCCGAGCGCTTCGCTGCGCAGGCACGGCAGAAGGATGCCGGCGATCTCGAGGCCATGCACTATGACGCCGACTACATCCGCGCGCTCGAATACGGCCTGCCGCCGACCGCCGGCGCCGGCATCGGCATCGACCGCCTCGTCATGCTGTTCACCGACAGCCCGTCGATCCGCGACGTCATCCTGTTTCCGCAAATGCGTCCGGAGTAGGTTCCGCCGCCGTCATGGAGCAGCCGCTGTGGCAACCGTCGGCCGCGTCGATGGCGGCGTCCAACATGCGCGCCTTCATGCGCGCGGCGGGCACCCGGCACGGGCTTGAATTCGCCGACTACGCTGCGCTGTACGAATGGTCGATCCGCGAGCCCGAGCAATTCTGGCGCGCGCTGTGGTCGTACTGCGGCGTCATCGCCGACGGCCCCGGCGACATCACGCTCGAAAACCCGGCGCGCATGCCGGGCGCGCGCTGGTTTCCGCAGGCGCGCCTGAATTTCGCCGAGAATCTGCTGCGCCGGCGCGATTCTGCACCTGCGCTCATTTTCCAGGGCGAAGATCGCGTCAGCAGCACGGTGACGTTCGCCGAACTGCATCAGGAAGTGTCGCGGCTGGCGCAGGCGCTGCGCAACAGCGGGGTGAAAGCCGGCGATCGCGTCGCTGCCTATCTGCCGAATATTCCCGGGGCCGTCATCGCCATGCTGGCGGCGTCGAGCATCGGCGCGATCTGGTCGTCGTGTTCGCCCGATTTCGGCCTGCAGGGCGTGCTCGACCGCTTCGGCCAGATCGAACCGAAAATCCTGTTTGCCGCCGACGGCTATTTTTACAACGGCAAGACCATAGCCACGCTGCCGCGGCTGGAGGAAATCGTCGCCGCCCTGCCCTCGATCGAACGCGTGATTGTCATTCCGTACACAAAACGGACAATCGACCTGCGGCAGATTCCCCGCGCGATCGAGATCCATGCGCTGATGTCGGCGTACAAGCCGCGGCCGATCGAATTCGAGCGCCTGCCGTTCAACCACCCGCTCTATATCATGTATTCGTCGGGCACCACAGGCGTACCCAAGTGCATCGTGCACGGCGCCGGCGGCACGCTGCTGCAGCATTTGAAGGAGCATGTCCTGCACTGCGGCATCGGCCGCGACGACCGGCTGTTTTATTTCACCACGCTGGGCTGGATGATGTGGAACTGGCAGGTGACCGCGCTCGCCGCCGGCAGCGCCGTGCTGCTCTACGACGGCTCGCCGTTCGCGCGCGACGGCAACATTCTGTTCGATTTCGCCGATGCAGGCAGCATGACGGTCATGGGCACTTCGGCGAAATTCATCGATGCATTGGCCAAGGCCGGATTGCGCCCGCGCGAAACGCACAAACTGGAAAAGCTGCGTGTCATCCTGTCGACCGGTTCACCTTTGGTGCCGGAGGGCTACGATTATGTCTACCAGCACATCAAGCGCGACCTAAACCTTGCCTCGATGTCGGGCGGCACCGATCTCCTCGCCTGCTTCGTCACCGGCAATCCGCTGCTGCCGGTGTGGCGCGGCGAAATCCAGTGCCGCGCACTGGCCATGAAGGTCGATGTCTTCGACGATGACGGCCGTTCGATCCGTGGCGCCAAGGGCGAACTCGTCTGCACCGCGCCCTTCCCGTCGATGCCGGTCGGTTTCTGGAACGATGCCGACTGCAAAAAATACCGCGCCGCCTATTTCGAGCATTTCCCGAATGTCTGGCGCCACGGCGACTGGGTCGAAATGACCGAGCGCGGCGGCATGATCATCTACGGCCGCTCGGACGCCGTGCTCAATCCGGGCGGCGTACGCATCGGCACCGCTGAAATCTACCGCCAGGTCGAACAACTCGACGAAGTCGTCGAGAGCCTCGTCATCGGTCAGGACTGGCCGCCGCAACAGCCGACCGATGTGCGCGTGGTGCTGTTCTTGCGCCTGCGCGAAGGTCTGTGGCTCGACGACGCCTTGCGTGAAAAAATCAAACAGCACATCCGCGCCAGCACCACCACGCGCCATGTTCCGGCGAAAATCGTGCAGGTAACCGACATTCCGCGCACCAAGAGCGGCAAGATCGTCGAACTGGCGGTCCGCCACGTCGTGCACGGTCGCCCGGTCAAAAACAGCGAAGCGCTGGCCAATCCGGAAGCGCTGGCCCAGTTCCGCGACCGCGCCGAACTCGCCGACTGATGCCGGCGCGCGCGGCGCAGCGTTCGCCGGCGGCACCGACTTATAATTGCGCATGGAATCAGAATAGGAGACCCGCCATGGACGTGCCCGCCAAATTGGCCCTCGTTTTGCTCGTCAGCGGGGTGATGACGACGGTAACCCCGGCGCAGGAATACCGCTATCCCTCCGCCACCACGGCACAGAACGCAGCAGCGTCAACAAGCACCGACGCCGCGCCGGCGCCCGCTGCGCCGACACCGTCACCGGCGGCCGCCCCGGGCGCTGCAACAACGGCGCCCGCCTGCAGTAACTGCGGCATCGTCGAAGCCATCCGCATCACCGAAAAAGCGGGCGAAGGCAGCGTGCTCGGCATGATCGCCGGCGGCGTGCTTGGCGGACTGCTCGGCCATCAGGTCGGTCAGGGCAGCGGCAATACCGCGGCGACTATCGTCGGCGCCGCCGGCGGCGCCTACGCCGGCAATCAGGTCGAGAAAAAAAATATGAAAAAGGCCTCGCAATACGAGGTCAGCGTGCGCATGGACGATGGCTCGCTGCGTACTGTCACCTACGATGCCGAACCGGGCTTTCGCAGCGGTGACAAGGTGCGCTTCATCGACGGGCGGCTGACGCGCAGCTAAGCGCGCCTTGAACATCGCGGGTTGATACGGCGCAAGAGATACCCCACCGGGGTATCTTGTTGCGTCTGCCGCCGGCGCCTATACTGAGCGCTGAAGGATCACCGCCATGCCTGCAGAATCCGCCGCACCGCACACGCTCGACCTCGCCATCAGCGGCATGACCTGCGCGGCCTGCGCGGCACGCGTCGAGAAGGCTCTCAACCGCCTGCCCGGGGTCAGCGCGAACGTCAATTTCGCGACCGAAAAAGCGCGCGCCACCTTTGCCGGCGACATCACGGCCGAAAACCTGATCGCGGCAGTACGCAAGGCCGGCTACGATGCGCAAGCGGTCAGCGACGCCGGCACCGCTGCGCTGCGCGCAGAACGCGCGCTCGACTATCGACAGGAACTGCGCCTGTTCTGGTTCTCCGCCGCGCTGACGCTGCCGCTGGTGGCGCAAATGATTTTCATGTTCGGCGGCGCGCACGACGATCTGCTGCCGCGCTGGCTGCAACTGACACTGGCGACGCCGGTGCAGTTCTGGGTCGGCCGCCGGTTTTACACCGGCGCATGGAAGGCGCTGCGCGGCGGCGCCGCCAACATGGACGTGCTGGTTGCGCTGGGCACCAGCATTGCCTGGCTGTTCAGCGCGGTTGTCACGCTGGAATCCCTGCACCACCACGTGTATTTCGAAGCCAGTGCGGCGATCATCACACTCGTGCTGATGGGTAAACTGCTGGAAGCACGCGCGCGGGCACGCACATCGACCGCCATCGAGCAGCTGCTGCGCCTGCAGCCGCAGACCGCGTTGATCGAGCGTGACGGCGAACTCGTCGCGGTGGCGGCGACGACGCTGCAGATCGGCGACCTGTACGTGCTGCGTCCGGGCGCCGCCGTCGCGGTCGATGGCATCGTGATCGAAGGCCGTTCGACCATCGACGAATCGTTGCTGACCGGCGAAAGCCTGCCGGCCGAAAAAACCGCTGGCGCGAAGGTGTTCGCCGGCAGCGTCAATGTCGACGGTCTGCTCAGATGCCGTGCCACCGGCGTCGGCGCGGCGACCGCACTGGCCGCGATCGTGCGGCTGGTCGAAGCAGCGCAGGGTTCGAAGGCGCCGGTGCAGCATCTCGCCGACACCATCGCCGGCGTTTTCGTGCCGGCTGTACTCGCCGTTGCGCTGGCGACCGTCGCCTACTGGTGGGGCTGGCGCGGTGATTTCGACGCCGCGCTGGTCAACGCCGTTGCGGTACTGGTGATTGCCTGCCCCTGCGCGCTTGGACTCGCCACGCCGACCGCCATCGTCGTCGGCAGCGGCCGCGGCGCCGGTGCCGGCGTACTGTTCCGCAACGCCGCTGCGCTCGAACGGGCAGGCCGCATCGATCTCCTGGTGGTGGACAAGACCGGCACGCTGACCGAGGGCCGTCCGCGTGTGATCAACGCGCTGCCCTTCGCGGCAGCCGAACGCAATCGGCTGCTGACGCTCGCCGTTACGCTCGAACAGGGTGCCGATCATCCGCTGGCGCAAGCGATCCGCGATTTCGTTGCGCGGCAGGGCATCGCGCCGCTGGCCATGAGCGATTTCATTTCGACCGCCGGTCGCGGCATTCAGGCCACAGTCGGCGGCAGCGCGGTCGCGCTGGGCTCGCCCGATTTCATCGCCTCGCTTGGCATCAAGATCGGCACCGAACACTTTGCCGCACTGCCGCTGGGCGGCACGCCGGTGGCCGTCGCGGCGGATGGTCGGGCACTCGGCCTTTTGATAATTGCCGATCAGTTGCGCGCATCGTCACCGGCGGCGGTGACGCGCCTGCGCACGCTGGGCGTTGAAATCATCATGCTCACCGGCGACCATGCGACGACCGCGCGCGCGGTTGCCGATGCCGTGCACATCACAAATTTCCGCGCCCAGGTGATGCCGGCGGACAAGGCGCGCGAAGTCGAAAAAGCGCGCGCCGCCGGCCGCACCGTCGGCATGGTCGGCGACGGCATCAACGACGCGCCGGCGCTGGCCGCCGCCGACATCGGCTTCGCCATCGGCGCCGGCGCCGACATCGCGATCGAGACGGCCGATGTAACACTGATGCGCAACGATCTCAACGGCGTCGCCGACGCCATCACGCTGTCGCGAGCAACCCTGCGAAAAATCCGGCAGAACCTGTTTTTCGCCTTTGTCTATAACGCGCTCGGCATTCCGCTTGCCGCGATGGGGCTGCTTAGCCCGGTGCTGGCCGGCGCGGCCATGGCCCTGAGTTCGGTTTCAGTAGTCGGCAATTCATTGTTGCTCAAGCGCTGGAAGCCCGGCGCCTGATTCAAATAACGAAAGGAGAACACATGGATACACTCGTGGTGAAAGTTGGCGGCATGACTTGCGGCGGCTGCGTCGCCAGCGTGCGCAAGGTGGTGACCGCTGTCGAGGGGGTGGCCAGCGTTGATGTTTCGCTGACCGATGCGCGGGCGACAGTCGCCTACGATGCGGCGCGCACCCGGCCGGCGGCGATAAAATCAGCGATCAGGGATGCCGGCTTTGACGCCGACTAAAAGGCCGGCCGGCAAGCGCGCGCAAAAAAAGCCGGTGGCGCAACCGCACCGTCAAATTCTGTTGCGGCGCCTCACCCGCGTCGAAGGCCAGGTGCGCGGCATCGCGCGCATGATCGAACAGCAGCGTTACTGCGTTGATGTGCTGACCCAGGTGGCCGCGGTGCACGCGGCGCTCGACGCGGTGGCCATGCAGTTGCTCGAAGACCACACGCGCGGCTGCGTGCAGTCGGCGGTCCGGGCGGGGCGCGGCGAACAGTCGATTGCGGAACTGATGGCGGTCGTGCGCAAACTCGCGCGCTAGTTGATTTCGACCGCCGAAATGCCGTGCGGTCGGCGAGCGACTACCAGTTCCAGAGCTGCCACCACGGTTTGCTGGTGCCGGCATTGCCGGCGAGATACTTGCTCTTCGGGAAGTTGGTCTTCAACACACGCTCGGCGTCGTCACGCAAGTCGTTCATGCCGAGCTTGTCATAGGCCTGCACCAGGATCAAGAGCCCCTCCTCGTTCGCCGTCGCCTGCGGATAGGTCTTGAGCGCGTATTGCGCGCGGTTGGCCGCTGCAATATAGGCGCCTCGCCGCATATACCAGCGTGCAACGTGAATTTCGTTCGAAGCCAGCGTATTGACCAGATAGTTCAGGCGCAGAATCGAATCCGGCGCATATTTGCTGTCGGGAAACCGCGTGACCAGATCCTTGAACGCATTGAACGCATCGCGCGCCGCTTTCGGGTCGCGTTCGCTCATGTCCTGACCGGTGTAGGAACCGAGCAGGCCGAGGTCGTCGTTGAAATTGGCCAGCCCGCGCAGGTAGTAGGCGTAATCGACGTTCGGATGGTTCGGGTGCAGCTTGATGAAACGCTCGGCCGCCGTCAGCGCAGAAGCAATCTCCTTGTCCTTGTAATTGGCGTAGGCGATCTCGAGCTGCGCCTGCTGCGAAAAGCGCCCGTAGGGATAACGCGCCTCGAGCTTTTCGTAAAGCTTGACCGCAGCTTCGTAGCTGCCCTCATCGAGCTTTTCCTTGGCCGCCGAATAAATTCGCTGCGCCGACCAGTTCTTGGTCTCGTCGATCTGGTCCGGCAACAGCCCGCAACCGGCGACGCACAGCGCGAGAATTAAAGCTAAACTTGAACGCATAGATGACCCTAGCCGCGAAACCATCAAATTATAACGCAGCGCCCGCCGAGCCGGCACCGATCCGTCTGACCCTGCCGCCGGACAGCGGCGGCCTCCGGTTGGACCAGGCGCTGGCCAATTTGTTGCCGGAATATTCGCGCAGCCGCATCACGCAATGGATCCGCAGCGGCCGGGTGGCAGTCGATGGCGCCGGCGCGGAACCGAAATTGCGCGTCAATGGCGGTGAAAAAGTAGCGATCGCCCCTGCCGCCGAAGCGGCCACTCTGGCCGCCACTGCCGAATCGATCGCGCTCGCTATCCTGCACGAAGACGACGCTATCCTGGTGCTGAACAAACCGGCCGGCCTCGTCGTCCATCCCGGCAGCGGCAACTGGCATGGCACGATGCTCAACGCGCTGCTGGCGCACGCGCCGGCGCTGGCGGCGATCCCGCGCGCCGGCATTGTGCACCGTCTCGACAAGGAGACCAGCGGCCTGCTGGTGGTCGGCAAAACCTTGCAGGCGCAAACCAGCCTCGTGCGCCAGTTGCAGGCACGCACGGTCAAACGCGAATATCTGGCGCTGGCGCACGGCGCAATCGCGCGCGCCGGCAAGATCGACGCGCCGGTCGGCCGCCATCCGACACAGCGCACGCGCATGGCGGTGGTCGAACGCGGCAAACCGGCGGTGACCCATTTCGAAGTGCGCGAAGCCTTCGGCCGCCATGCAACCCTGCTGCGCTGCCGGCTGGAAACCGGCCGCACCCACCAGATCCGCGTGCATCTGCTATCGCTCGGCCACCCGCTGGTCGGCGACCCGGTCTACGGCAAGGCGCGGCGTTCGGCGATCGATTCGATCAACGCGTTCAAGCGCCAGGCTCTGCACGCGGAACGACTCGCGCTCCAGCACCCGGATAGCGGCGAAACCATGGCGTGGCAGGCGCCATTACCGGAGGATTTCGCGCAATTGCTGGACGCATTGCGCGCCGACCCGCGGGTCGCCGAATGAATGCCCCCCACGACTGGATAGCTCCCGACTGGCCGGCGCCACCCTCAATCAGAGCGATCATCACCACCCGCAACGGCGGCGTCAGCCGCGGTGCCTATGCCAGCTTCAATCTCGGTTTGCGCTGCGACGATGATCCGGCCGCCGTCGCGGCCAACCGCGCGCGGTTGCAGCAACATCTGCCGCAACCGCCGAAATGGTTGCACCAGATCCACGGCGCGACGGTAGCCGACGCCGATACGCTCGGCAACGAAACCGACGCCGATGCGAGCGTCGCGCGCAATGCGGGGACAGTCTGCGCAGTGATGGTGGCCGACTGCATGCCGGTGCTGTTGTGCGATGACGCCGGCAGCGTCGTCGCCGCGGCGCATGCGGGCTGGCGCGGCCTCAGTTCCGGCGTGCTCGAAAATACGGTGAAAAAAATGAACGTCAGTCCGGCGCGCCTGCTGGCCTATCTCGGCCCGGCGATCGGTCCTGCCGCGTTCGAAGTCGGCGCCGACGTGCGCGATGCGTTTATCGGCCATGACGCGCGCACGGCCGGCGCCTTCGTGGCGCATCGCGAAGGCAAATGGCTGGCCGATCTGTTCATGCTGGGGCGACAGCGCCTCGCCGCCTGCGGCGTGACGCGCGTTTACGGCGGCGGCGCCTGCACTTTCGGCGATGCGCAGCGCTTCTACTCGTACCGTCGCGACCGCATCACCGGGCGCATGGCGGCGCTGATCTGGCGTACGGTGAAATAACCCGCCGCAGGACCGGCGTCATTTATAATCCGCTCCTTTTCGCCTGGAAATTTCGCATGTCGGTGCTGCAGTGGATCGTCCTCGCCAGCGCGATCGGCGGCCTCTTGAGCGTCGTCATCGCCGCGCTGTTCGCATGGAATGCGCGGCCCTCTCACATCCCGGTGCTGATCAGCTTTGCCGTCGGCGCACTGCTGGCGGCGGTATTTCTGGAAATCCTGCCGCACGCCTTCAGCGCCGGCAACAACCCCCGCACCATCGCCGCCACCATACTGTTCGGCATCCTGTTCTTCTTCGTGCTCGAAAAACTCGTGCTCTGGCGCCATTGCCACGAAGACCATTGCGACGCACACGATCCACAGCTGCCGCAGCACGATCACGGCCGCAGCGGCATGATGATCATCATCGGCGACACGGTGCACAACTTCGTCGATGGCATTGTCATCGCCGCGGCCTTCGTCGCCGACGTGCAGGTCGGCGTGGTCACCGCGATTGCGATCGTCACCCACGAAATCCCCCAGGAGGTCGGCAACTTCCTGGTGCTGCTGCATTCCGGCTTCAGCCGCGGCCGCGCGCTCGCGCTCAATGCGATGTCCAGCCTCGCCATGCTGGCGGGCGGACTGCTCGCTTATTTCTCGCTGCAGCAAATGCAGCAGGTGATCCCCTTGCTGCTGGCCTTTGCCGCCGCCAGCATGATTTATGTCGCGGTCGCCGATCTTATCCCGGGCCTGCATCGCCGTCCCGAACCGGCGGCCGGCGCGCAACAGGTTTTATTGATTGCCGGCGGCGTCACCCTGGTCTGGGGTGTCGGCGAACTGCTGCACTGAGCGCCGCGAATTCATCATGACAGCCCCCGGCTCCACGCCCGACGACAAGCTGGCCAGCCTGCACGAAGCGGGCCGCCGCTTTGTCGAATCGATCATGGCTGCGTGGCCGGAACAATCGCGTGCAGACAGTGCGGCGATCACCACCGCGCTCACGACTGCCTTGTCGCAGGACCGCGCGCGCTGGGAAAGCATGCAGCAGCAGTATTACGCGCGCCATCTCGAATTGTGGCAACGGCTTGCGCAGGGCGAGACTGCGCCGCCGGCCGACGACGGCGATCGCGACCGGCGCTTCAGCGCGCCGGAGTGGCGCGACCTGCCGTACTTCGATTACCTGCGCCAGGCCTACCAGCTTAACGCGCGCTGGCTGAAGGACATGGCCGGCGCGTTGCCGCTGGAAGACCGGCTTAAAAAGCGGCTCGATTTTTTTACCCGCCAGATGATAGACGCGGCGGCGCCGGCCAATTTCGCCGCGACCAATCCAGAGGTAATCAAGCTTGCCGCCGCCACCAACGGCGAGAGCCTGCGCCGCGGTCTCGAGTTGCTGCGCGAAGACGTCGCCAAGAACCGCATCACCATGACCGACGAGGCCGCCTTCGAAATCGGCCGCAATATCGCGGTGACGCCCGGCGACGTGGTATTCGAAAACGAGCTGATGCAGCTGATCCAGTACCGTCCGGCGACGGCCACGGTCAACGCGCTGCCGCTGGTGATGGTGCCGCCCTGCATCAACAAGTATTACATCCTCGATCTGCAGCCCGACAATTCGTTCGCGCGTTTCGCCGTCGCGAACGGCCACACGGTGTTCATGGTGTCGTGGCGCAACATGCCACCCGATCAGGGCCGCATCACCTGGGATCAATACCTCGAACTCGGCGTGATCAAGGCGCTCGATGTCGCGCGCGCGGTGTGCGGCGTCGATCAGGTCAATACGCTCGGCTTCTGCGTCGGCGGCACGCTGCTGGCGGCGGCGCTGGCGGTGCAGCACGCCCGCGGCGAACGGCCGGCCGCGAGCATGACGCTGCTCACCACCATGCTCGATTTCAGCGACACCGGCGAACTGTCGGTATTCGTCGATGAGGATTACGTGCGCCAGCGCGAGCGCGCCTACGCCGAGGGCGGTGTCATGCGCGGACAGGAACTTGCGCTGACCTTCGCCAGCCTGCGCGCCAACGATCTGATCTGGAATTACGTCGTCAACAGCTACCTCAAGGGCCGCAAACCCGAAGCCTTCGACCTCCTCTACTGGAACAGCGACAGCACCAATCTGCCCGGCGCGATGTACGCGTATTACGTGCGCAACACCTACCTCGAGAACAACCTGCGCGTGCCCGGGCGCCTGACCATGTGCGGCGTGCCCATCGATCTCGGCTGCGTCGATGTGCCGGCCTATCTGATGGCCTCGCGCGAGGACCACATCGTGCCCTGGCACACGGCATGGCAAAACACCCGCCTTCTCGGCGGCGAACACTGCTTCGTGCTGGCCGCCAGCGGCCATATCGCCGGCGTAATCAATCCGGCCTCAAAGAACAAACGCCATTTCTGGATCGGCGCCTCCGCTGCAGCGTCGGCCGATGCCTGGCTCGACGGCGCCGAGCGCCACCCCGGCAGCTGGTGGACGCACTGGATCGAATGGCTGGGCGCGCGCTGCGACGTCAGCGTCGCTGCCCCCGCTGCAGGCGGCAGCGCCGCCTATCCGGTGATCGAAGCTGCGCCGGGTCGCTATGTGCGGCAGCGCTGCGACGGGCCAAACATGTAGAATGTTGGAAACACTGTCATAAACCGGCACTTTGCGAGGAGAAAAAAATGGGTCAACGCGTCGCGGTTGTCACCGGCGGCATGGGCGGTCTCGGTGAGGCCATCTGCATCAAACTGTCCGGCATGAATTACAAGGTAGTGGCAACCTATTCGCCCGGTAACACCAAACACGGCGAGTGGCTGGCGGAGATGAAAAAGCTCGGCCACGCCTTCCACGCCGTGCAGGTCGATGTCGCCGATTTCGATTCCTGCGCCACCGCCGTCAAACAAATCGAGACCGAGGTCGGGCCGATCGACGTGCTGGTCAACAACGCCGGCATCACGCGCGACAAAACCTTCGTCAAGATGGGCAAGACCGACTGGGATGCGGTGCTTGGCACCAATCTCGACAGCGTCTTCAACATGACCAAGGCAGTCATTGACGACATGATCGGCCGCGGCTGGGGCCGGGTCATCAACGTGTCGTCGGTCAATGGTCAGAAAGGCGCCTTCGGCCAGGCCAATTATTCGGCGGCCAAGGCCGGCATGCACGGCTTCACCAAGGCGCTGGCGCTGGAAACCGCGCGCAAAGGCGTCACCGTCAATACGATTTCACCCGGCTATATCGGCACCAAAATGGTCATGGCCATTCCGAAGGAAGTGCTCGATTCGAAAATCATCCCGCAGATTCCGGTCGGTCGCCTCGGCAAACCGGAGGAAGTCGCGGGCCTGGTCGCCTACCTTTGCTCCGAAGAGGCGGCCTTCGTGACGGGCGCCAATATCGCGATCAACGGCGGTCAGCACATGCAATAACGCCGGCGCAAGCCCGTGGCAATGCAATAGTTGCCACGGGTTATCGCATTGCAGCATAATCGGCACCAATTTGGACGGTTGCGCGCACCGAAACGATGCTGCGCACAACCGGGTGATTTCGAACTCCACCGCAACGCATGCCAGGGGCCGTTATGAGTGAAGACGTCAGAGTCATCAAGAAATATCCGAACCGCCGGCTCTACGACACGACAACCAGCAGCTATATCACGCTGGCAGACGTCAAGAAACTGGTGCTCGAAAACATCGCATTCAAAGTCGAGGACGCGAAGACCCACGAAGACCTCACGCGCAGCATTCTGCTGCAAATCATCCTCGAGGAAGAAAGCGCGCAGGGCGCGCCGATGTTCTCGAGCGAAATGCTGACCAACGTCATTCGCTTCTACGGCAACACCATGCAGGGCATGATGGGCAATTATCTGGACAAGAACATCCAGACCTTCATCGATATCCAGAAACGCCTGCAGGATCAGTCGCAGGCGATTTACGGCAACGCCGCGCAGCCGATGCCGAATGCCAACTCGTGGGCCGAATTCCTCAAGATGCAGGGCCCGGCGATGCAGGGCCTGATGGGCAACTATCTCGAACAGAGCGCCAACGCCTTCATCGAAATGCAGCGGCAGATGCAAAACCAGACGCGCAATCTGTTCGGCAACTTCCCCTTCCCCAATTTTGCCGCGGCCGGCAATCCGTTCGCGCCCGCGAGCGGTACGCCGGCCGCCGCGCCAGACGCGGACGCGCCCAAGGATGACGGCAGCAAAAGCGGTTAAACCTGCGCGCCCGGCGCGGCGCACAGCGGCACCCAAAGTCGGTTTCGTTTCACTCGGCTGCCCGAAAGCGCTGGTCGATTCCGAACGCATCCTCACTGAATTGCGTGCCGAGGGTTACATCGTTGCCCCCTCCTACGCCGACGCCGATCTGGTGGTGGTCAACACCTGCGGCTTCATCGATGCCGCAGTCGAGGAGTCGCTCGACGCGATCGGCGAAGCGCTCGCCGAAAACGGCAAGGTCATCGTCACCGGCTGCCTCGGCGCGAAAGGCAGCGTGGTCAAGGACGCGCATCCGCGCGTACTCGCCGTCACCGGGCCGCACGCCACCGACGAAGTCATGCACGCGGTGCACAAGCATTTGCCGCAGCCGCACGATCCCTACACCGATCTGGTGCCGCCGCAGGGCATCCGCCTGACGCCGAAACATTACGCATATCTGAAAATCGCCGAGGGCTGCAACCATCGCTGCACCTTTTGCATCATTCCATCGATGCGCGGCGATCTGGTCAGCCGGCCGGTCGGCGAGGTCATGCAGGAAGCGGAGAATCTGGTGAAATCGGGCGTCAAAGAACTGCTGGTGATTTCGCAGGACACCAGCGCCTACGGCGTCGACGTCAAATACCGCACCGGCTTCTGGGGCGGCCGCCCGCTGAAAACACGCATGTTCGAACTCGCCGAAGCTCTTGGCGGACTCGGCACATGGGTGCGCCTGCATTACGTCTATCCCTATCCGCACGTCGATGATGTGATCGAGTTGATGGCCGCCGGCAAGGTTCTGCCCTACCTCGATGTGCCGTTCCAGCACGCCAGCCCGCGCGTGTTGAAAGCAATGAAACGGCCGGCCAACGCGGAAAACAATCTCGCCCGTATCCGCCACTGGCGCAGCGTCTGCCCGGAGTTGACCATCCGCAGCACCTTCATCGCCGGCTTCCCCGGCGAAACCGAAGCCGAGTTTGAAGAGTTGCTTTCGTTCCTCGAAGAGGCGCAACTCGACCGCGTCGGCTGCTTTACCTATTCGCCGGTGGAAGGCGCGGGCGCCAACGCACTGGCGGAACAAGTCGCCGAAGAGATCAAGGAAGAGCGCAAGGCCCGCTTCATGGCGACCCAGGAAAAAATCAGCGCACAGCGGTTGCAGCAGAAGGTCGGCAAAACCATGACTGTGCTGGTCGATGCCGTGGACAAGCATGGCGCGATCGCGCGCAGCGCCGCCGACGCGCCGGAAATCGACGGCGTCGTGCAGATCAAACCCCATACTTCATTGAAGGCGGGCGAATTCGCGGTGGTCCGCATTACCGGCGCCGACGCGCACGACCTGCAAGGCGCCGTTACCAGCAAACGCTGAAGATGTGGCAGAAGCTGAAGCGCTGGGCGCGTGCCCTCAAAAACGATGGCTTGACGCTGTGGTTCTGCTGCAAGCATCCGGACATGCCGCTGCTGCCGAAGATTTTCGCGCTTTTGGTCGTGGGTTATTTTCTGAGTCCGATCGATCTCATTCCCGATTTCATCCCGGTGCTGGGTTATGTGGACGATCTGATCCTGCTGCCGGTCTGCGTCTATCTGATCCTGCGCATGGTGCCGCCGCCGGTACTCGCGGACTGCAGGCAGCAGGCTGCCACGTGGATCGAGTCACGACAGCCCAAGCCGCGCAGCATCGTCGCCGCCATCGTCATCATGCTCCTGTGGCTGCTGTTCTTTGCCTGGCTGTGGCAACGCTACGGCGCGCAAGTGCTGCAGCACTTCGGCGCGGGTCAGGACGCGGCCGGCGCGGATCGCGCGAAAAATTCCAGCACGTCGTCGATTTTACGCGTGCCCTTCATCGACGGCAGGCTGCGCAAAATCCGTTTGCCGTAACCCTTGCTGAACAATCGGGGATCGCAAATCATCAGCACGCCGCGATCGGTTTCATCGCGGATCAGTCGCCCGGCACCCTGTTTCAGCGTAATGACGGCCTGCGGCAATTGATATTCGACGAAGGCATTGCCGCCTTCGCGATTGATTTTATCGATGCGCGCCGCCAGCAAGGGATCGTCCGGCGCGGCAAACGGCAGCTTGTCGATCACTACCAGCGACAGCGCCTCGCCGCGCACATCGACGCCTTCCCAAAATGACTGGCTGCCGACCAGCACCGCATTGCCGAGCCGGCGGAAGCGCTCCAGCAATTCGGTGCGCGAGCCTTCGCCCTGCATCATCAGCGGAAAATCGAGGCCGCGCTGCGCAAATGCCTCCTTCAACCGCTCGCAGCCCTCGCGCATCGCGCGCAAACTGGTGAACAGCATGAAGGCGCGCCCGCCGCTGGCTTCGATCGCCGGCAGCGCCGCCGCCACCACCGCCTGCGTATAGGTCGGCGTGTTCGGTTCGGGCATTTCGCGCGGCACATAGAGCAGCGAGTTTTCGGCGTAGTTGAACGGACTTTCCCACGCCGCGGTATTGGCGCCGTCCAATCCCATCTGTCTGCAGTAGTGGCCGAAATCGCCGCCGACCGACAGCGTGGCCGAAGTAAATATCCAGGCGCGCGCGCGTTCGTCGATCTGCGCCTTGAAGATTTCCGCCACCGACAACGGTGTTGCATTCAGATGCAGCGTCGAATAAAACAACTCGGCCCAGCGAACGCGGCTCGCGTCCTCGCGATCACGCCAGTCGCGCAGCTCGTCGAGCAGCAGGCGCGCGCGCTGCCAGCATTTCTCCAGCCCCTCGGCGCGCTCAGCCAGTTTTTCCAGCGCATCGGTGAGCGCGAGCAGCTTCGCATCGACTGTTGCCAATGCCGGCGCGAATTCGCGCTGGCGTTCGAGCGCCTGATACGGAAAGCGGCCGGCATCCTCCTTGAACACCAGCCGCAGGTCGCGCGCCGCCTTCTCGAACGCCTGCGCCGCCGCCGGCAGGGACGGCGTATCGCGCGCCGACACGGCGGCTTCGACACGCACGTCGCGCGCGAGCTCAACCATCTGCGAGGTGGACACACTCTCGCCGAAAAACAGGCCGGCAGTTTCCGGCAGCTGATGGGCTTCGTCGAAAATGATGGTATTCGACGCCGGCAACAGTTCCGACACGCCCTCGTCGCGCAACACCACGTCGGCAAAGAACAGATGGTGATTGACGACCACGACATCGGCAGCCAGCGCCTGCTTGCGCGCCTCCATCACGAAGCATTTTCCATAATGCGCGCATTCGGAACCGAGGCAATTCTCGCGCGTCGAGGTGACATGCGGCCACACCGTGGCGTTTTCCGGCACGTCGGGCACGTCGCTCTTGTCGCCGCCCGCGTTGTTTTTCGCGAAGTTGACGATGATCGGCAGGTAACGCGCATCCTCCGCGCTGGCAAAGCGTCCTTCGTGCTGCGCGCGTTCGAGGTAATGATGGCAGATGTAGTTCGCGCGCCCCTTGAGCAGGGCCACCGTCACCGGCACTTTCAGCGCTTCGCGCACCACCCGCACATCGCGGTCGAACAACTGGTCCTGCAGGTTTTTGGTGCCAGTCGAGATGATGACCTTGCCGCCGGAGAGCAAGGCCGGCACCAGATAGGCAAAGGTTTTGCCGGTACCGGTGCCCGCCTCGGCCACCAGCACCGCATTGTCGCGGATGGCCGCGGCAACGGCTTTGGCCAGTTCAAGCTGGCCTTCGCGCGCGCGAAAGCCGGTGATGGCACCAGCCAGCGGTCCGTCAGCGGAAAAAATTGCCTCGATATCCTGCATGCGAAAGCGCCAAAGCCGCCGAGTATAGAGCATGCAAGGGCCGCGGTTGCCGCGGCCGGTACGCGCGGAGACTGCAGGTCAGCGGATTTCCTCGACCCTGACGAGGATGCGGCGGTTGTCGGCAGAGGTCTCGCGCGTGCTGCCGAGAATTACCGATTGCTGGTTGGCACCGCTCTGCGATATGCCGCCGAACTCGATCCACTCGCCCAAACGGCCCGCCACCGTGGTCGCGGCGCGCTGCGTGTTGATACTGCCGGCGGGAAGATTCTGTTCCGGCGAAGCAAAGGTATCGCGCTGCGGGCTGATCTCGAGCGTGACGATGTCGCCGCTCAATCGGGGCAGCACATAAAAACCGCTTTGCGCCTCCCGGTATTGCACCGAGTTGCTGACCCGATCGACATTCTGGCCGTTGACGATGGAACGCGTTACCTGCGGCTGCTGCACCGGCACTGACTGGCCGATCCGGATAAACGCGCTGCTGCCCTCGAGCACCTGCACGCTTTGCGCGGCACGGTCGTCGCTGAGGGAACGCGTGTTATCGATGCGCGCGCGCAGTCCGCCGTCGCCGCGCCCGGACCCGCCGACCACGAGACTGCCCGTGCCGGTGCCGATACTTCCGGACACCTCGGCGACGCTTCGCTCGCGGTCGATCGCTGCATCCTGGCGCACGGTAATCAGCAACCGGCGCGGCATTGCATCGACCGTTGCCAGAATTTTTTTAAGGTCGGCCAGATTGCGCGGCGAAGTTCGCACGATCAGCTGGTTTTGCATCCCCGTAATCGTGCCGTCTTTATCGACCATCGGTCGCAGCAGCGGCAGAATCTGCTCTGCGGTGCGATATTTCAGCGTAATCACCTCCACGCTGTTTCCTTGCGCAAACGCCGGAAATTGCGCGATCAGCAGCGCAAAAAGCAGTGCAAAACGGAAAATCGGCATGAATTTACGCACCATATGGTGTTTAACGGCACTGGACGCCGGAAGTTTACCCTGTCGCGAAGCTTACGCCATGACCGCCGGCCGGTCAGGCATTCCCCCTTTCTTTACAGCGTGTTAGTATCGTCGCCGATGAAACAAGCCCTGCCCATTTCCGTGTTTGTCCTGTCACTTGTGTGCGCCAGCGTACACGGCTATGCCGCCGACGCGACGCCGGCGGCTGCCGACGACGGCAACAGCAGTCAGGCCGCGGGCGCGAAGAGTTATGTCGATCGCGCCAGCGAACTCGTGGTGCAGGCGTTGTCGCTGATCGGCATCAAATACAAATGGGGCGGCGATGACCCCGCCACCGGCGTCGATTGCAGCGGGCTGGTCAGCCATGTATTTAACGAGGTCGCCGGCATCGTTCTGCCGCGCGATTCGCGCTCGATGAGCAAGGTCGGCGCCGCCGTCGACAAGGACGAGCTCCAACCGGGCGATCTGGTGTTTTTCAACACCCTGCGCCGTCCCTTCTCGCATGTCGGCATCTACATCGGCGGCGATCGTTTTGTGCACGCACCGCGCCGCGGCCGCGAGGTCGAAATCTCCGAATTGCGCGACCGGTACTGGCAAAAGCGTTTCAGCGGCGCCCGCCGCGTTCAGCTCCAGAATTGATCCGCGCCGCCGCTGTCGTCAGCGGTTTATTTCCTGTGTGGTGGTTTTCTCGGCAATTTTGCGCCGGATCGCCGCAATCACCGTCTGCGTGGCCTTCTCGCCTTCACTGATCGCGTTTTGGCGGTTGTCGAAATCCGTGCCGCGCATCTGCCCGGTTTCCGGCCGGATGATGACGTCAGCCCCCGCCAATTCATAGCCGGCGATGCTTTGCCCCATGATGGCGAAGCTCTGCAGCATGACGTCAATGCTGTCGCGCGTCTTGCCGAAGCGCGGCTTGTTCGAAATATCGACCGCGATCACGATGTCCGCCCCCATCGCGCGCGCGGCGCGCACTGGCACCGGGCTGACCAGACCGCCATCGACGTATTCGCGGCCGTTGATCGACACCGGCTGAAAAATCCCCGGTACGCTGCTCGATGCGCGCACCGCCATGCCGGTGTTGCCGCTGCGAAACACGACCATCTCGCCGCTTTGCAGATCGGTCACCACTGTCGCAAACGGTTTGTTCAGCTTTTCAAGCGTGCGGTTCTGCACCGCCCGGTTGACAAAATTCTGCAGCGCCTCGCCCTTGATAAAACCGCGATCGGGCAGCGACCAGTCGGCGATCACGCTGTCATCGATCTGCATCGCCACACGCTGCAGGTCGGCTCCGCCGTAACCGGCCGCGTAGAGCGCGCCGACCAGCGCGCCGGCGCTGGTGCCGACCACCATGTCGGGCACGATGCCGTTCGCTTCGAGCACCTTGATCACGCCGACATGGGCGAATCCGCGCGCCGCGCCGCCACCGAGCACCAGCGCGATTTTCGGCGGCACCACGCGCACTTCCGGCTTCGGCGGCGGTTCGACCGGCGGCGGCACGGACTTGACCGGCGTTTCAGTGCCGCGCGGCAGCATGCTGCACCCAGCAAGCAGGATCAGGACCAGCACGGCAAAAAGACGCATGCGATGAAATCCGGCAGTTGAAGCCGGCATGTTAATCATTTCAGCTCCGCTTTGTCTGCACCGCCCGCGTCGCGCTCATTCGGCCGGCGCATCGCGCAATCGACGCAGTTCCAGCGCCAGATCATGCACGGCGAGCGCATAGTTGATGCTGCGGTTGTAACGGGTAATCACGTAAAAATTATTGAAGCCCAGCCAATACGCGGTACCGGCATCGGTTTCTGCGGCGAATACGCAGGCCAGCAGATCGTCTGCAACCGTGACGGCCGGCGTAACGCCGGTGCGCCGGAACGCCGCCACGCTGGTGTGCGGTTTGAGACCGCGTTCCAATAGGACACGAAACACCTCGCCCGGCGCCTCGTTGGTGCGCTCGATCGGCAGCAGTACCGGCTCGCCCGCAATCCAGCCAAACGCCTTGTAGTAATTACCGATGCTGCCGATCGCATCGTCGTGATTCCACAGGTCGCGCCGGCCGTCGCCGTCGAAATCGACCGCATAGCGGCGATAGCTGCTGGGCAGAAACTGCGGCACACCCAGCGCGCCGGCATACGATCCGCGATAGCGCGTCGGATCGAAGCCGCGTTCGCGCGCCAGCAACAATAACTCGGCAAGTTCGCCGCGAAACAGTTCGGCGCGCGGCGGATAGTCGAAGGCCAGCGTCGCCAGCGCATCGAATACGCGGCTGCGGCCGACCGCGCGCCCGTACAGCGTTTCGATGCCGATGGTGGCAACGATGATTTCCTCAGGCACGCCGAATTCCGCCGCCGCGCGCGCCAGCGCGCCGGCATGGCGACGCCAGTATTCGACGCCGTCGCGTATGCGCGCCGGCGTCAGGATCGCCGCGCGGAATTCAAACCACGGCCGCGCCGTGCCGGGCCGCGCCATCGCCTGCAGCACGCCGCGCTGCAGCTTCGCCTGGCGAAACCAGCGCAACAGTTGTTTGCGCTCGAAGCCCTGCTCATCAACCAGCCGGGTAATGAAGTCGGCGACCTCGGGGTTGTCGGTGAAAGACTGTGCGGGTGCAACACCGGCGCAACTGAAACCGGCGACAAATACCAGCGCCGCCAGCCGTCGCCGGCTGCGGCCGTCAGCGCTGATCGGCACCAACCGCTTCCGCCACCGAATTAAAGCCACCGGCACGCAAACAGGCTGCCAGATCGCGTTTGATTTCATCCACCAGCGCCGGTCCGTGATAGACCAGCGCGGAATACAACTGCACCAGCGAAGCGCCGGCACGAATGCGCGCGTAGGCGTCGGCACCGCTGGAGATGCCGCCGCAACCGACAATCGGCAGCTTGCCGCCAGTCATGCGGTATATATCGGCGAGACAGGCCAGCGCCTTGGACTTCAGCGGCGCCCCCGACAAACCGCCGCCCTCGCCGGCATGCCGGCTCTTCAAGGTCGCCGGACGATCGATCGTTGTATTGCCGATAATCAGGCCGTCGACGCCGCTGGCCAGCGCGACCTCGGCAATATCGAGCCTTTCCTGTTCGGCGAGATCGGGCCCCACCTTGGCCAGCAACGGCGGCAGAGTCGACGCGCCCGCCATCGCGCGCTGGCGCGCTTCGAGCACACGACCAATCAGCGCCGCGATCTGTTCGCGCGCCTGCAGACTGCGCAGACCCGGCGTGTTCGGCGACGACACATTGCACACCAGATAATCGGCATGCCGGCAGACCGCCTCGATGCCCTTGACGTAATCGGCGGCTGCATCCTCGGTCAACTTGTTTTTGCCGACGTTGGCGCCGACGATGCCGCGCCGCGGTCGTGCCTGCAGGCGCGCCGCAAACGCGGCCAGTCCCTTGCTGTTGAAACCGAAGCGGTTGATGACGCCGTAATCCTCGTCGAGACGAAACAGCCGCGGTTGCGGATTGCCCGGCTGCGGTTGCGGCGTCACGCTGCCGACCTCGACGAAGCCGAAGCCCGCGGCCAGCATCGCATCGACCACCTCGGCATCCTTGTCGAAGCCGGCGGCCAGACCGACCGGATTGCTGAAATCGAGCTGCCACACGCGTGTCGCCAGCAGCGGATCCGGCGCCATGACCGAACGACCGCCGAGGCCCAGCTTGAGTGCCGTGATCGCCATGCTATGCGCAGTCTCAGGCGTAAACAGATGAAGCAAGGGCAATGCGGCCCGATACGCAAACTTTCCCATCAATCCCTTCCCGCCGCGACGACGCCTTGATAATTTCAATCGTGTTCTCATGGTCCCGAAGATTAGCAGCAAGCCGCAGTGGCCGTAAATCAACCTCGCGCGCCTCTGCTAAAATCAAAGCCGTCGCGGCACACCAGCAAAACAAAATGCCGTTCCGGCGCATCCGCGATGCCGAAATTCTTTATGACCGAAGCCGCCTCCGCGTTCTGGGATTTTTCGCTGCGCTTTTACGCGCGGCCCGGCGTTGCCGCAGTTTGCCTGCTGCTGCAGGACGGCGGCGGCGCCGATGTGAATGTCGTGCTCTACCTGCTTTTTCTCGCCGCACAAAACCGCAGCCTTGACGACGCCGCGGTCGCGCGTCTTGATGCCGCCACCGGCGTCTGGCGCGACGAAGTGGTGCGACCTCTGCGCACTGCGCGCCGTCATCTCAAAAACCCCGCCGCGCCGTACGACGGCCAGGCCGCCGCCGAACTGCGCAGCGAAATCAAACGCAGCGAACTCGCCGCCGAGCGCATCGAACAGCTGACCATCGAACGGTTATTTCCCGCGGCAACCACCGGCGTTGTGGCGGCCACGCCAGCCGACGCCGCGCGCGCGAGTCTGGCCGCCTACGACCATCTGCGCGGCGGCCTGCCGGCCGCGGCGGTCGCGCAGCTGCTCGAATTATTCAACGCACAGTCATGACCACAACGGAGAATCGAATGATCCGCAAACTCAGAACCCAGCGCGACGACCAGCAATGGATGCTCGACCTCGCGCTCAACATGCGCGGCCGCGTGCAGAATTTCGAGGTCGACGGCGGCGAAACGCCGGCCGGCAAACGCGCGCGCAATTACCGCATGTATTCGAAGGTCTGGCGCCAGGCTGCCGAACAGCATGAAGCGCTGGCCAAACGCGCGCAGTCACTCGGCCACAAGGCGACCGCCACAGCGCACTTCGACCACGCGATCGAGGCCTATCGCATGGCGCAGCACGCGATTTATTACGACAACCATCCGGTCAAGAAGACGCTTTATCGCAAGCTCTGCGAAATGGTCGACCGCCAGATTGAAACCGCGGCCTATCCGATCGAGCGCGTCGAAGTGCCCTTCGACGACGGCAAAACGATCTCCTGCCTGTTTCACATGCTGCCCGACCGCCGCCGCGCGCCGACCGTCATCTACGTGCCGGGCATGGATCAGACCAAGGAAGCCTTTCCGCGGGTCAACCACAATGTCGCACTGTCGCGCGGCTTCAACGTGCTGTCGATGGACGGCCCGGGCCAGGGCAGTTCGAACATGCAGAAAATCCGCGCCGTCGGCGACAACTACGAACGCGCCGGCGCCGCCGTCATCAGCTGGCTGCGCAAAAGAAAGGAAGTCAATCCGCGCAAGATCGCCATCTACGGCATCAGCATGGGCAGCTACTGGTCGCTGCGGCTGGCGAGCTACGACCGCCGCATTGCCGCGGTGGCCAGCGCCACCGCCTGCTTCAATCCGAACAACACGATCTTTACCCAATCCTCGCCGCGCTTCAAACAGATGTTCATGTACATGGCCGGCTACACGGACGAGGAAAAATTCGACCGCGAAGTCGCGCAGCCGATGACCGTGCGCGGCCACCTCGACAAGATCCAGTGCCCGACCCTGCTGGCGACCGGCGAATTCGACCCGCTGTGCCCGCTCGAAGATGCGATCGAAGCCTACGCAGAATTGAAAACGCAGAAGGAAATGTGGGTATTCGAGAACCAGTACCATCCGCAGCGCTCACTGTCGAATCTCGGCGGTCTGGCCAATCACGAATACGTGATCGACTGGCTGCACGACGTGCTGGTCGGCAAAGGCCTCGGCAAACGCCACAACCGCATTGCCTACATCAAGGAATCCGGCGACGGCCCCTGGGGCGACTGCGAATGGACGCCGACCGTCAAACCGGGCCAGGCCTACTTCTAGCCGACATGACGACGGGCGCACAGCCGATGAGACTGCGGCACACGCTGTTGGCGGCGCTGCTGTTGTACGGCAGCGGCAATGCGCTGGCGCAATCGGATCGTGCGCTGCGCATCGTCGTCGCCGCGGCGGCCGGCGGCCCGTCGGACTTTGTCGCGCGCCTGCTGGCGCCGCGCCTCGGCGAAGCGCTGCATCAGAACATCGTTGTCGATAACCGCGCCAGCGCCAACGGCGTCGCCGGCGCCGATATCGCGGCGAAGGCCGCGCCCGACGGGCTGACGCTGGCAGTCGGCAACAGCGGCACGCATGCGATCAATGCCGCGCTCTACAAGCGCCTGCCGTACGACCCGCTGCGCGACTTCGCCCCGATCAGTCAACTGGTGGTCAGCCCGATGGTGCTGGTGGCCACTCCGCGACTGCAATACAACACGGTCGCCGACGTGATTGCCGCCGCACGCCGCGAACCGAACAAACTCAACATCGCGATCGCCGGTGCCAGCGGACAGCTCGCCGGCGAGGCGCTCAAGGCGCAGATGAAGATTGCGCTCAACAACGTGCCTTATAAAGGCGGCGTGCCGGCCACACTCGCCGTGATTGGCGGCGAATCCGATGTTTCGCTGCTGACCCTGCAGGGCGCGGTGGCGCAGATCAATGCCGGGCGCATCAAGGCGCTGGGCGTGACCACGCTGCGCCGCACGCCGGCGCTGCCCAACGTGCCGACGATGGCCGAATCCGGCGTCGAGGGTTTCGATTTCGGCGTCTGGCACGGCCTGTTCGCGCCGGCCGGCACTCCCGATGCGATCGTGCGCAAGCTCAATGCCGAGGTCGTGCGCATACTCAATCTGGCCGAATCGAAGCAGCGCCTCGCCCCCGAAGGCTATGAAGTCATCGCCGGCACGCCGGAACAATTTACGATTGTGCTCAAACGCGAAATCGGGCGTTATCGGAAAATCGTCGTTGACGCGGGGATCCCGCGCGAATGAAAGCGTTGTTCGCGATCGCCGCGATGCTGTTGGCGGGACTCTGCGCCGCACAAAGCTATCCGTCAAAACCGATCCGCCTGATCGTGCCCTTTCCGCCGGGCGGCGGCATGGATCTCGTTGCGCGCATGCTGTCGCAAAAACTCGCCGAGCGACTCGGCCAGCAAGTAGTGGTTGATAATCGCGGCGGCGCCAACGCCATCATCGGCACCGATCTGGCGGCCAAGGCCGCGCCCGACGGCTATACGATCGTGCTCGCGCTGCCGGCCAGCGTCGCCGTCAATCCCAGCCTCTACCGCAATCTGCCCTACGATCCGCAGCGCGACCTTGCCGCGGTCAGCCAGCTGACCTCGATCGCGCTGCTGCTGACTGCGCATCCGGGATTTGCCGCCAATTCGGTGCGCGACCTCGTGCAACTCGCCAAAAGCAAACCGGGACAACTCGTGTTCGGCTCGTCGGGCAGCGGCGGCTCGTCGCATCTGGCGATGGAATTGTTCAAGTCGATGGCGCATGTCGAGATGACCCATGTGCCGTACAAGGGCGGCGGCCCGGCGCTCAACGATCTCGTCGGCGGCCAGATTCCTCTCTATGCCGGTCCGATGATCACGGCGCTGCCCTTCGTCAAATCCGGTCGCCTGAAAGCGCTCGGCGTCACCTCGCGCAAACGGTCTTCGATCCTGCCCGAGGTGCCGGCAATCGCCGAAACCATCGCCGGCTACGAAAGCGATTCATGGCAGGGTGTGCTGGCGCCGAAACGCACGCCGCCGGCGATCATCGAATTGTTGCAGAAGGAAATCGCCGCAATTTTGCGCCAGCCGGAGATCCGCGAACGCCTTGCCGGTCAGGGCGCCGAACCGTTGGGCACGACGCCGGCCGAATTCGACGCTTACATCAAAACGGAAACGGCAAAGTACGCGAAGGTCATCCGCGACGCCCGTATCAGCGCCGAGTAGGGCAGCGCAGGCCTTACTGCAGCCAGACCTCAAGCCCCGGAATCATGGTGCACAGCAATCCGTTGCCGGCGACCGCCGCCGGATGCCAGGCCTTGATGACACCAAACACGCCGAATGCGGCGATCGCGGTGCCGGCAACGACGCGCGCCGGCCCGGCATGACGTAAGCGCTCGATCTGCCGGTAGAGCAAGCCGATGCCCAGCATATTCGGCAATGTGCCCAGCCCGAAGGCCAGCATCAACACCGCACCGCGCCACCAGCTTCCGAGCGCCAACGCCGTCAACAATACCGCGTACACCATGCCGCAGGGCAGCCAGCCCCACAGCGCGCCAAGCCCCAGCGCGCGCGCATTCGAGGTCACCGGCAGCAGTTGCTTCGTCAGCGGCTGTATGAGCCGCCACAACCAGACACCGGCGCTCTCGATCCGCGCAACCACCGGCGCCATGCCGGTCAGGTAAGCACCCAGCGCCACCAGCATCAGGCTCGCCAGCATGAACATCAGCGGTTGCAGCATGGGCGCGGCGCGCGTCAGCAGACCCGCCTCGCCGAGCGCGCCGGCCAGCGTTCCAGCCGCCATGTAACTGCCGATACGGCCGCCGTTGTAGGCGAGCAGATGCGGCCAGCGCGGCGCGGAACCGGCTGCGCCGGGCGCGGCGCACAGCAGGCGCACGATGCCGCCGCACATGCCGGCGCAATGCAGGCCGCCGGCGAGTCCGCCGAGGAAGGCCGCCGACAGCGCGATTTCGAACAGGGCGTTCATATTGCTGCGCAGTTTACCGGAGCGACCGGAAAGCAGCGGCCCGCGCCGCCGCCGCGGTCAGACCGGGGCCGGCTCAGAATTTGTATTTGGTGGCGTTGAGAAAATCGACCACGTCGGCGATGTCCTCGTCGGACCACCGCAGGTTCAGCTCCGTCTCCCAGCGTACAACCTGCGCTTTGAGTTCGGCCAGATTGCCGGGCAGGCGTTGTGCACGGTCATGCACGCGCGCGCTGTGGCACTCGCCGCAGTGATTTTCGTAGAGCGCGCTGCCGCGCGTTTCATCCGCTGCCGCGGGAACCGCCAGCGCCACACCCAGGCCCAGCAACACAACAGCCAGCGCATATTCAGCGGCGTGCTTGCACTTCATTTTCGCGCTCCCGGGTCAGCACATGCGTCATTTCGGTCAACTGGCCGGTCAGCGCCTTGAGCAGATCATCGATCGAAACAATGCCAACGAGTTCGCCTGCCGCGTTGACGACCGGCAAGCGCCGCACGCCCTTTAAGCGCATGATCTCGATGGTCTCGAGCAGATCGGCATCCTCGCGCACGGTCGCCACTTCGGCCGCCGCGATGTCGCCCACCGTGATCACCGCCTGGTCGAGATCAAGCGCATTGACATCGACCACGATATCGCGGTCGGTGACAATGCCGACCGGCAGGCAGCGTCCGTTAGCGTTTTCCACGATGACCAGGGATCCGACGTGGTAATGCCGCATCAGCTTGGCTGCAGCCTGGATGGTTGTTTCGCGCGTCGCGAAAATCACGTCGCGTTCGCAAATGCGGCCGACCGTTCTCATCACGGCCTCCTCACATGCGCGGCGTCGCCGCATGCGCATGCGTGCGCTCGAAGCGCGACTCGCAGTCGATGCAGCGTTCCGCCACAGGATTGACCAGCAGCCGCTCGACACTGATGTCGCCGGCGCAATCCGCACAGGTGGCGATATCGCCGTCGGCCAGTCGCGCCCGTGCGCGTTCGATCTGAAGCAATTCGCGGCCGTGCCGCTCGGCCAGCGCGCTGCTCAACGCCATCAGTTCGTCGGCTACCGACTCATCGCCCAGATCGTGCACCTCGCCGGCGATGCTGGCGTAGTTGTCCGTGCCGCTTTCGACCAGCGCCGCGCGCATGGCGGCGCGAACCTTGTCTTCAAAACCGTCAAGCGCGCGCTTGACCTTCGCGACTTGAGTAACCGTCAGTTGGCCCATGATTGATTCTCCGGAATTGCGATCGCCGCTGCCGCCGCGACGAACAACTGCAGCACGGCACACCGACTGATCGCTTGAGCATTACTATGTTCCGCCCGGCGAACGGCCGACTTGATGCAGATCAATCAATACCGCCACGGCGGGACGCCAGCCGTCGATAAAACAGGCGTTTCACCCATTCGACCAGCAACAGGTAGGCCGCCACCAGCCCGGCGAGGATGGCGTAAAACGCCGGGGGCGGCACCACAAAGCCGAAATAGGCGCCCAGCGGGGTCAGTGGAAGCAGCGCGCCAACCGCCACCACCGCAACGGCGGCTGCAACCAACAGCGGATGCGCGCCGCCGCGCCACGCGCTTCTGCGCGAACGAATCACGAATATCACCAGCACCTGGGTGGTCAGCGACTCGATGAACCAGCCGGTCTGGAACAGGCGTTCGTCGGCATGCAGCACCGCCAACAGAATGTAAAACGTCAGGAAATCGAACAATGAACTAATCGGTCCGATGATCAGCATGAAATTGCGAATAAACGCGATATCGAGCACGCGCGGCCGCTGCACGTCCTCCGGATCGACGCGGTCGAGCGGAATCGGCACTTCCGAAATATCGTAGAGCATGTTGTTGAGCAGAATCTGCGTCGGCAGCATCGGCAGAAACGGCAGAAACAGCGCGGCCCCCGCCATGCTGAACATGTTGCCGAAGTTCGAACTCGTGCCCATCAGCATGTACTTCATGATGTTGGCAAAGGTCCGCCGTCCTTCGATCACCCCCTCGTGCAGCACCACGAGATCGGCATCCAGCAAAATCATGTCGGCCGCCTCACGCGCGACATCGACCGCGCCGGCGACCGACAGGCCGACGTCGGCCGCGTGCAGCGACGGCGCGTCGTTGATGCCGTCGCCGAGATAGCCGACGACGTGGCCGCGCAGCTTGAGTGCGCGGATGATGCGCTCCTTCTGCCCCGGATTGACGCGACAAAACAGATTCGCCACTTCCGCGCGTGCTGCCAGCGCATTGTCGTCGAGTTGAGCGATGTCGCGCCCGGTCAACACGCCGGTGACGGGTATGTTCAACTGTCCGCAGATATGCTGCGTGATGGTTTCGCCGTCGCCGGTGACAATTTTCACTGCCACACCCGACGCGGTCAGCGCCGCCAGCGCGCCCGCCGCACTTTGCTTGGGCGGATCGAGAAACGCGGCGAAGCCGGCCAGCACCAGTCCGGACTCGTCGCCGACCACCGCATGCGGATGATCGGGCGGCACATTGCGCCAGGCAATCGCCAGCACGCGGAAGCCCTCGCTCTCCAGCGCCTGGCGCCGCTCATGCAGCCGCAGGCGGGCGGCGGCATCGACCGGCGCCGCCGGCGCACCGGCACGCTCGAATTCGGCGCACAGATCGACAATATCTTCCGGCGCCCCCTTGACCACGAGCAGGCGCCTGTCACCCAATTCAAGCAGCACCGACACGCGGCGCCGTTCGAAATCGAACGGCACCTCGTCGATCTTGCGCCACACCGAGGCATCGATGTTTTTATGCTCGAGAATGGCGTCATCGAGCGGGCTCTTCAGTCCAGTTTCGAAAAAGCTGTTGAGATAGGCCAGTTCGAGCACCCGCTCGCTCGCCTGACCGTCGGCATCGACATTACGCTCGAGATGGATTTTCGCCTCCGTCAGCGTGCCGGTCTTGTCGGTACACAGCACATCCATCGAGCCGAGGTTCTGGATCGCCGCCAGCCGTTTGACGATGACGCGCCGCGCCGCCATGCGTTGCGCGCCGCGCGACAGGGTGACTGACACCACCATCGGCAGCAGTTCAGGCGTGAGACCGACAGCCAGCGCGACCGCGAACAGAAACGACTCCAGCCACGGCCGGTGCAGCATTGCGTTGACCAGCAACACGAACAACACCATCAGGATGGTCAGGCGCATGATCATCAGGCCGAAGCGCCGGGTGCCGGTATCGAAGGAGGTCGGCGGCGCTTCGCGCGACACGCTGACGGCGATCGCGCCGAGCGCGGTGGCCTTACCCGTGCGCATCACCAGAACCCGCGCACTGCCGCTGATTACCGAAGTGCCCATGAACACCGCATTGGTCGCGGCATCCATGCCGTCGGCATCCGCTGGCGGCAACGCCGCATGCTTCTCGACCGGATAGGGCTCGCCGGTGAGCAGCGCCTGCTTGACGAAGAAGTCGCGCGCCTCCAGCACCAGCGCGTCGGCCGGAACCAGATCGCCGGCGGACAGCAGCACCACGTCCCCCGGCACCAGTTCGGCGACGAGACAGTCGAATTTGTTGCCGTCGCGGAGCACCGTTGCCCTGAGCGACACCGACTGGCGCAGGCGTTGCGCGGTGGCGCCGGCGCGCGTTTCCTGCACGAAATCGAGTGTTACGCTTAACAGCACGATGACCGCGATGATCAGAAAATTCGCGGTCTCGCCTGACAGCGCCGAAATCGCGCTGGCGACGAGCAGAATCAGCACCAGCGGATTGCGGAAACGGCTGAGAAACTGCAAAACCAGCGACCGCGCCGGCGCATCGACGATGCTGTTGGGACCGTACTGTTGCGCGCGCGCGGCGGCTTCGAGCGCGCTCAAACCGCCAGCGTCAGGCGCTGGCGCGCCCGCATGCCACCATTCCGTTTCAGCGATCGACATCGTTTCTCCGGTTGTCAAAGCCGCATCACGCATCGAGGGCAGGCGACACCGCCGTTCGGCGATAGCGCAGGAATTTATACAGTTCGAACCAGAGGACGCTCACCAGTGCCGCAACCACGCTGAACGCGACGTCCGCAACCGACGGCGCCGCCAGACGAAACAAATCGCGCAACGAGGGGATTATCAGCACCAGCGCGCGCGGACTCGACAAATCGCGCAGGGCCTCAAGCGCGCGTTCGCTTTTGCGCTCCTGATAAATGGTAATGCCCATGACCACGAACACCGACGCAAGCAGCACCAGCGCTTCGCGTACATCACCAATCAAAAGGTAGGTGCCGGCCGCCGCCGCCAGCAGCATGAACATCGGTTCGCGCAGCACTTCGCGCACGACAGCGGCCAGCCCGCGCGGCCGTGCCGCGGGCAGCTCGTTCGGACCATCCGCCGCCAGCCGCTTCGCGGCCTCTGCCGCGGTCAGCCCGCACGGTGTTGCCGGAGGCGCCTCCTGCTCGATCATCGTTAGCCTGCACTCGGCATTTGCCGCCGACTCATTATGGCGGCGCCAACAGATGCCGGAATGACATGGATCAATTTGCCGGGCTGCCGTGGATGCAACTCCATTGACTCCGGTCAAGCAGCGGCACTGCGATCCGCATAGACTGACTACAGGAGTCCGGCGCGCCCAATCGCGCCGGCAGGCAGGAGAAAACATGAGCGAATATCCGGATTTCGATGCCTACTCGCCGGCGCAGATCGCCGAGCGGGTGGAAAAGGCCGGCGTTGCCAAGGCGCGCATGCCGCTGCTGCAAACGCTGATGATGGGCGTGATGGCGGGCGCCTTCATCGGGCTGGGGGCGCTCTACTTCACCATCGTCGCCAGCGACAGCACCCTGCCGTTCGCCGTGTCGCGCGTATTGGGCGGCATCGCCTTTTCACTGGGCCTCATTCTGGTGGTGGTCGCCGGCGCCGAACTCTTCACCGGCAACAACCTGATGGTCATGGCGTGGGCCGACGGCCGTATCGGCACAACCGAGTTGCTGCGCAACTGGGTTCTGGTCTACTGCGCCAATGCGGCGGGGGCGGCCGGTCTTGCACTGCTCGTCTATCTATCGCACCACGCCGATCTCAACCAGCACGCGATCGCCAACGCCTATATCCGCATCGCGGTGGCAAAAACGGCGCTGCCGTTCGCAGAAGCGTTTTTTAAGGGTGTGCTGTGCAATGCGCTGGTCTGTCTCGCCGTGTGGCTCGCGCTCGCCGGACACAGCGTTACCGATAAGATTCTTGCGATTGTTTTTCCGGTGTCGGCTTTTGTCGCCGCCGGCTTCGAGCACAGCATCGCCAATATGTATTTCATCCCGCTCGGCATGCTGCTCAAAAGCGATGGCGTGGTGCCGGCAACGATCGACGCCCCGACGCTGAACTGGCAGGGCTTTGCCGCCAATCTGCTGCCGGTGACGCTCGGCAATATCGTCGGCGGCAGCGTGATGGTGGCGCTGGTTTACTACGTGATTTACAGGCAACGCGAAAAAATTAGCGCGCGGCGCCGTGTATCCCGGTCGCCGCTTCTTCGCAGCAATCATCGGTTGCGCGGCGCGGACAGCCGATCGGCCGCTCCGGCGGCTTGAGCGGACAGAAATTATTGATGTCGGCAGCCGGCTTCTGCAGAAAGCAGGTCATCGCGCTGGAACCGGCCGCGACCAGCCAGAAGGCAAAAAATCCGATCGTGTAAATCGCCATCGGCCCGACCTCGATGACTTCGCCGAACAGGTGCAGCTCCATCGGGTCAAACAGCGTGAAAAAAACCGCTTCGGCGATACCGCCGACGATAAACGACGGCCACAGCACCCAGATCGCTCTTTGCATATCGGCCTCCTCCGTTGTCATCCGCGCCGGGCGCGGACGTTCTTGTTACGGAACTGCGATTAGCGTGCTTTGAGCAGCACTGGCGGCCTCACCGGCCAGCCGCCAATTGCGCTCCGCATCTTCGATCATCACCAGCCGGCGTCCGTCGAGCGGCGCCGTCAATGCCGTAGAGTACTCCCCCGGCGCGCTTCGATGCAATTCCAGCCGCTGGTCGCCGAGCGCGCGGGTCGGATGGATCAGGCGCAGATACAGTGTCTCGGGCAGCGCCGCGCCGCCGTGAACAACCACGCGCACGCGGCCTGCGACCGCGTCCAGCGTGACGTCCGCACTCAACCCGAGGTCGCGCGCATTCTGCTCGCGGGTCAGCGTCTGGTTGATCGCCAGTCCGCGGCGGTAGTAATCGTCGGCGACCAGGCCGTCGTCGGATTTCACCGCCAGCCACAGGGTGGCGAAGCCGGCCACCACGACAATCGCCGGACCGGCCATCAGGATCCACGGCCACGGTTCACGGTGCCAGGGTTTGGCAATCGCTTTTTCAGTCAATGTCGTCATTGCAGCCTCCATCGGCGCTATCTCACATAAAAAACGGATTTTTCCTCGGTCTGCACGCGCGCATCGTCCTGATCCTTGACCGCAAAACGCACTGCATGCGTGCCCGGCGTG
This sequence comes from uncultured beta proteobacterium, assembly GCA_903889565.1. Taxonomy (GTDB): domain Bacteria; phylum Pseudomonadota; class Gammaproteobacteria; order Burkholderiales; family SG8-41; genus PALSA-1004. The sequence goes on from CAISYC010000066.1 coordinate 67,478, forward strand.
GTCGCCGCCGGATCGATGCGCAGACTCACCGGCACGGTCAGCGTGCTCGCCGGCCCGATCTCGACCGGCTGCTGAAGAATCACTTCGAGGCCGTCAATGCCCTTGACCGAGACCACCAGTTTGCGCGGCACTTCGGCGGTATTCATGACCTGCAGGCGGTAGATATTCTCGATGCGCCCGTCGCTGGTTTCGCGGACCATCGCGGTGCGGTCGCGAATGACATCGACCTTGAGCGGCACGCGCATGAACAGCAACACAAAAAAGGCGGCGATAATCGACAGCAGAATCGCGCTGTAAATCAGCGTGCGCGGCCGCATCACGTGACGCAGGATCTGGCGGTCGGCATAGGCGCCGTGCACGGCGTTTTCGGTGGTGTAACGGATCAGGCCTTGCGGATAGCCCATCTTGTCCATGACCTGATTGCAGCCGTCGATGCAGGCGGCGCAGCCGATGCACTCGTACTGCAGGCCGTGCCGGATGTCGATGCCGGTCGGGCAGACCTGCACGCAGATGCCGCAATCGACGCAATCGCCCTGACCGGCCTTGCGCGCATCGACGCCGCGTCCGCGCGAGCCGCGCGGCTCGCCGCGGATCTGGTCATAGGTGATGATCAGCGTGTCGTGATCGAACATCACGCTTTGAAACCGCGCATAGGGGCACATGTATTTGCAGACCTGTTCGCGCATCCAGCCTGCATTGCCGTAGGTGGCAAAGCCGTAGAAGAATATCCAGAAGGTTTCCCACGGCCCCAACTGCACATGCCCCACCTCGGTGAGCAGTTCGCGCACCGGCGTGAAATAACCGACAAAGGTGAAACCCGTCCACAACGACAGCGCAATCCAGATGACGTGTTTGAGTCCCCGGAGTCCGAACTTGCGCGCATTCATCGGCTGCGCGTCGAGCTTCATGCGCGCCGGGCGATCGCCCTCGACCAGATGCTCGATCCACATGAAGATTTCGGTATATACCGTCTGCGGGCAGGCATAGCCGCACCACAGGCGCCCGGCCACCGCCGTGAACAAAAAGAGCGACAGCGCCGAAATCACCAGCAGCATGGTCAGGAAAATGAAATCCTGCGGCCAGAACACCAGGCCGAAGATATAAAACTTGCGCGAAGCAAGATCGAACAGCACGGCCTGGCGGCCGTTCCAGTCCAGCCACAAGGTACCGTAGAAGACGAGTTGCGTCAGCACCACCAGCGCAATGCGCCAGTTCGCAAACCAGCCGTGCACCGCGCGCGGATGGATGGTGCGCTGGATTTCGTAAAGGTCGATCACCGCATCCGCGCTGGCGGATGCCGGTTTCGGGGCTGCGCTGTTCATCGGTCGATGGCGCCCTTGGGGGTTAGGAAATGCCATGCGAAATAAGGTAACTCTCTTGCCAAGCCGGCATGCGCGGCGACCACGCGGTCACCGCAGCAATGCAACGGCCGGATTGTCGCGCGACGGGGACAACCCCGCCGTCAAATCATTTCGGCGCCTGCGCCGACAAACCATACACATAGGCAGCCAGCAGATGAATCTTGCCTTCGCCCAGTTTATCCTTGTGTGCCGGCATCTGGTTGCTGCGCCCGTTGGTAATCGTTTCGATGATGGTCGCCTCGGAACCGCCCCACAGCCAGACGCCGTCGGTCAGATTCGGCGACCCGATCGCCGGATTGCCGGTGCCCGCAGGCGTATGGCAGGCCGCGCACACGGTGTCGAACGTCGTCTTGCCGCGGGCAGCACGCGCCTGGTCATGCGGACGGCCCGACAGCGACAGCACGTAGTTGGCAACATCGCGCACCGCCTCCTCGCCGCCGATCGCCGCGCCGAGCGGCGGCATCATGCCGTTGCGGCCGTTGGTGATCGAGGCCTTGATCGTCTCCGGCGCGCCGCCGTAGAGCCAGTCGCCGTCGCGCAGATTCGGAAAGCCGCGGCCGCCGCCGGCGTCCGAGCCGTGGCATTGCGCGCAATAGGTCAGAAACAGCCGCTGGCCGATTGCACGCGCCTCCGGGTCGGCGGCAACCGCCTGGATATCCTGTTTCAGATATTTTTCAAAGATCGGCCCGTAAGTGGCCGCCGCCTGCTGCTCCTCGGCGTCGTATTGGCCGTGCGAACTCCAGCCGTAGGCGCCGGCATAGCTGCCCAGTCCCGGATAGAGCGCGAGGTAGATAAACGCAAAAATGATGCAACCGAAGAACAGCCACATCCACCAGCGCGGCAGCGGGCTGTTGCGCTCGCCGAGATCTTCATCCCAGACATGTCCGGTCGTTTCGCCCGGCGCACCGGCGGTCGCGGAACTGAAAGTGAACAGCAACACGCCGCAGGCGATGATGCTGACCACCGTGATCAGGCCGATGTAGACGCTCCAGAAATCGCTCGTAAAGTCGCTCATGTTTTTCCCTCAATGATCCGCTTGACGCCGGTTTTGCGACACCGGCTCCACATCATCTTCGAGCGGCACGCGTGCGGCCGCTTCGAAATCGTCGTGCCGCTTGCCGCTCCAGGCCCACAGCACAATGCTGACGAAAATCACCAGCGAAACGACGGTCCAGACGCTGCTCATCAGTGTGAAATCCATGGCGTCTACCTCACGTTCTTCAGCAGCAGCCCGAGGCCCTGCAGATAGGCGATCAGCGCGTCCTGCTCGGTCTTGCCGCGCGCGGCGTCTGCCGCCTTTGCGATGTCATCATCCGTATACGGCACGCCGACGACGCGCAAGGCGCGCATCTTGGCCGGCAGAATGTCCGCATCGACCGGTGTCTTGGCGAGGAAGGGATAGGCCGGCATGATCGACTCGGGGACCACATCGCGCGGATTGTTCAGATGCACGCGATGCCATTCGTCGGAATAGCGGCCGCCGACACGGTGCAGATCCGGACCGGTGCGTTTCGAACCCCACAGGAAGGGATGGTCGTAAACGAATTCGCCGGCCACCGAATAGTGCCCGTAACGCTCGGTTTCGGCGCGGAACGGCCGGATCATCTGCGAATGGCAAAGGCTGCAGCCTTCACGGATGTAGATATCGCGCCCGGCCAGTTCCAGCGCCGGATAGGGCTTGAGGCCCGCTACCGGCTCGGTGGTCGAGCGCTGGAAGAACAGCGGCACGATTTCGACGAGGCCGCCGAAGGCGACGGCCAGAATGATCAGCACCATCAAGAGGCCGACGTTGCGCTCGATGATGTCGTGTTTGCTCGTGTTGGGTGTGGACATTTTCCAGGCTCCTGAATCAGGCGTGTGCCAGCATGACGGCCGGTATCCTGGCATCGTCAACCGCGCGTTGTCCGGCAACCGTCCTGATCACGTTGTAGGCCATGATCAGCATGCCGCTGAAGAATATGAAGCCGCCGAGCAGGCGAACTTCATAGTAGGGGTGGCTGGCCTTGACCGCCTCGACGAAGCTGTAGGTCAGCGTGCCGTCGGCGTTGACCGCGCGCCACATCAGCCCCTGCATCACGCCGGCGATCCACAGCGCGGCGATGTAGAGCACGATGCCGATGGTCGATACCCAGAAATGCACGTTGATCAGGCTCACGCTGTACATTTCCTTGCGGCCGAACAGTCGCGGTATCAGGTAATACATCGCGCCGATCGACACCATCGCCACCCAGCCGAGCGCCCCCGAGTGCACGTGGCCGATCGTCCAGTCGGTGTAATGCGACAGAGCGTTGACGGTCTTGATCGACATCATCGGCCCTTCGAAGGTCGACATGCCGTAGAACGACAGCGAGGTGATCAGGAATTTGAGGATCGGATCCGAGCGCAGTTTGTGCCAGGCGCCCGACAGCGTCATGATGCCGTTGATCATGCCGCCCCAGGACGGCGCCAGCAGGATCAGCGAGAACAGCATGCCGATGCTTTGCGCCCAATCCGGCAATGCCGTGTAGTGCAGATGGTGCGGACCCGCCCACATGTAGGTGAAGATCAGCGCCCAGAAGTGCACCACCGACAGCCGGTAGGAATACACCGGCCGCTCAGCCTGCTTGGGGATGAAGTAATACATGATGCCGAGGAAGCCGGCGGTGAGGAAGAATCCCACCGCATTGTGGCCGTACCACCACTGGATCATCGCATCCTGCACGCCGGCATAGGCCGAGTACGACTTGGTCAGCGAAACCGGAATTTCGGCGCTGTTGACCAGATGCAGAATGGCCACCGTCAGAATGAAGGCGGCGAAAAACCAGTTGGCGACGTAGATGTGCTGGATGCGCCGCTTGGCGATGGTGCCGAAGAAAACGATCGCATACGAGACCCACACCAGCGTGATCAGGATATCGATCGGCCATTCCAGTTCGGCGTATTCCTTGCCGCTGGTGATACCGAGCGGCAGCGTAATGGCCGCCAGCAGAATGATCAGCTGCCAGCCCCAGAACGTGAATTGCGCCAGCCCGTCACTGAACAGACGGGTGTGGCAGGTACGCTGAACCACGTAATAGGAGGTGGAGAACAGTGCGCAGCCGCCGAACGCGAAAATCACCGCGTTGGTGTGCAGGGGGCGCAAGCGGCCGTAGGTGAACCATGGTCCGAAATTAAGGTCAGGCCAGACCAGTTGGGCGGCGATTATTACACCGACCAGCATGCCGACGATCCCCCACACCACGGTCATGATGGCAAATTGCCGCACCACCTTGTAGTTATACGTGTCTTGCGTGCTCATCCACGTTTCTCCCATAAAGACTCAGTGCGATGGTAGGCAAATTAATCGCCCGCCTTGTTGATCCATGTCAAATTGCTTCGCCGCAACAAAAAACGCCGGTTTCAGCCGGCGTCGGGTTTGTCGTCATCCATCAGAATTCGATGCGCCGGCCCCTCGAGGTCGTCGAACTGTCCGCCGCGCAACGACCACCAGAATGCCATGCCGATAAAAAACACCAGCACGACGCTCAACGGTATCAGCAGATAAACAATATCCATGCCCTACTCCACCACAGTCACGGTCCGAGCATAAACCGGCGTTGACAATTTGCGTTCGATGCGCAGCAACCGCAGCGCGTTGGCAATCACAAGTGCGGAACTCGTCGCCATGCCGACCCCGGCAAGCAGCGGCGTGACCAGACCGCAGGCTGCCAGCGGAATTGCCAGCGCGTTATATGCGAATGCCCAGGCCAGATTCTGGCGCACGATACGCAGCGCGCGGCGCGCCGTGTCAAACGCCGTGGCGAGACCGTCGAGACGACCATCGAGCAACACCACATCGCTGTTGCCGCTGGCCACATCCGCGCCGCCGCCCATCGCGACCGAAACCTGCGCCGCGCCAAGACCAGCCGCATCGTTGACGCCGTCGCCGACCATCACGACCAGCGCGCCGTTTTGTTGCAGGCGCTGCACGTAGGCGCATTTGTCGGCCGGCGTCGCCACCGCGCGCACGCAATCGATATCCAGTTCACGCGCGACGTGCTGCACACTTGCGAACCGGTCGCCGGAAACCAGATGCAGGCGCAAGCCGCCCTTGCGCAACGCGGCGACCAGTTCGCGCGCGGCCGGCCGCACGCGGTCGGCAAGCGTGAACTGCGCGAGCCAGCCTTGTTCGTCGCCCAGCATGACGACCGTGCAATCTTCGGCAACCCCGGCGATCGTCGCCGGCAGCGCTTGACCGCATAACTGTCCGACATAGGCGGGGGTGCCGATGCGCAAACGGCGACCTTCGATCACCGCTTCGACACCGCCGCCGGCGACGTGCGTAATGCTCCCGACCTGCCGCCGCTGCGCCGCATCGATCTCGTTTTCGGCAACTGCCGTCAGCGCGCGCGCCACCGGATGGATCGAACCCGCTTCGAGCGCCGCAGCGATGGCGAGGCATGCCGAACGATCCTCGCCGCCCAACACCGCGACATCGCGCAGATGCATGCGGCCCGTCGTCAGCGTGCCGGTCTTGTCGAACACAACGTCAGTCGCCCTGGCCAGTCCTTCAATGGCGTCGCTGCGCGTCACCAGCACGCCGCGCGCATGCAGGCTGCCGCCGGCCGCGCCCAGCACCGCCGGGGTAGCGAGCGACAGCGCGCACGGGCAACTCACCACCAGCACCGCGACCGTGACCGCCAGCGCATGCGCGGGATCGATGCGCATCCAGATCACCGCGACCGCGGCGGCGACAACCAGCAAGGCGGATACGAAATAGCGCGCCACGCGATCGGCCGCCAGTGCAAGCCGCGGCCGCGCCGCGGCGGCGCGATCGGCCAGCCGCAGAATCGCTGCGAGGCGCGTCGATTCACCGACGCCGGTTACGCGCATGACAAGCGGATTGCCGAGATTGAACGAGCCGCCGGTAAGTGTTTCACCCGGCCGCCGCATTTGCGGTTTGGCCTCGCCGGTCAGCAACGCCTCGTCAAGTTCGCCGGTGCCATCGACCACAATGCCATCGGCCGGCACCGTTGCGCCGGTGGCAATGCGGACGTGGTCGCCTTCATGCAGCGCCAAGGCCGGCACTTTTTCGGCTGCGTGCGACGCCGGCCAGTCGCTCAGTCGTTCGGCGACCTGCGGCACGCGCAAGGCGAGCTGCTCCTGGGTCGCCAGCGATTTCGCGCGCGCGGTCATTTCAAAATAGCGCGCTGCCAGCAGCAGAAATACGAACATCGTGACCGAATCGAAATAAACGGCATCTGTGCCGCGCAGCGTCGCCAGAACGCTGGCAGCAAACGCCGCGCCGATGCCCAGCGCCACCGGCACGTCCATACCGGGCCGGCCGTTACGCAAATCGCGCCAGGCCCCGGCGAAAAACGGAAATGCGGAATAAAACACCACCGGTGCGGTCAACGCGAGACTGGCCAGACGCATCAACTGTTCGACGTCGGCGGTCATGTCGCCGGCGGCAAGGTAAACCGGCACCAGATACATCATGACCTGCATCATGCCGAAACCGGCGACGAACAGGCGCAGCAGCGCGCGATTGCGTTCGCCGCGGCGCGCCTGCTCGGCGCGGTCGCGATCGTAGGGATAAGCGCGATAGCCGATCGCTGCGATGGTGGCGATGATCTCACTCAAGCGCGTGCGCGCCGGCTGCCAGCGCACGCGCGCGCGATGCGAGGTGAAATTGATTTCGAAGGCGACCACACCGGGAATCTGCATGACACGGCCCTCGATCAGCCACACGCAGGCCGCGCAATTGATGCCTTCGAGTATCAGCGCGGCTTCGCGGATGTCGCCGTCGGCCGCCGCGTTGCCCGGCGGCAAAACGTCGTAGGCGGCCAGATCGCGCAGGGATTGCGGCACCGTCGCGTCGCGCGCCGGCAGGGCGCTGCGCTGACGATAATATGAAACAAGGCCGTTATCGACGATCGCCTGGGCGACCGCGGCACAGCCGGCGCAGCACATCGGCTGCGCGGCACCCTCGACTATGGTGTGACAGGCGGAGCCGGCAGGAACCGGCTCGCCACAATGAAAACAGGCCGTCGCGTGAAAAACTGCTGGCGCCGATTCACGCGCGGCCTGACTGCCATCCACTACCGATTCGCCGTTCGGCGAATCTAGAACTTCATGCCGACGCCTACGCCGATGATCACCGGATCGATCTTCAGTGAGGAAATTTGCGCGCCCGTCAACCCGTTGTTGACGTTCGTGCTGATCCAGATTTTCTTGACGTCGAAGTTGAGGAACCATTTCTTGTCCAGTGCATAGTCAAAACCGGCCTGCACCGCACCACCCCAGCTGTTTTTGTCCACCGTCAGCGGCGTTGCACCCAGCGCAAGGCTGGCATTATAGAAGCGAGTGTAATTCAAGCCCGCGCCGACGTAGGGCCGGAACGTTTCTTTCGGCATGAAATGATACTGGAGGGTCAATGTGGGCGGCAGGTGCGAAACATTGCCCACGCTGGCACCGCCTACCGTCACGGTATGGCGCTGGGTTGCAAGAATCAGCTCGGTCGCGATGTTATCCGTGAAAAAATAGCTGAAGTCGACTTCCGGTGTGACTTCGTTGCTGACGCCCAGAGTGCCGATCGACGAGCTGACGCTCGGCCGGATATCCAGAATGCGCGCACGCGCCAGCCAGTCACCCTGATCCGCCTGTGCCGGCAACGCCATAGCCATCACCGCCCCTGTGACGGCCAGTTTCATTGCATTGTTCATGATTCGCTCCGTATAAAAAAATCGTTAACGACGGAGCAATACTAGGATTCGCCGGTGGCCGTCAGTTTGATCCAAGTCAAAGCGGCGGAGATTCAGGCAACCAATTCGGAGGCTGTTGCGATAAATGCAACAATACGGAATGCACGCGCGCAGCGATGCGAAGCACTGATGAATCGCGGTTTTGACGTGACAATGGGTGCGACCGTTGATCCATATCAGTACATCGCCGATAACACTCGGCTTTAATACCTTCACTGGCTCAGGGTGATCGGTTTCCCGTGGGATTGCAGTTCGCCAGAACGGCAATTTCACATCGCCGCTAACCTGGGGGGGTTAAGCTTCATCGCAGTCTGCCCCTGGCAGACTCGAAGCGTCATCTTGGGCCATCCTATTCAAGCGGCCGCGTCATTCGACGCGGCCGCTTCATTTGACGCCGGCGCTTGCCCCGCTTTCAGGCGACGAAGTCCTGTACTGAACGAATCGGCGTGCCATCCTTGAAGGTAATCGCCTGCGTCACACTCATGCTGTAGCCGGCCGTCAGCAACGCGTTCATATGCCGCTGATGTCCGCCGGCGACGAAGACCAGAATATTTTCCGCCTGACCAACGATCGGCACCATCGCGTTGTCGTCGTTCGCATCAATGAATTTCGGCAGCGGCGACTTGCCCCAGGCGCCGCGGTCGCGCAATTCACGCAGCGGCTTGCGCGCGTGTTCGTAGATGTAGTTTCTGACATCGTCCTTGCTCCAGCCGAAATCGGCAATCCACTTGGCACTTTCAGACGTAATGACAAGGCCCTGCTCGCCGCGCAGCGCGCTGCGATACAACCCGTTGCCGCCGAGCGTCGCCATGGTCGAGGCGGCCGACCCCAGATACATCTCGGGCGTCTTGCTGACCTGATCGTTGACGTTGTGCGGCGCCTCGGCGCAAAACAGCGTAACGGCGCTGGTCTCGGGCGCAAGCCCGCGCTCGACGTGAAACGGCTGCCATGGACTGCCCTCCTCGTCCTCGCCCATGCAATAGGAATACTTGCCCGGATGTCCGTGCGTGGCCATGTCGGTGACGCCGGGCTTGTTGCCGGCAACATTGATCAGGATGAGGCGCAGCGCGCGGCCCATGGTCGCGTTGGCGCGCCAGCCGTGGCCGAACACATTGTGTTTGCAGTTGACGTCGAGTTCGTGGCGGATCGGTCCGTTGATGATGAGCAGATGCGCGCCCGGATGGGTGGTGGTCTGCCGGCCGTAGAGGTTGTACTCGGGCCGCACCATGATTTCGACCGCGGTGATCAGCACCGGCAGATATTCGGGCCTGCAGCCGGCCATTACCGCATTGATGGCGATTTTCTCGACCGTCGCGGCGCCGTTCTTCGGCGGAATGATGGCGACCACTTCATCGCGCGCACGGTCGGTGTAACGCAGCATCGCGTTGACCGCCGCTTCGGTCGGCGGATAGATCGGCAGGCCGTCGGTCCAGCCTTTTTCGTAATACAGGTCGAACACCTCGAAGATATTCGACAGCGAATCGACCACGCCAAACTGCCGTGCGCGCGCCGGGGCAGCCCTGTCCATAAAATCTCCTTAATCCGGGCGCCGGGTCAGCGCCGTCCGCAGTTCAGCACTCACTGCCCTGACCTTTTGCCGCAAATTTTCGCGCGGAAGCGCGGCAATCGGATGCGGAATGACCACGATCGGCAGCGCCTCCATGCCCTGCATGCGGCACAGCCCGCGCGCGTATTTGTCGAAGGCGTGGGTGACGAAGGTCGCGGTGGGAATGCCGCGGCGCTCGAAGAACATACTGTCGCGGACACTCCACGACGAGCATGACCCTCAATCGCCGACCGCGCCGACGACAGCGTCGCAGGCGGCGATTTCCTCCAGCAGTTCGGGCGCCGCGCCGCTGACCGATTCCTTGCGGAAGAAGCGGAACTCGGCGCGCGGAAAATCCTTCTGCAGCAGGTTTTTCACCTCGTCGAGCAGCGTATCCACCAGATCCTTGGTGTTGTTGAGCAGGCCGATGACCTTGCCGTCGAGTGTGGCCGGACGCCGCGCGAGCAGATCCTGCCTGCCGTCTTCCTCGGCGACCGGTTCATACAACAGGATGGTTCTCGTTGCCTCGGACATCTTCTTCTCCTTGTTCCAGTCACAAACCGCAAAACGCTATTCGGCGCGGATGTCCGCCGTCTGCACGACGCGGCTCCATTTTTCGACATCCCTACGCATGTAAGCCGCAAATTCCTGCGGCGTGCCGCCGGCCACCTCGCCGCCTTCGCCCGTCAGATGTTCGCGCACCTCCGGCAGTCGCAAAATGACGCCGAACTCGCGGTTCAAATGATCGACCATCGCGCGCGAGGCGCCGAACGGCAGCACGATTCCGTACCATTGTAATGCTTCGTATCCCGGCAGCGCGGACTCTGCAATTGTCGCCACCTCGGGCAAACCCGGCCAGCGCGACGGGCCGCTCACACCGAGGGCGCGCAGGCGGCCCGATTTGATGTGCGGCAGCGCCGGCACCAGATTGTTGAAACCCGCCTGCACCTGGCCGCCGATCAGGCTGATCACTGCCAGCGAGCTGCCTTTGAACGGCACATGCACGAGATGCACGTGCGCCATGTCGTCGAAAAGTTCCATCGCCAGATGGGATGCGGTACCGATGCCGGAGGACGCGTAGTTGATGCGCCCCGGCTGCGCCTTGGCAAACTGAATCAGTTCGACGACCGACTTCGCCGGCAGCGCGGGATGCACCACCAGCACATAAGCGATGCTGCTCACCAGCAGCACCGGCGAGTAAGCGTCTGCGAGGCTCTGGTAGCGCTGGCGTTTCAACGCCGGCCCTGTGGCCAGCACACTCGACGAACCGAGCAACAGGGTATAACCGTCGGCGACTGACTTCGCCACGATCTCGGCCCCGATCGTACCGCCGGCGCCGGGCCGGTTATCGACAATCACCGGTTTACCGACGCGCGCGGAGAATTTTTCGGCGAGCAGGCGCGCCACTGCGTCCGCGCCGCCGCCGGGCGGAAACGGACAGACGATTCTGACCGGTTTGTTCGGATAGGATTCACCCGCCAGCGCAGGCGACGGCACCGGCAGACTGCAGCAAAAGATAACCGCCGCGACCAGACGATAGTGCACGACGCGACTGGAACCAACGTGCAGAATTTGCATGCGCCCTATGCTACGACGCCGGTATGCCATTGCGCAAGGCAGGCGCTATTGTCCAGACGAATTCTGCTTGTGCCAATGGTCTTCCTGGAGAACCATCGACAGGCTGCGCCGCTACTTCTGCCCCGCGTGCTGGGACTTCAGCGTGTCGTAGCAGCCGTCGGAAATGTCCTGCTGATGATCGAGCAGGCAATCCATGATGCGGCCGCCGCCGCTTTGGATGCCGGCACAAAACTTTTGCACATCCTGCTTGCATCCCTGCGCGCTGTGCTGACTCTCCATGCGCGCCTTGAGGGCGTCATAACACGCGTCGGAAATGTCGTTCTGATGATCGAGCAGACAATCCATTGTTTTGCCGCCGCTGCCCCGGCTGCCGCCGCAAAACTTGCTTGTATCTGCCATGCAGGCGGATACGCCGCCCTTGCCGGGCGCGTCGCCCTCGTCGGCAGGCAACGATGACGGCAGCAAGGTCACGCCGCCCTGTTTCAATGGTTCGACGAACTGCAGTCCATAGGCCTCGCAGGGTTTGTCCACATACACCACGCCGCCCTTCGCATCTTTGCATTTGCTGATCGAACCGTCCGCCTGCGCCAGACCGGCCGCCACCAAAAGCCCCGTCAATGCGAATTGAAGGATCGAATGCTTCATGGTCATTTGCTCACGCCGGTGCCATTGTGGCATTGGCACCGGACGGTGCGCGCGATTTCCGGTTTCGGTTAGCGGTGTCTGGATCCGCCACCACCAGCCTGCCGCTGTTGTGCATTCGCCACGTTCTGGCGGTGATCGGCGTGTGCAAAGTCGGACCTGCGCTGATCCTGACGCCCCTCGCGATGATCCTGTCGGGCCTCGCGACGATCCTGCCGCTGCTCGGAGCGGTTGGCGCGCAGATCACGCCGATCGGTTGAACGCTGGGCCTCGGCCCTGTTCAGGTTTTGACGATCCGTATTGACCGTGGACCGGTCCTGCTGGAGTGCTGCGCGCTCCTGCGCCGCGCCTGCCGTATTGCCGCTTCTCAAGTCGGTACGCAGGGCGCGCCGGTCCTGGTTGCTCTGCGCTTCCGCACTGTTCAGGCTGCTGCGATCCTGGCGCACAGCCTGATTGGCCTGGCGCAAATCGACGCGACCGTTGCCGGAAGGATTGCCGGCGGTGGATTGGCCGGTGCCTGACGACGCACCCGACGCATTTTGCCGGAACCCTGAAGACGGACCCGTGGAACTCTGACCGCCGCCTGAAGGCGTCCCTGTATTCGATTGCCCGCCGCCTGACGGCGTTCCCGAATTTGTCTGGCTGCCGCCGGACGGCGAACTGGTAGCGGGAGGATTCGTGGTCGGCGGCGTCGTTTGCGCGTAGCTGACGCCAACCGAGGTACCAAGCGCGAGCCCACATGCAATTGCGATGAGTGTCTGACGATACATGGCGGTCTCCAGTCTTCAATGACAGGAATGGCAAATGCCAATCTGTATACGGTCACAGTGTCTTGCGAAGTCGCCGTTGCACGGAATGGTTTTACAAAGTGTTACACCCCGTTTTGCAATCGATGTCCGCCGCACCCCGTCACATTGGAACTTGCGTGGCGACAAGTCTTGATCCGCGCTGATGGTGATAGCGGCAATTAGCGCGTAAAGCGATCATGTTGCTTTTTCAAAAAGTGTGGCGCCGATTAGCCTCCGTCAGATCGATCCGGTCACGAATTGTTCCGAGGCAACGGGATCAACAAAAAACCCGCCGCAGCGGGTTTGATGTTTTCATGACCTCGACTGCGCAGGTCGGGGGATCAGATCATTCGGCGTTTTGATCGGCACCGGGCGCCTTGCGGCGACCGAGCAGAAAACCAAGCACGACACCGGCTGCGGCAGTGACGCCGGCCGACGCCCACGGATTTTCGCGCACAAACGCTTGAGTTGACCGGGTTGCGCATTGCGCATTTGCCTGCACCGCACTGCGCGCGCGCCCGATCTTCGCCCTGGCATCGTCCAGCGTGCCCTCGAAACGGGAACGCAAGACGGCAAAACTCTCGACCGAGGTTCCGGCCGCCTCGCGGATCAGCTGTTCGCCGTCCGCCACCACCGTTTTGAGATCAGCGATCAGTTTTTCCTTGTTGCTGTCATTGCTGCAGGTCGGCTGCGCCGGTGCCGCTGCATCCTGCATGATCCTGGTCTGGGTGTTCATGATGAATCTCCAAATGGTCGAATTTAAAACAGCCCGGCGTCACCGCCGAACCGACTTTCGCATTGCCGTCGCGATCAGCGCGAGCAGCAATACAACAAACAAAATGTTTTCGACGATGACGCCGTGCGCGGGTATCCCGCCCAGCCCCAGCGCCTCGGCCGCCGCCACCAGCGTTACTATCCCCGCGGCGTAGCACCACATGGTGCGCTTCGCTCGCTGGCCGGAGATGGACGACAGAATGGCGCCATGATCAAACCGCTCCGCGGCCGCCGATCACGCGCAGCAGCACCACCACGATCGCGATTACCAGCAGCACATGGATGAGTCCACCCATGGTGTAGGAGGTCACGAGGCCAAGCAGCCACAGGATGAGCAAAACGACGGCAATGGTATAAAGCATGGGGTGTTCCCTTTCGTAACTTGCATTGAGCCCGCGACACGCGCAGCGCGCGATCAGGGGTTGGCCCGTATCACACCGCTGACGATACGGACTTGATCACCGGCGCGAAACGCCGGTGGGTTGGTTTCATTGATCACGCGCCGCGAACCGTTGTCCATGCGAACAGTGACAGCGTAGCTCTTGCTCGTTTTGACGCGCTTTTCGATTTCATTCCCGCCGACTGCGCCGCCGACCGCGCCAATCACGGTCGCCACGGTATTGCCCCGCCCGTTGCCGATCTGATTGCCGAGCAAGCCGCCGACGACGGCGCCGCCGGCAGCACCAAGGCCGCTGCCCTCGCCCTTGCTGGTAATCTCGCGCCAGGATTCGATCACGCCGCAGTCTGCGCAACCGCCCGTGCCGGAGGCGTTGCCCGCCATATCTGCCGCGGATGTCGCGTAGAGCGGTTTACCCGCTGCAGCCGCCTGCTTGTCCGGGATGGCGATCTCAGCGATGTCGGCGCCGCGCCCCATTGAGGTCGGAATCCAGCCCATGATCGCGCCGACGCCGGCCGCGCTGAACACGATCACTGCAATGCCGGCAACCCACATGAGAACGCGTGAAGACTGATCATTGCTGATATTCATCCTGATGTCCGTGCGACGGTGATTTGAACGCGTCGATTGTGTGCCTCGACAGCGTTCAAATCTGTGCGCCAGCGAACATACATGCGCAAGTCGGTTGCTTTATCCTGCGGACGATGCGATAGTCCGCCCGCGTTGCAGCGAACTCCATCGCATCACGGCCACGCGCCCGCCGGCGGCCGATCGCGGCAACCGAATTGCACCGACGACTCCGCGTGTCGCCGCCACGACGTCAACGCAGGCAACATTCACCGGAGTCCATTCGATGCCAACGCAATCGCCACCGTACCTCGCCAATCATCTGCTCGCCGCCATGCCGCGCAGCGCCGCGAAAAAAATGTGCGCAGCCCTCGCGCCGGTCCGGCTGGTCTATGGGCAGGTGTTGTATGAACCGCTGGCACCGATCCGTTATGTCTACTTTCCAATTGACTGCCTCGTCTCGCTGCTCACTGCAGTCGATCGCGAGCGCAGTCTCGAGGTCGGCATGGTCGGCAACGAGGGCATGGTCGGCATGCCGATGGTTCTCGGCATCGGCGTCTCGGCCGTGCGCGCACTGGTGCAGGGCAGCGGCAGCGCGCTGCGCCTGAGTGCGACCCAATTTCGCAACGAGTTCGCAAAAAGCCCGCCGCTGCAACAAGCACTGTTCCGCTACACACATCTGTTGATGGCGCAGGTTTCGCAAACCGCCGCCTGCAACCGCTTTCACGACGCGGAGGCCCGCCTCGCGCGCTGGCTGTTGATGACCGCCGACCGTTTGCATGCGGACGAATTCCGTCTGACGCATGAATTTCTGGCGCATATGCTGGGCGTGCGCCGGGTCGGCGTAACCATGGCGGCGAGCGATCTGGAGCGCAAAAAACTGATCTCTTACAGCCGCGGCAATATCCACATCCTGAGCCGTCGCCGGCTCGAGGCGGCCTCCTGCAGCTGCTACCGCATCGTGCGCGATCTGCAGGACAAAACACACGCCGCATAAGCAGGCGCGCCGGAACAGGATGGCCGGCGCACGCACGAAGACGCGCCGGCCATGGGCCGGCGCGTCTTCGAACGGCGACTGCTGCTTTATCTCTGCTTGCCGACCTGGTTGCCGATAATGCCGCCAACCGCCGCGCCACCGACCGTGCCGATTGCACTGCCGCCAGTCAGAACCGCGCCGCCGACTGCGCCGACGCCGGCACCGATCGCGGTATCTTTGTCACGCGTCGACATGTCGCCGCAACCGCCAAGACCGAGCAATACCGCCGCGGCCACCATGCTTGCCGTGATACCCATTTTCGTTTTCATGAGAGTGCCTCTTTGTCAAACCGCTGTTGTAAAACACGTGCGCCGCGATGCCTTACGACTGGCCGTAGCGCGCCTTCGCCTCCTTGATGCAATTGGTTTTGGCGTCATTCGCAAAGGTGTCGCACTTTTCCCTGGCGACCGCGTAATCCGCATTGCGCTTGTCGGTTGCCGCATCGTTACGCGCGGCTGCCTTCGCCTCGCCGGCCGCGACATTCGCCGCGCCGGTCTTCCGGGTGGCGGCATCGTTGGCATTGGACGTTTTCAGCAATGCGGTGGCGTCGGCCTTGGCTGAAACACGGGCGGCTTTCGCTTCCTTGACGCAGACATCCTTGTCATTGCCAGCCTTGTCGTCGCATTTTTCGATCGCCACCGCGTAATCGCCGTCCGCTTTGGCGATGCTGACGTTGTAATGCGTTTTATTGGTCGGCTTGTAACCGTCATCAAGCTCCGCCTGGGCGACGTTTTTCCGGCCCATGGCTTCCGCCTTGCAGATGTCTTTGGCGTTGGCAGCGAACGAATCGCAGGCAGCGCCGGCGGTCTTGTAATCGGAACCGATGGTGCCCCTGGCCTTGTTGTAGTCGTCTTTTGACATGGTTGCCGCGGTCGCGGCGCCGCAGAAAGCCAGAGCGACAGCCGAAACCATCGCCGCGAGTTTGAATTTGTTCATATTGATTTCCTTGTTAGGTTGTTTGCGATTGCATTCACCGAAGTCCGGCCGCGTCAGTCGATGTGATAATTGTCTTTCATGCGCTTCTGCCATTCGTCGAGCTGATTTTCGGTTTCGTCCCTGGTCAGGCCGTAGGTCTCCTGAATCTTTCCGGCAAGGTGTTCGCGCCTGCCGGCAATGACGTCAATCTGATCGTCGGTGAGCCGGCCCCACTGCTCCTTGACGTTGCCTTTGAATTGTTTCCAGTTGCCTTCGATGCGGTCCCAGTTCATTGCTGCTCCTTGAGCTTGATTGACGACATTCGGCAACACCCGGCTACACTGCGCACTGCCATCCGGTTTCACGCGGCGGAGTTCGCGACAGCGGCTTGCCTGCCACTGCGTTGCCGTTGAAGCCATTGTCAGCGCCGGCCTCGCGATTGACCGTTCGCTGGCGAACATACGTCAATACTTTTTGCAAACGCGGCGCCTGCCTGTTCCCGCAATGACGCCCGTATGCGCGGACGGCGATGACCATGAAGCAACAGGGCAGCAACCACAACAGCAGCATGCCTGCGAGGAATTGCCAACGTTGACCGTCTGCCTGTTCACGCAGAATCCGCCGGTATTCGGCGGCCACCAGCGCCGTCTGTTCGCCGCTGGTGTTGCCGGGGAAACTCAGCGCGACGCCGTTCATCATGTAGACGACGCGCGAGACCGGCGACCATACCAGCGGGTCGCGCCGCGCCTTGCGCGCGACCTCCACCGCCGCCTCATCGCCACGCAGAATGGCCTCCGCTGCAGCCGACATTTGTGAAAGATATCGCGCATCCTCGGGCATCGTGTTTGCGCGCGGCAGGTTCATCCACGCCAATGCCGCGGCGATCACCGTCCACACCAGCAGGAGCGCCGCCCACAGCGGCCACCACGTTCCGAATCGATTAACCATCAATGCATCTTCGGCCGTGCGCGATACGCGGTCTGTACGGCAGCGAGCATTGGGCGCCAGCCAGCCGGCTTCGGCGCCTAACGTCCGAGCAGTTCGCCCAGTGCCTTCAGCGATTCGACGCGATCGCAGATGACCTTGGCAATGGCCACCAGCGGCGCGCCCAACAGCAGGCCCCACACGCCCCACAGCCAGGCGAAAAACAGCAGCGCGATAAACAACACCGCGGCATTCACCCGCGCGAAACGGCTTTGCAGCCAGGTCATGAATACGAAGCCGATCGAGCCGGCGACCACGATAGAGGCGCCGGCCACCGCGAAGGCGTCGAGCAAGGAACCGAATTGCAGGAAGGCGGCGACGCCGGCGGCCACCGCAATGGCCACCGTGCCGAGATAAGGAATGAAATGCAGAATTCCGGCAGCCACGCCCCAGACGCCGGCCTGTTCCATGCCCAGCCCCTGGAAGGCGAGCCAGGTCATTACCGCCACCAACGCATTCGACGCCAGCATTGCCAGCAGATAACGCTGCACCTGCACGTCGATCTCCTGCAGGATCAGCACGGCGTCTTTTTTGCGTGTCAGCGACGGCCCGACGAAGCCGACGAGCTTGCGCCGGAAGTGCGAGCCCGAGGCGAGCAGAAAATAGGTCAGCAGCAACACCATCGGCGTTTGCGCAGCGACCGTAACGAGCAGTGCCGATTGCGCCAGCGCGTAGTCGCGCAACCACAGCGACGGCTCGGCGGCCTTGACCACCAGCACACGCGCGCCCGGTTTGGCCCCGGCGTCGGCGGCCGCGCCCTGGATTTCGTTGGCGGCGGCCTGCATGTTTTGCAGAGCGGTCGGATTGCCGTTGCGCGCATCGCTGAGGCTGAGACGCAAACGGCGCGCCGCCTCCGGCAGTTTTTCAATCATCGCCGTCGTCTGACCGGTGAGTGAAAATCCGATCCAGACCGTGCCGCCGATCAGAACCGCCAGCACCAGCGCCGCCGCTACCGCGCCCGGGACACGCCAGCTTTTCAACCAGTCGACCAGCGGGCTCAGCGTATAGCTGGCGAGGATACCGATCAGCAGCGGCACGAAAAACGCCCGCGCCAGATACAGCGAAGCCACCAGCGCGATCACCATCAGGATCACCACGGCGATGGTGAGGCGCGAATAACGCAGCGCGCGCACACCTGCCTCGGCAATCACGGTGGCGCTCGGCGCAGCCGGTTCGACGACGGGAGCGCTCATCACCGGCTGCCTCCGCGCATAGCGGCGGCTTTCACGGCCTTACTTCTTGAGGCTCATCTGATTGTCGACGCTCTTCACGCCCTTGATACCGCGCGTCACTTCGAGCGCGCGGTCGATCTGCCCGGGATTGTTGACGAAACCGCTCAGTTGCACGGCGCCTTTGCGCGTCTTTACCGCAATGTCGCCGCTCTTGACGTCGGCATCGGCGAGCAGCGCAGTCTTGACCTGTGCCGTCACGATATCGTCGTCGACTTCATTGCCGAGCGTGGTCGGCGTGCCTTTCAATACCACGTTGTTTTCGATGCCCTTGACGCCCGCGACGCCGCGCGTCACCTCGATCGCACGATCGATCTGCGGCTGGTTGGCGACAAAGCCGCTTAATTGCACCTCGCCATTGCGCGTTTCTACCTTGAATTCGAAGCTGCGCACGACTTCGTCGGCGAACAAGGCGGCCTTGACCCGCGCCGTCACCACACTGTCGTCGATGTCGGTGCCGACCGACACCGCAGGCGGCCGCGCGCCCGTGGTGTCGGGCGCCTTGCTGCAAGCCGCAAGCGTCAACAGCGTTGCCCCAAGCAGTGCTGCGGGTGTCAATAACGAATGGCGGCAGCGTGTCATCGGAATCTTTCGTGTCCGGCGGGCGGGTGGAGTTGGGCGAACCATCCCCGATTCGGCCGGAATTCTCTGTGCGCTAGCGCACGTTGCCGCCTCGCCATTCCTGTCAACATCGAGCCGCTTCCGCCGGATGCCCGGTGGAAGCATGTCTGCGGTCTTGTCAGGCGACAGGATGCGCTTGCAGCAAGCACGCAGCCGGCGATCCTGCCGCTGCCCGTTCAGCAAAGGAAATCCCACGTGCGTTTCGGCTTCGCCAGCATCCGCGATTGGCTGCGCCAACTGACCGCGGTACTGGCAGGCCGGCGCGCGCTGCAATACTCCGACGACGAGGCGCCGCTGCGCGCAGAACTCTTCAGCGCCGATCAGATGGAACAGCACGGCCGCGATCTCGCCGGCGTCCACCGGCTGCGCCGGCGCCGCACGCCCGACCAGTTGCTGTTAAGGCTGGCACAAAATGAAATCGTGCTGCGCGACACCTGCAACCTGCTCAGCACCACGGTCAAGGCGAACCGCCGCATCACGCCGGCCGGCGAATGGCTGCTCGACAATTTTTATCTGATCGAAGAACAGATCCGCACCGCCAGACGCCATCTGCCGAAGCGCTACAGCGGCGAGCTGCCGCGCCTGTCGCGCGGCCCCTCGGCCGGCTTTCCGCGCGTCTACGACATCGCGCTGGAGGCGATCTCGCACGGCGACGGCCGCGTCGATCCCGAAAGCCTCGACCGCTTCGTCATTGCCTACCAGAAGACCACGCCGCTGAAACTCGGTGAGTTGTGGGCGATTCCGATCATGTTGCGCCTGGCGCTGATCGAGAATCTGCGCCGTGCCGCCGCGCGCATTGCCGCCGGCGCGGTCAACCGCGAACTCGCCGACCAGTGGGCGGATCGCATGATGGAGGTGGCCGACAGCGATCCGAAAAGCCTGATTCTGGTGATCGCCGACATGGCGCGCTCGTCGCCGCCGATGGTCAGCCCTTTCGTCGCCGAACTCGCGCGCCGTTTGCAGGGCCAGAGCCCGGCGCTAGCGCTGCCGCTGACCTGGATCGAACAACGACTCTCGGAAGAAGGCGCCACCATCGAACAGATGGTGCAACTGGAAACGCAGAGCCAGGCCGCCAGCCAGGTCTCGATCAGCAACAGCATCGGCAGTCTGCGCTCATTGGGCGCGCTCGACTGGCGCAACTTTGTCGAAAGCATGAGCATCGTCGAACTGAAGCTGCGCGAAGACCCCGCCGGCATTTACGGCGCCATGGATTTCGCCACCCGCGACCACTACCGGCATGCGGTTGAAAAAATCGCCAAATGCAGCGGCATCTCCGAAATCGACGTCGCGCGCAAAGCAGTGCAACTCGCGCACGAGCACGCCCGGCAAGGCGCCGACGACTGCGGCGGCGCGGCGAACGCCGCGCGCGCCGCGCACGTCGGCTATTTCCTGATCGACCACGGGCGGCGGCAGCTTGAGCAGGCGGCGGCGGTGCGCTGGTCGGCGGGCGAAAAACTGCGCAACATCGGTCAACGCTTTCCGCTGCCGTTCTATCTCGGCCTGATTGCGCTGCTGACTGCGCTGTTTACCTGGGCGCTCATGGTGCGCGGCGCATCCCGCGACCTGCACGGTCTGCTGCTCGCCGCGGCCGGCCTGGTCGTCGCGCTCGGCGCCAGCCAGCTTGCCGTGGCACTTGTAAACTGGCTGGCCACGCTGGTGGCAACACCGCAGTCGCTGCCGCGGCTGGACTATTCGGATGGCATTCCCGCGGCATGCCGCACGCTGGTCGTGGTGCCGACCATGCTGGTGAGCACCCGCGGCTTCGATGAACTGGTCGAGGCGCTGGAGGTGCGTTTCCTCGCCAACCGCGATCGGCAACTGCACTTCGGCCTGCTCACGGATTATATGGACGCCGCCGAAGAAACGCAGCCCGGCGACGCCGCCCTGCTCGCCCACGCGCAGACGCGGATTGAAGCGCTCAACCGGCAATATCGCGCGGTCGAAGTCGGGCCCGAAACCGCCGACGGCGAACCGTTCTTTCTGTTTCACCGCCCGCGCCTGTGGAATGCGCATGAGCGGATCTGGATGGGCCGTGAACGCAAGCGCGGCAAGCTGGCCGATTTGAATGCCCTGCTGCGCGGCGGCGCGCCCGAACTGTTCGCACTGGTCGTCGGCAGCAGCGCAGTGTTGCCCGACGTCAGATACGTGATCACGCTCGACACCGACACGCAATTGCCGCGCGACGCCGCGCGCCAGTTCGTCGGCACCATGGCGCATCCGCTGAATCATCCCTGTTTCGAACAGGGCGCGGCCAACCGTGTCGTCGCCGGCTACTCGATTATGCAGCCGCGCGTGGCGGTCAGCCTGCCCGGCAGCAACCGCTCGCGCTACGCCCGCCTCTACGGCAGCGAAGCGGGAATCGATCCATACACGCGCGCGATCTCCGATGTCTATCAGGATGTGTTCGCCGAAGGCTCGTTCATCGGCAAGGGCATTTACGATGTCGATGCCTTCGAGCGCGCGCTGAAAGACCGTTTCCCAGACAATCGCATCCTCAGCCACGATCTGCTCGAAGGCTGTTACGCGCGCGCCGCCCTGTTGAGCGACGTGCAGCTCTACGAGGAATACCCGGCGCGCTACAGCGCCGACGTCGCGCGCCGCCACCGCTGGATCCGCGGCGACTGGCAGATTGCTTCGTGGCTGTGGGCACGCGTGCCGCGCGCTGCCGCGGGCGCGAGCCGCCAGCGCAATCCGCTGTCCGGATTGTCGCAATGGAAAATTCTCGATAACCTGCGGCGCAGTCTGATCGCGCTTGCGCTGACCACGCTGCTGCTGGGCGGCTGGTTGTTGACGGCGAAGGCCTGGTTCTGGACCGCCGCAGTGATCGGCATCATTCTGATTCCGTCGCTGAGCGCGTCGATCGTCGAGTTGTTCCGCAAACCGGAGGAGGTACTGCCGGGGCAGCATTGCGCCGCCGCCATGCAATCATTCATGCGCCACCTCGCGCAGGCCGGCTTGTCGCTGGCCTGTCTGCCGCATGAAGCATGGTTCAGTCTCGACGCCATCGTGCGCACCAACTGGCGGATATTCATCAGCCACCGGCGCCTGCTGCAATGGAATCCGTCCGATGCAACCGAACGCGCCAGCGGCGAAGGCGCGCGCAGCAGCCTTGTTGCCGCCTATCGCGAAATGTGGGCGGCGCCCGTTACCGCGGTCGCGGCAGCGGCGTTGCTGGTATACACCAAGGCCGCCGCTTTACCCGCCGCCGCCGCAGTGATCGCGTTGTGGTTTTACGCGCCCGCCATTACCTGGTGGATCAGCCGGCCGCTGACACGGCACGTCGCCAGCCTCTCCGCCGAACAAACGCTGTTCCTGCGCAAACTCGCGCGCCGCACCTGGGGCTTCTTCGAAACCTTCGTCGGTGCCGACGATCACTGGCTGCCGCCGGACAATTTCCAGGAACATCCGGCGCCGGTGATCGCGCATCGCACCTCGCCGACCAACATCGGCCTCGCCCTGCTGTCGAATCTCGCCGCCTACGACTTCGGCTACATCATGGCCGGCGCGCTGATCGAACGCACCGCGAACACCTTTGCCACCATGGCCCTGCTGGAGCGCCATCACGGCCACTTCTGCAACTGGTACGACACGCTGACGCTGCAGCCGCTGCCGCCGCTCTATCTGTCCACGGTAGACAGCGGCAATCTCGCCGCCCACCTGCTGACGCTGCGGCCGGGCCTGCTCGGACTCGCCGACAACGCGATTGTCTGCATCAAGGTGTTCGACAGTCTCAACGACACGCTGGCCATCGTCGCCGCGGCAGCGGGCACCCTGCCGATCGCGGTCACCAACCGGCTCACGCAACTGCAGCGCGACATCGACGCCGCCTGCGATTCAAGGCCGGCGACCCTGGCCGCAGTACACAAACGCCTGACACTGCTGACCGCCGGCGCGGTGTCGGCAGCCGCCGGACTGACGCCGGAGGCTGCTGCCAATACGCCGGCCTTTACGGTGCAGTGGTGGACGCAGGCGCTGGCACGCCAGTGCCGCGACGCGCTGAACGAACTCGAAACGCTGGCGCCATGGCTGACACTGCCCGCAGCGCCCGGCCGCATCAATGCATTGATCGAGATGGAAACGATTCCGACCCTGCGCGAACTCGCGCACTACGACGAACGCTGGCTGAAATCGATCGAATTGCGCGCCGGCGCCTTGCCGGAAGAGCGCGCGTGGCTGACGACCCTCGGCGAACAGATCGCGATTGCCAGCCGCAATGCGCGCGAGCGTCTGGCGACGATCGAAACACTGGCAACCCAGGCCGGCGGCTATGCGCAGATCGAATACGGATTTCTCTACAACGAAGCGCGCCATCTGCTGGCAATCGGCTACAACACCGCCGACCACCGCGCCGACGCCGGCTATTACGACCTGCTGGCCTCGGAGGCGCGCCTCACCACCTTCGTCGCCATCGCCCAGGGCCGGTTGCCGCAGGAGAGCTGGTTTGCGCTCGGCCGCCTGCTGACCAATACCGGCGGCGACCCGATCCTGCTGTCATGGAGCGGCTCGATGTTCGAGTACCTGATGCCGCTGCTCGTGATGCCGACCTACGAAAATACCCTGCTCGACCAGACTTGCGCGGCGGCAGTGGCGCGGCAGATCGCCTACGGCAAACAACGCGGCGTCGCCTGGGGCCTGTCGGAATGCGGTTACAACACGGTCGATGCCGCGCGCAATTATCAATACCGCGCCTTCGGCGTGCCGGGACTCGGTCTCAAGCGCGGACTCGCCGACGATCTGGTGATCGCGCCCTACGCCTCGGCGCTGGCGCTGATGGTCGAGCCGGCAGCGGCCTGCGCGAATCTGCAACGCCTCGCCGACGAGGGCCTCGCCGGCCAGTATGGTCTGTACGAAGCAGTCGATTACACGCCATCGCGTCTGCCGCGCGGCCACGCGAGCGTGGTGGTGCGTTCGTTCATGGCCCATCACCAGGGCATGAGCCTGCTTGCGCTGGCCTACCATCTGCTCGACCGCCCGATGCAGCGGCGCTTCGAATCCGATCCGCAGTTTCAGGCCACCACCCTGCTGCTGCAGGAGCGCGCGCCGCGCGCCGCTGCGTTCCACCTGCCCGACATGGAGTTCTCCGGCGGTCGCGTCACGGAAAACAGCGCCGCCATTCCGGTCCGCGTATTGACCAGCGCCGACACTGCAACACCCGCAGTACAGTTGCTGTCGAACGGCCGCTATCACGTCATGCTGACCAACGCCGGCGGCGGCTACAGCCGCTGGAAGGATCTCGCCGTCACGCGCTGGCGCGAAGACACGACCTGCGACAACTGGGGCAGCTTCTGCTACATCCGCGATGTCTCCAGCGGCATGTTCTGGTCGACTGCGCACCAGCCGACGCTCAAACGCGCCGACAGCTATGCGGCGATCTTTTCCGAGGGCCGCGCCGAATTCCGCCGCCGCGACCTCGACTACGATACGCATATGGAGATCGTCGTCTCGCCGGAGGACGACATCGAATTGCGGCGCCTGCATATCACCAACCGCGCGCGCACGCGGCGCACGATCGAAATCACCAGTTACGCCGAGGTCGTGATCGCCGCCGCAATTTCAGACGCGCTGCACCCTGCGTTCAGCAATCTGTTCGTCGAAACCGAAATCATCCGCGAGCGTCAGGCCATACTGTGCACCCGGCGCCCGCGCGCCGACAACGAACAGCCGCCGTGGATGTTCCACCTGATGGCCGTGCGCGGCGCCGCGGTCGAGACCGTCTCGTTCGAAACCGACCGCCTGCGCTTCATCGGCCGCGGTCGCAGCGCCGCCGCGCCGCAGGCGATGGACGGCAACGCCGCGCTCTCCAACAGCGCCGGCGCGGTGCTTGATCCGGTGGTCGCCATCCGCCATCGCATCACGCTGGAGCCCGAACAGATCGCGATCATCGACATGGTGACCGGCGTTACCACCAGTCGCGACGATGCGCTGGCACTTGCCGGCAAATACCAGGACCGCCATCTCGCCGACCGCGTGTTCGAACTGGCATGGACGCACAGCCAGGTCGTGTTGCGCCAGATCAACGCCAGCGAGGACGACACCCAGCTCTACGGCCGCCTCGCCAGTCCGGTCATTTACAACAACAACTGTCTGCGCGCGGACGCAGCGACGATCAGCCGCAACCGCCGCGGCCAGTCGGGATTGTGGGGCTATGCAATCTCCGGCGACCTGCCGATCGTGCTGTTGCAGATCGGCGAACTCGAGAACATCGATCTCGTGCGCCAGCTGGTGCAGGCGCATGCCTACTGGCGGCTGAAGGGTCTCAGCGTCGATCTCGTGATCTGGAACGAGGAACACGCCGGCTACCGCCAGCAGTTGCAGGAACAGATCATGGGGCTGATCGCCGCCGGCGTGGAAGCGCATGTGATGGACAAACCCGGCGGCATCTTTGTGCGCCGCGCGGAGCAGATTTCCGACGAAGACCGCGTGCTGGTGCAGGCGGTCGCGCGCGTCATCATCAGCGACCGCCGCGGCGCGCTTACCGATCAGGTCGGCCGCTGCGAATTTGTCGAACGCCGCGCCGCGCGCGCGGATGCGGGCGCGCGGCGCGGCATTAACGAGCGGCGGGTGCCGCGATTGGTGCCGGCCAAACAATACCGCCGCGAAACGCCGGCGCCGGGCACGCCGCCGCCGCGCGAATTGCTGTTCGACAACGGACTCGGCGGCTTCACGCCCGACGGCCGCGAATATGTCATCACCACCGCGCACGGCAGCGTCACGCCGGCGCCGTGGGTAAACGTGCTGGCGAACGCCGAATTCGGCAGCGTCGTCTCCGAAAACGGCATGGCCTATACCTGGAGCGAGAACGCCCACGAGTTCCGCCTCACGCCCTGGAACAACGATCCGGTCAGCGACGCCGGCGGCGAAGCGTTCTACCTGCGCGACGACGACAGCGGCTATTTCTGGTCGCCCTCGCCGCTGCCCAGACGCGGCAGCACACCGTATGTGACACGCCATGGTTTCGGCTACAGCCGCTTCGAACACAGCGAAGGCGGCGTCACGTCCGAACTCACGGTCTACGTCGCGCTCGCCGACGCGGTGAAATATGCGGTGTTGAAGGTGCACAATCATTGCGGCCGCGCGCGCCGACTGTCCGCCACAGGCTATGTCGAATGGGTGCTCGGCGATCTCAGGCAGAAATCGACCATGCACGTGGTGACCGAAATCGATGCCGCGAGCGGCGCGCTGATGGCGCGCAATGCCTTCAACAACGAATTTGCCGGCCGCGTGGCCTTTTTCGACGTCGATGACGGCACGCGCACCTTCAGCGGTGACCGCGGCGAATTCATCGGTCGCAACGGCAGCCTGCGCAATCCGGCGGCGATGGGCCGCATGCGGCTGTCCAACAACGCCGGTGCCGCGCTCGACCCCTGCGCGGCGCTGCAGGTGGCGTTTGAACTCGAGGATGGCGAAGCACGCGAATTGGTCTTCAGGCTGGGCGCCGGACGCGACCTCGGAGATGCGCGCAAGCTCCTGCAACGCGGACGCGGTGTCGCCGGCGCGCACGAGGCACTGGGCAAGGTGCAGCAATACTGGCAGCACACCCTCGGCGCAGTGCAGATCGCGACACCGGACCCGTCGCTGGATGTACTGGCCAACGGCTGGCTGTTGTATCAGACGCTGGCCTGCCGGCTGTGGGGGCGCAGCGGCTTTTACCAGTCCGGCGGCGCCTTCGGGTTCCGCGACCAGTTGCAGGACGTGATGGCGCTGATCCATGCCGAACCGGCGCTGACCCGCGAACATCTGCTGCGCTGCGCTGCGCACCAGTTCACCGAAGGCGATGTGCAGCACTGGTGGCATCCGCCATCGAGTCGCGGCGTGCGCACGCGCGGCAGCGATGACTTTTTGTGGCTGCCGCTGGCAATTTGCCGTTACGTCAACGCCACCGGCGACCGCGCCGTGCTCGACGCCCCGCTGTCCTTCCTCGACGGCCGCGCAGTCAATGCGGACGAAGAGTCCTATTACGATTTGCCCGGCCGCGCCGATGTTTCGGCCAATCTGTATGAACACGGCGCGCGCGCCATTCTGCGCGGCCTGCACTTCGGCGAACGCGGACTGCCGCTGATGGGCACCGGCGACTGGAACGACGGCATGAATCTGGTCGGCGCGCACGGCCGCGGCGAAAGCATTTGGCTGGGTTTTTTCCTCTACGACGTGCTGACGCAGTATGCCGGCATCGCGCGCCTGCGCAACGACAGCGCATTCGCCGAACGCTGCACGATGGAGGCGGCGCAGCTCAGGCACAACATCGAACGCAACGGCTGGGACGGCGATTGGTACCGTCGCGCCTACTTCGACGACGGCACGCCTCTGGGTTCGGCGATCAACACCGAATGCCGGATCGACTCGGTTGCGCAAAGCTGGTCGGTGCTCTCCGGCGCCGGCGATCCACAACGCGCGCGCACGGCAATGGCCGCGGTCGATCGCATGCTGGTGCGCCGCGACGATGCGTTGATTGAATTGCTGGCGCCGCCGTTCGACAAGTCGGAGATGAACCCCGGCTACATCAAGGGCTACGCACCGGGGGTGCGCGAAAACGGCGGCCAGTACACGCATGCGGCGATCTGGACGGTCATGGCCTTCGCCAGACTCGGCGATCATGCGCGCGCATGGGAATTATTCGAGCTGATCAATCCGGTCAGGCACGGCGCCTCGGCGGAAAAAATTGCCATCTACAAGGTCGAGCCCTATGTGGTCGCCGCCGACGTTTATGCCGTCGCGCCGCACACCGGTCGCGGCGGCTGGACCTGGTACACCGGCTCGGCCGGCTGGATGTACCGGCTGATACTCGAATCGCTGCTGGGATTGCATCTGGAAGTAGACAAGCTGCGCTTCACGCCCTGCCTGCCGGCCGCCTGGACTTCATTCAAGCTGCGCTATCGCTACCGCGACACGCTTTATCACATCGTGGTGTCGCAAACCGGAGAAGGAACCGACGGCGTCACGCTCGACGGCGTCGCGCAGACCGAAGCAGGCATCGCGCTGAAAGACGACCGCATAGACCACAACGTCGAGGTCAGGATCAAACCCTGACTGCGGAACAACAGGAGACCATCAATGGACACCACAGGTTGGAAAATCATTCAGATCATTTCGGCCGATTCATGGCTGGCCTGTTATCGCGAGGGCGACGCCGACGTCGAGGAACGCTTGAGTTGCTGGGCGCTGGTGAACGCCGGCGACAGGAGCTTCGTCACCGGCGTGGTACTTGCCGGCGGCGAATCCGGTATCAGCCAGTTTGCACTGGCGATGCCCAATTTCAAAAAGTACCGCCATCTGCGCGGCGGTGAATAAACAGGACAACACGCGTCGCGAAAAAACACAATCCCGCGCGGCCGTACGCGCCGCGGAAAAATCTCAGGCACCGATCATGTTCAACGACAACCCGATTGAAATGATCCATCCGTCGAGATGCGGATTCCCATCATCGATGAGCGCGCGGTACGATAGCGTACCGACAAGGCGCGCTCACTGCGACTAAATATCTGTTTGAACAGGAGTGCATCATGAATTCAGCCATCACATCCGTCACGCTCGCGGTGCCGGTCGCCGCAACCGACCATATCCGTGGCGCGGACACCGCCCGCATCACCCTCGTTGAATACGGCGATTACGAATGCGCCGCATGCGGACAGGCTTATCACGCCGTCAAAATACTGCTCGAAGAATTCGGCGACCGCCTGCGCCTGGTGTTCCGCCATTACCCGTTGCGCGAAGCGCACCCGCATGCGGAACTGGCGACGGAAGCGGCGGAAGCGGCGGGCGCACAACAGAAATTCTGGCTGATGCACGACCTGCTGTTCGAAAACCAGCTGCACCTGAAGGCAAAAAGTCTCCGGCAGTACGCCGAAAAGGCGGAACTCGATCTGCCGCGCTACGACTTCGAAATGAACGACCATATCTATCTGCAGCGCGTGCAGGAACACCTTGCGAGCGGGCAGCGGAGCCACGTTCAGTCAACGCCGGCATTCTTCGTCAACGGCGTGCTGCAGGACGTTTCGTTCGGACTCGATCATCTGCAGCGCGCGATCGAATCGGCGCTCGGTGGCGGGGTTCACGCTTGACAAAGCGCCAATAAAAAACCCCGCCGCAGCGGGGCTTGGCATAATGCCGGTAGTGCCGGCGTCTATTTGCTCTGATCGGCTTTCAGGTTCGTCTTGTCGGTCGCGATGTCCTTCTTGTCGCCCTTGACGTTCCTGCTGTCCTTATAGACCTTCTCCGAATCCTTCGATTCGGCAGCCATCTTGCCCTCGGCCTTGTCCGCTTTCATCGTCTTGACATCGGTTTTGGTCTGCTTCTCGTCGCGCTGCAGGCCGGCGTTGTCCGATTTCATCTGCAGCGAACCGGGCTTGTCCGTGGCAACCGCCTTCTTGTCGCCCTTGACGCTCTGCTGGTCCTTGTAAACCTGATCCGAATCCTTGGACTCCGCGGCCATCTTGCCAGACGCCTTGTCCGACTTCATCGTTTTGGTATCGGTCTTGACCTTCTTCTCGTCGCGCTTCAGATCGGTCTGATCGGCCTTCATCTGCGCCTTGTCTTCCTGCACCGCCGGCGATGATTGGGCAAACGCGGCAACGGCGCCGAACCCCAGCACGGCGGCCATCACCGCAAGACTCATTGTATTCATCGATTTCATTATCTTTTCTCCCAGGCAAACGCTTGCCCCCGGAATGAGGACAATACGGCAATCAGGCGTCGGCGCATGCCGTTAATGGCAATCCCCCGACGCCACCAGTATCGTTTCATACAAAGAGGATTTCCGTACGCCAGCGCACATACGACCGGAAACGGCTGACGTGGCGAGAATGCGAGGGGTGCCGCGAAAGTGCGGCGGGTCGGGCTAGCCGTTGCCGGTCATGTCCGACGGTTTGACCCAGCGGTCGAAATCCCCGGCCGAGACCGCCCCCAGCGCCAGCGCCGCTTCGCGCAGCGTTATACCGTTGTGATGCGCGTGTTTGGCGATCGCAGCGGCGGCATCGTAGCCGATATGCGGCGCCAGTGCGGTGACCAGCATCAGCGAGCGCCAGAGCAGTTCGCCGATGCGTTCGCGGTTGGCTTCGATGCCGCGCGCACAATGCTGTTCGAAACCGGTCATGCCATCGGCCAGCAGACGCACACTTTGCAGAAAATTGTGCGCGATGAGCGGTTTGTAGACATTCAATTCGAAATTGCCGGCACTGCCGCCGATGCCGATGGCGACATCGTTTGCCATCACCTGGGTGCATACCATGGTCAGCGCTTCGCACTGCGTCGGATTGACCTTGCCCGGCATGATCGAACTGCCCGGTTCGTTTTCCGGAATCGACAGTTCACCCAATCCCGAGCGCGGCCCCGAGGCCAGCCAGCGAACATCGTTGGCAATCTTGATCAGGGCAACCGCCAGCGTTTTCAACGCGCCGTGCGCCGCCACCATGCCGTCGTTGGCGGCGAGCGCGGCGAATTTGTTGGCGGCGGCGACAAACGGCAAGCCGCTGCCGGCGGCGAGTTCAGCCGCCACCCGCGCGCCAAATTCGCGATGGGTATTCAGCCCGGTACCGACCGCGGTGCCGCCGATCGCCAGCGGATACAGCGAGGACATCGCGCGCGTAATCACGGTTTCGGCATGCTCGAGCTGGGCGACATAACCCGAGAACTCCTGACCCAGCGTCAGCGGCGTCGCATCCTGCAAGTGAGTGCGGCCGATTTTCACGATATCGGCAAAAACCGCCGACTTCGCCGCCAGCGTGTCGCGCAGACGCGTCAATGCCGGCAGCAATGCGCGCCGGATTTCGCCGGCGGCGGCGACATGCATCGCCGTCGGAAATACATCGTTCGACGACTGCCCGAGGTTGACCTCGTCGTTCGGATGCACGCGGCAGTCCGCGCCGCGCTCGCCACCCAGCAGCTCGGAGGCGCGGTTGGCCAGCACCTCGTTCATGTTCATGTTGGTCTGCGTGCCCGAACCGGTCTGCCACACGGAGAGCGGAAATTCCTCCGCGTGGCGGCCTCCGAGCACTTCATCGGCTGCGGCAATGATGACGGAGGCCTTTTCCTCAGGCAGCAGCCCGAGCGCGCGGTTGACGCGCGCGCAGGCGCGCTTGATGGCGGCCAATGCGGCGATCAGAGCCGCCGGCATGCGTTCGGTCGAAATGGCGAAATGTTCGAGCGAACGCTGGGTCTGCGCACCCCACAGCCGCGCCGCATCGACTTCGATCGTGCCGAAGGAATCGCGCTCGCTGCGGCTGGTTTTATTCGCGTTCGCCGGCATCACACACTCCTTCAAGCCATTGCATTGAGCCTGGTCCTGTCACGCACCGCTCCCCCCGCCGTTCAATCGTTGAATACATCCGCTTTCGCGCCCAGCCGCATCATCAATTCGCGCCACGAGCGCGTGAAGGAATCGGCACCCTGTCGTTGCAATTCAGCGGCAAGCGCCGTGTCATCGATGCCCTCGCGGACGAATTCGGCGATCACCGCTTCGGCCAATCCGCCATCCGCCGGCAACGCCGCCGTCACCGTGCCATGCGCGGCAAACGCCAGCAGCGTTTTTGCCGGCATCGTATTGATGGTATCGGGTGCCGCCAGCGCGTCAATATAGAGCGTGTCCGACGCGGCCGGGTCCTTGCTGCCGGTGCTGGCCCACAGCAGGCGTTGCGGTTTTGCACCGGCGGCGGCAAGCTTCTGCCAGCGTGCCGAGGCCAGCAATTCGCGATAGGCCTTGTAACTGCGCATCGCCATCGCAATGCCAAGCCGGTTTTGAAAACCCGCGGAAACGCGATCCTTCACCGCCGTATCCCAGCGGCTGACGAAAATCGACGCCACCGAGGCCACATCCGGATCAAGCCGCGCAGCGATGCGCCGCTCGATGCCGCGCATATAGGCGTCCGCCGCCGCCAGATAGTGCTCGCGTGAAAACAGCAGCGTCACATTCACCGGCACACCGGCGAATATCGATTCCTCGATAGCCAGCACGCCGGCGCGGTTGCCGGGAATTTTGATGAAAAGATTGGGCCGGCGCGCGCGCGCGTGCAAACGCCGCGCCGCGTGCACGGTGGCGGCGGGGTCGTCGCACAAGAGCGGCGACACTTCGAGCGAAACCCAGCCGTCGATGCCGCCGCTGGCAGCGTGAACCGGCCGGAACAGATCGGCCGCCTCGGTGAGATCTTCGAGCGCCAGTTCAAAAAACAATTCTTCGCCGGATTTGCCCTCGTCAACCTTGGTGTGAATCGCCGCGCTGTATTCGGGCGCATCGCGGATCGCCTGCTCAAATATTGACGGGTTGGAGGTGAGGCCGGTCACCGCGTATTCGCGGATGTAATACCCAATCGTGCCATCGCGCAACAACCCGCGAGTGATGTTGTCGAGCCACAGGCTCTGGCCGAGTTCATGCAGTTGTTGCGTGGGTTTCATGGAGTCTCCTGAATCGCATCGGCCGCGGTGACATCGAACAATGCGGCGAAATCATAGTTCGGCAAATCGCCGATGCAGTCGATCGACAGATCGGCCGCGGGGTATAAAAGAACGTTTTTCTGATCAAGCGCGTAATGCCCCTGCCGCACGAACACGCTGGTGAGCCGCTCCTTGAGCACTCTTTTCATGGCCGCCAGTATGGAAAGCTTGTCGTCGATCATGACGTAGCGACGGGCCGGGTAGCGCTGCTCCACGTCGGCCAGCATCTGCTGCTTGTGGATGTAGATCAACACGCGCCCCGCGACCGCCTGCCACAGTCCGGACTTCCGGATCTTGTGCGGTTGATACACCACGTCGCCATCGGACAACACCACCGTCGGCCCCCAGGTGCTGACATGCGCAAGCGCATTCACCGCACCGGCATACACCCTGTCGGCAAACGGATAGTCGAGCAGGAATGCCGACAACTGCAGCAGATCCGGATCGCTGATCTCGGCGGCGGTCAGCCCCGCGCGGTAACGCTGCAAGGTGCCCAGATAATCGGCGTAACCAAGTTCGCAGCGCAGCGCCTCGAACTGCGTCCAATACCGGTCACGGCCCGCAGTGCCGAATGCCTGTTCAAGACGGGCGCCGAGATCGTCGTGAAAACGGTCGTGGTCGAACAGTGTGTTGTCAATGTCGAACAGGAACACCACATCGTGCCGGTTGGTCATGCCGCCGCCGCGCGCGGATCGCTGTTGTGCCAGCCGCCGTCGGCGGCGATCAGCGCCGCGGCGGCGGCCGGCCCCCAGCTGTTGCGCTTGTAGGGCAGCACCGGTGAATGACGGCCGAGCACCGGCTCGACCACCGCCCACGCCGCCTCGACCGCATCCTCGCGTGTAAACAGCGCGCCGTTGCCGCTCAGCGCGTCCCCCAACAGGCGCTCGTATGGCAGCTCTTCGCCGGGCCGTTCGTCCATCAGGTAGAGCTCGCGCTGGTCGCCGATAAATTCCTTGCCCGCGCGCTTGACGCGGGCAGCCAGCGCCAGCGCCGAATTCGGCGACAGCCGGAAACGCAGGTAATTGGCACGCCCGCTCGGCGGCGCCGAATCAGTGAACAAGCGCTGCGGCGGCGGCTTTAACTGCACAATCACCTCGCCAAAGGTGGCGGCAAGGCATTTGCCGGCGCGCAGATACCAGGGCACACCGGCCCAACGCCAAGAGTCGATGAACAGCCGCAGCGCGCAAAACGTCTCGACATCGGAATCCTTCGCCACCCCTTTCGTCCTGCGATAACCGGCATACTGGCCGCGCACCAGATCGGCCGGCACGAGCGGCCGCATCGCCTGAAACACATCGGCAGTCTCGCCGTGCACCGCGCCGAACCCGCGATAGGTCGGCGGCTCCATCGCCAGCAGCGCGATGATCTGGAACAGATGGTTTTGAACGACATCGCGCAGACAGCCGGCGGTTTCGTAAAAGGCGCCGCGGCCATCGACATCGAAATTCTCCGCCAGCGTGATCTGCACGCCGGCGACGTAGTTGCGATTCCAGATCGGCTCCAGGAACGAATTGGCGAAGCGGAAGTACAGAATATTCATGATCGCCTCGCGCCCGAGGTAGTGATCGATGCGGAAGATCGCTTCCTCATCGAACACCGACAGCGCAATGCGGTTGAGTTCGCGCGCCGAGGCAAGATCGCGGCCGAACGGTTTTTCGACAATCAGGCGCGCGTGTTTGGCAAGCCCAGCGCTGCCGAGCCCCTTGATCACCGTCTCAAACAGCGCCGGCGGAATGGCGAGGTAAAACGCCGGCCGTCGTGCCTTGCCCAGTGCTTTTGCAAGCAAACCGAAGGTGGCGAGATCGTTGTAATTGCCGCTGACGTATTGAAGCAATGACAAGAGGTGTCGCAGTGCGGCAGGGTCATCGATGACACCGGCGGCGCGAATGGCGTCCGTCGCCTGCTGACGGATCTGTGCAATGCTCCACGCCGATGAGGCGACACCGACGATCGGCAGCCTGAGCGCGCCGCGCCTGGCCATCGCGTAGAGCGCCGGCAATATTTTCTTGCGCACCAGATCGCCGGTGACGCCGAACAAAACCAGCGCGTCCGAATGTGCACTGCCGCGCGCATTGTTCATTTAGCCGCAGCCCTTCTTTTCAAGGTGGCCGCCGAACTGCTTGCGCATGGCCGACAACACGCGATTGGCAAAATCCGAATCGCCGCGCGAACTGAAGCGTTCGTAGAGCGCCGCGCTGAGCACCGGCACCGGCACCGCCTCGTCGATGGCGGCGGCGATGGTCCAGCGCCCCTCGCCGGAGTCGGATACGCGGCCGGTGTAATTTTTTAATCCAGCATCACCCAGCAGCGATGCCGCCGTCAGATCGAGCAACCACGAACTGATCACGCTGCCGCGCCGCCACAACTCTGCGATCGCCGGCAGGTCGAAGTCATACTGGTAGAACTCGGGGTTGCGCAACGGTGTGGTCTCGGCGTCACGGTCGCGCGCGCGGCGACCGGCATTGGCGCTTTGCAGAATATTCAGACCCTCGGCATAGGCAGCCATCAACCCGTATTCAATGCCGTTGTGAACCATCTTGACGAAATGGCCCGCGCCCGCGGGGCCGCAATGCAGCCAGCCCTGCTCACCGGCGGCGACGGCGCCGCGGCGGCCCGGCGTGCGCGTTGCCGCCTTGAAACCCGGCGCGATGGTTTTGAAAATCGGCGTCAACCGTTTGATCACGGCCGCCTCGCCGCCGATCATCAGACAGTAGCCGCGCTCGAGCCCGAACACGCCGCCGCTGGTGCCGCAATCGACGAAGTGTATGCCCTGCGCCTTCAATGCCCTCGCGCGCTCGATATCATCGCGGTAATAGCTGTTGCCGCCATCGATGATGATGTCGCCGGCCGTCATTCCGGCGGCAAGGGTTTCGATGGTCTGACCCGCGACCGCCGCCGGCACCATGACCCACACGATGCGCGGCGCAGTCAGCTTTTCCAGCAATGCTGCCATCGACACCGCACCGCGCACGCCGCGTCCAACGCGCGCCTTCACCGCGGCGGCATCGACGTCATAGGCCACGCAGCGATGACCGCCTTTTACGAGGCGCCGCACCAGATTCGCCCCCATGCGGCCCAAACCGACCATGCCGAGCTGCATCCTCAATGCTCCAGCGAAAGCGGCGCGACAGTACCCGCGATCGACATATCCGCCGTTGTCCACCGCCAGTTGCGGATTTCCGGCATGTCTTCGCCGTGCTTGTTGATGTAGTGCCGGTGGTCGATCAGTTTTTCCTTCAGCTGCCGCTTGAGTTGCAGCCCGGCCTCGCCGGTCTGCGGCAGGCGGTCGATGCTGTCCATCACCAGATGAAAGCGGTCGAGTTCATTCAGCACCGGCATGTCGAAGGGCGTGGTGATGGTGCCCTCCTCCTTGTAGCCGCGGACGTGAAAGTTGGCGTGATTGGTCCGGCGATAGGTCAGGCGGTGGATCAGCCACGGGTAAGCGTGAAAGGCGAAGATCACCGGCTTGTCTTTGGTAAAAAGCTCGTCGAAATCGGTATCGCTAAGGCCATCCGGATGTTCGTGCGGCGGCTGCAGCTTCATCAGGTTGACGACGTTGATGACGCGGATTCTGAGCTGCGGCAACTGCGCGCGCAGAATTGAAACTGCGGCCAGCGTTTCGAGTGTGGGCACATCGCCGCAGCAGGCCATCACCAGATCCGGCCCGCCCGGCTCGTCATTGCTTGCCCAGCGCCAGATGCCGATGCCCTGCTCGCAATGCGTGATCGCGGTGTCCATCGACAGCCATTGCGGCGACGGATGTTTGCCGGCGATCACGACGTTGACGCGATGCCGGCTCCTGAGACAATGATCCATCACGTAGAGCAGGCAGTTCGCATCGGGCGGCAGGTACACGCGCACCACCTCGGCCTTCTTGTTGACGACATGGTCGATGAAGCCCGGGTCCTGATGGGTAAAGCCGTTGTGATCCTGGCGCCACACATGCGAAGCCAGCAGGTAGTTCAGCGAGGCAATCGGCCGCCGCCACGGCAAATGTGCCGTCACCTTCAGCCACTTCGCGTGCTGGTTGAACATCGAATCGATGATGTGGATAAAGGCCTCGTAGCAGTTGAACAGGCCGTGACGTCCGGTCAGCAGATAACCTTCGAGCCAGCCTTCGCATTGGTGTTCGCTCAGCATCGAGTCAAGCACGCGCCCTGTCGGCGCAAGATATTCATCGTTTGGCAAGGTCGCCGCACACCATTGCCGGCGCGTCACTTCGAACAAGGCTTCAAGTCCGTTGGAGAGAGTTTCATCCGGCCCGAACACGCGGAAATTGCGCTGCTCGTTATTGAGTTTGACGACATCGCGCAGAAACGCCCCCAGCACATGCACGTCGCCGATGCCGCGCGCACCCGGCGCCGGCACGCTCTCGGCGTAATCACGAAAATCCGGCAGGCGCAGATCGCGCAACAGCATGCCGCCATTGGCATTCGGATTGGCCCCCATGCGGCGCGTACCCTGCGGCGCCAGCGCGCCCAGTTCCGCCTTCAGGCGGCCACCCTGATCGAACAATTCCTCAGGCCGGTAGCTGCGCAGCCAGTCTTCCAGCATTTTGAGATGGGCCGGATGAGTGGCCGGATCGGACAGCGGCACCTGATGGGCACGAAAGGTGCCTTCGACCTGCAGTCCATCGACTTTCTTCGGTCCGGTCCAGCCTTTGGGCGAATTCAACACGATCATCGGCCAGCGCGGCCGCGTCATCACGCCGCCGCCAAGACCGCCTTCGCGCGCGCTCTTCTGGATCTGCAGAATCTGCTCGATGACGATATCGAGTGTCGCCGCCATCGCTTCGTGCATGGCGCCTGGATCATGGCCCTCTACGAAATACGGCGTCCAGCCGTAGCCGCGCAGCAACTGGTCGAGTTCCTCTTGCGTGATGCGCGCAAGAATGGTCGGGTTGGAAATCTTGTAGCCGTTCAGATGCAGGATCGGCAGCACCGCGCCGTCGGTCATGGCGTCGAGAAATTTGTTCGAATGCCAGGCTGTCGCCAGCGGCCCGGTTTCCGCCTCGCCGTCGCCGATCACGCAGGCGGCAATCAGCTGCGGATTGTCGAACACCGCACCGAAGGCGTGACTCAGCGAATAACCGAGTTCGCCGCCTTCGTGAATCGAGCCCGGACATTCGGGCGAGGCGTGGCTCGGAATCCCGCCCGGAAACGAGAACTGCAGAAACAGCTTTTGCAGCCCCGCCTCATCGCGGCTGATATCCGGATAAACCTCGCTGTAGCTTCCTTCGAGATAGGTATTGGCGACAACGGCCGGACCGCCGTGCCCGGGGCCCGAGATGTAAATCATGTCGAGATCGTATTTCCGGATGACGCGATTCAGGTGCACGTAGATGAAATTCTGTCCCGGCGTGGTGCCCCAGTGCCCGAGCAGCATGCGTTTGACGTCGCCCAGCACCAGCGGCCTTTTCAACAGCGGATTGTCGAACAGATAGATCTGGCCGACCGCGAGATAGTTGGCGGCGCGCCAGTAGGCGTCCATGCGATACAGGAGATCGGGCGTCAGCGTCGGTGCGGTCATGGGGATGTAAACCGGTTAACTTTTTTATCGAGATGCAGCAGGCGCGCGACGGTGCGCGCGATCATGAGTTGCTCGTCGGTCGCCATGACGCGCACCCGCACCACGCCCGACGATATGAGCGGCGCATTCTTTGCGTTGCGCGCGGCATTCAGTTGGATGCCGAGAAATTGCATCCCGTCGCAAATGCGCGCGCGGATCGGCGCCGCGTGTTCGCCGATGCCGCCGGCAAATACCAGCGTGTCGACGCCTCCCAGCGCGGCGGCAAAGCCGCCGATCCATTTTTTGGCCTGATAGCAGAACAGCGCCAGCGCCTCGGCCGCACGCGCATCGGTCGCTTCGCGCGCCAGCAGATCGCGCACATCGGAACTGCCCGCGGATACGCCGCGCAATCCGGATTCGTGATTGAGCATGCGGTTGAGTTGCACCGCAGTTTTGCCCTCGCTGCGCGCCAGATAAAACAGCACGCCGGGATCGATGTCGCCGCTGCGCGTGCCCATCATCAGGCCCGCCGCCGGCGTAAAACCCATGCTGGTGTCGATGCTGCAGCCGTTGTTGACGGCGGCCAGACTGGCGCCGTTGCCGAGATGGGCAAGGATCACGCGCCCCTTCACCGCCGGTGGATCGACGCGCGCCAGTTCCTCCATCAGATACGCATAGGACAAACCGTGAAAACCGTAGCGCACCACGCCTTTCGTTGCATAACGCCGTGGAATCGCCAGCCGTTTCGCCACGGACGGCATGTCGCGGTGAAACGCGGTATCGAAACAGGCGAACTGCGGCAACTTCGGCTGGCGTTGCCCGAATGCTTCGATCATCGAAAATTCGTTCGGCAGGTGTTCGGGGTCGTAAGGCGCGATGCGGTGCAGTTCGGCCAGCAGCCTGGGCGTGACGAGCGCCGGCGCGGTGTGACGCATGCCATGCACGATGCGATGGCCGACGGCCGCGATGGAACCGCACTGCGGCCGCGACTCCAGCCACTCGAGCAGACGGCCGGCAGCGGCGGCATGATCGCGCGCGCGCAGGTTAATGCGCGAGACCGCGGAGCCGGCGTTTCCATCACTGAAGGACAGTTGCGTGCCGCTCGCGCCGATGCGGTCGATCTTGCCGCCGAGCAGCCTGTGCAGAACCTTGCCCGCCGAATAGATGGCGAAACGAATGCTTGACGAACCGCCGTTGATGGTCAGCACGCACGGCAATCCGGACTTCATCCTGCGCTTCCTTCGTCAGTGCGAACGAGTTT
Source organism: uncultured beta proteobacterium (assembly GCA_903889565.1). Taxonomy (GTDB): domain Bacteria; phylum Pseudomonadota; class Gammaproteobacteria; order Burkholderiales; family SG8-41; genus PALSA-1004. Next base: position 106,829 of record CAISYC010000066.1, read on the forward strand.
TGGATTGTCGCCGGCGCTGTCGTTTTACACTGTGCGCTGGCGAACATATCCACCGTAGCGGCCCGCAATGAAAAGCCCGCTTGCGCGGGCTCATCACAAAGCCAGACTGCGACCGCCGTTAACGCGCAGGCGGCACCACCACGATGGTGTCGCCGGATTTGCCGCGCTGGCCGGTTGCCCCGTCAGCACCGGAGGCACCGGTATAGCCGGTCGCACCGGTGTTACCCGTATTGCCGGTGGCACCGGTATTGCCGGTGGCGCCGGTATAACCCGTGTTGCCGGTATTGCCGGTGCTGCCGGTTTTGCCGGTCGCCCCCGTATACCCGGTGGCACCGGTATCGCCGGTGGCGCCCTGCGGTCCCGGCGGGCCGGCCGGTGCGCTGATACAGGCGCTCAAGGCGAGCGCCGCCGATGCTGCAACCAGCAGTTTCAGATTGTTCATGATGATTCCTTTCACGTCGCTGACAAAAACTGCATGCGCGATTGCCGGCAGTGCGCCAACGCCATGACAATGCGGTAATGAGTGACTGTCTTCCGTGCGCTTGCGCGCATTGCCGCGCTTTTTTACCGGTGATCGCGGATGGCTATTCCCAGTACGGCGAACGCGCATAGAACTTGTAGACGTCGCGGTTCCACTTTTCGTCAGCCATCGACGGCCAGTTGTCGGCATCGAATCCCGGTGCCGTCTGCAGGCGTTCCTTCGAGATATCGAGCATGTACTGATTTTTGGCGACGTTGTACTCGAAGGCGGTAAACGGCACCGCAAACAGTTTCTCGCCCATGCCGAGAAAGCCGCCGAACGAGACTACCGCGTAGGCGACCTTGCCGCTGCGCGGATCGATCACCACCTCTTTGACATCGCCGAGATTCTCGCCCTTTGTGTTGACCACATCGGTGCCGATCATGCTCGATGCCTTGACGGGCGAGCTCGAAAATACCTGTAGCTGACTCATGTTGATTCTCCGGTTGGCTTGTTGAAAAAAGTGAAATCCGCCGCCGCCCGCAGCTTCATCGAATCATTGCGCCGGCAATTGCCGGCAGGCGATTTGAATTCCAGCCGCCAGATTAGCGCGCAGCCGGCGCGTCCACAGTACTGCAGCACACACAGGCGGCACCTCGGCGGCGAACAGCGATTGCGGCCATGTACGGCGGCAGACAGTCAGAGCGCGTGGCGGCGGGTCAATGCGCGCGGGCAATTTCCCGGGAATTGCCGACATCCGAAAGGAGGCGGCTGAATTCCTTCTTGACCACCGCATAACATTCGCATGTCAGGGTTTCCAGACCGGCGCGCTTGAGCACCGAAATATGGCCGCGACTGTAGCGGATATAACCGGCGCGCTGCAATTTGCCGGCGGACTCGGTGATGCCCTCGCGCCGCACACCGAGCATGCTGGCGACCAGTTCCTGCGTCATCACCAGATCGCCGCCGGGCAGACGGTCCAGCGTCAGCAGCAGCCATCGGCACAGTTGCTGTTCGACCGAATGATGCCGGTTACAGGCAGCGGTCTGGAACATCTGCGTGACCAGCGCCTGTGTATAGCGCAGCAACAGGCGCTGGGCCGCGCCGGCCAGGTTGAATTCCTGTTTGAGCACGCGCGCAGGCAGGCGGTAGCCGAAACCGGCGGTCTGCACCACTGCCGAGCTCGGCGTGGTATCCCCACCCATGAACAGCGGCACGCCGACCACGCCCTCGTTGCCGACACCGGCGGTTTCCGCGGAGGCGCCCGACTCCATCACGTATTGCAGAGACACGATCGCGGTGGTGGGAAAATACGCATGCGGCATCGGTCCGCCGGGCTCATACAGCATCTCGCCCAGCAACATCGGCGTCAGCTGAAGATGCGGCAGCAGCCGCTCGTATGCTTCAGCAGGCAAAGCCGCCAGCAGGTGATTTTGACGCGGGTTGTGTTGCAAGGGCATGGCAGTCGCTCCCGGTTAGTGCTTTGCAATCAGTTCGACACCGATGCCGCGATAGCCGACGAAACGCGAGGACTGATTGAACATCGGCTGGCCGCTGACCTGGAATTTCTGGCTGGAGCCGTCGTCATTCACGCGGCTGAAAATAAAATCGAGAAAGGGCTGGCGTGCCGCGATCTTCGATTGCAACAACTCGCGCTCCGCCTTGTTCCAGCCGGAGGCCTCGACCGCAGAGTCGCCGTCAGCGAGCGAGGCGACGCGGATGCCCAGCATTTCCAGCACCGGTCCGGAAACCTTGGTGAAGCTGCCGCTCTCGTCCTGCTCCCAGTACCAGTCGGAGGCGAGTTCGGTCAGGCTGCGAAACCGCGCCTCGCTCTCGCGCAATTCGGCGGTGCGCTCAGCGACCGTCTGCTCGAGCAATTTGCTGTAATTCTCCAGCCGCTTGTATAACAGGCGCACCTCCAGCATGTTGTGAATGCGCGTTCTGACCTCGACCAGATCGAACGGCTTGCTGATGAAATCCTTGGCGCCGGCCTGCAATGCCCGCAGTTTATGCCCGGGCTGGGCGGTCAGCACGATCACCGACAGGTAGCTATCGGCCTCGTTGGTCTTGAGTCCCTCCATGACCTGAAAGCCATCCATCACCGGCATCTGCAGATCGAGCAGGATCAAATCGTAGGCATTCTTCCGATGCATCGCACAGACCTCCTGCGGATGCTCGGTCGAAGTCACGTTGGTATAGCCTGCGTCGGCGAGCAATTGCTCGAGCAGGACGATATTGGCTTCCTGATCATCGACAATCAGTATTCGCGCGCTCAGGACGTCGGGGGTACTCATCATGGCGTTTTTTCCTCTGTAACAGGATGGGTGGTGTCGCGGGTCAATGCGAGTTCGAGTGCAAGGTCCAGCGTGGCCATGAACTCAATCAACTTGATCGGCTTGGTCATGTAGCGGAAAAATTCCGCCGCCAGGCCCTTTTCGATGTCGCGCTGCATCGCATTCGCGCTCAAGGCTACCACCGGAATATGCTCGGTCAGCGGGTCGTGCGACAGGATGCGCAACGCTTCGAAACCGGAGATGCCGGGCAGATTAATGTCCATCAGAATGACGTCGGGACGCACGGCATGGGCGAGTTCGATGCCACGAATGCCGTCGTGCGCGCTGACCAGCCGCAGGTCGGATCGGCGCGCAATCATATCCTCGACCAGCGTCAGGTTCGCCGGATTGTCTTCGACGTAAAGCAGCGTGCGCACTTTGCTGCTGCTGGTTACTGCTGCGGCCGGAGCGGCCGGCAACTCGGCCGCAACCAGCGGCGCCGCCGTGATATTGAGTTCGATCCAGAACACGCTGCCCTGACCGAGCACGCTCTCGACGCCGATGACGCCACCCATCAGTTCGATCAGCCGCTTGCACACGACCAGCCCGATGCCGGTACCCTCCTCGACATCGGTTTCCTGGCCGAGACGGTTGAATGGCTGAAACAACTGTGCAAGCTTGTCTGCCGGTAATCCGACGCCGGTATCGGTGACGCACAGGCGCAGGCGCTGCGAATTGCCGACGATGCAGTCGATCGTCACCGAGCCGTCGCTGCTGTTGTATTTGATCGCATTCGACAACAGATTGATGATGACCTGCTTGACGCGAGTGCGGTCGGCCCGCACGAAATAGTTGTCGTCCAATTGCGGAAAACTCATGCGGATACCGCGTTTGGCCGCCTGCGGTTCGATCATGGTCTGGCATTCGCGCATGACGTCGGACAGTGAAATCGGCTCCATCGACAGCGACAGCTTGCCGGACTCGATCAGCGCGAGATCGAGAATTTCATTGATCAGATCGAGCAGGTACCAACCGGCCTTGAGGATCTGATCGATGCTGCGTTTCTGCGACACCGTCGGTTGCGGCAACCCGGATTCCATCAACTGGGCGAAACCGAGAATCGCGCTCAGTGGCGTGCGCAACTCGTGGCTCATATTCGACAAAAACTCGGATTTGGCGAGATTGGCCTTTTCCGCCATCAATTTGGTGCGCTCCAGCTCGAGGCTGCGCTCATGCAGCACCTGATCGAGACGCTTGCGTTCGGTGACGTCGCGAAATACCAGCACCGCGCCGACCACGCGGCCTTCGCGGTCGCGGATCGGCGCGCAGCTGTCGGCGATATGGCATTCGCTGCCGCCACGCGCAAGCACCACTGTGTGATTGGCCAGCCCCTGTATCGTATTGTGGGTCAGCGCGTCGCGTACCGGCACTCGCGAAGGCTCGCGGGTTTCAGCGTTGAGTATACGAAACACCTCCTCGATGGGATGGTCGGCGGCCTCCGCCACCGTCCACCCCGTGAGCTGTTCGGCCAGCGGGTTCATCAGCGTTACGCGGCCCCCTACATCAGTGGCAATCACCGCGTCGCCGATCGAATTGAGCGTCACCGCCAGGCGTTCCTCGCTAATGTGCAGCGTGGTGTTGGCCTGCTGCAACCGTTCGTTGGTGGCGGTCTGGCTGTCGAGCAGATGGCTGGTCTCAAGATGCACGAGATCGCGCAGGCGATGGCGCGATTCGCGAAATACAAGCCAGGCAAACGACAATGCCAGCAGAAAGGTAAACAGGCCGGCCGTCACGATCAGGGCAAACATATGTCGCAGGCTCGCCCGCAACTCGTCGTCATGCCGCGCGAGCACGTCCTCTTCGACGCCAATGTAGGCGTTCATCTCGACGCGTATGGCGTCCATCAGGCGCTTGCCTTCCGCGCTGCCGCCGGCGGCAGCCAGCAATGCCGTCATTTCGCGCTGGCGGCGCAGCTGAACGACTTTCGACATATCGTTCATTTTGGCGTCCAGCAGCGGACCCAGCGCGTCGAGATGTTCGCGCGCTGCGGGCACGTGCGTAAATTCGCGCAAATGCGCCAGATGCCCTTCGATATTTTCACGCACCGCCAGATAAGGCGCCAGAAATGCTTCGTCGCCGGTCAGCGAAAAGCCGCGCTGCCCGGTCTCGGCATCCTTGAGTTCGGACAGCAATGCATTGGCGGCGCTGATCAGCGTATAGGACTGTTTGCGCGCTACGCTGGATGTTTCAATCTGGCCGAAGGCCCAGAACGACAGAACCGCGACGATGACCACCATCAGACCCGCACCGAGCAGCGCGAGGAGAATCTTGCGATCAGTTTTCAATAGACATTACACGCCACCTGCGACGAGCCCTGTTAAATGACTTCCAGACCCGCGCGCCAACAGCCACGGCGCACAGGTGAAAAGCAACAGCCCTGACTTATATACGCGGATGGCTCCGCCCCGGTCTGTACGCTTGCGAACATATCAACAGATAAGCCGGCAGCGGGGGAACGCGGACGGGGGAAATCGCCAGTGGCGCCTTCCCCGCACCGGTTCCGCCGATTGTTGCGGGAACGTTCCGGACCGGCCGGATGCTATTTGTCGGCCTTGATCTGAATGTTGTTCTGCACGTTGGTCACGCCCTTGACGCCGCGCGCAATTGCCACCGCCTTGTCGATGGCCTTTTGGTCAGCGGCAAAACCGCTCAGCACGACCACACCGCTGTTGTCGGTATCGACGCCGATTTTGACCAGGCTCGACATTTTTTCGCCGGCAAGATCGGCCTTGATTTTGGCCGTAATGACCGAATCCTTAACGAACGCCTTCGGCGACGAGCGATCGCTGTCGCCATCGGCGGCGTACCCCGCCAGCGGCAGCATCAACGCACCGGCAACCAGCAATCCTGCAGCAATTTTCGTATTCATGGCCTGTCCAGTCTTTTCAGTTGAGAAATGATGTTTCCAGCTTACGGACTCGACACCGCCTGCGGTGCGTCGTCGTGCCCGGATTCTCCGCATTGACCTCAGCACGCTCTGTGCGTCTCCGCACATACGGAACATTTAATTCTGCATAGCGTGGCAGTCCTTTCGCGGCTGCGCGAAGCGCCCGCCATGAAACGGCTGCCAATGCTTGTTTCGCCTGCCCTGCCGCCGGGGAGTCCCACCGCCGCCAAGGCGAAACGGTGCGATGGCCGCGCGCCGCGGGATTTTTTTCAAATCGATGGCAAATGCAGCGCTGTGTTCGCCACCGCACGGAGCGCGCCGGCCGCAACGAAGACAATCGGCCACCACTTTCCTCGCGTCACCTGCCAATGGAATGGAAACGCCCCATGAATCGATCCGCATCGTCCCGTCTGAACCGTCTTTACGGTCTGCTGCTCGTGGTGACAATGGCGCTGTGCCAGCAAAATATCGCATTGGCGCAGGACGCCGCCGCGTTCTCGCAGCCGGAACTCGATCAGATGCTGGCGCCGGTGGCGCTTTATCCGGACGCCCTGCTGTCGCAAATCATGATGGCAGCAACCTATCCGCTCGAAGTGGTCGAGGCCGCGCGCTGGTCGCACGCCAATCCAGGGCTTGCGGGCGAACGCGCGGTCAATGCGGTCGAACGCAACAACTGGGACCCCAGCGTTAAATCGATGGTCGCCTTCCCGCAGATTCTCGGCATGATGAGCGACAAGCTCGACTGGACAGAGCGTCTGGGTGACGCCTTCCTCGATCAGGAATCGCAGGTCATGGATACGGTGCAGGATCTGCGCCACCGCGCCTATGCCAGCGGCAACCTGCGCTCCAACGACAATTACCGCGTCAATTCGAGCGGCGATTACATCGACATCGACGAGACCAATCCGGGATTCGCCTACGTGCCCTATTACGACCCGGGCGTGGTCTACGGCCCGTGGCGATCGCCGCAGTATCCGCCGGTCTACTGGGCACCGTGGCCGGGTTATCGCGAGCGCGCGGGCTTCGGCGCTGGTTTCGCCTGGGGTGCGGGCATCGCCCTCGGCAACGAATTTTTCTTCGGCGCCCTCGATTGGCGACAGCACCGCGTCGATGTGGTCAACGTCAACAATTCCTATTACCCGCGCAATGCCGGTTCTGCCAACCGCTCGCAGGCTGCGTGGCAACACGCTCCGGAGCACCGCCGCGGCATCCCTTACCGTGCAGCCGCGGTGCGCAGCCGATTCAGCGGCGGCGCCACGGCCATCGACTCGCGGCGCGATTTCCGCGGCCGCGCAGCGCCGGCAGCGATGCCCGCGGAGCGCAAAGACAATCGAGCGGATCTGCGCGCCGGCGCAAGCGACCGACCCGACGAACGCAGCGCCGGCAAAGCGGCGGCGACGGCAACTGCAGGCAACAACCGTGGCGCAGCAGCAGTCAATGCGAGAACGCCGGCGGCCACCGCGCCGGTACGCCCGGACCTGCGCGACAATCGCCGCGACGCGCGCAACAACACCCCTGCCGTCATAGCGGCCCCGGCAAAACCCGAAACGCGCAGCGCACGCCCCGCGCCGACGGCGCGCGCAGCGGCCGAGCCGGCGCCGCACGCACTGGAGAATATCGGCCGCGGTTCTGAAGCACGCAACGCCAGCGAGCGCGGCCGCGCCAGCACTGCGCCGGCAGCACCCCGTGCACCGGAACGCGCTGCCGCGCCAACCCAACGCCAGGCGGCGCCAATGCAACGCCAGGCCGCGCCCGCGCCACCCCAGCATGCTGCCGCCCCGGCGCAGGCCGCGCATGAAAGACCGCGCGAGAGTCCGGGCAAGGGCCGGCAGGAAAAATAGACCGGCAGTGTTTTAATCATTCACAAGGCAGATGCGATGAACCCAATGACGACAACCGCCTTGCGCGCAGCAACCTGCTGGCGCGCGACCATTGCTGCGGTGACACTCGCGATGATTGCCACCGCCGCCGTCGCCGCGCCGAAAAGCTTTGCATCCCCCGAAGACGGCGTCAGCGCACTGGCCGCCGCCGTTGAAATGAACGATCAATCCGCGTTGGCCGCGATGCTGGGTCCGCGCGGCGGCAGGCTGATCAGTTCAGGCGATGCCATCGCCGATGCGCACAACCGCGAAATCTTCAGCAAAAGTTACAGCGAAGCGCACAGCATCCGGCTCGAAGGCCGCTCCCGCGCCGTGCTGCTGACCGGCAACGATGAATGGCCGCTGCCGATTCCGCTGGTGAAAGCGGGCAACGGGCGCTGGCACTTCGATGCCGGCAGTGGTGAAAAAGAAATCCTGACGCGGCGCATCGGCCGCAACGAGCTGGCGGCAATCCAGGTTTGTCTCGCCATCGTCGATGCCGAACGCGAATATGCAGCGCGCAACCCGGACAAAAACAGTGTGCGACGTTACGCCGCCCGACTGGTCAGTTCGCCGGACCGCCACGACGGCCTCTATTGGCCGACTGCCGAAGATGAATTGCCGAGTCCGCTCGGCCCCCTGCTGGCTGCAGCCGCCGTCGAGGGCTATGCCGGCAATGCGGCGTTTCCGCTGACGCCCTATCATGGCTATTACTACCGGATCGTCACCGCCCAGGGCCGCCATGCCGCCGGCGGCGCCTATGAGTATGGCAACGACAACAGCGGCGGCTTTGGCGTCATCGCCTACCCGGCACGCCACGGCGCTTCCGGCGTGATGACCTTCGCAGTCAATCACGACGGCATCGTTTACGAAAAAAATCTCGGCAAAAACACTTCTGCAATTGCGGCCACGCTGAAATTGTTCGACCCCGACGCCACCTGGAAGCGGCCTTAGCCTTCGACCAATAAGGCCGTACTGCCCGGCCGCCCCGCCTTCGCGCAACACCGGAGATTGCCTTGCCCTTCTGTCCGACGACGCCAATCCGCCGCGCGCGCGCCGGCTTGCTGCTCATGCTGGTCGTCACGCTGCTGGGCGGCTGCGTCTCGCTGCCACCCGGTTCGTCCTACCCCAAAACGATAACGACTGCGCTGGCACAGCCGGAAACCACCGTCTTCGGCCAGCAAATGACGCAACCTGCGCTGGAACACCCCGGGCAATCCGGCTTTCGCCTGCTTGCCGCAGGGGTCGATGGCTTTTTGACGCGCGCGCAGATGATCAATGCCGCCGAGCGCACCATCGACATGCAGTATTTCATTTTCCGCGCCGACGACACCGGCCGCCTGCTGACCGAAGCGGTGCTGCGCGCAGCCGACCGCGGGTTGCGCGTGCGCGTGCTGGTCGACGACGGTGAAACCATCGCCGGCGACGAGCAACTGGTGGCGCTCGACGCGCATCCGAACATCGAGGTGCGCTCGTTCAATCCGTTTTTCTACCGCGGCCATCACACGGCCATTCGCGCGCTCGAATTCGCCCTCAATGCGTCGCGCCTCGATTACCGCATGCACAACAAGCTGGTGGTGGTCGATAACGCCATCGCACTGGTCGGCGGCCGCAATATCGGCGACCAGTATTTCCAGATCGATCCGGACTCGCAGATGGCGGACGATGATGTTTTTTCCGCGGGGCCGGTGGTCAAGGCGCTGTCGGCAACCTTCGACGAATTCTGGAACAGCCCGCTGGCGATTCCGGTGCGCGCGCTTGGCAAGGCCGAAACCTCCGATGCGGCGCTCGCCGCCTATCGCGCGGTATTGATTGCCCATCGCCTGCAACTGAAGGCCGACGGCAGCGATTATGCGAGCCGCGTTGCGAGCGGCGAACCGCTGGCCGGCATGCTGGCCGGCCGTCTGCCGCTGGTATGGGCGCACGCGCAGCTGGTCTACGACAGTCCGGAGAAAAGGCGCGTCGAAAACGGCGACATGGTCGGCAAGCTGATGCACCGCCCGGTGGCCGCCGCGGTATCCGCCGTGCAGTCCGAGTTGCTGATGGTGACGCCATACTTCATCCCGGGCAAGGAAGGCATGCGTCTGTTCGGCGATCTGCGCCAGCGCGACGTGCACATCAGCATACTGACCAATTCACTGGAATCGAGCACGGTATTGATCGCGCAGTCTGGCTACATGAGCTATCGCCAACCGCTGCTCGCCACCGGCGTCGAGATACACGAGATCCGCTCGCTGCTCGGCAATGCCCGCGGCAGCGGACAAACCATCGGCATGGCGCGCTTCGGCAACTATTCGCTGCATGCCAAGCTGTTCATCTTCGACCGCCGCAAACTGTTCATCGGCTCGATGAATTTCGACCAGCGCTCGATGCACCTGAATACCGAAATCGGCCTCCTGATCGACAGTCCGGAGCTGGCACAGGAACTCGCCACCCGTTTCGCTGCGATGATCAGCCCGCCCAACAGCTACCAGGTATTGATGTTGCCGCACACCGACGGGCAATCGCCGCGTCTGATCTGGCGCACCGCGGAAAACGGCAAAACCATCGACTACGCGGAAGAGCCTTCGCGCGGCTTCACGCAGCGCTTCAAGGTCAAACTGCTGTCGCTGCTGCCGCTTGACGACGAGTTGTGAGAGCGCGCGAAACCGCACTGTGTCTGCTCGGCCTCGCCGCTGTTACCGGCGCGCAGGCCGCGCCGACCGCGGCAGAACTGGCGGAGATCGAGCACCTGATGAAAGCGATCGGCAGTTCCGGCTGCATCTTTAAACGCAATGAGGTCTGGAACAATGCCGCCGCTGCCGAAGCGCATCTGCGCAGCAAATTCGATCTGATGAAACGGTTCGGTCTGGTTGAAACGACCGCCGACTTCATCGAAAAGACCGCGACCCGGGGTTATTTCTCAAACCAGCCGTACGAAATCAAATGCAGCGGCGAGACCGTACTGCCGAGCCGCGTCTGGTTGCTGGCTGAATTAGTGCGCTATCGCGCGGGGCGTGCAGCGCCGGCCGCGGCCGGCGACCCGCACTGACACCAGGCCGCGCAAGCGGCATCAGGCGAAGGCGAAGCCGGCCTTGTCGCGTTTGGCGCCATACATCGCCTTGTCGGCGCTGGCGACAAGAATGTCGGCGGACTCTCCATCCTGCGGAAAACGCGCAATGCCGATGCTGACCTGCAGATTGAGCGTGATTCTGCCGGCCGTGCCAACGACCTCGCATGGCCGGCTGATCGCATCGACAATCTTTTGCGCGATCTGTCCGACGTCCTGGTCGCTTTGGGTCTCCATCATCAGGTAGAGAAACTCGTCGCCGCCGAGACGGCTGACAGTATCGTCGTCGCGCGTATTTTCAAGCAGTCGCGCCGCGATCGTCTGCAATACGCGATCGCCGGCTTCATGTCCGTGCGTATCATTAATCGGCTTGAATTCGTTCAAATCCATGAACATCACCGCCAGCGCGCGCTGGTGGCGTCTGGCCTGCGCGAGGCCGTGCTCCAGCCTGTCCATCGCCAGTTTCCGGTTGGGCAACCCGGTCAACGCGTCATGAAACGATGCATGGCGGGCGGACTCCTCCTGCACGGTCACCGCGGCCAGCTGGTGTTCGAGCTGATGCCGCTCGGCGACTTCCTCGTGCAGGGCCTCGTTGACGACCGACAGCTTTTCCGCTACCTCCTGCACCTTTTCTTCAACCGCTGCGCTTTTTTCCAGCGCATTTGCCACCGCCTGCGGCGGCGCCTGCACCGCGAACTCCTCGTTCATGACGACGTTGATCGAGGTCAGCTCCTTGGCGCACTCGCCGACCAGATTCTCGACTTGCTCGTTCTGCCCGATCGCTGCGCTCAGCGATTTGGCTGCATCGCCGGCGCCTTGCACAGCGCCAGTCACATTTGTTTTCATGTTTGATCCTGCACGGTGATTTGCGCATTGGCCTGTCGTGCGGCGGGCGCCGGCGTGCCGAATGCCTCGGCGACACGGTTGCGGCCGCCGCGTTTGGCCTGGTACAGCGCAACGTCGGCCGCCTTCATCAGCGCTGCCATGTCCGATGAGTTATCCGGAAAAATGGCGAGACCCAGCGACAGCGTAATCGCACCGAGTTCGCGGTTGGCGTGGCTGACCAGAAGGTTGCCCGCATCCTGACGGATTCTTTCTGCGCGCAGACGCGCGCCCTCGGCGGTGGACGGTGACAGGATCAGCATGAATTCCTCGCCGCCGTAACGGCAGGCGATATCGCTGCCGCGCACATGCTGCTTGAAGAAACCGCCGAGTTCGCGCAAAACGGCGTCGCCGCCGTCATGGCCGAAATTGTCGTTGAACTGCTTGAAATGGTCGATGTCGATCATGATCACCGCGAGCTGCGCCTTGTTGCGCGTCGTGCGATGCAGTTCCTGCGCGAGCGCCTCTTCCATGTAGCGCCGGTTGAACAGACCGGTCAGCGGGTCGCGGATCGACAGGTTGCGCATTGATTCGCGCAGTTTCAGATTGGCGATGCCGAGCCCGATATTGTCGGCCAGAATTTTCGCCAGTTGCCACTTCTCCGTCATGCGTGCCTCTGCCGCCGCATCCTGACCGGCGTCGCCGTCGAGCAGATGCAAAACGCCCAGCGTTTCGCCCTGCGCCAGCAGCGGCAGACACAGATACATATGCCCGTCGGTGCTGACGTGCGCGCAACGACGCTCGTGACCTGTCACCAGATGGCCCTGGCCGCGGCGGTGCGCCCAGCATTCATTGGGCGGAAAGATGACGTTACCCGGCGCCAGCGCACCCCAGACCGTCGCTGCCTCGAGCATGTCGCGCGAAGCGTTCAGCACAAACACCGCGCCCGAATCGTCCGGAAACAACTTCGTCACGGTGTCTGAAATGATCGAATAAGCCTCGGCTTCGGTGGTGCTCGTTTGCAGAAAATCATTCATCTTGCAGAACAGCGTAACCTCTTGGTTGCGCTTGGCGAGCTCGGCCGCCTGCTCGCGCAGCACGTCGTTGGCCGCATTCAATTCGGCGGTGCGTTCGGCAACGCTGATTTCCAGATGGGCTTTCTCGTGTGCGAGTTCGGCGGTGCGCTCCGAGACGATGGATTCAAGCCCGCGGCCATAACTCAGCAGCTTGTCCTGATTGTCCTTGAGATCGGCCGCCATGCTGCCGAAGGCGGCGGCCAGATTGCCGATTTCGTCACGCAGCTTCATGTCGGGTCAGGCCTCGTGACTGAATTCCTGCGCGGCGAACTCCAGCGCAACATCCAGCGTTTCGAGAAACTCACCGACCTTGATCGGCTTGGTCAGATAACGGAAAAAGCCGGCTTCGAGCCCGCGTTCGATGTCGCGCGGAATCGCGTTGGCACTCAGGGCCACCACCGGAATATGTGCAGTGGCGGTATCTGCGCGCAAGATCTGCATTGCCTTGATGCCGCTCATGCCGGGCAGGTTGATATCCATCAGAATGACGTCCGGACGCGCGCTGCGCGCGATGTCGATACCGAGCGTGCCGTTGCGCGCGCTCAGCAGCCGGATGTCCGGACGTCGCGCAATGATCTGCTCGACCAGTTGCAGATTGGCCGGATTGTCCTCGACATAGAGCAGGGTGCGCGAAGCCACGCCCTCCACCGCCGCCGGCTGGCGGGCGACAATGTGATCGGCCTCGCCGGCCTCAAGTTGCGGCGCGGCCGCCACCACCAGTTCGATCCAGAACACGCTGCCTTTGCCGACGATACTGGAGACGCCGATTGCGCCGCCCATCATTTCGACCAGACGCTTGGTCACCACCAGTCCGATGCCGGTGCCCTCTTCGCCCCCGCCCTCCTGGCCGAGCCGGTTGAACGGCTGGAACAACTGCAGAAGCTTTTCCGTCGACAAGCCTGCACCGGTGTCGGTGACGCTGACACGGATACGCTGCGGCGCCGGCTCGCTGACCTCTACCACCACCGCGCCGCCGGGTTGGTTGTATTTGATTGCGTTGGACAACAGGTTGATCAGCACCTGCTTCACGCGCGTGCGGTCGGCCTTGATGAAACTGTGGATGGCGGCCTCCGGAAACGAAATGCGGATACCGCGTTTTTGCGCCTGCGGCTCGATCATGGTGCGGCACTCCGACATCACATCGTGCAGCGACATCGGCTCCAGCGACCACGACAGGCGCCCGGACTCGATCATTGCCAGATCGAGAATCTCGTTGATCAGTTCCATCAGATACCAGCCGGCCTGCAGGATTTGCGCGATGCTTTGCTTTTGCGACGGCGTCGGCAGCGGCGTGTCGGTTTCCATCAGCTGCGCGAAACCCAGTATGGCGTTGAGCGGCGTGCGCAGCTCGTGACTCATGCTCGACAGAAAATCGGATTTGGCGAGGTTGGCTTTTTCCGCCACCGATTTGGCATTGGTCAGCTCCGCCTCGACTTTGCGCCGCTCGGTCAGATCGCGCGTCAGCTTGGCAAAGCCGCGCAGATTGCCCATCTGGTCGCGGATCGCGGTGAACACCACGTTGGCCCAGAAGGTCGAGCCGTCCTTGCGCACGCGCCAGCCTTCGTCCTCAAAGCGGCCCTTGGTGGTGACGACATCGAGATCGCGCTGCGGCGCACCGCTGTCGATATCCTGGCGCGGATAAAAACGCGAAAAATGCTGGCCGACGATTTCCTCGGCGCTGTAGCCCTTGATGCGCTGCGCGCCGCTGTTCCAGCTCACCACCAGTCCCGCCGGGTCGAGCATCACGATGCCGTAGTCGCTCACACTCTCCACCATCAGGCGAAAGCTCTCCTCGGTCCAGCGCAGCTGTTCCTCGACCTGCTTGCGCGCCGAGTTGTCGGTGCCGATCAACAGGTAACCGATGATGTTGTTGGCAGCATCGCGCAGCGCGGTGACCGACACGATCGCCGGAAAACGGCTGCCGTCCTTTCGGATGTAGGTCAGTTCGTATTTGTCCTCGATGCCGCGCGAGGCCTTGAACACCAGCGCTTCGAAGCCCGGCGTGATCGCGGTGGCGAGTTCCTGGCTCAGCACCACCGCGCGCGCGATGACCTCCTGCGGATCCGAGATATGCGCCGGCGTGATCTTGTTGACCATCTCGGCGGCGGCGTAACCGAGCATGCGCTCGGCGCCGATGTTAAACAACTGGATGATGCCCTTTTCATCGGTCGCGATGATCGAAAAATTGGCGCTGTTCAGAATGGCGTCCTGCAGCGCACCGGTTTTCAATAACGCCTCTTCGCGCAGCACCTCGATGCTCGCCGCGTCGCTCGCAGTCGCACGCCCGGGGGCGGCAGATTCCAGATCATTTGGGGGCATGCCGGTGGCTCCGCTAAATACTTCAGATGTTGGTGCCGTTCCGGGTGGGGGGACATCAAAACGGCTGGACCAGATATAGCCGGTTTCACCGTCGCGCTCTGTGCGGCGACACACACAAGGAAAAGATTCGGGTCAGCGGGCGCCGCCCTGGCGCTGCAAAATCAGATCGCGGGTTTCGCGCGTGGCGCCGGCATACGGCCCGTCGATTGCGGCGGCGCGCTCGATCAACAGCAGCGCCTCGTCGTTGCGCCCCTCGTCCGACAGCGTCTGTGCCAGATTGTTCAGCACCGCCACCGAGTCCGGATGATGGTCGGCGGCAAGCCGCAGCACGGCCTCGGCTGCAGCAAGCGCGCCGTTCGCATAAAAACGGTTGGCGAGCCCGACGCTGGCCGTGACGTCGTCCGGCCAGCGCGCGAGCAGCGTTTCATAGGCCGTCTGCACTGCAGGCGCATCGGCCACCCGCGCCATCGCGACGACGGCCGCCAGCCATGACGATTCCGTCGCGGTGACGGCAATGCGCGCGGGCGGCAGAGTCACCATCGCCCAATAACCGCTTTTCTTCCACGTGTATTCGAGCACGAAGAATGGCATCAGCAGACGTTGTTTCTGACCAGAGCGCACGATCAACTCGCCTTTGGGATAGTCGTAACCCACCACCACCGCGTAATGCCATGCGTTGCCGAAATTCTGCAACACGATCACCGGCGTGCCGGCGGCGATTTCGCGCAGCAAATCCTCGAGCCGCGGTGCGAGTTGGTAGGCCACCATGCCGTAGCGGCGCGGCGTGGCCAGCATTTCGACTTGCAGACTGCCCTGGCGTGCCGGCAGATAAACCTGCGCCGCCAGATCGTCAGGCGTAACCTTGACCTTGAAATGGGCGAGCGAGGTCGCCAGCGCCGCCGGGCCGCATTGGTAATCCTCTTGCGGGAAGAACGGCACATCGGTGAGCTCGACGCGCTCGGGCAAACCGGCCGGCCAGGCATCGCGCAACACTGCCGCCTGCGGCGCCATCGACGCGCAACCGCCGAGGACTGCAACAAGCAGCAAAACGCCCGCCGTCTGGCGGGCGCTCCGTGACCATTGCTGAAACAACAAAATCATTTCCAGGTGAAATACACCACCAGACCGACCACGATCAGCAGCACGACCCAACCGCCGTCCCACATGGCGCCGGCCGGCAGGGAATTGATCCTGCCCGCCAGGGTATGCACTTCATCGTTAGTCATGGCAGCGACACGATCCTGCGCGAGTTTCGGATCGACGCCCATCGCCTGCAATTGGCTCGTCACGTCAGCGCGCGTCAGCGCAGCGGTAACAACAGTGCGATCCGCCTGCACGGTCGTGGCCGAAAGCATCTGCTCGGCGCCCACCATGCCGGCGGTGGCCAGCGGCAGTTGCAGTAAAAAAAATGACGCGATCAGAAAACGGCAGATCATCTTGATTCCGGTCGATTGCATGTGATTCTCCTTGGGTGAATGGATTTGAAACGGGTTGAACCTTGTTCCGCATTAAGTGCTTTTCTTGACTGCTTCCTTGAGGTCGCCGTAGCCCGCCTGCACCTTGCCGACCGCCTGCTGAACCCTGCCCTTTTGTTCGAGATTCGGATTGCCGACCACCTTGCCGGCAGCGGCCTTGACTTTGCCGGTGGCTTCTTCGACGCGCCCTTTGACCTGATCCTTGTTCATCGCCTGCTCCTGAAAGTTAATTTGGAAAACGCAGGTTGTTCCGAATGGATTCCAATGCGTTCCGACTGCGAGATTGCCCACCGTTGCCACTGCAGTCTGTTCGTTAACGTACTGTCGATGCGACAATCGAATACAGGCGCCAACGCCTGCATGCGCGGACCGAACCGGCACGTTATAACGGGCCGCACCGCGGGTTCTGTACGCAAGCGCACACAGAAGCCGTCAATATCAATCGCGAATCCGGACCGGGATCAGACGCATGCCGGTGATCGAAAGCGTGGCAAACAGAACCTGATCGGGCGCAACGAACACACCGGTGGTGCCGGCGTAATCCCATGTATAGGGTTGATCGATCAGGCGCAGCAGTTCGATGGCCCCGGCGGCCAGGCGCACCACCGCCACGCCGCGCGGCCGCACCGGATAGACGGCAATGGTCTGCGCACCGCCGCTGCCGAGGATGATGCGGCTCTCGCTCGCCATCGGCGGCAATCCGCGCTGGAGTTTCAATAATTCGCCGTTCACACCGACCAACCCGACAAAGCCCTCTTCGCCGGTCGCGCCGGCGACCACATAGGCGCCCAGCGCCGGCGCGAATTCGACGTCATAGGCATAGCGCACCGGCAGGCCGTCGATGATCTGGCGCTGCACGATGACATTGCCGGCAGCGCTGATCAACGCCAATTGCAGCGTCATCTGCGGATAACGCTGCCATACCACCAGCCAGTTGCGGTCGGAGGCCGCCACCAGCGGCCAGCCGTCGCGATGACCCGACGACAGTTTGCTTTCACCGCCCGGCTTGCCATCCGGTCCGACGCTGCGCACATAGATGTCTTTACCGGTACCGCGATCGAGAAACCCGCCGCCATCGACCCAGCCCTCGCCGTAAGCGACCAGAAAATTTTCGCCCAATGCAGCAACGTGACCGGAATGCCCGCCGCGCTTGATCATAAGCGGGTATTTGCGCAGCACGTGAAGCGCGCTGTCCCACAGCCCCGCATACTGATTGATGCCGTCGCTGCCGTCTTCGCTGGTCACCAGAATGGCGCCCCGCGAATTGATTGCCGCGCTCGGCGGTTCCTGCGCCTCGGGCCGCGACACCAGCAATCGCGGCTCGACCGGCAGGGCCGCGGCATCCAACGCCGGTTTCAGCCATGCCGTGTAGATATCGTGCTGCCAGTCGCCGCCGGGATTGGCACGCGGCGGATTGCCGGGGCTGCCCCAGACCAGCAGCAGTTGGTCGCCGATTCTGAGCAAATCGATGCCGTGTTGCCAGGCGCGGTGGTCTTCGTCTGGTTCGGCGGCAGCACTGACCAATGTCAGGAATGCAAAAGCAAGAAGCAGATATTTTCGGCTGCGCCCCCGTAGCGCAGGCGACCCGCCTGCATACCGTGACAATTGCAGGCGGCTCGCCTGCGCTACAAAAGCAAAACGCCGCCGCAGGCATGTCATTTTGAACATTTCACTAAATCGGCACCGCTGCGCCGTCGATCAGCGCTTCGACCTTCGCAATGTTGCCCTTCAGATCGTGGGTCACATAAAGACGCTGCTCGCTCTGCCAGCGTGCGACTGCCGGTGCGCTCTGGCAGAAATCGCGCGCGATCTCCAGCGTGGTGACCGGCAGCGGCGCGGTGCGTTTCTCGACGCCGCCAAAACGCACAATGTTGTAGAGTGCCCACAGCACGAGGGCGCCGCCCATCATCCAGATGATCAGGCCGTAGAATCCGAGCAGGTTCAGAACATCGCGGTAGCCGCCGAGCACGATCATGTATTTGTAAGCCTGCTGCACACCCAACGACCATGCCAGCAGCGCCAGCACCGGCAGCCACAAATAAAACCAGAACGCCCAGAACGCCAGCGTCAGCGCGGCGTAGACCGTGCGCTGACGCGGCGACTGCAGATCGGAGCGCTCGATCAGCGGCGATTTCAGGGCAGAATGCCGCGATCGGGACTGGTCCATCGTGCCCTCCTTTTGGAATTGCGCAACAACGCGCGCGGCACCGCCACGATCGTCGTCGCCATGTTGATCATCCAATACGCCAGCGGATACCAGATCATCCAGAAGAAACTGCGCACCGAGCCGCTGCCGTACCGCGAATCGAGCGCAAGACTGACGCCGATCTGGATCAGACAGGTGGTGCCGACCATGACGCCGCTCCAGCCCGACAGCAATGAGGGCACGCGGTAATCCGGCGGCAATTCAACGAACTGTCCGGCCAGCCACAACACCGCCATCACCAGCATGGCGTAGGCCCAGACCACGCTCATCAGATATTCGATCAGCACCGGCCACATGCGGCGCGCCTTCCACAGGTGCTCGATATGCCAGTTCTTAATCATCACCTGGATGCCGCCCATCGACCAGCGCAGTCGCTGCGCCCACAGGCCGGGCAGTGTCTCCGGCGCAAGGATCCAGCAATGCGCCTTGGGCTCGAAACGCACATCCCAGTGGCGGATCTGCAGCTTCCAGCTGATGTCGATATCCTCGGTCAGCATGTCGGGGCTCCAGTAGCCGACGTCATGCAGCGCCGCCTTGCGAAAACAGGCGACCACGCCTGACACCGTAAAAATCCGGCCATAGGTGCGCTGAGCCCGTTTAATCAAACCGACGATCGAAGAAAACTCGCCGACCTGCAAGCGGCCGAGCAGGGTCGAGCGGTTGCGCACGCGCGGGTTGCCGGTCACCGCGCCGACGCGCGGATTCAGAAAATGCACCATCAGCCAGGACAGTGCCTCGGGATCGAGCAGCGCATCGGCGTCGATGCAGCACAGATATTGAGCCGGCGTCATCAATGACGCGGTGGTCAGCGCCACCGCCTTGCCCTGGTTGCGCGCGCAATAAATCACGCGGATTACCGGATGCCGGGCCGCCAGCGATTCGAGTATCGTGCGCGTCTCGTCTCCGCTGCCGTCGTCGATCAGCAGAATATCGAAATTCGGATAGGTGGAAGCGAGCAGATATTCGACCGTATCCTCGATATCACGTCCCTCGTTATGACAGGGCACGATGATGCTGACCAGCGGATACTCGGCCAGCGGCGGCGGCGTCTCCAACCCGCCCCCGGGCAAATCGCGATGGCTCTTTGGCGGCCGTTCGTAGCGATAGTAATAAAACACCGCGCCGGTCATCCACAGGTAGGCCATGAACAGGGGGTAGTAGTACGAATAGGCCGAGAAAAACTCGACCGGCGAGGTGCCGGGATCGGGGATCATGGTTTCACCTGCGCAGGAGCGAGCGGATTGACACGCAGCGACAGCGCCGGCGCGACGTCGGCGAGCGGCGGGTTGTCATGCATAAAGTCATCGTTGAAATAGCCGAAATTGAGCGCCCCGCCGCGTTGCAATTCACGCATGCGGCGCGCCAGCCGGCGCCCGTTGCCTGAGGCCGGCGTGCTGTGCAGCAGATAAACCAGCTTGCGCGCCGTTACCGCATCGGGCGGCAACACCGCGCGGTCCTCGATCAGCGTGATGAAATCGTATTCGGCGGCGAGCGCGGCCATGCCCTGACCGCGGGTCGTGGTGCGCGCGGTTTGCAGCGGCGCGCGCGCCGCGCGCGCCCGCAGCGCGAGCCGGTGCGTGAACGCCAGCGTGTCGGCATCCTGCATTTCGCCGCTTTGCAGTCCGTCGTCGAACACCAGCCCGTCGAAATTGTTGTAACGCGCGAGGTCCTCGTAGACTTCGGCGATCCGGTCCTGCGGCAGACGCCAGGCCGTCACCGGCATCACCGCGAACACTTTCACGTCCACGCGCGAAGCGAGCTGCCAGGCCGCGCGATTGAACAGATTGCCGCGCATGGGCAGGTGCCGATTGGGAAAATATGCGCCGTCGGCGACGCCATCGCCGTCCGCATCGGTGGTGGCACGCAGATAAACGTGGGTGGGTTTGAGCACCTCAATGCGGTCGAGCAGTACCGACAGCTTGCGTTCCTGCACCGTGTTATCCGCGTCATAGACGTCGTCGAGATTGACTTCCACCACACGCACGGGTTCAGGGTGACGCGGGCCGCGTACCTCGGCCACCCATTCGGCCAGCGCCGGATTGTGTTCGATCAAGGTTCGCCGCAGCGCGGTCAATGGAACATCCGGCGTGTTCGCACCGTCGTCCAGCGTCAGCGCGATCGTCATGCCCCACTCCCCGGCCATGCGCAGCAATTCGTTGTTGCAGCTGCCGTAGGGCCAGACCACGACGCGCGGGCGGCGGCCGGTTTCACGCTCCAGCACCATCGCACTGTGCGCGAGATCCGCACTCACGCGTTCGTGCCAGCGGGTGTCGTCCTCGTAATCGCCGCTCGCCGCATCGTAGATGCGCGCGGTAGCCGCCGGCTGCAGATTGCCCTGCGGATTGGCCGGCACGCCGCGGTGCAGGTCGTAGCTGTGCGAGGCAAGCTCGACCAGCCCCGAATCGGCCATCTCGCGCAGTTGCGGCCAGGTCGGAAATTGCGCCGCGACCACGGTGCCTTTTTCGCCGTAGGTCAGCACGCTGTCATGGCGGTCGTCGATCCACGCCCCGACCACCGCGAGCACGGCCGGATAGTTGAATGCAAGCAGTAAGGGATAGACACGGGTGTAAAACGACAGATAGGCGTCGTCAAAGGTCAGCAGCACCGCCTTTGCCGGCAGCGCCTTGCCGCCGCCGCGCGCGGCGATGATTTGGTCGAGACTCACCGGCGTATAACCGTTGCCGCGCAGCCAGGCGAATTGCCGCACCAGCGCCGCGCTGTCGACGGCATAGGGATCGGGATAGTCGCGCACATCATCGCGCACCTCGTGATACGACAGCGCGACAAAGCTGCCGGGGGCCTCGTACGGATAGTCCGCGACGGGATCGCGCGCGACAACACCCCCTGCCATCAACAGCAGCAGTGCGGCGATTGCACATCGAACAAACGGCAGGCGCGGCATCTTCAGAATCTCCAGTTCAACGCGAAATCGAGAAAGTTGCGCGCGGTCTGCACACCGTCGTACGGGTGCAGCGTGCGGCCGATGCCGTAGCGCAGGGTCAAGCGGTCATCGGCATCCCATTCCTGCTCATAGCGCGCGCCGTATACCGGTCCGCTGCCGAAACCCTGCTGGCTGTAGCTGCCGACCGTGGCCACCAGACGATGGCGGAATGCCCGCGTATAACGCCGCCACTGCAGCCATTCGTTGGCGAATTCGAGCGTCGGCGAAAAATCGTTCGACGGATTAAAGTACGGCGTATTCGCGAGCGAGTTATGCGATGCGTAGAGACCGCCGGTCACTTCGAGTTTGTAGACGGGGCCGGCGATCACGCGCTCGGTCCAGCGCGCCTGCACGGCATTGCGCTGGTTGCCATCGCTGAAATTCATCCGCTCGTAGCCGGCCGCGGCGCTGCGCGATTCGTTCGCCTGCCAGACGACTTCGCCGGCGCCGAGGCGCGCATTGATACCGGCAAGACTCGCCTGCAGCGGAATTTCATTGGTCGATGAATCGAGCCGGCCGCGGATGGTCCAGAAGTCATCCGGCGAGTACGCCAGCGAACCGGCAATCCCCGTATTGCCCGCGTTGATGCCCTGCGACAGTTCGCCGGTGGCGACGAACAAGGTCGATCGGTATTCAAGGCCGGCGCCGATGCGGTTGCGCCGCCCGGTACCATTGTCGAATTTCGCCTCCGCGTCGAATGCGTGGGCGAAGACGCGATAGTTGTAATCGAACGGGCTCGAGTAAAGCCGCGTATCGACTGCGTAATCCTGCGTGCCGGCCGGGCCGCCGCCGCTCGAGCGGCCGACCGTCGCATCGACAATCAGTTCGCGCATCTCGTGCACCTGAGCCAGGCGCGTCGTCCTGACAACGCGGCCGTCCTCGGCGGCCACCGCCTGCGCCAGCGCAAGGGCAGCTTCGGCCTTGCGGTAATCGCGCATTTCGAGCAATGCACCGGCATGCTCGCCAAGCGCACCGCTGTTGTCCGGATCGGCAGCCAGTATCCAGGTCAGTTCCCGTTCGGCCCTGCGCGGCCAGCCGCGCGCGCGCATGACACTCGCGTAATCGGTCCGCACTTCCATGTTGTAAGGCGCGCGATCCGACAAAATGTGCAGCCGCTCGGCGGCTTCGCCCGGCTGGTTGGCGAACAACGGCGCCATCGCCCGCGCCGACAGCACCCGCGCATAAGCCGGGTTTTCGTGCACGGTCGCCGGACTCCATGCGTCCATCCATTGCGGCGTCGCTGCCACTGCGGCGTCAATTTCGCGCAGCGCAGCAGCGTGGTCTTCGCTTTCGGCCAGCGCATAAAAAAGCCCGATGCGCGTTTCCAGATTGGCCGGATCGCCGGCCAGCGCAGCGCGATACAAATCGCGCGCCTTTTCCGGCTGCTCCAGATACAAATAGGCGGACGCCGCAGCGGACTGCGCGTAGGCCGGCAGCGGCGCTGGCCGTGACGCCATCGCCCCATACAAGGCGACCGCCTCGCGCATGCGATAGCGTTCGCGCAACGCGCCGATGCGGTCGAGCGCGAGCTGGCGTTCGGTCGCATTGAGTTCTGCGTTGCGGTCAAGCGCGCGCGCGCCGGCGGCGTCGCTGTCGGCGAGTGCGACGTCAATCACTGCGAAGCGTGCCAGACCGCGTCCGGTGTCTGCTGCGATTGCTCCCCAGCGGATCCGGTGCGCGGTTCGATCGGCGGCCATCGCCGCGCGTTCATCGGCCGACAGTACACCGGCATTTTGATCGGCGATTTCGATGCCGAGTTGCGGCGTGCCCAGACGCGACAGCGTCTGGATCTTGCCGCGCAGGGCGTCGCGGTGGTTCGGCTGCTGCTGCAGGATCGATTGATACGCAGCGAGTGCAGCGAAATCGTCTTCGCGCAGCACCGCAATCTCCGCAAAGGCTTCGAGCACGTCGATGCGACGCGGCTGCGCGAGGCGCAGGCGTTCGATCATTGAGCCGGCCTCATCCAGTCTGCCCGCGGCAGCCAGTGTCAGCGCGAGGCCGATTTGCGGCTCGACGCGCGCAGGATCGCGCGCGATCGCTTCGCGATACAGGCTTTCAGCCAACTCGAATCGATGCAGCGCGCGCGCCGAACCGGCGAGCCCTTCGATTACATAGACTGGAGCGGTCGTGCGGTCGATGCGATCAACGAGCGCCAGCGCCTCGGCATGTTCGCCGGACCAGCCCAGGATGACCGCGTAATCGTTGCGGATATCGCGGCGCTGCGGATTTTCCGCCATCAGCGACTTCAGGGTCACCAGCGCGGCGCCGGTCTGGCCCTCGCGCGCCTGTTCGACCGCCTGCTGGTAACGCGCATTCACTGCAGCAACAGCCTCGATTGGCTCGGCCGCAATTGCCGGCGTCACGGCCAGAGCGATCCATGCCATGACAAACAGCGCGATTGGTTTGATCGTCAGGCGCCTTCTCCTTGACGAAGCACTCGCAGATTTGCAATAAGCCGGAAGGTAAACATGGTTTTCGCCGCAGTCTTTGCGCCTTATTCGTCAAATAACCGTTCGATAATGTTGGCGCCGGCGTCAAACGCAGTGGCAATGTGCCAATGGAGCAGGCTTCGACGTGAAGCGGATTGTTGTCGAAGCTGCCAGTTAATTCTGTGCGATGCCGTACATACGCTGCCGGGGCTTTGCTCTACTCTGCCCCCACTTCATGGATTCCCCGCCATTTCAGAGCGCTGCCATCGATCAGGCGAACCCGCAGGAATTTCTGCTGTCGGGATGGTGGACCGCGCGCGGCATCGGCGCGATCGCGCCTGAGCTCGAAACGCTGTCGGTGCCTGCGGGCCATACGCTGGTGATGGATGGCGCAGGCATCGACGCCTTCGATACCGCCGGCGCCTGGGTATTGCAAAAACTGCTGCGGCGACTGCGCGGCGCCGGCGCGGCAGTCACGCTGCGCGCGCTGCGCACGGAGTTCAGCAAACTGCTGGAAGTGGTCGGCCAGCAAGTAGATGCGACCCGGAACAAACCGGTGGCGCTGGCAGCGAGGCCGGATTCAACGCTGACCGCATTCGGCCGCAGCTGCGACAGCGCCAGCCGACAGGCGATTGCCCTGCTGGGCTTCGTCGGCGAATGCGCGGTTACGCTGGCCGGTTGCATCAGGCAACCGGCACGTTTGCGCTGGCGCCCCATCCTTTACAACATCCGCAGCGCGGGCTTCGATGCGCTTCCGATCGTCGGCCTGCTGTCCCTTCTGCTCGGCATTGTGGTGGCGTATCAGGGCGCCGATCAGTTGCGGCGCTACGGCGCCAACATTTTCGTCGCTGATCTGGTCGGCCTGTCGATGCTGCGCGAATTCGCGCCCTTGATCACCGCCATCATCATCGCCGGCCGCTCCGGCTCGGCCTATGCCGCGCAGATCGGCACCATGCAGGTTACCGAGGAGATCGACGCCATGCGCACCATCGGCATCGCGCCGATGGAACTGCTGGTGCTGCCGAAGATACTGGCGCTGCTGATCGCAATGCCGCTGCTGACCGTGTTCGCCGACGGCCTCGGCGTGTTCGGCGGCATGATCATGGCGCGCGCCCAGCTTGGTGTCGATTTCGGCGAATTCCTTGACCGCTTCGTCAAGGCGGTGAGTCCCACCGCCTGTCTGATCGGCATCGGCAAGGCGCCGGTATTCGCCGCCATCATTGCGGTGGTCGGCTGCTTTCAGGGCTTTCGCACGAGCGGCGGCGCCGACAGCGTCGGCCGTTCAACCACGCGCAGCGTCGTGCAGTCGATTTTTCTGGTGATCGTCGCTGACGCCCTGTTTTCCGTCGCCTTCAGCGCGCTCGATCTGTGATGCAAGCCGCCGCCGCCAACAACGCCGCAGTCATTGAAATCCGCGGCCTCACCACCCGCTTCGGCGCGCATGTCGTGCACGACGGACTCGACCTCGACATCAGGCGTGCGGAAATCTTCGCCATCGTCGGCGGCAGCGGCTCGGGCAAATCGACCCTGCTGCGCGAAATGATCCTGCTGCACACGCCGGATGCCGGCTCGATCCATGTGCTCGGCGTCGCGCTCGAACACATCAACGATGAAGCAGCACTCGCGCTGCGCCGGCGTTGCGGTGTGATGTTCCAGCACGGCGGCCTGTTCGGCGCGCTGACCGTCACCGAGAATGTCGGTCTGCCGCTGCGCGAACACAGCGCGCTGGCGGATCCGCTGATCGATGAAATCGCCGCCTGGAAGCTCGCCATGACCGGCCTCGCGCCGGAAGTCGGCCTGCAATATCCGTCCGAATTGAGCGGCGGCATGCTAAAACGCGCCTCGCTCGCCCGTGCCCTCGCGCTCGATCCGGAATTGCTGTTTCTCGACGAACCGACTGCCGGCCTTGATCCGAACAGTGCTGACGGCGTCGATACGCTGGTGCGCAAGCTGCGCGACACCTTCGGTCTGACGATCGTGATGATCACGCATGATCTCGACTTGTTGTGGCAGGTCGCCGACCGCGTCGGCGTGCTTGCGGAAGGCAAAATGCAGGGCGTGGGCACCATGCGCGAACTCGCGCAAATGAAGCAGCCGGCGATCCGCACATTTTTCGACGGTCCGCGCGGGCGTGCGGCTGAGGGGCAAGAAGAACGACAGGCTGCGGCAACAACCGCCGCAACACCGGGGAACCCGCCATCGAAACCAAAGTGAACTACACGCTGGTCGGTGCATTCGTGCTGGTTCTCGGCGCGGCGCTGATCGCGGGCGTGCTGTGGCTGGCCTCGGGCGGCGCGTTTCAGAAAAAATACGATCTCTACGCGGCGATCGAAAATGAATCGGTGGCGGGCCTCAACCTGAACGCGCCGGTCAAATACTACGGCGTCGATGTCGGCAAGGTGCGCAGCGTGACGCTCGCGCCCGGCAATCCCGAGCAGGTCAACCTGCTGTTCGCAATCGAACGCGGCACGCCGGTCAGGGAGAGCACGATCGCCGTACTGAAAACCCAGGGTCTGACCGGCATCGCCTATGTCGAGTTGAGCGGCGGCGCGGCGGGTTCACCGCCACTGCGCGCCGCCGCCGGCGAAAAATACCCGCTGATCAAGACCAAGCCCTCACTCAGCGCGCGGCTGGAAAATATGCTGACCACGGTGCTGGCCAAACTCGACAGCACCGCGGGCAACATCAATTCAGTGCTCAGCGACGAGAACCGCGCGGCGTTCAGGAACATCCTCGCCAATCTGGCGGCGGTCACGCAGACGTTCGCGGCGCGCAAGGCCACGCTCGACGCCGGCATTACCAATGCGTCGCGCACGCTGGATAACAGCGCGCAGGCCAGCGCCGAACTCGGCCCGGTGATCGAACGCATCGGGCACGCCGCCGACGCCGTTGAAAAAATGGGCAAGGCAGCCGCACTCGCCGCTGCCAGCGCCGGCCGCACGCTGGATGCGAGCGGTCCCGATATCAAACGCTTCACCGCCGAGACACTGCCCGAGTTCGAACGCGTACTCGGCGAAATGGCCGCGCTCGCGGCTTCGCTGCGGCGCCTCAGCGAACGCATGGAAGGCAGCCCCGGCGGGTTGCTGCTGGGCAGACGGCCGGTGCCGCCGGGTCCGGGCGAAGAGACCGGCAAAGGCGCGCCAAAATGAGTGCGCATTACGCCATGCGAACCGGGCTCCGCGATTGGCGACGCGGTGGCGCGCTGCTTGGACTTGCTGCACTCATCCTGCTGGGCGGTTGCAGCGCAATCCGGCCGCTACTGGCGCCGGCAACCCATCCCGACTATTACGCGCTTGCCTACACGCCCGATGCGAGCGCCAATGCCGCAGCGGCCATTCGGAGCAGCGGGCGCAACCTGCCGACATTGATCATCAGCCCGCCGCAGGCGGCGGCAGGCTTTGACAGCCAGCGCATGATGTATACGCGGCGTGCCGATCAACTCGAATATTTTGCCAACAATGAATGGATCGACACGCCGGCGCGCATGCTCGCACCACTGCTCGTCGCCGCCCTCGGCAATAGCGGCGGTTTTCGCACGGTGGTGCAGACACCGAGCCCCGCGTCCGGCGAACTGCGCCTCGATATCGAAATTCTGCGCCTGCAGCAGGAGTTTTTCAGCACGCCCAGCCGGGTTCGCTTTGCGCTGCGCGCCACCCTCGTCGAGAGCGCCACGCGGCGCGTCATCGCCACGCGCGAATTCGAGGCCGTGATCAGCACGGCCAGCGACGATCCTCATGGTGGTGTGGTGGCGGCGAATCGCGCCGTGAAAATCGTGCTCGACGAACTGGCGGCGTATTGCGCCGACGCGCCCCGCCGGCCCTGAGGTATCACCGCGCAATTGCATCGCCACGGAGTGCGGGCAAACGAAAAGGCCGCATTGCGCCTGGATCGCGCAACGCCGCCTCTCCACGAATGCCGACAAAAACTATTTGTTTGCCGGCGCACCCGGAATGACAACCACAGTACTGCCACCCTTGCCGCGCTCGCCCTGCGCACCCGTATCACCGGTGGCGCCGGTTGCACCGGTGGCACCCTTTTCGGCCGTTGCACCGGTGGCACCGGTGGCGCCGGTTTCACCCGCAGGACCGGCAGGACCCGGCGGGCCCGGAACAACCACAGGGGCCGGCGTAACTACAACTGGCGGCGGTGTCACCACCGTCGGACGATCACAGGCGCTCAATCCGAGCGCGATCAAAACGGCTGCAGCGAGAATCGAAACCTTCATGAGAATTCCTTAGTCTGTATTGAAGAAAGCCGCCCGCCGCGAACACGACGGCGACACGAAGTTACACAGTGAACGTACGCGTTATTCAAGCCTGCTTCAGTTCGCTGGCGCGCATACCGGCGAACATGGCGCCCCGCATCCTGCGCAATTACTTGCCGGCGGGCGGCAGCAGGTCGCCCGCCTTGACGCCGACATCGGCGCGCGCCTGGTTCATCAGCAGTGCGCAACGACTGTCGCCTTCGCGCGTGCGCCCCTTGCCGAAGTCGAGCAAGGGAATCAGCGCACCGAGGCCCGCCGTCACCGCGCCAAGCGCGAGGGCGAGTCCGCCGCGCGCCATCACGCCGCCCATTTCAGGATGCACGGCCGGATTACGGAAGGTTCCGCTGATCGCGATCGGCCCGCGCAGCGAAGCGAGACTGAAACCCTTCGACTGCGAAACCAGCCGCAAGTGCAACGTTTCGTCGGTGAAAGTGACGTCCCCACTGCCGGTGATATTGACCTTGGGCGTATCGAGCAGCAACGCATCGACCGTGAAATCGCCGTTGATCGCTTTGAAATCGCCAACCAGACAGCGAATCGGCACCTGCTGGTCGCCGCCCAGCATGACTGCGATCGAATTGGCGATATCGAGGTTTGACATTCTCAACATCAATTCACTGACCGAACCGCCGTCCATGATCAGCGCCGCCTCGCCGTTGGCGGCGCCGAGCATCTGCGCGATCGAATTGCCGCCGCCTTCGAGTCTGGCACGGCCGCCCAGCGCGCCGGTGTCGGCGGCAGCCAGCTTCGCTGCCGGGAACATGCGCTCCAGACGCAGGCCCTTGGCGGTGAGCTCGGCGCGCGTGGCGATGCGCGACTGCCGGCCGTCCATTTCGAGTTGCATCACGAGACTGCCGCCGGCAAGACCGAAATCGAGCGGTGCAAGCCTGAGCACGCCGTCGTTGATGATGAGATGCGCGTTCATGTTTTCGAGTGGAATTTTTCCGGTGAAGATTTTGTCGCCGCGAAAATGAACATCGGCGTTTGCCGCGCGAAGTTTTTCAAGATTGAAGGGGCTGTCCGGCAGCACGCGCCCGCTGTCGACCGCAACCGCGTCGGGTTGCGTGGCATTGTCGGCACCGATGAATCCGCCCAGATCCTTCATGCGCAATTTTTTCGAGACCAGCATGGCCGTGATCATTTGCGGGTGTTTGCCGCGATCCACCGCAAAGTCGCCGGCAAGATCGCTTTTGCCGACCGTGCCCTTGAAGCGGCGGAAGGTCCACACATCACCGGCATGCTCAAGAAAACCGGCAAGTTGGTACTCGGGTGTCGGCGGAAACGGCACGCCGATGATCGGATACCACTGTGCGAGATCGCCGCCCTCGACCTTGAAATTCAGCTGCTCGCCGCGCAGGTGCAGAGGGTCGAGCAGCACACCATCGATAACGGCTTTGGTTGCGCCCAGTGTCGCGCTCACTTTGAGCGGGTACGGTTGATCGCGGCTGCGCAGACTGAGCAGTGCGCCGCCCTGCGCATGCAGCGTTGTCGGCAGGCCTTTGAAGCGGCCCGTTGCCGTCATCGCCAGACCGGTCCCGGCAATATCCTTGCCGTCTGTCAGCGTTTTGACCTCAAACGCGAGATCGGTCTTGATGGCGGGGTCGCGGTAGATTGCAGTGCCGTGATCGATCGTCAATGCGCCGATGACCGGCCATTCAATCGGCGCGTTTTTATCGCTGGCATTGAAGCGCCAATTGGGCGTGCCGTCGCTGCCGACTTCGAGCAGCAGATGCGGCTCCGACAAGGCCATCACCGGAAAGACGGTGCTGCCGGCGAACAGTTGCAGAATATCGATGCGCAAATCGAGCCGCCTGATCTCGGCCATGTTCGGCTGCGTGCTGCCCGCCGCATTGCCGAAGACGATTTCGTTGGCAATGATGCGTGGATGCAACGACAGCTGAATTTCAAGGTCACCCCTGATCGCAAAATTGCGGCCGGTGGCCCTGCTGACTTGATGCTCAAGCGGCGCACGCAGCCAGTTCCAGCCGAACAGTGCGATGTAGAACGCGACAAGCAGAAACGGCGCGACCGACAGTGCGGCCGTCCATTTGAACCAGCGCGATGCAATCATCGTGCGGACACCGGCGACCGGAGATGATGGCGGCTCTCGCGGATCCATGCGGCCTACGGTGCCTGCTGCAGAATTAATCCGTCGCCGGCCACTTCCTGAATTCGATGCGGCGTCAGCGCGTTGACGGCGCCGCCGGTTGCCATGATCAAATACGGCCGGTCAGCAATAGCACCAGCAGGATCACTACCAGCAAGCCGACCCCGCCGCTGGGTCCATAACCCCAGCCGCGGCTGTGCGGCCAGGTTGGAATCACACCGAGCAGAATCAGCACCAGTATCACCAGGATAATTGTTCCGACGCCCATTTTTATTCTCCACGTTCAAACGCGCACCGCGATCGCGGCAAGCAGCCGTCGCGGACGATGAATCGGCATCGATTGTCGGGGCGATCAGCCGGTCATTCTGTGCGTTGTCGCACACAACGGCCGTCCGCGCCGGCTATGTGCGCAAGCGCACGGAAACGGGCGCACGATACGCGTAGATGTAACCGTCAGGGGGCGTCGAATGCTCAATGCCTCGACTTCAGGAGAAAACACCGCATGAAAATGACCCTGCTCACCGGCGTCGCGTTAATCGTTCTTGGCGCCGCCGCACTCGGCTACGACCACTACAGTTACACGACGAAGGAAAACGTCCTGCAGGTGGGGCCGATCACCGCCACTGCCGACACCACGCACACCGTATCGCTGCCGCCGCTGCTCGGCTGGCTGTTGATCATTGGCGGCGCGGGCACTATTCTGGTCGCCGCCTTTTCAAAAAAATAACCGCATAAAAAGGCCCCCCCCACATGAACATCACCCTCGGCATCGCTCCGCTGGTTTCGCTGATCGCCGGCATCCTGATCCTCTTCATCCCGCGCCTGCTCAATACCATCGTGGCCGTTTACCTGATCGTGATCGGCTTGATCGGCCTGTTTGGCGCCGGCAACTATCATTTTTAGCGGGAGAACAACATGCTCGTGACTTTTCACAGTAATGCGTGGAGCACGACCACGCTGTTCGGCGACGTCGCGATCTCGCTGCTGAAAATGGCCGGACACAGCGGCACCGTGCCCAGCGCAATGCTGGCGGCGGATATTCCCGCCGCGGTTGCGAAACTCACGCAGGCGCTGGCCGTGGTGGCGCCCGCGGAAAAACAGAAATCCGCCGTGCAGGCGGATTTCGAAGACGAATACACGCCGCCGCGCGTCGAACTCGCCACACGCGCGCAACCGCTGCTGCAACTGCTGAATGCCGCGGCCGCACAAGGCTGCGATGTAACATGGGAAGCCGGTGCGCGACTTGTTTGACCCTTCGCCGCAGCACAATTAAAAACGGCGCGATCATTTGATCGCGCCGTTACTGTTTGTCTTGCAATGCCGCTTAAGGCGCAACACCGATCGGACCTTGCGCACCGGTCGGACCGACCGGGCCTTGCGCACCGATCTCGCCGGTACGGCCGGTTGCGCCGACCGTACCCGACATCTCGGTATTGCCGCGCGCGCCGGTCGAACCCGTTGCGCCCTGCGCCCCCGCTATGCCGACACGCCCCGCCGGACCTGCCGGCCCCACCAGCGTCGGACCTTCCGCACCGGCACTGCCGGCAACGCCTTGCACACCCGCCACACCGGCACGACCGGTCGCTCCGGCCGGACCTGCAATGCTCGCGCCCTGCATACCGGTATTACCGATCGCACCCTGCGCGCCGGCGGGACCCGCCGCACCGGCAGCACCGGCCGGACCGACCACTGCCACTCCACGCGCGCCTGTCGCCCCCTGCGGACCGGCGATACCGGCGGGGCCGGCAGGACCATCTGCGCCCCGCGGACCAGCCAATGCAGCACCGGTTGCGCCGGTGGCACCGACCGGACCCTGCATGCCGACCGGGCCGGCGGGACCATCGGGCCCCCGCGGACCAACCAGACTGCGCGGCGCCTCAAGTGCAGCCTGCGGCGCGGGCGGTGTTGAATTGCAGCCGGCGACGACAAAGCTGGCAGCGATTGCCAATAAAAGCGGGCGTTTGATCATTCGTGAAAACTGGATTGCTTGTTTCATGATGTTTCCTTTGCTTGTCGGTAAGGTAATGAGGCCGCCCACCATCGAATGACTGCGCAGTGTAATCGCGCAGGCGGGATGCGATTCACACCGTCAAATTACGCTGGCGATTGCAGGGGCACCGTGCGCCAACGCGCATAAACCAGCTTTTTTATTTGTGATAAACATGCCTGTGTTCAAAACATGTCACGACACGCGGCAATCGATCGGGCAGAATCGCCGCGCGTGATCCGCCGCTTATGCCGTTTCGAGCGCTTTTGCGCCGGCAAGCACGGACCGCGCCTTGGCCAGTTCCTCGGCGCTGCCGTGAACCATCAGCACATACTTGTCGACCTTGAGGGCAGTCTCATACTTCATGACCTGATCTTTCGGCACGCCAATCTGCATCAGTGCCGCACCCAGTGCCGACACACCGCCGACCACCACCGCGCCTTCGAGCGCGCCGACCAGTGTTGCCACCACCGGCCCCGCCATCGCGATCAGACCGAGGCCCGGAATAAAAAATACCGCCGGCGCCAGCAGCAAACCCCAGATGCCGCCCCAGAAGGCACCGATGCCGCCCCAGGTTTTGATACGGTCGCCGGTCGTATAAAAACCGAGCGGGTGTTCCTCGCTGTGATAGCCCTTGCCGACCAGCGACAGCTTCTTGAGATCGAAACCGGCGCGGCTGAGCGATTTGATCGCATCTTCCGCTTCGACGTGGGTATTGAAAATAAAAAATGGCGCATTGTCGTTTTGCATGTGATGACTCCGGTTGATTGCATTGGCTCGCAGGCAAAGCGCCTGCGGCTTCAGTGGCGAATTCGTTGCCTATTGCGCGATGGACATGTTGTCCACCACCTCGCGAACGCCGGGTGTGCCCCATGCCGAGTCGCGCGCCAGATCGCGCTCCGACCAGCTGTGCACCGAGCCCGACAGGGTCACGTTGGCGCCCTGCACATCGACCGCGATGTTTTTGGCATCCGCATGCGCGCGCCGCTTCAGCGCTGCCTCGATATCGGACTTGACCGCTGCAGGCGTCACCGTCGTGCGGATGCCGATATTGTTGCTGACACCCTTGACACCCATCAGATAACGCACCGCGCTGCCCGCGGCCTCGCGCTGAAATCCCCAATCCACATCGCCGGAGAGCGTCAGCCAGCCGTTCTCGACCATGACCTTGACCGCATCCTTGGGCAGATAGGTCGTCCATTCGAGTACGTTCTGCGCCGCGCGCGCGACGTCCGCATCGATGCGCTGCGACGAGCCGCCGAGCTTGACGTCGATTTCAACCGCCAGCGCCCTGACGCCGGCAACGCGTTGTGCCGCGCGCTCGGCATCCCACTTCTCGCCATAGCTGCTGACATGTCCGGCCAGCGTTACCACGCCATCCTTGACCTCGACGCCGATCTGTTCGGCATTGATCGCGGGTTCCCATTTCAGCTCTGCCATAACGTCCTGCTGCAATTGCGTGTCGTTCTTCATGTTGTCATTTCCTTGGTTAAGAGAATTGTGAGGTCGGCGGTTCCGCTTCCGGTTTGAAACAGGCCACCGCGTCCGGACGGCGGCTCAGGCGGCGTACTTTTCTACCCACGCCGTGTAATGATCCAGCCACTTCTGCAGAAACGCCTTGCTGCCGGCACCGATATGACCGGCGTCGTCAAACAGGGTGTCGCTGGCATGGATGAAGGCTTCGGGTTGCGCGAGCACCGGCATATCGAGATAGGCGAGCACATTGCGCAGATGCTGCTGCGCCATCGCCGTGCCCATCGCGCCGACCGAGACGCCAATCACGCCGGCCGGCTTGCCGCCCCACACGCTTTGCCCGTACGGGCGCGAGGCGTGATCGAGTGCGTTTTTCAGCACGCCCGGTATCGAGCGGTTGTATTCGGCGGTCACGAACAGCACACCGCGCGCGGCGCCTACCTCCGCCTTGAACCGCTTGACGGATTCCGCCTGGCGGCCATCGTCATCCTGGTTGTAGAGCGGCAGGTCGTCGATCTGCAATTGCGTAAAAGTGAAATTCGGCGGCGCCAGCCTGACCAATGCGGTGGCGAGCTTCCGGTTGAAAGACTCGCGACGAAGGCTGCCGACAATGACGGCAATCGGGAATTTTTTCACGTTATTTTCCAGTTCAGATTGATGGTGCGAATTAAAAGCGAATGCCGGTGCCGACGCGCGCCGACCTCAAGTCCTGATTAATCGGTGGTGACTCCCGCAACGCCCGGTTCGCCGGGCCGCGCGCTGCAATTGCGTAGAAGGTAGGCGCGCCCCTCAGCGGTGGCCCTGTAAATCCCGGCAACTTCGCGCGCGTCACCAGGCGCGATAAACCGTCTGCCGATGAGAACGTCCAGATGGCGATTGCCGTGCGCGGCGATTATTCCCATGCGCTTGTACAGTTCGTCTTTGGGCGTCGCCGCTTCCGCCATCGATGCGAGCAGTTCCGCGGTCAGTACGGAGAGCGTGTCGTCACCGTCGACGGTGCCGCGGCCGGCGGCGCCGGCAGCGTCGCGCAACAGATGATTTTCATCGTCGAGCGTCTGTTCGCGCACTTCGAGGTCAGATAATTCGCGATCCAGCTCCGCCACGTCCTGCTGCCGCGCAGGCGACAGCGGCACACCCTGCAATACATCCACCAGCTTGCCCATCACGAACTCCTGTTGTCATTCAATGCCCGGCGTGGAAGACGCCCGCAAAACCGGCCGGCGCTTACCAGATAAACACGACGCGCTGGGCCTTGGCGGAGAGCACCTGAACTGTCTGTTGCTTGAGCACGCCTTCGCTGGCGGCAATGATCTGATAGCGGCCGTCGGGCATCTTTACCTGCAGAAACGGGCCGTCGCACACGGTGTCGAGTACGATGTTTCCGCGTTGATCCTTGATCTGCACCTTGATGTCGGCGAGATATTCATTCGGCGTGCCCTTGCCCGCAAACAGCAGTTCGAGCCGGTGCTCCGGGAATTCGGCGGCAACCTTCGCGCGCTCCTCTTCATTCAGCCCGCCGTTTACAGCGGAAATCGCCGCCTCCGGCGCGGGATCGAGCGGGCCGGCGGCGACGGCCGCCGCAGACAGGCCCGTCAACAGTGCGGCCAGCGCGACGCTGCGCAATATATTAAGTTTCATTTTCATTTTCATTTCCTTTGCATTTGTACATGCCGGGAGTTTCCGCACATCACTTCGAACGGTCCGTCAGCTCGGCGAATTGTTGTGAGTGCGTTCATTGTTGGCGTTTGCCATTGCACACTCTGTTCGCCAACGCACACTGTGGAAAATTGATTCGCGTTGTGTTCAAACCGCCGTACCGACCAATGCGCCAACCCCTGCGGTAATCGCCATCGCCAGCGCGCCCCAGAAGGTCACGCGCCAGGCACCGATCAATACGCCGGAGCCGCCGACGCGCGCGGCAACCACCCCGAGCACCGCGAGAAACACCAGCGAGCTGCCCGCTACCCAGAACAGCAATCCGTTCGCCGGCGCGACGGCGGTCACCGCAAGCGGCAATGCCGCGCCGACCGCAAAACTGGCGGCGGACGCAAGCGCGGCCTGGATCGGACGCGCACTCAGCGTTTCTGAAATGCCGAGTTCATCGCGCGCATGCGCGCCGAGCGCGTCGTGCTCCATCAATTGGGTGGCAACCTGTCCAGCCAGTGCGCGCTCGAGACCGCGTTTGACGTAAATCGCCGCCAACTCGCGATGCTCGGCGGCCGGCTCGGTATCAAGCTCGGCTTTCTCGCGCGCAAGGTCGGCTTTCTCGGTGTCCGCCTGCGAATGCACCGAGACGTATTCACCGGCTGCCATCGACATCGATCCCGCAACGAGACCGGCGATGCCGGTGATTAGAATATTGCCGTGGCTCGCGCTGGCCGCCGCGACGCCGACCACCAGGCTCGCGGTCGAGACAATGCCATCGTTGGCGCCCAGCACCGCGGCGCGCAACCAGCCAATGCGATAGGTACGGTGACGTTCGGCATGCCGGCGCAGCGCCTTCACCGGGGGCCCACTATTCGCGCACGCCGGCACGGCCGGCAACGATCGGAACAACCGGCAGAGTTTTCATCACGCTCACTCCAAGAATTTGGCGAGTGTGCGCGACCGCCACTGCGCGCTCTGTTCGTCAGCGTACAGACCCCGCAATCGAAGCGCGCGATTCTCCACCACTGCACCGATTCGCCACGCTCGCCCGCAACACCACCAACCGGAATTGCGCAAATGAAGGCTTTTGTCTATCGCGGCCCCGGCCAGAAGGCTCTTGAAGAACGCCCGATTCCGGTGCTCGAAGCGCCCACCGATGCGATCGTCAAAATAACCAGGACCACGATTTGCGGCACCGATCTGCACATCCTCAAGGGCGATGTACCGAGCTGCCCGCCCGGTCGCATCCTCGGCCACGAGGGCGTCGGCGTCATCGAAACAGTCGGTTCCGCCGTCACCGCATTCAAACCGCGCGACCGCGTGCTGATTTCGTGCATCAGCGCCTGCGGAAAGTGCGAGTTCTGCCGCAAGCTGATGTACTCGCACTGCAGCACCGGCGGCTGGATACTCGGCAACACGATCGACGGCACGCAGGCCGAATACGTGCGCACGCCGTACGCCGACAGCAGCCTGTACCACATACCTGCCGGCGCCGATGAAGAAGCACTGGTGATGCTGAGCGACATCCTGCCGACCGGTTTCGAATGCGGCGTGCTCAACGGCAAGGTGCAGCCCGGCAACACCGTCGCCATTGTCGGCGCAGGGCCGATCGGACTCGCCGCTCTGCTTACCGCGCAGTTTTATTCGCCGGCCGAAATCATCATGATCGATCTCGATGAAAACCGCCTTGAAGTCGCAATGAAATTCGGCGCCACCGCCGCCGTCAACAGCGCCGACGGCAAAGCGGTCGAGGCGGTATTGAAATTGACCAATGGGCGCGGCGTCGATACGGTCATTGAGGCTGTCGGCATTCCGGCGACCTTCGAGTTGTGCCAGAAGCTTGTCGCCGCCGGCGGCACCATCGCCAACATCGGGGTGCACGGCAGCAAGGTCGATCTGCACCTTGAAAACCTGTGGGACCGCAACGTCACCATCACCACGCGCCTCGTCGATACGGTCAGCACGCCGATGCTGCTCAACATCCTGCGCTCGCACAAATTCGATCCGCGCCTGCTGATCACCCACCGTTTCAAGCTCGCACAGATTCTGGAAGCGTATGAAACCTTCGCACATGCCGCCAAAACGCAGGCGCTTAAGGTGCTGATCGAAACCTGATTTCCGCCGCACCTGCACAACGCATCTCATTTCCCAACCATCCGCCTGAAAGACTCCCGCCATGACCTACCAGAGCATCAACCCCGCCACTGGCAAGACCCTCAAGACCTTCAAGGAACTCACCGACAAACAACTGGAAACGAAGCTCGCAGCCGCGGCGGCCTGCTTCAAGACTTGGAAGCAAAAGAGCTATCAGGAACGCGCAGCCATCGTTTCCAAAGCCGCTGCGCTGATGCACGCCAACGTTGATGCGTTTGCGAAACTCGCCACCCTGGAAATGGGCAAGCGCATCGACGAAGCGCGCGGCGAGGTCAACTTCAGCGGCAATATTCTCGATTACTACGCCAAAAACGCCGAAGCTTTTCTGGCGCCGGCGAAATTGAATCCCGCGCGCGGCGAAGCGCACATGGAGAGCAGTCCGATCGGCGTCATATTCTGCGTCGAACCGTGGAACTTTCCCTTCTACCAGCTGGCGCGCGTCGCCGGCCCTCATCTGATGGCCGGCAACGTGGTGGTGGTCAAGCATTCAAGCAACGTGCCGCAATGCGCGATCGCGTTCGAAAAACTGTGGCTAGACGCCGGCGCGCCGGCGGGCTTGTACACCAATCTGCTGATTTCGCATGCGCAGTCCGACGCGGTCATCGACGACCCGCGCGTCAAGGGCGTGGCGCTGACCGGCAGCGTCGAAGCCGGCCGCAGCGTTGCCGCCCGCGCCGGCGGGATACTCAAACCCTCTTCGATGGAACTCGGCGGCAGCGATGCCTTCATCGTGCTCGATGATGCCGATCTTGATAAAACGATTCCGTGGGCGGTGTGGGGCCGCATGTACAACCAGGGGCAGACCTGCTGCGCGTCGAAGCGCTTCATCGTGCTCGATTCGATTGCCGACCAGTTTCTCGAAAAGTTCCAGGCCGCCCTCGCCCTGCAACAGCCCGGCGATCCGATGGACGAAAAAACCACCAAGGGCCCGATGTCGCAGGAGGTTGCACTGCTCGATCTGCTCAAGCAGGTCAAAAGCGCGGTCAAACACGGCGCCAGGGTGCTGATGGGTGGCAAGCGCATCGACCGCCCGGGCTCGTTCATGGAAACCACCATCCTGACCGACGTGAAGCCCGACAACCCGGCATTCCGCGCCGAATTCTTCGGCCCGGTCGCACTGTTCTTCCGCGTCAAGGATGAAGCCGCTGCGATCGCGCTTGCCAACGACTCCGATTTCGGTCTCGGCGGCTCGGTATTCACCAAGGATCCCGCGCGCGGCCAGCGCGTGGCCAGCGGCGTCGACACCGGCATGATGTTCGTCAACAACATCGACTGGACCGAAGCGCAGTTCCCTTTCGGCGGCATCAAGAATTCCGGTTACGGACGCGAACTCGGCGACATGGGCATTCAGCAATTCGTCAATAAGAAGCTGGTGCGCATCGCGTCGATGGCGGCACCGGCATGAACTCGTTGAAAAAAACCAGGGGCCAACAATCATGACTACCGCCAACCAACAACTCGTCATTACCGAAACGCCGGTCTGGTTCATCACCGGCTGTTCCACCGGCTTCGGCCGCGAAATCGCCAAACTGGCGCTGGCTGCCGGCTATCGCACGGTGGTCACCGCGCGCGACCCCGACGACTTGAAGGATCTGGCCGCGCTCGGCCACGCCCTGGTGCTCAGGCTCGACGTCACCAACCGGCATCAGGTCGAACATGCTGTGGCCGCCGCCGAGGAAAAATTCGGCCACATCGACGTCCTCGTCAACAATGCCGGCATCGGCTATTTCGGCGCGGTAGAAGAGAGCGAGGAAGCCGAAGTGCGCAAAATGTTCGAGATCAATGTGTTCGGCCTCGCGCGCATGATTCACGGCGTGCTGCCCGGCATGCGCAAGCGGCGCCGCGGCTTCATCGTCAACCTGTCATCAATTGGCGGGCTGCGTTCCTTTCCGGCGATCGGCTACTACAACGCGACCAAATTCGCCGTCGAAGGTTTGTCCGAGGCGCTGTGGCAGGAAGTCGAGCCGCTCGGCATCCGCGTCATGCTGGTCGAGCCGAGCGGCTTTCGTACCGACTGGGCCGGCCGTTCGGCGAATGAAAGCAAAAACGTGATCGATGATTACGCCGCCACCGCCGGCATCTGGCGCCGCGAAGTGCGCGCCAGTTCCGGCCATCAACCGGGCGATCCGGTGCGCGCGGCGCGTGCCATCATCAAGGCGGTCGAATCGCTGAATCCGCCGCATCATCTGCTGCTCGGTAACGACGCCTACAACGCCGCCACCGCCAAACTCGATGAACTGCGGCAGCAATACGCGGCGTGGGAAGCAGTCGCGCGCGGCGCGGATTTTCCGCCGGTCGCCCGCGCCGCAGCAGCCTAGGCTGCTGCATCCCTGCAATGATTTCGCCGCGACCCGCCGCGCGCGCGGCGCTGATCGCGCTTATGCTGCCGCTCCTGCCCGGTTGTGCCGGCGGGCTGGCGCCGGCGCGGCCGCCGCTTACCATCACGGTGCCGCCCGCATGGTCGGTAACCGGTGTTGCTGCGCCCGACGGTGCAGCGACCCTGAACCGCTGGTGGCTGCGCTTCGACGACGCCATCCTCGCCTCGCTGGTGACGCAGGCGCTGCAAGCCAATACCAGCGTCAGAATCGCCCAAGCGTCGTTACGGCAGGCACGCGCACTGCGCGATGTCTCGGCCGCTCTGCTCTACCCCTCGCTCAATTCATCCGCGTCGGCGCAGCGCAACAGCACCGGCAATACGGCCCCGGTCAACAGCTTTAATGTCAGCCTCGATGCCGCGTGGGAACTCGACATTTTCGGTGCCAATCGCAGCGCCTTGCGCGCCACCGACGCCACCGCGCAGGCGAGTGCGGCGAGCCTCGGCGATGTGCAGGTGTCGATCGCCGCGGAGGTCGCGCTCGATTACATCACGCTGCGCGGCGCGCAGCTGCGCACGACGATCGCCGAAACCAATCTCGCCAGCCAGCTCGACACCTTGCAGATCACGCAGTGGCGGCAGCAGGCCGGCCTTGTTACCGTGCTGGAGGCGGAGCAGGCGCGTGCGGCGGCAGAACAAACGCGCGCGCAATTGCCGTTGTTGCAAACCACGGTCGAACAGACGCGGCACGCGCTGAGTGTCCTGACCGGTCAGCCGCCGGCCGCATTGTCGAAGCTGCTGGCGGCCGGCGGCCCGGTGCCGCAATCTGCCGACGATGTCGCGCTCGGCATTCCGGCCGAAACGCTGCGCCAAAGACCGGATGTGCGCAACGCTGAATGGCTGGTGACGGCAGCGATGGCGCGCGTTGCGCAGGCCAAAGCCGCGCGCGCGCCCGATTTCTCGCTCGGCGGTTCGCTGGGCCTGGGGTCATTCGCGCTCGATACGCTGACCAGCGGCGCCTCGGTGGTGCGCGCCCTGCTGGCGAGCGTTGCGCTGCCGCTGTTCGACGGCGGCGGTCTGCGCGCGCAGGTGCGCGCGCAACAGGCGGCGCTCGACAACGCCGGCGTCACCTACGAAGCCGCCATACTGACGGCGCTGAAGGATGTCGAAGATGCGTTGATCGCATTGCGCAACGACCGCCTGCGTCTCGCCAGTCTGCGCAACGCCGCCGATGCGGCAGCCAATGCGTCGCAGTTGGCGCGCCAGCGCTTCGCCAGCGGACTGATCGATTTCCAGGTGGTGCTTGAAACCCAACGCACCCAGCTTGTGACGCAGGACAGCGTGGCAAGTTCAAGCGCCGATCTCGGCGCCGATCATGTGCGCCTCTACAAGGCGCTCGGCGGCGGCTGGACCGCCGACGCTTCCACACCGTATCCGATTCCCGCAGAAGATTCCAACCGCAGATGGCCGCCGTGAACGAAACAACCGCCAGTGCAGCCCCCGCCCCCGAGCCGAAGATCGATCTGGCGACCCTGCTCGACGAACCGGCGGCGCGCCCGTGGTATCGGCGGCGCGTGCTGTGGGTCGCGCTGATTGCCATGTTGCTGATTGCCGGCGGCGTGTGGTGGTGGTTGATCGCCAAAGCCGCCAATGCAGCGCCAAGCTACACCACAGTGACCGTGGGCCGCGGCGACATCACGCTCAGCGTCACGGCCAACGGCACGATCCAGCCCACGCGCAGCATCAACATCGGCAGCGAACTCTCGGGCACCGTGCTGAAGGTCAATGTCGACGTCAACGACATTGTCAAGAAGGGCCAGGTTCTGGTGGTTCTAGACCCGGCCAAGCTGAAGGACCAAGTGGCGAGTTCGCGCGCTGCGCTGGCCGCAGCCCAGGCGCTGGTGGCCCAGACGGCGGCCACAGTTGTGGAGTCGCGCGCCACGCTGACGCGGCTGGAAGAGGTAGCGCGCGTCTCCGGCGGCGAGGTGCCGGCCAAGACCGAACTCGACACGGCGCGCGCCACCCTGGGCCGCTCCGTCGGCGCGGCTGACAGTGCGATGGCAGGCGTGAACCAATCGAAGGCGGCGCTGGCCACCGACCTGATCAACCTGTCCAAGTCGTCGATCGTGGCACCCGACGACGGCATGGTACTCACGCGCGCCGTGGACCCCGGCAATGCCGTGGCGGCGTCATTGCAGGCGGTCACGCTGTTCACGGTGGCCGAAGACTTACAAAAAGTGCGCGTGTGGGTGTATGTCGATGAGGCCGATGTCGGTCAGGTCAAACTAGGGCAGGCCGCCACCTTCACGGTCAGCGCTTACCCGACGCGCAGCTTCCCGGCGCGCATCACGCGCGTGGGCTTCGGTTCGACCATCACCGACAACGTCGTCACCTATCTGACCTACCTCGACGTCGACAACGCCGACCTCAGTCTGCGCCCGGGCATGACCGCCACGTCCACGATCGTCGCCGCGCAACGCAGTGACGTGCTGATGGTACCCAACGCGGCGCTGCGCTACACGCCCACTGCGGCTGCCGCTAGCGTGAAGAAGGGCATCGCGTCGGGCATCTCTTTCGGTCGGCCCAAGAGCGAAAGCACGCGCAAAGGTGCTGCCGACACGGCGAGCACGGCCAGCGCACGTCAGGTCTGGGTGCTGCCTGGCGACGGTAAGGATGCCAGCGCGAAGCCTGTCTCCGTGGCCGTGGTGCCCGGCATCAGCGACGGCCACATGACCGAAATCACGAGCGGCGACTTGAAGGCCGGCATGCAGGTCGTCACTGCGCAGAAAACGGCGGGCGCGCAGTGATCCCGCCGCTGATCCGGTTGCTCGGCGTGACCAAGCGCTATGGCAGTGGCGAAGCCGAGTTGATGGCATTGAAGGGCATCGATCTCGACATCACCGCCGGCGAATTTGTCGCCATCATGGGACCGAGCGGCTCGGGCAAATCCACCGCAATGAATATATTGGGCTGCCTCGACACGCCGACCGCCGGCCAGTATCTGTTCAAGGGCGCGCATGTCGAAGCATTGAAGCGCGACCAGCGTGCACGTCTGCGCCGGCGCTTTCTCGGTTTCGTCTTTCAGGGTTTCAATCTGCTGGCGCGCACCTCGGCGCAGGAGAATGTCGAACTGCCATTGCTCTATCGCGGTGACAGCGCGAAAGAGCGACGCACGGCGGCGGCGAAAGCCCTGCAACAGGTCGGTCTTGCCGGCTGGGAGAAACACACGCCCGCCGAACTCTCCGGCGGCCAGCAGCAGCGCGTCGCGATCGCACGCGCTATCGCCACCGAACCGGCGGTGGTGCTGGCAGATGAACCGACCGGCAACCTCGACACCAAACGCAGTCACGAAATCATGGGGCTGCTGCTGGCACTGAACAGGGATCATGGCATCACCGTGCTGATGGTGACGCACGAGCCGGACATGGCCGCCTACGCGCGGCGCATGGTGCATTTCGTCGACGGCCTTGTTGCAAAGGATATGGCGAACCCGCATCCGATCACTGCCGCGCCGGTCGGACTCAGCGTGGCCGAGACCACCTGATGCTGTTCAATGTGTTCATGCTGGCATTGCGGTCGGTCCAGCGCAACATGCTGCGCTCCTTCCTCACCATCCTCGGCATCGTCATCGGCGTCAGCGCGGTCATCACCATGGTGACCCTGGGCAACGGCGCCACGCAGGCGATCGAAGAAAAGATCACCAGCCTCGGCACCAATCTCCTGATGGTGAGCCCGGGACAGCGCATCGGCGGTGGCGGCGGCGGCAGCGTGCCGCAATTCGTCGAGGCCGACGGCGAGGCCATCGCCGCGCAGATCGGCGGCGTGGCTGCGGTGGCGCCGCAGGGCCGCGCCACCGCCACAGTGGTGGCCAACGGTCGCAACTGGTCCACGACCATCGTCGGCAGCACAAACGATTGGTTCTACACCGGCAATTGGCAGCTTGCCAGCGGGCGTGTGTTCGCGCCTGATGAGCAACTGGCTGGCTCGGCCGAGTGCATCGTCGGCGAGACGGTCCGGCGCGAAATGTGGGGCGGCACCGTAGGTCAGACCGGGCTGGGTCAGCAGTTGCGCGTGAAGCAGTTCTCCTGCGACGTCATCGGCGTGCTCGCGGCCAAGGGACAGGGCGGCATGGGCGACCAGGACGATACGGTGCTGCTGCCGCTGCACACGATGCAGCGGCGTGTCACGGGCAGCCGCAAGGTCGGCGCGCTGCTGGTGTCGATGGAGGATGGCAGTGACAGCGCCCCGCTGAAAGCCAGCCTGCGCCAGTTGCTGCGCGAGCGCCGCCACCTCGCCGTGACCGATGACGACAACTTCAACATTTTCGACACCCAGCAGCTCGCCGACACCCTCTCCAGCACCATGGGCGTCCTGACCAGCCTGCTGGGCGCGGTGGCAGCGGTCAGCCTGCTGGTCGGCGGCATCGGCATCATGAACATCATGCTGGTCAGCGTGACCGAGCGCACGCGCGAGATCGGGCTGCGCCTGGCGGTGGGCGCGCTGGAAGGCGAAGTTCTGATGCAGTTCCTGATCGAGGCCGTGGTGCTCTCCGCGCTGGGCGGCATCGTCGGTGTGATCATCGCCACCGGCGCGTCATGGGTGCTGTCCGGCGTGATGGCAGTGCCCTATATGTTTGACCCGGCGATCAACCTGCTGTCGCTGCTGTTCTCGGCGGCGATCGGCATGGTGTTCGGCTATTTTCCGGCGCGCCGCGCCGCGCGCATGGATCCGATCGAGGCGCTGCGGCATGAATAGGACAAAAAAATGAATCGACGCCAGTTTTTGCTGTCCGCTGCGGCGCCGGTATTGCTACCCGCCTGCGCCAGCGGCAAGGGCAGCGACTATGAAAAAGCCGCACGTGCAACGTGGCGCCACGGCACGGGCAATCCGGTGGGCCTGCATGCGCGGCAAAGCGAACTGGTGCGTTATGCAACACTCGCGCCGTCAAGCCACAACACGCAGTGCTGGCAATTCAAACTCGGCGCCAACCGCATTTCCATCCTGCCGGACCGTTCGCGGCGCTGTCCGGCG
Organism: uncultured beta proteobacterium; assembly: GCA_903889565.1. GTDB lineage: Bacteria > Pseudomonadota > Gammaproteobacteria > Burkholderiales > SG8-41 > PALSA-1004. Next base: position 151,662 of record CAISYC010000066.1, read on the forward strand.
GTCGATCCAGACAACCATCATCTCTATGTCAGTCTGGGTTGTGCGGCCGAGAATCTGGCGCAGGCCGCCAACGCTGCGGGCCTCCACAGTGAAATCACATTCGATGCCGCCGCCGATGCGGTCAATATCGATCTGAGTCCCGCCCCGCTTCTGCGTTCCGTCCTGTTCGAGGCGATTCCGCAACGCCAATGCACCCGCAGCGATTACGACGGCAGGATCATACCGACCGCGGAGTTGAAACTACTCGAACAACAGGCCAGCGGTAACGGCGTGCGCGTCATATTGTTCAACGGCGCGCCGCAGCGCGAGGAAATTCTCGACTACGTGACACGCGGCAACAGCGCGCAGATGGCCGACGACGCTTTTGTCACTGAACTCAAGCACTGGATCCGCTTCAACGCCACCGATGCCATTGCCAGCGGCGACGGACTCTACGCCCCCGCCACCGGCAACCCCGCGCTGCCGCACTGGCTGGGCCCGGCGTTGATGTCGCTGTTTTACACCCAAGGCCATGAGAATGACAAAAATGCGCGCCAATTGCGCAGCTCATCCGGCGTCGCAGTGTTTGTCTCGACACAGGACGACAAGTCGCACTGGGTGGAAACGGGGCGCTGCTATCAACGATTCGCATTGCAGGCCACGGTGCTGGGCCTTTGCAATGCGCTGATCAACCAGCCGGTGGAGGTTGCCGCGCTGCGCCCGCAATTCGCGGCGTATCTCGGCTTGCATGGGGGGCGGCCTGATCTCGTGGTGCGTTTCGGCTACGGCCCCGCCATGCCACGCTCGCTGCGTCGTCCGGTCGATGACGTGCTGGTCTGACCCGATTACTTAAGTGACTCCACCTTTCGATGCCGGCAATTGACGACCGTTCGTAAGATACCCATCACACAAGGAGAACGACATGAAAACGCAGGCAGGTTTATGGATCGATCATCACAAGGCCTTCATCGTGTTTGTCGGCGGCGGCAAGGAAACGACAGCACTGGTGGAATCCGGCCTCGGCAGGCACCGGCATTTTTCGGGCCACTTCCTGGCGCAGAGCGGCGCGGCTGACGACCAGATCGATCAGGAGTTCAAGGTTCATCTCAACGAATACTACGACCGCGTGATCGCGCAAATCGGCGATGCGTCGGCGATCCTGATTCTGGGCCCCGGCGAGGCCAAGGTTGAACTGGAAACACGACTCAAACACAAAAAACTGGATAAACGCATTGTCGGCGTGGAAACCGCCGATAAAATGACCGATCCCCAGATGGTGGCGAAAGTCGGTGAACACTTCAGGCAATCTTACGTGCCGCGCCGCTCAAATACATGAACGCACCGCGCACAGCGAAAACCGCCGGGGTCAATGCGAACCCTTTGCGCCTGTCGACAACCGGCGGAGCCTGACGCATGTTGCGAAGCATGAAAGATCTTGAAGACTACAGGCTCGGCACCACCGACGGCGTCACCGGCTGCGTCAACAATTTTTATGTCGATCAAAAAACATGGCTGATCCGCCATATGACCGCCAACACCGGCCCCTGGCGCTTCGGACGCAACGTGCAGGTGGCTGCGCACTCCATCGGTCGCCCGAACTGGTCGGAAAAAATTCTGCCTGTCTGGCTGACCAAAGCGCAACTGGGACGCTGCCCCGTCGCCGTTACCGCGGACCGGATCCCCGACGCAGCCGGGATTGCTTTGGCTACACCCGGCATTCCCGCGGTCACCGCAGCGACTGCCATGCAAGCCGCGACCACGCCACCGCGGGAGCCGGATGCCGGGCTGCTCAGTTGCAACGCAATCATGCGCTGTCGCATTCAGGCGCTGGACCGACGCAGCGGTCATGTCCATGGCCTGCTGATTAATGATGATACGTGGGCGGTCAAATACCTGATCGTGGCAACCAACCGCTGGTGGGCCGGTCACCTAGTGCTGATCGAACCGCAATCGGTACTGTCGGTCGGCGAGTCCAATGCGATCGTTACCGTCAATCTGTCCGGAGAGGCCGTGGCCGCATCCCCGCGCTATGAACTCGACACCCAGCTGGCGCGGGAGAAAGCGCTTGATGTCTACGCCGATTATGCACATCTCGGCTATTGGGCAAGCTTGGTTAAAGGTGCGCGCGCCATGCTGGATCGTTAGTCCGGCCCCGTTATCGCGGGCGGCTGGTTCAAACCGCCTGCTGCCACAACGCCAATATATTTCAGACTCGCCGTACAGAAGTCTTAACGTTCGGCGACGGCTTCGCGGCGGGTGCTGCCGAACAGGTGGTCCCACAATGCGCTGGTCACGCCGTAGCACACCGGCTGCCCGGCATGGTGATGGATTGCATGCCAACGCTTGCGCTCCAGCAGCCAGGCGCCATTCGCACGCCAATGGTGGGTGGCGTGGTGGGTAATGGAGAAAGTCAGATAGCCGATCAATACGCCAAGTGTCAGAGCGCAGGCGCCCCACCGGGATAGCAGCAGGAACGCCGGAAGGAACACCAATGCGGCGATCGCCGCTGCGCTGAGAATCGTCGGCGCGCAAATCAAGGCCATCGGCCGTTGATGATGTTCCGCGTGCCAGCGGCTGAACGGCGGCATGCCGTGCAGCACAAAGCGGTGCAGCGCATATTCGATCGCGCTCCAGCCACCGAGGCCGGCGAGCGCAACGGCCATGCTCACCCATCGCTGGTCGTGCGGCACCGCCACCAGCAGGTAGGCGGCCAGCAGGAACACCATGCCGCCGTAAAACGCGAAGTCGGCGTGATACGCCGCCCTGCTATGCTCCAACGCGAACAGCGCCAGCCATTTCCGGCGCTCGATCCCGCCGCTTCGATGCCGAGGATTTCCGTTTACAGCAAACGGCCGGTTCAGCACGGCTGTTCAGCGCATTTCACGAGCCTGCCGGCGATGTTGGTTTACGCGCACCGTGAACGTGCGCTTTGGCCTGTCGCTGCACGGAGTCCTCGTTCGCGGCGGATTGCAGCTGTTTGCAATCTCCATGGCCGCAGGCGCAGGGGCTGGCCTCCTTCCGGCGGCTGTTTTCCGCCTGACTGTCGGCATGCTCGCATTGCTCGCCGCAGTAACTGTCGCCCGGGTCCACCAGGCAATTGCAGCCCTCACGGCCGCATTTATCGAGATGCCGCACGCTCAAGGTATGTTCACTCATGATTCCTCCGTTTGAAATTGCATTGATCAGACCACAAACATCCGTTGCGCCGGGCACGGGAACACCCGTCCCGGCAGATCGCTTTCGCCACATGCGCGGCGCCAACGCGGATCGCCCCCGGCGTGCTGCCGGCGTTTTGCTGCAAATGCCATTTTTCACTGCCTGACGAAGGCGCACCGTGCGCCATCGCACATACGGCAGGTTATGGATCGGGCCGGCTAGGACCAGAATGCCGGCATGGCGCGGAATTTCCGCATCGCGCGGACCAGCCCGCGCAGCGTCCGGCGGCGCCGGCGTTTGCTTAATTGCACCAGTGCGCGCGCCGGCTTGGCCAGATTCGGCTGGCCGTCGCCATCGTTTACCAACGCGGACGCCAGCCGCTGCGCCACCACCGCGTCATTGGCAGTGCCAAGCAGGACTTCGACGCGATTGCAACGCTTGCAATACGCTTTCACCGCGCGCCGGCGGTAGAGACTGCCCAGAAATTTCACGTCGCAGCACAGTTTTTTCAGCGATTTGCGCAAGGCGTGCAGTTCCTCCACCGAAAGCCCACCGGGGTTACGCCCCCGTCGTTTTGCCTTGCGGGCGACGCGATCCAGCAATGACGGCGCCAGGGATCCGAGACGCGCGGCCATGCGGTCATCGCCAATCGACGATGGTTGTGCAGTCCCCGTCTGCGCCCACGCCGCCAGACCCAGCACCAGTGCCGTGAAATCGTGGCCGCGCGCCGCCTCTCTCGCCACCGCATGTGGAATTCGGCGCCGGACCTCTGCGACGCTCAACAGTTTGTCTATTTTCCCGCGCGGCAACGCCGCGATCGCCGCCGGCAGTGTATCGAGGCATAAAACGTCATCGTCGCGCGCGGCGCCGAAAATCCGGCCAAAATGCAGCAGCTGCGCATTAAACCGTTGGGGCGCCTCCCGCTCCAGATGATTCGCAAAGAGTTGCAATGCGGCCCGCATCGCACGCAGTGCTTTTCGCATCTGATGCAAACCCTCGCTGTCGCCCCGCAGCATCGGTCCTGTGTTCGCCATCAGATGGCCAAGGATTGCTGCAATGATTGCGTTAAACGCGTCCACCGCGCGGGTGCGCCGGCCGAGCTTCGGCATCGCGAACACCTGCACTCCCGCGACCCGACCTGTGCGCAGAAACCAGCCGCGCGACGGCTTGCTTTCCGCCGACACCCACATTGGTGCCAATTCGAGCAGCGTCGCGGCCAGTTCGTAAACAGCGCCGATACCGCCGTGTTTGAGTTCCAGCTCAAGTTCGCAAACCGGTTCGCGGGACGGCCCCGCCTCAATCTGCCCCTCGTCGATCGCCGCTTCGATCCACGTGCCGTCGTTTAACTTGAGCAGGCGGACTGTCCGTCGAATATCGGTAACGAACACTGCCTTCAGCCTGCCGCTGACCGCGCGCGCTGCTTTCGCGAGCCGCGGCGTTTCGGCCAGTCGGGCCAGCTCCGGTACATTTTTCCTGATCGGCCACTCCCATTCGGCGCGGTCGCTGGCAATTCCCTGGCCGGAATCGCGGGATTTCACCGTCTGAATGTGTTTCTTGCCGATGCGTCTGATCCGCAGCGTCAGCCCGTCGCGGTCAAGTTCGCGTTCCGGGGTATCGAAATAGGTCGTCAACTGGTGTAGCCGCCGGCCTTTGACTGCGGCAAACGCGCTCGACGCCTCGATCAGCGCACGGCTGCCCGGCGGCAATTGAAGTTTCAACTCGACCTCGCGCGGGTCCGCAGATTTTTTGGCGAAATGGCGCATGTCAGGGTGTCACCAGCGCGCCAGCACTGTCATTTTGCAAGATGCCTGCGTACGGCCGCCAATTCGCGGCGCCGTGCACCGTTCGACTTCGGGAAACTCATTTTGAGCGCTTCGAGTGCATCGACGACGATACGGGAAACAATCAGCCGCGCATTCCCTTTGTCATCGGCAGGCACGATGTGCCATGGCGCCGCAGCGGTGCTGGTGGTACTCAGACATTTCTCATACGCCATCATGTACTGCCCCCAGAATTTTCTCTCCTCGATATCGGCGGCGCCGAATTTCCAGTTCTTTTCCGGCTCGTCGATGCGCGCAAGAAAACGCCTGCGCTGCTCCTCCTTTGACAGGTGGAGGAAAAATTTGATGATTCGGGTGCCGTTGGCGTGCAGGTGCTTTTCCAGATTGACGATGGAACGGTAACGTTCATGCCAGACCGCCTTCGCACCGCGCCGGGCATCCGGCAGGCCTTCGCTGAGAAGAATCTCCCGATGGACACGCACGATCAGCACTTCCTCGTAATAAGAACGGTTAAAGATGCCGATTTGGCCGCGCTCCGGCAAATCACGCGTGGCGCGCCACAAAAAATCGTGCTGCAGTTCCACTGGAGTCGGATGTTTGAAGCTGAAGACCTGGCAGCCTTGCGGATTGACGCCCGACATCACGTGCTTGATCACGCCGTCTTTACCAGCCGCGTCCATCGCCTGAAACACCAGCAGAACGGCGAAGCGCCCGGAGGCATACAGCAGTTCCTGCTGGGCGCTCAGTTGCGCCACATGTTCACTCAAATATCCGAGGTACTGTTTGGTCGACTTATACAATGGAGCGATTTTTGTCGGCCACTTTTCCAGATCAATCCTGGCCCCTTCGCGCACGCGAAAATCCCGAGAAATTGTTTTCATTCGATTCCTTTCAATGACGATGCCTGTTTTTATGTGATGGCAAGACGTCGAAACACCGGAACCTTTGCAAGGTCGGCGATCACTGCGAAAGCACACGCCGCGGCCAGCGTGCCCATCACCACCGCCCCCGGCAACGACGTCATGGCGACGCCGCCGATGGCCAGCGCCGCGCCGATCAGAAGATCAGCGGCAGACGACATGCAGACCCACCGGCCCGGACGCGATGACCACAGGTGACGACGCTCCCGGTTGTTATAGGTGGTCGCTTGATTGCCGAACACGATCACGATAAATGCCAGCGTTCGAAGTTTTTCAATGTCGAAACCAAGGCGGTAAACGCCAAACGCCAGGATCGACGTACAAAAAACCAGTTCGCTTAGACCCATGAAGACGCCGGCTGCGGTCAGCCTGCCGATGTGCCACGCATTCGGCACGGGCGAGGGGCGCACCCTGTCTGTCGTCAACGCCATGCCGAGAAAATCGCCGGTGATCATGATGATGACTATCAGCAGCGGCGTCAGGATCGCCTGCCCGGTCATCAGCAGACCGGCCACCAGAAACAGCACCTGGACCACCTTCTTCGTAATGGAGTTCAGCGTGTAGGTCAGGATGCGCTGGAAAATCACGCGCCCTTCCCTGACCGCGGCGACAATGCCAGCGAGGCCCGGCTCCGTCAGTACCATGCCGGCGGCCGACTTGGCGACATCGGTAGCCGTTGATACCGCGATGCCGATCTGCGCCTGGCGCAGTGCCGGCGCATCGTTGGCGCCGTCGCCGCACATGCCGACGGTGTGGCCGTCGTGCTGAAGCGCTTTGATCAAATTATATTTATCTTCCGGAAACACTCCGGCAAAAACCGCGAATGATCCGGCGCGGACGTTCTGCGGAATGGGCCCGGGCGGACAAACGGCACCGGTGAGCCCTACCGCATGCGCCACGCTGGCCGCAGTGGCCGGTGAATCGCCCGTCACCATGACGGTACGCACGCCCAATGCTTTCAAATCGGTTATTAGCGCGGCCGAGTCGCTACGGGGCGGGTCGCTGAGCGCAATGAAGCCGGCCAGTTTCATCATTGCCGGCACGCCGACCGCCACTGCCAGCACCCGGAATCCGCGCATTTCAAGGTCATTCGCCGCCGCCGTTGTGTTCGCCGCCGGCGGTGCAATGGCGCTGACCACGGCAAACGCACCTTTCACCACGCGTTGCACGCCGTTCGGGCCGGCGACCGACGCTGCCGACATTTTGCTTGCCGGATCGAACGGCGTGAATGCAATCAGTTGCGGCACGTCGGTGGCGGCCTTGCGCGCAGCAGCGGCGCGAACGGCTGCATCGACAGGATCCTGCCCGCCATTGGAACTGGCCAGCGCGGCGAGGGCCAGAACCTGCGCTTCGTCGAAACCGTTCAGCGGCAGGACAACAGTCACGCTCAGTTCGTTACGCGTCAGCGTGCCGGTCTTGTCGGCGCATAACACGTCCATCGTTGCCGCTTCATCGACTGCTGAGAGTCGGGTCGGCAGCACGCCCCGTTTAGCCAGTTCCCGCGCACCGAGGGCAGATGCCAGCGTAAAGGTGGCGGGCAGCGCGACCGGTATCGACGCGAGCACCGCCGTGAGGACGAGCGGAATGATTTCGGCAAGCGGCATCCGGAGAAACCATGTGTAGGCAACCAGCAGCACAATGATCGCGCCATTGCAGACCGCAAGGTTACGCACCACCTGCAGCACCGCTTTTTGCTGCGAGCCGACGACGTGGGCACGATGTACGAGTTCTGCGGTGCGGCCGAACTTGGTGCGTGCGCCGGTCGCCGTGACTTCCGCCACCGCCTCGCCGCGCCTGACCAACACGCCCGCAAACGTTTGCAGCCCCGGGCCCGCTTCGATCGGCACGGATTCGCCGGTGAGCATCGATTGATCAAGCAGGATCGCGCCCGCGGTGAGGCGAACATCGGCCGCAACCACGCCACCGAGCGAAAGCTTGACGACGTCGCCCGGCACCAGTTCCGCTGCAGGTACTGTTTTCCAGGCGCGGTCGCGCAGGACAGACGCGGTCAACGCGAGCCGCGACCTCAGCGCTGCCAGCGTTGCCTGTGCGCGGCCCTCCTGAAAAAGCCCGAGCGCCGCATTGAACATCAGCAAAGCGCCGATGATTGCGGCCTCGAAATACCTGCCGAGTACCAACTGCAGCAATACCGCGGCCTCGAGCATCCACGGCACCGGGGCCCAGAATTTTTCGATAACCATGCGCAGCGGATGCGCCGTCATATCGGGCATGGTGTTCGCACCGATCGACGCCAGCCGACGACGCGCTTCAATTTCGGTCAGACCGGATTGCACGACGGCATTCACCGCGGGCGCCGTCATTGCAGGCACATCACCTGCGCCAGGCTGCAGCGTCAGCCCTGCACCGGCGCCCGCGGAGGCGTCAATAGGCAACCACCATGTTATCCACGACCTTCTTGACTCCGGGAGTCCCCCACGCCGAGTTCCTGACCAGGTCGCGCTCAAACCAGCTGTGCACGGTGCCGGTCAACGTGACATCGGCGCCTTGCACATCGACCCCGATATGTTCCGCGTCGGAGTGAGCACGCCGTTTGAGTGCCGCCTCGATGTCCGATTTGATGACGCCCGAGTAGACCTGCGATCGAATTCCAATATCGTTGCTGACGCCTTTGACCCCTTTTAGATAGCGAATCGCGGCAACGGCGGTCTCCCTTTGAAAATTCCAGTTCACTTCACCCGACAGCGTGACCCAGCCGTCCTCGACCATGATGTTCACGTCGTTGCTCGGCAGATACGTCGTCCAATGCAAAACGTTTTGCACTGCATGCGCGATGTCGGCATCGTTGCGCTGACTGTCCACCTCCAACGCGACGTCGATCTCGATTGCAAGAGCCTTGACTCCAAATACGCGTTGTGCAGCGCGCTCGGCATCCCACTTTTCTCCATAACTTCCAACATGCCCGGCCAGAGTCACGATGCCATTGTGAACCGCGACGCCGATTTCGCCGGCATGGATCGCCGGTTCCCACTTGAGTTCGGAGATGACATCCTGCTTGAGCTGCGCATCGGTCTTCATGATCGTATTTCCATGGCGATTGAAAGAATTTCAGTGTGCGAGGCCACCGCGCGGCACTCTGTGCGGCAACGCACTTAGCGCAGCATAAACGCGATGCGGCAACTGCCGGAACTCATGCCGGCTGCTGCCGAATGAAACGGCGTATGTGGGCTACCGAACAGAGTCCCGTGGCGGAAAACAAAACAATCCGGGGGTGGACAGCATCGCGACGATGCAGCTTGCGCGTTTTATCACCAGACGGCCGGGCACCAGACTCCAGACCGGATCGTGCGTGGCCAAGTGTATTGACGGATGATTCGTCAATTGCAGGCAGCCGGGTTATTTCAAAGGCTCGAACAGCATGTCCGAACTCCGGTTTCCGAGACCCTTCCGCCACGATCACCCGCCGGTGATCGATGTTAACGAGGAATTCGAAGAACAGCTGAGCTTCGGCCAGCGCGCGGCAGACTGGGTGACCGAGGTCGTCGGCTCATGGACGTTCATGATCGTGCAAACGGCGTTGCTCGCGATCTGGGGGGTATTGAACGTCGCCGCCTGGATCCAGCACTGGGATCCTTATCCATTCATTCTGATGAATCTGGTGCTCTCCCTGCAGGCGGCGTATGCCGCGCCGATCATCATGATGAGCCAGAACCGGCAGGATGCGCGCGACCGGCTTGATGTGCGCAACGATTTTCTGATCAACAGCAAAGCCGAGATTGAAATCCGCGCGATACTGGAGCATCTGGCTGCCCAGGATCGCGCGCTGTCAAAAATCCATCAAATGCTTGAGCGTCAGAATATGAACCCGAAACCTGCCGAACAAAGTGGCGTGAGGACACCGTAATGCATGCAATGGTATTGAATGGTTTGCACTCCCCGCTGCAGTGGACCGAACTCGCCGACCGCCAGCCCGGCGCGGGTGAAATTCGGGTACAGGTGGCTGCCTGCGGCGTCTGTCGCACCGATCTGCATGTGGTCGATGGCGAACTGCCCGACATCAAGCTGCCGGTCATTCCCGGGCACGAAATCGTCGGCCGCATTGATGCCCTGGGCAGCGGCGTCGCCGGACTGACGATCGGCGAACGCGTCGGCCTGCCGTGGCTCGGCCATACCTGCGGCGTCTGCCCCTATTGCGTGGAGCATCGTGAAAATCTGTGCGACCACCCGCAGTTCACCGGCTACACGCGCGATGGCGGCTTTGCGACCGCGGCGATCGCCGACGCGCGTTTTGCCTTTCCGCTCGGGGAAACCGGTGATGATGTGGCGCTGGCGCCGCTGCTGTGTGCGGGCCTGATCGGCTGGCGTTCGCTGGTGATCGCCGGCGTAGGCAAAAAGCTGGGCCTGTTCGGTTTCGGCGCCGCCGCCCATATCATCACGCAGGTCGCACTGTGGCAGGGGCGATCAGTCTACGCATTCACCCGCCCCGGCGACGTGACGAGCCAGGCCTTTGCGCGCAGCCTCGGCGTAACCTGGGCTTGCGGCACGGACGAAACATCGCCGGAACCACTGGATGCGGCAATCATCTTCGCCCCGGTCGGCGATCTGGTACCGGTAGCCTTGAAAGCGCTGCGCAAAGGCGGCCGTGTGGTCTGTGCGGGCATCCACATGACCGATATTCCGCACTTTCCCTACCGGCTGCTGTGGGAGGAACGGCAACTCGTTTCGGTCGCCAATCTGACACGGCAGGACGGCATCGAATTCCTGCGCCTCGCGCCGCAAGTCGGCATCGTTACCCGCACAACCGTTTATCCGTTGCAACAGGCCAATGCGGCACTCGCCGACCTGCGCGCCGGTCACTTTGACGGTGCCGCCGTGCTGGTGCCCTGATCCCGAAAAACTTTAACCTAAGTACGGCACCGTACATACGGCGGCGAACGGCCGCTCTACCATCGCCTTTCGTATCCGGCGCAAACTTCCATACTGCGTTCGACAACCGCGGACCCTGCGGCATCGAACCGGCGACGCACTTTGACAAGGAATTGGGCATGAACCCCGAACCTGAGAAAGCGGAACTGCTGACCACCGATCATGAGTTTTCGCTGGCAGAACTGGCGCAACAGTCAGGGGCGTCGGAAGCAGAATTGCGTGAACTGGTCGCTTTTGGCGCGGTGATCCCGGTCAATCCGGATGCGTTGCCGTGGGCTTTTAACGGCAGATATCTGCCGACCATTAACGCCGCACGTCGCCTCGGCGTCAGCTTCGCGCTCGAACCGAAGGGTATCGCCCTGGTTGTGTCGCTGCTCGACCGCATCGTCGAACAGGACGCGCAGTTGGGCAGTTTGCGCGCGCAGTTGCCGCAGTTCGTGGCCTGAACGCATCGCAACCCTTACCGTTGCTCCGCGCCGCTACAATCGGGCGCGAGCAGCTACTTATCCGTGCATCAATGAAAGGCTTTGAGCAAGGCCTGAAATTGGGTATCAAGCGATTTGGCATGCGGTGTGACGGGCGGGATCGCGCGTTCGATCTCCAGTAACTGGTAGACCGCGATTTGCGCTGCGCGCACTGAATATTCAACCGTAAACACCACGTCATCGGCAATTTCGACGAACTGGCTGATGAAGGCCAGATTCACCGAACCATCCGGCACCGGTTGCGGCCGGTCGCCGGCGACGCGCGGCATGAACATGCTGGTGAGAAAAGGCATGCGGCAGGGAATGCAGTTGGCCGATGCCACCGTTTCGGCATCGAAGCGCAGGTGACCGCAAAGTTCGCGCAAAATCTCTGCGCCGTCGCAATCGGCCATCGGCTTGGCCACATAGTTGCCGACGCGATCCGGAAACAGCGCGTAACCCCAGAACACCTGCACGCCGGCCGGCTGATTGGCGAAGTGCGGTTGATGCGCGAGCACGATCGACATCAGCCAGTTCGAATCCTTGAACGTAACCAGACCGCCGGTGCCGGGCTGGTTGCCGCTGAACCGGGTCATCAGATCGAAAAATGCCGGGTTCTTCAGCGTGACCGTGAACGACTCCCAGTACGACTGCGCGATGCAACTGTTGAACACCGCGGGACGACCGAACTGCGGACGATCCTGCGCCAGTTTTTCCCACAGCTCCCAGCCGCAACCGTCGCGCTTGGTCAGCTTCGCCGGTGCCGAGGTCATCGAGCCCAGACTGGATGCATCGGTCATCGAACCGTTTTGCAGAAATACAAGATCCGCATCGCCGATGGCGATGACTTCCGCCATGCCCCCGCGCCGGCAATGAATGGCGGTCACGCTCAATTGGCCATCGCTGGTGGTGTGCGTGAGGTCGGTGACGACGCAATCCTTGATGAGGCGGACGCCACAGGCCACCAGCCAGGCCTGCAATGGCAGCACCAGAGAATCATACTGATTGAAAATGGTCCGCTTGACGCCGGCCAGCGTATCGATGCGCGAAAACTCCAGCATGAACCGCAGCAGATAGCGCTTGAACTCGACCGCGCTGTGCCACGGCTGGAAGGCGAATGTGGTGCACCACATGTACCAGAATTCGGTTTCAAAAAATCCGGGCGAAAGAAAGTCGGTAATACGGCCGGCGCCCAGAACCGCTTCTTCGGCGCGACTGAGTTTCAGCAGTTCGAGCCGGTTCTCCATTGAAAACCCCATCGACGTTACCGGCACTTTGGCGCGGCGGCTGTCCACCAGTCTCGCCATCGAATGCGCCGGGTGTTGCACATTGAATTCGACGGTTTCGTCGAATACCGACTGGCCGGAATTGATCAGCGAGGGGATTGATTTATACAAGTCCCAGGTGCATTCGTAATTGTCCGTCGTCAGCATGCGCCCGCCGCGCAGCGAATAACCGGTCGCCGCATCGCCGGCGCCGTCGAGACTGCCGCCGAGCACCGGCGCCGCCTCCAGAATCGTGATGTTCGCGCCTGCCATGCCGCCGTCGCGGATCATGAAGGCGGCGGCCGCCATCGAGCCGATACCGCCGCCGATCAGATAAGCCTTGCGATTGGTGTTCATGCCGCTTCCACAAAATTATTCGAAGCGGCAAGTTAAAAGCCGCCGGTTTTGCAGTCTGTGCGCTGGCGTACGGAAACGGCGCCGGTGCTGCCGCTATAAGGTGTCTTCGCGTATTTCAATGCCAAACAAAAAGGAACCACATCATGAAGAAGGCAATTTTGATCGCAACACTCGGTCTCGCCGCAACGCTAGGCACCATCGGCAACGCCGGCGCCCAAGTCGCCGGCGCAACCGCCCTCGGCGTCACCATCACCGAGTCAAGCCGGATCGCGCTCGGCTGGAGCGCGAAGAAAAGCATTCTTGGCAAGACTGTCTACAACGACAGTGATGAAAAGATCGGCAAGGTCGAAGACCTGATCATTGCCCCCGACAAGAGCGTGTCGTATCTGATTATCGGCGCCGGCGGCTTCGTCGGCATCGGCCGCCATGACGTGGCGGTGCCGTCGACGCAGATTGAGGAGCAAAACGGCCGCCTGGTGATGGCCGGCGCATCGAAGGAAGTCGTCAAGGCGATGCCACGGTTCGAATACGCCGATGACTCGGCGAAACGTGATCGCTTTATCGCCGGTGCGGAGCGAGACATTACCAAAGCCAAAGCCAAACTCAGCGACCTGGAAGGCAAAGCAGTGGCGGCCTCTACCGATGCCAGGTCCACACTGGATAAACAGGCCGGATTGCTGCAAAAAGACGTGACCGTTGCCGAGGGCAAGCTGTCGGAAATGAAAAACGCCAGCGCCAAACGCTGGAAAGAGTTCGAAGCCGATGTCAGCGCGGCCACTCTCCGCTTGCGCAAGTGGCTGAATACCGCGACCGGCTGAACGATGCGAGGGGCCAGTGCAATCACAGCGATGCGCTGAAATCCCGTCTCAAAATCACGCGCTGACACTCCCGCCACACCGCTGCATGCACCAACCGCAGCCAACTTGCTGAAAAAGGAAATCAAATGAACAGAATGCTGGTAGTCGTGTTTGATAACGAAAGCGCCGCCGAGGCCGGTACCCGCGCGATGCGGCAGTTGCACAGCGAAGGCAGCGTCACGCTCTATGCGATGGGTGTGTGGCCAAGGACAGCAAGGGCTACATCTCGATCAAGGAAGCCGCCGATCCGGGATTCGCCGGCGCCGGCACCGGACTCGCCGTTGGCGCGCTGATCGGCCTGCTCGGCGGACCGGTGGGCATGGTTGTCGGCGCCCTCGCCGGCACCGTCGCCGGCGCGATCCGCGATTACTGGGTTGCCGGTGTTGGTCTCGATTTTGTCGAGCAAACCGGCAAGCTGCTGCAACCCGGCAAAGTCGCGCTGATCGCCGACGTCGAAGAGGAATGGGTCATACCGGTCGATGCGAGCATGGAGGCGGCCGGCGGCGTGGTTGTCAGGCGCGCCCGCGCAGATATCGCCGAAGTACAGTTTCAACGCGATGTAAACGCGTTGAAGGCTGAAATCAAGGAACTCGAAGCCGAATTCAAGCACGCCAACGGCGCCGCCGGTCAGAAACTGCAGATCCAAATTGCCGCTGCAAAAGCCGCACTCGATGGCAACCTCAAGCGCGCGCAACAATGGGTCGCCGAACTGAAGCTCGAAGCCGAAGGCAAAATTCATTTGCTGCAGGAGCAGCAGAAGAAACTGCAGGGCGACGCGAGGACGAAACTCGAAAGCCGCCTGACGCGTGTGCGCAGCGCCTATGACAAGCGCAGCGCCAAGCTCAAGCTGGCGTGGGAACTGACCAAAGAAGCCCTCGCCGCCTGAACCGCGCGGATGCTCCATCCGGCAGGCGCATCTTCCAATTGCAGATGTGCCTGGCCGGTTGCCGCTTGATACCCCGTTTAATTCGCCAGGATAAATTCAATCATGACCAGCTTGTTTGACCCGATCCACTTCGGCACCATCACCGCTGCCAACCGCATCGTGATGGCGCCATTGACGCGAAACCGCGCCGGCCCGGGGCAAATACCCACAGCGCTGATGACGACCTATTACGCGCAGCGCGCCAGTGCCGGAATGATCGTTACGGAGGCGACCCAGATTTCGCCTGAAGGCCAGGGCTACCTCGATACACCGGGCATTTACAGCCCGCAACAAACAGCCGCCTGGCGCCGCGTCACCGATGCGGTGCACGCAAAAAGCGGAAAGATCGTGCTGCAACTGTGGCATGTCGGGCGAATTTCACATGTTTCCCTGCAACCCGGCGGACAACCACCGGTGTCGAGTACTGCGCGCAGAGCGATCGCCAAAACCTTCACCGCCGCGGGCTTCGAGGATGTTTCAGAACCCCGCGCGCTGCGGCTGGATGAAATGCCGCGCATCGTGGCCGACTATCGTCAGGCCGCGCGCAATGCCATTGAGGCGGGTTTCGACGGCGTCGAGGTGCATTGTGCCAACGGTTATCTGCTGGAACAATTCCTGCGCGACAGCATTAACGACCGTCGCGATATCTACGGAGGCTCCGTGGAGAATCGCGCACGTCTTCCGCTTGATGTGATGAGAGCGATTGTCGACGAGATCGGCGCAGACCGCAGCGGACTGCGCCTGTCCCCCGTCACACCGGTGAATGACGCCAGACAGGACAGCAATGCGCAGGGCTTGTTCGACTATTTCGTCGAACAACTGGCACCTTTGAAGCTCGCCTTTGTGCACGTAATCGAAGGCGCCACGGGCGGCGCGCGCGACATCGCGCCGTTCGACTACGCCGCCTTGCGCAGCCGTTTCAAAAGCGGCAACCCGCATGGCGCATGGATCGTCAACAACGGCTACACGCGCGCGATGGCAATCGACGTAGTTGCCAGTGGCGCAGCCGACATGGTGGCCTTCGGCAAACTCTTTATCAGCAACCCGGACCTCGTCAACCGGCTACGCCTCGATTTGCCGTTGACCGCGCTGAACAGCGAAGCTCTGTATGGGGGTGGTGCCGTTGGCTACACCGATTACCCATCCCTCACTTTGGAGCCGGCCGGGAAAAAACACGACGAGCAAATTCCCGCCCACGCCCACTAAGGATAGTCGTAATGCGCGCGCCGATGAAACTGCACCTCAAAAAGGGGCAACTGCACAAAGATGTCGGCAAGCCGGCCGACGCCGTCATCACTGCTGCGGATATTGCCAAAGAAAAAGCCCGCGGCGGGGTTTTCGCCAAACGTGCGCAATTTGCCGAAAACGCAAGGCGGTGGCGCCACGCCGGCAAAAGCAAGCCCTAGCGCCATACCGTGCATCAAACGCCCGCTTCGCGCCGCTCGCACCATAATCGCAGCGGGTCGCCTTGCGAGTTGGTTGAATTCCATGGTTTCGCCGTCATATGAGTTGTGGCCGAAACCGGGGAACCGCGACGTTCACCGTTTGCATTACCGGATCCCTCGGCGCGTGCCGGCGGATGATTGCCAACCTTTTTACATCGAGTGCAAATGTCATTGCGTAATCCAACCAGCTGGATGTGGGCGCAGGCCTGCGATTTATTGGACGATGCCGAGCAGGTGCACCGGCAATTCTTCCGGCTCGCCGCCTCGGGTTCGACGCAGGCGGTGTGGGAGCCGCCGGTCGATGTGTTCGAGGACGAACGCGAATTCATCATCGTCGTCGCCCTCCCGGGCGTGGCGAGGGACCGCGTCGAAATCAGCCTCGAGTCGGGCAGCCTGGTGGTACGCGCCGAGCGCGGCATCCCGGCCGCGGTGTCGCGGAGCACGGTTCGGCGGCTGGAAATTCCGTACGGCTATTTCGAAAGACGGATTGCGCTGCCGCCTGGGCGCTTCGAGGTCGGCACCAGCGAGTGCATCGACGGTTGTCTGGTATTGAGAATGCAGAAAACGGACCCATTTTGAATAAAACCATGATCACGAACGTTCATCCGATCAGCGCCGACGCCGGCACCCCGGCCGATTCCGCAGACAAGACTGCCGCGGCCGGCGGCGCGCCGCGCGCGACTGCCGCGCCCGAACTGCCGGACGATGTGCTGATCATCCTGCCGGTGCGCAATGTCGTGCTGTTTCCCGGCGTGGTGTTTCCGCTGACGGTGGGTCGCGAGCGCTCGCGGGCCGCCGTGCTGGAAGCCGCGCGGCTGCAGCGGCCGCTCGGCGTGCTGCTGCAAAACAAGCCAGAAGTCGATGTGCCGAGCGCCGACGATTTGCATCGGGTCGGCACCAGCGCCAATGTGCTGCGTTACATCACGGGCGCCGACGGCGCCCACCATGTCATCTGCCAGGGCGTGAAACGCTTTCGCGTGCTGCAGTTTCTCGACGACTATCCGTTCACCGCAGCGCGGGTCGAATACGTCGAACAAGCCGAACAGACCGATGCGGACATCGAGGGACGCGCACTCAATCTCAAGCAGCGCGCCACCGACGTTTTGCAACTGCTGCCGCAGGTGCCCGAAGAACTGGTGGCGACGCTGCAGGGCGTCGACGGGCCGGCGCGGCTGGCCGATTTCATTTCGGGCCTGATCGATATCGACGTCCAGGAAAAACAGAAACTGCTCGAAACCTTCGACCTCAAGACGCGGCTCGACAAACTGCTTGAACTGCTGGCCCACCGCATCGAGGTGTTGAAAGTCTCGCGTGATGTCGATGCGCGTACCAAGGAGTCGCTGGGCGACCGCAATCGCAGCCATTTCCTCCGCGAGCAGATGCGCACCATCCAGAAGGAACTCGGTGAAGAGGACGAAAGCGCGGCCGAAATCGCCGAGCTCGATAAAGCCATCGCCGCGGCGAAAATGCCGGCTGAGGTGGAAAAGCAGGCACGCAAGGAATTGAAGCGGCTTGCCCGCATGGCGGACAGCGCCGGCGAATCCTCGACCATCCGCAGCTATCTCGACTGGCTGACCGAACTGCCGTGGGCGGCCGACGCGCCGGATACGATTGATATCGCAGCCGCGCGGCGTATTCTCGATGAAGACCACTACGGGCTCGAAAAAATCAAGAAACGCATTCTCGAATTTCTCGCGGTGCGCAAACTCAACCCGGCGGGCAAAAGCCCGATCCTGTGCTTCGTCGGCCCGCCCGGCGTCGGCAAGACCTCACTCGGCCAGAGCATCGCCAAGGCGATCGGCCGTAAATTCGTCCGCGTGAGTCTCGGCGGCGTGCATGACGAGGCCGAGATCCGCGGCCACCGCCGCACCTACGTCGGCGCGTTGCCCGGCACCATCATCCAGAACCTGCGCAAGGTCGAAACCCGCAACTGCGTGATGATGCTCGACGAAGTGGACAAGCTCGGCGCCGGCGGTTTTCACGGCGACCCGGCCTCCGCGCTGCTCGAAGTGCTCGATCCCGAGCAGAACGCGACTTTCCGCGATAACTATCTGGCGGTGCCCTTCGATCTGTCCGGCGTGCTGTTCGTGTGCACCGCCAACGTGCTCGACACCATCCCGGGGCCCCTGCGCGATCGCATGGAAATCATCCAGTTACCCGGCTACACCACACAGGAAAAGCTGCAGATCGCGCGCCGCTATCTGGTGACGCGCCAGCTCGAGGCGACCGGACTCAACGTTTCGCAGTGCGAAATCAGCGACAAGGCATTGACCGCGATCATCGAGGATTACACCCGCGAAGCCGGTGTGCGCAATCTCGAACGCGAAATCGGCAAGGTCTTCCGCAACGTTGCGGTGCGCATCGCCGAGGGCAGCGCGCTCGACGTCAAGCTCGACGCCGGGGATCTTGCCGCACTCCTGGGTCCGGCCCGCTACGAAGCGGAGATCGCGATGCGCAGCGGTGTGCCGGGCGTGGCGACCGGGCTGGCGTGGACGCCGGTGGGTGGCGACATTCTGTTTATCGAAGCGACGCGTATGCCCGGCAGCGGCAAACTGATTCTGACCGGCCAGCTCGGCGATGTGATGAAGGAAAGCGCGCAGGCCGCGCTGTCGCTGATCAAGGCGCGGATGCAGCAACTCGGCATCGCGCCTGACGTGTTAAAGAAATCTGATATTCACATCCACGTACCGGCCGGCGCCACCCCCAAGGACGGCCCGAGCGCGGGTGTCGCAATGTTTACGGCGCTGGCATCGCTGCTGACCAACCGGCCGGTGCGCAGCGAAATCGCGATGACAGGCGAAATCAGCCTGCGCGGACTGGTGCTGCCGATCGGCGGTGTGAAGGAGAAAGTGCTGGCGGCGCTGCGCGCGGGCATCACCACCGTGATGCTGCCTGCGCGCAACCGCCGCGACCTCGAAGACATTCCCGCCGAGGCGCGCGAGAAAATCCATTTCGTCTGGCTCGACAATGTCGAGGATGCGCTGACGACCGCGTTGCCGGCCGCGGTGGAAAGCGTTTGACCGGTGCGTGCAGTCAAGCCGTCAAACCGCAGCCTGCCCCGATGCATCGCAGTGGCATTGCTGTTTACATTGAACACCACGGGGAACACCGCCATGGCCGTCGAAGAACCGCCCTACGAGGTCGTGCTAAGCGCAGACGCATTTGAAATTCGCGCCTATCCGGCACTGATCGCCGCCGAGGTTGCCGTCGGCGGCGACCGCAATGAAGCCGGCAACGCCGGCTTCCGCCTGCTGGCGGGTTATATCTTCGGCGGCAACACGCGCAAGCAGAAAATCAGCATGACCGCACCGGTGATCCAGGCGCCGGCCGCCGGGAAATCGATTGCAATGACCGCGCCGGTGATCCAATCCGGTGCCAACGGCGCGTGGATCGTCCGCTTCATCATGCCCGCCGGTTACACCCTCGATACGCTGCCGGTGCCGGACGATGCGCGCGTGCGCCTCCTGCCGTTGCCGCCGGCGCGCGTCGCGGTGATCCGCTTTTCCGGACTCGCGCAGGTCGCCGATGTCGAAGTGAAAACCGCTGAACTGCTGGCGTTTGTTGCTGCACGCAAGTTGCGCAGCAGCGGTCCGCCGGTACTGGCGCGTTATAACCCGCCGTGGACGCCGTGGTTCATGCGGCGCAATGAAGTGATGATTCCGATTGCCGCCGAAGGCGTCGAGTAGAACGCCCTGATTGTGCGGCGGCCCTCACACGCCGCCGTGCAGGATGCCCTGAATGAAAATCGGTTCATACCAATTGCCATTCCGGTGCACCCGTTCACTCTCCCGGTTTTTATCGTCGAGCGCACGGATCAGGCCGTCGATGCCGCCCTCATGCACCCGATCCGCAAACGTCTCGCGGTAGGTTGTCACCAGGCTCACGCCGTCGATCTTGGTGTCAAAGACCTTCCAACCGGCAGGCGTCCTGTCCATCTCGTAATCCATGCTCATGGTATCCGTTCCGGCCTGCTTCATCTGCGTTTTGACCGTGACTTCGGTATCGCCCGCGACGGCGTGCAAAGGCCTGAACTCAATCGGCTGATCGCCGCCGCTTGACAGCGCAACCGTATAGGTCCGCACCTGCAGTGTACGAAATTCGGCGATGAGCACCTTCTGCTGCGCGGCGGTCACGCCGCGCCAGTTATGCGCCAGGGCAAGCTGGGTCATGCGCGCGAAATCGAACAACGGCAGGACTTTTGCGTCCACGAGTTCGGCTGCTTTGATCGGATTACCGGCGTGGATTTCCTTGTCAGCGCGGATAACGGCAATCACCTCCAGCGTCACCGACTTCAGCAATACCTCCGGCGCGACCCTCTCGGCGAAGACGGGTTGCACTCCGAGCACCAGTATTTGCCGCCAGCACAAAACGGATGAACAATGCCAGCATGATGTTTCCCTTCGGTTCGAACGCGAACTGCCGCGCTATCGATCGGCCAGCGCCACTTCGACGCCGTTGTGCCACAGCCGCTTGCCCTCCGGGAGCTTCAGATATTGCCCCGCATCGAGATAGGACAGTCCGTACGCAAAGCTAAGAGGACCGCGACTCGTGCTGCCACTGCCGAAGCCGCGCCATATGCTCAGTCTCTGAAAATGGAACGACGCCACCATGCCGTCGCTGCAACGCAATTGCCCGCTGCCGCCGGCGTCGGCGCTGGAGGTGAAATCGCCGAGACAACTGCGCGCCGGATCGCGCTGCGCGTGGATCGCCAGGGTACCCGCGCCATTGAGATGCCCCTCGGCCTCGCCAATGAACAATTCATCGGCAAGCATCGCGATCACCGCACCCGTGGAAGAAAACAGTCCGGCACGCGCCAGCGTGCCGGGGCCGGTGATGCCGATGCCCGCCACCAATACTGAAATCCAGAATTTTTTCATCCACTCTCTCCGCGTTATTCTTTGCACGAGAGCGAGGCGACCGTTGCTTCGCCGCTTCGAGTGCGCCCTGAGTATGGACGCTCTGTACCCCGGCGCTGTGCGCTGCCACACGTAAGCGACGCTCGATTCGGCAACGGACTGCGGATAAAACACCGGCCCCTGGTCATGAGCATCACCAGGAGCCGGAACCCGCCAAACACAAGAGGGGATGAACCTGTTGGCGGGAGAGGAAGGATGAATTATCGAAGTGCCGGCCGGTTTTCTCCGTGCGCTATCGCACATAACGAAAAATTATTTTGTTCAGTTGCGCAAGGACTCGCCGGCGTTTGGTTTACCCGCGGGCCAATTCTCGTCGCGCGATTGATGCAAAAGCACGTACTGGGCCGGGGTCAGCGCCGCATCCGTGGCCACGCCCGGAGCAGCGTCCAAAGACCGCGCAAACGGCACATCGACCGCGGATAAAGGGGCACGCCCGCCGGCCGACGCCTCGATCGCGTTACCCGGCTCGTGACCGGCGCGGCTGTAGATCACCAGCGTCAGCACGCCAAACAGTGCGCAGATCCAAAGCATCTTCATGGCATCCCCTTGCCTCACCGGCAGCCGCCCGCCTGGCGCTGCCGCCGCTGCGTATTACTTCAACTGCATGTCGTTCCTGACGTTGGTCACACCGCCGACACCGCGCGCCACTTCGGCCGCTTTGTAGATGTTGGCCTGGGTGCTGACGAAGCCGCTCAACTGGACCACACCCTTGAAGGTCTCGACTTTGATCTCGGCCGATTTCAGCGTCGGTTCCGCGAAAAGCGCCGTTTTGACCTTGGTGGTGATAACCGAATCATCGACGTAGCCGCCGGTCCCTTCGGTCTTGGGGGTAGCAGCACAACCGACGATAACGGTCAGCATGAGTGCGGCGATAACAGTGGCAATGCGTTTAAACATGTTCATTTGATTCTCCAGTGGATGAGAGCTTCATTGTGGCTGCCGGGCCGCGGCGCGCATTGATCAGCGCGCCGCGACCCATGGCTCGACTAGCGTGCGGCGGCCGCCGCCGGTTTGGTTTCCGTCACATCGACATCGACCCTGCGATCCGGCTGCAGACAGGCGATGACCTTGGCACTTTTCGCACCCGGACATTCATCCGACTTGGTTACGGGGTCGCTCTTGCCCTTGCCAACTGCGGTAATTTTTCCAGCCGGAATCTCGCGACCGGTCAGATAATCCTTCACCGCACCCGCGCGACGCTCCGAGAGTTTCTGGTTGTATTCGGCGCTGCCGATGCGATCGGTGTGGCCGGTGA
Organism: uncultured beta proteobacterium; assembly: GCA_903889565.1. GTDB lineage: Bacteria > Pseudomonadota > Gammaproteobacteria > Burkholderiales > SG8-41 > PALSA-1004. Next base: position 173,866 of record CAISYC010000066.1, read on the forward strand.
CCATGATCATCTCGTATTGCACACTCTTGAGATCATTCGCCAGGTCGTTAAGCATGACCTTGCCCTTCGGCTTGATGACCGCCTTGTCGAAATCAAACAGCGCGTCGGCCGAAAACTGGATTTTTTGCATCGGCGGCTTGGCCGGCACCACCACCGCCGGCGCAACCGGCGCAGCGACCTTCGGTGTGGGCGCGACCGGAGCCGGGGTCACTTGCGCGGTTTTTACCGGATCGCACTGTGCAACCGCGCGCGCCGGCGTCCATTCGCTGGTATGCCAGCACATCCCGGTGTTCGGGCTGGTGACGATGTTGAAGTTCGAATCCACCACATAGCCCTGGTTCTTCGAGTCGGCAAACGACAGGCCTGACACTAGGGTGGCGGCGACGGCTGCAAAAATCACGGTGCGGGCTGAAATCATTACGGTTACTCCGGTTATCGAGCTGGGCTGGGCACAGACCATGGTCGAAAAACCTGGGCCGCCGCGCCGCCGGTCGCGCGCTTCGCGCACCACCGATCAAATCCATTCACGGCTGCATGAACGTCATCAATGGGCGAACCTTAACGACCGCCGGCACCGGTTGCTGTGCGGCAGCGCACATAGCCGCCAAATATCGCGCGAAGCACTGTTTTTGTACGTCAGCGTACAGACTGCCGTGCGGTATCCGGCGAGCATGCGCGGACGCTCAGCCCCGCCCGATCACCCCACCACGGAGAGACACCATGAATCGAGACCACATTGCCGGCATCTGGCAACAGGTAAGCGGCGAAATCAAGGAAATTGTCGGTTCGCTGACCAAGGCCCCGACACTGGTTGCCGCCGGTCTGCGTGACCAGCACGCCGGCCGCCACCGCGAGCGCCTCGGCATCTCGCGCGAACATGCGGCGCGCCAGCTCGCGGAATTTCACGCGCGAAATCGCGACTGGAAATTGATGAGCCGCTGAGCACCAGTTGTTGCGCTGCAGCGGTCGAGGTCAGGGCACGGTGACGCCGGGAATCCTGTACGGCAACAGGCGATCGTATTCGCGTTTCACCACGGCGTAACATTCGCAGACGCGCCGTTCAAGTTTTGCGCGATCGACAATCCTGATGTGCCCGCGACTGTAGCGGATGAGACCGTCCTGCTGCAATTTGCCGGCGGCCTCGGTAACGCCCTCGCGGCGCACACCCAGCATATTGGCGATCAACTCCTGCGTCATCACCAGTTCCTCGCCGTCGAGCCGGTCCATGCTGACGAGCAACCAGCGGCACAGTTGCTGATCGAGCGTATGGTGCCGGTTGCACACCGCGGTCTGCGCCATCTGCGTGATCAAAGCCTGGGTGAAGCGCAAGGCCAGATGCTGCAGATTGCCGCCGAGCGCGAATTCGCGCTTGAGCACGCTGGCCTTCAGACGGTAACCGTTGCCGGCGCTTTGCACCACCGCGCGGCTTGGCGTGCTCTCGCCGCCCATGAACAAGGAAATGCCGACCATCCCCTCGTTGCCGGTAACGGCGATTTCCGCCGAAGAGCCGTTCTCCATCACGTAGAGCAGCGACACGATGCTGGTGGTCGGGAAATACACAAAACCCATATGCCCCCCCGATTCGTAGACCGCCCAGCCCAGCGGCATGGCGATCAGCTCAAGGTCAGGCAGCAGGCGCGCGTAATCGACGTCCGGCAGCACGGCAAGCACGTGGTTTTGTTTGGGCGAGTGAGGTGAGGTCATGGCGGTGTTTTCCCTTGGCTGAGGCCCGCGTAAAACAGACAGGCGTCATTTGCATGCTGAAACAACCGCGACTGCCGACCGAGTCTACACCTTTTGTCCGAAAGCGCACATTACGAGCCTTGTCCAATATGGTTTGAGCCTGAAGGTAGGGCCGTGTTTCCAACATGGTATGAGCCTGAAGGACTGAGTTTGGGTCGATCATCCGAGGATGGTGATCGACATGAACGAAACGAAGCTAAACACGATCGCCCAGATC
>CAISYC010000067.1 GCA_903889565.1 uncultured beta proteobacterium
ATGCCGGGGTATGTGTACGGCGGGTGCGTCGTGCTGATTTCTTGACCATCGAAAACTCCTTTTCGCCAGTCCGTCTTCGGACCAGCATTGTGACCGGAGTTTCCACTTATAGCGTTGTTCAAATTTCCGGAGCCACTTCTACTGTCCAACGCGGCGGCCCAATTAGCTAAACCGAAGTCCTTCGTGCCGCTATATTTATTGATATCAAAGCCGGTTGGTAATTCGCCTTCTTTAACGGCCCTTAGCGTTTTATGTTGTGTCGCGGAAGGGGCAAAAATTTGTTCTATATGGCGGCTTCGCATAGCTGAGAGCCACTCGTTAATTGATTTACTGTGTGTGTTTTTCATGCTAAGTCTTGGCTGTTTTCGGTGGTCGTAACATCGCACCCGTCGCCTTCCCCATCAATTCACGCACTGAGTCGAGATTCAGATTGGTCGAAAAACCGCAGCCCTACACCCAATTTGTCGATCGCCTGCTCCGTATTCAACCCGGCTTTTTCCAGCATGAACTTGCAGATCCGTTCCATGGGTTCACGGAGACGTTCCGGATCCGCAATAATATATCCGGCGGTGACATCATTTGTCATGCGGTGGTTTAACAGGCGTTTCAGGGCGTAGGCGGAGCTTCCAACAGCTTTGCAACAGCCGCAGCTTTATGTTCAGGGGCAAGATGTGCGTAGCGAAGGGTCATCTGAATATCGGCATGTCCCAACAGTTCGCGGACCGTGTTTAGATCTACCTTTGCCATAACTAAGCGGCTTGCAAAGTGATGCCGGAGATCGTGCCAACGAAAGTCTTTTATGTTGGCTAGGGTCAGTGCACTTTTCCACGCCTTGGTGACGTTATCGAACGGCTGACCTTCAACGCTAGGGAAGACCAAGCCGGATGTGTCGGATTGTTGGTCACGCCAATTCGCCAGGGATTTCGACGCTTCCGCGTTTAACGGTATATGCCTAGTCTTCCCACTTTTGGAGTGACTTCCCTGCACCCTAATGTTGGCTGTGCTGAAATCTACGTCATTCCAGCCGAGCGTGAAAAGCTCACCTTGTCGCAGGCCGGTATTTATCGACACTAGGACCATGGGTTTTAAGTGGTCGGCAAAGGAGCGTCCTCTAAGGTCAGGAAGTTCAGGGTAGTCGCGTTCCCTACGCCACTTGTTAGTCCGTTCTCTCTCACTGCGAATGCGCTCCTCGCGGGTATTTAATGCTAACCTCAAGTTTGATTCTTCGATTGCGCTCAGGAACCTGACTAACTTGTTGCTTTCGGCCTTGATGGGTTTGATCCCGTGCAGTGGATTGTTATCGAGAATTCCCCACTCCACCGCCTTGCGGAACGAAGAACGCAATGCTGCGATATCACGATTTACGGTGACAGGATGAGTGCCCTGGGTGAGACGTTTTGTTTTCCATCCTTCGATTTGCCGAACTGTTATGTCCGATAGCTTCATACTGCGGAATTTGTCAAAGCAGGATTCAATTCTAGCCAGTGTGGATATACCATCCTTCATGTTTACTTTTACCCATGGGCCATAATCGTCATTCAGAAAAGAATCGAACGTTTTGCCTGTCGGCTTCCGCTTGTCTTGGGCCGGGTCATTACCATGAACAACGCTTGCGAGAAGTTTTTTGGCATGATCTCTTGCCTGTGCCGGAGTCGCTGAGGGATGTTTGCCGACCAATACGCGATTTCGCGCTCTTTCGGAATTGCGGTAGGTGATGTAGTAGGACACCGCTCCCGATGGTTGCACCCGGAGGAGGAATCCTTTCAGCTCGGTATCGTATATCTCGAAAGGCAGTGGCCTTGGATTGATCGATTTAATTAGTGCTGCGTTAATTCGTGTTTGCATTGTTATGTTCGCGTTGAATTTGGTAATTCCGTAAGTCCACTGTAAGTCCAAGTTGAAACAAATTCGATGAATCGACGTGAAATATATATGGGCAAAAATCTGTGTTAAAAGGCTGTATGCAAAGAAGTTTTTGATTCATGAGCATTCATGTTGTTGCATTGGCATTTATGGCCCATTTCGCCTTCGGGACGCAGGAGTCGGAGGTTCGAATCCTCTCACCCCGACCATTCAGGTCAAATCGATGCAGTTTTCCGCCGGTGCCCGCCGGCGCGGTGGTGCCGGTTTGCCGCGGCGACGGCACTGGTTCACATTTCCTGCGTGCAGCCCTGCCTCGACGCTGTCATCCATCTGGCGCAAACTATGGCGCGCGCATTACTTTGGATGCGACGTCGAAACGAGGTGTTTCTTGGCCAAACTGATCCTGCTGGTCGTCGTCTTTACGGCGGCCTGGTGGTTGCTCAAGGGTTATGTGCGTTCGCTGCGCGAGGACGCGCCGCCGGCAACGCGGTCCGAGGACATGGTGCGCTGCGCAAGCTGCGGCGTCCATTTGCCGCGCAGCGAAGGTCTGCTTCGCGGCGGACGAACTTTCTGCAGCGAAGAGCACGCGCGCTCCGAAGGCTGAGGCGATGGCGGAACTGCGTGCAGCGATGAACGCGGATGCGCCGCTCCCGGCGCAGCAGGGCGGCGGCACCCTGTTTGCAGACGCGCCGGATGCTTTCTGGCGGTCGATTTTTTTCTTCAATTCCTATCGTTCCGTCGTCGCCGTTGTTCTGTTCGCGGTAAGCCTGATTTTCGGCGAACGGCTGGCCTTCGGCTCAACCAATTCGTCGCTCTATCTTTATTTCAGCAGCGGTTACGTGCTGCTCAGCGCGCTTTGGTTTGTGCTGATTGCTTCACGGCGCCAGTTTCACCTGCAGCTGGGCCTGCAGGTGGGCGCCGACATCGTCATCATCGTCGTGCTCATGTACGCCAGCGGCGGCATCTCGAGCGGTCTTGGTCTGCTGTTGCTTTCGGCACTGGCGGCGGCGGGCCTGATCAGCCGCGGCCGCCTGACGCTGTTCTACGCATCGATCGCCAGCATCGCCGTGCTGATCGAACAAACCGCGCAGGTGCTGCTGCATTCGGCGCCGAGTACCCAATACGTGCAGGCCGGCTTTCTGAGCATCGGTTATTTCGCCACAGCGTGGCTCGCGCATACGCTCACACGCTACCTGGTGGCGACCGAGCAGCTGGCTGCGCAACGCGAAATCGACCTGGCGAGCATGGAGGAGGTCAGCCAGCTTGTCATCCAGGACATGGATGACGGCGTGCTGGTGGTCGATGAAAACGGCGTGATCCGCCAATTCAACGCGCGCGCCGAGGAAATGCTCGGTTCCTTGCAGCGCCGTCGCCGCAATCTTCAGCTCAAGGATTATTCGGCGTCACTGGCGCAGCGGCTCGACGAATGGCGACGCAACCCCGGTGGCAGATTCAATCCGGTGACGACCATCGTGCACAGTGAACGCGTCGGCGCGCGCTTCGTGCCGGTGGGGCAGAGCCGCAGCGTCGGCGCGGTCATCTTTCTCGAGGACCTGACGCGGGTCGAGGCGCAGGCGCGGCAGATGAAACTCGCCGCGCTGGGCCGGCTGACCGCCAACATCGCCCACGAAATCCGCAACCCGCTGTCGGCGATCAGTCATGCCACCGAACTGCTGCAGGAGGAGCCGGTGCCCAACGATACCGTGAAGCGCCTGCTCGTCATTATTCGCGAAAATACGCTGCGGCTCGATCGCATGATCAACGATGTGCTGCGGCTCAACCGCGGCGAGCGCGCCCACCGCGAAGTGTTCCGTCTCGGCGATTTTTTGCGCGCCTTCGTCGAGCAGTTCTGCCAGAACGAAAAATTGCCGGCTTCGGTGCTGACGCTCGAACTCGCCGCCGATCCGCGCATCGCCTTCGACCAAAGCCATCTTAACCAGGTGCTGTGGAATCTCTGCCGCAACGCGGCACGCCATTGCCGCCGCGAAGCCGGCAGCATCCGGATTGCGGTTGATCTGATCGGCGGCGGCGATATTGTAAAATTGGACGTGGTGGATGACGGGCACGGCGTCGCGCCGACAGTTCGCAACCAGTTGTTCGAGCCGTTTTTCACCACGGTTTCCAGCGGCACCGGGCTGGGTCTTTACCTGGCGCGCGAAATCTGTGCGGCGAACGATGCGACGCTGGATTACGTCGAGTCGCCGGTCGGCGCGCACTTTACCCTGCAATGCAGGGGGGCTTAGGAGCATATGGGCAAGGTTCTGATCGTCGATGACGAAGCGGATATCCGCGAATTGCTCAGCATGACGCTGCAGCGCATGGGCGTCGAAACCGACTGCGCGGCGACCGAATTCGAGGCGATTCAAATGCTGCAGAAGTCGAGCTACGACCTCTGCCTGACCGATATGCGGCTGCCCGACGGCGACGGCCTCAAGCTGCTTGAACATGTCACCGCGCACTATGCGGCGACGCCGGTTGCCGTCATCACCGCCCACGGCAGCACCGAAAATGCGGTAGCGGCATTGAAGGCCGGCGCTTTCGATTACCTTGCCAAACCGGTTTCTCTCAATCAACTGCGTGCGCTGGTGCGCTCGGCGCTCAAGCTGCCGCGCGCGAGCGGAGCGCGCAAGGTTGGCGAGGCGCATGCAGGTGCGCTGCCGGTGCTGCTTGGTGATTCGCCATTGATGCAGCAGACGCGGCAGATGATCGATCGCCTTGCGCGCAGTCAGGCGCCGGTGCATATCAGCGGCGAATCCGGCTGCGGCAAGGAATTGGCCGCACGGCTCATGCATTTCAAGGGGCCACGCTGCGACGCGCCGTTCGTGCCGGTCAACTGCGGTGCAATTCCCGAAAACCTGATGGAGAGCGAATTTTTCGGCTATCGCAAGGGCGCCTTCACCGGCGCCGATCAGGACAAGGACGGATTTTTCCAGGCCGCCAACGGCGGCACCCTGTTTCTCGACGAAGTGGCTGATCTGCCGATCCAGATGCAGGTCAAGCTGCTGCGCGCGATCCAGGAAAAAAAGGTGCGCAAGGTCGGCGCTACCGGCGAGGAAAACGTCGATGTGCGCATCATCAGCGCCACCCACCACCATCTCGGCGACGCCGTGCGTGACGGCAAATTCCGGCAGGATTTGTTTTACCGGCTGAACGTGATCGAGTTGCGCATGCCTTCGCTGCGCGAAATGCGCGCGGACATCCCGGTGCTCGCCTGCGAGATTCTGCATCGTATTGGCGGCGGCGAGATCGAGCTCTCGCCCGACGCGGTCTCCGCCTTGCAGGAATACGCCTTCCCCGGCAATGTGCGCGAACTGGAGAATATCCTCGAACGCGCACTCGCCCTGTCCGCCGGCGAACGCATCGGTGCCGCAGAATTGCAATTGACCTCGACGACCGCTCGCGTCGTCGAGCCGGCGGCGGTTGATCTGGCCGGCCTGCCGCTGCAGGAGCACCTCGACCGCGTCGAGAAGGCCGCCATCCTGGAAGCGCTCGAGAAAACGCGCTTTAACCGCACCGCGGCGGCAAAACTCCTCGGCATCACCTTTCGCGCGTTGCGCTACCGCATGGAGCGGCTGGACATTAACTAGGGTTGAGGATCGAGGATTGCGGATTGAGTGCATTGCTCACGCTTGACGCGGCCGGTTACCTCGCCGGCGTCGCCCAAATCGCTTCGCCCAATTGCGATGCGCGACCCGAAGGCATGGCGGTCGAGTTGCTGGTGATTCATAACATCAGCCTGCCCCCCGGACGTTTCGGCGGGTCAGGCGTTGTCGAACTTTTCACCAACCGCCTCGATCCGGATGCCGATCCGTATTTCCGTGCCATCGCGGCAATGCGGGTATCCGCGCATTTTCTGATCCGCCGCGACGGCACAGTGCTGCAATTCGTGCCGACCGAAATGCGGGCGTGGCATGCCGGCGCGTCGAACTGGCGTGGCCGTCCGCGCTGCAACGATTTTTCGGTCGGCATCGAACTCGAGGGCAGCGACGACGTCGCGTTTGAGCCGGCGCAGTATAACGTGCTGGCTGCGCTGGCTCGCACGCTGTGCGACCGTTATGCGATTGCCGACATCGTCGGCCACTCGGACATCGCGCCCGGACGCAAGACCGATCCCGGGCCCTGCTTCGATTGGCCTCGCCTGCGCGAACTGGTCGGGCGCTGACGCGTCGCTGTTTGCGGTAATTTGTCACATTCCACGTCATCAACGTGGTTTTAGGGCGCCATCGCTTTTGAGGTTGCCTTCACCACTTCAGGTGCAATGCCTGAAATGCGCAAAAAGCTCGATTTGACGCCGTTTTCGGGCTGTTCCCTGCGCAATTTTTAAGCAGATTTTTCCCTGCCACAACAAACAAATCCGCACTATTCCGCATGTAATTCCGAGGCGGTAAAAAAAGTTTCAAAACCTATTGCACTGTAATTTTTGCGCCACTAGAATTGGTGCCATTCATCGCGCCAAACACAAGATATAGTGGTTCCTCGTCGTGCGCTGGGAGAGGCCGCGCGAGGCAGAAAAAACTCAAAGAAATGAAAGATTAAGGAGAGATCCCATGCAGTTGTCCCCCCAATCCGCCGCCGCCGCTTCGAATTTGCCCTTTATTGCCGACCCGGCTGCGGAGTCGGCGCCGTCCCGCTATGCCGAATACAAAATCATTCGCCGCAACGGCGCGGTCGTCGGTTTCGAGCCGTCGAAAATTGCGGTCGCCATGACGAAAGCATTTCTTGCCATCAATGGCGGTCAGGGCGCGGCTTCCGCGCGCGTGCGCGAGCAGGTTGCGCAACTGACCGAGGCGGTCGTTTCCGCCTTGATCCGCCGTCAGCCCAACGGCGGCACTTTTCATATTGAAGACATCCAGGATCAGGTCGAGCTTGCGTTGATGCGGTCGGGCGAGCACGAGGTCGCGCGCTCCTACGTCCTGTACCGGGAGCAGCGCTCTCAGGAACGCGCCAAGCAACGCGAAACCCAGGCCGAGGTTGCGCCGTCGCAACCGGGCTTCAACGTCACCGAGAACGGCAAGACCAGGCCGCTCGACATGGCGCGCCTGACAGAATTGGTGCAGGAGGCCTGCGAAGGACTCGGCCGCGCGGTCGACCCGGAGAAGATTTTGCAAGCCACGCTGAAGGATATTTACGAAGGCGTGCCGATGGAGGAGGTCAGGAAGTCGCTGATCCTGTCGGCGCGCGCCATGATCGAAAAAGATCCGGCCTACAGCTATGTCACCGCACGCCTTCTGCTGCATACGCTGCGTCTCGAAACGGTCGGCGAGGAAGTTACCCAGACCGAGATGAAGGTGCGCTATGCGGACGTCTTTCCGAAACTGATCAGGCGCGGTATCGAGGCTGAGCTGCTCGACGAGCGCATTGGCAGCTACGATCTGAAGAGCCTCGGCGCGGCTCTCGACGCCAAACGTGACTTCAAGTTCGGTTACCTCGGCCTGCAGATTCTGTATGACCGTTATTTCCTGCACGTGCGCGGCGAACGCATCGAGCTGCCGCAGACCTTTTTCATGCGCGTGGCGATGGGCCTCGCGTTGAATGAACCGGAATCGCAGCGCGAGGCGCGCGCGATCGAGTTCTACAACGCGCTGTCGTCCTTCGACGTCATGAGCTCGACGCCGACGCTGTTTAATTCGGCGACGCGGCGCTCGCAGCTTGCCAGCTGCTATCTGACGACGGTCGCCGACGATCTCGACGGCATCTACGAGGCGATCAAGGAAAACGCGATGCTGCAGAAATACGCCGGCGGCATCGGCAACGACTGGACGCCGGTGCGCGCGCTGGGCGCCCACATCAAGGGCACCAATGGCAAATCGCAGGGCGTGGTGCCGTTTCTGAAAGTGGTCAACGACACCGCGGTGGCGGTGAATCAGGGCGGCAAGCGCAAGGGCGCGGTCTGCTCCTATCTCGAAACCTGGCACCTCGACATCGAGGAATTCCTCGAACTGCGGAAAAATACCGGGGACGACCGCCGCCGCACGCACGACATGAATACGGCGAACTGGATTCCCGACCTGTTCATGAAGCGCGTCATCAACAACGGCGAATGGACGCTGTTTTCGCCGTCCGATGTGCCGGACCTGCACGAGAAGTTCGGCAAGGCCTTTGAAACCGCCTATCTCAACTACGAAGACATGGCCGCCAAGGGCAATTTGAAGCTGTTCAAGAAGATTCCGGCTGCGCAACTCTGGCGCAAGATGCTGACCATGCTGTTCGAGACGGGCCATCCGTGGATCACGTTCAAGGATCCCTGCAATATCCGCTCGCCGCAGAACCACGTCGGCATCGTGCACAGTTCCAACCTTTGCACCGAGATCACGCTGAACACGAACGAAGACGAAATCGCGGTGTGCAACCTGGCTTCGGTCAACATGCCGGCGCACCTCGATGTCGCCACCGGCAAGCTCGACATGGAGAAGTTGAAACGCACGATCGGCACCGCGATGCGCATGCTCGACAACGTGATCGACCTTAATTACTACTCGGTCAACAAGGCGCGCAATTCGAACTTCAAGCACCGCCCCGTGGGCCTAGGCATCATGGGCTTCCAGGATTGCCTGCACATGCTGCGCATTCCCTACGCGTCTAAAGAGGCGGTCGAGTTCTCTGATCGTTCGATGGAAGCGATCGCCTACTGTGCCTACTGGGCTTCGACCGATGTTGCCGAGGAACGCGGGCCCTACGCGACGTTCAAGGGTTCGCTGTGGGATCGCGGTATTTTCCCGCACGAGTCGCTGAAACTCCTCGAGCAGGAGCGCGGCGGTTTTGTCGAGGCCGACATGTCCGTCACCATGGACTGGGATGCGCTGCGTGCACGTATCCGGCAGGTCGGCATGCGCAACTCGAACTGCATCGCAATCGCGCCGACGGCAACCATCGCCAACATCACCGGGCTGTCGCAGTGCATCGAGCCGACCTACCAGAACCTCTACGTCAAATCGAACCTGTCGGGCGAGTTCACCATCACCAATGAGTTCCTGGTCGAGGATTTGAAGCGTCTCAACCTGTGGGACGAAGTAATGATCGCCGACATGAAATATTTCGACGGTTCGCTGTCGAAGATCGACCGCATGCCGCCCGAGATCCGCACGCTCTACGCCACGGCGTTCGAGATGGATGCGTCGTGGCTGGTCGAATGCGCGGCGCGCCGCCAGAAATGGATCGACCAGTCGCAGTCGCTCAACATCTACATGGGTGGCGCTTCGGGCAAGAAACTCGACGAAATCTACAAGCTGGCCTGGCTGCGCGGGCTGAAGACGACCTACTACCTGCGCACCATGGGCGCGACGCACGCCGAGAAATCGACCGTCAAGTCGGGCGCGCTCAACGCGGTGCCGACCGACGGCGGTCTTTCTGCGGTGCCGGCTTCGGATGTCAAGTTCTGCTCGATCGACAATCCCGATTGCGAAGCATGTCAGTGATCCGCATACGGACACGAGTAAAGGCTGACGCCGGATTTATCGACGTCAAGGGCGCGCATGTCGCGCCCGGCCGGAACTACAAGCAAATATGCGAGGCTTGTCAGTAGTCAATTCAGTAACAGGTTATTGAAGAGGGAAGACGGGGAACAACGAGTGACGGTGTCGCACCGATAGCAAACCAAAGTGACATCGTCGGCAGTTGGCAGGCGTCCACCTACAACATCAATAAAGGAGTAACACCATGTTGCAATTCGAAGACAGCGCAGAACAGCGACCCAACGCGGCAACCCTCGGGTTGCAATCCGTAACCGATACGCTGCCGAACACCCAGGCTGCAGCGCTCGCCGCGCTGGCGCCGAAGTCGCCGGCCGCCGAACAGATGCGCCGCGTCAATGTCGCCGACAAGCGCATCATCAACGGCCGCACCGACGTCAACCAGCTGGTGCCGTTCAAATACAAGTGGGCCTGGGACAAATATCTCTCGGCCTGCGCCAACCACTGGATGCCGCAGGAAATCCAGATGGCACGCGACATTGCGCTGTGGAAGGACCCGAACGGCCTCACCGAAGACGAGCGGCGCATCATCAAGCGCAATCTCGGCTTTTTCGTGACTGCCGATTCGCTGGCCGCCAACAACATCGTGCTCGGCACCTACCGCCACATCACGGCGCCGGAATGCCGCCAGTATCTGCTGCGCCAGGCGTTCGAAGAGGCGATTCACACCCACGCCTATCAGTACATCGTCGAAAGCCTCGGTCTCGACGAAGGCGAGATTTTCAACGCCTATCATGAAGTGCCGTCGATTCGCGCCAAGGACGAGTTCCTGATCCCGTTCATCGATACCCTGACCAATCCGCAATTCAAGACCGGCACACCGGAAACCGACCAGAAACTGCTGAAGAGCCTGATCGTGTTCGCCTGCATCATGGAAGGCCTCTTCTTCTACGTCGGCTTCGCGCAGATTCTCGCCATGGGCCGCCAGAACAAGATGACGGGCGCCGCCGAGCAGTATCAGTACATCCTGCGCGACGAATCGATGCACTGCAATTTCGGCATTGATCTGATCAACACCATCAAGATGGAGAACCCGCACCTGTGGACGGCCGAGTTCCGCAAGGAGATCCAGGCTTTGATGGAGCAGGCCGTCGGCCTCGAATACCGTTACGCCGAGGACACCATGCCGCGCGGCGTGCTCGGTCTCAATGCGCCGATGTTCAAGGAATACCTGCGCTACATCGCCAACCGGCGCTGCCAGCAGATCGGTCTCGACACATTGTTTGAAGGGGCGACCAATCCCTTCCCGTGGATGTCGGAAATGATCGACCTGAAAAAGGAACGCAACTTTTTTGAAACCCGTGTCATTGAATATCAAACCGGAGGTGCGCTCAGTTGGGACTAAGCCTGCTCGCCAAGAGATATCCAAGGAGTCGTCGTCGCATGCATGCGGTCACCGAATGTCGCGCCGAGGCCAATTACACATTGTGGTTGCGCTTTAACGACGGGCTCGAGGGCCACGTCTATCTCGGCGACATCGTGCACACCAAGTATTTCCGGATGTTGTGCGATATCGACACTTTCAACCGGGTCGAAGTCGATCCGGTCGAGAACACGGTGACTTGGGAGGGCGGCATCAAGCTCGATCCCGAGGTGCTATACCGCGATCTGGCCAGCAAGGCGCAGTCGGCCTTGCACTGATATTTTCCGCCGTCAGGCGGAGCGGGCGGCGCGGCGCGAAGTCGGCCGCCGCGAACGGGTCCGCGCCGGCAGGCTTGGCGCGGCATGACAGTTCCTTGAAGGAGACCAGCAATGGTGAAGAAACCGAAAGCAAGCAAGAAAAAAACCGGCAAAAAGAAAATCTCCCCCGCTCGCAAGGCGGGCGCGGCGCGCAAACCTGCAGCCAGCAAGAAAGCGGTGCCGAAGAAAGCTGCACCTAAAAAAGCTGCGCCGAAAAAGGCAAAAAACACGGTCAAGAAAACCGTCAGCAAGGCGGCGCCGAAAAAGAAGCCGGCGGCGGCAAAACCCGCAGTGAAAAAAGCCGCCGCGCCGAAGAAGGTTGCCGCAGCCGCGAAAGCGGCAACCCCGCCGGTGCCTGCGGTGCCGGCACCGATTTCCATCCCCGGCGCATGGCCGTTTCCGATGGCGGGCAATTCCTGAACGCGACACGGGCGGCCGGTTGTTTTTGAATTCCCGGCGCAGCCCGTACGCCAACAGGCAATGCAACCCCGCCGTCAACGACGTTGTCGCAGACTAGGCTCGCCCGCTGTTTTGCGCCGCCGACCGTGCGCATGGCGTTGCGCGTCGCGGTGGTCGTCGGCACCGTGCTCAACCTGATCAATCATTTCGATCTGTTGCTGGGCGCCCCGCTGTCATCGACAGCAGTGGGGCAAATGGCGCTGACCTATGTGGTGCCGTACTGCGTTTCCACCCACGGCCAGGTGTGGGCCCGGCGCGACTGAATGGCGTTTATTCGGCACGCGCGCCGGAACTCTTGACCACGCGCGCCCATTTCGCGATCTCGTCGCGTATATAGGCGCCAAACTGCTCGGGTGTTCCATTCAACGGTTCGATGCTTTGCGCTGCCAGTTGTTGCCTGACCTCCGGTAGTGCCGCCGCGCGCGTGATCTCGGTATTCAGCCTGTTGACGATCTCGCGCGGCGTGCCGGCGGGTGCGACAAAGCCGAACCAGGTTACTGCTTCAAAGCCGGGCAGGCCTGATTCAGCCACCGTCGGCACCTCGGGCAGGGCCGCCAGTCTCGTTGCGGTGGTCACGGAGACCACGTGCAGGCGACCGTTTTTCACCTCCGGCATCACCGCCGAGCTGATGCCGAACATGAGATCGAACTGGCCGGCGATCAGATCGAAGGTGGCCTGCGGACTGCCCTTGTACGGGATGTGCGTCATTTTGAGACCCGCCATGCCATTGAACATTTCCGCTGCCAGATGTGGCAGGGTGCCGACGCCGCTGGAGCCGTAACTCAACTGGCCGGGTTTTGATTTGGCGAGCCTGATCACATCGGCCACCGTGCGTACCGGCACCGAGGGGTGCGCCACCAGCATGTTGGGCGAGGACCCGCCGGGTGCCACCGCCGTGAAATCGCGCGTGAAATCGAACGGCAGTTTGGCATACAGGGAGGCGTTGATCGCATTGGCGATGGTGCCGATGAACAGCGTGTAGCCGTCGGCGGGCGACTTGGCGACGATGCCGGCGCCGATACTGCTGCCGGCGCCAGGGCGATTATCGACGGGAAACTGCTGACCGAGCACTTCGCCGACACGCTGTGAAATCACGCGCGCCATGATATCGGCGCCGGAGGCCGGCGGAAAGCCGACGATGACCTTGACCGGCTTGGACGGATAAACCGCCGTTTGGGCGGCACCCGGTGCGCACCACGCGGATGCCGCAAGCGCGGCGATGGCGACAGTCGTCGATTGTGCTGCTCGCATGCGGTGTCCTCTGGAACGCGTTTTGTGTCGCGCTTAACGTTTTGTTTGCGGCAGTTTAACATGTGCGAATTACGCTGCGCGGGGACCAACATGGAACGCAAACGCATCAGCGCCAGCAACATTCGCGCGGTCGGTTTCGACTCGCGCAACCGCGTGCTCGAGATCGAATTCAGCAACGGCAGTATCGTGCAGTATGCAGGCGTGTCGGACGAGGTGCACCGGCGCTTCATCAATGCGCCGTCGCCGGGCAGCTATTACCAGGACAACATCGAGGAAAATTTCACCGCCCGACGCGTGCGCGGCTAGGCGATTGCAGCGACGCCGCGGTGTGTCCTATTCGGCGCGGATGCCGGCGTCCTTGATCAATTTGCTCCAGCGTGCGTATTCCGAGCGCAGGAAGTCTGCCGCCTGTTCCGGCGTGCCGGTCGCCGGTTCGCCGCCGACGGCGAGCAGGCGCTCGCGTGTTTCGGCAGTCTGCATCACTTTTGCAATTTCAGCGTTCAGGCGGTCGATGATGTCGCGCGGCGTGCCTGCCGGCGCCATCAGCACATACCAGTTGATGGCGATCAATTGCGGCAGTCCCGCCTCGGCCGAGGTCGGCACCTGCGGCACCGTCTTCACGCGCTTGCTGTCGAGTATCGCCAGCCCGCGCATCTTGCCCTCGTTGATGTAAGACGCAGAGGCCGCCGACATGGTGGCGAAAACGATATCAACCTCGCCGCTCATGGCGCCGATCAGCCCCATCGTGCCGCCCTTGTATGGCACGTGCACGATCTGCGTTTTGGTCAGCGATTTCAACAGTTCGCCGGCCAGATGCGGCGTCGAGCCGATGCCGCCCGAGGCGTAGGACAGCTTGTTCGGATTCGCGCGCGCGAGTTGTATCAGCTCACGCAGCGTTCTTGCCGGCACCGAAGGATGCGAGACCAGCAGCGACGGCACCGAGCCGCACATCGTCACCGGCGCGAAGTCGCGAATCGGATCGTAGTTGGCCTTGCCGTACAGCGTCGGATTGATCACGAACGGCGGCGGCGCCATCAGCAGCGAGTAGCCGTCGGGCGCGGCGCGCGCGATCGCTTCGAAGGCGATATTGCCGCCGGCACCGGTGCGCGGTTCGGGCACGATCTGCTGGCCGAGCACGGGTGCGAGCTTGAGTGCGAGCCAGCGGGTGACCAGATCGGTGCCGCCGGTCGAGAACGGCATGGCGATGCGGATCGGCTTGTTCGGGTAGATTTGCGCCGAGGCCGTGCCGATGATTGCGATCGCCGGCAACACGACGCATGCCGTTTTGAATAACGACGGCGAGTTTGGCATGCGCGGGATGGTCACGCCTATTGTTCCGCCGTGATGCCGCTGTCGTGGATGACGCGGCTCCAGCGATCAAACTCGGCGCGCAGGAACGCCGCGGTCTGTTCGAGGTTTGCGGTCGCTGCTTCACCGCCCATCGCGGCAAGGCGCTCGCGCGTATCGCTTTGCGTCATCGCCTTCACGGATTCGGCATTCAGGCGTTCAACGATGGGGCGCGGCGTCGTCGCCGGTGCCAGCAGCATGTACCAATTCACCGCCACCAGTTGCGGCAGTCCGGCTTCGGCGCTGGTCGGCACCTGCGGCAGCGAAGCGACGCGCTTGCTGTCGAGTATCGCCAGCGGCCGGATGCGGTTTTCCTTTGCGTACGGCACTACGCTGGAACTGGCGACGATCACCACATCGACCTCGCCGCTCATCGCGCCGACCAGCGCCACCGTCGCGCTTTTGTACGGCACGTGCAGGATATTGGTTTTGGTCAGCGTTTTCATCAACTCCGCGGCGAGCTGATTGACCGAGCCGACACCGCCCGAACCATAGGTCAGTTTGCCCGGTCGCTGCTGCGCAATCCGGACGAGTTCGCGCAGCGTTTTTGCCGGTACCGACGGATGCACCACGAGCACGTTCGGAATCGAACCCAACAGCGCCACCGCGGCGAAATCGCGCAGCGGATCGAAGCCGGCTTTCGGATTCAGCAGCGGGTTGATGACCACCGGCGGCGCCGCCATCAGCAGCGTATAACCGTCGGGCGCAGCCTTCGCCACCGCGTCGTGCGCGATATTGCCGCCGGCGCCGAGCCGCGGATCGGGCACCACCTGCTGACCGAGCGCCGATGAAAGTTTCAATGCGATCAGGCGCCCGACCACATCGGTGCCGCCGGCGAAGGGCAGCAGCAGCCGGATCGGCTTCACCGGATAGTTCTGCGCAAGGGCCGGCGCGCCAGCGAACATGACCGCAGCGACGAGCGCACTGCGCCGCGTCATCACCTGGTTTCGCCCTCGACCATTGCCCACACACGGCGGAACGGTCCGCGGCTTTTCAGGAGTTCGCCCATTGCATCGCGGGCCAGGCGGTCGTCGATCCATATCGGCTTGCCCATCGAGCAGGCAATGTAGGCGCGGTGGGCGTTTTCCTCGATGAAAAAGGCGGCCGTCACCGCCTCCTCGACGCTGCCGCCGGTGACGACCACGCCGTGCGCCTGCAGCAGCGCGGCGCGATGCGCGCCGATGGTTTTCGCCAGCAGCTCGCCGCGTTGCTTGTTTTGCACCAGGCGCGGGTCCGGATAAATCGGCACGCCATCGGCGAACAGCGTGCCCATGATGTGGATGGGCCGGTATTTGAGCTCGCTGGTCGAGAACGCGGTGGCATGCATGCCGTGATAGTGGATGATGCTGCAGACATCGGGGCGTGCGCGGAAAATTTCACTGTGGATCGGATATTCGCCCGGGATGTCGCCGCGGCCGGCCAGTTTGTGGCCGTCGAGATCGACCGTGATCAGATCGCTGGAGGCGGCCTTGAGGCCGAGCGAATGGCGCGTCAGCAAAAAGGTGTCGGAACCCGGCAGTCGGCCGCTGATATGGCCGAAGCCTTCGATGAAGCCGCGCTGGTAGAGAAACCGCCAGCCCTTGAGCATTTTTGTGCGGAGTTGTTTTTCTTCGAGCGAGGTCATGGCAAAAGCGCTTTCCGATTGGTGATGGTGTAATCGTCTCAGGTGCAGGCGTCTTCGCCGGCGGCGGGCGAAGGCTGCGGCACAAAGCCGAATTTTGCCGCAACGCGGCTGGCGGCGATAGCGTTCAGCGCGATGCGCGCGTCGTTAAATTGAAGGCAGAGTCGTGCATTGCCGCCGGTTTGAAGTTGTTCGAGCCGCGCGCCGAGGCTGTCGTCATCGAGCGCATCGCTGCCACCGTCGCGCAAATGTGGGAGCAGCCGTTCAAGGTCACGATCGTCCACCATGCCGATGCCGTGTTCGGACTGCAGCAGCAGCACGCCGGCATCGTCGAGCCATGCCGCGGCGATCCCGGCAACCGCGGCTCCGGTGTGCGTTTCGAGGCGCAGCGCCGCGTCCGGATTCGCATCCCATGGGCAACGGTAGATGAAGGGCGTGTATTCGAGCGCGACGAACACGCGCTGCGGGCCGTTCTGGAAAAACCAGCGGCCGGCATCGTCACTGGCGTAATTGCGGCCGATGAAGGCGGCGATCAATTCGCTGGTAACGGTGTCGTTTTTGATGCGCCAGACGCCGCGACGGTCGAGACTCAGCCAGCCGTAGACGTGAGGAACGTTCGGCCACTTGGCCATCGCCTGTTTGACGATATCGTCCATCAACGTCTCAAAGATCAATAACTTCAGCCACAGAGCACACAGAGGGCATGGTTAAAAACCTGCCTTTCTCTGTGAACTCTGTGCCCTCTGTGGCAACGCGTTTGCGTTAGTGCAGATGCCGGTTGCGCGGATGCGGCGACAACGCGGGTGTCGCCGCCGCCTGTTTGTCGCTGGCCGGGCGGCTTTTCCAGTCTTCGTCGAACATCTGGTTGACGATGCCGACCACGCGATCGACGCGGCCCTTGTCGAAATGCGCCGTCAGCAGTCCGACCAGATCCTCTTCCACGCACTGGCGGCGGATTTCGTGGATCGCCTCCGGACTCGGGCCGACGAACACCTGCTGGAACTCCTCCTTGCCGTTGTCCTGATAATAGGTCACGGTGATTTCGGAGGCGTAATCGGTCAGCGGGCCGAGCGCATTGAAGGCTTCTTTCAGGCGGTGGTGAAAGCTGCGGCCGACCTCGCCGGTCCAGCACATGTCGAGCGCCTGTTCCTTCGGGTCGAACTGCACGCCGGTTTCCTCGCGCTCGATACTCTGCACTTTTGAAATGGCATCGACTTCAAGATAGTCGAGCCAGGGGCGCAGCGCATCCTCGATCTGGCTGAGGTGCACGCCCTTGCACAAAAACGCGGTGCCGTGAACGTGAACTTCCATGCGCATGGTGGTCTCCATCGAATCGGGTCCGGCCCTGAAAGGGCGACTTTGAAGGGCGCACAGCATAGCACAACGGGGCGCCGTACTCAGTCGAGCGCAAGATCGACTTGCCGGGCGACGCGCGCCATGCGTTCGCGGTCGGCCCTGATGAAGGCGGCGAATGCGGCCGGCGTTTCGCTGAGCGCGCTGACACCTTGTATCGTCAGCGCATCGCGCACCGCCGGCGACTGCAATGCGCGGGCGATTTCGCCATGCAGCCGGCCGACGATGACCGCCGGCGTTCTTGCCGGCAGCGCGATGCCCTGCCACGAGGTGATTTCGAAGCCGGCAATCGTTTCGGCCACGCTCGGATATTCCGGCAGCAGTGGGTCGCGTGTCGCGCCGGTGGTGGCGAGTATTCTCAGCCGCGCGGCTTTGGCATGCGGCGCGACGATGGTCGGCGAGGCGACGATGAACTGGATCTGTCCGGCGATCAGATCGGTGAGCGCGATGACCGCTCCCTTGTACGGCACATGCACGGTTTGCACGCCGGCCTGCAGGTTGAACATTTCGCCGGCGAGATGCTGAATCGAGCCGTTGCCCGACGAACCGTAATTGAGCCGGCCCGGGCGCGCTTTCGCAAGTTTTATCAGATCGGCCACCGTGTTGGCGCCCAGCGCCGGATTTACCGCCAGCACGAATACGCCGGAGGCGACGCGCGAAAGCGCGCTGAAATCGCGCTCCGCATCGTACGGCAGTTGCGGTTTCAGCGCCGGCAGCAGCGCAAAGGTGGCGAAGTTCGCCATCATCAGCGTGTAGCCGTCGGCCGGCGCATTTTTCGCGAGTGCGACGCCGATTGCGCCGCTGGCGCCGACGCGGTTGTCGATCACCACCGGCTGGCCGATTCCTTCAGCGAGCCGGGCGCCGACGATGCGCGCGATGATGTCGGTCTGGCTGCCGGCGGGAAACGGCACGATCATGCGCAAGGGCCGGTCCGGGTACGTTTGCGCGACGGCTGTTGCCGGCGGCAATGCTGCGGCGAGAAGCAACACGCCGCGGCCGATCGCGGTCATGCTTCGCCGAGCAGCATTGCGGCGGTACCTTCACAGATCTGCCTGCGCTCGTCGGCGGTCAAACCGGGAATCGCGTCGATCGAGGCGCGCAGGTTTTCCGGCCCCATGTCGAAGGGATGATCGGTGCCGATCACCACGCGGTCGGCGCCGGCCTTGTCGATCAGGAAACGCGCGGCCTGCGCGTCGTGGGTGAGAGCATCGAAGTAAAAACGCCGCAGCAGTTCGGCCGGCGGGGTTTTCGCATCGCGTCGCGTGGCCGCGCGCATCTTGTAACCGTGGGCAAGGCGGCCGATCTGGTAAGGGATATAGCCGCCGCCGTGCGAGAGCACGATCTTCAGCGTCTTCAGCTCGTCGAGTGCGCCGCTGAACATCAGGTGCGACACCATCAGCGTGGTATCGAACGGAAAACCCAGCAGGTTGTAGAAATCGTAGTCGTCCATGCCGCCTTCGGCGCTGCATTGACAGGGGTGCGTGAAAACAAAGCAGCCGAGCTGTTCGATGGTGCGCAGGATCGGACGGAATGTTTTCTCGGCGAGTTGCGCGCCGTCGATGCTGGTGGCGATTTCGACCGCTTTAAACTGGTATTCGCGCACCACGCGCTCGAGTTCGGCGATCGCTGCGTCCGGATGCTGCATCGGCAGATAGGCCATGCCGCGAAAGCGCGCCGGGTTGCTGGCGACGAATTGCGCAATGCCGTCGTTGATCAGCGTCGCCGCTGCCGCAGCCGCCTCGAGCGGAAGGTGATGCAGAAAGATCGGCGGCGCTGCTGACAGCGCGGCGATGGTGATGCCCATTTCGTCCATCGCGGCGAGCTTGGCTTCGGGGTTGCAGAAGCCCGGGCGCAGTTCCGACAGCTTGCCGCGGCGCTCATAGAATATCCTGCCGTCGCGATCGTCGACGCGCAGGCCGAAACGCTCCGGCGCGCGACGCGCGGCGTCGATCAGCGTCAGCGGGATGACATGGTTATGCAGATCGATAATGCGCGCTTCGGTCAACGGCTATTCTCCCTTGATGCCGGCGCTCCTGATGAGCTGGCTCCATTTTTCGATTTCACTGCGGATGAATGCGGCGAGCGCCGCGGGCGTGCTGCTCGCCGGGTCGGTGGCCAGATCGAGAAAGCGCTTGCGTGTGTCGGCGGCCTCGACCGCGTTGACGATTTCCGCGTTCAGTCGTGCGATCACGGTTTGCGGTGTCGCGGCGGGTGCCACGACCGCGAACCAGGTCAGCAATTCATATCCGGGCACGCCCGATTCCGCGATGGTCGGAAATTCGGGCGCGGCGGCCGTGCGCCTGGCGCCGGTGACGGCGAGCCCGCGCAGGCGGCCGTCCTTGATCAGCGGCAGGGCCGAAGCCATGCTGGAGAAATAGATCTGCACCTGGCCGCCGACGGTGGCGGTGGTGGCCTGCGCGCCGCCGTTGTAGGGCACGTGCACGATGTCGGTTCCGGTCATGAAACGGAATTGCTCGGCGGCCAGATGCGGCGGCCCGCCGCTGCCGCCGCTGGCGTAGTTGAGCGAGCCCGGCTTTGCGCGGGCCAGCGCGATCAGCTCCTGCACGTTTTTCACCGGCAGGGCCGGGTGCGTGACGAGAATGTGCGGGGCAGTTGCCACCATGCTGACGGGCGCGAAATCCTTCATCGCATCGTACGGCAGATGCGGCGTCAATGCCGGCTGAATCGACAGCGTGCCGGCACCGCCAAACAGCAGGGTGTAACCGTCGGGCGCAGCATGCGCCGCCAGTTCCGCGGCGATGATGCCGCTGGCGCCGCCGCGGTTGTCAACCACCACCGGGCGGCCGAAACTCGCGCCGAGCTTTTGCGCGACAACGCGCGCAAATACATCGAAGGAACCGCCGGCCGGGTAGGGCACCAGCAAACGGATCGGCCGCGTCGGATAATCGCCGGGCGCGGCGGCGAAGCAGGCGCAGGCTGGCGCACATAATGCAAGCAGGAGCGGCAGGCGGCTGATGGCATCCTCCATACAGGCTTAAACGCTTGCGCCGGCTTGAAAACGTTGGCGGCCGGCTGTTTTGATTATGAATCCAGCGATTAACAGTGATTTCATCCGGTCCTGGTCCACCGGAACTACGGTGGCGGTGCAGGCCCGTAGCATAATGTAAGCCGAGCGCGAACGCCCGCACCACGCGGCGTCGTGCAGAAAAAAACGGCCGGCAGCGCCGCAATCCATCAAGGGGAATCAGCAATGTCCGCAGGCAGATTGAACGGCGCGGTGGCGATCGTAACCGGCGCCAGCGCCGGTATCGGCGAGACCACCGCCATTACATTCGGGCGCGAGGGCGCCAGCGTCGCAGTAGTCGGGCGCACAACGGGCGAAATCGAACGTGTGGCGGGAATCATCACCGCCGCCGGCGGCAATGCGTTCGCGGTCAGGGCCGACGTTACGCGCGGCGCCGAGGTCGAAGCGATGGTCAATGCGGTCATGCGGAAGTGGGGCCGCGTCGATATTCTGGTCAACGGCGTCGGTGGCTGGCAAAAGCTGGCGCCGATCACCGACATCGCGGACGAGGATTGGGACGGCATCATCACACTGAATCTGAAGTCGGCTTTCCTGTGCATACGCGCGGTGTCGAAAATCATGATCGCGCAGAAACACGGCCGCATCATCAACATGGCCTCGCAGAGCGGCATCGGCCCGAACACGGGCACGAATTCGAATATTCCGTATGCGTGTTCGAAGGCCGCGATCATCGTGCTGACCAAACATCTGGCCAAGCAGCTCGGCCCCGACGGCATTACCGTCAATACGGTGTCGCCCGGCACCACGCTGACGCCGCGCGTGGCTAAAGTGTGGGATCTGCCGACCCAGCAGAAAAAGGCCGCCGGCAATCCCTTGCGCTGTCTGGTCGAGCCGCAGGATTCCGCCGATGCCTGCCTGTTTCTGGTCTCCAACGAGGCGAAGCATGTCACCGGTGTCAATCTTAACGTCAACGCCGGTTCGGCGATGGTGTGACTGCTAGAATGCCCGCGGGAGGCGAGACATGGGATTGACTGCAATCGAGAAGATTCTGGCGCGCACATCGGGCAGGGATGTCGTGCGGCCCGGCGAAGTCGCCGTCTGCAAACCGGACATCGTGCTCCACATCGATCTGCCGATGGCGATCGAGGGCGCCTGGTACAAACCCAAAAAAATCTTTGACACCGACCGCGTCATCATGATTTTCGATCACGCGGTGCCGTCGCCGACAATCAAGGATGCCTCGGCGATGGCCGAGGGCCGACGCATGGCGAAGGAATTCGGCCTGAAGCGCGTGTTCGACGTCGGCCATCACGGCATCGCGCATGTGGTTGCCGCCGAGAACGGGCTGGCGCGTCCGGGCGAACTGCTGGTCTGCGCCGATTCGCACACCTGCGCCTCCGGCGGATTGAATTGCGCCGGGCGCGGCGCCGGCATCCCGGACACGCTGCAGGCAATGACGAAGGGGATCGTGTGGTATCCGGTGACGCCGACCATCCGCTACGAATTTACGGGCACACTGAACCCGATGGTCAGCGGCAAGGATGTGTTCTTTCATATCGCGCAGACCTGGGGCGGGCACGGCAACACCAGCATCGAGTACGGCGGCCCCGGTTTGAAAGCGCTGACGGTCGCGGATCGCCGCACCATTGCGACCATGTCGGCCGAAGTGGGCGCCGAGTTCGCCTTGTTTGATTACGATGAATTGACCGCCAAGTACTTGAAGGGCCGGCTCGACCGTCCGGCCACGCCGGCGCAGGCCGACAAGGATGCCGACTATCTGGACGTACGCACGCTCGATCTCGGCGAGGTCGAGCCCTACGTTGTGCTGCCCGATGCGATTCCGAAAAACGGCCGTCGCTTTTCCGAGTTCAAGGATACGGTGCGCATCGATCAGGCCTTCATCGGTTCCTGCGCGAACGGCCTGATCGAAGACCTGCGCGTGGCCGCTGCGGTCGTGCGCGGACGCAAGGTCGCCGACGGCGTGCGCTTCATCGTCACGCCGGGTTCGCAGGCGGTCTATCTGCAGGCGCTGCGCGAAGGGCTCGTCGAAACGCTGATGGAAGCCGGCGCGGTCGTCACCAATTCGACCTGCGGCGCCTGCCTCGGTTATCACATGGGCGTGCTGGCGCCGGGCGAAATCTGCATCACGGCAAGCCCGCGCAATTTCAAGGGCCGCATGGGCAGCCATGACGCGCAGGTTTATCTCGGTTCGCCGGCGACCGTGGCAGCCTCGGCGCTGGCGGGTGTCATTACCGATCCGCGCAGTGCGATGCGCCGTTAGGCGGCAGCCATCATGAGTGAAAAAAATTTTCTGGTTTTTACCGGCCGCGTCTGGAAATTCGGCGACCTCATCAATACCGATCTCATCATGCCGAGCAAGGCCTTTCGCCTGCCGAAGAACGAGCAGCACAGGCTGTGCTTCGAGGCGGTGCGGCCGGAATTTGCGCGTGAAGTGAAGCCGGGCGACATCATCGTCGCCGGCGAAAACTTCGGCATGGGATCGAGCCGGCCGATCGGCGACGTCATGCGCGGCGCCGGCATTGCCGCCGTCATCGCCGAGTCGATCAACGGGTTGGCCATGCGCACCTGCGTCAATTCGAGTCTGCCGGCGATCAACTGTGCCGGTGTCTCCGCTTTGTTCGACGACGGCGACACCGCGCGTGTCGATTTTCTGTCTGGAAAAATCGACAACCTGACCACGGGAAAGTCTTTGAAGACCCATCCGATGGCGCCGCTGCTGGCGGAAATCGTCGCTGCCGGCGGCGTGGTGCCGATGCTGTTGAAGGACGGCTATATCCACGCGGAGCCGTTCAACGCCTCGTCGTCATAAGGAATCGCATGCCATGCGGTCGAACAACCAACGAGGCTTGCAAAAAAATGCGCGCCGGTATTGCGAGCCGCTCCATGCGTGTGTAGGGGCGCCATGTGCGCAGGGCGCGATCCAGGTCAATTACAAATAGCACAGGCAAGCGCAGGCGCGGCGCTCAGTTTCACGGTGGAGGAACACAGGTGACAAAGGCATTCGGCATTCGATTCGGCACCGTCGGCATTATTGCGGTGATGGTTGGGCTGACAAACGCCGGTGCAGTGCGCGCGGCTGACGGCAATGCGTGGCCAACCAAGCCCGTGCGCATCGTAATCGGCGCGCTGCCCGGCAGCAACACGGATTTTTTCTTTCGCGCGATTGCGACCTCAATCGGCAACACGCTGGGCCAGCAGCTGATCGCCGATTACCGCGCAGGCGGCGGCGGGATGGTGGGCTCGGCGGTTACGGCGAGAGCGGCGCCCGACGGCTACACAATCAGCCTGGTCGGCTCCGGCTTCGTCATGCACCCGGCGTTGATGAAAAGCATGCCGTACGATGCGCTCAAGGATTTCACCGCGATCGGTCTGGTGGTTGAATCGACGCAGGTGATGGTGATACATCCGACGCTGCCGGTAAAAAACGTCAGGGATCTGGTCGAACTGGCGCGCACGCGGCCGGGCCAGATCAACTACGGCAGTTCCGGCCCCGGCACCAATACGCATCTCGCCGGCGTGCTGTTCAATCTGCTCGGCAAAGTCGACACCGCGCATATCCCGTACAAAAGCACGCCGCCGATGCTGGTCGATGTCATCGCCGGCCAGATCGAAATTGCTTATCCGGGAATTGCCAGCGTGACCGAGCATGCAAGAAGCGGGCGGCTGCGCATGCTCGCGCAAACCGGCAGCAGACGGTCGGCGTCGGCGCCGGAGGTGCCGACCATGCAGGAGGCGGGGCTCGCGGGTTATGTCGTGACCAGCGGCTTCGGTTTCATGGGCCCCGCCGGCCTTCCGCGCGCCATTGTCGACCGGTTGAACGCGGCGATGGTCCAGGCGGTGCGCCAGCCGGCAACCGTCAAGCTGTTTACGGAGAACGGCGTCGATGCCGTCGGTTGCACGCCGGAGGAGCACGACGCCTTCAATCACACCGAAATCGCGCGCTGGATCAAGGTCGCGCGCGACGGCGGCATCAAACCCGAATAGCGCGCGCCGCACCGCGCCGAAGACAGAGGAGCACAACAATGAAACTCGCCCGACATTTCGCCGAACGCCTGGTCAGTCTGCGTTACGAGGACCTGCCGCCGGAGGCGGTCTACTGGAGCAAGGTGGCGGTGATGGACACGCTCGGCGTGATGCTCGCCGGTTCGCGCGAAGAGGCGCCGCACATCGTCGAAGATGTGCTGGCGCTCGGCGGCGACGGACCCTGCCTGATCGTCGGCAGCAATCGCCGCGCCGGCGCGCTCGATGCCGCGCTGATCAACGGCACTGCCGCGCATGTGCTCGATTTCGACAATACCGCCGCGCACATGGGCGGCCATGTGTCGGCGGTGATGGTGCCGGCGCTGCTGGCCGCGGCCGAGGCTTTCGATTGCAGCGGCCGCGATCTGCTGCTCGGTCACGTCGCCGGTTACGAGGTCGGCGCGCGCATCGGCCAGAGCGTCAAC
This sequence comes from uncultured beta proteobacterium, assembly GCA_903889565.1. Taxonomy (GTDB): domain Bacteria; phylum Pseudomonadota; class Gammaproteobacteria; order Burkholderiales; family SG8-41; genus PALSA-1004. The sequence continues at coordinate 24,496 of CAISYC010000067.1, forward strand.
TTCTATCACACCGAACTCGGCTGGCATCCGACCTGGACCGTCGGCGTGTTCGCGGTGACCGCGGCCTGCGCGCGCATGCTGCATCTGTCGGTCGATGAAACCGAAACCGCGCTGGCGATGGCCACTTCGCTCGCCGGCGGCACCAAGGCGAATTTCGGCACCATGACCAAATCGCTGCACGCAGGCTCCTGCGCGCGCAACGGCCTGCAGGTGGTATTGCTGGCGAAGAAGGGCTTCACCGCGAATCCGAATGCGTTCGAGCACAAGCAGGGCTACTTTGAGGTATTCAACGGCAAGGGCAATTACGACGCGGCCAAAGCGACCGCGCACTGGGCCGATCCGCTCGACATCGTGGTGCCGGGGGCGAGCTACAAGCTCTATCCCTGCTGTTACAGCACGCACGCGGCGATCGAGGCGGCACTCAATATCGTAAAGAAGCACGGCAGGCTCGATCCACAGTCGATTGCGCGCGTCGAATCGCATACCGCCGACGTGCGCCTGTTGCACACCGACCGGCCTGCGCCGAACAGCGAGCTCGACGCCAAGTTCAGCGTGCAGTATTGCGTGCTGCGCGCGTTGCTTGACGGCAAAGTGGTGATGGAACATTTTGAAAACGATGCTTACCGCGAGCCGCTGGTGCGCGAGCTGCTGCCGCGGGTAGAGGCGATTCCGCTGAAGGGCATCGCTTTCGACAAGGAGGATCCGTTTAATGCGCTGGTCAGGGTTACGCTGAGCGACGGCCGGGTGCTCGAATCGGCGGTCGATTTTCCGCTCGGCCGCACCTCGGCCAATCCGATCGCGTTCGAGGATCTGAAGGCGAAGTTCGAAAACTGCGCCGGCCGCGTGCTGCCGGCGCCGACCGCCCAGGCGCTCGCCAGCAGTATCGATGCGATGGATAGGCTCGCGCATGTGCGCGATCTCATGAAGCAGGTGGTTTCCGCCGCGCCGGTCCTGATCCGGCGCTCGGCCTGAGTTCATCCGGAAAGGCGGGCAGAATGGCAGCAGAGCAGGCAGCATGGCGGCCGCGCGTATTCGTCACCGGCGCTTCGCAGGGCATCGGCGCCGGCATTGCGATAGAAATGGCGCGCAAGGGTTACGACGTGGCGGTGTCATCGACGCGGCCAGAGAAGCTCTCGGCGGTGCTGGACGACATCCGCGGCACGGGCGCGCGGGCGCTGCCAGTGGAGCTGGAGATCCGCGATCAATCGAGTATCGAACGCGCGATCGCGGCGGTGATTGGCGAATTCGGCGGCCTCGATGTGCTGGTCAACAATGCGGCGGTCGCGGTGCGCAAGGCGGCGCTCGAATTCACCATGGACGAATGGAACGCCGTGATGAGCATCAATCTGACCGGCACTTTCTTCATGTGCCAGCAGATGGGTCGTCATCTGATCGCGGCGAAACGGCCGGGCAGCATCATCAACATCACCTCGACCCATGGGCTGGTCGGCATGGCCAAGCGCTCCGCTTACGGCATTTCCAAAGCCGGCGTGATCCACATGGCGCGCATGCTGGCGATCGAATGGGCCGAACACGGCATCCGCGTCAATACGGTGGCGCCCGGCGCGGTGGTCACGCCCTCGCGCGCGGCGATGCCGGCCGATGCCGATCACGCCGCGGTGCGCATGGCGCGCATTCCGATGAAGAAGCTGTGCACGGTCGAGGATGTCGCCGCTGCCGTCAGTTATCTGGCGAGCGCGCAGGCGTCCTACATCACGGGCCAGACGCTGGTGCTCGACGGCGGCGTGACGTCGCAATAGCGCGTGCCGTTGCCCGGCAACCGGCTGTTACAATCGGGCACCCCATGGAGACCACATTTCAACGCAAGGACCTCGGCATCGCCGTCATCGGTTGCGGCCGCATCGGCACGTTGCGCGCGACGCTCGCGGCGCGTCACGCCGCGGTCAAATTTCTCGCGGTCGCCGATAAAGACCCGGCGCGCGCGAAGAAACTCGCCGACCGCACCGGCGCGCAATTTCATTCCGGCGACAACCTGGAAGTGATCGCACGGCCCGAAGTCAACGCCGTGGTGGTATCGACGATCGAAGTCGAACATACGCGGCCGATCCTGCAGGCGCTGGAGCTTGGCAAACCGGTGCTGGTCGAAAAACCGCTGGCGTTCAGCTTTGCCGAAGCCGACCGCCTGCTCGCCGCGGCTGAAAAAGCGGGCGTCGCATTGCACGTCGGCTACAGCCGGCGCTTCAAGGATAAATATCTGCTGGCGAAAGAGCAGCTCGTCAGCGGGCGTCTCGGTCGAATCACCAGCGGGATGGCGCGCGTGTTCAATTCGCGTTCGCAGGCGCTGGCGACCCTGTCGCGGCTGCCGGCCGACACGAGCTCGATCTCGGGACTCGTCTACTATATCGATCTGATGAACTGGCTGCTGCCGGATAATCCGCCGGTCGAGGTGTTTGCGCGCGCCAACGCGGGCGCGATTGCCGGTGCCGGCTACGCCAATACCAATGACGTGACCTACGCGATTGTCAGCTTGAAGGACGGTGCGGTGGTCGATCTCGGCGTCTGTTATGCGCTGCCGCAACATTATCCGTCGCTCGGTCACGCCGGTCGCGTCGAACTGATCGGCACCGACGGCGTGCTGATCATCGACGACGATCACACCGATCAGATGATGTACAGCCAGCACAGCGCGCCGCATGTGTACCTGCCCGATCACAACGTCGAGATGGTGTTTCTCGGCAGCGGCACGCCTGGCGACTGGGCGCTGGGCGAGTTTCAGGGACCGGTGGCGGGTGAAACACGCAACTGGCTCGATCATTTGTCGATGGGGCGGCCGTGCATGGTGGCGAGCGGCAATGAGGCGCGCCGCACGATCGAGATTACGCTGGCGATCGAGGAGTCGCTCAAAGCCGGCGCGCCGGTGCGTCTGCCGCTGGTGGCGTGACGGACGCCGGCCGTGCTCAGCAACGGTACGACTCGACAAACATCAGGTCGCCGGTTGGCCGCAGGGACCAATGATCTGCCTCAACGCAAAACTGCGCGCCATTGCTAAAACGCAGTTCCAGCATGGCCGGCGCACCGATCGCGCAGGGCAGGGGTAATAAGCGCATCTGTTTGCCGCCGACGAGGAGATGTCCGCCGGAAATTTTTCCGATACAGGCATCGTCATCGCGCAGAACCCTGGCGCCGGTGCAAACGAGTTCAATGCCCTGCGCATAGCCGGGAGTTGTTTCGGCTCCAGCATCTGCGCCGATACGGCGGACCGCAGCGGCGGAGAATTTCACCACTACCACACCCGCATCGACGCGGATCTCCGACACCTCGGAATCCTGAAACTCCATTTCATCGCCCGGCGCAATTGCCATGCTTCGTTCCGGCGCGGGCGGCGGCAGTGGCGTTCAGCCCGCGGCGGTTGAATGCGCGTGCGCGCTGGTTTCCGCCGGCATCAGCAGCATCATGACGTTGGCGAAGACGATGGTGCCGGCAAGGAAGTAAAACGCCATGTAAATGCCATAACTGTCGGCAATCATCCCGCAGATGGCCGGCGCCAGCGCCGAGCCGACCGCGCTGAAGGTGAACTGCAGGCCGACGGTGCTGCCGCGCATGTTCATCGGTGTCGCATCCATTGCCCACGCCTGCAACGCCGGGCGCATGGCGTAGAGAAAAAATCCGACCAGCGCGACGAAGACCACGAACCACGGCGTTTTCGCCGCCAGCGCCATGCCGACGATGGTGATGCCGGCGACGGTCATGCCGCTCATGATGATGCGCTTGCGGCCGAGTTTGTCGGAGAGATGGCCGCCGACCGGCGCGGCGATAAAGCCTCCCAGCTGCAGCACCGCCATGCAGATGCCGACCGCGAACGGCGAGTATTTCATTTCGTAGGCGAGATATACCGGCAAAAAGGTCAAAAGGCCGGACTGCGTCAGTGTGCGCAGGCCGGTCGCGCATGAAATCAGCATCAGCGCGCGGTTGCGGAAGAGTTGACTGAAATTGTGCAGGTAATCGCCGACCCGGCGCGGCGCGCTGGTTTCGCTGCGATTGCGTTCGCCGGAGAAGGCGCCGACATAAATCAGGATCAGCGCCGCCATGACAAGGCCGGGCAGGATGTTGACGACGACCACCGTGCGCCAGCTCCAGGTGGCGAGCAGCGCGCCGATCGCCAGCGGCGCGAGCGCCTCGCCGACGTTGCCGCCCATGCCGTGCAGCGAGAGCACGAAGCCCTTGCGCGCCGGATAACGCGTCGCCAGCGTGGCGATCGCGGCCGGATGCCACAGATTGTTGCCGATGCCGACGAGGCACACGCAGGCGATCACCATCCAGTAGGAGTGCGTCACGCTGATCAGCGCGTAGGGCATGCCGACCCAGAACAGCGACAACGCCATCAGCTTGCCTTTTTTGCCGACCATGTCGACCAGCATGCCGCCGGGCATCGAGGTTAGCGCGCCGACGCCGTACATCGCGGTCATGACGAAGCCGATTTCCGTATACGACAGGCCGAGTTCGCGGCCGATCAGCGGCAGCAGCAGGTAGAAGGTCGCCGGATACCAGTGCGTGAGCATATGTCCCGCAGAGATCAGCCACATTTCGCGTAGCGGCGCGTGGGATGCGGCAGCGGTATTCATGGTGTCACCAAAGGCGTGCGGGGGAAGGCGGCATCATAGCATCGGTGCCGCCGCCGCCGCGTCAAATGAGCGCTTTATTCCGGCTTGATATCGGCGTCCTTGATCACGCGTGCCCACTTGTTGATTTCGCTGTTGATCAGATCGCGCAGGGCCTCCGGCGTGCCCGGATCCGGTTCGATGCCCTGCTGGATCAGTTTCTCGCGCACCGCCGGATCACGCAGCACAGCGCCGATTTCGCGATTGAGCAGCTGGATGACGTCAGACGGCGTGCCCGCAGGGGCCAGCAGGCCGAACAGGCCGCGGGAATCGAGCGGCACGCCCGATTCGATCGCCGTCGGCACATTGGGCAACACCGGTGAACGTGCGGCGGTGGTCACCGCCAGCGCCTTCAGTTTGCCCGCCTGCACCAGCGGCACGTAAACCGGAATGTTGTCGAACACCAGCGTCACGCGTCCCGACATCAGATCGGGCGCATAAGTCGCGCCTTTGTACGGCACATGCAGCACGTCGAGGCCGGCGGCTTTTTTGTACATTTCGCAGGTCAGATGCAGCAGGCCGCCGGTACCCGACGAGGCGCAGCTGTATTTGCCCGGCGCCGCCTTCAGCAGCGCCGTCAGTTCGCTCAGGTTGTTGGCCGGCAGGCCGGGGCCGATAAAAAGGCCGTTCGGAATCTGACCGAGCTTGATGATGGGCGCGAAGTCCTTGCGAAAGTCGTAGTTGAGCGCGCTGTAATAGCTGACGTTGATCGCATTCGAAGCCACCGAACTCATCAGCAGCGCATAGCCGTCGGGCGCCGATTTGGCGACGGTTTCGGCGGCGAGATTGCCGCCGGCGCCCGGGCGCGGGTCCATGATCACCGATTGATTAAGGCGCCGCGTCAACTGGTCGGTGACGGTGCGGCCGAACATGTCGGCGCTGCTGCCGGTGGCGAGCGAGGTGATGAAGCGCACCACCTTCGCCGGATAGGCGGGCTGCTGCGCGGCGGCGACGGCGGCGCCCAGCGTCAAACCGCCGGCAATGCCGGTGACGAACCATTCCCGCATACGTGATCGTGGCGTTTTCATGCTGACGTTCTCCTCATTGATGTTTTTTTTCAGACGTCGCTTATTCCGACGGCCTGATGTTCGCGTCGCGCAACAGCTTCGTCCATTTCACGGTTTCCCTGCGCAGAAACGCCCCGAAGTCGGCGGGTGACGAGCCGGCCGCTTCGGCGCCGAGGACGATCAGCTTTTCCTGCACTTCCGGCGACTTCAGCGTGCGCATGACGTCGGCATTGACCTTCGCAATCACCTCCGGCGGCGTGCGCAGCGGCGCGAGCATGCCGTACCAGCCGAGAATCTCGAAGCCGGGCAGCGTATCGGCCACCGACGGCACGTCGGGGGCGATCACCGTGCGCGTCAGCGTGGTGACGCCGAGCGAGCGTATGCGACCAGTCTTGAGATAGGTCGGCAGCGAGGGCACCGCCTGGCAGGCGATCTGCACCTGTCCGCCCATCAGATCGGTGATCGCAGGCACTGCGCCTTTGTACGGCACGTGGACGATATCGATCCCGCTCAGCGTGCGAAACATCTCCATGCACAGGTGCGCGGTCGAGCCCTGTCCGCTCGAGCCGTAGAGCAGCTGGCCGGGGCGCGCTTTTGCATAGGCGATGAGTTCCGGAATGGTCGTCACCGGCAGATTTGAGGTGACGGCAATCGCAAACGCGGTGGAGGCGACCATGCCGACCGGCGCGAATTCGCTTGCCATCAGATAGCGCTGGTAGAGCGTGGTGCCGATCAACTGCGTCATCGTGGCGAACCACAGCGTGTAACCGTCGGGCGCCGATTTGGCGACGATCTCCGCGCCGACCACGCCGGTGGCGCCGGGCCGCGCATCGACGACGACCTGCTGGCCCCATAGTTCTGTCAGCTTGGCGCCGATCTGGCGCGCCAGGATATCCGGGCCCGAACCGGCGGTCGCCGCGATGATCATGCGTACCGGCCGCTCGGGATAGCCGGCGGCAACGCCGCCAACGGCGAGCAGCAGCGCGGCGCTCAGCGCGAGCCGCAGAATCGTTCGCGATGGCATGGCGTCAACGGGTGGCGGCGTCTGCATGGCGGCCTTACTCAGGGGGATGGATATTGGCGTCGTGCAGAACCCTGGTCCAGCGCGCAGTTTCTTTTTGCAGAAAGGCGGTGAAGGTTGCCGCACTCGAATGGGCGGCTTCGGCGCCGACCGTGAGCAGGCGCGCTTGAATGTCCGGGCTGCGCAGCGCTTCGGCGAGGCCGGCATTTATGCGCGCGATGATTTCCTTCGGCGTGCCGCGCGGCGCGAGCACGCCGTACCAGCCGACCAGTTCATAGCCGGGCACGTCGTCGGCCACCGGCGCCAGTCCCGGCGCAAGTGCGGTGGGTTCGCGGGTGGTGACGCCGAGCGCGCGCACCTTGCCGCTTTGCAGGAAAGGTGGCATCGCCGGCGCCGCTGCGCAGGTCGCATGCATTTGTCCGCCCATCATGTCGGTGAGCGCGATGACACTGCCCTTGTACGGCACGTGTTCGAGCTTGATGCCTGCGAGCGCCTGAAACAGTTCCATGCACAGGTGCGGCGTCGAGCCCTGACCGCCGGAGCCGTACATGACCTGGCCCGGTCGTGCCTTCGCGTAGGCGACGAATTCGGCGATCGACTTGACCGGCAGCGTCGAACTCACCGAGATCACGAACGGCGTCGAGGCGACCAGGCCGACGGCATCGAAGTCGCGCGTCATCATGTATTTCTGGAACAGCGTGGTGCTGATCAACTGCGTCATGGTCGCCATCCACAACGTGTAGCCGTCGGGCGCAGCTTTCGCCGCGAGCTCCGCGCCGATCAGCCCCGAGGCGCCGGCGCGGTTGTCGACGACGATCTGCTGGCCCCAGATTTCCGCGAGCCGCGTGCCCAGCAGTCGCGCGACGACATCGGGCCCCGAGCCGATGGTGGTTGCCGTCATCATGCGGACCGGTTTGGACGGATAGACTTCGGCGCTGCCGGCGGCGTGGATCGCCAGCGTGAAACACAGCACGAGCATGGCCGTAGCGCGTCTGCGGGTGATCAAACCTGCGGCGTTCACGCGCCCGCCTTGATGCCGGCGTCACGCAGTACCCGGCCCCAGCGCCGCGTTTCGCCTTCGAGAAAGGTTTTGAATGCGGCAGGTGTCGAGCCGACGGCTTCCGCGCCGACCGCTTCGAGGCGTTCGCGCACATCCGGCTTGGTCAAGGCGCGCGTGATCTCGGCATTGATCTTGTTGACGATGGCGCGCGGCGTGCCGAGTGGCGCGAGCAGGCCGTACCAACCGACCAGTTCGTAGCCGGGCACGGCCTCGGCCACCGCCGCCACGTCTGGCGCCAGCGGCGTGCGCGTGCGCGTGGTGACGCCGAGCGCGCGCACCTTGCCGCTTTTCGCGAACGCCTGCACGGCGGGCGCCGCCACGCAGGACACATGGACCTGGCCCGCCATCAAATCGGTCAGCGCCGGCGCGGCGCCCTTGTACGGCACGTGCAGCATCCGCGTGCCGGTCATCGATTGGAACAACTCGATGCACAGATGCGGCGTCGAGCCCTGGCCGGCCGACGCGTAGTTGATCTGGTCGGGACGCGCTTTCGCCAGCGCGATCAGTTCTGCAATTGAATTGGCCGGCAGCGCGGCGTTGACCGCAATCACATAAGGCGTCGAGGCGACCTGCGTGACCGGCTCGAAATCGCGCGCCAGCAGCAGCCGCTGATAAAGCGTGGTGGCGATCACATGCGACATGGTGGCCATCCACAGCGTGTAGCCGTCGGCGGCGGCGTTGGCCGTGAGTTCGGCGCCGATCATGCCGGAGGCGCCGGCGCGCGGATCGATCACCACCTGCTGGCCCCAGGCCTCGGTCAGGCGCGCGCCGATCTGGCGCGCGAGGATGTCGGGGCCGGAACCGACGGTGGTGGCAATGATGATGCGAACCGGTTTCGACGGATAGTCGTCGGCCGCGCGCGCGTCAACCCCGGCCGTCATCGCAATGGCGGCGAGAGTGATGCGGAACAGTACGCGTGGGGGCGCGTGCATTGTTGCGATGGATCGAAAAAAAACGGGCGGCCGCGGCCGCCGGCTTTATTTCGCGGCGCCGCCGAGCAAGCGGTTGACTTCCTTCACGAACAGTGCCGGATCGTCGAGCATCGGGAAGTGCCCGCAGCCTTCGAGCACTGCAACGTTGTTTTTGCCCAGCGCGTCTTCATAGGCGGCACGGTTGTTCAGCGCATTGCCCTTGGCGCCGATGATGGCGGTTGCCGGCCCTTTGAGTTTTTTCAGCGAACCGACCGCGTCGAATTCGCGCATCGCGCGCATGACGTCGATCATCGCCCATGCGCCGGCCTTGCGGCGGTCGATGTTCCAGCGCGTCAGTATCTCCGGCGTCGCTTCGCGCAGGCGCAATTTGACTTCGTCCATCGATTGCGTCGGCTCGCTGTAACTCAGTTCGATGCGCGGCCAGGTCGTGAGCCAGTCCTTTTCCGCGCGCAGCGGACATTCGGAAATCACCACCGGTTGCGTGCGGCTGGCGTGATCGCGCGCGAGCGCGATGCAGATCGAGCCGCCGACCGAATCGCCGGCAACCGCCGCGCGTTCGATTTTCAGACAGTCGAGGAGTTGCACCACCGATTCGGCGTACATCTCGATCGTGGTGTGGCGCTTGAGTGGATCGGAATCGCCGTGACCCGGCATGTCCATCGCGATGACGCGCCAGGTTTTGGCGAATTCTTCCATTGTGAAGCGGTATTGCAGGGCCGAGGCGCCGTTGCTGTGCAAGAGCACCAGCGGCGCGCCGCTGCCGGCTTCGACATAGTGCACGCCGCCGTGACCGGCGGTCTGGACGTATCTTTCTTTCATTGCGTACTCCTCCGGGGGGAAAGGAAAACGCGGCGGCGCGAAATTGTTGTTATGCGCCTGCCGCCATGCGTGGTGCTTTAGCTTTCTTGCCGAGCGCCTGGTTGACGCGCGGCATCACTTCAGTTGCCATCAGTTCCATCGAGCGCTTCGACAGGGCCGGATCAGTCCAGTCCATGCCGGCGTACACCAGTTCGCCGAAATCGCCGGTTTCCTCATGCAGCTTGAGAATTTCGTCGACCACCTTGTTGACGCTGCCGTGGATGCTGAGGTTGTCGAGAATGTAGTCCTCGGTGATCTCGGAGTCGGGCTGTTCGCGCGATGACTTGAAGGCGCCGATGCGATTCGAGCGCTGCATCTTGATGCCCAGCATTTTCCAGTAGAAGCGGTAGGGGCTGTTCGGGTCGTCGCGGCCGTAGCGGCGGGCCACCTTGTCGTCATCGGCAACAAAGATGCTGCGCGCGATGCGCCAGTCGGCAGGGTCGGCGACCTGGCCGGCTTTTTTCTTGCCTTCGCAATAGTTATTCCAGTGACTCGGCAGCCATTTCGCGAGCAGGAAGTTGGCCGACAGCGGATGAAAGTCGCGCTCGCCCATCGCGATCACGCCCTTCGAGAAGGGCGCCACCACGGTGCCGACAATTTCAGGACGCGGCTTCTGGTAGGGCTTGTAGAGGTGGCCGCGGCCGATGTCGAGTTCGCGGGTTTTTTTCGTCGACACCTTGAAGCGGTTATCCGGAAAGTCGATGTCGTAGGGCGACTCGCGTTCCCAGATCGCGAGGATGACGTCGATGCATTCGGCGAACAGCTTGTTGCGGTCCATCTCGAGATGGCCGAGCGCCTCGGCATCGCACTTGAGCGCGCCGGCGCTGATGCCGAGGATGAAGCGGCCCTTCGACAGATGGTCGAACATCGCCGAGTTCGAGGCGATGATGACCGGATGCTGCTGCGAGAGGTTGGTGGTGCCGGTGGCGAGCCTGATGTTTTTGGTGTCGCTGATGAGCGTGGCCAGAAACAGCAGGCTGTTGGTGATGTTTTCCGAGCGTTCGGTCAGGTGCTCGCCGACGAAGGCGTCGTGAAAGCCGAGCTGGTCGGCCAGTATGATGGCCTCGCGGTCTTCGCGCAGGGTATCCGTCGGGCTGCGCTCGAGCGGATGCATGGGCATGGTGAAATAGCCGAGTCTCACGGTAATCCTCCTCAATACGGACGGTTTGTTCTGCCGGCGGAAATCCGCCGGCGCCGTTTGCCGTCAGCAATGATACGCAAGCCGCGGCGGCTCATGCTCAACCGCCGGAAAAAACACTTTATCCATTTGTTCCAGTACGCCGCCGCCGCGCGTGGGGCGTCCCGCCGGCCGGTGCCGCCGGTACCCTTGTAATCGCGACCAGAAAATCGATCATCACGCGCAGCTTGCTCGGCACATGCCGCGTCGGTGGATAGACGATGCTGAGCGGGCGACCCTCGACGGCGTAGGTTTCAAGCAGCGGCCGCAGCGTGCCGGCGGCGATGTCATGACGGAAGGTCCAGCCGTTGGATTGCGCGATGCCGAGCCCGAGCAGCGCCGCCTCGCGCATGGCCTCGCCGCCGGTGACGACCAGATTGCCGCGCACGTTCACCGGTACGACGCGGCCGCGTTGGCTGAAATGCCAGACCGGGCCGTAGTTGCTGATGATGCAGTTGTGGTCGCCGAGGTCGTCGGGCGTTTTCGGTTCGCCGTTGCGTTTGAGATAGGCGGGCGAGGCGGCGGTGACGCGCGGGCCGCGGTGCAGCAGGCGCGTCAGATAATTCGAGTCGTTGAGATCGCCGACCTGCACCGCGAGATCGAGGCCGCGTTCGACCAGATTGACCTGTCGGTCCTCAAAGCTGAGATCGAGCACCAGGTCCGCATAACGCGCGTTGAATTCAGCCACGCGCGGCAGAAAGGTCAGACGGCCGAACATGGTCGGCATCACCATGCGCAGGCGGCCCTTCGGTGTTTCGCGGGCGCCGCGCGCGATCGATTCGGCGTCTTCGATGTCGTTGAGGATGCGCTGGCAGCGCGCGAAGAATTCGCGGCCGTCGTCGTTGAGTGCCAATTTGCGCGTGGTGCGCACCAGCAACTGCACGCCAAGGTCTTCTTCGAGGCGCGTAACGGCCTTGGCCACCGCCGAGACCGAGACGCCAAGCTGGGCGGCGGCGGCGGTGAAGCTGCCGCTCTCGGCGACGCGCACGAAGGACAGCATGGTCAGCAGCTTGTTCATGGATCGATTATAGAAGAAACGGATATAATCATTTGACCGTCGCACATATTCTCGACATTGACCCCGGTCAATACAATGTGCATCGAATGGCCGGTGGCCGCGTACGGAGAATGGTGGCAGGCGCATGACAAAACACGCAGTACATCAGGTTGAATTGCGCGGCGATCGCGCGGTCGTCGCGCCCTCGGTGATCGAGGCGCGCGAACTGCGCCGTGCGCTCGCCGGCTTTCCGACCGGCGTGACGGTGGTCACGGCCTGCAATGCGGCGGGGCAAATTGCCGGCGTCACCGTCAATTCCTTCTGTTCAGTTTCGCTGGCGCCGCCGCTGTTGCTGTGGTGCCTTTCGAAAACCGCGCCGAGCTGCGGCGTGTTTACCGACGCCAGCCATTTCGCGATCCACGTGCTGGCCGCCGACCAGCAGCATCTGTCGAAACGTTTCAGCAGCCCGTCCACCGACAAATTCGCCGGACTGGAATTCGACACCGGTCTCGGCCGCGCGCCGATCATCGGCGGCGCAGTCGCCACCTTCGAATGCCGCCATGTGCAACAGCACGACGGCGGCGATCATCTGATTCTGATCGGCGAGGTCGAGCGTTACAATTACAGCGAGCGCCATCCGCTGCTGTTTCACGCCGGCGATTACGACATCCCGGCGAAAAGCCGCTAGTCGCTCGCATTTCCTGCGGCTATTCCGGCTTCCACCGCGGCCGCCATCCCATTGATTGAACGAGGAGCAGCAATGCTGATTGTCGATTCGCAAGTGCATATTTGGAAAAGCGGTACGCCGGTAATCATCCACCGCCAGATTCCGCAGTACACCAAAGACGATTTGCTGAAAGAAATGGCCGCAGGCGGCGTTGATGCCACCGTGCTGTGTCCGCCGAGCTGGGACCCGAATGCCAGCGCCATTTCAATCGAGGCCGCGGCGGCGCATCCGGACAAGTTCTGCGTGCTTGGCGGTTTCGATCCCAAGGATCCGGCCAGTCGCAGCTATATCACGACGATGCGCCAGCAGCCGGGCGTGGTCGGGCTGCGCTTCGCCTTCCTGCGCAAGGGCGAAGATACCTGGCTCACCGATGGCACCATGGACTGGGTGTGGGCGGCTGCCGAAAAGGAAAACCTGCCGATCGCCTTGCTGGTGCCGGGCAAGCTGCCGATTCTTGAAAGGATCGCGCAGAAACACCCGGGGCTGAAACTCTTCATCGATCACATGGCGCGCGTGCGCCACACTGTGGACGATGAGGCCTTCGCCGATCTCGACATATTGCTGGGTCTGGCGAAGTATCCGAACGTCGCGGTCAAGGCGAGCGGCGCGCCGAGTTATTCGAGCGACGTCTACCCGTACCGCAACATTCACCAATACATCCGGCGCATTTTCGACTCCTTCGGCCCCAAGCGCACGTTCTGGGGCACCGACGTCACGCGCATGCCCTGCAGCTACCGCCAGTGCGTGACCATGTACACCGAGGAGATGCCGTGGCTGAAAGGGCAGGACCTTGAATGGGTGATGGGGCGTGCGATCTGCGAGTGGCTTAACTGGAAGCTGCCGACGAAGTCGTAACGGCATTCACGTCATGACGTAGGTTGGGCTTCCTGCGTCAGCCCAACCTACTCGCTGAATAATCTGTTCACCCTTTTCGGTGTAGTAGGCCATGCGCGGTGGAAAGAGCCACATCATGAATGCGGCAACCACGGTAAGTGCAAGTCTAAAGAGATTCAGAAGCGCAACGGTCATAAAGAAGGTTCCATTACGAGGCCCAACGTGAATCGGTTGAGATTCTTGGAATCCTAAACCCGTCCATATGTATACGCAATTATGCATAAGTATAGATATGCATCTGCCCGCGTATATATGGTCGTATAGATCAAGTCTCGGCGCGCATTTTCTCGATTCCTATCGTTTGGGTTGCCCGTTCGCGCACTGCGCCGACTGGGAAATGGTTGCCCTCATGCATGCGTAATGTTCCCGCGGCTTGCCCTGCGATTGTTACGACACTACCATTGCGGTCTTTTGCCGCCGTTGGCGCCGAATCGACTCAGTCATGCGCAAGGACCTCAACCGGTTTTTCAACCCGCGTTCCATCGCCATTGTCGGCGCATCGCAGGATCTGATCACCATCAGCGGGCAGCCGCTGCAGCATCTGACCTCGCACGGCTATGCGGGGCGGCTGTATCCGGTCAATCCGAAGTATCAGGAGATACTCGGCGTCAAATGCTGGTCGTCGATCGAGTCGCTGCCGGAGACTCCCGATCTTGTGCTGGTCTTGATCAATGCGTCGCGCGTGGCAGGTCTGTTGCGTGAATGCGGCCGCAAGGGCGTGCCGTTCGCGATCGTGTTCAGCTCCGGCTACTCCGAAGTCGGCGGCCGCGGCGTCGAGATGCAGCGCGAACTGGCGGCGGTGGCTGCTGAATTCGATATCGGCATCATCGGCCCCAATTGTCAGGGCATGATCAATGCGGCGGGTAATGTGTACGCCGGTTTTGGTTCGGTGTTCTTCACCGCCTACGATGCCGGCCGCGTCAGTATGGTGTCGCAAAGCGGCGGCTTCGGCTTTTCGGTGATGAATCTTGCCTCCAAGGACGGTGGCGTGCATTTCCGCCAGATGGTCACCACCGGCAACGAGATCGGCGTCAGCACGCTCGATTTCATCGAACACTTTATCGATGATGAAAACACCGATGTCATTGCCGGTTACATCGAAGGTCTGAAGGATGCGCGGTGGCTGGTCCAAGTCGGCCGTCGCGCGCTGGCGAAAAAAAAACCGATTCTCGCGTGGAAGGTCGGCAATACCGCGCAGGGCCAGCGAGCCGCAGCTTCGCACACCGCCAATCTCGGCGGCGCGATGGCTTTGTATCAGGCGGCGTTCCGGCAGTCGGGCATCATCCAGGTCGAGGATATTCAGGACCTGGTCGATTACAGCCGCGGGTTTCGCTGCGGCAAACTGCCCGGCGGCAACCGCGTCGCCATCATCACGGTGTCGGGCGGCGCCGGCATTCTGATGACGGACGAATGCGTTTCTCGCGGCATGCAGGTGCCGCCGCTGTCGGCGGCGACCGCGGAGAAACTGCGCGCCATCGTGCCGGCCTTCGGCTCGATCCAGAACCCGGTCGATGTGACGGCGGCGATTTTCAACGATCTCAGCCTGATCCGCCGGACGCTGCAGGCGATCCTCGACGACCCGAACATCGACGCCATCGCCATGATCAATGCATCGCTGCAGGGCGAGCTCGCGGCCAACATCGCCATTGAAATCGCCGCGATTGCCAAAACCACTGACAAGCCGATTTTTCTGGCGTGGAGCGCGCGCGACGAACTCGCGCGCGAGGCCTATGCGACGCTCGATGCATTGAATATTCCGCATTACAAATCGCCGGTGCGCTGCGGGCGCGCGCTGGCGACCTTGTCGGCCTATGCCGAATCACTGCGCCGCGAGGCAGTTCGCCAGGAAGAGGCGCCGTTGGCGCTGCACTCGGCGAAAGCGCGCGCCGTGCTTGCGGCTGCGACGGACGATCTGTCCGAGCATGCGGCCAAACAGCTGCTCGCCGACTACGGTATTGCCGTCACGCGCGAAATGCTGGCGGCCACGGCCGATGCCGCAGTGGCGGCGGCACGCGCGATCGGTTATCCGGTGGTGTTGAAAGTGCAGTCGCCCGATATTCCGCACAAGACCGAGGCGCGCGCGGTCAAACTCGGGCTCGCTTCCGATGCCGCGGTGGCGGCGGCCTTCGACGAGATCCTGCGCAATGCGCGCGCCTACAAGGCGGATGCGCGCATCGAAGGCGTGCTGGTGCAGGAAATGGTGACGGGGGGGATTGAAGCGATCCTCGGTGTTACCAATGATCCCCTGTTCGGGCCGGCCGTGATGTTCGGGCTCGGCGGCATATTTGCTGAAGTCTTGAAGGATGTGTCGTTCCGGCTGGCGCCGGTGACGCCGTCGGTGGCGCGCGAAATGATCGGCGAAATCAAGGGCAGCGCGGTGCTCAAGGGCGCGCGCGGTGCGGCGGCGTGCGATCTCGACGCGCTGGCCGACGCGATTGTCCGCGTATCGGCACTGGCGGTCGACCTCGAAGGTCAGATGGCGGAGCTCGATATCAATCCGCTGTTCGTATTCGCCGAAGGGTGCGGCGTCAAGGCCGGTGACGCGCTGATCAAGCCGTTGAAAAAAAGCTAGCCGCAGAGAACACAGAGTCCACAGAGAAATGCAAAAATAAGGTCTGTGTCTTGCGATTTGACCGGGTAAAAGGTTTTTTCTACGTGGACTCTGTGTTCTCTATGGCTGATTTTCAGGATTTCTTATGCAACTGAAACCCGAAGTGCAGGCGTTGTGCGACGAGATTCGCCGTTTCTTGGCCAATGAAGTCGATCCGCGCGCGCTCGAAATCGAAGAAAGCGATGCGATTCCCGCCGACCTGCATCAAAAGGCGCGCGAAATGGGCCTGTTCGGACTGACTATCCCCGAGCAGTACGGCGGCATCGGCCTCGATCTCGCCGGCAAATGCGCGGTCGAAGAAGTGATGGGGCTCACGCATTACGGTTTTGCCACCGTCATCGGCAATCACACCGGCATCAGCTCGACCGGCATCGTTGCGCTCGGCAACGAAGCGCAGAAGAAAAAGTATCTGCCGCGCATGGCTTCCGGCGAATGGGTCGGCTGTTTCGCGCTGACCGAAGCCGAAGCGGGATCCGATCCGGCGGCACTGCGCACGACGGCGGTGAAGAAGGGCGACCGCTGGTTCATCAACGGCGAAAAAATTTACATCACCAATGCGCCGCAGGCCGGCGTGTTCACGGTGATGTCGGCGACCGACAAATCGAAGGGCGTCAAAGGCATTTCGGCCTTCATCGTCGAGCGCGGCTTCAAGGGCCTCTCGGTCGGGCGCAACGAACTGAAGATGGGTATGCGCGGCTGCAATACGGCGCCGGTGTCCTTCGTCGATTGCGAAGTGCCTGCGGAGAACATGCTGGGGCCCGAAGGCATGGGGTTCGTGCAGGCGATGAAGACGCTGACCCAGGGCCGCGTCACGCTGGCCTCGCGCTGCCTCGGCATGATGGACAAGCTGATCGCAAAAAGCGCCGAGCACATGAAACTCAGATCGCAGGGCGGCCATAAGCTCGCCGAGTATCAGGGCCTGCAATGGATGCTGGCCGACATGGCGGTGCAACGCGATGCGGCGCGCCTGCTGACCTATCGCGGCATCGAAACCCTGATGCGCGGCGAACGCGGCTCGCTGGAGGCGGCGATGGCGAAGTTGTCGGCGACCGAAGCGCTCGGGCGCGTGGTCGATGCGGCGGTGCAGATTCACGGCGGCATGGGTTATATGCGCGAAGCTGGCATCGAAACGGTGTTCCGTGACGCGCGTGTCACCCGAATTTATGAAGGTACTTCTGAAATCCAGCGCAATATCATCGCGCGCGAATTGTTGAAGGAATTTTAGCCACAGAGGGCACAGGGTTCACAGGGAAACGGCAAAACAGGATTTCTTTTTTTGCACCGGATATATGTTTTTATTCGCTTTTACTCGGTGTTCTCTGTGCCCTCTGTGGCAAACGCTTTTGAATGGTGAAAGGGAACAACTGTGGCAACCGTCCAACAACTGATGAATCTCGAAGGCCGCGTCGGCGTCGTTACTGGCGGCGCGACCGGGCTGGGCCTGCAAATGGCCACCGCGCTGGCGGAAGCCGGCGCCAATGTCGTGATCTGCTCGCGCAAACTCGATAATTGCGAAGAGGCGGCGCACGGCATCGAGAAGCTCGGCGTCAAGGCGCTGGCCTACGGCTGCGATGTGACCAAGCCCGATCAGGTCGAGACGCTGAAAGAAGCGACCATGCAGAAATTCGGCCGCGTCGATGCGCTGATCAACAACGCCGGCCGCGCGTGGGTGGCGCCGGTCGAGGAAATGCCGCTGGAACGCTGGCAGCAGGTGCTTGATCTCAACATCACCGCGCCGTTTTTGTGTGCACAGGCCTTCGGCCGCGAGATGATCAAGGTCAAACGCGGCAAGATCATCAATATCGCTTCGATCGCCGGCCTCGTTGGCCGCAATCCGAAAAACTACAACTCGATTGCCTACGGCACCAGCAAGGGCGCGCTGGTTAATTTCACGCGCGATCTGGCGGTGAAGTGGGCGCAGCACAACATTCAAGTCAATGCGATTTGCCCGGGCTTTTTCGTCACGCCGATCAACGTCAAAATGTTCGACAAGGTCAGCGATCAGATCGTCGGCGAAATCCCGCTCGGCCGCACCGGCGGCGAGGACGATTTGAAGGGCCTCGTCGTGGTGCTGGCGTCGGACGCGTCGAACTTCATGACCGGCACGGTGATTCCGGTCGATGGCGGCACCACCGCCTGGTAAAGCGGGGAATTACTTCGCGCGGTTCTTGCCCTGCTGCCAGCTGACGTCGGCGCGGCCGCTGTGACGGTTGAGCACGCGTGCCAGCACGAACAGCAGGTCAGACAGGCGGTTGAGGTATTGCAGCATCGGCGGCGTCACGTTCGCGACGCCGGCGAGCGTCACCAGCGCGCGTTCGGCGCGGCGGCAGGCGGTGCGCGCGACATGCGCCGTCGCCGCAGCGCGGGTGCCGCCGGGCAGGATGAATTCCTTCAGCGGCGGCAACTGCGCGTTGAAAGTCTCGATCGCCGCGTCCAGACGCAGGCAATGCGCTTGGCTCATGATCGCGTGTCCGGGAATGCTCAGTTCGCCGCCGAGATCGAACAGATCGTGCTGCACGCCGTCGAGGCAATCGCGTACATTCTCCGGCAGGTCTTCAGCCAGCAGCAGGCCGATGACGCTGTTGAGTTCGTCGACTGCGCCCATCGTTTCGATGCGCGGATCGGATTTGGTCAGCCGCGTGCCGTCGGCGAGCCCGGTGCTGCCGTCGTCGCCGGTGCGGGTGACGATTTTTGTCAATCGATTGGCCATGCCGGATTATACGGTGCACGCCCGCCGACTGCGCCAACCGTCAACTGACGCTAGAATAGCGCCACTCCCGCGTCGCGATTGCGCGGCGTTGCGGCATTCATGAACAGATCAACCCCCATCACCGTTGTTTGCTGTTTCACTTCTGCGGCTTTGCTGCTGCTGTCGATGCCGGCCTTGGCGGCGGCGGTCGAGCCGGCAGCGTGGTGGTATTGGCCGCTGATGCTGTTTTTCGCGGCCTTCGTGCTCGGCGTGGTCGCGGTACCCTCGGGTGTCGGCGGCGGCGTGTTGTTCGTGCCGATGGTGGGCGCGTTCTTTCCGTTTCATCTCGATTTCGTGCGCGCAACCGGGCTGCTGGTGGCGATGGCGGGTGCTCTCGCGGCGGGGCCGCAGCTTTTGCGCGCGGGTTACGCCGATCTGCGTCTCGCACTGCCGCCCGCGCTGATTGCGTCGATCACGGCGGTGGCCGGCGCACTCGCCGGCTTTTCGCTGCCGCCCAAACTGGTCGAAATTGGCCTCGGCGTGACGATCCTCGCGATTGCCGCGCTGATGGCGTTGTCCAAACGCGCCGAAGTGCCCGAGGTCGCGCAAGCCGACCGCTGGGCGCTCGCGCTCGGGCTTGGCGGCACCTTCGTCGATGCGGTCAACGGCCGGCGCATCGACTGGCGCGTGCACCGCACCGTGCCGGGTCTGGCGCTGTTTGCGGTGATCGGCTTTCTCGCCGGCATGTTCGGTCTCGGTGCCGGCTGGGCCAATGTGCCGGTGCTCAATCTGCTGATGGGCTTGCCGCTGAAGGTTGCACTGGGCACCAGCGGTTTCATCATTTCGGTCTCGTCATCGGCGGCATGGGTTTATCTGCACGAGGGCGCGATGATTCCGCTGATCGTCGCGCCGGCAGTGATCGGCATGATGCTGGGCGCATTGCTCGGCGCGCGTCTTTTGAGCGTGCTGCCGGCGAGCACGCTGCGCACGCTGGTGATTGTGATGCTGTTCATCGCCGGCGGGCGCATGCTGTTGAAGGGCATTGCGGACTGAGGACATGCGATGACGAATGAAAACCCGGTGCGTATTTCCGACGAGCAGCTCGTGTTTGCGCGCCTGCTCGAAATTGCGATTCGCGTTGCCTTTATCCTGCTGCTTGCCGGTTTGGCCGCTTATCTGTCCGGGGCGTTGACGCTGGCGGTGCCGCTCGCCCAACTGCCCGCGCTGTGGGGTTTGTCTGCCGCCGATTTTGTCGCCCGCACCGGCGGTCATCGCGGCTGGGGTTTTCTGGATCTGGGCGCCGGTGAAATTGCAATTCTTGGCGGGATCGCGTATCTGCTGTCGGTTTCGACGCTTTGCATGTGCATTCTGCCGCCGATATATGCGCGGCGCCGCGACTGGTGGTTCGTCGCCATCACGGTGCTCGAAATCGGCGTGCTGGTCATCGCCGCCTCGGGCGTGATCGCGCCGCGTTGAGCGCGGGAAGGATTTTCAAATTGCGCTATAATTCCAGCTGTTTTTTCGACCCCCCCGGAAAGAGCGCGAAATGAAACGAATTCTGTTGAGCGGTTTTGCTGCTGCCGTGATGCTGGCTGCCGGCGTTAGTGCCCATGCCGACGGCGATGCGGCGGCAGGCAAAAAGAAGACCACGATGTGTCAGGGATGCCACGGCATTCCCGATTACAAGACGGCATTTCCGTCGGTCTATCGCGTGCCGAAGCTCGGCGGCCAGCATGCCGGCTATATCGTCAAGGCGCTGCAGGGCTACAAGTCCGGCGAGCGCAGCCATCCGACCATGCGCGCCATTGCCGCGGACCTCAGCGATCAGGATATGGCCGATCTCGCCGCGTATTACTCGGCGGACAACCTGAAAACCGCGGGCAAATAGGATGATGACGATGAACAGGATTATTTTGATTGCAGCGTTATTTCTCTTCGGCGCCGTTGCACAGGCGGCGGATCCGGCTGCGGGCAAGGAAAAATCGAAAGTCTGCGCGGCCTGTCACGGCGAAGGCGGCGCCGGACTTGAGGCGATGCAGGATTTCCCCCGGCTTGCCGGCCAGTACAACGATTACATCATCCGTGCGCTGAAGGATTACCAGGCGGGCAATCGCAAGAACCCGATCATGAGTGTGCAGGCCAAAACCCTCAGCGCGAACGACATCCTCGATCTGGCGGCGTATTTTTCGAGCCAGCAGGCGCTGGTCGGGAAAAAATAGCTCGCGCTGCAGCGGGTGCCGAGAAAAGCCGGACGTTCAGTCCGGCTTTTTTTTGTCCGGCATGTTTGCCGCGCCCCGGGTTTTGCCGCGGAATTCGCAGAGATTCGCAATCGGACAGGCCGGGCACTCGGGTTTGCGTGCCTTGCAGATATAGCGGCCGTGCAGGATGAGCCAGTGATGCGCGTGCAGTTTGAATTCGTCGGGTACGAACTTCAGCAGCTTTTGCTCCACTGCCAGCACGTCGCGGCCCGGCGCGATGCCGGTGCGGTTGGATACGCGAAAAATGTGGGTGTCGACAGCGATGGTCGGTTGGGCGAAGGCGATGTTGAGCACGACGTTGGCAGTCTTGCGGCCCACGCCGGGTAGTTGCTCCAGTGCTTCACGCGTTTGCGGCACGTGGCCTTCATGGTGTTCCAGCAGCCGTGCACAGGTGGCGATGATGTTTTTCGCCTTCGTGCGGTAGAGCCCGATGCGCTTGATATAAGTTTCGAGTCCGGCCACGCCCAGCGCCAGGATTTGCCGCGGCGTATTCGCGACCTTGTAGAGTTCGCGCGTCGCCAGATTGACGCTTTTGTCGGTGGCCTGCGCGGACAGGATGACCGCAACCAGCAGTTCGAATGCCGATGCGTATTCGAGTTCGCTCCTCGGCGTCGCGCTGGCGGCGCGCAGCCGCTTGAAAATTTCAGTGCGTTTCGCGGTATTCATCGCGGATTCGCGGCGATTATGACGACGGCGTGACGCGGCTGACGAATAAATGCATGCTACCGCCCAAATCTCCACGCGGCACCGGCAACGCGGCGCGCACTAATTCACGAATCATCGTGGTGCTTCGCATTTGCATAATTTAACCTGATGAATTGTAATGAATTAAATTGGCCGGCCGGAATGGCATGCAATTTGCAATTATCCGCTTGGGAAAACCTGTGGAACGTGCATTATGCCCGCAGGTGGTGGAGGATTGATGAGACGCGACAGTAACCGAACCAAGCAAATCGGTTCGTATATTTTGAATCAGGACCGTCACCGCTGGCTGACGCTCGGCGTGCTGACCCTGCTGCTGGTGGCGGCGGTCGACTATGCGTTCGCGTTCAAGCTGCAACTGACGATATTGTATGCGTTGCCGATTCTCATGCTGACATGGGCGTCGGGGCGTCTGCTCGGCGCGGTGCTGTCGGTGGTGGTGTGCAGCACCTGGGCGCTGATCGATATCGCCGCAGGTCGTTATCTGGATCAGCCGAAAATGCTCTACTGGGAGTGGGGCGTCACGCTGCTCGGTTTTCTGCTGCTGGTGCTCGGCCTCACCGCGTTGCGCAGAATGGTCGAAGAGGCGCACTTTCAATCGCGCAAGGATACGCTAACCGGGCTCGTCAACAAGGGGGGGTTCTACCAGGTTGTCGGCACCGAAATGGAAGTCTGCCGGCGTTATCACCGCACGCTGTCGATCGCCTATATCGACTGCGACAACTTCAAGTCGGTCAACGACCGGTACGGCCATCATGTCGGCGATGAACTGTTGCGGGTGATCTCGAAAACCATGCAGCGCAAACTGCGCTCGTCGGATCTGCCGGGGCGTCTCGGCGGCGACGAGTTCGCCGTCATGCTGCCGGAAACCAGCGCCGAGGCCTGCCGCATGGTGGTCGAAATGCTGCAGCAGCGGCTGCTGCAGGAAATGGCCGAACATCAATGGCCGGTCACTTTCAGCATCGGCATCGCGACGTTCACGCGCATGCCGCAGTCGATCGAGGACATGATCCGTCAGGCCGACAAGCTGATGTACGCGGTGAAGAACACCAGTAAGGGAGCGATCAAGCAGGAGGTTTTTGCCGGCTGAGCGGTGCTTCAGCGCGAGTCGCGTTTTTGTGTCAGCCGCGCACGCGCGCGTTCGATCGCCTGTTCGACTGCGCGGCGTTTGCGCGCTGACGCAGTCGTCGCCGCCAGTTTTGCTGCTGCCGTTTCGCGTAATTTCGCCAGCCGCTGCTCGCGCGCAGCAAAACGCGCACGCGCCATTGGCGCAGATGGCGCGTGGTCGGCGGGAATCATGCGGATACAATCGACCGGGCATGGCGGCAGACAGAGTTCGCAGCCCGTGCAGGCTTCCGCGATCACGGTGTGCATCAGTTTGGCGGCGCCGACGATCGCATCGACCGGGCAGGCCTCGATACATAACCGGCAGCCGATGCAGGCGGCTTCGTCGATCAGCGCCAGCGCCGGTGCCTTGGTTACGCCGAAGCGCGGATCGACCGCCTGGAAAGCGGCACCGAGCGCAGTCGCCAGCGCGCGTGCAGTCTCGTCGCCGCCCGGCGGGCATTGATTCGCAGCGGCCGCGCCGTCGGCCATCGCCTCGGCATACGGGCGGCATCCGCTGTATCCGCATTGGCGGCACTGCGTCTGCGGTAGCAGTGCATCGAGTTTTTCGATCAGTTCGGGGTTCATCTTTCACATCGTGGCGGCCGGCAGCTGGCGCGATTCTAGCAGCGCCCCGGTTTGACCGGCGGCAGGTCGCATGATAGAACCCGCGCTTAGCGTTGTTTTTGGAGACACCCCGGCGTGGACATCAGAATCGAGCATTTAACGCGCATCGCCGCGGTGACGTTGTTGACGGTCGGCTGCCTGCTGGTGCTGCAACCCTTCGTCACCGCGCTGCTGTGCGCGGCCATCGTGTGTTTTTCGACCTGGCCCTGTTATGACTGGCTGCTGCGCCGGATGAAGGGTCGCAGCACGCTTGCCGCACTGGTGATGACGCTGATTCTGATCCTGTTCATGGTGTTGCCGGTCGCGCTGCTCGCGCTGACGCTTGCCGATACCGCGACGCCGGCGATTGACTGGCTGCGTGAGACGCTTGCCAATGGACTGCCGCAACCGCCGGATTGGGTCAAGGCATTGCCGGTGGTCGGCGACGGCCTCGATGCGGGCTGGCGCGAAATGGCCGTGAGCAAGGTGAAACTCGCCGAAGCGATGAAAAGGATCGCGCCGCCCCTGCAGCAGGGGCTGATCAAATCTGGGCTGGTGCTTGGCGAGGGCGTGATTCAACTCAGTCTCGCCGCTTTCATCGCTTTTTTTCTCTACCGCGACGGTGCCACGCTGGTGGCGGCGGCGCGCGCAGCGATGCGCCGGCTCGCCGGCGAACTCGCGCCCGACTTGCTGGTCACGGTCGGCGGCACGGTGCAAGGTGTCGTTTACGGACTGGTCGGCACCGCCATCGCGCAGGGCGTCGTTTCCGTAATCGGCTTTCTGATCGCCGGCGTGCCGGGTGCGTTGCTGCTGGGCTTTCTGACCTTTCTGTTGTCGATGGTGCCGATCGGTCCGCCGCTGATCTGGGGCGGCGCGGCGGCGTGGCTCGCCTACGAGGGCCAAACCGGGTGGGCGGTGTTCATGGTCGTCTATGGTCTGGTCGTCATCAGCGGCATCGACAACGTGATCAAGCCGCTGTTGATCAGCCGCGGCAGCAGCCTGCCGTTCGCGCTGGTATTTCTCGGCGTGATGGGCGGCGTGGTGGCTTTCGGCTTCGTCGGCATCTTCATCGGTCCGACGCTGCTGGCGGTCGGCCTGACCGTGCTCGACCAGTGGCTGAAGCCCTATGTGGAGCAGCCGGGCTGACGCTTTGCGCGCCTAGCCGTTCGGCGGCAGCGGCTGCCAGCGGTTGTTGACCAATCCCTCGATCGGCCGGAAATTCGTCTTGTAGGCCATCTTGCGGCTTTGCCCGATCCAGTAGCCGAGATACAGATAGGCGAGGCCGCGCGCGCGGCAGCGTTCGATCTGCCACAGAATGTTGTAGGTGCCGAAACTGGCGGCGGCGTTGTCCGGATCGAAAAAGGTGTAGACCGACGACAGGCCGTCCGGCAGTTCATCGACGATGCTGACCATGCGCAGCACGCCGGCCTCGCGAAACTCGATCAGGCGCGTCTCGACATTGCTTTGCAGCAGGAAGTGGCGGTATTGCTCGCGGCTGTCCTGGTCCATGCCGCCGCCAGCGTGACGCGCGGCCTGGTAACGCAGGTAGAGCGCATAGTGTTCGGCGCTGTATTTGAGATCGAGGATCTGCGTTGTCAGCGCATTGTGCTTTTTCCAGATCCGGCGCTGGGTGCGGTTGGCGGCGAATTCGGGGGCGACGATGCGCACCGGCACGCAGGCGCGGCAGTGATCGCAATAGGGGCGGTAGGTGAAGGCGCCGCTGCGGCGGAAGCCCGCCTGCACCAGTTCGCCGTAGACCGGTCCGTCGATCAGATGGCTGGGCGTGGCGACCTGTGAACGCGCCATCCGTTCCGGCAGATAGCTGCAGGGGTAGGGAGCGGTCGCATAGAACTGCAGTACCGACAGAAAGTTGTCGTTAAGCGATGTCATTGTTCCGCATCAGCATCGTCGTAGAGTATCCAGGGTCCGGGCTTCTGCGGGTAGTTTACCAATTCGGCGAGTTTTCGCATAAATGCCGGCCGCGGCATTTCCCGCGCGCCCATCGTGGCGAGGTGCGCGGTGTGCATCTGGCAGTCGATCAGGCCGAAATGATGGCGTGCGAGGTGGCGCGCGAGTTCGACCAGGGCGATCTTGGAAGCGTCGCGCGCGCGCGAAAACATCGACTCGCCGTAGAACATGCGGCCCAGCGCGACGCCGTACAGCCCGCCGGCAAGCTCGCCGTCGCGCCACACTTCGATCGAATGCGCGATGCCGCGGGCGTGCAGGGCGCAGTATGCATCGATCATATCGCCGGTGATCCAGGTGCCGTCCTGGCCGTCGCGCGGCTCGGCGCAGGCCTGCATGACCCTGCGGAATGCGCTGTCGGCGCGCGCCGAAAAGCCGCCGTTGCGCATGACCTTGGCGAGCGAACGCGTGACGCGGACCTCGGCGGGAGCAAGCACCATGCGCGGATCAGGGTTCCACCACAGGATCGGCTGGCCGTCGCTGAACCACGGAAAGATGCCATGACGGTAGGCGTCGATCAGCCGTTGCGGCGAGAGGTCGGCGCCGGCGGCGAGCAGGCCATTGGGGTCGGTCAGCGCCGATTCCGCGGGCGGAAACGGTTCGTCGGGTTGCAGCCAGCGAATCATGCCGCCCATTCTACGTGCGGCGCCATCCGCGCGCGCGGGCGCCTCGCGGCAGCTAGGGCGGCTAGTCGGTGTGGCGGTCGATGCCGCGCAGGCGCGCGGCGTCGCGTATGACGATCTGGCGGCCGTTGACTTCGATGGCGCCGGCGGTGATCAACTCGTGCAGCGTGCGCGAAAAATATTCCGGCGTCACCGACAGCCGCGAGGCGATGATGCTTTTTTTCGCCGGCAGCAGCGCGGTGAGCAGGTTGGCGCTACCGGCGGTGGCGCAGGCCAGCAGGTAGTTGACGATGCGGGTGCGTCCGGATTGCAGCGAAATCGACTCGATGTCGATGGCGAATCCGCGTGCTTCGCGCGCCGCCAGTGCTGCCAGCGCCAGCGCCAGCGCTGCATCGCGAGCGGCAATATCCAACAGCGTTTCGCGCGGGATCAGGACCAGCGAACTGTCGACCAGCGTTTCCGCGCCGGCGAAGGTGGCCACGCCAAGCAGGGTTGCGGCGAGTCCCATGACGTCGCCCGCTTCGACCAGGCGCACGACCTTCACGCCGCTGGTCGCATCGCCGACCGACAGCATCATGCGGCCGCTGGCGACCACGTAGAGTCCGGTGCAATGTGTGCCGCTGGCGAACAGCGGCGCGCCGCGCGCGAGATCGATGCGGGCAGCGCCCGCGGCAACGCGGGCCAGCGTCGCGGCCGGCAGATTGCGCAATGCGGCGACCGAGCGCAGGGCCACCGTAATTTCACGATTCGGCACGACCGCCTTTGCGCGGATGGTATTGAGGCGTCTGGCGTCGCGCGTGGCGACACGCTCGTCGCGTGCATTCATGTCAGGCGTTCAGCGTAGTTATGGTCGGACTCCAGTAAACCCGTAAACGCGGCATGACGGTTTGATATGGATCAATCGTCCATGCGATTGCCGCCGCCCCCGTTCGGCTGTGTTTTGACGGACGGTGGGGGGCTGTCCGTTCAGCCGTAGGCAATGCAGTTTTCGCATACGGTGCCGGTGACATCGCGCCGCAAGTGGGCTGCGCGCAGGTTGACGAAGGACTCGGAATTCCATGCCTCCATGAACGACTGCTTGTTCAGATCGCCCATCGTCCAGTTCAGCGTCGCATCGAAGCAGCAGGCCGACAGCTTGCCCTCGGCGGTAACATGGCCTTCGGTAAAGGCCGACCAGCAGGGCAGCGGTTCGCGCAGCGCGCCGATGCGTCCCTGGTTGCCGGCGGTGGGCCGGTAACCGAGCTCGCTTTCGCGCTGGGTGGCGAACGCGCCCATTGAATAGAGCGGCAGCCAGTAATGCTCGTCGACGTAGGGCCGCACCTGCGCGGCGAGCAGTTGTTCCATTTTCACCTGCTGCTCGCCGTCATAGCGGATCGACGAGGCATAAAGGCCGGTCTTGTAGTTCTTTTCGCGGCGCACCTCCCAGCTGCTGCGAATGTTCGTCAGCGCATGGCGGAACAGCCGGCCGGCCACCCCCATGATCTGCTCGAATTGCGCCTCGTCGGCGGCGTTGACCGACCACTTGAGCGAGTCGAGACCGGCCTTCATGCATTCATCGACCGCCTCCGGAAACGCCATCGAGGCGTTGGAGGTTAGAAAAACGTAGGGCATCCCCAGTTCGGCTTTCAGATAGGCGATGCAATCGACCAGCAGGCGCGGATTCATGAACGATTCGCCAAGGTAGAACACGCCGATTTCTTCGACGCCGGCCTCGCGCATTTCGCGCGTAACCCGTTTGAACAGGTTGAAATCCATGTCCCACTTGGGCTGCGCCTCGCGCGTGCGCAGCGCGCAGAAGCCGCAGCGGTAGTTGCAGCGCGGCGAGATTTCGATTTTCACGCTCTTCGGCGCCGGCGGCGCCGCCTTCAGGTATTGCGACGGAATGCGCGTGACGTTGTCGATGCGTTCGGTGATATTGGACATGGAGGATGGCCGCTGGCCCCGGTTGGTTCGACGTCGCCCACGCTAACCAGAACTCCTTGCGTCTGCATTGATATGGGTCAAGGCGGGGCGTGCGCGGCGCTCTTGCGGCACCGTCAGGGCCGCCGGTCATGGTAACGTTTCTTGATGCAGATCAAAACATCAGGGGCCGGCGGCCCTATGATGGCTTCAGGCAGTTGTGTCGCCGGGCAGGCGCCGGCGACGCCGGTTGATGGGGCCGCGACCGATTGGAAGGCGGCCACTTTGCAGAGGGGTAAACGTCATGTTCAAGCATATTCTGATACCGACCGACGGGTCGGCGGTGGCCGGCAAGGCGGTCAAGGCGGGGATCGAACTGGCGAAGGAGATCGGCGCCCGCATCACGGTCTACTACGGCATTGATCCGATGCCGGCGCCCTATTACGGCGACGGCTACACAATAGACGCGCGGGTGATTGAGGATATCGAGCGCAGCGCGCGTGCCGGCGCCGAAAAGGCACTGGCCAAGGTGGCCAAGCTTGCCGCTGCCGCGGGCGTGCCCTGCGCAGGAGTCATCAACAAACCGCCGACGCCGTACGACGGCATCATCGCGGTGGCCAAGAAGCAGAAATGCGACGTCATATTCATGGCGTCCCACGGCCGGCGCGGCATTGCCGGCGTGGTGCTCGGCAGCGTCACCAACAAGGTGCTGTCGCATTCGAAGATTCCGGTGCTGGTTTACCGCTGAGTTGGCTGACGCTGCGGCAGCCGTCGCCGCTTGATTGACGAAGGAAGGGATGCCATGAAAATTCTTGTTGCGATTGACGGTTCCGCCCACTCGCTCGATTCGGTCCGCTTCGTCATCGAACACGCCAACTGGTATCGCGAAAAGCCCGTGCTCGAACTGGTTTTCGTGCATGCGCCGCTGCCTCATCTGCCGCGCATGGGCATGGTGGTCGGCAACGAACAGATCCAGCGCTATTATCAGGAAGAGGGTGCCGCCGCGCTGGCCGGCGCCAAGCGCCTGCTCGAGGCTTCGAACCTCGCCTACAGCGAACACATACTGGTCGGGCCGGTTGCGGAGTCGATCGTGCAGCATGCAAATACCGCGTCCTGCGATCTGGTGGTGGTGGGCAACCGCGGCATGGGGGCGGCCGCTAATTTCCTGCTTGGTTCAGTGGCCAACCGCGTGCTGCATTTGTCGCCGGTGCCGGTGCTGGTGGTGAAGTAAAACCGGTGCGCGCCCCGCGCGCCGCTCAGGTTGGCGCCGCTTTTGCCGGCGGCGCGAGTGCCAGCGCGGCGCGCCGCGTGCCGGCCATTTCGCCGTCGTGTTCGACCGTGAAGCCGAGTTCGGCGCACAGCGCCAGCATGCCCGTATTGTTGTTGAGGATGTGGCCGATCATGCGCGTCAGACGGCGGCTCTGCGCGTGCGCGATCAGTTGCCGCATCATGATGCGGCCGAGCCCCCGCCGCTGCCAGGCGTCTTCGACCACCGCGGCGAATTCGCAGCTGCTGCCGTCCGGATTGCTGATGTAGCGCGCGACCGCGATCTCGGTCTCGACGCCGTCTTCGGTGCGGGTGGCGACGAAAGCCATCTCGCGGTCGTAGTCGATTTGCGTGAAGCGCATCAGCATGGTCGGCGTCAATTCGCGCACCGCGCCCATGAAACGGAAATAACGGCTGGCCGGCGAGAGCCTGCGCACGAAGGCCTGCTCGATGCCGGCGTCCTCGGGCCGGATTGGCCGCAGCGTCACGCGTTCGCCGCCGCGCAGCTCGCAGTGCGTGACGAGTTCCGAAGGGTAGGGGTGGATCGCCAGATGCTCATAGCGCCGCCGCCGGTGTTCGTGTGGCGAGATGACGATGCGAGCATCGACGGCGGTAGCGCCGCGGTCATCGACGATCAGCGGATTGATGTCGAGCTCGCCGATCGACGGCAATTCGCAGGCCATTTCAGACACGCGCAGCAGCACCGCCTGCAGTGCGCTCATGTCGATCGGGGCAAGATCGCGGAAGGCGCCGAGCATGCGCGCGATGCGTGTGCGCCCGATCATCGCCGCGGCCAGCGCCGCATTCAGCGGCGGCAGATCGAGCGCGCGGTCGTGCAGCACCTCGGCCGCAGTGCCGCCGGCGGCGAAGGCGATCGCCGGCCCGAACACCGGGTCGCGCACGATGCCAAGCATCACTTCGCGCGCCTGTTTCGATCCAAGCTGGGTTTCCACCACCACGCCGTCGATGCGCGCCTGCGGGCGCAATCGCGCCGCGTTGGCGGTGACCTGTGCATAGGCCTCGCGCACGGCGTCGCTGTCAGCGAGGTCAAGGCGCACGCCATCGATGTCGCTTTTGTGGCTGATGTCGGGCGAATCGATTTTTAGCGCCACCGGGTAGCCGATTTCGGCCGCGCGCGCGACCGCCGCGTCAGCGGACGCGGCGGCGAGGCTGCGCACGACCGGGATGTGAAATGCCGCCAGGACCTGCTTCGCCTCGGTCTGCGTCAGCGCGCGGCGGCCCTGCGCGAGGGCGGCGTCGATCACGCGCTTGGCGGCCGCGATGTCGGGCGCGGTCGGCAGTTCCAGCGGCGCCGGCACCTGCAGCAGCGTCTGCTGGTTGTGATAGAACGCGGAGACATGGGCGAACATGTCGACCGCGGGTTCCGGTGTGCTGAACACCGGCACGTGGGCTTTGGCGAAAATGCCGCGTGCTCCGGCGACCGACTGTTCGCCCATCCAGCAGGCGAGCAGCGGCTTGTGCGAACCATGCGCGGTTTCCACCACCGCGCTCGCCGTGGCATCGGCCTCGGTCATCGCCTGCGGCGTCAGGATCACCAGTGCGCCATCGACAGCCGGATCGGCGAGACAGGCGTTAACGGCGGCGCGGTAGCGCGCGGGGTCGGCGTCGCCGATCAGATCGAGCGGATTGCCGTGCGACCATGCGGCCGGCAATGCATCCTGCAGTGAATCAATGGTCGCCGGCGACAGCGTTGCCAGCGGCAGACCGAGTTCGGTCGCACGGTCGGCCGCCATTACGCCGGGACCGCCGCCATTGGTGATGATGGCGAGCCGGTTGCCCTGCGGACGCACGCGCGAGGCGAGCGCCTGCGCGGCCGCCACCAGCTGGCCGATTGTTTTTACGCGCACGACGCCGGTACGTCGGACCACTGCGTCGAATACGTCGTCGGTGCCGACCATGGCGCCGGTGTGCGACTGGATCGCGCGGCTGCCCGCCGGATAGCGTCCCACCTTCATCAGAATGACCGGTTTGACGCGTGCCGCTGCGCGCAATGCGCCGACGAAGCGCCGCGCGTCGCGCACGCCCTCGATGTAGAGCAGGATGTGGGCAGTGGCCGGATCATTGACCAGGTAATCGATGAGTTCGCCGAAATCGACATCGCAGGAGGCGCCCAGCGAAACGATGCTGGAAAAGCCGATGCGATTGGGCAGCGCCCAGTCGATCAGCGCAGTGCACACCGCACCCGATTGCGAAATCAGGCCGAGCGAACCGCTGTGTGCGGCGCCGCGCGCGAAGGTTGCGTTCATGCCGCTGTCCGGACGCATCAGGCCGAGACAGTTCGGACCGAGGATGCGCAGGTTGTGGCGGCGCGCGTTTTCCAGCATCCGGCGCTCCAGCGCCTTGCCGGTTTCACCGGTTTCGCCGAACCCGGCGCTGATGACCACCGCGCTGCGGATGCCGGCAAGGCCGCATTGATCGATCAGGTCGGGTGCGCTCGGCGCCGGTGTCGCGATCACCGCGAGATCGATGCCCGGCGGCAAATCCGCCACCGACGGGTAGCAGCGCACGCCGTGGATGCTGGCGTGCTTCGGATTGACGGCATAGAGTTTGCCGCGAAACTTTGCGTCAACCATGTTGCGCATCAGCACTTCGCCGATGGCGCCGCTGCGTTCGCTGGCGCCGATGATGACGACCGACGCGGGCTCCAGCAAGGGAGCCAGATAATGCCGGTTGGCGGGTGATTGCATGGCGGAGGTCAGGCGACGGCGCGCAGTTGCTGCGCCGGCGGCGGCATCAGAACGGTTCTATTGGTGGCCGGCGCACTGGCCGACCATCGCGCGCAGGCGGTCGGCGTCCTTGATTTCAACGCTTTTGTTTTGCACTGCAATGATGCCTTCATCCTGGAAATGCGACAGGGCACGGCTGATGGTTTCGAGCTTGAGGCCGAGGTAGCTGCCGATTTCGTTGCGCGTCATGCGCAGCAGAAAACTCTTCGACGAGTAGCCGCGCGCGGCGAAGCGCTGCGACA
Organism: uncultured beta proteobacterium; assembly: GCA_903889565.1. Taxonomy (GTDB): domain Bacteria; phylum Pseudomonadota; class Gammaproteobacteria; order Burkholderiales; family SG8-41; genus PALSA-1004. Next base: position 56,500 of record CAISYC010000067.1, read on the forward strand.
GGTTGAGCAGGAAGGCCGCCAGCCGTTCCTCGGCGCGCATGCTGCCCAGCAGCAGCATAACCCCGTAATCGCGCGCGATCTCGCGGCTCAGGATGCGGTGAAAATGCTGCTGCAGCGTCGGGATGTCGCGGCTCAGCTGTTCGAGTTCGCCGAACGGAATCTCGCAGACTTCGCTGTCCTCAAGCGACACGGTGTCGCACATGTGCTTGCCGCTGCCAATGCCGTCCATGCCGAGCAGTTCGCCGGCCATGTGAAAGCCGGCCACCTGCTCGCGGCCGTCGTCGTGCATGACGCAGCTCTTGAAAAATCCGGTGCGTACGGCGAACAGCGACTGCAGGGTGCTGCCGGCGCGATATAAATAATCGCCGCGTTTGAGCGGGCGCTTGCGATTGACGATTTCATCAAGGCGCGACATTTCGTCCGAGGCGAGGCCTGCGGGCAGACACAGCTCCTGCAGGCTGCACGCCGAACAGGCGGCACGCAGGTTCTGGGAAACAATTGGAATTACGGTGGTCATGGTTCCGTTTTCCGGGGTATTGCGGCGCATGAGTTCATGATAAGTCCAGCGGTGCCGCTTGGGGGCTGAATCGCATCAAACCTTGATCTGTGTCAAATCGCCGGAATCGCGATTCGGGATACTAACACTTCGCGAATCAGGAATCATGCAACAAAACCAAACAACACAATCTGCGGCGCTGCCGGCACTGGAAATCGACCTCGACCTGATCCGTCGGTTTGACGGTCGCGGCCCGCGCTACACCTCGTATCCCACGGCCGACCGCTTTGTCGAGGCGTTCGATGTGCATGCCTACGAGTCGTGGCTGGCCCGGCGCAACGTCGGCGGCATTGCGCGTCCGCTCTCATTGTATGTGCACCTGCCGTTTTGCAGCACGCTGTGTTTTTATTGCGGCTGCAACAAAATCGTCACGCGCGACCGCAACAAGGGCGACATCTATCTCAAATACCTGAGCGAGGAAATCGCCCTGCAGTCGGCGGCCCTCGGCGGCGACAAGGTGGTGCGCCAGATGCACTGGGGCGGCGGCACGCCGAACTTTTTCTCGATCGAGCAGGTCGCACAGTTGATGGGCCGGTTGCGCGACCATTTCGAGTTCGATCCGGTCGGTGAATATTCGATCGAAATCGATCCGCGTTCGGCCGACACGGCCTACATCGAGGGGCTCGCCAAACTCGGCTGGAACCGCATGAGCCTTGGTGTGCAGGATTTCGACACCGAGGTGCAGAAGGCGGTGCACCGGCTGCAGAGCGAGGCGCAGACGTTGGAAGTGATCGAGGCCGGCAAACGCTTTGGATTCCAGGGCATCAATATCGATCTCATGTACGGCCTGCCCAAACAAACGCTGGTCAGTTTCGAAAACACCCTCGAACGCGTGGTGGCGGCGGGCCCCAACCGGGTCGCGGTCTACAACTATGCGCACATTCCGACCCTGTTCAAGCCGCAGCGGCGCATCCGCGAGGCCGACCTGCCGTCGCCCGACACGCGCCTCAAACTGCTGACACTGGCGATCCGCCGGCTGACCGCCGCCGGTTACCAGTACATCGGCATGGATCATTTCGCGAAGAGCGACGATGGACTCGCAGTGGCACAGCGTCAGGGGCGGCTGCACCGCAATTTCCAGGGCTACTCGACGCATGCCGACAGCGACCTGCTCGCCCTCGGCGTGTCGGCGATCGGCAACATCGGGCCGACCTACAGCCAGAATCACCGCACCATCGAGGAGTATTACAACTGCATCGACCGTGGCGAACTGCCGATCATGCGCGGCCTCGAACTGTCGGCCGACGATCTGCTGCGCCGCGCGGTCATCGGCACGCTGATGTGCCACTTCGCGCTGAACAAGCAGTCGCTGGCCATTTCGTACCTGATCGACTTCGACAAATATTTCGAGGGCGAACTCGCCGAACTGCGCGAGTTCGAGCAACTCGGCATGGTCGAACTCGACGATGCCGAAATCCGCGTCACCGCCAAGGGCCGTTTGCTGGTGCGCAATATCAGCATGGTGTTCGACCGCTACCTGCGGCAGGACATCGAACGCCGCCGCTATTCGCGCGTGATCTAGGTCGGGGTTGCCGGCGTCCGGATGCCGAGTTCCGCCGCAAAACAGCGTTCCATCTCACGGCGAAATCGCGCCGCCTGCGTGTCGGGCGCGGATACGTCGCGCCACGCCAGCGGCTGACCCGCCGCCACCGCGCGGTTGAGCGTGATGCCATGTGCCAGTCCCAGCGGCAGACCGCTGCAGGCAAGCGAGTCGGCAGCCGGCATCAACCGGCCGTACACCGTGTAGCCGCCTTCGCCGTCGAGCCGTTCGCCGGGCTGGAGGTCGCGCTTTGCCACCGCGACGACGTCGCCGCGGAATCCGTCGGGCGCGCCGGTGGCTTCGCCGCGCAGGCCGATCGATGCCACACTGATGCCCAGTTCGAGTCCGATCAGGTGAAACGGTTTGTACATTGCCGAATAATTTCCCTGCGGATCGGTGACGAGGCCGTATTCCTGAAAGCACTTGCGCACATAATCGCTGTCGGCGGCGAAGGTCACATAGACGCCCCAGCGCAGGTCGCGCGGCACCGCGCTGCCGTCGCGGTGCAGGCTTGACACGACCTCGACCTGGCCGGCGTGGTGGAGTTGTCCGCCGGCGTCGCGAGGACGCAGCACGCGCGGCAGGTCATCGACGCCACACGGCGGAAAGTCGAGGCCGCCGGGCGCCGGCGTCAGGCCGGTCGCGTTGGCCACCGCCGCCATTTCGATCGCGGACTTGGTGCCGTCGAGAAAGGAGTTGAACATCTGCGGATTGAAATCGCCGCCGGCGACCATTTCGTCGCTGAAGCCGTAATGCCCCCACACCGTGTCCGGCGTCGACTGGTGGTAGGCGGGCAGATATTTCGTGCCCTTGCCGGCGGCGGTGACGGCGAAGCCGGCCGCGCGTGCCCAGTCGACCATTTCGCAAATCAGCGCCGGCTGGTCTCCATAGGCAAGCGAATAGATCACGCCGGCATCGGCGGCGCGGCGCGCCAGCAGCGGGCCGGCCAGCGCATCGGCTTCGACATTGACCATCACGATGTGTTTGCCGTGCTCGCAGCAGGCGAGCGCGTGGCTGATACCGGCCGCCGGACTGCCGGTGGCGTCGATCACGATTTCGATCGCATCCGACGCAATCGCCGCCACTGCATCGTCGCCGACAAACGTGGTGCCGGCCGCCTGCGCGGCGGCAAGCGAGGCGGCGGCAAATTGCGCGTCGGGCCAGCCGACACGCGCGAGGCTGGCGCGCGCGCGCGCGGGCACGAGATCGCAGACCGCGACCAGATGCAATCCCGGCGTGCGCCGAACTTGCGATAAAAACATCGAGCCGAATTTGCCGGCGCCGATCAGCGCCACGCGCAGCGGTCGTTGCGCGCCCGCGCGTTGCTGCAGCAGACGGTGGAGATTCATGATGATTTCCCGGTGTATGGCAAGACGGCGTCATTGCCCCGATCGCGCCGCCGCGGCGTGACGACTGGTGCGACGTAAAATGCTACACTCCGCAGCGCAAAAAATCACCTCGCGGGATCCGCAATGAACGAGAAAAAACACGTTAAATTCAACGGGCGGCTGGTGATCGTCGGCTTCGGTTCCGTCGGTCAGGGCACGCTGCCGCTGCTGCTGCGGCATATCGAAATGCCGCTCGAGCGCATTTCCATACTCACCGGCGACACCCGCGGCATCGAGGAGGCCAAGCATTTCGGCATTCAGTTCAACGTCAAGCCGCTGACGCGTGAAAACTACAAGTCGGTACTTGATCCGTTGCTGAAGAAGGGCGATTTTCTGCTCAATCTGTCGGTCGAAGTGTCGAGTGTTGATCTGATCGAATACTGCTGCAAGCGCGGCGTCATGTATCTCGACACCTGCATCGAACCGTGGCTCGGCGGCTATTTCGACACCAGCGTGTCGGCCTCGAGGCGCTCCAACTACGGCCTGCGCGAGGAGGTGTTGCGCCTGCGCAGCAAATATTCGGACGGCGCGCCGACCGTGATCCCGACGCACGGCGCCAATCCGGGGCTCATTTCGCACTGGGTCAAGCAGGGCCTGATCAATCTGTCGCGCGACATTCGCAAGCGCGCGGCCAAGCCGGAAACGCGCGAGGACTGGGCGCGGCTGGCGATGACCCTCGGCGTGAAGGCGATCCACTGCTCGGAGCGCGACACCCAGGTCGCCAATCCGGGCAAGCGGCGGCTTGAATTCGTCAACACCTGGTCAGTTGACGGTTTTGTCGGCGAGGGCTCGCAGCCCTGCGAACTCGGCTGGGGTTCGCATGAAAAACATTTTCCGCGCGACGGCAAGCAGCATAAATTCGGCTGCAAATCGGCGATCTATCTGACGCGCCCGGGTGCCTCGGTGCGCGTGCGATCATGGACGCCGCTCGAAGGCTGCTTCCACGGCTTCCTTATCACGCACGGCGAAGCGATCTCAATCTCCGATTACCTGACCGTGCGTTCCGGCAAAAAGGTGATGTACCGGCCGACTTGCCACTATGCCTATCATCCCTGTGACAACACGATCCTGTCGCTGCACGAATATGCCGGCAAGAACTGGGCGCTGCCGGAAAACAAGCGCATTCTGATGGACGAAATCTACGACGGCGCCGACGAACTGGGTGCGCTGCTGATGGGGCACGCGCGCGGTGCTTACTGGTTCGGCTCGCGTCTGACCATCCACGAAGCGCGCAAACTCGCGCCCTTCAACAATGCGACCAGCCTGCAGGTTGCTGCCGGCGTCATGGCCGGTGTCGTCTGGTCGATGGAGAACCCGCGCCGCGGCGTCTGCGATCCGGACGATCTCGATTTTCAGCGCGTGCTCGAAATCGCCAACCCCTATCTCGGCAGTGTCGGCGGCACCTATACCGAATGGACGCCGCTCGACGATCGCGGCAACCTGTTTCCGGAAGACGTCGATACCGCCGACCCCTGGCAGTTCAAGAATATCCGCGTCGTCTGAGCGCCGCCTCGACCATGCCCGCGGCGACGCCTGAATCCCCCTCGGTCTGGGTCTGCCGTTTTGCGTCATTGATTCCTGCCGGCGGCCGCGTGCTCGATCTCGCCTGCGGCGGCGGCCGCCATGCCCGTTACCTTGCCGGAATGGGCTTCGAGGTGCTGGCGGTCGATATCGATGCCGCCGCGCTGCAGTCGCTGGCCGGCATCGAAGGTGTGCAAACCCTGGCCGCCGATCTTGAGGGCGCGCCGTGGCCGTTCGGCGGCGAGCGCTTCGACGGCATTGTGGTCACCCGCTACCTGCATCGTCCGCTGCTGCTGCCGCTGGTCGGCGCATTGGCGCCGGGCGGCGTGTTGATCTACGAAACGTTCGCCGCAGGCAACGAGCGTTACGGGCGCCCGCAGAACCCCGACTTTCTGCTGGCCGCGGGTGAATTACTCGAGCTGGCACGCGGCCGGCTGCGCGTCGTTGCCTACGAGGACCTGTTTGTCGAGACGCCGCGGCCAGCCATGATGCAGCGGATCTGTGCGGTCGGCGATGCGATCGCCTGAAAAGTTTCAGACGGCTGTAACTTTTTGCCTGTTCGCGCGTTGGCTAAAGAAATACCCTTGGTGCGTCGTTGTAGGTAAGGCGCATCGGGCGCGAACAGGGTGCTGACATGAGTGCGACGGATGACAAGGCGGTCAAGCAGGTCCGGCAATACGCCGACGAGGTGCTGTGCGCCGGCTGGAATCCGTTTGCGATCCAGGTCGCCGAACCTGTCGCGCGGACGCATGCCGCCGCGGTCGATGGCGGTGACGCCGAAGGCCTGCTCGCACGCCTCTATCGCTGCCAGCAAGCCTGACGGTCAGGTTGCGCGTCCCTGCCGCCGGCCCTCGCCGCGGTTGCAACCATGCGCTTCCGCCGCGGTCAGACGCAGTGGGTTGGTCATTCCCGAATGCGGTAGAATCTGCGCTTAATTCGCAGGCGTATTCACAGATTCGGACCCAATTTTCAGGAAAAACCGATAGATGGCATCACTGAGCGGCAGTGTGGTGGCGATTGTCACGCCGATGCACGAAGACGGCAGCCTTGATCTCGACGCGTTCCGCAAGCTGATCGACTGGCATATCGCCGAAGGCACCGACGGCATCGTGGTCGTCGGCACCACGGGCGAATCGCCGACGGTCGATTTCGATGAGCATCATCTGCTGATCAAGACCGCGGTCGAGCATGGCAACCGGCGCGTGCCGATCATCGCCGGCACCGGCGCGAACTCGACGCGCGAGGCGATCGAGCTGGCGGCTTACGCCAAGCAGGTCGGCGCCGACATGAGCCTGACGGTGGTGCCTTACTACAACAAGCCGACGCAGGAAGGCCTCTACCGCCATTTTCGCGCGATCGCCGAGGCGGTCGAACTGCCGCACATCGTCTATAACGTGCCGGGCCGCACGGTTGCGGACTTGTCCAACGAGACCACGCTGCGCCTGGCACAGATACCGAACATCGTCGGCATCAAGGACGCCACCGGCAACCTCGAGCGCGGCAGCGACCTGTTGCGTCAGGCGCCGCCGGATTTTGCCGTCTACAGCGGCGACGACGCCACCGCGCTGGCGCTGATGCTGCTGGGCGGACAGGGCGTCATCTCGGTCACCGCCAATGTGGCGCCGCGCCTGATGCATGAAATGTGCGTGGCGGCTTTCAAAGGCGACCTCGCGCGCGCGCGCGACTGCAACAACCGTCTGCTCGGCTTGCACCGGCAGCTGTTTATCGAGGCCAATCCGATCCCGGTCAAATGGGCGGTGGCGCAAATGAAGCGCATGGGGCCGGGCATACGGCTGCCGCTGACGCCGTTTTCAGAAACCTATCACGACCGCGTGCGCGCGGCGATGCAGCAGGCTGGCATCGCGGTCTAGAAAAGGCATGATCATGAATCGATTTCCGCGGATCACCGGCATCATCGTGACCTTGCTGGCCGTGCTCGCGCTGGCGGCCTGCAGTTCGATGCCCAAAATCGAGAGCGACCGCATCGACTACAAGTCGGGCGGCGGAAAACTGCCGCCGCTCGATATTCCGCCGGATCTGACCAAGCCGAGCGTCGATGACCGCTTTGCGGTGCCCGATATCAACACACGGGGCGACGCCAATATCTCCGACTACAACAAGGATCGCACCGGTCGCACGCAGGTTGCGCGTTCGACGGTGTTGCCGCCGCAGGAGGGCGCGCGCATCGAGCGGTCGGGTTCGCAGCGCTGGCTGGTGGTCAAGGGCGATGCCGATTCGGTGTGGAACGTGACCAAGCAGTTCTGGCAGGAACTCGGTTTCATCGTCAACGTCGAACATGTCGATGCCGGCGTGATGGAGACGGACTGGGCGGAAAACCGCGCCAAGCTCGATGCCGGCGTGGTGCGCAACTTTTTGAGCAAAATGCTCGATAGCGTTTCATCGACCGCCGAGCGCGACAAGTTCCGCACGCGGCTGGAGCCGGGCAGCGAACCGGGCACGATGGAAATCTACATCAGTCATCGCGGCATGGAAGAGGTTTATACAAAATCGGCATTCGACGCCAGCACCGCGTGGCAACCGCGTCCGCCGGACCCCGATCTCGAAGCCGAAATGCTGCGGCGCCTGATGACGCGCTTCGGCGTGCAGCAGGAACGGGCCAAGACGGAGGTTGCGCAGCCGACCAAGGTGGTAATGCGCGCGACCCTGATCAAGGGCAAGGATGGAGGCGGCCAGCTTTCCGTGGATGACCAGTTCGACCGCGCGTGGCGGCGCGTCGGCCTTGCACTCGACCGCGTCGGTTTCACGGTCGAGGATCGCGATCGTTCGAAGGGGCTCTACTTCGTGCGCTATGTCGATCCCGATGTCGACAACAATACGGCGCAGCCGAAGGGTTTCTTCGCCAAGCTGAACCCGTTCTCCAAATCGGAAAGCAAAACGCCCACCAGCGAGCTGTTCCGGATCCAGGTAAAGGACGCCGACAGCACCAGCGAAGTCAGTGTACTCAACAAGGACGGCGGCGCGGAAAAATCGGTAACTGCAAGCCGCATCCTGTCGCTGCTCTACGAGCAGTTGAAGTGACGACGCAGGGCGCGCGCGTCTGATGCGCTTTGCCTCGCTCGGCAGCGGCAGCGAAGGCAACGGTCTGCTGGTCGAAGTCAACGGCACGCGCATTCTCGCCGACTGCGGCTTTGGTCTTGCCGACACGGTCGCGCGGCTCGCCCGCCTCGGCGTCGAGGCCGCATCGGTCAACGCCATCCTCGTTACCCACGAACACGACGATCACGTCGGCGGCGTTGCGCGGTTCGCGCGCAAGTTCGGCACGCCGGTGTGGCTGACCCACGGCACTCTGCAGGCTTCGGCCGCCAGCTTTGGCGCGCTGGAAAGGTTGCAGGTGTTCGACTGCAACAGCCGCTTTGCGATCGGCGCGATCGAAGTCGAGCCGTATACCGTGCCCCACGATGCGCGCGAGCCCGCGCAGTTCGTGTTTGGCGACGGCAGCGTGCGCGTCGGCCTGTTGACCGACGCCGGTTCGCTCACCGCGCACATGCAGGCGGTGCTTAACCGCCTGGATGCGTTCGTGCTCGAATGCAATCACGACAGCGCCATGCTGCGCGACGGTCGTTATCCCGAACGCCTTAAGCAAAGGATCGCGGGCCGCTACGGTCATCTCTCCAACGATAGTGCGGCCGAACTGCTGGGCTCGCTCGACCGCACCCGGCTCAAGCACGTGATCGCCGCGCACCTGAGCCAGCAGAACAACCAGCCGGAACTGGCGCGTGCGGCGCTGGCCGGCGCACTCGGCTGCGAAGAAGCATGGGTCGCGGTGGCGGACCAGGTCAACGGCTTCGACTGGCGCGAAGTGAACTGAAGCCCGCGTCTTCGCGGACGGAACTCGGACAATGCGCGGACAATAAAAAAGCCGGCCCGCAGGCCGGCTTTTTCTCGCAGAGTGGCTTCGATTACTTCTTCATCACATCCTTGGCCATGTCCTTGGCTGCGTCAACCGCTGCACCCTTGGCGGCATCGGCCGCGCCCTTGGCTGCATCGGTCGCATCCTTGGCGGCTTCCGGTGCCGGAGCAGCCGGAGCGGGCGTCGCGGCCGGGGCCGGGGTCGGCGCGGGTGCCGGAGCGGGAGCGGGCTTTTCGCCGCAGGCGGCGAGGCCGAGTGCAAGAATGGCTGAAATCAGAAGGGTGCGTTTCATGTGTGATCCTCAAAAAGGTTGAAAACGAGTCATCGTGGGAAATCTGAACCTGCATCAAGCAGTAGGTTCTTTGACCGGCTGCAGTGATGAGCTGATCGGAATCGAATTTTATGCCGATTACGCGGGGAATTCCAGCGCGGAGTATGGCCGGGTGTCATCTCAGAATGACAAAACGATTACAGACGGGCGTCCTGCAAGGTCGTTGCAAAACTTACAACAGTCTTACAGGCCGGTTTTGCCGGCGGTCACCGCCGGGGTCGAGGCTTGCCAGATCTCTTCGAAACGCTTGAGCAGCGATGCGGTCGCCGCGACGTCGCCGATCACCGCGGCTGCCCGCACATCGTTGTAATGAAAGCGGTGCACGAAGCGCGTGTCATCACCGATGGCAAACGGATCGTAAACGCGGTGCGCCGCCGGCAGCGTGCGGTGGATGGCGATGCCGTGACTGAACTGCCTGAGCAGCAATAACAGCCGCGGGCAGTCGCGCACGATGTTGCCGGTTTCGTGCAGCACGATGCGCACGCGGTTCGTGCGTCGCGCGAGCAGCAGCCGGCGCAGCAGTTCGTAGCGTTGCGGCGAATTAAAGGCGCTGCTGATACGGCGATCGAACAACCGTATGGTATGCGCGGAGTGCGTGATCAACTCGTCGAGCGCATGGTCGTATTCGACAATGCCTTCGAGTTTGCGCTCGCCCGGCATGCGCTCCGGCGGTACGGTTTCCACGATTCAGTGGCGCGCCCGCGACGCGGCGGCGCCGAGATCGAGAAAGCCGGCGCAGTACCAGTGATGCAACAGGGCGAGCGCGGTGCTGCCAGGTTTGGCGCCGGGGGCGAGCGCGCGCGCGTCGGCCAGTTGCCGCAGCACCGCGGCATCGCGCGCGACCAGAGGTGCGGTTTCGCCGTTGATGTAGATCGCGCGCCGGTCGAACAGCATGCGGGTTTTCAGCGCAAGACGGGTGCCGCGTTTTTCAAGTTGGCGCGCGAATGCAGCGGTGCTGCCGCCGTGCCGCCGCGCGAAGACGACGTTCTGCCGCGGTTCGCTCAGCATTTCGCCAATGCAACGGTCGATATCGCGCCCGTCCCAGCGCACGGCGTCGAGCATGCGCCGCATGGTTTGCCGCATCTGCGCACCGATTTCCGCGCGGTGCCGCTGCGGTTTCAGGCCGCGATCGCGATAGACGCCGTCTACTGCGAGATGATCGTGCAGGTAATCGAGAAAGCGCGCGGCCACTTCCTGCTGCCGCGGCGCGCGCATGCCGATCGACCACGTCAGGCATTCGCCGACGGCGATGCCGTTGTGGGCGTACTCCGGCGGCAGGTAGAGCAGATCGCCGCTTTGCATCAAAAGGTCGCGCTGGGGACGAAAGCGCTGCAGCAGTTTCAGCGGCGCGCCGTCTTGCAGCGAGAGATCGTGCTGCGCGCTGATCTGCCAGCGCCGCGTGCCCGCGCCCTGCAGCAGAAACACGTCGTAGCTGTCGAAATGCGGGCCGACGCCGCCGCCGGGGGCGGCATAACTGACCATCACATCGTCCTGGCGTGCGTACGGTATGAAGCCGAAATCGCGTTGCAGCGCATTGGCAGCCGGCACCAGCGTTTCAACTCCGTTGACCAGCAGGGTCCATTTTTGCGCGGGCAGCTTTGAAAATGTAATGCGGCGGAACGGGCCGTGACTCACCTGCCAGCGCCTGCCGCTGCCGACGATCAGGCGCGATTCGACATCGTCGCGGCAGGCGAGGTTGATCAGGTCGTCGCGCGACAGCGCTTGCGCGAGTTGCGGCGCCACCCCGCGCAGCACGCACGGCTTGCGCTGCCAGTGCTCGCGCAGAAAACGCGTGATGCCGTACTCTTCGAGCGGGTTTTTCTTCATGATTCGATTATAACTTCCTGATTCCACGACGCGCTCGCCGCTGCTGCCGACGCGTGTTCACGGTGCGCACCGTGCGCGCCATTGTGCCGGCGGAATCCTTTGTTACAATCGGCCGACCGCGTTTAAAAATGTTGCGGGGACGCCTATGTTGCAGGTGGGGCAAGCGGCGCCGGTTTTTGATCTGCCGGATGCCGACATGGAACTGGTGAGTCTTGCGACGTATCGCAAGCGCCGCAATGTTGTCCTGTATTTTTATCCGCGCGACGACACGCCCGGTTGCACCATGGAATCGATCGACTTCAGCGATTTGCACGACGATTTCGAGCGCCAGCAGACCGAGGTTCTCGGCATCAGCATGGACGACTGGATGAGGCACGGCGAGTTTCGCGACAAATACGGCCTCGCGGTGCGGCTGCTGTCGGACGTCGAGGGCGAGGTCTGCGGCAACTATGGCGTGTTGCAGGAAAAGGAGAGGGACGGCGTGCGCAGAACCTGCATACAGCGCGCGACCTTTCTGGTGAACAAGGATGGCGTGATTGCGCAGGCGTGGTATGACGTCAAACCGCGCGGACATGCAGCGGACGTTTTGAAAACCATAAGGAGCATCGGCAAATGCAAGTAGCACAGGACACCGTCGTCACGCTGAAATACGAATTGCGCAACTCCGAGGGCGAAGTGCTCGAGCAGGCCGACGAGCCGCTCGAATATCTGCACGGCGGGCATCAGGGCATGTTCCCGCGCATTGAAGAGGCGCTGACCGGCAAGGCCGCCGGCGAATCGCTCGAGGTTTATCTGCAGCCGGTCGATGCCTTCGGCGAATACGACGACACGCTGGTGCAGATCGAACCGCGAGAAAAATTTCCCAAGGACCTTGAAGTCGGCATGCGCTTCGAGGGCGGCGCCGAGGACGGCGACGGCACCGTGGTCTACACGGTGACCGACATCGCCGACGGCAAGGTGGTGGTCGATGGTAATCATCCGCTGGCCGGCATGGCGCTGCGCTTTTTGTGCACGGTCGAGAGCGTGCGCGCGGCGACCGAAGAAGAACTCGAGCACGGTCATGTGCACGGCGCGCACGGACATGGTCATGACCATGGTCACGACCACGGCCATTAAATGCTGATCAGCGCCCCGGGCTGATGACGAAGCGGACGCGCGCGCCGGCGTCAATGACGTTGACGCGCAGCCAGTTGACCTGCGGGCTGCCGAACACTTCGGCGCGCGTGAAGTTGGCCAGCGTCTTTCCATTGCGCGGGTCCCTCAGCGGCTGATCGACGCGGTAGATGTGGGTGTCGCCGTGGCCGAGCAGCACTTCGCCGGCAAAGGTCGCCGTTTCCCGCGCAAGCGCGTCGAGCAGCGATTGGTAACCCCGCCGCGGATTGCCTGAACGCAGAAAAGGGCTCGCCTGCATCAGCACGACCACGCCGCGCGCGCCCTGCTCGCGGGCGCGCGCGAACGACTGTTGCAGCCAGGCCAGCGCGGCGGCAGTGCGCGCGGCCGATTCTTCCGGCAGGCGCGCGTTGTTGTCGCCGCCGGGCATGTTCAGCGCGATAAACCAGATGCCGTCATGCTGCCAGCGCAGATGTTCGGGATAAACGGGGGCGGTCGCGTCGTCGCTCTGGCGCGTCAGCGCGATCGGGTTGCGGCCGAGACTCACGGTGCCGCTGAAAAAATAGCGGCGCAGCGCAGCCAGCCGTTCGAGCGGATCGTAACGTCCGGCCAGCAGGCGGTGACAGTCGGTCCATTCGTTGTCGCCCGGGATATAGATGAATGCGTGTTGCGAATCGGCGAACAGCGCGAGGCGCTGTTCGAACACCGCATTGCCGCAGGAGGTCCAGCCATCCTTGAAGTCGCCGACATGCACGACGAAGGCGACGTTCTCGCGGTCGATCTCGCGCAGCATCGCGGTGAAAGAAGTTTCCTCGCTCGCGCCGTACGGCGTGTCGCCGAGCAGTGCAAAGCTGAAGTCGGCGCGCGCGCCGCTGCAGAAGAGCAGCGCGAGTGCGGCGAGCAGGGCGCGTGTTTTCACGCGTCGAGCAGTTTGCGGATTTCGTAGAGCGCGTCGAGCGCCTGCTTGGGTGTCAGCGCATCGGGATCGAGCGCATGCAACCTGTCCAGCAGTGCCGGATCGAATGCCGGCTCCGGCGGCGCGACGGGCGCGGCGAACAAGTCGGGCTGGCGGCTGTGCGCGGCACTCGCCGCCTCGAGTTCGAACAGATGTTTTTTCGCCGCGCGCACCACCGCCGCCGGAATGCCGGCGAGTTGCGCGACCTGCAGGCCGTAGCTCTGGTTGGCGGGGCCTTCTTCGACGCTGTGCAAAAAGACGATGCGATCCTTGTGCTCGACCGCGTCGAGATGCACATTCACCGCCTGTTTGAAATCCTGCGCGAGGCGCGTCAATTCAAAGTAGTGCGTCGCAAACAAGGTCAGGCTCTTGTTGACCTCCAGCAACTGGCGCGCGATTGCCCACGCGAGTGCGAGGCCGTCGAAGGTCGAGGTGCCGCGACCGATCTCGTCCATCAGCACGAGGCTCGCCGGTCCGGCGTGATGCAGGATGTAGGCCGCCTCGGTCATTTCGACCATGAAAGTCGAACGCCCGCCGGCGAGATCGTCGGCGGCGCCGATGCGCGTGAAAATGCGGTCGAGCGCGCCGATGCTGGCGCGTTTGGCCGGCACGAACGAGCCGCAGTGCGCGAGCAGCGCAATCAACGAAACCTGCCGCATGTAAGTCGATTTGCCGCCCATGTTGGGGCCGGTGACCAGCAGCATCTGGCGCGCCGCCGAGAGTTGCGTGTCGTTGGCGACGAACTGATCGATCTGCTGCTCGACTACCGGATGGCGGCCGCCTTCGATGTCAATCACGGGTGCTGCGACCAGTTCCGGTTCGCACAGTGACAATGTCTGCGCGCGCTCGGCAAAAGTCGTCAGCAGATCGATTTCAGCGAGTGCGCCGGCGACGCGCTGCAGCGCCGGGATTTCCGGCGCCAGCGTGTCGAGCAGTTGATCGTAGAGCAGCTTCTCCCGCGCGAGCGCGCGATCCTGCGCCGAGAGCGCCTTGTCTTCGAAGGTTTTAAGCTCCGGCGTGATGTAGCGCTCGGCGTTCTTCAGTGTCTGGCGCCGGCGGTAATCGTCGGGCACCTTTTCCGATTGCGCGCGCGTGACCTCGATATAAAAGCCGTGCACGCGGTTGTACTCGACCTTGAGGTTGGCGATGCCGCTGCGTGCGCGTTCGCGCGCCTCGAGATCGAGCAGGAACTGTCCGCAGTTGTTCTGGATGCCGCGCAGTTCGTCCAGATCCGCGTCGTAGCCGTCGTTGATGACGCCGCCTTCGCGGATCAGCGCGGCGGGTTCGTCGAGGATCGCGCGTGTCAGCAGTGTATGCACGGCATCGAGCGGGCGCGCCTCGCGTGCGAGTTCCTGCAGGCGCGGGCTGCCCAGCCGCGCCAGCTGCGCGCTCACTTCGGGCAGCAGTGTCAGCGTATTGCGCAGCCCGGAGAGGTCGCGCGGGCGCGCGCTTTTCAGTGCGATGCGCGCGGTGATGCGCTCGACGTCGGCGCAGGCCTTGAGCAGGCCGCGCAGGGCGCTGGCGGCGAAGTCGCCGTCGCCGGCGAGCAGGCCGACTGCGTTTAATCGCAGGCGCGACGGCTGGTGATCGCGCAGCGGATGATGCAGCGTGTGACGCAGTAGCCGGCTGCCCATGCCGGTGGCGCAGGTGTCGAACAGACTCAGCAGCGTCGGCGCCGTCTCGCCGCGGATGGTTTCGGAGATTTCGAGATTGCGCCGTGTGGCCGGGTCGATGCCGATATAGGTGTCAGCGTCCTCGACCGCAAGAGCGGTGACATGCGCGATTGCATTGCCCTGGGTCGCGCGCGCGTATTCGATCAGCGCGCCGGCGGCGCACACGGCGGCGGGCAGGCGCTCGAGGCCGAAGGCGGTGAGATCGTGCGTGTTGAACTGGCGCGTCAGCGCGCGGCGCGCGGTCTCGATGTCGAATTGCCACGCCGGCAGCCGCTTGACCGCGAAGCCGGCGTTATCCGGCAGCGTAACCGGCGCGCTCTCGTCAATCAGTATCTCGGCCGGGCGCAGGCGTTCGAGTTCGCCGGCAAGCAGCGCGCGCGTGGTGACGGCGGCGCGCATGCGGCCGGCGGCGAGCGCGAGCCAGGCCATGCCGATTTCATTTTTGTCCTGCCACAGCGCGAGCAACACGTTGTCGCGTTTGTCGTCGAGCAGCGCGGCGTCGGTCAGCGTGCCCGGCGTGACGATGCGCGTGACCTTGCGCTCGACCGGACCTTTTGAGGTGTTCGGATCGCCGATCTGTTCGCACACCGCAACCGATTCGCCGAGCTTGACCAGTTTGGACAGATACTGCTCGACCGAATGATGCGGCACGCCGGCCATCTTGATCGGCGCTCCCCCGGAGGCGCCGCGCGAGGTCAGCGTGATGTCCAGGAGGCGCGCCGCTTTTTCCGCGTCGGCGTGAAACAGCTCGTAAAAATCCCCCATGCGATAGAACAGCAGCATGTCGGGGTGCTCGGCCTTGATGCGCAAGTACTGCTGCATCATCGGCGTATGGTTGCTGAAACTGGGGTCGTTCAAGCTTTTCTCTTCTTTGGCAAAACCGCGGGTAACCACTTGTACGGATGGCGCTTATTGCAAATTCTGGTCGCCGCTTGATGGCTGAACTCGTCCAGTCTTGTCCAGCCTTGTCAGTCGGTTTGGTGTAGGTGGCGGTATAGGTCTACGCTGCAATCACAATGAAGAAACCGCCGCCCATGCTCACCCCTCGCATTATCGCCGACCTGCGTTCGGGAGACGAGTGCGCTGATCCCGATCACCCGGGTTTGAGGGTGCGCCGGACGAATGCCGCACGGGTGTTTTTCTACCGCTACCGGGCTAGCGATGGCGCGCTGCGCGAGATCAAGCTCGGCGAGTTCGGTCCCATGACGCTCGCGGAAGCACGCAAGGCGCTGGGACGCTTGAAGCTCGAACGCGAGCGCGGGTTCGACCCACAATTGGAGAAGCAGCAGGCACGCGCGGAAGCGCGGCGCCAGCGCGAAGCCGAGAAACTCGCACGCTATACGGTGGAGAAAATGGTCGAGGACTACATCGCTGAGCGCCTGAGCAAACAGAAGCGCGGCGATGAGGGAGCCCGGCTGCTGCGTCGCGAACTGCTTTCCATGCTCGGCGATCGCCCTGCGGCGGCGGTGACACGGCGCGAGCTGCAGGACGAAGTGATCCGGCCCATGCTGAATCGCGCCCCACGGTGCGGCACTTACCTGCTTGGCCGCATTCGATGCGCGTATACCCACGCGGCAGAACAGGGGCGTCTTCCCGACGACTTCGTGTTTCCGACGCTGGGCATCAAAGGCGCGCCTCAGGTGCGCAGAAAGCGCGCCTTTAGCGACAGCGAACTCGCGACGTTCGTGCGATGGCTGCCGCACAGTCCCTACAGCCGCACCGTGCGGGACGCGCTGGCGCTGGTGCTCTTCACCGGCTGCCGGTCGGGTGAAGTGGTGGCCGCGTTATGGCGCGACATCGACCTGGAGCGCGCGGTATGGACGATTCGCGAAACGAAAAACGGCGAGCCGCACGACGTCATGCTATCCCGTCAAGCGATCGATCTGCTGAAGGTTCGCAGGGCGCTGCACGAGGTCTTTGTGTTTCCGTCACCGATGGACGGATACCACATCGCTCAGAAAGCGCTCGGCCTTGCACAATACGAGGCACGCAAGGTGAAGGAGGGCAAGCCGCCCGCCGATCCGATTGAGCTGCCGTGGACGGTTCATGATTTGCGCCGCACGGCGGCCACGGGCATGGCGAAGCTCGGCTGCCCGCGCGTAGTGCAGGACCGCATCCTCAATCATGTCGATGGTTCGGTAAGCGCCATCTATGATCGGCATCGCTATGACGGCGAGGCGCGGGTATGGCTGCAGAAGTGGGCGGACTATCTTGAGGCGCTGACCGCAAACAAAGTCGTGTCTTTGCGCGCCGCGTGATTTTCTCAATGCAGAACCGCGGCGGTGCCTTGGTTTTCCCTGAACAGGTACGACGGCTTGCAGCAGGCGCCGGTGATTAGATATAGTTCAAAAATTACAATGAAATGAGAATATTTACTGATTATCTAATCAAGGCGCCTGCGGTTGATTAGAAAGTGATGTAATATTCACCCTATATGGGAACTTTCAGACATTCTCTAATCAAGCAACTCCAGACCAGCTTTCCACGCGGCACGCCATTCGACGTGGGCGCGCTCGCGCGCTTGGGCGTCTCCACGAAGCTGGCAGCCCACTACGCCGGGACGGGTTGGCTGGTCCGGCTCGGGCAGGGCGTGTACGCCTTTCCTGCCGACGAACTGAGCGCGCACGGAACGATCAAGTTCCTTCAAACCCGCGTCGCCGGCCTACACGTCGCAGGCAAGAGCGCACTCGCCATGCAGGGCGTGCGCCACAATCTGGCCGCGCGCGAGCAGTGGGTGCTCTGGGGCGATGTACGCTTCGCGCTGCCGAAATGGTTTACGACACGCTTTCCCGCGCGTTACGTCTCGGCTCGGTTGTTCGATTGGCCGGATGAGGCGTTGGCCGCAAAGAGCCTGACTACGCCACCCGGCGCGACCGAGGGCTTGCGCGTGTCGGTGCCCGAGCGCGCACTGCTCGAGTTGCTGTACGACGTGGGCACCCATCAAGGCCTCGAAGAAGCGCGCAACCTGTTCGAGGGCTTGAGCAGTCCGCGCAAGGAAATGCTGGGCCGCCTGCTTGCCTGTTGCACTAGCGTCAAGACAGTGCGCCTCTTCCTGACCTGGGCGCGCGAGACGAAGGTGGTGGATGTCGCGGCCATCCAGCAGCAGTACACGTTGCCGGTCGGCAGCGACAAGCGCTGGATGACCCGCCTGAAAGACGGCACCTTGCTGAGCCTGAAACCGCATGGATAAGGCCTATGCCGATGTCGTGCGCTTGCTGCTGGCCGCCGCCCCTGAAGTGTTCGCCAACGACATCTTCGCGATGAAGGGCGGCACCGCCATCAATCTCTTCGTGCGGGACATGCCGCGCCTGTCGGTGGACATCGACGTGGTCTACACACCATGGCAGATCCCGCGCGACCAGGCACTGGCCGCCATCGCCGGCGAGATCGACGCGATTGCCGGGCGCCTCGCGAAACGAGGCATGCGTACGCGCAAGGTAACGAGCAAGGATCTCGGCGATACCAAACTGCTGATCGAGGACGCGGACAATCAGGTGAAGGTCGAAGTCAATGCGGTTTTCCGTGGAACCGTTCTGCCGGTCGAGCGGCGCGCGCAGACGCCCAGAACGGCTGACATGTTCGGTGCTGAACTTGAACTGCCCGTGCTCGCCAAGGCTGAACTCTACGGCAGCAAACTAGTGGCCGCGATGGACCGGCAGCACCCCCGCGATCTGTTCGATGTGTGGCAGATGTTCACCGCCGGCGGTTTGTCCGACTCAACGGTGGAGTGCTTTGTCACCTACCTGGCCGGCCATAACCGGCCGACCCATGAGGTCCTGTTCGGCAACGATAAAGCCATCGCCGATGAATACCGAAACACCTTTGTCGGCATGACTGCGGATCCGGTCAGCCTTGAGACGCTGCTGGAAACGCGCGCACGCCTGCGCGCGGAACTGCCGCAACGGCTGACCGGCGCGCAGCGTCATTTCCTGACAGGCCTTTCACGCGCGCAGCCCGACTGGACCTTGTTGCAATGCCCGCATGCCGCCGATTTGCCAGCACTGCGTTGGAAGCTCGAAAACCTGCAGACATTCAGCAAGCGCCGCCCGCGGGATTTTGAACAGCAAGCGAGGGCACTGGAAACCAGGCTAGGCTGAGGCTTGTTTGCGTGGCATGGGCAGATCGCCAATATGAATGGCATCGCCACGACTCTGCGGCACGGGTATGGTTGCAGAAGTGAGATAACCCCCGTGGTCTATTTCAGCTAGGGAAGAACAAGGAGCGAAGCTGCCCAGATTTTCTGTCATTGATGCGCGCGGCCGTGAATTCATCGCTGTTTTGGCTTCGGCGAACTCCATTGGGAGTGTCAATCGATCGGTTTTTCGCTCACAAGACACACTGCGTCCCTCGCGGCAACAATCGTTGTCGTGGCAGGTGGCGATTGGCCAGCGCGAATGCGGCAAACGCCCGCACGGTACCCTCGGAACGAATGTTTGTGATGACGACATCTAACAGTGAAGCGGGGCGGGGTGTGCACCATTAGCGATAAGATGTTAACGCTAATCTATTTACCCTAGGTGGGCTGCTAAGTCGTATTGATACTGCGACAAAACAATGACAATGGACTTTGTAGATCTGGATCGGTTGTTTATTTCGCTCAAGAGAGATACAGACGCAGCTTTAGAATCGGGGGCGCATTGGGGACGCAAGTACGGCGGTTGGCTTGGTTGGGATGGCTTACTCAGTTATTGGCGCGTGGCACTTCTTGCAGAGGCACTGAGTGGCAAGACTGAGCAGTTGCAGCATCGTGCTGAAATCCTCAAGCGTGCTGGTAAACCCGCCTTCTTCCTCACTACTGAGGCCTTAGCAAACAACAGATTTGAAGCTGCTCTGGATGAGGCCGATCAGTCAGCTCTTCATTCTTGGGTTGCGTCGGGTGCCAACGAGGCGTGGTTCTTCTTGGACTCCGTTGACGCAGACGACACGGGCAGCGCAGGTTTGGTGTGGCCGGATCTTAGGGTAAAAATGCATTGAGAATTTTCTTAACGCAATTCTCCGCGCTATCCACTGCGGCGTGCAGTCGCAGTTCCGGTGTGTCCGGTGGCTCGTAGGGACTGTCGATACCGGTGAAGTTTTTGAGCGACCCGCGGCGGGCTTTCGCGTAAAGGCCCTTGGGATCGCGCCGTTCGCATTCCGCCAATGGCGTATCGACGAAAACCTCGAAGAACTCACCAGTCTGAAAAAGTGACCGTGCGTAGTCCCGCTCAGCGCGGAACGGGCTGATGAACGAGACGATCACGATCAGGCCCGCATCGACCATCAATTTTGCAACTTCAGCGACGCGGCGAATGTTCTCGATGCGGTCGGCCTCGGTGAAGCCCAAATCACGATTCAGCCCGTGGCGGATGTTGTCACCGTCGAGCACGTAAGTGTGCCGGCCCGCCGCAAACAGGCGTTTCTCGAGAAGATTAGCGATGGTGGACTTGCCCGAGCCGGAAAGCCCGGTCAGCCAGACGCAGTGGGGTTTCTGCAGTTTGAGTCCGGCGCGGGCGACCTTGTCCAGATCGAGCGCCTGCCAGCGGAGGTTGGCCGCGCGGCGCAGTGCAAAATCGATCATGCCGGCGCCGATCGTTTCATTGGTTAAACGGTCGATCAGGATGAAGGCGCCAAGCGACTTGACCCGGCCGTAGGGCTCAAACGGTAGTGCACGATCAACCGACAGGTTAACCACGCCGATGTCGTTCAGCTCGAGTGTCTTGGCGGCTAGGCGAACACCGTGATCGACGTCGATGCGGTGCTTGATCGCTGTGATGGTCGCGCTGGCCTGGCAGGTATGCAGCTTGATCAGGTAGGGGCGTCCGGCGATCAGATGTTGCGCCGAAAGGCACAAGACATGGGCTTCGAACTGGTCGCTGAGTTCGACCGGATTAACAGCCGACGCAACGACATCGCCGCGGCCGGCATCGATGTCGCTATCGAAACACAACGTGACCGCATCGCCGGCGGCCGCAGCGGAACGTTCGCCCTGCCACACGACGATGGATTTGAGCTGCGTCTCGGTGCCCTGTGGCATCACGCAGACGGCGTCACCGGTTTTGATCACGCCACTGGCAACGCGTCCGCAATAACCTCGAAAATCCGGGTCGGGCCGGTTAACCCACTGCACTGCCATGCGAAACGGCAGCGAATCAGACGGCGTTGTAACTTCCAGCGCTTCCAGGCAGGGCAGGAGTGCAGGGCCGGTATACCAGGGTATCGCAGCACTGCCTTGGGTAATGTTGTCACCGGTCAGGGCTGAAACCGGTATGGTCTGAACAGTGGCAAACCCCAGCGTATTTGCCAGTAACTGGTAATCGGCGGCGATTTGCGAGAAAACAGCCTCGTCCCAGTTCACCAGATCCATCTTGTTGATCGCGACCACCACGTGGCGCACACCCAGCATCGACACAATGCGGCTATGGCGGCGGGTTTGCGTCAATACGCCCTTGCGGGCGTCGACCAACAGCACAGCCACATCGGCGGTCGAGGCGCCGGTTGCCATGTTGCGCGTGTACTGTTCGTGGCCGGGAGTGTCGGCCACTACAAACCGGCGCCGCGGCGTCGCAAAGAAGCGATAGGCGACGTCGATCGTGATGCGCTGCTCGCGTTCGGCCTGCAGGCCGTCCATCAGCAAGGCGAAATCAACCGCTTCACCCTGCGTGCCATAACGGGTGGAGTCTTTTGTCAGCGCCGATAGCTGGTCATCAAAAATGTTTTTCGATTCGAAAAGCAGGCGGCCAATCAGGGTCGATTTGCCGTCGTCAACACTGCCGCAGGTGATAAAACGCAGGGTGTCCTGCATCAGAAATATCCCTCACGTTTCTTGCGTTCCATCGAACCGGCACCGTCGTGATCGATCAGCCGGCCCTGGCGTTCGGATGATCGCGCAGCCAATGTCTCGTCAATGATCTCAGCGAGCGTGGTGGCGGTGCTCTCGACCGCCGCCGTAAGCGGATAACAGCCGAGGGTGCGAAAGCGCACCATGCGGATTTCGGGTGTCTCACCAGCATTTAAAGGCAAGCGGTCATCATCCACCATGATCCACTGCCCGGCGCGGCGTACCACGGGTCGCGGCGCCGCAAAATAGAGCGGCACAATCGGAATCTGTTCGCGTTCGATGTACTGCCAGATATCCGATTCGGTCCAGTTCGAAAGCGGGAACACGCGGATCGTTTCCCCGACAACAAGGCGGGTGTTGTAGAGGTTCCATAGCTCCGGCCGCTGCGCCTTGGGATCCCATTGGTGGCCGGCAGCACGATAGGAGAATATCCGCTCTTTGGCGCGGGATTTTTCTTCGTCACGCCGCGCCCCGCCAAAGATCATGTCATATCCGCCGTCGTCCAGCGCCTGCCTGAGAGCGGCGGTCTTCATCAGGTCGGTGTAAACCTCGGAGCCGTGGGTAAATGGGGTCACGCCATTTGACCGGGCCTGCTGATTGGTATGTACGAACAGCCTAAACCCGCTTTCCTTTGCCATGCGGTCGCGGAAGGCGATCATCTCGCGAAACTTCCAGGTGGTGTCGATATGCAACAGAGGGAATGGCGGTGGCGCCGGCCAAAATGCCTTGCGCGCCAGATGCAGCATGACGGAAGAATCCTTGCCGATCGAGTACAGCATGACCGGCTTGCCGGCAGTGGCGACGGCCTCGCGGATGATCTCGATCGATTCGGATTCCAGGTTGTCTAGGTGACTGTTCATCGCATTTTGAAGCCCGTTAGCCTGTCAACGAAATTATATCGCTCGCGCAGTAACAATATAGTTCCGAATGATGCCATATCCCGCGCGCAATCTTGCTTGAATTGCACGGCATTGCTTTTGCAATGCTCAAAATTTTGATACCCATATTGCATAGCACCGGACTATAATTTCAACATTGGCTATTGAGTCACATTCGCGATTTTTATATTGAAGTTTGACGACAAGATTTATGTTGCCGGACACCATGGACTCGCCGGTTCAGCGTTAGTCCGCCGGTTGCGCGCTAGCGGGTTTTTCAATCTTGTTACGCGCACCCACGCCGAGCTCGAATTGACAGATGGTGCTGCGGTAAGCCGGTTTTTTGCGGCGGAGCGGCCGGACTATGTTTTTCTCGCCGCCGCAAAAGTCGGCGGCATCATAGCCAATAACTCCTTTCCGGCAGAATTCATCTCGCAAAATCTGTCGATCCAGAACAATGTGATCGCCGAAGCGCAGCGTCACGGCGTCAAAAACCTCATTTTCCTAGGCTCATCGTGCATCTATCCGCGCGACTGTTCGCAGCCGATCAGCGAATCCAGCTTTCTGACCGGGCCGATCGAGCACACCAGCCGCGCATATGCGGTAGCGAAGATCGCAGGCGTCGAACAATGCTGGGCTGTCAACCGCCAGTACGGTACTCGTTATATCGTGGCAATGCCTGCGAGCATATTCGGTCCCGGCGACAATTACGATCCGCGCGGCTCGCATGTATTGCCGGCGTTGATACGCAAGACCCACGAAGCCAGGATCCGCGGTGACCGGCATGTCACGGTTTGGGGCACCGGTACGCCGCGCCGCGAGTTGCTGTTCAGCGACGACATGGCGGACGCATGCATTTTTCTGGCTGGGCTGTCCGGCGAGACCTATGACGATGTATTTGAAAATGGGGCGTTGGCGCCACTGGTGAACGTCGGCTCCGGCTTCGATTTGAGCATCCGGGAACTCGTCGCGCGGGTCGCGGCGATCACCGGATTCGTCGGCGACCTCGTGTTTGATACGAATTATCCCGACGGCACGCCGCAAAAACTGCTCGATTCATCGCGTATTTGTCGGCTTGGCTGGGGCCCGGCAACCTCGCTGGATGACGGTATCCGGAAGGCATACGCGGATTTTCTCGACCGCTATTTTGAAAACGCCACAGAAGAGTAGCGCTGAGATAAAATCAGACGGATTGCACGGCAGGTCAGCATCAATCAAGAAACAAGGCTTTAAGCCTGGGGAGCCGGCAGGGGATGGTGGCAGACAAACAAAAAGTGGACGTGCTTCTGGTTAATCCCGGTAGCCGTCAGGCGGTTTATCAGGAACTCGGTAACGAATTCTCGGCCATCGAGCCGCCGTCTCTGGCAGGCTTGTTTGCCAACTACCTGCGAAAAAAAGGACTCTCGGTCGCCATCGTCGATGCGCCCGCGCAGAACCTCAGTCCGGTCGATGTCGCTGCACACATTGCGCAAACCTGGCAGCCAACGCTGGTCGTCATGGTGGTCTACGGATTTCAGCCGTCGGCCTCCACCCAGAACATGCCGGCCGCCGGCGAAACCTGCAGGGCGTTGAAAGCGCAGATGCTTGACTGTCGCATTATGATGACAGGCACGCACCCTGCCGCGTTGCCGGCACGCACCCTGCACGAAGAGGCGGTCGATTTCGTTTGTGATCGCGAAGGACCGGAAACCATCCTGCAAACCGTGCGCGCGATAAAAAACGGCGCGGCTTCGTTTGTCGGCATCCCGAGTTTGTGGTACCGCGCCAGTGGCGTGGCGATGTCGAACCCGCCCGGCGAGCTAATGGATGACCTTGACGGTGAGATGCCCGGTGTCGCGTGGGATCTCATGCCCATGGACAAATACCGCGCGCACAACTGGCATTGCTTCGAACACATCACCGAGCGCATGCCTTATGTGTCAATGCACACTTCGCTTGGTTGTCCGTATAAATGCACCTTTTGCTGCATCAATGCGCCCTTCGGAAAGTCGTCGTATCGCATGTGGTCACCGGATTCGGTGATCAAAGAAATCGATATTCTGGTTACCAAGTACGGCGTGAAGAACATCAAATTCGTCGATGAGATGTTCGTGCTCAATGCCAATCATGTGATCGGCATTTGCGACCGCATCATCGAGCGCGGCTACGATCTGAACATCTGGGCTTACGCCCGCGTCGACACGGTCAAGGATCAGTTTCTCGACAAGCTCAATCGCGCCGGTTTCCGCTGGCTGGCACTGGGCATTGAATCTGGCAGCAAGCATGTGCGCGACGGCGTCGAGAAGGGCCGCTTCGGCTCAATCGATATCATCAAAACGGTGCGCAAGATTCAGGACGCCGGCATCAACGTCATCGGCAATTACATTTTCGGCCTGCCCGATGACACCCTCGAATCGATGCAGGAAACGCTCGATCTGGCCATCGAAGCCAATTGCGAGTTCGCCAACTTCTACTGCGCCATGGCCTACCCCGGCTCCAAGCTTTATACGATGGCGGTCGAAAAGGGCTGGGAACTGCCGGAATCGTGGATCGGCTATTCGCAGCACAGCTATGAAACGATGCCGTTGCGCACGGAGGTTTTGACCAGCGCCGAAGTGCTGAAATTCCGCGACGACGCGTTCATGAAATATTTTTCGAATCCCGGCTACCTCTCGTTTGTGCAAGAGAAGTTCGGCGAAGAGGTCGTGCAACACCTGCGCGACATGACCAAAATAAAACTCAAACGGAAGATCCTTGGCGACTAACCTGCGATCTTCGGTGGCGCGCCGCCAATAAACGACTCCGCCCGGCCACCACATGATCATTACACGCACCCCGTTCCGCATTTCTTTTTTTGGCGGTGGCACTGACTATCCGGCGTGGTATCAGCAGCACGGCGGCGAGGTTTTGGCGACCACGATCGACAGGTATTGCTATATCACCTGCCGCCACCTGCCGCCGTTTTTTGACCACAAACACCGGGTTGTTTATTCAGTGATCGAAAACGTTCGCGAGATCGGGGAGATCAAGCATCCCGCCGTACGCGCTGTCCTCAGTTGGGCCGGATGTGAAAAAGGCCTGGAGATTCACCATGACGGCGATTTGCCGGCGCGGTCGGGGCTGGGATCCAGTTCCTCTTTCACCGTTGGATTGGTGCACGCTCTCGCCGCGCTCGACGGTAAATACGTTTCGAAAGATACGCTCGCCAGAAACGCCATTCACATCGAACAGAATATTATCCGGGAACATGTCGGTTCGCAGGACCAGATCTCGGCCGCGTTCGGTGGTTTCAATCGTATTGAATTCAGACGCAACGACCAGTTTCAGGTGTCGCCAATCATACTGACAAACTCGCGCCTTCACGCATTGCAGAGTCATTTGATGCTGTGCTTTACCGGCTTGTCGCGCATTGCTTCGGAAGTGGCGAAATCGAAAATCGATAATTTCAAGCACCGCGAGACCGAACTCAAGCGCATGGGCGCAATGGTGGACGAGGCCGTCCAAATACTCCAGAGCAGCAACGCGCCCATTGAAGAATTCGGCAAACTTCTCCATGAGAGCTGGTTGTACAAGCGCAGCTTGTCCGACAAAGTGTCAACGCCGGAAATCGATGCTTTGTACGAAGCTGCCATGAAGGCCGGCGCCACCGGCGGCAAAATTCTGGGCGCAGGGGGTGGCGGGTTTTTGTTGTTGTTCGTTAAACCCGAATATCAGGCGAAGGTGCGTGAGAGTTTGCAGCAACTGATACACGTTCCATTCAAATTCGACGATTCCGGTAGCAAGGTCGTGCTCTATCAGCCGAATGGATTGTGAATGCCGGATGCGCCCGGGCAGTCGGGCAGAATTTGAATCAAGAGTAACAAGCAGGGCAAAACTGAGAGTGTGGGTATGACCAAAGAAGAATTGATCGCTTTTGAAGATGAAATCGCCGCATTGTTTAATGCCGGGGAAATCCGCGCGCCGGTGCACCTATACTCGGGAAACGAAGAGCAAATCATTGAGTCGTTCAGCCGCATCCGCGCGCAGGACTGGGTGTTCTGTTCCTGGCGTTCACACTACCAGTGTCTGCTCAAAGGCGTGCCAAAAGAGCTCGTACGTGCAGAAATTCTGGCCGGGCGCTCCATCTCCCTGTGCTTTCCGGAACATCGCATTTATTCCTCGGCAATCGTCGGCGGCGTGCTGCCGATCGCGGTCGGCGCGGCAATGTCGATCAAGCGGCGTGCTGAAGATGCCAAGGTCTATTGTTTCATGGGCGAGATGACGTCCGAAACGGGTATCGCACATGAAACCATCAAATACAGCCGTAACCATCAGCTGCCGATTCATTTCATCGTCGAAGACAACGAAAAATCAGTTTGCACCGACACGCGCGAAACCTGGAATCAGCCGCTGCTGACTTTCGAAGGCGCGAACGACGATTACGTCAGCTACTACCGTTATAAAACCAAGTATCCCCATGCCGGTGCCGGTGTGCGGGTGCAGTTCTGAGCCGCCCAACATGAAATATTTTGACGAACTCAAGCGTTCAATGACTTTCCTCGCGCAGGATCCGCGTACCGTTTTTATCGGCCAGGCGGTAGCGGTGGCCGGCACGGCGATGACAAATACACTCAAAGACGTGCCCGCCGATCGGCTGATCGAGCTGCCGGTAGCGGAAGAAATGCAAATGGGCATGACCACCGGCATGGCGCTGACGGGGCTCGTGCCGGTGAGCATTTTTCCGCGCTGGAACTTCCTGCTGTGCGCCATCAACCAGCTTGTTAATCATCTCGACAAAGTGGCTGTAATGTCTAGCGGCGGTTTTAAGACCAAAGCGATCATTCGTACCGGCGTCGGCTCCGAACGCCCATTGCACCCTCAGTTTCAGCACGTCGGCGATTTTACCGATGCGATCCGCGCCATGTGCACGACGATAGACGTTATTCGGCTTGAAGAACCCACCGATATATTTCCCGCATACGAGAAGGCGCTGCTGCGCGACGACGGCCGCAGCACCATCGTCGTCGAGTACGGCGATTTCTACGGCGAAAAATAAATGACACTATCCAGGACCAAGGCGAGAGCAGTATGAAATTTCCGTTGATGCGCAACAACATTCTGCGCGAAGACCTCGACGCGATCATCGAGCATCTGAAACAGGACGACCCGATTCTGACGCACGGCCCGAATGTGCGCGCCTTCGAGGCCGAATGGTCGGCGTGGCTGGGCGTGCAATACAGCGTTTTTGTAAATTCCGGCGCGTCCGCCAACCTGCTGACGATGGCGATACTGAAAATCCGTCACCCTGAGGGCGGCGAGGTCATCGTGCCGCCATTGACCTGGATTTCGGACGTCGCATCGGTCATGCAAAACGGTTTTACGCCTGTTTTCGCCGACATTGATCCACACACATTGTCGATGGACACGGCCGCAATACTTGCCAAAATAACGCCAAAAACACGCGCCGTGTTTCTGACCCACGTGCAGGGCTTCGACGGCTTGACTGACGAACTGATGGCCGAACTGAAGCGACGCAACATCCCGTTAATCGAGGATGTCTGCGAATCGCATGGCGCTACTCACGATAGCAAGCGACTCGGCAGCTTCGGCTGGATTTCGAATTTTTCTTTTTATTACGCCCACCACATGAGTACGATTGAGGGCGGCATGATCTGCACTGACGATGCGGAGGTTTACCAGCAGGCGCGCATGCTGCGCTCGCACGGCATGGTGCGCGAATCGAACGATCAGGCGGTGCGCGATGCTTACCAAACCGCAAACCCGGAGCTGAACCCCGATTTCATTTTTGCTTACCCGGCCTATAACGTCCGCCCCAATGAAATCGGCGGCATTATGGGGCGTAGCCAACTAAAGCGTCTTGATAAAAACGTGCAGCGCCGCACTGCCAACTTTCTGCGCTTTCTCAAACAGATTGATCCCGCCAAATACCGTACCGACTTCAAGCTCGAAGGTTCAAGCAACTACGCCTTCAATCTGATTTTGAAAAACGCGGATGACGTGCTGGTCGAACGCCTGATGAAAAAAATGCGCGAGTCGGGTGTCGAATTCCGGCGTGGCAGCGCGGGCGGCGGCAACCAGATTCGACAGCCTTATTTAAAAGGGATCGTTCCCGACGGGCATCACCGTGAATTTCCGGCCACCGAACACGTGCATTTTTACGGCTTTTATATCGGCAATTTTCCCGATCTCCGCGATGAGGAAGTCGATGCGCTGTGTGCGATCCTGAACGCTGTATGAGGCGGCGTTGACGACGGCCGTCATCCTTGCCGGCGGCCTGGGCACGCGGCTGCGCAGCGCCGTGCCCGATTTGCCCAAACCGATGGCACCGATCGCTGGCCGGCCATTTCTTGAACACCTGCTCGATTACTGGATTGCCCAGGGCATCAACCGCTTTGTGCTGTCGGTGGGCTATCGGCACGAAATCATCGTCGATCACTTTGGCGCCGCCTACAAACGCGCGGCGCTGGTTTACGCGATTGAAGAAGCACCGCTGGGCACGGGCGGTGCCGTGCTGCTCGCAGCCGCGGAAGTCGCGGCCGGGGAATCGTTTCTGGTGTTAAACGGCGACACCTATTTTGCTGCCGAACTAAAAGCGCTGGTCGCGTTCGCACAGCAATATGATGCCGACTGGTGCTTCTCATTGTTTCAACCTGCGGAAGAAGGGCGCTATATGGGCATGGAAGTGTCGCCGCAAGGGCAGATCACTGCGCTCAAATCCGGCAGTGCGCGCTCCGGCCATCCCGCTAACGGCGGCGTCTACTGGATGCATCCGCGCGTATTGCAAAACTGCCATTACGCGACTGGCACAAAATTTTCGCTCGAAGATGATTTGGCCCCGGCAGCGCTGACCAACGGGTTGCGTGTGTTCGGCTGTGCGTTTCCCGGCACTTTTATTGACATTGGCGTACCGGACGATTATCGCCGCGCCGCCGCCGTGATTGCCGCATAAAACACCGGAGGATTTACCTGTTGGACCCGATTGCACGTCTCAAGAAAAATCTGGCCGCCTCGATCGCCGCCAAACAGGAGTTGGCCGCCGACCCCGGCCGCCAGGAAATATTCGCACGCGCCGTGAATGCGGTGATCGAACGCTATCACGGCGGCGGTCGCATTTATATTGCCGGCAATGGCGGCTCAGCGGCCGACGCGCAGCATCTGGCCGCCGAGTTCGTCAGCAAACTGGCACGCGACCGCGCGCCGCTGCCAGCGGAGGCCCTGACCACTGATACCTCGATTCTGACTGCCATCGGCAACGACTATGGTTTTGATCTTGTGTTTTCGCGGCAACTGGCCGGCAAGGCGACGCCAAAGGACATATTTCTTGGTATAACCACCTCGGGGCAATCGCCGAACATACTCAAGGCGCTGGAGCAATGCCGGATCACGGGCATACCCAGCATCGTGTTCTGCGGCCGCGATGGCGGCAAAGCCGCGACGAAGGCCGATTATTGCATCGTCGCACCGGGCGCGGCGACCAGTACGATACAGGAACTGCATATCGTATTGGCGCACACGCTATGTGAATGCGTCGAGGCGGCGGTTTTCGGCGGATAATTTGATAACACCTCGGTAAAGGAAGAACAGTGGGCTACAACATTCTAGTAACAGGCGGCGCCGGATATCTCGGTTCGACCATGGTTCCCGAGCTGCTCGCCAAGGGTCATAAAGTCACGGTTGTCGATAACTTCATGTACAACCAGAACAGCCTGGCTCATGTTTGCAACAATCCGAATTTCAGCGTGGTGCGCGGAGACGTACGCATCGAAAGCGTAATGCTGCCGCTGATCAAAAAGGCCGACATCATCATTCCGCTTGCTGCTTATGTTGGAGCGCCACTGTGCGCACGCGACCCCGTTGGTGCCTCAAGTACCAACCACGACGCCATCATCATGATGCTGAAAAACATCGGCAAACATCAGCGCATTCTGATGCCGACTACCAATAGCGCCTATGGCAGTGGCGACGAAAACAACTTCTGCACCGAGGAATCCCCGCTGCACCCGATGTCGCTCTACGCAATCGAGAAAGTGAGGGTTGAAAAGGAGCTGATGCAGCATCCGAACGCGATCAGCTTCCGGCTGGCCACCGTGTTTGGCATGTCGCCGCGCATGCGCATCGACCTGCTGGTAAATGATTTTACCTACCGCGCGTTGCACGACCGTGCGGTCGTTTTGTTTGAGGCCAACTTCAAACGCAACTACATACACGTCAGGGACATTGCCCGCGCCTTCATTCACGGCATCGACAATTACGAAAAAATGAACGGCCAGATTTATAACGTCGGTCTCTCGGACGCCAATGTTTCAAAACTGGAATTGTGCCAGACCATCAAAAAGCAGCTGCCCGATTTCACCTTTGTTGATGCGCCGATTGGCAAAGATCCCGACCAGCGCAATTACATCGTCTCCAATGAAAAAATCGAGGCGACCGGCTACAAGCCTGCGGTTTCACTCGATGCCGGCATCGCAGAATTAATCAAGGGCTTCACGATGATCCGCAACACCCAGTACGGCAACGTCTGAACCCGTCGCCGGAATGGGAGCCGGAACATGTATTCGAACAGACCGGAACTCGATGCATGAACTGAAAATTTAGGGGTAATATTTCATCATGCTTGCCCGAATGCTATTGATCTTGCTGGGCACCATCGTAAGCCTGACCGCTTATGCCCAGCCCAAGCTGGCCACGTTCGTCGAGGCGAACGGTTGCAAGTTGCTCAGCGCAGAGCGCGCGATCACGCGGCTCAAGGAAATCGCCGCGCAAGGGACAGTCGTCTGGGATGGCCGGTGCAAAGGTGGATTGATTGATGGAAAAGGCGTGCTGCGCGAAGAGGGCGCGCTGACAGTCGACGGTAAAACGAAGAAGTTCGCCTATTTTCTGTCCGGCACTGCCCGCAAGGGTCTGCGAGAAGGCCGGTGGAAGCGCGAAACTTTTGAATGGTTTGTCGGCAGTCAGAAGTTCTATACAAGCGCGGCGCTGCTCAATTTTGTTGATGGTAATGCGAAAGGTCGGCCCAAGCTTGTGTCGATCAGCCACCTCGATCAATTCTCGCCCAAATTCAGGCAATTGGTGATTGAAGCCCAGCGCGAGGCTAAGCCTGCGAATGAAGCGCTGCTTACTGCGGCGATCGCTACTCCAGCGGTTGCACCATCAGCAGCGGTTGCGCCGACCTTACCGTCGCCAGCGCCGACTTCCCATCCGCCGACGACGGCAGCAACGAGCAGCCAACTTGAAACTCCCTCTCCCCGCGAAAGCGGGGAGAGGGTGGGGGTGAGGGGTAATCAGAAGCAAGGAGACGCCCCCTCCCTTAGTCAATCCCCACAGCAAGGGGGGCAGGATATTTCAGGGATCTCTGATAAGTCACCCGCCGTGGCTGTTGCACCGGCAACTGCGGACGTGTCGGCAATCCGAATCACCGCCAGCTCGCAACTTTTGCAATTCGGCCCCGAGGGCCTGCTTGCAGCAACGCAGCCTGGCTGGCATTCGGCGAATCCACCCGATTACCCCGAGTGGATCATGATGGATTTCGGCGCGCCCCGCGATATTAATTCGCTCAGTTTATTGGCGCAGGACAGCAACCAGGATCGCGCGCCCCGAGTGATTCGCATTGAATCCAGCCCTGATGGCACTTCGTGGACGTCAAATTTCGCGTCGGAAATTCCTTGTGCCCCAAATTCGGTCGACGGCTGGTTGAAACTCAAGTTACGCAGTCCCGCGACCAACCGCTATTTGAAGCTTGTCATTCTTGCCAATTGTGGCAACTCGGGGCTGGTTACGTTACGCGGCCTGCGCTTCGAGTGAGAATCGCGTGAAGCCAGGATCGCAAGAAGAAACCACCCCGCCCATACGGCTGCATTCCCGCGAGCTCATGTGCGAGAACACGGTGTTTTCCGTGTACTTCGATCATGTTTCAGGGGCTGGCGGCGACGATGTGCCGCACTACCTCAGCATAATTCCAAAGCAAGCAACGGCCGACGGCATCACCGGCGTCTGCATATTGCCCGTGCGCGCAGGGCGACTTGGCCTGATTCGGCTGTTTCGCCATCCGCTGGCGCGGTGGGGCTGGGAGGTTCCCAAGGGTTTCATTGATGCCGAAGAATCACCGCAACAAGCGGCAATCAGGGAACTCGTCGAGGAAACCGGATTTAGCGTTGCAATTGAGAGTGTCCGTTTGCTCGGAACTATCACACCGGAATCCGGCGTGATCAAGGGCCGCACCCGGCTTTTTTCAGCGGTGCTTGGTGACCCCGTTGCCGAGCAGGCGGCGATCAGTCGCGAACTGGGTCACAGCAAGTTGCAGTTTTTTGATCGCGCCGAAATAGCGAACCTGATTGCCGCGGGCGAGATCGAAGACGCCTGCACGCTTTCGACGTTGTACATGTATTTCGCGCAGCCCGGGAGCGAAGACGCGTGATCAATCAAATTCGCGGCTTCCTCGCCACGTTGATCTCCTATCGTCGGGTGATCTGGGTGCTTGCAGTGCGAAACTTTCAGGCGCGTTTTGTCGGTACCGGCATTGGGGTGGTCTGGACTATCCTAAATCCGCTGGCCACCGTGCTGGTCTTCTGGCTGGTGTTTTCATTGGGCTTCAAGGCGCAGGGGCCGAGCGGGCTGCCGTTTGTGCTTTACTTCATGACCGGGTTATTGCCGTGGAGTTTTTTCTCGGAGGCGTTAACCGCGACAACCAACGCGATCGTGGCGAACCAGCACCTCGTCAAAAAAATGGTGTTTCCGACCCAGACACTACCGGTGGTTGAAATTATCGGCGCCACGTTTGGGCATTTGATTCTTCTTTTTTTTACCATGGCGTTATTGCTGATGCACGGCATCATGCCCGGATGGGGGGGCGCTTCAGCTCGTCTACGGTTATGATTGAAACCCCGCCGATATTGGGCAAACTTGGTTCGGCAAAATGACAGTTTCAAATTCGGACTCGCCGCGTTTATTGTCCTCATATAAGGGCTTCAACCTGCTTGTCTTGGGCGTCAAGTATTGCGCCGTGCCTCAGAAGTTAGGTCCGGTCGATCCATTGGCGGAGCGGGAAGACAGTTCAGAACTGATTTGGGCGGAGCATGAGGCGGCGCTGCGTCAAAAGATTGACGCGTCGGGGCGCGTGGGTTCGATTCAACTTGTATCGTCATATCGGGGTTTCAACCTGCTTGCTGCGGGCGACGAATATTGCGCGGTGCCGCAGAAGCTGGGCGCGGGCACTACGGTGATCGAGCGGCAGCATGATCACCCGGAGTTGATCTGGGCTGAGGACGAAGGTGCGCTGCGCAGGAAGATCGATTCTCAACGACTATGGCGACGGCTGGATCCCGTTCAGTCGGACACGCCATTGAATATTTTCGGTTTGCCAGAAGTGCTGGAAATCGAGCCTAGCTGCCAGGTTGATTCTGGATTTAAGAACTACGCCATTTATCCAATATCGATATTGTGTTTATGTGCATTGCTGATTGCTCATGCGACATTGCTGTCTCAATTCGCTAGTCCTAGGGCGTCGCCAGCAGTGCTAATCACTGTGGAAAAAGAACATCAATTCAATATTGTTAAGTTCGACGGTCGGTTTTTCGGGGTTCCCTTTGGAGTTCCAATTTCGTGGGGAGCGCCGAGCTACGATTCCGATTCCCGATTGATCATTGCAGCAAGCCAAGACGAAGTGAAATCGCGGATTCGTGACCAAGGGATAAGGCAGGTTCAAACGCCAATACTGACATTCGTGGACAAAGAGCATCAATTCAACATTGTGAAATTCGACGGTCGGTTTTTTGGGGTTCCCTTTGGGGTTCCAATTACGTGGGGGGCGCCGAGATACGATTCCGATTCCCGATTGATCATTGCGGCAAGTCAAGACGAAGTGGAATCACGGATTCGTGACCAAGGTACCAGACAAGGGCAAACGCCAATACTGACATTCGTGGACAAAGAGCATCAATTCAACATTGTGAAATTCGACGGTCGGTTTTTTGGGGTTCCCTTTGGGGTTCCAATTACTTGGGGGGCGCCTGGTTACGATGCCGATCCTCGGCTGATTATCGCGGTAACGCAGGGAGAAGCTGCATCTAGGATTATCAGCAGACAGGCAGAAAAGGAGATGGCATCGCGGCCCAAACGTTGATCGTTGCCGCAATAACGGGCGAGATCGTATTCCGAACGATTGGCAGAGGTGGGTACTAAAGCGTCATTTTTAGTTTTCAAATCGGTGGGCGATGGATGTGAAATTAGTTTCGTTTTATTTACCAGGCGGGCCATTTATTTTTTGGGGCGTGTTGTTGGCGCCTCCCGCAACGGAAGCCACTCGTGACAACAATATTGTTTAGCGCGCGCCGCCAATTGTTTTCGGTTGCGGTTGCTATTTGATCTTGGAACAATTTATTTCATTGCTATTGCCTACGCGCGGCCGGCCCGCGCTGGTGGAGCGCCTATTCAAAAGCATCGCCGAGACGAGTTCACGTCTTGACCGCATCGAAGTCATTCTTTATGTTGATGAGGATGACATTGGAAGCCATCAACTAACCAGCGATTGGATTGCCGTCACACGCATCATCGGGCCTAGGTTGTCGATGGGAGAGTACAACTCCGCCTGTCTCGCCAAGGCGAAGGGCGATATCATTGTTCTCGCTAATGATGACATGGTAATCCGCACGGCCGGTTGGGATGACCGCCTCCGGCAAGTTCATGCCGAATTGGCAGATGCGATTTATCTGACCTATTGCAATGACTGTTTCAAGAAGGGCGTGTGTACCTTCCCAATCCTTTCGCGCCGAACTTGTGAGCTTCTGGTGGATCCGTATCCCGCCGAGTACCAGGGGGCGTTTATCGACACTCATTTGTTCGATTTGTTTAAGCGGCTGCAGAAAGCTGGTTATGACCGCATCAGATATCTGGACGACGTGGTTTTCGAACACCTGCATTTTCGTACAGGCCACGCGGAGCGTGATGCAACCTATCTACAGCGCGGGCGATTTGCGGGCGACGCCACTTATCTTGCGATGGCGCCGGAGCGCAGCGTGGGTGCTGCACGACTGTTAAATGCGATTCGTAATGAACCGTTGCCCCCATACGAAAAAGCCGGGTTGCGCCAATACGCGCCTGTTTGGTTGTTTGATGCGGTGATTTATTTGACCCGATTCGTTTTATTTGATCGTGAATTGCCGCTGCGCTGGCGTAGTTACGTTTGGTGCCGGTTCATTGGCCGGTATTTGGCATCGCACGAACCATTCAAGCGCTTTATTCTTCAATAGGCGCTTGAGGCGATGAATCGCGAGCGCTCAGCACTTTTTCTGGATCGCGACGGCGTGATCAATGTCGATCACGGTTATGTTTGCCAGCCGGAGGAATTCGAATTTGTCGATGGCATCTTCGATCTTTGCCGGGTAGCGACCGAACGCGACTACCTCATTGTTGTGGTCACCAACCAGGCGGGCATCGGGCGTGGCTACTATACCGAGCAGGAATTTCACGCGCTGTCGGCTTGGATGTGCGACGCTTTTCTTGCGCAGGCGATCAAAATTTCGCGCGTCTATTTTTGTCCTTATCATCCCGAGCACGGGATCGGCGATTACAAGAGAGAGTCTGGTTTTCGAAAACCCGGGCCGGGGATGATTCTGGAAGCTGCGCGCGACTTCAATCTCGATTTGGCGGCGTCTGTTCTCGTTGGAGATAAGGCGTCGGATGTCGCGGCTGGAATGGCAGCCGGTGTCGGGCGCAATTTCCTGTATTGGCCAAACGAAAATCCTCCAGCTTTATCCGGTGCTGTTGTGGTCAGCAGCCTCCTCGAGGTTGGGCGCCAGATTTCCAGCAACAATCAGTAGCAGAGCCGGCAAACAGCAGGCTCTGGCCTGCGACAGACGCTTGATGTTTCGCGCTTTTAGCAACGGACGGGTAAGATATGCGGAATGGCTAATTTCGATTAACTGAATCGCGGTTCGGTGCAAAGTCGGGCGAGGCCGCTACCGTACTTTGGTTACCGACGAACCGGCGCATAAACACTCATGGCATATCTTTTCGTTGCGCTTTTGGTTTCGTTCGTGGTGACGCTTTCCATTATTCGGGTACAGCTAGTACGAATGCGTGCGCCCGCTCACTCCGTCGAAGGCAGACATGCCGAGTGGCTCCGCGCCTCCAGTTCGCGCGGCCTGCGTAGGGCCGGGGGCATCGGTGTTGCGGCCGGACTGTTCATTAGTTTGATCGCCCGCCTCGGAGACGAATCACCGATTGCACCCGTTGTTGTCCATGTCGGGCTCGCCATGCTTGCTGGGGCAGCACCGGTATTTCTGGCGGGGCTGCTTGAGGATCTGACCGGGCGCATGGGCATCGCATCGCGTTTAATTGCCGCATTTGTTTCCGCTGCGCTCACCGGGTGGCTACTTGATGCATGGATTGTGCGGGTCGATGTGCCCTTGCTAAATCTGGCGCTTGGCGTGCCGACTGTTTCTGTAATTTTTACCTGTTTATTGGTAGCAGGCATTACCAACGCGTTTAATATTATCGACGGATTTAATGGCCTCGCTGCGGGCGTGGCAAGCCTGATACTTGTCGGTATTGCTTACGTTGCGTTCAAGGTCAACGATATTGCTGTTTTGGTTGCGGCGTTGACAGCGGTGGGCGCGATACTCGGATTTATGTTGCTGAATTTTCCACGCGGGCTGATTTATCTGGGTGATGGCGGTGCCTATTTGCTGGGTTTCTGGGTTGGTGTCCTGCTTGTGCTCTTGGTGGGGCGGAATTCGCAAGTGTCTGCGTGGTTTCCGGTTCTTTTATGCTCGTATCCGGTATGCGAACTATTGTTTTCAATTTATCGGCGTGTTGTCGTCCGGCGCGTACATCCCGGATTGCCCGACGCGGCACATTTGCATCACTTGATCTACAAGCGCCTGGTGCGCTGGCTGGTGGGTACGGATTTGCCGGTATACAAAACCCAGCGCAATGCACTGACAGCGCCTTATCTCTGGATTATCACTTCAATTGGTGTGGTGCCCGCGGTGATTTTCTGGAAATCGACCACCGAATTGCAAGTTGGCTGCGCGGCATTCGCCGTGGCCTACATTTATGGTTACACCCGCATCGTGAAATTTCGCGCGCCCCGCTGGTGGGTTTTGCATAAAGGCGGTCAGAGACCCCCCGTGACCCCGAAGGAAAAATGAATTTTCTAATCCGTCGTCCATTCTGGTCGCATCTTGCCAGCGCATGCGTCGTGGCCATCGTTGCTGCCGTACCAATACTGATGAGCAACGTGATGGATCGCGGCTTCGAGATTGCCAAACAATACGTGGCAGAACCCCTGGTGGTACTGGCGTTCGGCGCGGCGCTACTGGGCGGTGGTTGGCGATGGCTGATGCAGCAAAGGATTGTTACCAAGATTGCGGTGGTAGCCTTCCTGCTGTTCCTGGGTTTGGCGGTTGTTTCAACCGGCTTGGCGGAGAATACGGACGTTGCCATTTTTGGCGGCTATTACCGCCACGAAGGCTTGCTCGCGTGGGGCGTCTACGGCGCATTCTTCTTTGCCGCGCTGGCAGTGGGGCGTCACCCGAATCGGCTGGTTAGTGTTCTGGATGTGTTGCTATTGGCAAGCGTTATTCCTGCTGTCTACGCCGTACAGCAGCGCCTGGGGCTGGATTTTGAGCCCTTGGGTACGCGTGAGTTTGCGCGGCCAGGCTCAACGTTAGGGAGCCCGGTTTTTCTTGCGGCCTATTTGGGCCTTTTGCTTCCCGCGACGGTGGCGCGTTGCTGGCTTTCGCGCCGCCGGGCGCCGGAGCTGGTGCTATGGCTGATCGTCGTCGTGTTGCAGGCGTGCGGACTTTTGCTCACGCAATCTCGGGGGCCGTTATTGGCGGCGATTATCGGATTGTTGTTGATTGCCTGCTTGATCGCGGTTTGCGTGCGCAATGGCCGCATTGTTTTGCACACTGCGGCGGCATTTGCTGCGTTGATAGCGACGACGCTGCTCGCAATCAATACGGCTCCCGCTGTTAAGCATTGGGCGCAGGAAGTTCCGGTTTTGAGCCGCCTCGTATTTAACCTGGGCAGCGACGCTGCGACCGAAACGCAGAATGCTTCGACCAGCGCCGCGGCACGCCTGGCCATCTGGGGCGCGGGCGTTGACACTTTCGCCGCTGCGCCGCTTCAGAAAAAAATATTTGGATACGGGCCCGAATCGGCCTACGTCCATTATTTTTCGCACATGCCGGAATCAGTCCCGGGGCTGGTAGGTTACGGAGCGGATCACACTTTTGATCGCATGCATGCCGATGCGCTGGATATTGGCTTGAATTTTGGGCTCTTCGCGTGGCTCGCGTATGGTCTTTTTTTTGGTTCGGTCGTCTACGCTGGTACGCGCGCCTTGTTCGACCTTTGCGGTAATGCACCCCTGTGGATATTTCTCGGCTTTACGTTTTTGGGTGGGTTATTTGGAGCTCTCCTGGCGGCGCAGATGGGGCTTGGCAATGCTGCGGCGCCGGCATTCGGTCTTGGGGTTGGTGGGGGCTGGGTTCTGTTCGCGGTCGGTTGTGCGTGGCGGGCGTTCAAACGCAGTCAAGCTCAGGGGGCGGCCCAGATGGCGGAGCGTTGGGTTTTGCTGGCCGGATTAACGGCTTCGCTGTGCGTGTTCTGGATGGACGCGCAGGTCAACATTCCGGTAGTAACAACTCGTTTGATCTCGTTTGCATTTGCGGCACTCATTCTGGTCATTGCTGAGGGCTTTGCGCCAGCGGCGGAAAAAAATACTGATCCAGCGGCCGTCGCTGAAGATGGACTTCTGGTTGCGGGTGTTGCCTGCAGCTTGATTGCCGCGTGCGCGGGTTTCTTGCCGGTTGCGTTGTTCAATATCGCGGGCGTGCAACAGGAGGCGCACTGGGGGCTTAGGGCGTTATCGCTGATTTTGTTCGTGCCGATTGCGGCGTTCGCCCTCTGGGTGCATGCACGGCGTTGCGGCAGTTTCAGCGGTGCTAACGTTCGATACTGGCTCGCGATCGCCGTTGGGGTGCCGTTAATCTACATCGCCGCGCACTTTGC
The DNA here is from genome assembly GCA_903889565.1 of uncultured beta proteobacterium. Lineage (GTDB taxonomy): Bacteria > Pseudomonadota > Gammaproteobacteria > Burkholderiales > SG8-41 > PALSA-1004. Next base: position 95,959 of record CAISYC010000067.1, read on the forward strand.
ACTGATGGTGTTGCCCGGCTCCGAATTGGCCATGAATCAGGTGCAACACATTGCGCTGGCGTCCTTCGCCTGTCCGTTATTTATCCTCGCGCTATGCGTGGCATACGCATTGCTCATGAAGGAAGCGGGCGCGACGACAAGCGATGCGAGCAACTTTTCGCTTCTTGCGCGGATCGGGATTAGCTTTGTGGCGGCCTCGGTGTTGGTCGTGGGGATTTTGGCCTGGCGGACAACCCAGGCCGACGTTGCGTCGTCTCTTGCATTGTTGGCGTCGGAAAAGCAGCCGCAGTTGTCTGTGCAGTTGATCGAAGAAGCGGTGCGCCTGCTGCCCTATGAGCGCTACTATCGCCGGCAGTTGGTGTTTAATTTTCTGGACCGGGCGTTGGCTGATATTCGTCAGCTCGACAAGCTGCCAGATCGCATTCCCGACGTGGTGCGTAATCTTTTGGACGCCGAAAAAGTGGCGCGCACGGCCGCGCTGCTCTTTCCGCTCGATCCGTGGATGAACATTGCGTTGGCGAATGTGCGGCAGGTGCAGGCGTTACGTGTGCTTCGTCCGCTCGATCCCGACGGCGGGTTGCTCGCGGCTGAGGAGGCGAATCGTCTGTTTGCTTATGCCCATTTGATGTTTCCGACAGAGCCCTTGCTTCTGCGCAATTGGGCGCAACTGTTAGCTGATCAGGGCAATGTGCCGGATGCCTACCGGGTGCTCGATTTAATGGAAAAGCTGATTCCGCACGATTTGCAACCCTACTCCGAAAGAATTGCGATTGCGTCTCAAATCAATGATAGATATACAATTATTGAGACTTTGGCGCGCGCGCGCTTGGTGTTGCTACCGCAGCTTTTCAGTCAGTTACAGGGAATTGCCGACGTTCGCCAGTAGCGACAACGCATCTTTTGTCATTGCCCCCCAATCGAAAAATTCATCGCGCTAGGAATCCCGTCATGTTATGACCGCGCAAATGAAATAATTTACTTTAAAATCAATGTAATATCGGTTTTTATGGTTGGGGGTAGAAAATCTGCGCGGGCACTATAGGTGAGTCAAATCTGCAACAAAACAATGAAGATTTCCGGAATCGCAAATGACATCAGGATAACTTGTTGTTGTTTTCCGGGTTTGGATGATATATTCGGACCAACAGTGTTATTCCGTCGTGTAGTGAAATCTGAGGGATAAAAAAATATCATGAACAAAAAAAGTGTTTACTCAGCAGTTGTTGCATTCGCCCTCACGGCGTTTACGGGCTCTGCGTTAGCCCAAGCGACGTCGTCGACAACAACGCCCGCCGGTAAAATTGCAAATTCACAGCCCTCGCAAAACTCGGGTGTTGCTAGCGTTGGGCTTTCGGGACCCTCCTTGGGGGTCGGTGGCGCCATAGGTGGTGCGATCGGGGGCATCTCAATATCCGGCGGCTCGCTTGCCAGTGGTTCTAATGTTAAGCGTTATGCTTTAACCGGCGATACCGGTGCAGCGGGCGCACCCGCGACCTCGCTGTGGAATGTGTGGACCGCCTATTCCCGCAGTGACGTTGGATATAATTTCTCGCAGTTGCAATCGAGCGGTAAGGTTGACGTGTTTCTTGCCGGTGTCGACTACACGCTCCCGAACGACGTGATCGTCGGTGTGGCCGTTGCAAAGGATCGGACCAACATCGATCTTAATTTCTCTGGTGGCACGCTGTCTGGCAACGGCGTCACCATTTCGCCGTACTTTGGTGTCGCGATTAACAAAAATCTTTCCCTGGATGGCACCATTGGCTTCGGGCGTACAGATATCACCACCAATACTCTGGGGGTCGGTGGTTCCTCACGCAGTGATCGTACCATCGGTAGCTTGGGCCTGACTTACGTGGAAAAGGTCGACAACTGGACGTTGTCTGCACGCGGCGCCCTCCTGAGCGTCAATGACAAGCTCGGCGCCTATACTTTGACGAACGGCACATTTGTTACTGATGGAACGGTCAAAGTTACGCAGCTTCGTGTGAGCGGACAAGCGGCCTATTCGCTTGGCACGTTTACACCGTTCGTTGGGTTGGCCCTGATCGACGATATCAACCGGCCGAATCAGGCGCCTGTTAACGGCATCGCTGCAGCAAATGCCAGGTTTGGCTGGACGCCGACGATCGGTGTGCGGTTTAAGGCCGACAGCTCTGTTTATGGCGCTATCCAGTACTCTTCGGAGCAGCGTTCTGAAGTCAAGAACAATCAGATCCTGTTTAACCTCGGGATCCGGTTCTAAGGGTTGGGTTTGCGCCGCCGGCTTTTGCCGGCGAGCATCGACAAAATCAAGCTGCCGAGTTGGGGGATCCCCGGCTCGGCAGTTTTATTTTGTGCGGCCTGCGCGGCGCTCCAATCGCCGATCGAATACAGTCGCACGGTGGCAGAAGCCGCCGGTTTTGCGCAAGTTGAGGTGCCTGACCCGCGCATTCGCGGGTTTGCGCGGCAGACCGCGCCAGGGGCCGCCACTTCAAGCGTAACGTTTTATATTGAGAGCGACGGTGCCCCGTGGCGGTTTCCTGACGAGCCGCCGGTGGATCCTACACCCCTAAAACCGGTTGTATTACGCATGGCGATCGACGATCCCGCGCCCGCGGTCGCATATCTTGGGCGGCCTTGCCAATTCTTGCCGGCTGCCGAATTGCGCAATTGCGACCCGAGATTATGGATGCGGGCACGCTTTAGCGATGATGTGGTGACCGCAATGAACACGGCGGTTGACCGTATCAAGCAACGCTATGGTGCCCGTGAGGTGAAACTGGTCGGGTACTCCGGAGGTGGCGCCATGGCGGCGCTGCTCGCGGCTCGGCGTAGCGATGTTAGTTGCCTGGTTACGATTGCCGCGCCACTCGATACCACGGCGTGGACTGAGGCCTTGCACGTCTCTCCGCTGTCGCTGTCGCTAAATCCGGCGGACCAGACCGGTGCTTTGACCCGGGTGCCGCAAACCCATTTCCGGGGCTTGCAAGACAAACTGGTACCGGCATCGACAACGGCTCGATTTTTGAAGGGCGTGCCGGGCGCGACCGTGATCGATAAAGAAAAATTCGACCACAATTGCTGCTGGCTGGACGATTGGAAGGACTTGCGCCGCGCATCCTGCCTTGCCCAATAGGCGCGCGGCCGCCGACCGCTGCGCCGGCTAACCGCACTTATATTTCTTAGCGGAAAAACATGGGTATCGGCGCCGTGATCGACTGAATCAGGGCATCCAAGCCGCCGCCGGATTGCAGGAATATCGGCGTTTCGCGCAGAATCTGCAGCGCGTCTTCGCCGGGTCTAAGTTTGTCCGGCGCGAAGGCGGTTTGATCCTTCTTAACGTCAAGATTCTGACCGGTTTGGGCCAGCATTATGTTGGTGGAGCCGTCATGCACGTAATCGTAAACCCCCGCCCTCGCATCCGCTGTATCTTCCGGTACTATTGCCACCTCGAAATCGGTGCCTCGAATGCCAATGGTTATAGTGGCTGCGGTAAAGTGGATATTCGAGGGACGGTTCTTGCCGATCAAGCCGGTAACAAACCGTGCAGTACCCCGCAGCAGGCTGACAAACGATGAATCGGTCGGCGCCTTATCGTACTTATAGTCTACAACCTGAAACCGCGAATTGGGCCGCAAAATGATTGCTGTGTCATCGGACAATCTGATCAACGTTTCGCTCTTGGCGTCGGTGGCGATGGTATCGCCGGCCTGAATTTTTGCTTTGGCGCCCGCCGCCCGTGAGACGTTATCTGCGCCCACAATCGTAGCAGTACCTGAAAGTTTTTCGATGGCGCCCGCATCGGCTGCAAGCAGGGCGGTCGGAAATGCGACGAATAATGACAAAACCGTGAATAGTGCGATCGATTTGATGTTTATTGAAGGCGCATGCACTTTAGATTCTCCCGGATAACAATTTTTGTCCGGCTGATCATGATGACCGCCAGGCCAAATGCACGCAGCACGGCGCAAGGTGCGGGCTGCGAACCTGGAACTTATGATACTCGCACTCCCCGCGAGCAAATGTGCAATATGACCTGCCAAATCGACTCAATTCGAACTATTCGGTCTTTTGTAGCACGAGCAGACACCCGCCTGTCATGGGTATGCCAAATCGACAAAGGGCGCGCCGAAGGCGCTTTTCGATGAATGCCGCCGGCGTGAATCTTTCGTAATACGGGTGACCGACGTAGCCAATGTGTTGGTCGACCGCATAACCGATCGCCTCAAATGTTCGGGTGAGCTTAAGGCTTGGGGCGCCACACATCCGGTAATAAGCCTTGAATTTGCGTTGGGTGCCTTCCATGTCGCGCAACGGCTGGGCAAAGCGCAGCAATAGGGCCGTTACCGCCTCCGGCAAGTAACGATTTAGTGCCAGCGGCAGGTTATTCGGCGAAGGGTAAAAATGCACGCACCGCCCGCCCGGATTTAGTGCAGCATAGAAATTTTTGTGCGCCTGGAATGGGTTCTCGAGATGCTCCAAAAGCATATGCGAGAAGATTAGGTCGAATTTTCGCCCTGCAATCTGTTTTTGGAAAACGTCATTGCTGGTCGTTGCGTCGGCGTGGATCTTCTCAAAAACGGCATTCGCTTTTCTGAGTTCGTCCACCGATTTGTCGATTAGGCAATACCGGATGCCGTTTGCTACGACAAATTCATGGTCGAGCATCGGATTGGCACCACCGCCAACGTCGGCAATCGCCTTATAGCCGTGTTCGGTAACCATTTGCTGCAAGTAAGGCCCAGCCCTCTCGTAAGAGGGAAAATTGTCAATTACATCGAGGGCGGGGTGGGCGGAATTTTGCAAAATTGCTTCAATAGTCAATAAACACAACGCTATCTTAATTTATTGTGGCAGTCTATTGCTCTTGCAGAGCTGCTGATTTGTCAGGTAGCGATCAGTGCGCCGGTACGCTTCTCCGTTGGCGCAGGACTAGGCGACCTGCGTGGTTTTCGGCATGCCGAAGGAGGCGATCAAGCTCGGCGCTGCCGAGCGCGTGCTGCCCCTGCAAAACATCTCGACGGAGATCCTGCGTGCGGCCTGATAATGCGAATCAAGCCCGGTGCTACGGATCGCTGCCCGCGTAGTAGAATCCGCACCCTCGAATAAAATCGCGACGCAACAGCAGCGATTTATCCGGGGCGCTTGTTCAACAAGTGCCGCTGTAGCTCAGTTGGTAGAGCAGCGCATTCGTAATGCGAAGGTCCCCAGTTCGAATCCGGGCAGCGGCACCACGTAACATCTCTCTTAAGTGCAGCAACGACGCATCAAGGTGCAGTAATCCATTGATGCACAAAACGAAGTAGCCTGTTTTGGTTGTCGTTGCAGTGCACGACGCAGCCGCCTAAGTGTGCCCCTATGCACGGCTTACTGGCGGATACGCTGGCGGATAGCAATTAACCACCAGTCACCAAGCGAACTTAAGAGGTGATGAAATGGCAAAACGAAAACTTGCGGCAAAAATCAACTTACTGTCGGCGCGCGAAGTATTGAACGCGCAGGACTGCGAACTCTCTGACGGCGGCGGCTTGTTGCTGCGATGCGCAGGCGAACGGGCGGCATGGGTGTTTCGATACACCGCGCCAAGCGGTAAGCGCCGTGAAATGGGATTTGGAGCATGCCAACGCCAAAATGCGCAAGCGGCTGGCGAAAGCCTTATTCAGGCGCGGAGCGGGGCGACAGTGGCGCGGGCAATGCTTGCAACCATCCCGCCGCTAGACCCCATAAACGAACGCGAAAGATCAAAGTCAGCCGCGAAGGAAGCAGAGGCAAAGCGCAAGGCCGATAAAAGGAATTCGGCGGCGACCCTCGCGCGAGTAGCGCGTGCGTATCACGAAGCCGTGATCGAGCCAACGCGGAACCCGAAGTTTTCTGCGAACTGGATACATTCTCTTGAAAACCATGTTCCGAGCGCGCTGTGGCATAAGCCAATCGCAGAGATTGCGAGGGCTGAGCTGCTGGACTTTTTGCGTGAATTTCAGAATCGATTCGCGGATACCGCGCATAGGGTGCGGCAACGCCTTGACGAAGTATTCGACGATGCCTTCGAGTGCGGATTGGTGCCTCTCAATCCAGTGGCAATGTTGAGAAACAAGTTGCGCAAAGAACATAGGCCTCGGCGGAGTGTTCCCTTCCGCGCACTTCCGTTCGGCGAAGCACACGCATTCATCACACAACTGAGAGGGCACCCCGGCATTGCCGCGCATGCCCTTGAGTTTTCCATTTTGACGGCTGCACGCACCGGCGAAACGATCGGCGCACAGTGGTCTGAATTCGATCTAAACGCCGCCACATGGACGGTGCCGGGCGAACGCATGAAAGCTGGCGAAGCGCACATCGTCCATTTATCCGAGCGGGCACTGGCGATTCTGCGCGAAATGACGATTCACAATTCGCCGTGGGTGTTCCCGTCCGCTGTAGACACGAAAAAGAAAATGTCGAACATGGGAATGTTGGCGTTGCTCAAGCGCATGAAACGCACGGACATTACGGTGCACGGCTTTCGCGCCAGTTTCAGCACATGGGCGAATGAAACTGCCGCAGCACGTCCAGACGTAATTGAGGCGTGTCTAGCGCACCGCGAAGGCGACAAGATAAGAGCGGCCTACAATCGCGCCCAGTTCGCCACGGAACGGCGCAAGTTACTGGAAATGTGGGCAGGCTATTTGAACGGACAACAGACAACCAGCAACGTGTTTGACTTGGCGAGCGTAAAGGCCGCGTAGTTGCTACGATAATGCTGCGCCTAGCCCAAGACTGATCCCCGAGGGCGAAAACCGAATTCCCTTGTTCGGCTGGCGCAGCTCCTCATCAAGGGTTTAGCGTAAAGGGGCGCGCAATGGAAGAACCTCGAAAAAAGACAGCGGTCGAAATAGCGTTCGCAGCATACGTAAAGGCCTATAACCGCACTGCGAAGGCTAAGGGTGCCGCGCTTTACTCGATTAAGAATAAAACCGTAAGCAACCTTGGCGAATTGACCCGGCCAAGAAAAATTGTCTATATGACGCAGCAAGAGCGTGCGAATTTTGAAAATGCTTTTCTAGTAAATTACATCAAAACCATAGAGCCAATTGCAAAGAAAGGTTTTGAGACTTCAATTCAAAAAAAGAAGATTGGAAAAAAATCCGCGAATACGAAACACGACAAACCGGGTGGAAGTCGTGACAAGCGAATAGCTATTCAGAAAATCTGGGCAACAGGAAAATATTCCTCTCGTAATATATGCGCGGAAGAAGAATCCGCCGCTCTCGGCATGTCAATCAAGACGGGCAGAAACGCACTCATCGGCACGCCTAACCCCAAGCGAGTCGCTGCATAGCACAGGCTATCCCCGCTACGTAGCACAGGGTACCCCTTGGGTAGCAACGGGAATTCACAGCACCGCACTTAACCGGCATAACTTGCACTGGTGAACAACTACCGGAGCAAAAAATGCCTGAGCATCACGAAATTCCAACTCTTCTGGCGAAGGCTGAGTTGGGTGCCAAGATCATCGACGTTTCTGAGCGCAAGTTTCACGAACTGCGGCACACACCTGATTTTCCTAAACCTGTATTGCTATCTCCGCGCTGCGTACGCTGGAGAATTGATGATCTTGTTGCCTACGTAAACAAACTTCAAACCGTTGCCGCACTGTCGGAACCCGCACAACTTCGCCATGCGCGCGAGACCAAAGCATCGCAAAACGCGCTGGCCAAATCAGGGGCGTCCAAATCAGCGCGGAGCAAATCCGCGTGAGTGCCGAAGCGCTGCTATCTCGTCTTGATGGTGTTCGGCGCACAGGCGCAAACCGCTGGCTTGCAAAATGTCCAGCACATGGCGACCGGACGGCATCGCTGGCAATCCGTGAATTAGATGACGGTCGCATTCTGCTGCACGATTTCGCGGGCTGCGATCCTGAGCACGTTTTGTCGGCTGTTGGACTAAAGTTTGATGCTTTATTCCCCAACGCGCTTGGCGAAAATCTGCGGAAGGAGCGCCAGCCCTTCCCGGCCGCCGATGTCCTGCGTGCCGTCCGGCTTGAAGGGCTCATAGTGGTTTGCGCGGCCGCAATGCTGGTGCGTGGCGAATCTATCACCGAGGCCGACCGCGAGCGCCTAAACACTGCCTCAGCGCGTATCGGTGCGGCTTTGGAGGCGTCCGGCCATGCGTGATACTCAACTATCAGCGGAGCGCGGCGCGGCTTTCCTCGATGCACGGTATGCGAATTCGAGTGTTACCGAGGCGGTTAATTCTGCACTTCGTGAATGGCCGATGTCTGCCCCTTCAGACCGGAGGCAAGTCCCCGCGCATTTTGAAAGTGGCGTGGTTGTTCGTTTGGTAAATGGCGCAGAGTTTGAGCCGGGAATTATCCGCTGGCTTTGGGACGGCTGGTTGTCGCGCGGCAAGCTGCATGTGATGGCAGGAGCGCCCGGAACAGGGAAAACGACTATCGCGCTGGCGCTGGCCGCAGCGGTTTCAACTGGCGGCAGGTTTCCAGATGGGAGCAAATGCGAAGCCAGTAGCGTGTTGGTTTGGTCTGGTGAAGATGACCCCAAGGACACACTACTCCCCCGCCTACTTGCAATGGGTGCAGACCGGAGCCGCATTTTCTTCGTTACCGATGCCTATGTTGCTGGTGAGCGCGTCACGTTTGACCCAGCGCATCATTTTCCCGCACTAGCAGAGGCCGCAGCGCTGGTTGGTGGTATTCGGCTAATGATTGTTGATCCGATCGTGAGCGCCGTTGCTGGAGACTCGCACAAGGCGGCAGAGGTTCGGCGGTCGCTTCAGCCAGTTGTCGATTTGGCGGCAAAGTTGGATGCGGCCATGATTGGAATTTCCCATTTCAGCAAAGGCACTCAAGGTAATGATCCGCTGGAACGTGTGACAGGCAGCAACGCCTTTGGCGCGCTTCCCCGCATAGTCATGGCCACCGCAAAGGTAGTGAACAACGACACTCCCGACGCAATGCCCAAGCGCATTCTGGTGCGAACCAAAAGCAATATCGGGCCAGATGGCGGCGGGTATGAATATTCGCTGAACCAGAAAGCGGTCGATGGTTATCCGAGCCTATTTGCATCCTACGTTCTGTGGGGTGACGAACTGGAAGGAACCGCCAAGCAGTTATTGGCGACCGCCGAAACTGACGCAGACTCGGACGAACAGAGCCAGCACAAGAGTGCAATTGATTGGTTGCGGGAACTGTTGGACGAAACGAATGGGATGCAGGCGGGCGAGATTATCAGGCTCGCTAAGGTCAACGGGTTTTCAGAGCGCACCGTCTATCGAGCCAAGGACAAGCTTCGGCTGGCGGTCAAGGCGGCCGGGTTCGGCAAGGAGAAGACCAGTACATGGAGGCTGCCGATTTCTACTACCGTGTCCAATCTTGCCACCAATTCCGCCATTTCTGCCAACCCTGAGGCTGGCAATATTGGCAGGATTGATGGCAGGAATGATGATGACGCAGGGGGCATCTGATGGGAAAGCTAATTTCGATGAGGGACTTCATGGCTACTAGGAAAATGCTCGCTTGCAGAGAAAAAATCATTTCCGAATTTAGAAACGACGAAGGATTGAGCCTTGCAGAAATGGAGCGCCGGACATCGTTTGCCGGCACAAAAAACAATGGGTGGAGAACCATCCGCTACGGCGACCCGGAACACCAGGCCATTTGGGAGCGCTATCAGGAAAGGCTAATCGCTGATGTAGAAAAGATTATGAGCGTCATGGCGATTACCGGCATTGAAGCATTCGTTGGAGCCGCAAGACTCATGCACCGGCAGCTCCCGCATGGCACTGGCTGTTATGACCCCAATACGCGGCTATAACTCGCTATACCCTTCGCGCGCCCGCCTGCGTCATGGGGTCTAGGGTTCCGAAATCACTGCGCCCAAAGTGCGGCGCAAAGTGCCGAAGCGGGCTCCCGTGCAAGGCGCCTGCGGTTTGGGATGTATGGGCGAATCGACCACGCAACGGGCGCTGCCGGATGCATGGCGGCTTATCGACGGGGCCACGCACGCCTGAGGGTAAAGCTAGGGTAATGGAGGCATTGCGGCGCTGGCGGTCTAATGCCTCTGTTTGATTTTGGTCGAGCGCAATAAGAACCCGTCGGTAAACCGGATAGTTAATTCTGTCGTGTGGTGCACCTAGTATTGCCAAAAGCGTCTCGTGTGCAATTTGTGTCGTAGGAGGGTGGGGGCGCGCGTCGGCGCGCTTGTTCCTGTTGTTGCTGCTCCAATTGCCGTTGCTGTTCGGCAATGCTATTGGTTATCTCCCTTATTGCCGCGTCGCGCTTTGCCCTAAGCTCATTTCCCTTCTGCGTATTTAAATAGGCTCCTTGCTCAGCGGTCATTCTTCCCGCATCAATTTCTGACGCAATATAAATAAAGTGAGCCCAATATTCTTCATAAAAAGGAACGTTTCCATATACTGAGCGACTACATTCTCTGAGCATTTCCGCTCGCTTTACCCTTTGGCCATCTCTTGATGGGAAAAGGTTTTCTACTTGTTTCTGGCATTGCTGGTATCTCATTTCGTCCGACTGCGCCCAAACGATATTCGGTAACGCGCAAACAACTAGCACGACGATGGAAAATGTGAGCAAACGGCACATAACGCCCCCCCTGTAGCTACCCTTGACATCATACCCGCGTGACAAGGCGTAGAAGGGCAAGCAGGGAATGGGGCCACCGTCTGCGAAATTTGGTGGGGGGTGTTCTCAAGGTATCCCCCCCCCAGCGGCACCGGTCAAACTAATTCCCAGTAGGCATTCGGCGCGTGATCAAAACGATCCGCCCGGTCAAATCCGGTCTAGGCTGTGGCGGATACGCTGGCGGATAGACAAACTCCCTGCCTTGGAAGCCAATAACCACGCGGGGGTTGACGCAGGGCAGCGGCACCACCCCTTTTAGAAATCATCTGCTTCACGCCGGAATCGCTGTAATCCTGATTGATCCGGCTGCAGAACGCGTTCGCCGTCGTGCCGGTAACCGGAACAAGCGTCTTCATTCAGTGCCGGTGATTTCGCCGGTTTTATCCATTCGGCATTATTGTGCTCGATCGGCGTAATATGACCTATCGGCTGGCGGCGACCGTGAATGGAGTTCCGATGAAGCGCTTCATTACGTCTCGAACGATTCTTGCTGCATTGTCGCTCACCGCAATGAGTTTGTGCGGTCATGCGCGCGAACCGGGGAAATCCGGGACAGACCACGAATAAAACTTGAAACGCATCCCCCAACGCCCGCCTTGCGCGGGCGTTGTTCATTTGGCGGCTAGGCTGCCTGCTTGCCCTCGATCTTCCGGCGCAGCTTCTCGTTGGCGATGAAGGTGACCAGACCGGCTTTATTCGATCCAAGTTGTTAGAGAATTCTACCTTGGGCGAAAGGAGTCGAGATGGCAAGAAAGAGCTTTAGCCCCGAGCAGGTGGTCGCCTCCCTGCGGCAGATCGGGGTCGCTACGGTCGAAGGCAAGAGCGTCCCAGCCGCCTACAAAGAGGCGTGCATTTCCCAGCAAAAGCTCAGGGACGAGTTACTCAATGGGGAGATGCTTGAAAAGCCAGGTCTTTAGGCTGGTTGCGATTAGCCGGCCCCACCCAATGTTGACGCTCACTGCGCCAGCTTGGCAATACGCGTAAGGCTCGTGGGCAAACAACCGGCATATCGCGACGACGACGGTCGCCGCGATCTCTGCGCTAATTTTTGCCCAGACTCCTGCGCCAATTCCACTGCGCCAACCGCGTCGTCACTGTCAGAGCTTGATAGTGACGACGCGCTGAAAACCGCGCCAATGCTGGCTCCTGGTGCAGATTTTCCGAGTGACTGAGCCATTTGAATTTGAGTGATGGCCAGAACTGGCGCATCAAACCCGGACGAGTGGCTGGCGCAACGTTGCTCACTCGGCCGGGATCGTCATAGACCGGTTAGCGCTGAACGGCGCACGGCGGACACCGGTCGTCGTCGACAATCTATTCGACGGCCGTAAACGACAAGAGGTTTCGTGCGTTGGCGCATGGAACTGGTGAACATAACGAGCGCGATCTCCAAGCCCAATTCACTGCACCAATATCAGCGCGAAAGGCTGCAAACCGAGGACGAAAAAACCGCATATCGACTGCGCTCAGACTGCATTCCGACTGCAGATCGACTGCATTTCGAGGCTCATAAAGCGGAAGCGACATTGGTAAAGCTTGATGCAACTCGACAGCAGAAAAATTGGTCAATTGCAGACGGTGTTAGGAATTATTTCTGTAACCAGCAAACTGTGGACTTTAAAGAACAATCTTCTTGCGGATAATAAATAACAATGCCATGTGCATTTTGTTGGAACTCATGTCGCGCTCCGCAGTCATAGACTTGACCGCGTGGCAGGCTGCTGTGCCGGTTGGTCCGATACGGTTCATGAATGGAAGGATGTCGGGCGCAACGAACGCGGAATTGAATTCGAACAGGTTTTACGCTGGCTGTGTCAGCCCGGCTGATGTCCGTAATCGCATCCCCTGCTCGGGTCGAGCGTCCCAAAACCGGAAGAATCTCCTGAGAGCCGGTGGCCGCAAGGCATGGAGGTGCTGGTAAGCAAGTTGTAAGTAGTCGGCTGTCGCTTGTCGGCAGCACA
>CAISYC010000068.1 GCA_903889565.1 uncultured beta proteobacterium
CGTCGCTGTCGCTTCGTTGAATTGGCCATCCAAACATGATGCCCAATTCAAAGCCCTTACGAAACCCCTGCAACCCAGTGCCCATAAGACTTTCAGGCATTTTTAATGCCCTTTTCGCCCACTCGATTTCCTGATGAGCCACAATAAAATTCAGAGAATTTCAACAAACCCCTAGGCCTCGCGCAGACCGCCAAACCGGCGGCGGGGCCGAAGCTGTCCGACGACGTGGTCAAGATCGGCGTGCTGACCGACCTGTCCGGTTCCTATTCGGATCTTGCCGGCGCCGGCTCGGTGCTCGCCGCGCGCATGGCGATCGACGATTTCATCGCGCAGGAAAAGGGCCGCGCGTTTAAAATCGAACTGGTGTCCGCCGACCACCAGAACAAGGGCGATGTCGCTTCGAACAAGGCGCGCGAATGGTTCGAGCGCGACCAGGTGGACATGATCACCGATCTGGTGACGACCTCCACCGCGCTGGCGGTGATGCCGGTGGCAAAGGAAAAAAACCGCATCACCATCGTCAACGGCGCGGCGGCCACGCTGATCACCGGCAAAAACTGCACCGACACCAATGTGCACTATACCTATGACACCTACGCGCTGGCCAACGGCACCGGCAAGGCGGTGGTCAAGCAGGGTGGCGACACCTGGTTCTTCCTCACCGCCGATTACGCCTTCGGGCAGGCGCTGGAAAAAGACACCACCGCGGTAGTGCTGGCCAACGGCGGCAAGGTACTGGGTTCGGTGCGCCATCCGTTTCCGGGCACCGATTTTTCGTCTTTCCTGCTCAAGGCGCAGGCCTCGGGCGCCAAGGTGATCGGGCTTGCCAATGCCGGCACCGACACCACCAACTCGATCAAGCAGGCTGCAGAATTCGGCATCACGCCCAAACAGTCGCTGGCCGGCCTCCTGATGTTTATCACCGACATCCACAGCCTCGGTCTCAAGGCCACGCAGGGCATGTACCTTACCGAGGGTTTTTACTGGGATCTCAACGACGAGACGCGCGCGTGGTCAAAGCGCTTCTTCGAGAAGCACAAGCGCATGCCGACCATGGTGCAGGCCGGCGTCTATTCATCGACCATGCATTACCTGCAGGCGATCAAGGCTGCCGGCACCGACGATACGAAGGCGGTGATGGCGAAAATGAAGGCGATGCCGGTGAACGATTTCTTCGCCAAAAACGCGAAGATCCGTGACGACGGCCGGCTGGTGCACGACTTTTATCTACTGCAGGTCAAAAAGCCCGAGGAGTCGAAGACGCCCTGGGATTATTACCACGTGCGCCAGGTGATTCCCGCCGCCGAGGCGGTGACGCCGGTGGCGATGAGCGAGTGTCCGCTGCTGAAGAAGTAGCGGCGCGTGATTGGGTGACGTTGTGACGCACAACCTTTACTTGCCCTCCCCCTTGGCGGGGGAGGGCAGGGTGGGGGTGAAAGTATTTCCGTTGGATCCGTTCATTTGCGGTATCGCCAGATGTTCGATCTTCTAGGCATCACGCCGCAGGCCCTCTACAGCCAGTTGTTGGTCGGACTCATCAACGGCTCGTTCTACGCCGTGTTGAGCCTCGGGCTGGCGGTGATTTTCGGCATGCTGAATATCATCAATTTTTCGCATGGCGCCCAGTACATGATGGGCGCCTTCCTCGCCTGGATCGGCCTGACCCAGGTCGGCGGCTGGATCGGCGACCCCGAATTCCAGCTCAGTTACTGGGCCGCGTTGCTGGTGGTGCCGCTACTGATGGGCGGCTTCGGCATGGTGATCGAGCGCTGCATGCTGTCCAGACTCTACAAGCTCGACCATCTCTACGGCCTGTTGCTGACCTTCGGCCTCGCCCTGATTTTCGAGGGCCTGTTCCGTTATTTTTACGGCGTGTCGGGCCAGCGTTATGAAATTCCCGAAGTCTTTGCCGGCGCGATCGACCTCGGCTTCATGGCGCTGCCGAAGTATCGCGCATGGGTGATCGTCGCTTCGCTGACGGTTTGTTTCGCCACCTGGTACCTGATCGAGCGCACGCGGCTGGGCGCCTATCTGCGCGCCGGCACCGAAAACCCGCGGCTGGTGCAGGCTTTCGGCGTCAACGTGCCGTTGATGATCACGCTGACCTACGGTTACGGCGTCGCGCTGGCGGCGTTTGCCGGGGTGCTGGCGGCGCCGATCTTCACGGTCAGTCCCTTGATGGGGGCGGATCTCATCATCGTTGTTTTTGCCGTCGTCGTGATCGGCGGCATGGGTTCCATACTCGGTTCGATCGTGACAGGTCTCGCGCTCGGTTTGATTGAAGGCCTGACCAAGGTGTTTTACTCCGAGGCCTCGGCAGTGGTGATTTTCGTCATCATGGTGATCGTGCTGCTGGTGCGGCCGGCGGGTTTGTTCGGGCGCGAGAAATGAGCGGTCGCGCGGTGCTGCAACGATGAACAAAACCACGCTCGGTTTCTGCACGCTGGCGGCGGCGGGTCTCGCCGCGCCGCTGCTCGGCATCTATCCGACCATCCTGATGAAATGCTGGTGCCTGGCGCTGTTTGCCTGCGCCTTCAACCTGCTGCTCGGTTACACCGGTCTGCTGTCGTTCGGGCATGCGGCGTTTTTCGGCGCCGCCGCGTATTTCGCCGGGCATGCGATCAAGGTCTGGGGCTGGCCGCCGGAAGCGGGCATCATCGCGGCAACGCTGTTCGCCGGTGCCTTAGGCTGGGTGTTCGGCAGCCTGGCGATCCGCCGCGCCGGCATTTACTTTGCAATGATCACGCTGGCACTGGCGCAGATGACCTATTTCGTCTGGCTGCAGATGAAATTCACCGGCGGCGAAGACGGCTTGCAGGGCGTGCCGCGCGCCAGGTTGTTCGGCGCGTTTTTCGGTGGCATAGATCTCGCCGACAACATGAACCTCTATTATGTTGTATTCGCGATTTTCCTTGCCGCCTTCTGCCTGATCTACCGCACCATTCATTCGCCGTTCGGCCAGGTGCTGAAATCGATTCGCGAGAACGAGCCGCGCGCGATCTCGCTCGGCTACGATGTCGAAAAATACAAGCTGCTGGCGTTCGTGCTGTCCGCTGCGCTGGCAGGGCTCGCCGGCGCGACCAAGACGGTGGTGTTTCAGCTTGCCTCGCTGACTGACGCGCACTGGCATACCTCGGGCGAGGTGGTGCTGATGACATTGCTTGGCGGCCTCGGCACGGTGTTCGGGCCGGTGGTCGGCGCCTTTGTCGTCGTCGGCCTGCAGAACGAGCTCGCCGACAAGGTCGGCCCGTGGGCGCAGGTCATCATGGGAATCATTTTCGTTGTGTGCGTGCTGGCCTTCCGCCGCGGCATCGTCGGTGAACTGATCGCGCTCGCGCGCCGCACCGGTATCCGCCGCGCTTGACGCGTCGCGCCTGCCGCGGCCGTTTCGTCGGCCCCGCCAATCCGGTAAAATAGACGTTTCTTGCGGCCACGGCCGCATTTTTGCGGCGCTGGCCGCACTTTCCGCGGCATTCGCCGCGGTTCCCGAGCGAGAGGAAGCGATGAAAGTCCTGGTAGGAGTGAAGCGCGTAGTCGATCCCAACGTCAAGGTGCGCGTCAAGGCCGACGGCTCCGGCGTTGAAACCGCCAACATCAAGATGGCGATCAATCCGTTCTGTGAAATCGCCGTCGAGCAGGCCGTGCGCATGAAGGAAGCCGGCGTGGTTACCGAAATCGTCGTCGTGTCCGTCGGCCTGCCGCAATGCCAGGAGACGCTGCGCACCGCGATGGCAATGGGCGCGGACCGCGGCATTCTGGTCGAGACCGATGTCGATGTGCAGCCGCTGGCGGTGGCGAAAGTGATGAAGGCCATCATCGCCAAGGAAAACCCACAACTCGTGATCATGGGCAAGCAGGCGGTGGATAACGATTGCAACCAGACCGGCCAGATGATTGCCGCGTTGATGGGCTGGCCGCAGGCGACGCATATTTCGAAGGTCGAGCCGGCCGGCGATGTCGCCAATGTCACGCGCGAAGTCGATGGCGGCCTTGAGAGCCTGACGATCAAGCTGCCGGCGGTGGTGACTGCCGATCTGCGGTTGAACGAGCCGCGCTACGTCACGCTGCCGAACATCATGAAGGCGAAGAAGAAGCCGCTCGAAGTGATCAAGCCCGACGCGCTCTGCGTCGATGTGGCGCCGCGCCTGACCACGCTCAAAGTGGTCGAGCCGGCCAAGCGCGGCTCCGGCGTGAAGCTCGCCGATGTTGCCGAGCTCGTCAATAAACTCAAGAACGAAGCGAAGGTGATCTAAATGGCTATCCTCGTCATCGCAGAACACGACAACAAGCAACTCAAGACCGGCACCACCAATACGATCGCCGCCGCCGCCAAACTTGGCGCCGACGTCAGTGTGCTGGTGGCCGGACATCAGTGCGCGGACGCCGCCGCGGCCGCGGCCAAGGTGCCGGGTGTGGCCAAGGTGCTGGTGGTGGATGCAGAACAGTACGCCGTGCCGCTGGCGGAGAATTTCGCCGCGCTGGTGCTGTCGATCGCCGACAAGTTCACGCATATTCTCGCGCCGGCCACCGGCTTCGGCAAAAACTTCATGCCGCGCGTGGCCGCACTGCTCGATGTCGCGCAGATTTCCGACATCAGCGGCATCGAGTCGGCCGACACCTTCGTGCGCCCGATCTACGCCGGCAACGTGATGGCGACTGTGCAGTCGAAGGACAGGATCAAGGTCATCACGGTCCGCATCACTGCGTTTGATCCGGCCGAGGGCGCCGGTCAGGCAGCGACCGAAACCGTGGCTGCGGTCGCGGACAGCGGGCTCACGCAATTCAAGGGTCACGAGCTGACCAAGTCGGCGCGGCCGGAACTCACTGCGGCGCGCGTCATCGTCTCCGGCGGCCGCGGCATGGGCAACGGTGAAAACTTCAAGCTGCTCGAAGCGCTCGCCGACAAGCTGGGCGCAGCCGTCGGCGCGTCGCGCGCGGCGGTCGATTCGGGTTTTGTCACCAACGACTATCAGGTCGGGCAGACCGGAAAAATCGTCGCTCCCGAACTCTATATCGCGGTCGGCATCTCGGGTGCGATTCAGCATCTGGCCGGCATGAAGGACAGCAAGGTGATCGTCGCCATCAACAAGGATGCCGAAGCGCCGATCTTCTCGGTCGCCAACTACTGGCTGGTCGAAGATCTGTTCAAGGCGGTGCCGGAACTGACTGCAGCGTTGTAAACAAATACGGTCCCGAACAAGCGGGGCGTCAGGGCTTTTAATCGGGCCCCGACGCCCTTATGCTGTACGCTCGCTCAAGCCTGTCGTCATTCATCGAGGAGGTTGCATGTCCACTTACGCCGCGCCATTGAAGGACATGCAGTTCGTGATCGAGGAACTGGTCGGGCTTGCCGACATTACGGCGATGCCGGCCTGCGCCGAGGTGACGCCTGATCTGGTCGAGGCGGTGCTGGGCGAGGCCGGCAAATTCGCCGCCGAAGTGCTTGATCCCTTGAATCGCGTCGGCGACGAAGTCGGCGCGGCCTGGTCCGACGGCAAGGTCACGCCGCCGCCCGGTTTTGCCGGGGCTTACCAGCAATTCATCGACGCCGGCTGGAACAGCCTGTCCGGTCCAACCGAGTTCGGCGGCCAGGGCCTGCCGCATATCGTGGCGATGGCGGTGCAGGAAATGTGGAACAGCGCCAACATGGCGTTTTGTTTGTGCCCGATGCTGACCTCCGGCGTGATCGAAGCGCTGAAGCTGCGCGGCTCGGACGCACAGAAGAATCTGTTCATGGGCAAGCTGGTCGCCGGCGAGTGGAGCGGCACCATGAACCTGACCGAGCCGCAGGCCGGCTCCGATCTGTCGGCGGTGCGCACGCAGGCAGTGCCGGAGGGCAACCATTATCTGATCCGCGGCACCAAGATCTTCATCACCTGGGGCGAGCATGACATGTCGCGCAACATCGTGCACCTGGTGCTCGCGCGCACGCCCGGCGCGCCCGAGGGTGTGAAAGGCATTTCACTGTTCGTGGTGCCGAAGTTTTTGCCGAACGGCGACGGCAGCCCCGGCGCGCGCAACGACGTGAAGTGCGTGTCGATCGAACACAAGCTGGGCATCCACGCGAGCCCGACCTGCGTGATGGCGTACGGCGAAAACGGCGGCGCCATTGGTTATATGGTCGGCGAGGAAAACCGCGGTCTCGAAACCATGTTCATCATGATGAATCACGCGCGGCTCGGCGTCGGTCTCGAGGGCGTGGCGATCGCCGAACGCGCCTATCAGCACGCGCTCGACTATGCGAAGACGCGCGTGCAGGGCCGCGCCATCGGCCAGCGCAGCGGCGACCGCGTTTCAATCATTCATCATCCCGACGTGCGGCGCATGTTAATGAGTATGAAGTCGCAGATCGAGGCCATGCGCGCACTGGCTTATACGGCATCGGCGGCGCTCGACAAGGCGAAGCATCATCCGGACGACAACGAACGCAAACGCAACCAGGCCTATGTCGATTTATTGATCCCGATCGTCAAGGGCTGGTGTACCGAGCAGGCGATCGAAATCGCCTCCACCGGCGTGCAGATTCACGGCGGCACCGGATTTATCGAGGCCAGCGGCGCCGCGCAGTATCTGCGCGACGCGCGCATCACCGCGATTTACGAAGGCACGACCGGCATTCAGGCCGCGGATCTCGTCGGTCGCAAAATCGGCTTCGAAAAAGGCGCTACCGCCGCCGCCGTCATCGCGCAGATGCGCAAGGACGTGTGGGGTCTCACGCAAAACGCGCATGCCGGGGTTACCGCTTTGCATGCCGCACTGTCGCGCGCAGTCGAGGCGCTGGCGCAAGCGACGAAATGGGTGGTTGATCAATTTCCCGCCGATCCGAATGCGGTGGCCGCGGTGTCGGTGCCTTACCTCAAATTGTGGGGCATCGTCGCCGGCGGCTGGTTGATGGGGCGCGCGGCGGAACTCTGCGCGGGCAAACTCGCCGCGGACGCGACCGACGCCGATTTCTGCGAAACAAAAATAGCGACTGCGCGGTTCTACGTCGAGCACGTGCTGCCGCAGGCGCCGGCGCTGGCCGAGGAAATTATTGGCGGCGCGGCGAGCGTGCTGGAGTTCGGCGAGGCCCGGTTCTGATCAGCTGCGCTCGTCGATGGTCTTGAGGTAGAAAGCGTCGCCCCAGCCGGCTTTTGTCCACCTGGTGACGACGCGCATGAAATCGAATTCATACAGATAATCGTCGATGTCCGGAATCAGCGGGATGCCTTTATAGAGGGGCTCGTGGTTGACTTCGAGATAGATACCCTTGATCGACGGCTCGCTTAGATGGCGCCCCATGCCCTTGAGGACGGCAAGTTCCGCGCCCTGTGTGTCGATGTTGATAAAACCGAAATCCGTGAACGGCAACCGGCAGGGCTTCGCTTCGATCAGTGATTCGAGCCGGAACGCACGGACCTGCTTCTTTGAGGTGACGACAATATCCGGGTAGTGTCTGGCATGGGTTTGCAGATCGAAGAACGATGAACTCTGGAAGTTGTTGGTCACGTTGAAATTCAGGGTTTCGTTTTTGTCCCACAGCGCGCAGGGCACGATGGTCTGTTCCATCGCGTAGTTCCTGATGTTGTCCTGCAGTGCCGGCAGCAGCTCCTTGTTGGCCTCGAACCAGATTACCCGCTTGACGCCATCCGCGCTGTATTGCGCCGCCTCTTCGCCGGTATGGGCGCCGACATGCAGAACGGACTCAATGCCCCTGCCATGGCACGCCTGGATGATGCGGTTGCATTTGGAAAACTCGATCAGCATGGGCGTGTTTTGAATGACCTATACGGTTCCGGTGTTCAATGCATGCAACCGGCAGCCGCCCCGGTGTGCATGGTGTCGGGCAACGACCATCAGTATAAGGCTACCGCGCGGGTTGCCGTGCGTATCCGTTTTCGCCTGCAGGTGCCGTCGCCCGCGGCAACGATGACGGCTGGTCTGTTGGGCGTGCGCGGCCGCACGCTCGAACTCGAATGACCGACGCGAATTATTCGGCGGTAATGCCGGCGTCCTTGACGACTTTCGCGTAGCGCTGAAATTCGGTTTTGATATAGCCGCCGAATTCCTCGGGTGTGGCGGTCGTAAAGACCACGATGCCGAGTGCGGCGAGTCGTTCCCTGACATCGGGTAGCGTCAGCGCCGCGCCGATGTCGCGATGTATCCCCGCAACCAGCGGGCGCGGCATGTTGGCGGGGCCGACGATGCCGTACCAGTTGTCCACCGCAAAGCCGGGCAGGCC
Organism: uncultured beta proteobacterium; assembly: GCA_903889565.1. GTDB lineage: Bacteria > Pseudomonadota > Gammaproteobacteria > Burkholderiales > SG8-41 > PALSA-1004. The sequence goes on from CAISYC010000068.1 coordinate 8,222, forward strand.
GCTCTCGGCGATGGTCGGGATGTCCGGAAAATATTCCGAGCGTGTCGCCGAGGTCATGCCGAGCGCGCGGAGCTTGCCGGATTTCATCGGTGTGATCGCAGTCGAAACGGTCGCAAATATAAGCTGGATGTTGCCGGCGAGCAGATCGACCATCGCCGGCGCGCCGCCTTTGTACGGAATGTGCTGCATGGTCAGACCCGCCATGCGGCTGAAGATCACGCCCGCCAGATGGTCGGCGCGGCCCGGGCCCGATGAACCGTAGTTGATTCTTGCGCCGGGCGTTTTGGCGTAGGCAATGAGTTCCTTCACCGAGCGCACTGGCAGCGACGGGTGCACCACCAGCACATTGAGCGCACTGGCGGTGCGCGCCAGCGGCGTGAAATCCCTGACCGGATCGTACGGCGGCCTGGCGTAAAGGCTGGGCGCGACGGCGACGGGGCCGATCGAACCCAGCACCATCGTATAGCCGTCGGGCTGCGCTTTCGCGGTGATTTCCATGCCGATCACGCCGCCGGCACCGGGGCGGTTATCGACGATCACGTTTTGCTGCCAGCGCTCGGTAAGCTTTTGCGCGATTGCGCGCGCGGTGATGTCCGAGCCGCCACCCGGCGGCGACAACACCAGCAGGCGCACGGCCTTGTCGGGGAAGGTCGCGGCCGGCGCCGCAACGACGGCGGTCAGCGCGACCCCACATTGCAACAGGGCGAACGCAGCAATTCGTGGCGCAATTCGGTGCATGAACCAGCCTTGATGAGGTCAATAACGATTATTCCAGAGGTGGCGAGCAATTTGGATGCCATCCCGGGCGGGTTGTCCGCACGACGGTTTGTCCTTTGCGGGGATGCCACGTATAGTCTCGTCGATACGGCGCGCGCAAAAGCATAAAAAAAGCTGCCGGCAATTCCGCCGGTGCGGCTGTGCCGTCAATCCAATGGAGGAAGCTATGCTGTTCAAACGCACATCCGCAGTTGCAGGCTTGCTGGCGCTCGGTCTCGGCGGCTGCGCCACCTACTACGAACCGCCCTCGATGGGAGAAGTCTTCACGCTGACCTCGGCGGCGTTCAAGGACGGCACCATGATGGACGTGAAATACACCGGTAATATCCAGGGCAACCCGAATTGCCGCGGGCAGAATATTTCGCCGCCTTTTGCATGGAAAAACGTGCCCGCGGGCACGAAGAGCTTTGCGCTCGTCATGGTCGATCCCGAAGGCCGCGGCGGCCTTGGCGTCGAGCACTGGAACGCCTATGGCATTCCTGCGTCGCGCAGCGGCTTCGCCGAAGGCGAAACAAGCACGCTCAACGACAAATATGTCGGCGGCAAGGGCACGGCGGGCCTTGGTCACTACCTCGGGCCATGCACGCCGCCCGGCGCCGGCCTGCATCATTACACCTTCACGCTGATCGCCACCGATCTCGAGCCGAATGCATTGCCGGCGGGACTCACGCGCAGCGAAATGTTCGCCAAACTGGCCGGCCACACCAAAGGCTCGGCCGGGCTGGTCGCTCTGTTCGGACAGGCGCAATAAGCGACGCGTCAAGATAACGCAGGGTGATTCCACCCTGCGTGCGCCGCTGCCATCGCGGCGGCCTGCACAACTCACGTGAGGGGTTATGACATGAACCGTTTGATCCGCAGCCTGTTCGCGTTGTTACTTGCAATTTCGATGTCCGCCGCGCACGCGCAAGGCGCGTGGAAAGCCGGCCCGCAGATTCCGCAGGGCGCGAATGAAGTCATCGGCGCCGTCGTCAAGGGCCATATCCTCGTCTATGGCGGGCAGGACAACAACGGGCCGATGGGCATATTCTGGGATTTCGACCCTGCCTCCGGCCAGTGGAGCAAGCTGCCGAGCAACCCGGTGCCGGTGCATCATGCCGCGACCGCGGTGGTCGGCAACACGATGTACGTGTTCGGCGGCTTTCGCAATCCCGACTCCGGCAAAACCAACTGGTGGCCCGAGAGCAAGGTGTGGGCCTTCGATTACGACAAGAAGACGTGGAGCGCGATGCCATCGCTGCCCACCGCGCGCGGCGCGCTCGCCGCGGTCGCCGTCGGCACGAAAATCTACGTCATCGGCGGCGCCGGCATTCCCAAGGACATCAGCATGCCCGACGGTTTGTACGGCGGCGGCCCGACCGCGTTGTACGGCGCCAACGAAGTGTTTGACACGACGACGAAGACGTGGACGCAACTGCGCCCGATGTCGCTGCCGCGCAACCACCTCGACGTTGCCTACGTCGACGGCAAGATCTACGCGATCGGCGGGCGCGTCGGCTCGTGTTTCTCGGGCGGCTGGTCGTCGAATGTGTTCATGAACGAGGTCTACGACATCGCCACCGACAGCTGGACCACGCGCGCGCCGATGCCGACATCGCGCAGCGGCATCGGCATCTCGGTGATCGATGGCAAGATTCACGTGTTGGGCGGCGAAGGCTGGATCGACAACTTCGGCGGTGTCTTTCGCACGCATGAGGTGTTCGACCCGCAGACCAATACCTGGGCGACCTATCCGCGCATGCTCTACCCGCGCCACGGTTTCGCCACCGCCACCATCGGGCGCCGCATCTATGCGATCAGCGGCGTCAACAACGCCGGCGGCGCGGGACCGCTGTCGGTGCTGCCGTTCACCGACGTCTACGAGCCCTGATTACCGGAGCATTGGCAGCGGTGGCGCCGGACGGATCGAATAAACGATCCGATGCCACCGTGTATTGCTGATTTACCGGTTGTCGATGGCAAGTTGTCGCGAGCGCAGCGGTTTTAGCAATGCCAGCGCCAACACCGCGGCCACTGCATTCATCGCTGCCGCGGCGTAAAACACGGCGTGCCAACTGCCGGTCGCGGTGGTCAGCATGCTCGACAGGGGCACCAGCAGGGAGGCCGTGCCCTTCGCCGTATAAAGCAGGCCGGCATTGGCGGCGGCGTATTGCGATCCGAACGAATCGGTGCAGGTTGACGGGAACAGGCTGTAGATCTCGCCCCAGGCGAAAAATACCAGACCGGTGAGCACGACAAACATGAAGGGATCGTTGCCGAGCTGGGCGAGCGCGAAGATGCCGATGGCTTCGAGACCGAACGCGATGAACATCGTATTCTCGCGCCCGATGTTATCCGACACCCAGCCGAAGAACGGCCGTGTCACGCCGTTCAGCACGCGGTCGATCGACAGCGCGAAAGTCAATGCCGGCAGGGTCAGGCCGAGGATGGATACCGGCACATCGGCAACCTTGAAGTCCTTGGCGATCGGTGCGAGTTGCGCGGTTGCCATCAGGCCGCCGGCCGCCATCAGCACGAACATCAGGTACATGATCCAGAATACGGGCTTCTTTACGATCTCCATCGGACGGTAGTTGCGTTTTCCCTGTTGCACGTTGATGCTGCTGGTCTTGAATTCGCCGCGCGGCGAACTGAGACCGAAGGAAACCACAAAGACGATCAGGCCTTGCAGGATGCCGAAATAGAGAAATGCCTGTTCGTAGCCGCTGGCCTTGATGATGGCCTGGATCGGCAACACGGTCAGTGCCGAGCCCGCGCCGAATCCGGCCGCGGTCAATCCCGCCGCCAGCCCGCGCCGGTCGGGAAACCATTTGAGCGCATTGCCGACGCAGGTGCCGTAGACGGCGCCGGCGCCGACACCGCCGATCGCCGCCGAGCAGTACAAAGCCGTCAGCGAATCGGCGTAGGCATTCCAGATCCACGCAATGCCGACCAGAATTCCGCCGACCATGACCACCGGCTTCGGGCCGAAACGATCGACCAGATAACCTTCGATCGGCACCAGCCAGGTTTCGGTCAGGACGAAGATCGTGAATGCCACCTGGATGGCCGCCCGTCCCCAGCCGAATTTCGCATCGAGCGGATTGACGAACAGCGTCCAGCCGTACTGCAGATTGGCGACCATCGCCATGCAGATAATGCCGAGAAAAAGTTGCAGCCAACGGTAGGCCGAACCTCGCTCGTGCTCTGCCGGAATTTGCTCCATGGTTTGCTCCTCCTGTTATAGAACGCTTCTGGGTGGCGTCTGGTTAGGTGGAGCATCTTAATTACAAAAGTTTTGCGTGTCCGTACGGTGAATTACGTACCAGACACGGCGCCTGACTTGAGTGCGTCGATGGAGATTCATGATTGTTGCCAGAATGAATCGTCCGCCGGCATAGCCGATTACCCGTCGCATTCAATTGGCGTCGCCTTGCGATTGTGCAAACAGCGCACGCAGCCACTTTACCCACGCAAAGACCGCGCACAAACCGATCAGCACCGCGGCGATGCCAAAGACGAAGCGTCCGGCCGAGGCATCTGACGGCGCCGCGGTCGAAATGCTGCCGAACGAAACCGAGCCGCTGAACGCGCGCGGACCGGGACCAAATGCAATCCAGCCGAATATCGAAGCGAACAGGCTCAGCAGCACGGCGCCGAGAAATTGCTGCACGCGCAAAATGGTTGGCGGCAATGCAATCATGATCCCGGCGAGCATGAAAACGCCGCCGGCGCAGCCGACTACCCAGTGCGGCGCGCGGAATTTCGCTTCGTCGGACGGAATAACGCCGGCGGCGAGCGCCACGATCGCTGCGCCCGCCAGCAGGCAGATCACCGCCATGCCGTAACGACCGAAATCGGATTGCTGATTCATCTCAGGCGTGCTCGTCTTCTTCGGGCTTGAGCCCGTACGGCTCGACCAGATGCCAAACATGCGGCGGCACCATGCTCTTCATGCGCGCCGGCTGTTCACGCCGCAGATGCACGATCGATTCAACCGCCTTCATCTCGACGCGTGCGCGCGCGAACTCGAGTCCGCGCGGCCCCACGCGCGGCATCAGCCAGCCGACGATGGGGCGCAGCCAGTCCGGCATGCGTCGCAGCGGCAGACCGCCGGCAGCGCGCAGCGTGTTGGCAAGAAAACCCTTGACCGGGCCGCGGCGCTTGCCGGCGCTGCGCGGCTCAAAGGTGTTCACTTCATTGCCGAGCAGATTCATCAGTTGCTCGCCGCGTTCATTGCGCACCAGCAGCCACTGGCCGCCTTCGCCGCCCATGTAGCCGACGGTGATGTCGGCGAGCACATTCGTGTAGTCCACGCAGGTGCGGCAGGTCAGCGGAAAAAAATCCGGCGGCAGCTGTGAGATCGGTAGCTGCAGAAAGGGGATCGCCTGCGCTTTGCGGCCGTCGGCGAAACGCAGTTCGACATGATAGTCGGCGCGAAATTCGAGATAGCTGATGTTGGCGGCGTCGGTGCGCACCTGTGCTGCGACCAGTTCGAGAAAATGATGAAAGCGCTCGGTGGTGGTGTTGTCGGAACACGGCGTGCCGATGACGTAGAGTTTTTCGAGTCCGAGCTGCGCTTCGAGTGCGCGCAATGCATAGACCTGGCAGGGAATGCCGATCACCGCGAGCTTTTTGTAACCGGCGGCGCGCGCCGGCTCCAGCAGCGCCAGCAGCGGCGCGTAACCCATGCGCATGCCGCGGCACTGTGCCATGCCCTCGGCTTTGGTCACGATCACCGGCACCGGCCGCCACGCGTCGTCTGGGTCGGGCGCCATTGTCAGTACCGCATCGACGGCATTGGTTTCAAGCAGGCGTTCGGCAATGCGCGTGGCGATGCCGGTCCACTGCGCACCCGCAATCGGCGGCGCCAGTGATGCGCGCAGCATGCGACGAAACGGGCCGAAATGCATTTCGTCGGGGCGCAGTAGATCGCGCGCGCGGCCGTGCACGCGCGTTTCCATCGCGGCGTAATCGGGTTTGATGAACTGGCAGGCCTGTCCGCAGCGTTTGGCGTCAGCGGTCCGCGATACGCCGCAGTCGGTGCATAGATCGCGTGGCGCGGCGATGGCCAGCGGCGGCGTGGTGACGGCGTTGGTGTTCAGCATGGCAGTTATCTTAACCTGCCGGCGTCCTTCGAAACCACCGCAAGATTGCCGGACATTTTGCGTCTCTGTGGTCCTGGGGCCTTAAGGTGAATTCAGGGATTTCCGTTCAATTGTGCTTTGCTTTTTTGTCATGCGAGGGGTTGCGGGCGGTATGACTTGCGGTTTCGCAGCAATGCTTCCGTAATACGTTGCGCGTCTTCGGCCCCGCGGGGCATGCATTCAAGATGACGCCTTGCAAGCCGTAACTAACGAGAGCCGGACCGGCGTCAGCTTGCGGGCGGCGCGTATAATCAAAACGGCGGCACATCCCGGGGGAGTCGGACATGATGTTTTGGTGGGTGCTTACGCTGTTCGCGGTGGCGGGCACGCTGGCTTATGTACGCGCCAGCGCGTGGTTATGGGCCGGCATCACCGGCCTCTGGTTGTGGCTGTTTCTGTCGATCTTCGACGTGTCGCCGGCGTGGAATTCGACGCTGCGCTTCGGTTTCATCATCGTGTTCGCGTTTGCGCTGCCGACGGTGCTGCGCCGCACCGTGTTCGGCGCGCCACTCCTGACGTTGTTTCGCCGCATCCTGCCGCAGGTGTCGCAGACCGAGCAGGAGGCGCTCGACGCCGGTACCGTTTGGTGGGATGGCGAACTCTTCAGCGGCAATCCCGACTGGCACAAGCTGCTGGCTTATCCGAAGCCCACGCTGACTGCCGAAGAAAAAGCATTCATCGACGGTCCGGTCGAAGAACTCTGCGCGATGCTCGACGACTGGGAGATCACCAACGAGCTGCATGATCTGCCGCCACGCGCCTGGCAATTCATCAAGGACCAGGGCTTTCTCGGCATGATCATTCCGAAGGCATTCGGCGGCAAGGGCTTCTCCGCGCTGGCGCATTCGGAAGTGGTGATGAAAATCACCACCCGCAGCGGCACCGCTGCGGTATCGGTGATGGTGCCCAATTCGCTGGGGCCGGCGGAGTTGCTGCTGCATTACGGCACCGACGCACAAAAAAATCACTACCTGCCGCGTCTCGCCGGGGGGCTTGAAATGCCCTGCTTCGCGCTGACCAGCCCCGAGGCCGGTTCCGACGCCGGCGGCATTCCGGATTTCGGCATCGTCTGTCGCGGCGAATGGAAAGGCGAACAGGTCATCGGCATCAAGCTGACCTGGGAGAAGCGTTACATCACGCTGGGGCCGATCGCGACGCTGCTGGGGCTGGCGTTCCGCCTCTATGATCCCGATCATCTGCTCGGCGACAAGGCAGACATCGGCATTACGCTCGGCCTGATTCCGACCGATACGCCCGGCGTGCATATCGGCCGCCGGCATCTGCCGCTGAATGCCGTGTTCATGAACGGTCCGAACTGGGGCAAGGATGTGTTCATTCCGATGGACTACATCATTGGTGGGCAGGATTACGTCGGGCAGGGCTGGAAAATGCTGATGAACTGCCTCGCCGCGGGGCGCTCGATTTCTCTGCCGGCCAATGGCGTCGGCATGTCGAAGCTGTGCGCGCTGACCACCGGCGCCTACGGTCATGTGCGTACGCAGTTCAAAATGCCGGTCGGGCGTTTCGAAGGTGTCGAAGAGGCGATCGCGCGCATCGGCGGCACCACTTACCTCCTCGATGCGGCGCGCGTGATGACCGCTGGCGCGATCGATCTTGGTGAGAAGCCGTCGGTGATTTCGGCGATCGTTAAATACCATCTGACCGAACGCGCGCGCCACGTCATCAACGACGCGATGGATGTGCACGGCGGCAAGGGTATCTGCATGGGGCCCAGCAACTATCTGGCGCGCGCCTATCAGCAGACGCCGATCGCCATCACTGTCGAGGGCGCCAACATCCTGACGCGCACCATGATCATCTTCGGTCAGGGCGCGATTCGCGGCCATCCCTGGGTGCTCAAGGAAATCAATGCGACACGCGAAACCGATTCAGAAAAAGCGCTGAAGGATTTCGATACTGCATTTTTCGGGCACGTTGGCTTCGTGCTGGGCAATTTTGTGCGCGCGCTGTTCCTCGGTTTTACCAGGGCGCTTTTTTCACCGGCGCCCGGCGATGCGCACACCAAACGCTATTACCAGAAGCTGACGCGCTTCGCGGCGGGCTTCGCGCTGCTGGCCGATGCGGCGATGTTCGTACTCGGCGGTTCGCTCAAGCGTCGTGAACGCCTGTCGGCGCGCCTCGGCGATATTCTGAGCCAGCTCTATCTGGCCTCGGCGGCGTTGAAGCGTTACGAAGATGCCGGCCGTCCGGCCGACGATCTGCCGCTGCTGCACTGGGCGCTGCAGGATGCACTGTTGCGCATGCAGGAGGCTTTCTACGGCGTGTTCGACAATCTGCCCAATCGTTTGGTCGCGGTGGTGTTGAAATACGTAATCTTCACCTGGGGCGCCGAATTTAAACCGCCGCGTGACCGCCTCGGTCAGCAGGTGGTGCAGGCGCTGTTCGCGCCGGGACCGGCGCGGGAACGCCTGACCGCGGGCGTATTCATTCCGAAAAGCGAGGACGAGGCGATCGGCGCGCTGGAGGCGGCACTGCGCGCGGTGATCGCCGCCGAAGCGGTCGAGAGCAAAATGCGCGCGGCGGTCAAGGCCGGCACCCTGCACGGCAAGGGCGCGGCGCAGGTGGCGCAGGCGCAGGCCGCGGGCATCATCACGGCTGACGATGCGCGCGTGCTCGAACGCGCGCAGACGCTGCGCCGGCGCGTCATCATGGTCGATGATTTTCCGCGCGACCTCGGCAAGAGCGAAATCTTCCAGACCACACAGGCAGTGACCTTCGAGGCGCTCGACCGTCCGTGAGTGAGGCGCTCATCTACGCCGCCGACGGCGGCGTGGCGACCATCAGCTTCAACCGGCCGCAGGTGATGAACGCGCTTGACGCCGAAATGATTCATGCCCTGCGCGCCGCCTGCGAGCGCGCGCGCGACGACGCGGCGGTGCGTGCGATCGTCTTGCGCGGCAACGGGCCGGCCTTTGTCGCCGGCGGCGATATCGCGATGTTTCACGCCAATCGTGAAAATCTGTCTTCGATGGCGACTGAACTCTCGGCCGAACTGCATCACGCGATTCTTGCACTGCGCGCGGCGCCCAAACCGGTGATCGCCGCAGTGCACGGTGCGGTGGCCGGTGCCGGCGTCAGCCTGCTGGCAGCGGCGGATCTGGCGATTGCAGCGGACGACACCAAATTTACGCTGGCCTACAGCCGTATCGGCGCCAGCCCCGACGGCGGCGCGACGTGGTTTCTGCCGCGTCTTGTCGGGGCGCGGCGGGCGCTGGAGTTGATGCTGCTGGCGGATGCCTTCGATGCGCAGACGGCATTGCGTTTCGGACTGATCAATCGCGTGGTCGGTTCCGCCGAACTCGCAGCGGAAACGGCGCGGCTCGCCGCGCGCCTCGCCAGCGGGCCGACTCTGGCTTATGCCGCGACCAAGGCGCTGGTCAATCAATCATTCGAAACGTCTCTGGCGGAGCAGCTTGATGCCGAGGCGGCGGCGTTCGTGCAGGGCACGCGGACAGCGGATTTCGGCGCGGGCGTTGCGGCATTTGTGAACAAGCTGAAGCCGGAATTCAACGGCAGTTAGCTGCGGAATACATTCGCGTTACGCGAAGCTTGACTGTTTGTCGTGGCGGGATTGAAGTTGTGGCGCAGGCGCCTCGCCTGCGTGGTGATTGATCGCAGGCGGGGCGCCTGCGCCACTTTAAGATCAGAGCGTCGTGGGTGGGAGGCACTATGTCGAACCTCAAAGGCAAAACAATTTTTATCACCGGCGCGAGCCGCGGCATCGGCCGCGAAATCGCGCTCAAATGCGCGCGCGACGGTGCCAATGTCGTGGTGGCGGCGAAGACGGTCGAGCCGCATCCCCGCTTGCCGGGCACCGTGCATACGGTGGCGGCCGAGGCCGAGGAGGCCGGCGGTCATGCGCTCGCACTGCAACTCGATGTGCGCGAGGACACCGCGGTGCAGATGGCGGTCGAACTGGCGGTAGCGCGTTTCGGCGGCATCGATATTTTGGTCAACAATGCGAGCGCGATTCAGTTGACCGGCACGCTGGAAACGCCGATGCGGCGCTACGACCTGATGATGGGTGTCAACACGCGCGGCAGCTTTGCCTGCGCGCAGGCCTGCATTCCGCATTTGTTGAAGGCGGAAAATCCGCATATTCTCACGCTCTCGCCGCCGCTGTCGCTGCAACCGCACTGGTTCAAGGATCACACCGCCTACACGCTGTCGAAGTACGGCATGAGCATGTGCACGCTCGGCATGGCCGCCGAGTTCGCCGGCCGCATCGGCGTCAATTCGTTGTGGCCGGGCACCACCATCGCGACGGCCGCGATCGAAAATAATTTTCCGGAAGCGATACTCAAGTCGAGCCGGTATCCGGCCATCGTCGCCGACGCCGCGTACGTAATTTTCGGTCGCGACGGCTGCGTTCATACTGGCAATTTCCATATCGATGAGGCAGTATTGCGGGCCGAGGGCATGACCGATTTTTCGCAGTATGCAGTCACGCCAGGGGGGCGTTTGTACACCGACCTGTTTCTCGATGAGGGGCGGCTGGAGGAGTAAGCGATGGCGGCAAATCTCAGTCACGCAGTGACGCCGGACGAGGCATGCACGCTCGACGGCCTGCTGCGCGAACGCGCGCGGCGCACGCCGGACGCCGTCGCTTATCGCGATTACAACGTCACCCATGCCAACTGGCGGGATTACACCTGGGCGCAGATTGAACACGCCGCCGCGCGCTGGCAGGCGGCGCTCGCAGCCGACGGACTCAAGGCCGGCGATCGCGTTGCCGTGACGATGCGCAATTCGCCCGAGTGGGTGGTGTTCGATCAGGCGGCGCTCGGTCTCGGTCTGGTGGTGGTGCCGTTGTATACGCAGGACCGGCCCGATAACGTCGCCTACATTCTCAAGGATTCCGATTGCAAGGTGCTGCTGCTCGGCACGCTGGAGCAATGGCAGACGTTTTCGACGGTGCGCGACCAACTGGACGGCCTTGTGCGCATACTCATCGCACAGGCCTTCGACGGCGCCGGCGACGATCCGCGCCTGAACGCCGTCGAGCGCTGGCTGCCTGCCGATGCGGACGCGATGCACCATGCGGCGGCCGATCCGTTTGCGCTCGCCACCATCGTTTATACCTCGGGCACCACCGGCAAGCCCAAGGGCGTGATGCTGAGCCATCACAACATTCTGACCAACGCCCATGCCTGCCTCGAGGTGATGACGGTTGGGCGCGAAGACGTATTCCTGTCCTTCCTGCCGCTGTCGCACATGTTCGAGCGCACCTGCGGCTATTACGTGACGATGATGGCCGGCTCGCTGACGGTCTACGCGCGCTCGGTGCAGCAGTTGAGCGACGATTTGCAAAACGTGCGGCCGACGCTGCTGATCTCGGTGCCGCGGATTTACGAGCGCGTGTATACCGCGATCAAGGCGAAACTCGATGAAGGCGGCGCGCTGAAAAAGAAACTGTTCGAACTGACTGTTGCGGTCGGTCTCGTCCGCTTCGAATACCGGCAGCGCCGCAGCGGCTGGCGGCCGTCACTGCTGCTGTGGCCGCTGCTCGATGCGCTGGTGGCGCAAAAAGTTCTCGCCCGTCTCGGCGGCCGCCTGCGCGCGGCGCTGTCGGGCGGCGCGGCGCTGCCGCCCGATGTGGCGCGCGTGTTCATCGGTCTCGGTCTCAATCTGCTGCAGGGTTATGGCATGACCGAAACCAGTCCGGTCGCTGTCGCCAACAGCAGTGAGGATAATCAGCCGGCGAGCGTCGGCAAGGCCGTGCCCGGCGTCGAGATCAAACTCGGCGAGCACAATGCGCTGATGATCAAGGGGCCCAATGTGATGCTCGGTTACTGGAAAAACGAGCAGGCGACGGCCGCCATGGTGGCTGCGGATGGCTGGCTCAATTCGGGCGACACCGCGCGCATCGACGAGCGCGGGCACGTCTTCATCACCGGCCGCCTGAAGGAAATCATCGTCATGTCGAATGGCGAAAAGATTCCGCCGTTCGACATCGAGGCGGCGATCATGCGCGAGCCGCTGTTCGAGAACGTCATGCTGATCGGCGAGGCGCGGCCCTATTTGAGCCTGCTTGCGGTGCTTAACCGCAAGCGCTGGCAGCAGTTCGCCGCCGACAACGGCATCGGCAGCGACGCGGCGGCGGCACGCACGCCGGCGACCGAAAAACTGCTGCTCGCCCGCGTTGCGGCGCAGATGAAGGAATTCCCGGGCTACGCGCAGGTGCGCAAGCTCACCGCGGTGCTCGAACCGTGGACCGTCGAGGACGGCCTGATGACGCCGACGCTGAAACTGAAGCGGCCGCGCATCAGTGAGCGTTTCAACGCCGAGATCGACCAGATGTATTCGGGGCACTGAAACCGACTCAACAGCGGAGCGCGCGATGGCGGCAGAAAATGCAATGATGACCGGATTGCCCGAGGGCAAGCAGCCGACGCTGCGCGTGGTGCCGATGCCGGCCGATTCGAATTCGAGCGGCGATATTTTCGGCGGCTGGGTAATGTCGCAGGTCGATATCGCCGGCAGCATTCCGGCGATTCTGGCCGCGCGCGGACGGGTGGCGACGGTGGCGGTGAATTCCTTCGTCTTTAGGCAGCCAGTGATGGTCGGCGACGTCGTCAGTCTCTACGCCGACATCGTCAGGATCGGCCGCACCTCGATCACGGTCAGCGTCGAGGTTTATTCGCAGCGCAATCCGGCGGCGCCAGAGTGCGTCAAAGTGACTGAAGCCATTCTTACGTACGTTGCAGTCGATGGTCAGCGCAAACCGCGTGTCGTAAGCATGCAACAGTAGCCGCATTGCGGTTTCTGCCGCGGCGGAAATTCAGTAAACTGCAGCTCAAGGGGCGCCCTGCCAACTCTGGCAGGGCGGGAAGCAAGGGGGCGGCGTGGGAACACTCAATAACGTCGTGCGTCTGGCGGTGATTGCTGCGTGCAGCATTGCATCCGGCGGCGCCGCGGCATCCGGTTTTGCATTGACCGAGCAGAATGCCAGCGGTCTTGGCAATGCGTATGCGGGGCAGGCAGCGGCGGCGGAAAACGCCAGCACCATCTTTTTCAATCCGGCCGGAATGACGCTGCTGCAGGGGCGTCAGGCCTCGGGTGTCATCAACATCATCAGACCGCAGACCGAATTCACCGATAACGGCGGCTCGCGTTCGCCGGCCGGCGCGCCGGCCCCTGCGGGCGGCAGCAACGGCGGCGACGCCGGCGGCTGGAATTACCTGCCCAACGGCTATCTGTCGTGGCAACTGACGCCGCAGTGGTGGGCCGGTATCGGGCTGACGGTGCCGTTTGGATTGAAGGCAAACTACGATCCGTCTTTCATTGGACGTTATCAGGCGCAGAAATCGCAGTTTCAGGCGATCGATATCAATCCGAGCGTCGCCTACAAGGTCAACGACCGGCTCTCGCTCGGCGGCGGCATCAGTTACCAGCATGCGCGACTTTCGCTCGACCGTTCGTTTTTTGCCGGCGCCACGCTGGCGCAGACTGTTTCACTCAACGACAGCGCCTGGGGCTGGAACGCCGGCGCGATGGTCGATCTTGGCAAGGACACCCGGCTCGGCCTGTCCTATCGTTCCGCGCTTAATTACACGCTGTCAGGCGGTGTTACCGTGTCGGGAGTCGGCAATGCGACTGCTTCGGCGCCGCTGAGCCTGCCGGATTCGGCTTCGGTGGCGCTGTCGCATCAATTGACCGACCGCTGGCAGTTGCTCGGCGACGTGACATGGACGCACTGGAGCCGCGTCCAGAACGTGCCGCTGGTGCTGACTTCCCAGCTTGGCACATCGCCGGCGGGGACGGTATCGGACACGCTCGACCTGCAGTTCAAAAATACGTATCGGGTCGGCGTCGGCGCGAATTACCGCTGGACCGACAGCTTCATGCTCAAATTGGGTGTCGCCTATGATCAGACGCCGGTTCCCGGTGCCGCCAATCGCACGGTGTTTCTGCCCGATAGCGACCGCATCTGGTTGTCCTTCGGCGCCAAACACCAGTTGACGAAAAATGGCGTGCTGGATGTGGGCTATGCGCATTTGTTCATGAGCGGCGGCGACACGCTGCGCAACAAGGGTGTCGGCGCGGCCGGCCTGCAGGGTATCGTCAGCGGCAGTTACAGTTCGCAGGTCGATATCGTCAGTCTGCAATATACCTACTCGTTCTGATTCCGTCCGGCATGGCTTGAAAGGCCGTATAGCGGTGGATCGCGCGGCCTGTTCCGGTCTTTGACGACGGCGCTGCGTGCTAGAATCGTCGCACTACGCTGGAGTCCGAGATGCCGACGAATCAACCGTTGCAGCAGGCGTTCATGGTGCGCAAGGCGGCGGTGCTCGGCGCCGGCGTGATGGGCGCGCAGATCGCGGCCCACCTCGTCAACGCCAATGTCGAAGCACTGCTGTTCGAGTTGCCGGCGAAAGTCGGCGACCCCAACGGTAATGTCGTTAAGGCAATCGACAATCTCAAAAAGCTTGAGCCGAGCCCGCTTGCGGTTGCGCGCAAGGCATCGTTGATTCGCGCCGCCAATTACGAACAGCATCTTGATCTGCTCAAGGAATGCGATCTCGTGATCGAGGCGATCTCCGAGCGCATGAACTGGAAGGCCGATCTTTACCGCAAGGTTGCGCCGCATCTCGGCGAACACGCGATTTTCGCCAGCAATACCTCGGGGCTTTCAATCAATGCGCTGGCTGCGGCATTTCCCGAGAATCTGCGTCATCGGTTCTGCGGCGTGCATTTCTTCAATCCGCCGCGCTACATGCATCTGGTCGAGTTGATTGCCTGCAAGGATACCGACCCGGCGATCCTTGATGATCTCGAAAAATTTCTCGTCACCACGCTCGGCAAAGGCGTCATCCGCGCCAAGGACACGCCCAACTTCATCGCCAACCGCGTCGGCGTGTTTTCGATGCTGGCGACCATTCACCACGCGCAGGCCTTCGGTCTCGGCTTCGACGTCGTCGATGCGCTGACCGGTCCGCTGATCGGACGGCCGAAGAGCGCGACCTTTCGCACTGCCGATGTAGTCGGGCTCGACACCTTTGCGCATGTGGTCAAGACCATGGCCGACACCTTACCCGACGACCCCTGGCATAAATACTATGCAACGCCGGAGTGGCTGCAGAAACTGATTGAGCAGGGCGCATTGGGACAGAAAACCAAACGCGGCGTTTATCAAAAGGTCGGTCGCGACATTCAGGTGCTCGATGTCGCCAGCGGCGCCTACCGTCTCTCGGCGGGAGCGGCAGACGAGGGCGTGGTCGAGATTCTGAAGAACAAGGATGTCGCCGCGCGCTTTGCTGCGTTGCATGCGTCATCGCACCCGCAGGCGCGGTTTTTGTGGGCGATATTCCGCGACACCTTTCAATACTGCGCGGTGCATCTGGCGGCGATTGCCGACAACGCGCGCGATCTCGATCTCGCGATCCGCTGGGGTTTCGGCTGGAATCAGGGCCCGTTCGAAATCTGGCAGGGCGCGGGCTGGGCGACGGTGGCGCAATGGATCAATGACGACATCGCCGCCGGTCGTGCAATGACGGATGCAGCGTTGCCGGGGTGGGCCCTCGAACCCGGGCGCAG
Source organism: uncultured beta proteobacterium (assembly GCA_903889565.1). Lineage (GTDB taxonomy): Bacteria > Pseudomonadota > Gammaproteobacteria > Burkholderiales > SG8-41 > PALSA-1004. The sequence goes on from CAISYC010000068.1 coordinate 23,683, forward strand.
CGGAGTGCACAGCGCGCAGGGTTCCTATGCGCCGGCTACCAATAAACCGGCTGCACGTTCGGCCTTGCCGGTTTACCGCCGCCAGTTGTTTCCGGATCGCCTGCTCGGCGAACAGGCGACCTATGGCACGACCATATTCGAAACCGACGGCGTGCGCTGCTGGCATACCGGCGACGACATCGCGATTGTCAGTTTCAAGAGCAAGATGCACGCGATCGGCAATGAGGTGCTCGATGGTGTGCTGCAGGCGATCGATGAGGCCGAACGCAATTACGCCGCACTGGTGATCTGGCAGACCGAGCCGCCGTTTTCGGTCGGCGCCAACCTGAAAAAGACTACGCCGGGTGACGGCCCGCGCACGCCGCCGTCGGCGGCCGGCAAACTGTTCCGCCAATTCAAAAAAAGCGCCGAAGCCGCGGTGCTCAAGGCGGCGCGCACGCTGAATGTCGCCGACCAGTTGATGGCGGGCAAACTTGCCGAAGTCGAGCATCTCGTTGAGCAGTTTCAGATCACCACGCAGCAACTCAAGTATTCGATGGTGCCGACGGTGGCGGCGGTCGATGGCCTCGCGCTCGGCGGCGGCTGCGAATTCGTCATGCATTGCGACCGCGCCGTGGCCACGCTCGAAAGCTATATCGGTCTGGTTGAAGTCGGCGTCGGTTTGCTGCCGGCCGGCGGCGGTTGCAAGGAGTTCGCGCTGCGTGCGGCGCAGGAAGCGAAGGGCGGCGATGCGTTTCCGTTTTTGCGGCGCTATTTTGAAACGGTAGCGATGGCGAGTGTCGCGCGCAGCGCCGAGCATGCGCGCGAAATCGGTTATCTGCGTGCGAGCGACCGTGTGGTAATGAACCGTTTCGAATTGCTGGCGATCGCCAAGACCGAGGCGCGCGCGCTGGCCGAAGCCGGTTACCGGCCGCCGTTGAAGCCGTGCGACATTCCTGTGCTCGGCCGCTCGGCGGCGGCGACGATCAAGGCCTATGTTGCCAACATGCGCGAAGGCGGTTTCATTTCCGAACACGATTACCTGATCGCCTGCAAGATCGCCGATGTCATGTGCGGCGGCGATGTCGAAGCCGGCAGTCTGGTCGATGAACAATGGCTGCTCGATCTCGAGCGCCGGCATTTCATGGAACTGCTGGCGACGGAAAAAACGCAGGCGCGTATCGAGCAGATGCTGAAAACCGGCAAGCCGCTGCGCAACTAGGACCGGAGCACGCCATGACCAGACAAGTGCAGGACGCCTATATTGTCGCTGCCACGCGTTCGCCGGTCGGCAAGGCGCCGCGCGGCATGTTCAAAAACGTGCGCCCCGACGATCTGCTGGCGCATGTGCTGAAGGCGGCGCTGGCGCAATGCCCGGGCCTCGATCCGCAGGCGATCGACGACGTTATTGCCGGTTGCGCGATGCCGGAGGCGGAGCAGGGCATGAACGTCGCGCGCGTTGCCTTGCTGCTTGCCGGATTGCCGAACACGGTGTCGGGTCTCACCATCAACCGCTTCTGCTCGTCGGGGCTGCAGGCGGTGGCACTGGCTGCCGACCGCATCCGGCTTGGCGAGACCGACGTCATGATCGCCGCCGGCACCGAGAGCATGAGCATGATCCCGATGGGCGGCAACAAGCCGTCGTTCAGCCCGGACATTTTCAGGAACGATAACATCGCGATTGGTTTCGGTATGGGTATCACTGCCGAGAAGGTGGCGGCGCAGTGGAACGTCAGCCGCGAACAGCAGGATCTGTTTGCCGCCGAAAGTCACCGTCGCGCCCTGCACGCCGCGGATGCCGGCGAATTCGCCGCCGAGATCACGCCCTACGAAGTGGTCGAGCATGTGCCGGATCTCGCCACGCGCGAGATCGGCGAAAGGCGTCGTAACGCAATCGCCGACGAAGGTCCGCGCCGCGACACCTCGGTCGAAGGGCTCGCCAAACTCAAACCGGTGTTCGCCGCTAAGGGTTCGGTGACGGCGGGCAACAGCTCGCAGATGTCGGACGGCGCCGGCGCGGTCGTTTTGATGAGCGAAACGGCAATGAAAAAATTCAATCTGTCGCCGCTCGGCCGTTTTCTCGGTTACGCGGTGGCCGGTGTGCCGCCGGAAATCATGGGTATCGGCCCGGTCAAGGCGATCCCCAAGGTGTTGCACCAGATCGGTCTTTCGATCACGGATCTCGACTGGATCGAGCTCAACGAGGCGTTCGCGGCCCAATCGCTGGCGGTGATCAAGGATCTCGGGCTCGATCCGGCGAAGGTCAATCCGCTGGGCGGCGCGATTGCATTGGGGCACCCTTTGGGTGCAACCGGCGCGATCCGCACCGCAACGTTGCTGCATGGCCTGCGCCGGCGCAAACAACGTTACGGCATGGTGACAATGTGCATCGGCACCGGCATGGGGGCTGCCGGCGTGTTCGAATCGCTGTAGAATCTTCCGCATGACAAATTGCTATACGTGGCGCAGCGCGGGAGCGGCGCTGTTCGCCGGATTGATGGCTCTGGTATTCGCCGCGGCACCCGTGCTGGCGCTGGAAATCGAGGGCGTCAAGCTCGACGACAAAATCGAAATCGTGAAGGGCGGCCCGACGCTCGTCCTGAACGGCGCCGGCGTGCGTCACAAGCTGGCCTTCATCAAGGTTTACGTCGGCAGTCTCTATCTGCAGGAAAAGAAGAACGACAGCGACGCGGTGTTCGCCGACGCGGGGGCCAAGCGCGTCACCATGCATATACTCGCCAACGAGGTGACCGCGCAGGATCTGGTGACTTCGGTGAACAACGCGCTGGCGGTCAACCTGTCGCCTCACGAACTGGCGCTGGTCGAGAAACGCATCCGCGATCTCAACAGCATGATGAGTTCGATCAAGACGCTCGGCCGCGGCGGCGTGGTGCAGCTCGATTATCTGCCCGACACCGGCACGCGCATCACGGTCAACGGCGAATCCAAGCTGGTCATACCGGGCGCCGATTTCTTCAATGCGCTGCTGCACATCTGGCTTGGCAACAAGCCGGTGGACGGGCGGCTGCGCGACGCCATGCTCGGCAAGTAACTGAAACCCCTGAATAACCTACTGCGCGATCGATTCGCTTCGTCGCGTGCTCGCTCTGTCCTCACCTAACTGGCGTTATGTCTCGTCCCTCGCTGCGCGTCTCCTCGCGCCTCGCTCTGCTCGCTACGGTTCTTCAGGGGTTTCAGACCTAAGGCCAAATCACATGTTCGAGTAGTTCGGCCCGCCGCCGCCTTCCGGCGTGACCCACACGATGTTCTGCGTCGGATCCTTGATATCGCATGTTTTGCAGTGCACGCAGTTCTGCGCGTTGATCTGCAGGCGCGGATTGAGGCCGTCGTCATTGCGCACGATTTCGTAGACACCGGCCGGGCAGTAGCGTTGTTCCGGCGCGTCGTAGAGTTCGAGATTGACGTTGACCGGCACCGAGGCGTCTTTGAGTGTCAGATGCGCAGGCTGGTTTTCTTCGTGATTGGTGCCCGACAAAAACACCGACGACAGCCGGTCAAAGGTCAGCGCGCCGTCGGCTTTCGGATAGGCAATCGGTGCCGCCTCGGATTTGCGCAGCAGCGTTTCATTGTCCGAGTGCTGATGATGCAGCGTCCATGGCGCCTTGCCGCCGAACACCACCTGATCGATACCGACCATCAGCGTGCCGGTGTAAAGGCCCTTGGCCATCCACGGTTTGAAATTGCGCGCGCGATGCAGTTCGTCATGCAGCCAGCTTTTGCGGAAGGCTTCCGGATAGCCGGCCAGTTCGTCGGCGCCGCGGCCGGCTTTAAGCGCGTCAAACGCCGCTTCGGCGGCCAGCATTCCCGATTTGATGGCGCAATGACTGCCCTTGATGCGCGAGGCATTGAGAAAACCCGCGTCGTCGCCGATCAGGCAGCCGCCGGGGAAGGTCAGTTTCGGCAGCGATTGCAGGCCGCCGGCCGAGATCGCGCGCGCGCCATACGACAGGCGTTTGCCGCCGTCGAGAAAGCGGCGCACCTCGGGATGCGTTTTATAACGCTGGAATTCCTCGTAGGGGCTGAGGTACGGATTGGTGTAGGCGAGCCCCACCACGTAGCCGACGGCGACCAGATTGTTTTCCATGTGGTAGAGGAAGGAGCCGCCGTAGGTGGCGCTGTCGAGCGGCCAGCCTGCGGTGTGCATGACGAGACCCGTCTGGTGTTTACCGGGTTCGATCTCCCACAGTTCCTTCAGGCCGATTCCGTAGACCTGCGGGTCGACGCCGTCGCGCAGTTTGAATTTTGCCTGCAACTGCTTGCCCAGATGGCCGCGGCAGCCTTCGGCGAAAAAAGTGTATTTGGCGTGCAGTTCCATGCCGGGCTGGTAGGCGTCGGTCGGCTTGCCGTCCTTGCCGATGCCCATGTCGCCGGTGGCCACACCCTTGACCGAGCCGTCGTCGTTGTAGAGCACTTCCGCAGCGGCGAAGCCCGGGAATATTTCGACGCCGGCGGCCTCGGCCTGCTGGCCGAGCCAGCGCACCACGTTGCCGAGACTGATGACGTAATTGCCGTGGTTCTGAAAACACTTCGGCAGCATGAAGGTCGGCACGCGATAGGACGATTTCTCGGTCAAAATCAGAAAGCGGTCTTCGCTTACCGGTGCATTGAGCGGGGCGCCGAGTTCCTGCCAGTTCGGCAGCAGTTCGTTGAGCGCAATCGGATCCATTACCGCACCGGACAGAATATGCGCGCCGACTTCGGAGCCTTTTTCGATCACGCAGACGCTGACTTCATGGCCCGCCGTGGCGGCGAGTTGTTTCAGGCGAATAGCCGCACCGAGACCGGCCGGACCGGCGCCGACGATCAATACATCGTATTCCATCGATTCACGTTCAGCCACCGCGCATCCTCCGCACCGTCGTTTTAGTTGATTACTCAATTATACCGTCGCTACCAGCGACGGCGTTGCTAGCGCGCGGTGATCGCTGCGGCGCAGGCGATGCCGCTGCGCACCGCGGTTTCCAGCGTCGCCGGATATTCGCTCGCGGTGTAATCGCCGGCGAGGTAGAAATTTTTCAGTGGCGTCACCGAGGTCGGGCGTTGCAATCCCGGCGTGCAGGCGAAGGTGGCGCGTTTTTCGGCGATCACGCGCACCCACTGCGGCGGCGGCAGTCCGCCGATGCGGCGCGCAATTTCTGATTGCGCCAGCGCGCCGAGTTCATCTTGCGTGAGTTCCTGATGCGCGCCTTCAGCGGAAATTACCGCGCCAATCAGGCCGCTTTGTCCGCACAGCGTGCCGCGGTCGAACAGCCAGTGCAGCGGGCCGTCGGCGAAACCGAGCATGGGGTGCGGCAGCGTTACCGGCGACGGATATTGCAGCCACACCGAGTAAATCGGCTGGTAGCGGAATTGCGCGATCATCGTTGCGGCCCCGGCAAGCGCGGGAATGCCATCGATAAAAGCGCCGACCTGATGCGGCGGCAGTGCACAGACGACATGGCTGAATGCGGCGCGCTCGCCGCTCGCTTCAACCGCGAACCCGGCATCGAGCGGTTCGAGTGCGGTGACGCGGGTGCCCAGCCTGATGTTGCCGCCGTGTCGCGCGATGAAGGCCGCGGCGGGCTCCGCAAACAGCGCCGACAAATCGACGCGCGACAGAAGGAGGTCGCTCGCTTCGCGTGAGGCGTTCAGGGTGTCGCGCAGCACATTGATGAAAACCTGCGCCGAGGCGATCGCCGGCGGCGTGTTCAATGCGGCGACGCACAGCGGGCGCCAGAATACGCGCTGCATGAAGTCGCTTTGTTTGAAATAGCCCAGCAGTTGTTCGACGCTGCAGTCAACGGCGAGACAAAAGTCAGCGCGTTTGAGTTCGGCGATAAAACGGATTATCGCAAAGCGTTCACCCAGTCCGGCACCGCGTGCGCCCAACAGCGCGATCAAGAGGTGCAGCGGCGCGGGCAGGCGCGGCGCAACAAGATCGAATTCGCGATGCATATGCCACGCCAGCGGGATGCGCAGCAGCGCGCTTTCATGTTGCGGGTTGACCAGGCAGATCAGGCGCAGTGTTTCGCTGTAGGCGCCGCTCAGGATGTGCAGGCCGTTGTCGAGCGCGGTGTTCTGGTGATCGACGCGGCGCGCGCGACCGCCCGGTTGTTTGCCGGCTTCGAAGACGGTGACGCTGATGTTTTGCGCCGCCAGTGAGACGGCGGTCGCCATCCCGGCGTAACCACCGCCGATGACGGCGACTGTGGGCGCGGTCGCCATCGCAGCTGAATCAGGCGCCGCGCGGCGCGCCATTCCACACTGCCGACGGCACCAGTACATGGCCTTCGAAAATGCGGCGCGCGGTGCGCACAAGGGCAGCGCGGCGCAGATCCTGGCAGCCGTTGGTGAAGTCGGCGTCGAGGTCGATCAGAATCATCCCGGAGGGATGCTCGATTTTTACCATGCCCTGCGGCGCCGGTTTGAGCGGGGCGATTTCGGCGGCAATGGTGCCGGGGATCGCGCAGGCGGCGCTGATGCAGACGGTGCCGGTTACCGGGTGCGACTTGTGGCAGGTTTCCGGCACGAAGTAGCGCGAGCTGATGGTGCCGCCGGCGCGCGGCGCGGCGAGCAGCGCGAGCTTCGGCACCACGTTCTTCGCAACGTCGCCCATGCCCATCAGCACGCCGGCCTTGCGGCGGATCGCTTCCATGCGCGCAAGCAGTGCGCGGTCGGCATCGAGTTCTGTTGCGGTTTCGCGGCCGCTCTTGCCAAGGTCGGCGGCGCGCATCATGACGATCGGCATGGCGATATCGACGCAGCTCACCTCGATGCCGTCAATGACGTCGCGCGGCTGTCCGGTGGGCAACATCTTGCCGGTGACGGCGCCGATGGCATCCTGAAAGTTGATGCCGACCGGCGCCGCGGTGCCCGGCACGCCGTCGATCGAGGCGTCGCCCTCATATTGCACGCGGCCGTCAGGCGTCTGCACGATGGCCTCAACCAGCGCTTCGGTGTTGACGCTGTAAATCCGCACGCGGGTTTCGTCGCCGGTTGCTGCTACCAGTCCGGCGTCGATCGCAAACGGGCCAACGGCAACCAGCATATTGCCGCAGGTGGGTTTGGTATCGACGAATCGTTCTTTGATCTGCACCTGCGCGAAGAAATAATCGACATCGGCACCGGCGCGCTTTGACTTGCTGATGATGGCGACCTTGCTGGTCACCGAATGCGCGCCGCCGATGCCGTCGATCTGGATTTCATGCGGCGAGCCCATGACGGCCAGCAGCACCGCGTCGCGCGTCGCGCTGTCTGCGGGCAGGTCGCCGGCAAGAAAAAACGGACCGCGCGAAGTGCCGCCGCGCATGATGACGCAGGGAATGCTGGTTTGCATGGTCGGTGCTCCCGCAGGCGCCGATTATAGCGAGGCGCGCATGCGCTAAAACGCGTAGCGGCGCAGGCCGCCGTCCACCGGCATTACGGTACCGGTGATGTAACCGGCGACCGGCGACGACAGAAAAACGGCGAGGCAGGCGAGCTCTTCGGGTTCGCCATAACGGCCGACCGGGATTTCGCGCGCCGATTGTTCGGCGCGGAATTCCGGCGGGTACTTGCGGCGGATCTGTTCGCTCATGATGCGGCCGGGCGGAATCGAATTGACGGTGATGCCGTGTTTGCCGACTTCGCGCGACAGGCCCTTGGCCCACGCATGAATCGCCGCCTTGGCCGAAGTCGCCGTCAGCAGGCGTTCGGGTTCGGATTTGCCGCTGATGTTGATGATGCGGCCCCAGTTGGCATCGATCATCTGCGGCAGCACCGCGTGGGTGAGCTGGCGCACGCGCACGAAATTGAGCGTCATGCCGTGCTCCCAGTCGGATTCCGGGGCATCGAAGGGAATCGCCGGCTGGCTGCCGCCGGCGCTGTTGATCAGAATGCCGACGCCGCCGAGCAAACGTTTCGCTTCTTCAGCCAGCCGCTGCGGCGCGCCTTCTTCCATAATATCGACGATGACGATGGACGGTTCGATACCGCCGGCGGCGATGATTTCGCGCGAAAGTTCTTCCAGCAGTTCGCGCCGGCGCGCGGCGATGCAAAGGCGCACGCCCTCGGCAGCGAGACCTTTGGCAATGGCGCGGCCGATCCCCTGGCTGGCGCCGGTGACGAGCGCGGTTTTGTTTTTGAGTTGCAGGTCCATCGCGGTTTTCCTCGTGTCCGTTGATTTGATTATTTGATTTCCGGCTGATGCGGTCAGGCTTTGATCCAGGTCTTCCATGCGATCCACAGCTTGCGCAGCGGCGTCAGCGAGGTGCGGTGGGTCAGCACGCGCAGGCCATCCGCGCGCAATTCGTCGAGCAGGGTGCGGTAGATCGCCGCCATGATGAGGCCGGTGCGTTGCGCACGGCGGTCTTCGGCCGGCAGCCATCGCATCGCGGTGCTGTAATACTCGAGCGCGCGTTCGACTTGAAACTCCATCAGGCGGGTGAAAGCTTCGGTATGGCGCGCGTGCATGATGTCGGCGACGCTGACGTTGAAACGAGCGAGTTCGTCGAGCGGCAGGTAGACGCGGTCGCGCCGCGCATCCTCGCCGACATCGCGGATGATGTTGGTCAGCTGGAACGCGATGCCGAGATTTTCCGCATATTTCAGGGTGTCGGCGTTGGTGTAGCCGAAAATCTCCGCCGATACCAGACCGACCACGCCGGCGACGAGGTGGCAGTATTGTTTAAGGTCATCGAAATTGCGGTAGCGGTGCTGCGTGAGGTCCATCTCCATGCCGTCGATGATTTCCTGCAGATGCGCCTGTTCGATCTTGAGCGACGGCAGCAGCGCGGCGAGCGCCAGCGCGACCGGGTGTTTCGCTTTGCCCTCGTATATCGCGGCGGTTTCGGTGCGCCACCACGCCAGCTTGGTGCGCGCGACGCCGAGGTCGGTGCATTCATCGACGACGTCATCAACTTCGCGACAGTACGCATAAAACGCAGTGATCGCACGCCGCCGCAGCGGCGGCAGGAACAGAAAGCTGTAGTAAAAGCTTGAGCCGCTCTGCGCGGCTTTTTGCTGGCAGTACTCGTCTGGTGTCATTGCGGCAGCCGTATAGCATGGACGAAAACAACTGCCATGTCTGCAGCGCTGGTAAATCCGGCGGCTTTCTGCTGGCAGTATTCGTCGGGGGGCATCTGTATTATTTCAGCGAGAGCGTGCGCAGCAGCATCAGTGGCCAGTCATGCATGCGCAATACCGGCCGCCGTCTGAAAACATCGCAGCCGTTCGCGGCGATCTTGGTCAGGATGCGCTCGCCGCCGGCGATGATCATGCGCATTTCAAGGCCGATGCGACCGGGCAGCACGCGGCCGAGCGGTGCGCCGTCGAGCAAAAGGCGGCGCGTACGGGTGATTTGAAAGGTCATGAAGCTGCGCCACGCGGCGTTGACGGTGCCGGCGGCGATCGCCGTTTCGCTGACATTGAAGCGCGCGAGTTCGTCCTGCGGCATGTAGATGCGGCCGGTGGCGTAATCGATTCGGATGTCCTGTAAAAAATTGATCACCTGCAGCGCCGAGCAAATGTTGTCCGAATAACGCAGGTTCAGGGGCGTCGCTGCCTGATACAGCGCCAGCAGCAGGCGGCCGACCGGATTGGCCGAGCGGCGGCAATAGTCGAGCACATCGCTGTAATCGGCGTAGCGTTTTTTGGTCACGTCCTGCGCGAATGCGGAGAGCAGATCGTGGAACAACTGAATCGGCAATTGGTGTTGTTTGATCGCCGGACCTAGTTCCTGAAAAAGCGGCACGCGCGAGCGTTCGCCGCGCTCGATCATGCGCAACTCGTCGCCGTAACTCGCGAGCAGCATCAGGCGTTCGTGGTCCGGCCGCGTGCCCTCGTCGGCAAAATCGTCGGCGCTGCGCGCGAAGCGGTAGATCAACTCGACCGGCTGCCGCAGGCGCGCCGGCAGCAGGATCGAGGCAATAGGAAAATTTTCGTAATGGTCGATGGGCACGTGGTCGCCGGAAACAGCCGGAATTACAAGGGATTACCTTGGGTTAACGGCCTTTTAGGACCAGCCAACGGGTGTGGCGCAATTATATTACAATCAACATGTTGCGAAAGTGGCGGAATTGGTAGACGCACCAGATTTAGGTTCTGGCGCCGAAAGGCGTGTGGGTTCGAGTCCCTCCTTTCGCACCAGGACCCGCACCCTTCAGACTCAGGTATAGGAAATCACATGGCAGCAACTCTGGAACAAACCGGTCAACTCGAGCGGCGTCTCGATATCACGCTGGCCCCGGCCGAAATCGACGGTGAGGTCGAAACCCGTCTCAAGCAGCTCGCGCGCAACGTCAAGATGCACGGCTTCCGTCCCGGCAAGGTGCCGTTGAAGGTGGTCGCCCAGCAGTACGGAGAACAGGTGCGGCGCGAAGTGCTCGGCGACGTGCTGCAGAAAAATTTCGGCGAAGCGGTGCGCGCGCAGAATCTGAAAATCGCCGGCTATCCGCATTTCGAACCGAAGGGTGCCGCCGAAGGCGCGATGCCGGTCGAGTTCAGCGCGACCTTCGAAATTTATCCCGAGATCGCCGTCGGCGATATCGCCAAGGCGACGATCGAGCGGCCGCAGGTCGACACCAGCGAGGCCGAGGTCGACAAGACCCTCGAGATCATGCGCAAGCAGCGCGCGACCTATGGGAATGTCAGCCGCGCCGCCGCCGCCGGCGACCGCGTGACCATCGATTTTGCCGGCACCATCGGCGGCACGCCTTTCGAGGGTGGCACCGGCAGCGATGTTTCCATCATTCTGGGCGAAGGCCGCCTGCTCAAGGATTTCGAGAGTGAGGTCGTAGGTATGTTGACGGGCGCGGCCAAGACCTTTGATTTGCGTTTCCCGGACGATTATCACGGCAAGGAAGTTGCTGGTAAATCAGCGACTTTCGAAGTCAAGCTGAAAAGCGTTGCGGAGCCCCGCTTGCCGCCGGTGGACGCCGATTTCGCCAAGGCGCTGGGCGTTGCCGACGGCAGTTTGGAAACGATGCGCAAGGAAGTACGCGAGAATCTGGAACGCGAGGTGAAACGCCGCGTTAATGGCAAGGTCAAGGACCAGATCATGCAGGCGCTGATCGACGGCACCGAGGTGGTGGTGCCTAAATCGCTGGTGGAAATGGAAATCGAAAGGATGTCCGCGTCGATGAAGCAGGAACTGGAGGCGCGCGGCGTCAAGGGCGGCAATCTGCCGATCGACGGCGCGATGTTTGAACCAGCGGCGCAGCGCCGCGTCAAACTGGGATTGATCCTCGCTGAAGTGGTGAAGGCGCACGGCCTGCAGGCCAAGCCCGAGCAGGTACGCGCGATGGTCGAGGAGCAGGCGCAGACCTACGAGGCGCCCGAGCAGGTGGTGAAGTGGTATTACCAGTCGCCCGAGCGGCTGCGCGAGATCGAGTCGATGGCGGTCGAGGAAAACGTGGTGGCCTGGGCACTGGCCAACGCCAAGGTGTCGGACAAGAAAACCGATTTTGATGAATTGATGGGGAGCGGTAAATGATGCAGTCCGACTGGCAGCGCACGGGCATGGAACCGCAGGCGCTCGGCTTGATCCCGATGGTGATCGAGCAGAGCGGCCGCGGCGAACGCGCCTACGACATCTATTCGCGCCTGCTCAGGGAGCGCGTGGTGTTTCTGGTCGGGCCGGTGAACGAAATCACCGCCAACGTCATCGTCGCGCAGTTGCTGTTTCTCGAATCCGAAAACCCGGACAAGGATATTTCGCTCTATATCAACTCGCCCGGCGGCTCGGTGTCGGCGGGGCTGGCCATTTACGATACGATGCAGTTCATCAAACCGGACGTGTCGACCCTGTGCATCGGTCAGGCCGCCAGCATGGGCGCGCTGCTGCTGACGGCGGGCGCCAAGAACAAGCGTTTCTGCCTGCCCAATTCGCGGGTAATGATTCACCAGCCGATGGGCGGTTTTCAGGGGCAGGCGTCCGACATCGAGATTCACGCCAAAGAGATATTATTCCTCAAGGCGCGCCTCAACGAGATCATGGCGCACCATAGCGGCAAGCCGATCGACGATATCGAGAAAGACACCGACCGCGACAATTTCCTGTCGGCGGTGCAGGCGGTTGAGTACGGATTGGTGGATAAAGTCCTGTCCAACCGGGCCGAATCCGCGAAATAATCTCTTTCAGTCAGGGCGCTAAGGAACACTAACTATGTCAGACAAGATCGGCGGCGAGAAGCTTCTCTACTGCTCTTTCTGTGGCAAGAGCCAGCACGAGGTGCGCAAGCTGATTGCGGGCCCGTCGGTGTTCATCTGCGACGAATGCATCGAGCTGTGCAATGACATCATCCGCGAGGAGACGCAGAGCGAACACGGCGGCAAGGGCGCCAAGTCCGATCTGCCGGTGCCGCATGAGATTCGCGAGATTCTCGATCAATACGTGATCGGTCAGGAGAACGCCAAGAAGATCCTGTCGGTCGCCGTCTACAACCACTACAAGCGGCTGAAGAACCTGGCGAAAAACGACGACGTCGAGCTCGCCAAGAGCAACATCCTGCTGGTGGGGCCGACCGGGTCGGGCAAAACGTTGCTCGCGCAGACGCTGGCGCGCCTGCTCAATGTTCCTTTCGTGATGGCGGATGCGACGACGCTGACCGAGGCCGGCTATGTCGGCGAGGATGTCGAAAACATCATCCAGAAGCTGCTGCAGAAGTGCGACTACGACGTCGAGAAGGCGCAGCGCGGCATTGTCTACATCGACGAAATCGACAAGATTTCGCGCAAATCCGACAATCCGTCGATCACGCGCGATGTTTCGGGCGAGGGCGTGCAGCAGGCGCTGCTGAAACTGATCGAGGGCACCATCGCCTCGGTGCCGCCGCAGGGCGGGCGCAAGCATCCGAACCAGGAATTCGTGCAGGTCGATACGACCAATATCCTGTTTGTCTGCGGCGGCGCTTTCGACGGCCTCGACAAGGTGATCCGCGCGCGTTCCGAAAAGGGCGGCATCGGCTTCGGCGCCGAGGTGAAGAGTCAGGACAACCGCAAGGACATGAGCCAGGTTCTGCGCGACGTGCAGCCGGAAGACCTTATCAAATACGGGTTGATTCCGGAGTTCGTCGGCCGCCTGCCGGTGGTGGCCACACTCGAGGAGCTCGACGAGGCGGCGTTGATCCAGATTCTGACCGAGCCGAAGAACGCGCTGATGAAGCAGTATCAGAAGATGTTCTCGATGGAGGGCGTTGAACTCGAGTTGCGCGACAGCGCGCTGCGCGCGATCGCCCACAAGGCGCTTGAACGCAAGACCGGCGCGCGCGGCCTGCGCTCGATTCTCGAACAGACGCTGCTCGACACCATGTTCGACCTGCCGTCGCTCGAGAACGTCATCAAGGTGGTGGTCGATGAAGGCGCAATCTCCACAGATGCGCGGCCTTTGCTCATCTATTCCGACCAGCCCAAAGTGGCGGGATCGGTATAATTCAAGTGTCGCCCCCCTGCGCAAGCGGCGGCGGGCGGTTCGGGTGCTTGAATTCGCGGGGTTCGCCCTCACAACCCATTTGTGTCTTTTAACCAGGAACCGTAATGTCCATTCCCAATGACCCTGTAACCGTTGCCCAGCTGCCTTTGTTGCCGTTGCGCGATGTGGTGGTTTTTCCGCACATGGTCATCCCGCTGTTCGTCGGCCGTCCGAAATCGATCAAGGCCCTCGAGACCGCGATGGAGGCCGGCAAGAGTATCGTGCTGGTGGCGCAGAAATCGGCCGCCAAGGATGAGCCGGCGCCCGAAGACATGTACGCCGTCGGCGCGGTGGCGAACATTTTGCAGATGCTCAAACTGCCCGACGGCACGGTCAAGGTGCTGGTCGAGGGCACGCAACGCGCGCAGATCGACCGCATCGTCGATCTCAAGACCCATTACGGCGTGGAATCGACGCCGGTCGAGGCCGACAATGAGATCACGCCCGAAACCGAGGCGCTGCGCCGCACGCTGGTTGCGCAGTTCGACCAGTACGTCAAACTCAACAAGAAGATTCCGCCGGAAATCCTGACTTCACTCGGCGGGATCGACGAACCGGGGCGGCTCGCTGACACGATTGCCGCGCATCTGCCGCTCAAGCTCGAGCAGAAGCAGGAAGTGCTCGAAATGTTCGAGGCGAAAAAACGTCTGGAACATCTGTTGATGCTGGTCGAGGGCGAACTCGACATCCTGCAGGTCGAAAAGCGCATCCGCGGGCGCGTCAAGCGCCAGATGGAGAAGAGTCAGCGCGAGTACTACCTGAACGAACAGGTCAAGGCGATCCAGAAGGAACTCGGCGAGCTCGAAGAGGGCGCCGATCTGGATGAAATGGACAAGCGCATCAAGTCCGCGCACATGCCGAAGGAAGCGCGCAAGAAGGCCGAAGCGGAGCTGAAGAAGCTGCGCCTGATGTCGCCGATGTCGGCGGAAGCCACCGTCGTGCGCAACTACATCGATGCGGTCGTTTCGCTGCCATGGAAAAAGAAAAGCAAGATCAGCACCGATTTGAAACATGCGGAAGCGGTGCTGGACGAGGATCACTACGGCCTCGAGAAGGTCAAGGAACGCATCGTCGAGTACCTCGCCGTGCAGCAGCGCGTGGACAAGATGAAGGCGCCCATTCTGTGTCTGGTCGGCGCGCCCGGCGTGGGCAAGACCTCGCTCGGCCAGTCGATCGCCAAATCGACCAACCGCAAATTCATCCGAATGTCGCTCGGCGGCGTGCGCGACGAAGCCGAGATCCGCGGTCATCGCCGCACCTACATCGGTTCGATGCCGGGCAAGATACTGCAGAACATGACCAAGGTCGGTGTCAGGAATCCGCTGTTCCTGCTCGACGAGGTCGACAAGATGGGGATGGATTTCCGCGGCGATCCGGCATCCGCTCTGCTTGAGGTGCTCGATCCGGAACAGAACCACACCTTCGTCGATCATTACGTCGAGGTTGAATACGATCTTTCCGACGTCATGTTCGTGGCCACTGCCAACACGCTGAATATTCCGCCGGCGCTGCTTGATCGCATGGAAGTGATTCGCCTGTCCGGTTATACCGAAGACGAAAAGGTGCACATTGCGACGCATCACCTGCTGCCCAAGCAGATGAAGGGGCACGGCCTGAAGGCGGACGAAATCTCGGTTTCCGAAAGCGCGGTGCGCGACATCATCCGCTATTACTCGCGTGAAGCCGGCGTGCGCAGCCTCGAGCGCGAGGTGTCGAAGATCTGCCGCAAGGTGGTCAAGATGCTGGTTACGCGCGACGGCGAGAAGGCGCAGAGCAAGATCGCCGTCAACTCGCGCAATCTCGACAAGTTCCTCGGCGTGCGCCGCTATACCTTCGGTCTCGCCGAGAAAAACAACCAGGTCGGGCAGGTTACCGGTCTCGCGTGGACGGAGGTCGGCGGCGAGTTGCTGACGATCGAGAGCGCGGTGCTGTCGGGCAAGGGCAAGACGATTACGACCGGCAAACTCGGCGACGTGATGCAGGAGTCTATCCAGGCTGCGTTGTCGGTGGTGCGCAGTCGTTCGCGCAAGCTCGGCATCAACGAAGAGTTCTACCAGAAGAATGACATCCACATTCACCTGCCCGAAGGCGCCACGCCGAAGGACGGACCCAGCGCAGGCATCGGCATCTGCACCGCCATGGTGTCGGCGCTGACCGGCATACCGGTGCGCGCCGACGTTGCGATGACGGGTGAAATCACCCTGCGCGGCGAAGTGCTGCCGATCGGCGGTTTGAAGGAAAAACTGTTGGCGGCACATCGCGGCGGCATCAAGACCGTGCTGATCCCGCAGGAGAACGTCAAGGATCTTGCCGACATTCCGGATAACATCAAGAACCGCCTGGATATTCATCCGGTCAAATGGATCGACCAGGTGCTTGAGTTCGCGCTTGAGCGCAAGCCCGAAGCGCTCGCCGAGAAAACCGAGACGCCGCCGCCGGCCGTCGAGCAGCCGAGCGCCCCCGCTGTAAAACACTGATGCCTGCTTGTCAATCCGCCGCCGCGTGAATTTTCGCGCTGCGGCGAATGGCGCGGAAGTTGCGTTGCGCAAATTGGCACAGGTTTATGCATAATCTGCGTCAACTGCGGCGCAGTTCCTTGACACCGCAAATTCGCGCTTGTTATAAACAGGCGCGGTCACAAGCATCGGCCGGTCCGGACGTTGCGGTAGCTGCCTCGTCACGGCGCAAAACAGATCGACGAAAAGAATACCGGTTGAATATCCAGATTTATTAAAAAATTGCTCGAATTGTAAAAAGGGGAGTTTCGTGAACAAAGCCGAGTTGGTTGAGGTGGTCGCCAAGACCGCCGATATTTCGAAGGCGTCCGCCGAGAAGGCGCTCGACGGAGCGCTCAACGGCATCAAGAATGCATTGAAAAAAGGCGGCAGCGTTACGCTGGTCGGCTTCGGTACGTTTCGCGTTGCCAAGCGCGCGGCACGCACCGGCCGCAACCCGCGCACCGGCGAGGCGATCAAGATCAAGGCTGCTAAGGTGCCCAAGTTCACGGCTGGTAAGGCACTCAAAGATGCGGTAAACTAGCGCGATCCGACCGGTTCTGCAGGTTCGTTTGGGGTAGATGTGCAAGCCACATCTACCCCAAATTCATCATAGGCCGCGAATGCAATTGGCGGCGGGTGCTTAGCTCAGTTGGTAGAGCGTCGCCCTTACAAGGCGAATGTCGGCGGTTCGAGCCCGTCAGCACCCACCAGTTGGCGAGGCTCGGCAGTGTTTCATGTTGTGCTGCAGGAATGGAGTGGTAGTTCAGTTGGTTAGAATACCGGCCTGTCACGCCGGGGGTCGCGGGTTCGAGTCCCGTCCACTCCGCCAGCTTAACCGAGGCGAACGCATGTTCGCCTTTTTTTTGGCGCGCTCAATGCAGCTTGCACATCGGTGACCCGACATGTTTGATTTTGTCCATAAGCATAAAATGCTGATCCAGATCGTTCTGGCCATCATTTTCCTGCCGTTCGCGTTTTTCGGCGTCGATTCGTATTTCCGCGGCACCGACCGCAGCGGTGAAGTCGGCGAGGTCAACGGCCGGCCGATTACCCAGCAGGAATACGCCCAGGCGCTGCAGGACCGCCAGGCTGCGCTGCAGCGCATGATCGGCGGCAGTGTGCCGCCCGGATTGCTCGACAGCCCCGAAGTGCGCTCTGCGGTGGTCGATGGCATCGTGCGCCAGCGCCTGTTGATCGATCGAGCGGTTTCAGGCGGCGTGCTGATCGGCGATTCGCAATTGCAGCAGCTGATCGCCGAACAGCCGGCATTTCTCGACGGCGGAAAATTTTCGAACGAGCGTTATACCGAACTCCTCAAGCGCCAGAACATGACGCCGGTCAGCTTCGAGACCGGCCTGCGGCGCGATCTCATGGTCGAGCGCACCACCGACGCCTACCGCAGCAGTTCAATCGTCGCCGGCGCAGTCGCCGAGCGCCTGCTGAGGCTCAATGCGCAGCAGCGCGAGGTCAGCCAGAAGGCGATCGAGCCGCAGCAGTTTCTGGCCGAGGTCAAGCTCGCCGACGATGCGGTCAGGCAGTATTACGACAGCCATCAGGACGAATTCAAGGCGGCCGAGCGCGCGCGCGTCGATTATCTGACGCTGTCGCTCGACGCCGTGGCAGCCCAGATCGAGGTGTCGGCAGACGACGTCAAACAATATTACGAGCAGAACACCAAGCAGTACGCGCGCGGCGAAGAGCGACAGGCCAGCCACATCCTGATCACCGCGGATGCCAGCGCTTCCGCTGAGCAGAAGAAACTGGCGCGCGGGCAGGCCGAGAAGCTGCTTGCCCAGGTGAAAAAAAATCCGGCGCAGTTTGCCGAACTGGCGAAAAAGAATTCCCAGGATCCCGGTTCCGCGGCCAAGGGCGGCGACCTCGGCTTTTTCCCGCGCGGCGCGATGACCGGCCCGTTCGAGGAAGCCGTCTTCGCAATGAAGCCCGGCGAGATTTCCGATATTGTCGAAAGCCAGTTCGGTTATCACATCATCCGTCTCACCGGCGTCAAGGGGCATGGCTTCGAGGATGTGCGCAAGTCCGTCGAGCTCGATCTCAAGCGCCAGCGCGCAAGCAAACGCTTCTCGGAGCTGGCCGAGCAATTCAGCAATCTTGCCTTCGAGCAGGGTGACAGTCTGAAACCGGCGGCCGATGCGCTGAAGCTTGCCGTGCAAAGCGGCGGCTGGGTCAGCCGCGGCGGCGCCGAGAACAAGCTGCTGAACAATCCGAAATTGCTGCAGGCGATATTTTCCGACGATGTCGTCAAGAACAAACGCAACAGCGAAGTAGTGGACATCGGCAATAACACGCTGGTGGCGGCGCGTGTGACGGAGTATTCGCCGGCGAGCGTTTATCCGCTGGCCGACGTCAGCGCGGCGATCGCCAAGCAGCTGACGATCAAGCAGGCTGCGCAACTGGCGGCGAAATACGGCCGCGATCTGCTGGCAAAGCTGAAGGCCGGCACCGACAGCGTTTCAGACTGGGGCCCCGCCAAACTGGTCAGTCGCAAGGAAATGCAAGGGCTCGCCCCCGCGGAAGTTGTCGAAGTATTCAAGGCCGACGCCGGCAAGCTGCCCGCCTACGCCGGTGTCGAGAGCAGTCGCGGCGCCTTTATGCTGCTCAAGGTGTCGAAGGTCGTCGATGCTGAAGACATCGATGCGGCGAAACGCAAAGCCACCGCCGACGAACTGCGTCAGTTGATGGGACAGGAAGAGTTCAATGCCTACGTCGCCTATCTCAGGTCCAGGGCCGACGTGAAACTGCGTCTGGACAATCTGGAAAAAACGCAGCAGCAGTAGCAGGCGGGAGTGCGGCTAGCCGATCGACGATCGAGTCGAGGCGAATCCCGGCCGCCGGATTTTCTCTATCCCCGACCGGCAATTCCAAGCCTCTAGTCGGGCACGCCCAGCGCGGTGGTGTTGAAGCCGCCGTCCACATACATGATCTCGCCGGTGATGCCGGCGGCCAGATCGGACAGCAGGAATGCCGCGGCGTTGCCGACATCCTCGATGGTGGTATTGCGCCGCAACGGCGCGTGTTTGGCGTGGTAGCCGAGCAGCTTCGAGAAGTCGGCGATGCCGGCGGCGGCCAGCGTCTTGATCGGGCCGGCGGAAATGCCGTTGACGCGGATGCCGGCCGGTCCCAGGCTTTGCGCCATGTAGCGTACGTTGGCCTCAAGGCTGGCCTTGGCCAAACCCATGACGTTGTAATGCGGCACCGAGCGCACCGCGCCGAGGTAGCTCAGCGTCAGCAGCGAGGCGTTGCTGCGGCCCTGCATCAGCGGCTGCGCGGCTTTGGCCAGCGCAGCCAGGCTGTAGGAACTGATTTCGTGCGCAATCCGGAAGCCCTCGCGCGTGACCGAACTCAGATAGTCGTTATCGAGCTGCTCGCGCGGCGCAAAGGCGATCGCATGCACGACGCCGTCTAGTCCGTCCCAGTGATTGCCGAGGCCGGCAAACAGCGCATCAATCTCTGCGTCCGAGGCGACGTCGCAGGGGAACAGCAGGTCGGTCTTGAAATCCTGCGAGAGTGTGATTACGCGATCCTTGATCGCCTCGTTCTGGTAGGTGAAGGCGAGCGTGGCGCCTTCACGCTGCGCCACGGCAGCGATGCCGTAGGCGATCGAGCGTGTGCTCAGAAGTCCGGTAATCAGGATTTTTTTGCCTTGCAGAAAACCCATTTTTATTCCTCAACGCGGATGGCGGCGCAGGAGCGATTATAGCGTATCGTCAGCGGCCGCCGCGGCACTGACGGCAGCAATGCGATTACGCTACACTGGCTGCCGATGAATCCGCATGTGACGCCTCGACTGTTCGCGCCGGGCCTGGCTGTGGCGCTGCTGGTGCTGGCCGGCTGCGGCGTCGCCAACTGGAACGACCCTTATCCGGCGTCGCAGTCCGGGCAGAATATTCTCTACTCGTCGTTCTCCGAGCGGCCCAAGCACCTTGATCCGGTGCAGTCGTACAGCTCGAATGAAATCGTTTTTACCGCGCAGATTTACGAGCCGCCGCTGCAATATCACTACCTCAAGCGTCCCTATACGCTGATTCCGGGCGTCGCCGCAGCCGTGCCGGAGCCGTATTTCCTCGACGCGAACGGGTACCGCCTGCCCGCTTCCGCGCCGGCGCGCGCGGTGGCTTACACCGTCTACGAAATCCGCATCAAACACGGCGTCATGTATCAACCGCACCCCGCGTTCGCGCGCGATGCCGCCGGCGCCTACCGCTATCACGCGCTGACCGAATCCGAAATCGCCTCGCGCAATGTGCTCGCCGACTTCAGCGAAACCGGCACGCGCGAGCTCAAAGCGCAGGATTTCGAATACGAGATCAAACGGCTCGCGCATCCGCGTTTGCATTCGCCGATCTTCGGCCTGATGGCCGATTACATCGTCGGGCTCAAGGAATATGCGGATACCCTGAAACAGGCCAACGAGGCCTTGATCAAACGCGGCGAACGCGACGCCTGGCTCGATCTCAGGAAGTATCCACTGTCCGGCGTCGAGGTCGTCGATGACTACACTTATCGGATCAGGCTGAAGGGCAGCTATCCGCAGTTTCAATACTGGCTGGCGATGCCTTTTTTCGCGCCGGTGCCGGTGGAGGTCGATCGTTTTTATGGTCAACCCGGCATGGCGAAGAAAAACCTGACGCTCGACTGGTACCCGGTCGGCACCGGTGCCTATATGCTGACCGAGAACGATCCGAACCGGCAGATGGTGCTTGAGCGCAATCCGAATTTTCACGGCGAGACCTATCCGACCGAGGGCGAGGCCGGCGACGCCGAGCGCGGCCTGCTTGCCGACGCCGGCAAAGCGCTGCCCTTCATCGACAAACTGGTGTTTACGCTTGAAAAGGAGGGCATCCCGCGCTGGAACAAGTTTCTGCAGGGCTATTACGACAATTCCGGCATCAGTTCCGACACCTTCGACCAGGCGGTGCGTTTCGGCATCGAGGGCGAGGCCGGCGTCAGCGATTCGATGCGCGAGAAAAACATCCAGCTTTCGACTTCGGTGGCGGTGGCGACCTACTACATGGGGTTCAATATGCTCGACCCGGTGGTCGGTGGCGGCGCCGACCCTGCGAGCCGGGAGCGCGCGCGCAAATTGCGGCAGGCGATTTCCATCGCAATTGATTATGAGGAATTCATTTCGATCTTCCAGAACGGTCGCGGCATTCCCGCGCAGAGCCCGATCCCGCCCGGCATATTCGGCTTCCGCGACGGCGCCGCCGGCATCAATCCGGTCGTTTACGACTGGGTCAACGGAGTGCCGCGCCGCAAGCCGATCGAAGCGGCGAAAAAACTGCTCGCCGAAGCCGGCTATCCCAACGGCCTCGACGCGAAATCCGGCGCACCGCTGGTGCTCTACTACGACGTCACCGCGCGCGGCGCCGAAGCGAAGTCCATCCTCGAGTGGTATCAGAAACAGTTCGAAAAAATCAACATCCAGTTGCAGGTGCGGCCGACCGACTACAACCGTTTTCAGGACAAGATCCGCAAGGGCAATGCGCAGATTTTCGACTGGGGCTGGCATGCCGATTATCCCGATCCCGAAAACTTTCTTTTTCTGCTGCATGGCGCGCAGGGCAAGGTCAAAAGCGCCGGCGAAAATGCCGCCAACTACGCCAATCCCGAGTTCGACCGACTGTTCGAGGAAATGAAGAACATGCCGAATTCCGCGGCGCGCCAGCAACTGATCGACCGCGCCATTGCAATTCTGCGCGAGGATGCGCCGTGGCTGTGGGGCTATCATCCGAAGGATTATGTGCTCTACCACGCTTGGTACCGCAATCTGAAGCCGAACAAGATCGCCTACAACACGGTCAAGTACCAGCGCATCGACGCTGCATTGCGCGCCGAGCGCCGCCAGGCATGGAACACGCCGCAGTGGTGGCCGCTGCTGCTGATGCTCACCCTGTTGGCGGCGTTTGCCGCGCCCGCGGTGCTGACGTGGCGGCGCCATGAACGCGCAACGGCTGCCGCATGATTGCCTACATCCTGCGCCGGCTGCTCTATGCGATTCCGATCCTGATCGGTGTCAACGTCGTCACCTTCGGCCTGTTTTTTCTGGTCAATACGCCGGACGACATGGCGCGCATGCAGCTCGGCGTCAAACGCGTTACGCCCGAGGCGATCGCCGGCTGGAAGCAGGAACGCGGCTACGACAAGCCGCTTCTTTACAACGACAAGGCCGCCGGCAGTGCACGCTTGACGGACACCATCTTTTTCGAGAAATCGCTGCGCATGTTCGTGTTCGATTTCGGCCGCGCCGACGACGGACGCGACATCGCGCGCGAAATCCGCCTGCGCATGGGCCCAAGTCTGGCGGTGGCGCTGCCGTCATTCATCGTCGGTCTGCTGATTTACATCACCTGTGCGCTGGCGTTTGCGTTTTTCCGCGCGAGTTACGTCGATTTCTGGGGTGTTGTCGCCTGCGTGATCGCGATGTCGGTGTCGAGCATGTTCTACATCATCGGTGGCCAGTATCTGATCGGCAAACTGTGGCATCTGGTGCCGATCTCCGGCTACACCGGCGGGCCCGACGCCTGGCGCTTCATCGTGCTGCCGGCGGCGGTCGGCGTCATTTCCAGCTTTGGCGCCAGCACGCGCATGTACCGCACCTTCTTTCTTGAGGAAATCAGCAAGGACTACGTGCGCACCGCGCGCGCCAAGGGACTCGCCGAAAGCGCGGTGCTGTTCCGGCACGTGCTGAAGAACGCGATGATTCCGATACTCACTGGCGTGGTGGTGGCGATCCCCTTTCTGTTCATCGGCGGCCTTATCACGGAGTCCTTCTTCGGCATTCCCGGGCTCGGCAGCTACACCATCGACGCCATCAATTCGCAGGATTTCGTGGTGGTCCGCTCAATGGTCTTCATTGGCTCTTTGCTGTATATCGCCGGCCTGCTGCTGACCGACATCTCGTATACCCTCGTTGATCCGCGCGTGAGGTTGTCCTGATGCCGTTCCAGACCGTCATTCTGTGGACCGACTGCCTTATTTATCTGCTGGTCGCGGTGGTGGCGGCGACAGTCGTCTACGTGCGCGGTCGCGAGCATTTGCTCGCGCCGTGGCGGCGGGTCGGGCACTCCGCCAGCGGCATGGTCGGCCTCACCGTGCTGCTGCTGTTTGTCGCAGTGGGTCTGCTCGATTCACTGCACTACCGGCCGCGCTTGCCGGCGAGCGCGCCGGCGGCGACCGTCGCGGGTCCGCCGGTGGCGAAAGTCGTTTATGCGGCGGAGGTGAGAAGCGCGCTCGATGCCTTGCTGGCGCCCTTGCGCGCGCGCGGCGAAAAAACCTATTCGGCGCCGCTGGCAACACAGCTCTTTGCCATGGAAACCGTCGAACGCGCCGACGGCACGCAGGCGCGCGATTTTCCGCGCCTCAAATACGGCGGCGCGCAGTTGAAGGATCCGGCCGGCGATTGGGCGGCCAGCGTCGCGCGCGGCCTGCTCGGTGGCGCAGCCGCCGGCGCGGTGGCGTGGTTCCTGCTGGCGCTGTGCATCGCCGCCGTGGCAGCGCAGCGTAGCGGCCTGTCGATTCGCGTCGCGTGGGATGCGATCTGGCGCGGCGACACGGCCACACCGTGGCGCGCGGTTCTGCTCGTGCTCTTGCTGTTGTGCACGCTGGCCGGCGCCACGGCGGCGCTGGCGATCAACTATCACGTGCTCGGCACCGACAAGGTCGGCCAGGATGTGCTCTACTTGACGCTGAAAAGCATCCGCACCGCATTGGTGATCGGCACGCTGACGACGCTGGTGATGCTGCCGTTTGCGCTGGCGATGGGCATCGCCGCGGGTTACTTCGGCGGCTGGGTCGATGATGTGATCCAGTATCTCTATACGACGCTCAATTCGATACCCGGGGTGTTGCTGATCGCCGCTTCGGTGCTGATGATGCAGGTGTTCATCGACCGGCACGCCGAGCTGTTCCCGACCGCGGCGCAGCGCGCCGATGTGCGCCTGCTGGTATTGTGCCTGATCCTCGGCATCACGAGCTGGACGGGGCTGTGCCGCCTGCTGCGCGGCGAGGCGCTGAAGCTGAAGGAACTTGAATACATTCAGGCCGCACATGCTTTCGGCGTGCGCCATCATCGCGTGATCAGCCGCCATATCCTGCCCAACGTCATGCACATCGTGCTGATCTCGGTGGTGATGGAGTTCAGCGGGCTGGTGCTGGCCGAGGCGGTGCTGTCCTATGTCGGTGTCGGCGTCGATCCGTCGATGAACAGCTTCGGCACCATGATCAACAATGCGCGGCTGGAAATGGCGCGCGAGCCGATGGTGTGGTGGTCGCTGGCGGCAGCCTTCGTTTTCATGGTCACGCTGGTGCTTGCGGCCAACCTGTTTGCCGATGCGGTGCGCGATGCCTTCGATCCGCGCGTGCGTACCGGCGCCGCGCTGCGCTTGCGCGCCAAAGCGTTGACCAGGGCGGCGGCCGCATGAACGCGCCTTTGCTGCGGATCCACGCGCTTTCGACCTGGCTTGCCGGCAATGAAGGCGTGGTGCGCGCGATCGACGGCCTGTCGCTGGAAATCGGGCGCGGCGAAACCTTTGCCCTGCTCGGCGAGTCCGGTTGCGGCAAATCGATCACGGCCTTGAGCGTGATGCGACTGCTGCCGGAGACCGGTGCCATTGTCGGCGGCAGCATCGAGCTCGCCGGCGAGGATCTGCTGGCCAAGCCGGAGCGCGAAATGCGCGATGTGCGCGGCCGTCGCATTGCGATGATTTTCCAGGAGCCGATGCTGAGCCTCAATCCGGTGATGACGGTGGGGGCGCAGATCGCCGAAACGCTGGCGCGGCACACCGATCTCAAATCGCAGGCGCTGGCCGCGCGGGTGGTCGAACTGCTCGCTGCCGTCGGCATTCCCGATCCGCCGCGGCGTTGCGGCGAATATCCGTTCCAGCTGTCCGGCGGCATGAAGCAGCGCGTGATGATCGCGATCGCACTCGCCTGCGATCCGGAATTGCTGATCGCCGACGAGCCAACCACCGCGCTTGATGTGACGATCCAGGCCCAGATCCTCGATCTGCTGCGCGAGTTGCAGCGCGCGCGCGGCATGTCGATGTTGCTGATCACGCACGATCTTGCGGTGGTGGCGGAAAACGCGCAGCGCGTCGCCGTCATGTACGCGGGCGAGATCGTCGAGGTCGCTTCGCGAGAACAGTTCTTCGCCAGGCCGGCGCATCCCTATTCGCGCAAGCTGTTCGATTCATTGCCCGGTGCGCAACGTCGCGGCGAGGCGTTGGCGGTGATCCGCGGCAGCGTTCCTAAACTGACGCAGGAATTCACCGGCTGCCGCTTCGCCGACCGTTGCGACCGCGCGTGGGATGTGTGCCGCAGCGCGCTGCCGCAGTGGCATGAGATCGGCGGCGGGCAGGGCGTGCGCTGCCATCTTTACGCTGCCGGCGAAAAAAGTGAGGTATCAGAAGCAAGGCGTGAGGTGCAGGAGCGCGAGTCGTCTGCGCCCGTAACTGACATCGCGCCTGACGTCTCACGCCGTAATCCGCTCCTTGAGGTCAGTGAGCTCAAGGTGCATTTTCCGATCCGCAGTGGCGTATTGCAGCGCGTGACGGGCAGCGTCAAAGCAGTCGATGGCGTTTCGTTTACGCTGGCGCCGGGCCGCACGCTCGGCCTTGTCGGCGAATCCGGTTGCGGCAAGACCACGGTCGGCAAGGGGATACTGCGGCTGATCGAACCGACTGCGGGCAGAGTGCTGTTTGTCGGAGAAGATCTCGCGCGCCTCACCCGCGGCGAATTGCGCGCGCGCCGCGATCAGATTCAGATCGTATTCCAGGACCCGTACGCTTCGCTCAATCCGCGCATGCGCGTCACTGAGATCATCGAGGAAGGCATGCTGGCCCTCGGCATCGGTGTGTCGGCTGCCGATCGCGCGCGCCGCATCGACGCGCTGCTCGATGAGGTCGGACTCGCGCCGGACATGAAGTATCGCTATCCGCATGAATTTTCCGGCGGACAGCGCCAGCGCATCGCGATTGCGCGCGCGCTGTCGGTGGAGCCGCGCCTGATCATCTGCGACGAGCCGACCAGCGCGCTCGACGTCTCGGTGCAGGCGCAGATCCTGAATCTGCTTAAATCGCTGCAGGATCGAAAAGGCCTCAGCTATCTGTTCATCACGCACAACATTGCGGTGGTCGAGTTCCTCGCTCATGAAATCGCGGTGATGTATCTCGGCCGCATCGTCGAACACGGCAGCGTCGATGAGGTTCTGCAGTCGCCGCGGCATCCGTATACGCGCGCCTTGCTCTCCGCGGTGCCCGAGATCGCCGTCGGCGATGCGCCGGTGCGGCCGGCGACCATCCGCCTGGCGGGCGACTTGCCGTCGCCGGTGAATCCGCCGGCCGGCTGCCATTTTCATCCGCGTTGTTCATTCGCCACCGCAGAGTGCCGGCGGCAATATCCGCCACGCAGTACGGTCGGCGCCACGCACACGCTCAACTGCCATCATCCGGCGCAGGACTAGGCCGGCGCCCGCGCGGGGCGCGCACAATCAATACGGCTTTTTCGGGGTGTCAGCGCGAGGAATGCGCGACGATGATCTTGCGTGGTGCGGAGGCGGTGGTCCTGTGCAGCGCGGATTTTTGTTTGCCTGCCGTGCCGCGCACGTGTTTGATCGCTTTTTTCGGTGCCCGCACCATGGTGATCGGTGGCGCCGGCATATCCGGCAGATTGGGCGTGGCGCTGGCCGCCGTCGGTACCAGCACGGTGGTGCCGGCGCCGATCTTGCGTTTGGGCGTGATGCTGTTGATCTGCCGCAGATAGGCGACGGTCACGTTATGGCGCGCGGCGATCTTGTCCAGGGTTTCGCCGCTCTTCAATTGATAGGCCTGCCACGACACCAGCGGCTGGTCGTTGCTCGCCAGGTTGGCGCGAAAGGTGTCGGCTTTCTCCATTGGCACCAGCAGCGTTTGTTCGCCGTCGGCGCGGATCACCGGGCGGCTGTAGCCGGGATTGAGCGACATGAACTCTTCAAGCGGCGTGTCGGCCATCCTCGCCGCGACGCGCATGTCGATGTGACGGCTGGTGGTCACTGTTGTGAAATACGGCCGGTTCGGAATCTCGTCGAGCGTGATGCCGTACTGCGCCGGGTTGGCGACAATGTCTTTGACGGCCTGCAGTCGCGGGAAGTAATAGCGAGTCTCCGCCGGCATCGCCAGGCTCTGGTAATCGGTCGGCAGCCCGCGCGCGGTGTTACGCGCGATCGCGCGCGAAACCGCGCCTTCGCCCCAGTTGTAGGCGGCCAGCGCCAGATCCCAGCTGCCGAACATGTCATAGAGTTTCTGCAGATAGTCGAGCGCCGCGCTGGTCGCCGCCATGACGTCGCGACGGCCGTCGTACCAGAAATTCTGCTGCAGGCCGTAGAGCTTGCCGGTTGACGGTATGAACTGCCAGATGCCCGAGGCGTGAGCGCGCGAGTAGGCGACCGGATTGAATGCGCTTTCGATCACCGGCAGCAGCGCGATTTCGGTCGGCATGCCGCGTTTCTGGACTTCCTCGACTATATGATAAAGATAGCGGCTGCTGCGCTCGACCGTGCGCTTGATGAAATCCGGGCGGTTGGCGAACCAGTTGATCTGCTGCTGCACCAGGGGGGTGGACATGTCGCTCACGCCGAAGCCCTGGCGGATGCGGTCCCACAAACTGGTCGGTGGCGAAGTCAGATCGACGGTGGCGCGAAGATGCGTGCCGCCATCTGTGGCCGGCGTTTGGGCGCCCTGCATATCTTCAGGATTGAGCGCGCGGTCGAAGGGGCGCGCCGGTGCCGCGACGGGCCACGCACCCAGCCCGGTTTCAGCGGTCGTCGAGGGGGCGCTGGCGGGCGCGGCCAGCTGCGCGACCGCCAGCGGTGTTTCTTCGCCGGCGGCCAGTACCGGTAGCGCCAAAACGGTGCAGGCTAAGGCAACAACCAGCTGGGCGATTCGATAGTGCGCCATCGGCACTCGCTTTTAAGTTTCGACGCGCAATGGTAACCAACCGCCGGCGCCGCAGTCAAGGCGCAATTTAATCAAGAAATTCTTGATTTAAAACTAAAAATTGTTCTTCCATTCGCGAATTTCCGCGAGCACGCTGACCGCGTCGGCGAGTGGCCGGCCGGCGCGGTGGCTGGCGGAGGCGACGACCCCGGGCTCAGCGCAACGCATGAAAGGGTTGGCGGCCTTTTCGCGCCCGATGGTCGATGGCAGGGTGGGCTCGTTACGCTCACGCTGAGCCGCCGCTTCGCGCGCCCACCCGGCCAGCAGCGGATTGGCCGCCTCCACCGCCTGGCCAAAACGGATGTTGGCGACCGTATATTCATGGCCGCAATACACCCTTGTGTTGTCCGGCAGGGTGGCCAGTTTGGCGAGTGACGCGTGCATTTGGGCCGGCGTGCCTTCGAAAATGCGTCCGCAGCCGCAGGCAAAAAGGGTGTCGCCGCAAAACAGCAGTTCGGCGCCGACAAAGGCGATATGGCTGCGCGTGTGCGCCGGAATTTCCAGCACCGACAGTTCGATGCCGATGCCGTCGAGCGTGAAGCGCTCGCCCTCGCGCAGCCGCCGGCTGACCGAGGCGATCCGCTCGTCGTGCGGACCGTAGACAGGCACCTTGAAATGGCGCAGCAATTCCTCGTTGCCGCCGACGTGGTCGGCGTGATGATGGGTGTTGAGGATCGCCGTCAGCGCGAGTTTCCTGTCACGCAGGAATTCGAGCACGGGTGCCGCCTCGCCCGGATCGACCACCGCGGCGTTGCCGCCGCTGACCAGCGTCCACACATAGTTGTCGTTGAAGGCGCGGAGCGGGACGATTTCGATCGTGGACATGGCGATTCACAAGGTGAGCGAGGCCGGTATCTTTGTTTTAAACTCGACGGATGTCAATGCCGGCCCCAACGCTGAACGTTCCGTGCACGCCCGAGGAGTGGTTCGCGGCGCCGCTCGGCCGTTACGTGCTCGAACGCGAGCTTGCTTATATGGATGCCGCGGTCGCCGACGTCTTCGGTTTCAACGCCATGCAGCTGGGCATGCCCGAGCACGATTTTTTGCGCGCCAACCGCATGCCGCTCAGATGCCGCATTGCGCCCGCCGGCGCGGTGGATCTGCGTGCCGACCTGTTCGATCTGCCGCTGGCCAGTCACAGCGTCGATCTGCTGGTGCTGCCGCACGTGCTCGAATTCAGCGCCCACCCGCACCAGGTGCTGCGCGAAGTGCAGCGTGTGCTGATGCCGGAGGGGCACGCCGTCATCGTCGGCTTCAATCCGCGCAGTCTGTGGGGCTTGCGCCGCGTGTTCAACCGCGCCCGCGGCGCCTATCCGTGGCACGGGCGCTTTCTCAATCTGTCGCGGCTCAAGGACTGGCTGTCGCTGCTTGAACTGGAAATCGTCGCCGGCCGCACTGGCTGCTATTTGCCGCCGTGCGCGCAGGAAAAATGGATACGCCGCTTCGGCTTCATGGAAAAGGCCGGCGACCGCTGGTGGCCGATCGGCGGCGGCGTTTATTTTCTGCATGTGATCAAACGCGTGCGCGGCATGCGCATCATCATGCCGAAATGGCGTGAGCAGGTCGCGCATCGCCGCGGCCTCACCGTGGTGCCGAAGGCGCAGAGTCGCGACGAGCCGGCGGCCGCGCGCGAAGCGGGCGACATGCAATGAGTGCAATGTGAAGGAAGAAACGCTGGTGGTAAATGTCTATACCGACGGTGCGTGCAAGGGCAATCCGGGCATCGGCGGCTGGGGCGTCTGGCTCAAGTACGGCGACCACGCGCGCGAATTGTTTGGCGGCGAGGCGCACACCACCAACAACCGCATGGAGATGCTGGCAGTGATTCGCGCGCTCGAAGCGCTCAACCGGCGCTGCCTGATCAAGTTGCACACCGACTCCAGGTACGTACAGCAGGGCATCACCGAGTGGATACACAACTGGAAAAAACGCGGCTGGAAAACCGCCGACAAGAAACCCGTGAAAAACGCCGACCTGTGGATGCGCCTCGACGAGCTTGCGAACGGGCACGATATCGAGTGGGTGTGGGTCAAGGGCCACGCCGGTCATGAAGGCAACGAGCATGCCGATGCGCTGGCCAACCGCGGCGTGGAATCGGTGCGCCTGGAAGCCGGTCGTTGAAAGCCGTCCGCGCATGAGCACGCGTCAGATCATTCTCGACACGGAAACGACCGGGCTCGATGCGGCGCTCGGCCATCGCATCCTCGAAGTCGCCGCCGTGGAACTGGTCGATCGCCGGCTCACCGGCAATCATCTGCACCGCTATATCAATCCGCATCGCGCCAGCGACGATGGCGCGCTGCAGGTGCACGGTCTCACCGAGGATTTCCTGCGCGACAAGCCGAAGTTCGGCGAGATCGCCTGCGAACTGCTCGATTTCATCAAGGGTGCGGAACTGGTAATCCACAACGCTTCGTTCGACCTCGGTTTTCTCAACAGCGAATTCGCACGGCTGGATTTGAAGCCGGTCAAGGAATACTGCCCGACGGTGGTCGATACGCTGGCGCTCGCGCGCGAACTGCATCCGGGCAAACGCAATAACCTCGACGCGCTGTGCGACCGCTACCAGATCGACAACTCAAAACGCACGCTGCACGGCGCGCTGCTCGATGCCAACCTGCTCGCCGAAGTCTATCTGGCGATGACGCGCGGGCAGGACAGTTTGATCATCGACATGGCGCCGGCGCCGCAGGCGGTGGCGGCGACCCGCCGCGCCGCCGGCAGGCTCGAACTGGTGGTGCTGGCGGCGAACGAAGAGGAACTTGCCGCGCATGACACGCAACTCGCCGAAATCGACAAGGCCAGCAACGGTGCCACTTTGTGGCGCCAGATTGACGCTGGCGCGGCGGCCGGCGCCAAGACTTGATACACTCCGCCTATAACAACAATCACGATGGCCGCGCAGCGCGCGGTTTTTTTAACACGTTTTGCTCTTTTCTATAACGGCGCCTTCTGCACCGCAGCGGCGCACCACTGACTAAGGAAACCGCAAGCATGGCAATCAATCCCACGCCGGCGTCGCAAACGCTGTCGCTCAACATGAAGCTTCTCAGCAATCACGATCTCGGCGGTTTCGGCGGCATCGGCGAGGGCATGGGCATGTCAAAGACGGCCGACGGCCGCCGCATCATGTGGCTGGGTCACGAGGGCCCGCCGAAGAATTTCACCGGCGTCGATGTCACCGACCCGCGTAATCCGAAAATGATCGTGCAGACCGATCTGCCGCACAACAAGATGCGTTCCAATTCTCTGGAAGTCTGCGGCGATTACCTGATCGTCGCGCACCAGATCCGCGGCACCACGATTCCGGCGACGCCGGCCGGTTTCGACATCTGGGATATCAGCAAGCCGGAAACGCCGAAAAAGATTTCGCATTACGACACCTCGGGTCCGCATTCCTGGGGCGTGCACTGCGTGTGGTGCGTGGACGGCGAGTTCGTGCACATCTCCTCGGGCGCGCCCGATTTCGAGCCGAACAACGAAAACGATCACCAGATCTACCAGATCGTCGATATCCGCAACCCCTCGAAACCTGTCGAGGCCGGCCGCTGGTGGTATCCGGGGCAGAAAAAAGGCGAGACGCCGCTGCCGCGTAATCCGAATTTCGACAACGGCTACCGCCCGCACAACACAATGTGCTACCCGCAGCGGCCGGACCGCGCCTATCTCGGCTATATCGATGGCGGCGTGGTGATTCTGGACATCAGCGACAAGGCGCATCCGAAAGAGGTTTCGCGCTTCAATTATTCTCCGCCGTTCAACGGCTTCACGCACACCGCGATGCCGCTGTTCAGCAAGGACATCCTGATGGTGTCGGACGAGTGCGTCTACGACGACGGCAAGGACTGGCCGAAGATGACCTGGGTGTTCGACATGCGCAACGAGAAGAACCTGGTGCCGATTGCTACCCTGCCGCTGCCGCCGGTCGAGGATTTCGCCAAGCGCGGCGGCCGCTACGGCTCGCACAACATGCACGAAAACTATCCGAGCCCGCTGTCATGGCGCTCGGACGACATCGTCGTCGCCACCTTCTTCAACGGCGGTGTGCGCGCCTACGACATGTCCAATCCCTTCCAGCCCAAGGAAATCGGCTACTTCGTGCCCGGCACGCCGCCGATGTCGCCGAAGGGTTCGGCGCAGATCAACGACGTCTTCATCGACGACCGCGGCATTCTGTTCTGCGGCGACCGTTTCACCGGCGGGCTCTACGCGCTGGAAACGAGCTACTAGCAGATCCCCTCTCCCCGCTGGCGCGAGGTGGCGGCGTTGATCAAAAAAACGGCGCGTCGATGACGCGCCGTTTTTTTATGGCGAGTGTTTCAATCGCTATTGTTCACCGTCGCGCGCGAGCTTTTTCGACACGGCGTCGATCATGCGCCGCGAAATGCTGATGCCGGCGGGCAGATTTGGCAGTTGTTCGACATCGAAAAACGCCGCCTCTTCGATCTCGACGCCGTCGGGTGTGATCTCGCCACCGGCATAGTCGGCAGTAAAGGCGATCATCAGCTGGTGCGGGAACGGCCACGGTTGACTGCCGAAGTAGCGCAGATTCTCGATTTCGAGGCCGACCTCCTCGCGCGTTTCGCGCCGCACGGTGTCTTCGAGTTCCTCGCCCGGCTCGACGAAACCCGCGAGCGCGCTGTAGCGTCCGGCCGGCCAGTCCTTTTTGCGCGCGAGCAGGATTTCGCGGCCGCGAATAATCAGGATCATGATGGCCGGCGACACCGGCGGGTAGGTCGTGTAACGACATTGCGGACACACGCGCGAGCGCTCGCCGCTGCGTACTTCCGTCGGCGTGCCGCAACGGCTGCAGAACTGGTGATTGCGGTCCCACTCGATGATTTGATATGCGCGTCCGGCGAGGGTGCCGAGCGCCGGGTTGGTGCTGCCCATCACTGCACGCAGGCCTTGCAAAGCGTGACCTGCAGGCAGTTGATCGGCGCGCGCCAGTTCGCAGACATAACAATGACGCCCGTTCATCGTGCCAAGATAAAGGTGGCGGGCGCTGGCGAGTCCAAGTTCGGCCGGATCACGGCAATCGGGCAAACGCGGTTCGTTTTCCGATTGCGCGATCAGCAGTTCCGATTTATGAAACGCAAACCACAGCGCAGGTTCATCGCGGCGGGCGGGACCCACGACTGCGGGTTCGTAGTGTATTTTCATCGCGCGGATTCTAGCATCCGGCGACGCCGGTTCCGGCGGGCGTAATAGAATAGCGCCTGCACAAATTGGAAAGCAGGCGCATGCGTTTATCGGTGATTTGTATTTCGGTGGCGGCAGCGGTCGCTGCGGTTGTGGTTCCGGCAGCGGCGCAGAATTATCCGGCGAAGCCGGTGCGGATGATCGTGCCGTACGCGCCGGGCGGCGGCGTCGATATTCTCGGCCGCATTACCGCGGCGCGGCTGGCGGAGCGGCTCGGCGCGCAGGTCGTGGTCGAGAACCGCGGCGGTGCCGGCACCGTGATCGGCACCGATGCGGTAGCCAAGGCGCCGGCCGACGGCTACACGCTGCTGTTCGGCAATCCGGCGCTGTCGGCCAATCCCGCGCTCAACGACAAGCTGCCCTACGACACGCTGAAGAATCTGGCGCCCGTGTGCATGGTGGCGGCCTCGTTCAACGTGCTGGTGGTGCATCCGTCGCTGCCGGTGAAATCGGTGCGCGAGCTGGTTACCCTGGCGAAATCGAAACCGGGTCAGCTCAATTACGCTTCGGCCGGCGAGGGCAGCGCGATATATTTGGCGATGGCAATGTT
Organism: uncultured beta proteobacterium; assembly: GCA_903889565.1. GTDB lineage: Bacteria > Pseudomonadota > Gammaproteobacteria > Burkholderiales > SG8-41 > PALSA-1004. The sequence continues at coordinate 57,349 of CAISYC010000068.1, forward strand.
TCAGAACACCACCGGCATCGACGTTGTGCATATTCCGTACAAGGGCGCGGGTCCGGCGCTGGTCGATGTGGTCGGCGGCCAGGTGCCGATGATGTTCATCGCCTCGCCGCCGGCGGTCACCTATGTCAATTCCGGCAAACTGCGCGCGCTCGGCGTCAGCAGCAGCAAGCGTCTCAGCGTGCTGCCCGAGGTGCCGACGATCGCCGAATCCGGTTATCGCGGCTTCGAGGTCAACAACTGGTACGGCGTGCTCGCGCCCGGCGACACGCCGGCTGCGCTGGTTGCGCGCCTCAACAGCGAACTCAACGCGGTGATCGCGAACCCCGATGTAAAGGAACGCATGGTGGCGCTGGGCGCCGAGCCGGCGGGCGGCAGCGCCGAGCAGTTCGGCCGCCAGTTGCGCGATGAAATCGCGCTGTGGCGCAAGGTGTTCGCAAAGTCGCCGGCGGGCAAAGCGAAGTAAGATGCGTCGCGCAAACGGCGACGCCTGGCGATAAAACGACGGAGAGACCATGGGCACGAACGATTTCAAACGCTGGCAATGTTCATTGTGCGGTTTTGTCTATGACGAGGCGGCGGGTCTGCCCGCGGACAGCATCGCGTCGGGCACGCGCTGGGCCGACGTGCCGGCTGACTGGGTGTGCCCCGATTGTTCGACGCCGAAGTCCGATTTTGAAATGGTGCAGATCTGAACAATGCGACCTTGCATGCCGGCCTCGTTCTGGCCCTGCTGGCGGCCGCGATGAGCGCGACCGCGGCGAAGGCCGACGAGTTTCTGTCGAGCGACGGCGTGCGCCTGCACTACAGCGTGCAGGGGGCCGGCGAGACCATTGTGCTGGTGCCCGGCTGGACGATGCCGGCGTCGATCTGGGCACCGCAGATCGACTATCTGTCGAAGCGCTATCGCGTGGTCGCCTTCGATCCGCGTTCGCAGGGCGAATCGGCGATCGCGCGCGGCGGCCACAACATGGACCGGCGCGCGCAGGACATCGGCGAACTGATCGAACGGCTGGGCGTGCCGCGCGTGGTGCTCGCCGGCTGGTCGCTCGGCGTGCTGGAGGCACTGGCCTATGTGCGCGCGCAGGGCGACGCGCGCGTTTCCGCGCTGGTGCTGGTCGATAATTCGGTCGGTGAAGATCCGCCGCCCAAGCCGGGCAAGGGCACATTTTTTACGCGCCTGCGCAACGAGCGCGCAAAAACCGTGGCGAATTTCGTGCGCGAGATGTTTCATTCGGCGCCCTCGCCGGCATATCTCGACGCGCTGGCCGCAGAAGCGATGAAGACGCCGCTGGAAGCGAGCATCGATCTGCTGACCATCAAGCAGTCGCGCGAATTCTGGCGCGCCGCGATCTATGGCACCGCCAAGCCGGTGCTCTATGTGGTGACGCCGCGCCTCAAAGGGCAGGCGGAGAACCTGCAGCGCAAGCGTCCGGCCACCCGCACCGCGGTGTTCGAGGGCGCCGGTCACGCGCTGTTTGTCGATGAACCGGCGCGGTTTAACACCCTGCTGGACGAATTTCTAGCTGAATTTCTGCGCTAAGCCGGCGGGTTCGGTCAGGGTGTCTTGCCGCCCGAACGCTCCGTTTTGTCCATAATCCGCCAATTTTTTTGGCTTTTTTGCGCGCTGATTGCGATAATCACGCGCTTTGACTGCGACGGGGGATGCCGGCGCAGGGCCGACGGGGGCGGCGGCCGGTTAGTGCATCCGAAACGAAAGGGAATCATGGGTTATTGCTGCAACGTTTTGCGCGTTTGGTTGATGTTGTTGTGTGTGTTGCCGGTCGCGGCGAATGCAGCGACGACCTCCGGGATTCCGGTCGGCGAGATGGCCCGCATTGTTGCCGGCCTGCAACCCGCTCCGGCCGGTTTTGCGCCGGAAGCGAAGGCGCTGTTTCCGGCATTTGCGCACGATGTGTCGGCGCAGTGGGACAGTTACCGCGAAAAAATCGGCGTGCTGATGGCGAACTGGGCCTGCAACGAAATCGAATCGACGCCAGGGGAGACGATTTTCTATCCGTTTTCGGGGCCGGACCTGTCGTCCGTCAACCAGTTCTATCCGCAGGCCGGCCGTTACATCATGGTTGCCATGCAGCGTGCCGGTCTGCCGCCCTCGCTCGACCGCCAGCCGGTGGCGGAATTGAAGCGCACGCTGTCGGCCTACCGCGCGCGCTGGCGTTTTTTTGCGCGTACCGGATTTTTCCGTACCAACGATCTCGACGATTTTGCCAGTCGCAATGAAGTGACGGTCAGCGTGACCTCCCAGCTGATGGCATTTGCGGTGCGCCTTGGTTATGACGTCGAAGCGGTCGAGCCGGTGCAGATCAGCGCCGACGGCAAGGATCTTGTGCGCGTCACCGAGAATGTGAACGATCTCGGCGCCTGGAATTCGGTCAGATTGACCCTGCTCAAGAACGGCCACCGCGTAATACTCGATTATGTCCGCATCGATCTGTCGGACTCGCAGCTCAACAAGTATCCGGCGACCCGCGCCTTCGTCGAGAAGGCGGTCGCCAACCGCATGCTGGTCAAGGCCGCTTCGCATCTGCTGCAGAAACATTATTTCTCGATACTGCGCGACGCAATACTGGCGCACGCGCCAAGCGTGGTGCAGGACGAGACCGGCATCGAATATGCAAAACTGGCCGCGGTATTCAAGACCAGGCTCTATGGAAAGTTCGTCAAGCCGCACAATCTGTTCCAGACCAATCCGCAGGAGTCGCTGACGCAGGCCTACCAGAACACACGCGACATCAAGCCGCTGACATTCCGCATGGGCTACGACAAATCCGCCGGCTCGGCGGTGGTGGTGGCCACCCGCGGTCCGGCGGCTGCGACGCCGGCACGCAGTTGCGGGGGCCAGCAATGAGGAGAGCACGCCGATATGTTGATGACCGAGCGTTGGTTGCCGTTGCTGCTGTCGCTGTGCGCGCTGGCCGCGTGCGTTGTTCCCGCGCTTGCTGACGAAGCGATCGCGCGGCCGCAGGTCAGGGTAGGCGACGCGTGGAGCTACCGGCAGACCAGTCTAATTACGCAAAGAGCGGCTGAGTTCTCCTATAGCGTCGTCGAGGCCGGCGACACGCGCATCAAAACCATGTCCGATGGCTACGGCGAAACCTACACGCCGGACTGGAATCTGATCGAATCCTCGGCCGGCATGAAAATCGCGCCGCACGAGGGCTATTTCAGTTTTCCCCTTGAGCCGGGCAAAACCTGGCCGTTCAAATTTGAGCGCACCGTCGCCAAAATGCGCACGGCGTGGGAGGGCGTGGCCCGCGTCATCGGCTGGGAGGACATCGAGGTGCCGGCGGGCAGTTTCCGCGCGCTGCGCGTCGACATCGGCGGCAGCTTCGGCAGCGGCCCCGTGGCGCGGCGTTCGCAACTGCAACTGAGCTACTGGTGGTCGGCGACGGTCAATCGCTGGGTACGCCAGGACATCTGGATGAGCCGGCCCGGCGGCAAGGTCACGGATTTCAACACGCGCACCGAATTGATTCGCTATACGCAGGCGCAGTAGGATTCGCGACCAGCTGCGCCAACACACCGCGAGGACGCATGGACGAAAACGCAGGCGGCATGGAACTGGGTGAGGATTACGCCGATATCCGTGAAAGCGTGAGCAAACTCTGCGCCGGATATCCGGGCGAATACTGGCGCAAGCTCGAAGACACGCGCGCCTATCCGGCCGAATTCGTCGGCGCGCTGACTGCCAGCGGATTTTTGGGCGCTTTGATCCCCGAGGAATACGGCGGCGCGGGGCTGCCCTTGCGTGCGGCGGCGGTCATCCTGGAAACCATACACAAAAGCGGCTGCAATGCCGGCGCCTGTCACGCGCAGATGTACATCATGGGCACGCTGCTGCGTCACGGTTCGGACGCGCAGAAAATCAGATATCTGCCGGAGATCGCCGCCGGCACGCTGCGTCTGCAGGCGTTCGGCGTGACCGAGCCGACCACCGGTTCGGATACCACGCAGTTGCGCACGCGCGCGGTGCGCGCCGGCGACCACTATGTGATCAACGGCCAGAAAGTGTGGACCAGCCGCGCGCTGCATTCGGATCTAATGCTGCTGCTGGCGCGCACCACGCCGCTCGACGAAGTCAAGAAACGCAGCGAAGGCCTGTCGGTGTTTCTGATCGATATCCGCGCCGCGCGCGGCCGCGGACTCGAGATCCGGCCGCTCGACGCGATGATCAATCACAATGCGACCGAAGTCTTTTTCAATGATCTGCGGATTCCCGCGGACTCGCTGATCGGCCGCGAGGGCGCGGGCTTTCGCTACATTCTCGACGGCATGAATGCCGAGCGCATCCTGATCGCCGCCGAGGCACTGGGCGATTCGCAGTACTTCATCGAACGCGCGACCCGCTATGGCAAAGAGCGCATCGTCTTCGGCAAGCCGATCGGCCAGAACCAGGCGGTCCAGTTCCCGATCGCGCGCGCCTATGCCGAGACCGAGGCGGCAAGCCTGATGGCGCGCAAGGCGGCGGCGCTGTTCGACGCCGGCGTTGCTTGCGGGGCCGAGGCCAACATGGCCAAGCTGCTGGCGGCCGATGCATCGTGGAATTCGGCCGAGGCCTGCATGCAGGCCTTCGGCGGCTTCGGCTTCGCGCGCGAATACGACATCGAGCGCAAATGGCGCGAGACGCGGCTCTTCCGCACCGCGCCGATCTCGACCAACATGGTGCTCGCCTACATCGGGCAGCATGTGCTGGGCATGCCGCGCTCGTACTGATGCGGCCGCATGCCGGTCGATGATTGTGTGCGGCCGGGCGGACGGTCGGCGGCGCCGGCAATATTGCGGGTTTATTGCATGAATATGCGTTGCCTGTGCCGGGCAGGGTCGGGCACACCAGCCATTGCCTCGCGTTACCGCTCATGGCAAAGTGAAGCGGGTTTTGACGTGCCGCGTTTGCGGCGTGTCAATCATGCAATTGAAATTCGGGGAGATGCGAAAATGGCGGGGGACCGGCAATGAATGCAGCCGTAAAAATAAGTCCACTGGCGGGGCAACCGGCGCCGGACGACATGCTGGTCGATGTGCCGAAGCTTGTCACCGCCTATTTTGCGGAAATCCCCGATGCGTCTGTGCGCGAACAGCAGGTCGCCTTCGGCACCTCGGGTCATCGCGGTTCTTCTTTCGAGCGTACGTTCAACGAATGGCATGTGCTGGCAATCAGCCAGGCAGTGTGCGATTACCGTGCCCGGCAGGGCATCAGCGGCCCCCTGTATCTGGGCGCCGACACGCATGCGCTGTCCGCACCGGCCTGCGCCAGCGCGCTCGAGGTGCTGGCGGCCAACGGCGTCGATGTCATGCTGGCCGTCAACGATGAATACACGCCGACGCCGGCAGTGTCGCACGCCATCCTCGTCTATAACCGCGGTCGCACCGAGGGTCTCGCCGACGGCATCGTCGTGACGCCTTCGCACAATCCACCCGACAGCGGCGGCTTTAAGTACAACCCTCCGAACGGCGGACCGGCCGACGGCAATGTCACCGGCTGGATCGAGGCGCGCGCCAATGAATTTCTGATAAACAATCTCGCCGGCGTTAAACGTCTGACTTATGACAAGGCGTTGCGCGCGCCGACAACGCACCGTCACGATTATCTAAACACCTACGTCGCCGATCTGGCGAGCGTGCTCGACCTCGAATTCATCTGCGCGAGCGGCATCCGCATGGGCGTCGATCCGCTGGGCGGCGCCGGCGTGCATTACTGGGCGGCCATCGCCGCGCATTACGGACTCGATCTCACCGTGGTCAACAAGGCGGTCGATCCGACTTTCCGTTTTCTGTCGGTGGACTGGGACGGCCGTATCCGCATGGACCCGTCGTCGCCCTATGCGATGGCCGGCCTGATTGCGCTGAAAGACCGCTTCGACATCGCGTTTGCCTGCGATACCGATCATGATCGCCACGGCATCGTTACGCGCAGCGTCGGGCTCATGCCGCCGAATCACTATCTTGCCACCGCCATTCACTATCTTTTTCAGCACCGCCCGCAATGGAGCGCAGGGGCCGCCGTCGGCAAGACCGTGGTCAGCACGCAGATGATCGATCGCGTTGCGGCGCGACTGGGGCGCAAACTGTATGAGGTGCCCGTCGGCTTCAAATGGTATGTCGATGGTTTGTTCGGCGGCGCGTTGGGTTTTGTCGGCGAAGAAAGCGCGGGCGCGACATTTTTGCGCCGCGACGGCGCAGTGTGGACCACCGACAAGGACGGCTTGGTGCCAGCGCTGCTGGCGGGCGAAATCACCGCCCGCCTCGGTCGCGATCCGGGCGAACTCTATCGCGATCTGACGCGCGAGTTCGGCGAGTGTTTCGCCGAACGCTGCGACGCGCCGGCGACGCCGGCGCAAAAACGCCTGCTGTCGAAGCTCTCGCCGCAGCAGGTGTCAAGCAAACAACTGGCGGGCGACGACATCACCGCGGTATTGAGTCACGCGCCGGGCAATGGCGCGGCGATCGGCGGCCTCAAGGTGGCGACCGCCCACGGCTGGTTCGCCGCGCGGCCTTCGGGGACCGAAAACATCTACAAGATTTATGCCGAGAGTTTCCGCGGCGCCGACCATCTGCAGCGCATCGAAAGCGAGGCGCAGGCGATCGTCGATGCCGCACTGGCGACCGGCACCCAGGCCTGAGCGGCGCGCCGTCGCGGACAGCGGCTCAGGTCGCGCCAAAGGTCGCCGCGGCCAGATCGAACAGGTGCTGCTCGACCACCTCACGCGTGAGTTCGGCGAGCGAGTATTCGCCGATCACGCTGGCGACGATGCCGCCGCTGGATGTCATGGTGCAGCGGTTGGAGGTGACCTTCCGCTGGTTCGGCGAGGCCTTGTAGGAATTTGACGGATTGCCGTGGGCCAGTGTCACGGCGTTCGGAAAAATCGTCAACGTAATTTTCGCGGCACTCGCGCTGTCGCCGGGATCGGCCGGCTGATCGACATCGACGGTGCAGGGGTGGCCGCGCGCAGCGAGTTCGGCGGAAAACTCCTCGAAACAGGGCCGGATGACGTCGCGCGTGGCGTCTGCATAACCGCTGAGAAATTGTTCGAGGGCAACGCGGCGGTCGTCGCGCTCGCGATTTTCCTCTTGCTGTTTGAGCGCGAAGCCGTCGAGCATGGACTTCAAGGCGGCGCGTCTGCTGGCTTCCATTGCATGATTCCCGGAGAGTTATTGCGGTGAATACACCCTGCGCTCGGCGATGCCGGAACCGGTGTCGCGCAACGCGGTGATGCGCCTTGCGGCCAGTATACGTTGGATCGGTTCCCGCGGGCGTATTGCCGGCGCATGCGCCGGCAACCTTAATTTTTCAGAATCGCATTGCTGCGCATTTTCTTCCGTTCGCCACCGTACATAACGATGAATATTTGCATCTGTGTGAATCGGAGGTTGCTACGCCGGTGGGGCAGGGCTATTGTCGGCTTTGCACATTGACCAGCAGTGACCATTGAAACGCCGAAGGGGCTTTGCAGCCCTATGGCCATCGGGCTTCGGCACCCGCGGCAAACAGGGAAATTCAATGGCACAACTCGCGTTGGTAAAGCCGCCCGCCGATGCGCCGGCGCGCGGCGAATGTTCGGATTGCGGTCTCATCACATGGTGCCTGCCGGCCATGCTTGATTCGCCGGAGGTGCATCAGCTTGAGCGCGTGATGCGGCACCGCCGCGCCATCAGCCGCAATGGCAGTTTGTTTCATGCCGGCGACGCCCTCGGTTCGCTGTATATCGTGCACAGCGGCTCGGTCAAAACCACCATCGTCGACGACAACGGACGCGAACAGGTGACCGGCTTTTCGCTGCCCGGCGAAATTGTCGGCATCGAAGCGATCGATGGCGGCAAATATCCGTGCAACGTCACCGCGCTGGAGGACAGCAGTTTTTGCGGCATCCATTATGCCGACCTCAACCGTCTCTGCCAGGGCTCGCCGCCATTGCAGAGTCATATCCACCGCGTGATGAGCCGCGAGATCACCCGCGACTACGGCCTTATTTTCATGTTGGGCAGCATGGATGCCGAAGAACGCATGGCGACCTTTCTGCTCAACCTCGTGAAAAGATGTCCGTCGTCTGCCGATGCCGGCATGCGCTTGCGCCTCACCATGAAACGGCAGGACATTGCCAGTTATCTCGGCCTGCGCGTCGAGAGTATCAGCCGCATTCTGGCGCGGTTTTCCGCCGCCGGCGTCATCGAGGTGTGCGGTCGCGAGATCAACGTGACGAACATGCAGGCGCTCGAGCACGTCCTCGCCGATCGCGGAAAAACAGCTTCGTCATTGCCGCGAAAACCGGCAATCAGTTGGACCAGGCCCGTGATTTTCTAGCGCGCGCCGGCGCAAAAGCCGGTATTGATCCTTTATGGCAGAATCGGCTTCGGTTTGAAAAACACGGATGCAATGATTCTGCAATCGCAAAAATGGCGTTTGATGCCGCTGCGCGCGCCGCGGGCTTGATGTCGTGCGCGTTTTGTATGCCAGTACCGAGATTTATCCGGCGCTCAAGACCGGCGGCCTTGCCGATGTAAACGGCGCGCTGCCGTGCGCGCTTGCCGACGCCGGCGCCGATGTGCGTTTGCTGCTGCCGGCGTTTCCGGCGATCGCGCAAGCGGCGGGTGTGCTGCGAACGGTGATCAGCTTGCCGTCGCCGTTCGGCGGTGCCACCGTGCGCGTGGCGCGCGGCGAACTGGCGGGCGTGCCGGCTTACCTGATCGAGGCTGGCGAGCTGTTCGCGCGTGCGGGCAATCCCTATGTCGATGAGAACGGGCGCGACTGGCCCGATAATCATCTGCGTTTCGCCTTGCTCGGCTGGGCCGCGGCACGCTTCGCCGACGGCACCATCGATGACTGGCGCCCCGATATAGTGCATAGCCACGACTGGCACACCGGTCTGGCGCCCGCTTATCTGGCAGCGCGCGGCGGCGATAGGCCGGCCACGGTGTTTACCGTGCACAACCTCGGCTATCAGGGCGATTTCCCGGCCGAAACCTTCCGCGATCTCGCCTTGCCGGCGAATTTCTTCTCGATTTACGGTCTCGAGTTCTACGGCAGGGTCAATTTCATGAAGGCGGGGCTGCATTACGCCGACCGCATCACGACGGTGAGTCCCACGTATGCGGCGGAAATTCAGACGCCTGAATTCGGTTTCGGCATGGACGGCCTGCTGAGATCGCGCGCCGCCGTGCTCAGCGGCATTCTCAACGGCGTCGATCGCGACGTGTGGAATCCGGCGACAGATCCGGCGATTGCCGTGCATTACGGCGAAAAAAGCCTGCAGGGCAAGGCGCGTTGCAGGACGGCGTTGCGCAAGGCCTGCGGGCTCGCGGTGAGCGACGGCCCGCTGTTCGGCGTGGTCAGCCGGCTGACTTCGCAAAAAGGGCTCGACCTCGTGTTGGCGGCGTTGCCGGCACTGGTCGCGGCCGGCGGTCAGGTGGTGCTGCTGGGTGCCGGCGAGGCCGAACTGGAAGCGGGGTTTCTTGCCGCGGCCACGCAGTTTGCGGGCGCAGTCAGCGTGCGCATTGGCTACGACGAAGAATTTGCCCACCGTATTTTCGCGGGCAGCGACGTGATTCTGGTGCCGTCACGTTTCGAGCCCTGCGGACTGACTCAGATGTATGCCCTGGCCTACGGCGCGCTGCCGCTGGTGCGCCGTGTCGGCGGGCTCGTAGACACCGTGGGCGACGCCGATGCGCAAAATCTTGCCGCCGGCACTGCAACCGGCTTCGTTTTTGCCGATGCCGACGTTAAAAGTCTGCAAGCTGCACTGAATCGCGCATTTTTGCTGTGGCGCCAGCCGCGACAGTGGTCGCTGCTGCGCCGCACCGCCATGCAACAGGATTTCAGCTGGGCGCCGGCGGCGCGCAGTTATCTTGCGTTATATCGGGAATTGCGCCCTCTGGCATGATCATTGCATCGGTTTCTACCGATTAATTGCGGGCGCACGGGCGGGGCAGGGGCCCATGCCGGCGGAGCGTTACAATAACTGCGCAATGACAGCGCGCTCGCCTGAGCGGGAAAATCGATGGATACCAACGTCAAACCAGCAAACGGCACGACCGCCGTATTCGATACGGATGCGGTGACACTGCGCGAATCGATCTCGCGGCATTTAATCTACACCGTCGGCAAGGATGCGCTGGCCGCATCCAAACGCGATTGGCTGTTTGCGCTTTCAACCGCAGTGCGCGATCTCCTGATCGAGCGCTGGATGGACACGACGCGCCGCACTTACCAGCAGGATGCCAAGCGCGTTTATTACCTGTCGATGGAGTTTCTGCCCGGGCGCACGCTGTCCAACGCGCTGATCGCGCTCGGCATCCACGATGTCTGCGGCGAAGCATTGCGCGGCCTCGGCCTCGATCTCGATGAACTCGATACGCTGGAGCCCGATCCGGCGCTCGGCAACGGCGGTCTCGGACGGTTGGCCGCCTGTTTTCTCGATTCGATGGCGACGGTCGGCCTGCCCGGTTTCGGTTACGGCATCCGCTACGAATACGGCATGTTCGCCCAGCGCATCAAGGACGGCCGCCAGGTCGAATTTCCCGACCACTGGCTGGTCTCCGGCAACCCTTGGGAATTCGTGCGGCCCGAAGTCAAATACACGGTGCAGTTCGGCGGCCGCGTCGAATACCGCGACAAGAGTGCGCGCTGGCTCGACACTGACGACGTGTTTGCGATGGCCTACGACACCATCGTGCCTGGCTGCGACAACCGCGTGGTCAACACGCTGCGGCTGTGGTCGGCGACCTCGACCGAGGCGCTCGATCTGTCGCATTTCAACCAGGGCAACTACACCGCCGCGATCGAGCGCAAAAACGATTCGGAAAACGTGTCGCGCGTGCTCTATCCGGACGACAGCACCGAACGCGGCCGCGAATTGCGCCTCAAGCAGGAATATTTTTTCGTCAGTGCCTCGCTGCAGGATCTGCTGCGGCGCTATTTCAAGGTGCATGCCGGGGTCGAGCTGCTGGCGCAGAAAGTTTCCATCCACCTGAACGACACCCATCCGGCGATCGCGGTGCCGGAAATGATGCGGCTCCTGATCGATGTGCATCATATTTCATGGAGTCTGGCGTGGCGCCTTTGCACCAAGATTTTTTCGTACACCAATCACACGCTGATGCCGGAGGCGCTGGAAACCTGGCCGGTGGCCATGCTCGAGCGTGTGCTGCCGCGGCACATGAAGATCATTTACGACATCAACGAAATGTTTCTCGATCGCGTGCGTCTGTCGAATCCGGACGAGCCGGATCTGATCGGCCGCGTGTCGCTGATCGACGAACGCAACGGCCGCCGCGTGCGCATGGCCTACCTGTCGGTGGTCGCCAGTCATCAGGTCAACGGCGTCTCCAAACTGCATTCGCAATTGTTGCAGGACACGATATTTGCCGATTTCCACCGCCTGTTCCCCGGCCGCTTCACCAATTGCACCAACGGCATCACGCCGCGGCGCTGGCTCGCGCTGGCCAATCCCGGCCTGTCGGCACTGATCGACCGCCATGTCAAAGGCACGTGGCGCACCGATCTCGAGTTGCTCGGACAGATCAACGCGCTCGCCGCCAATCCCGAATTCATCGCCGAATTCCAGGCAGTCAAAATCGGCAACAAGCACAAGCTGGCGAAATACATTCAGCGCGTCACCGGCATCGTGGTCAGCCCGGATTCGCTGTTCGATGTGCAGATCAAGCGCTTTCACGAATACAAGCGCCAGTTGCTCAACGTGCTGCACGTGATCACGCGTTATCACCGTATCCTCGCCGAGCCGCAGCGCAACTGGGTGCCACGCACGGTGATTTTCGCCGGCAAGTCGGCATCGGCCTATTTCATGGCCAAGCTCATCATCAAGCTGATCAACGATGTCGCTGCCGTGATCAATGCCGATCCGCGGGTCGGCGGCCGTTTGAAAGTGGCGTTCGTGCCGAACTACGGCGTGTCGGTGGCAAGCATGATCATCCCGGCGGCCGATTTGTCGGAACAGATTTCGACCGCCGGCACCGAAGCCTCGGGCACCGGCAACATGAAGCTGGCGTTGAACGGCGCGCTGACCATCGGCACCGAAGACGGCGCCAACATCGAGATCCGCGATGCGGTCGGCGCCGAGAATGCATTCATCTTCGGCTTGTTGACCGAAGAGGTCAGGCAGCTGCGCGCGAGCGGATACCGGCCGCGCGAATACTATGAGGCCAATGCGGAATTGAAACAGGTCATCGATGCCATCGGCAGCGGCGTGTTTTCACCGGGAGAAACCGACCGCTTTCTGCCGATCGTGCAATCGCTGCTCGATCACGGCGATCATTATTTCCTGCTCGCCGATTACGCGCATTACGTGGCCGCGCAGGAACGCGTCGATGCGCTGTATGCCGACGCCGATGCGTGGACGGCCACGGCGATCCGCAACGTTGCCGCGATGGGCCCGTTCTCGAGCGACCGCACCATCCGCGAATACGCGGACAAAATCTGGGGTGTGCGATCGCTCGACCTGTGAGCGTTTGCGCTGCATGCTGAGCCGCGACGATATCGACGCGCTGGCGGCGGCGCGGCACGGTGACCCCTTCGCCGTGCTCGGCATGCATGAACTCGATGGCGGCATGTGGGTGCGCACCATCCAGCCCGGCGCTGCACAGGTCGAGGTGATCGATGCCGCCAACGGCCGCACCGTGGCGAATCTGGGAATTGCGCATGCGGACGGCGTTTTCGACGGCCGTGTGCCGCGCCGGCGCAAACGCTTCAACTACCGTTTGCGCGTGACGCATGGCGTAGTCGCGCGCGAGATCGAAGACCCCTATCGTTTTCCGCCGGTGCTCGGCGACACTGACCTGTGGTTGCTGGCCGAGGGCCGGCATCAACGGCTGTATGAAAAACTCGGCGTACATGCCGCAGTGATAGACGACGTTGCCGGATATTCGTTCGCGGTGTGGGCGCCCAATGCGAGCCGTGTCGCGATCGTCGGCGAGTTCAATCAATGGGATGGCCGCCGCCATCCGCTACGTTTGCGGCGCGAGTGCGGCGTGTGGGAGATTTTTCTGCCGGGTCTTGGTGCGGGCGCCTGCTACAAATATGAAATCAAGGCGGCCGACGGCAGTCTGCTGCCGCTGAAGGCCGATCCCTTTGCCTTCGCCACCGAATTGCGGCCGGCGACCGCGTCGATCGTCGCTGATGCACCGGCACCGAAGAATCCGCCTGCCCTGCCTTCATCCGCACGCAACCGGCCGGTGAGCATTTACGAAGTGCATTCGGCGTCATGGCAGCGCGGCGACAACGGCCGCGTCTTGAGCTGGGGTGAACTTGCCGACCGCCTGTTGCCCTATGTGCAGGAACTGGGTTTTACCCATGTCGAGTTCATGCCGGTGATGGAGCATCCATTCGACGGTTCCTGGGGTTACCAGACCACCGGGCTGTATGCGCCGACCGCGCGGCACGGCGCGCCTGCCGAGTTCGCGGCGCTGGTGCGGCGCTTTCATGCCGCCGGCATCGGTGTGCTGCTCGACTGGGTGCCGGGCCATTTTCCGGCCGATGCGCATGCGCTGGCGCGCTTCGACGGCTCATGCCTGTACGAACACGCCGATCCGCGCCAGGGTCTGCACCCCGACTGGAACACGCTGATCTACAACTACAGCCGCCACGAGGTGCGCAATTTTCTGTCGGCCAACGCGTTGTTCTGGCTCGAGCGCTATGGTGTGGCCGGATTGCGCGTCGATGCGGTGGCGTCGATGCTCTATCTCGATTACAGCCGCCAGGCCGGCGAATGGATTCCGAACGCCTTCGGCGGGCGCGAAAATCTCGATGCCGTCGGCTTCATCCGCGAAACCAACGAACTCGTCGGCCGCGGCCATGCCGATGCGGTGATGGTGGCCGAGGAATCGACGGCATGGCCGGCGGTGTCGCGGCCGGTGTATGACGGCGGCCTTGGATTTCATTACAAGTGGAACATGGGCTGGATGCACGACACGCTGCATTACATGCAGCGCGATCCGGTGCACCGGCCGTACCACCACGATGATCTGACCTTCGGCCTCATTTACGCCTTCAACGAAAATTTCATACTGCCGCTGTCGCACGACGAAGTGGTGCACGGCAAAGGATCGCTGCTGTCGAAAATGCCCGGCGACCGCTGGCAGAAGTTCGCCAATCTGCGGCTCTACTACGGCTTCATGTGGGCGCATCCGGGCAAGAAGCTGCTGTTCATGGGCGGCGAACTTGCGCAGCAGGCCGAATGGCATCACGACGGCGAACTCGACTGGGGAGCCTTGAACAACGAACACCACCGCGGCGTGCAGCGCGTGGTCGCCGATTTGAACCGCGTCTATTGCAACACGCCGGCGCTGCACGAATGCGACTGCGAGGCGCAGGGCTTCGAGTGGATTGACTTCGCCGACCGCGACCAGAGCGTGGTGGTGTTCCTGCGCCGCGGCTTCGGCGACGACGCGCTGGTCATCGTCGCCTGCAACTTCACGCCGGTGCCGCGCAACGCCTATCGCATCGGCGTGCCGCGCGGCGGGTATTATGAGGAAGTCATCAATACCGATTCGGCGTGGTATGGCGGCTCGAATCTCGGCAACGGCGTGGGCCTCAATGCGGTTGCCGCCCCCTGCCATGGCCGCGAGTATTCGCTGTCGGTGACCTTGCCGCCGCTGGCCTGCGTGATGTTTGCATGGCGCCCGGCGTAATTGGCGTTTTTGGAATGAATGCACGCGTATGAGAAAACAGACCGAGTTCGAGCATATCGCCAAGGCGCGGCTGGAAACGGGGCGGCCTTATCCGCTGGGCGCGAGCTGGGATGGCGGCGGCGTCAATTTCGCGCTGTTCTCGGCCAATGCGACCCAGGTCGAGTTGTGCCTGTTCGACGCCGACGCCGCGCGCGAGACCGCGCGCGTGATGCTGCCGGCCTGCACCGATCAGGTCTGGCACGGCTATCTGCCGGATGCGCGGCCCGGACTCGTCTACGGCTACCGCGTTCACGGCCCCTATGAACCTGCGCAGGGCCACCGTTTCAATCCGAACAAGCTGCTGATCGATCCTTACGCGCGCGCATTCGCCGGCAATTTCCGCTGGTCGGATGCGCATTACGGTTACCGCGTCGGCCACGTCAACGGCGATCTTTCGTTCGACAGCCGCGACAACGCATGGGCGATGTTCAAATGCCGCGTGGTCGATCCGGCGTATTCATGGCACGACGACCGCGCGCCGCGCACGCCGTGGACCGACACGGTGCTCTACGAAGCCCACGTCAAGGGCTACTCGATGATGAACCCGGCGGTGCCGGCGGAACTGCGCGGCACTTATGCCGGGCTCGCGCATCCGGCCTCGATCAAGCATTTGCAGCGGCTCGGCGTCACCGCGGTGGAATTGCTGCCGGTGCATGAAATGATCGACGAGCGCCGTCTGGTGCAGGGTGAACTCGTCAACTACTGGGGCTACAACTCGATCGGCTTTTTTGCGCCCGCAGCGCGTTACGCCGGCGGCGCCGATCCGCTGGTCGAATTCCGCACCATGGTGCGCCGCCTGCATGCCGCCGGCATCGAAGTCATCCTCGATGTTGTTTACAACCATACGGGCGAAGCCGAGGAGACCGGACCGACGCTGGCGTTCCGCGGCGTCGATAACGCCAGCTATTACCGCCTGCGCGACGGCCGCCGTCACGACGATGTCACCGGATGCGGCAATACGCTGAATGTCGCGCATCCGCGCGTGCTGCAACTGGTGATGGATTCGCTGCGCTGGTGGGTGAGCGAATTGCACGTCGACGGCTTTCGCTTTGATCTCGCCACTGCGCTCACGCGCGAGCGCGGCGGCTTCGATCCCGGTTGCGCATTTCTCGCCACGCTGCGCCAGGACCCGGTGCTCGCCGGCGTCAAACTGATCGCCGAGCCGTGGGACATTGCAACCTGCGAGACCGGCCGTTTTCCGCCGGGCATCAGCGAATGGAACGACCGCTTTCGCGATGCCACGCGCGGTTTCTGGCTGCACGGCTCGGTCAGTTGCGGTGAATTCGCCTCGCGTGTCGCCGGCTCCAGCGATTTGTTTCGTCACAGCGGGCGCACGCCGCAGGCGAGTATTAACTTCATCACCGCGCACGACGGCTTTACGCTGGCCGATGTCGTTGCTTACGAGCGCAAACACAACGAGGCCAACGGGCAGGCCAACGCCGACGGCAACAACGACAATCGCAGCAATAACTGCGGTGTCGAGGGTGTTACCAAAGACCCATCCGTACTTGAATTACGCGGCCGCCTCCAACGCGCCTTGATGGCGACCTTGTTGCTGGCGCAGGGCGTGCCGATGCTGGTCGCCGGCGACGAACTCGGCCGCACCCAGGATGGCAACAACAATGCCTATTGTCAGGACAATCCGACCTCGTGGATCGACTGGGACGGCACCGACCGGGGGCTCCACGCGTTTGTCGAGCGGCTGGTTGGCTTGCGCCGCAGACATCCGGCGCTGCGGCGCCTGACCTGGTTCGACGGTTCGCCGACGACGCTTGGCGAGCGCGATATCGCGTGGTTGTGGCGCGACGGCAGCGAGATCACGCGCGAGCAGTGGGAGAACCGCGCCAACCGCTGTTTCGGTTTTCGCATCGGCCGCGAAGACGCCGCCGAGGCCGCGGTGCTGGTGCTGGTCAATGCCGGCACTGCGGCGGTTGATTTCACGCTGCCGTCCGCGCCGGGTGAAGGCTGGCGGCTGCAGCTGGATACGACGGCGCCGTCGGTCAGTGGGGGGAAAGATAGCCAAGCTTTCATCGCGGTGCCTGCGCGCGGACTGCTGGTGCTGACTTCCGCGCCGGTGCCCGCATGAACGAGGCATTGCGGCGGCTCGCCCGCGCGGCAGGCATCGAAGAGCGTTATTGGGACGGCCTCGGCACGCAGCGCGATTTGCAGGAGACGACCGCGCGCGCATTGCTGGGTGCGCTGGATTTTGATGCGGGCGGCGATGCCGATGCCGATGCCGCGGTGCGACGGCTTGCCGACGATGCCCTCACCATGCCGCTGCCGCCGGTGATTGTGCTGCGCGCCGGCGAACCGGTGGTGGTGACCGTTTCACTGCCGCCGCAACAGGCCGGTGAACCGGTGGCGTGGCAGATCGTGAGCGAAGACGGCCGGCGCGATGTCGGCACCTTCGTGGCCTCACAATTGACGCCGACCGATGCAGGCGAAACAGGCGGGCGTCGTTACACGCGTTACCGCCTGCCGCTGCTGCCGGCACTGGCGGGCGGCTATTATCGTGTGCGTCTGCCGTCGCTCGGCGCCGAGGCCGCGTTGATCGTGGCGCCGCCGCGTTGCCATATTCCGCCGGCGTTGAATGCGGGCGCACGTTGCTGGGGTTTCGCGGTGCAGCTCTATGCGCTGCGCTCCGCGCGCAACTGGGGCATCGGCGATTTCAGCGATCTCGCCGTGCTCGCAGCGGCCGCCGGTGCGGCGGGTGCGGCATTCATCGGGCTCAATCCCTTGCACGCGCGCCATCTGGTGCGGCCCGACGAGGCGAGTCCCTATGCGCCGTCGTCGCGGCTGTTTCTCGATCCGTTGTATATCGATGTCGAGGCGGTGGACGGGTTTGCCGCCTGCGCTGACGCGCGCGCTGCTATTGCTGCGAAAACGTTTCAGTCGGAACTTGCGCGCCGGCGCGCGCAGCCGCTGGTTGATTACGCCGGCGTGACCGCGCTGAAACTGCCGCTGCTGGAAAAATTGTTCGCGCATTTTCGTAACAGCGGCGACGCCGCGCAGCAGGCGCGCTTTCGCGAGTTCAGGATGCATAACGGCCAGGCGCTCGAACGCTTCGCCGAATTCGAGGCGTTGCGGCTGCATCTTGCGGCGGCGAGCGGCAGCACGCCGAACTGGCGCGAGTGGCCGGCGGAGTATCGCGACCCGGGCGGCAACGCGCTGGCGGCGTTTCGCCGCGAATTCGCCGAACGCATCGAATTCCAGATGTATCTGCAGTGGCTGGCATCGCTGCAGTTGCAGCGCGCTGCAGACGCCGCGCGCGATGCCGGCATGGCGATCGGGCTTTATCGCGACGTTGCGGTCGGCGCCGCGCACGACAGCGCGGAAACCTGGACCGACCAGGCGCTGTTCGCGCACGAAGTCAGCGTCGGCGCGCCGCCCGATATGCTCAACCGCCAGGGCCAGACCTGGGGATTGCCGCCGTGGAAGCCGCGCGCGCTGGCTGCTGGCGGCTATGCGGCGTTTCGCGAATTGCTTGCCGCCAACATGCGCGGCGCGGGCGCCTTGCGCATCGATCACGTGATGGCGCTGACACGGCTGTTCTGGATACCCGAGGGCATGCAGGGCGCCGATGGCGGTTATGTGCGCAACGACTTCGAAACGCTGCTGGCCATCGTCGCGCTCGAGAGCGAACGCAATCAATGCATGGTGATCGGCGAGGATCTCGGTTCAGTGCCCGACGGGCTGCGCGCGCGATTGCGCGAGGCGGGGCTGCTTTCGTACCGCGTGCTCGTTTACGAGCGTCACTGGCAGGGCGACGGCAGCTTCTGTCATCCGCATGAATATCCGCCGCAGTCGCTTGCCACCGTCGCCACGCACGACATGCCGACCATGGCCGAATTCTGGCGCGGCGGTGACATTGCGCGCCGCGCTGCGCTCGGCATGTATCCGGGTGATCAACATTGTGACGAGGATTATGCGCGGCGCGATGGCGAGCGTGCCGGTCTGCTGCGCCTGCTGGCTGAAATCGGTTTGCCGCCGGCGGACGCGACTGATGCGAGCGCGGTCATCGAATCGCTGCATGCGGCGGTCGCGCGCACCGCGGCGATGCTGGCGGTGGTGCAATTGGACGATCTGCTGGGGGAAACCGAACCCGTGAACATACCGGGCACCTGGCGCGAATACGCGAACTGGCGGCGCAAACTCGGCACGCCGCTCGAAGAGGTCATCCGCGACGCGCGCTGGGCGCGCCTTGCCGCCATCATGCGGTCAAGCGGTCGAGCATCTCCTGCGTCACCAGCGTAACGCCGTTTTCCGTGCGTTCGAATCGCCGCGCGTCGTCGTCGGCGTCCTCGCCGATCACCATGCCCTGTGGAATCCTGCAGCCGCGGTCGATTACCACGCGGCTCAAGCGCGAATGGCGGCCGACGGTGACGCCGGGCAACAACACCGACTCGTGCAGGCTCGAATAGGAATTGATGCGGCAGCGCGAGAACAGCAGCGAGCGGTCCACCTTCGAGCCTGAGATGATGCAGCCGCCGGAAACCAGCGAATCCACCGCCATACCGCGGCGGTCGTCGCGGTTGAACACGAACTTGGCCGGTGGCAGCTGTTCCTGATAGGTCCAGATCGGCCACTTGGTGTCGTACATGTCGAGCGTCGGCTCCACCGCAGTGAGATCGAGATTGGCCTCCCAATACGCATCGATGGTGCCGACATCGCGCCAGTACGGTTTGCTCGCGCGGTCGTTGGTGACGCAGCTGTGTTCGAACGAGTGCGCGGCCGCCACGCCTTCCTTCACTGCCTGCGGAATGATGTCCTTGCCGAAATCGTGGCTCGATGCCGGATCCGCCATGTCGCGCGCGAGGGTCTGGTACAGATAAGCGGCGGTGAAGACATAGACGCCCATGCTCGCCAGCGCCATGTCCGGTTTGCCCGGCATCGCCGGTGGATTAGCCGGCTTCTCGACGAAATTGGTGATGCGACCAGACGGATCGACCGCCATCACGCCGAATCCGGTCGCATCCTTGATCGGAACTTCGATGCAGGCGACCGAACACTGCGCGCCTTTTTCGACGTGGTCGGCGAGCATCAGCGAGTAATCCATTTTGTAGACGTGATCGCCGGCCAGCACCAGAATGTATTCGGGATCGCTGTCGCGGATGATGTCGATGTTCTGGAACACCGCATCACCGGTGCCGCGGTACCAGGAATCTTCCGAGATGCGCTGCTGCGCCGGCAGCAGATCGATGTATTCGTTGAGCTCGCTTTTCATGAACGACCAGCCGCGCTGGATGTGGCGCAGCAGGCTGTGCGATTTGTATTGCGTGGCGAGGCCGATCCGGCGCACGCCCGAGTTGAGGCAATTCGACAGCGCGAAATCGACGATGCGGAACTTGCCGCCGAAATACACCGCCGGCTTGGCGCGCCTGTCGGTGAGTTGCTTGAGGCGGCTGCCGCGACCGCCGGCGAGCACGATGGCGAAGCAGTTTTTCGGCAGTTTCTGCCGGGTCAGCATGTCGGTGCGCATCGTCTACTCCGTAGGGCTGTGCAATCAAGCTTCTTATTGGCGTGCCGGCCGGGTGCAAATCCCGCCTGAGGAATGCGGCTATCATGCCATAGCGCGGCGGCGGCGGGCGCCCGCAGTGACGCAAATTTGATCTGATCGAAGTTTTGCCGCGCGCTGTGGCTAACCGCTGTTGCGCAGGCCGGCGGCGACTCCGTTGATGGTGAGGTGGATGGCGCGGCGTGTGCGCTCGTCGGTGTCGCCGTCTCGGTAGCGGCGCAGCAGCTCGATCTGCAGGTGATTCAAGGGATCGAGGTAAGGCAGGCGGTGGCGGATGGTGCGCGCGAGTCCCGGCGCGCCGGCGAGCAGGCTGTCGCTCTGCGTGATCGCGAGCAGCCAGCGCCGGGTCAATTCGAGTTCGCCTGAAAGCTGTGTCCAGATGCGTTCGCGAATTTCGGCGTCGGGCACGAGGTCGGCGTAGCGCCGCGCGATGCCGAGATCGGTTTTCGCCAGCACCATGTCCATGTTGGCAAGCACGGTGCGAAAGAACGGCCAGTTCTGCGCCATGCTCTGCAGTTCCGCCAGACTGCCCTTGCCGGCGGCGATGAAGCCCTCGATCGCACTGCCGAAACCGTACCAGCCGGGCAGGATCAGACGGCACTGGCTCCAACTGAACACCCAGGGGATCGCGCGCAGATCGTCGATGCGGCTGGTAGCCTTGCGCGACGACGGACGGCTGCCGATATTGAGATCGGCGATTTCGGCGAGCGGCGTCGAGGCACGAAAATATTCGATGAAACCCGGCGTGTCGCGCACCAGTGTGCGGTAAGCGGCGAACGAGCGCTGCGAGAGGTCTTCGAGCATTTCGCAATAGCGATCGTGAATATTCTTTTCGATCGTGATCGGCAGCAGGCTCGCTTCGAGGGTGGCGGCGGCCAGCGTTTCGAGATTGAGCCGGCCGCGCGCCGGGTCGGCGTATTTGCTGGCAATGACTTCACCCTGTTCGGTCAGGCGCAGCATGCCGCCGACGCTGTCGCGCGGCTGCGCGAGGATGGCGTCGTAGCTGGGACCGCCGCCGCGGCCGACCGAGCCGCCGCGACCGTGGAACAGCCGCATGCGGATGCCGTTGTCTCGGCAGACCACACCAACGAGTTGCGTCGAAGCTTTGTAGAGCGACCAGTTCGAGGTCAGATAACCGCCGTCCTTGTTGCTGTCCGAATAGCCGAGCATGATTTCCTGGCAGTTGCCGCGCGCAGTAATCAATGCGCGATAGAGCGGCAGCGCGAAGGCCGCGCGCATGATCTTGGCGCAGGCGGCGAGGTCGGCGATGGTTTCGAACAGCGGCACGATGTCGATCGACATGCCCGGTTGCGCGCCCGGCTGCAGCAGGCCGACTTCCTTGAGCAGGATGGCGACCTCGAGAAAATCCGATACCGACTCGCAGTGCGAGATGATGTAATGCTGCACGACTTCGCGGCCGAATTTGCGGTGCGCCTCGGCCACCACTTCGAGAATGGCGAGTTCGGACGAGGCGTGTGCGGAGTAGTCGAGGTGCGGCGAGCGCAGCGGGCGGCTGCCGGCGAGTTCGCGCGTTAAAAGTTCGATGCGCGCCGCTTCGTCGAGCGCCTGGTAATCGGCGACCACGCCGGCCTTTGCCAGCAGTTCGGTCACGGTGTCGGCGTGCATGTCGGAACTCTGCCGCAGATCGATTGCCGCCAGATGAAAACCGAAAATGCCGACTGCGCGGCGCAGGTTTTTGAG
Organism: uncultured beta proteobacterium; assembly: GCA_903889565.1. Classification (GTDB taxonomy): domain Bacteria; phylum Pseudomonadota; class Gammaproteobacteria; order Burkholderiales; family SG8-41; genus PALSA-1004. The sequence goes on from CAISYC010000068.1 coordinate 79,259, forward strand.
GCGGCCGTCGGCGAGCAGATTGGCGTTCTGCGCCGCCAGCGAACGCGCAATCAAATCGAGATCGGCGCTGAATTCGGCGGCATTCGCATATGGCGGTTTATCGACCTGCGCCGGCGGCATCGCCTGCAGTTGCGCGAGTTGCGCGCCGGTGGCGGCAAGCCGCGCATAGATTGCGGTCAGCGCCTGGCGATAGGGTTCGTCGCCGCGATGCGGCGAGCTGTCGCCGGAGGCCGCAGCGAAGGCGGCCAGTGCCGGCGGCGTTTGCGTCAGGCGCGCCGCCAGCGACAGTTCGGTGCTGAGCAGTCGTACTTCATTCAAATAGTATTCGAACACCAGCCGCGCCTGCGCATTGAGCGCATGCGTGAGCACGCCGGCGTTGACGTTCGGATTGCCGTCACGGTCGCCGCCGATCCAGGTGCCGACGCGCAAAAATGACGCGAGCGCGACATCATTGGCAACGCCGAATTCGCGTGTCAGCGTCGCTTCGAGTTCGGCATAGAGTTTCGGCAGCTGTTCAAGAAAGGTGATGCGGAAGTAGGCGAGACCGTTTTCGATTTCATCGGCGACGGTGAGTTTGGTCAGGCGCAGCATCGCAGTCAGCCACAGCCGCAGAATTTCGCGCCGGATCGCCAGTTCCTGGGCGGCGGGCGTGGCCGGCGTTGCGAGCAGGCGCGCGATCTTGCGTTCGCAATCGAGAATGCTCTGGCGCTGCACTTCGGTCGGGTGCGCGGTCAGCACCGGCGCGACCATGGCGCTGGCGAACCATGCGACGAGTTTCTCGCCATCGATGCCGCCGGCCTTGGCGCGGGCAAGCGCGCGCGCGAGGTCGCCTGCATGCGCCGGCGATTCGCCGGGCAGCGCGCGGCCGCCGTGCTCATAGGTGTCCTCGGCGATATTGACAAGGTGCAGAAAATAACTGAACGCGCGCACCACATGCAGCGTGTCGTCGATCGACAGCGTATTGAGCATGCTGTCGAGACTGTCGGCGGCCGTGCCGGCCGGCGCGTCGCCGCGGCGCAGTACCACCGCCGAGCGCCGGATGTTTTCGATCATCTCCAGCGTGCCGGCGCCGATCTGCTCGCGGATGACTTCGCCGAGAAGGCGGCCAAGCAGGCGGCGGTCGGCGCGCAGACGTTCTTCGTCGCCATTGGTCGGGGGCGTCAGCCCTGTGGTCATCTGGTTCATGAGCAAACCCTATCGCAAGAAGCGCGCCGGCTTCGGCGCGGTCGTGCCGCCCAGTAGCAGGCCCACTGTCGCGGGCATGGGAAAGCCAGCATCGCACAAAAACTGCGCGGACGGCGAAATTGGCGCGCCGCTTTGGTGCGAATCGGGTCGATTACATTGGTCCGGGGCGGTAGGAGGGGCAAACGGCTTCGTGATAGGCTCGACCTCAATCTGATTCGGCCGCGTTTTAACCCGCAAACATGATTCTGGTTGGCGATATCGGCGGTACCAAGACTGTTCTGGAAGCCGGCCGGCTGCAGGAGGGTCGCTGGCTGCCCGCGTTTGGTGCGCGCTACGCGGCCGCCGATCATGGCGGCTTCGAGTCCGTGCTGCGGCAGTTCATCGGCGAGTGGTCACTGCAGGACCCGCGGCACGCGCCCGTGACAGCCGCCTGTTTCGGCGTCGCCGGTCCGGTCGCAGACAACCGCGCGCAGATGACCAATCTGCCGTGGATCATCGATGGCGCTGCGATCAGCCGCAGTTTCGCAATCCCGCGTGTGAACGTGATCAATGATTTTGCCGCCGCCGCGCACGGCATCGCCCTGCTGCTGCCGGCGGATCTTGCGGTGGTGCAGGCCGGCGCACCGATCGCACGCGCGCCGCGACTGGTGATCGGTGCCGGCACCGGGCTCGGTGTCGCGCATTTGCTTTGGGCCGACGGCGCTTATCGCGTTGTTGCAGGTGAGGCCGGGCACGGCGGTTTCGCGCCGACAAATGCGGAGCAAGTCGAATTGTGGCGCAGCGTGCATGCGCAGTGCGGCCGCGTCACGATCGAACACATCGTGTCAGGGCCCGGACTCACGCGTATTTACAAATTCGTTGATCGCGACGCAGTGGCGCGCGGCGTCGATGTCACGCCTGCGGCCATCGTTGCGCGCGCGCTCGAGGCCGGCGATGCGGCGAGTCTGCGCGCGCTCGATTTGTTCATTGCCTGTTACGGCGAGGCGGCGGGCAATCTCGCGCTAAGCGTAATTGCGCGTGGCGGCGTATACATTGCGGGCGGCATCGCGCCGAAAATTTTTCGGCGAATCGCGCAAGGTGGATTTATTTCGGCTTTCAATGCAAAAGGCAGCCATTCTGCAGTGGTGCAACAGATGCCGGTAACCGTTGTATTAAACGAGCGGCTCGGCACGCTAGGCTGTGCCTTGGTTGCCACAATGGATTAGCCCGGCCGCTGCCGCAACGGCCATCGGCCTGCGCGCGCCTACTTGTCCCTGACCGGCAACTTCCAGCCCGGCCGCACGAAATGACAGGTGTAGCCGTGCGGTATGCGCTCGAGGTAATCCTGGTGTTCCGGCTCCGCTTCCCAGAACGGGCCCGCCGGCGCCATCTCGGTGACGACGCGCCCCGGCCACAGGCCGGACGCATTCACATCGGCGATGGTGTCGGCGGCGATGCGCTTCTGCTCGTCGCTGGTGGTGTAGATCGCCGAACGATAGCTCGGACCCATATCGTTGCCCTGGCGGTTGCGCGTGGTCGGGTCGTGGATCTGGAAGAAAAATTCGAGCAGCCGGCGATAGCGGAGTTTGGCCGGATCAAAAATAATCTCGATCGCCTCGGCATGGCTGCCGTGGTTGCGGTAGGTGGCGTTCGGCACGTCGCCGCCGGTGTAACCGACGCGCGTGGAGATGACGCCATCCATTTTGCGGATCAGGTCCTGCATGCCCCAGAAGCAGCCGCCCGCAAGTACTGCACGTTCATTGATGCTCATTACCGTTCCTCCACCTGATTAAGATAAGCGCCGTAGCCTTCGGCTGCCATGTCGTCGCGATGAATGAAGCGCAGCGACGCCGAGTTGATGCAATAGCGCAGGCCGCCGCGATCGCGCGGGCCATCGTTAAATACGTGGCCGAGATGACTGTCGCCGGCGGACGAGCGCACTTCAGTGCGGATCATGCCGTGCGATACATCGCGCAACTCGTTGACGTTCGCCGGCTCGATCGGCCTGGTAAAGCTCGGCCAGCCGCAGCCTGACTCGAATTTGTCGCTCGATGCGAACAGCGGTTCGCCCGAAACGATGTCGACGTAGATGCCGGGTTCGTGGTTGTCGAGCAATTCGCCGCTGCCGGGCGCTTCAGTGCCGCCTTTCTGCGTCACGCGATATTGTTCCGGCGTCAGGCGCGCCACTGCTTCAGGGGTCTTCCGATAATCAGCCATGTTGCTACTCTCCTTTTGTTGCCTTGGTCGCTGCAGGGTGGTGGAACCTTACGCCGATGCAGCAGCAAGCCATGGTGCCGAATGTGCCAACGCGTGGTGAATTCAGTCAGCCGAAACGCCGGTGGCCCCGGAAATCTTACACTGATCCCATCGATTCGAACGCGCCCGGCGATGGCCTGCGGCACCGTGCCTTGCAATCCAGCGGCGCAGCCCCATTTAGGCAAATGGAAGGAGTTCGTGTCGTGGGTGCCCCAGATCAATTTTTGCTCGATGCGTATTCGCAAACGGTTTCCGGCGTGGTCGAACGCGTCGGGCCGGGCGTGGCGGCGGTGCGCACGCTTGCCGGCAACGACCCGGCGCGTTCCGGCAGCGGTTCGGGATTCCTGTTTACGCCCGACGGTTATCTGCTGACCAATTCGCATGTGGTGCGCGGCGGGGTGACTGAGAACAGCCGCGGCAAACCGGCGGCACGCTATGAAGTCCTGCTCGACGACGGCCGCGAATTCGCCGCCGAATGGGTCGGCGACGATGCCGACACCGATCTCGCGGTGCTGCACATCGATGCGCAGTCGAAGGGCGCGCTGACGCATGCCACGCTCGGCCGCTCGAGCAGGTTGAAGCGCGGCGAAATCGCCATCGCCATCGGCAATCCGCTCGGTTTCGAGCACACCGTCACCTCGGGCATCGTCAGTGCGCTGGGACGCAGCATGCGCACGAGTTCGGGTCGCCTGATTCCGGATGTGATCCAGACCGACGCGGCGTTGAACCCCGGCAACTCGGGCGGCCCGCTGTTGAACTCGCGCGGCGAGGTGGTTGGTGTAAACACCGCAATCATACGCGGCGCGCAGTCGATCTCTTTTGCGGTGGCGATCGACATTGCGGGTTGGGTCATTCCGCAGCTCATGCAGCACGGCCGCGTGCGGCGCGCGCATCTCGGTGTCAGCGGCAGCAGCGTGCCGCTGCACCGGCGCGTGGTGCTGGCGCACGGCCTGGAACAGGCTGCCGGCGTGCGCGTCGTAGCGGTCGAGGCGGGCAGTCCGGCCGCGCTCGCCGGCGTGCGCACCGGCGATGTCATCATCGGTCTTGACGGTGTCACCATCGAATCGGTCGATCGCCTGCATCAGACGCTGGATGCGAGCCGCATCAACCGCGACTGCGCGCTCAAGCTCCTGCGCGGCGTGATGTCGCCGCAGCCGGTGTTCGTGATCGTTCATCCGGTCGAGCGCGCGGCCTAGGCGGTCGTAACGCCCGTCCAGCCAGGTCGGGCGAACCGGTTGCCATGGAGTGCCCGCCGCGGCCGAATATGTAAGCCTTGACAATAACAGCCTAGGCAGGTAATTGTCGCATCAGCCTGAATGTGCAGGAGCAGCCGATGGCCGAAATTTACGACGCGAAGTCCTACAACCCGCTCAGCAGCGCCGGTTATCTGCTCAACCGCGTGCGCACGGAGTTGCTGACGGCGCTCGACCGCGAGTTGGCGCCGCTCGATGTGACGGCCGCGCAATACGCGATCATGGTTCATCTGGCCCATGACATGGCGGACTCGGCGGCAGGGTTGTGCAAAGGCATCGCCTACGATCCGGGCGCGATGACGCGCATGATCGACCGTCTGGAGGCGAAGAAACTGATCCGCCGCGTGCGCTGTCCGAACGACCGGCGCGCGATCAATCTCGAACTGACCAACGAGGGCAAGGCGGCGGTGCCGCAAATGAAAGAGGCCGTGGTCGGCGTGCTCAACCGTTTCCTGCGCGGATTCTCCAAAACCGAGGCGCGCCAGCTCGAAGAATTGTTGAAACGCATGCTCGCCAACGCCTGAAAAGTTTTTCATCATAAAGTTGCCTGGGCAGTGACCGCTCGATCAGAAATACAGCCGCACGAATGCAAGGATCACAACCATGACGACATTCAAAAATATAACCAGACGCGCCGGCCCCTTGCTGGCGCTCGCATTGATCCTGCCCGGCGGCAGCATCATCGCGCTCGCGCTCTGGCTGTCGCAGCACTGGCACCGGGAGTCGTGACATGCATGCGTCGTTGAAAACGCCCACGCTCATGATGGCGGCGTTAACGCTGGCGGGCTGCGTCAGCCAGCAGGGCCTGGACACGCATGCCGCTGCCATCGATGCCGATCAATTGCTTGCCGTGCGTTCGTTGGCCGACGCAACCCCCGCGGCGGCCGCGTGGCCGCGCAGCGAATGGTGGAAGTCGTTCGGCGACCCGCAACTCGATCAACTGATGAGCGAAGCGTTGGCGGGCAGTCCGACGCTCCGCGTCGCCGCGGCGCGGGCGCGCAAGGCGCTGGCGATTACGCAGGTCGCGCAGGCGGCACTCGCGCCGCAGGTCAACGCCGACGCCGAGGCAACGCGCGAACAATTTTCCGGACGCTCGACCGTGCCGCCGCCGTATGCCGGAACCTGGCAGACCCAGGCCCAGCTCGAAGCAACCCTCAATTACGAAGTCGATTTGTGGGGCAAGAACCGCGCCGCGTATGCAAGTGCGGTGGGGCAGGCGAAAGCCGCCGAGGTTGATGCGTTTGCCGCGCGCCTTGCATTGACGGTGAATATCGCGCAGGCCTATGTGCAATTGCAGCGCGCATTCATGCAACTCGATATCGCCGAAAAGACACTGAAGGAGCGCGAGCAGATCCACCGTCTTACGCTCGATCGATTTGACGCCGGCATCGACTCGCGCCTTGCGGTAAAGCAGACAGAGTCGGCGCTGCCCGCTGCGCGCGAGCAGATTGCGCAGTGGCAGGAGAGCATCGGTCTTGCGCGCAATCAGCTCGCCGCGCTGGTCGGGCAGGGGCCGGATCGCGGACTCGCGCTGGCGCGCCCGGCCGTTCATCTGCTCGCCGGTCTCGAAATTCCGTCGGTGCTGCCGGCGCAACTGCTCGGCCGCCGGCCCGATATTGTTGCCCAACGCTGGCGCGTCGAGGCCTCGCGCAAGGATATCGAGGTGGCGCGCGCGCAGTTCTATCCCAACCTCAATCTCGCCGCCTTCATCGGTTTTCAGAGCATCGGCCTGCCGGGCTTTCTGCAGGCGGCAAGCTCGATGACGGGCGCCGGCCCCGCGCTGACGCTGCCGCTGTTCGACGGCGGCCGTTTGCGCGGCAACCTGGCCGGGCGCAACGCCGATTTCGATCTTGCCGTCGAAACCTATAACCAGGCGCTGGTCGATGGCTTGCGCGACGTGGTCGATCAATTGACCTCCCGCCGCAGCGTCGATGAGCAGCACCGCCAGCAGCAACTGGCCGAAGTCACGGCGCAGGAAGCCTACGATCTGGCGCTGCTGCGTTTTCGCGAGGGCGTCGGCAACTATCTCGAGGTGCTGACCGCTGAATCGCAGTTGCTCGCGCAGCAAAGCCTCGATGTCGAATTGCGCGCGCGCGAGCTCGCGCTGTCGATCAATCTGGCGCGCGCGCTCGGCGGCGGATTCGACGCCGAACCCATTGCGCTGCCGGTGGCGGCGGCCGGCCAGACATCGCCGAAGTCATCGTGGCTGAGCCGGATCTTTGCGCACTGACGGCGGGTCCCCTCTTGCCGTGACCTGAATATTTTGAATTTGCTGCACTGAATGCATGGAGAGACATGATGGATAAACACGCCGGACAAAGCGCCAATGAAAACGGCGCAACCGCCAACGCCAATCGCCGGCGCTGGATCGGCCTCATTGTGGTTGTGGTCGCACTGAGCGGCGCCGCCTATGGCGGATACTGGGGGTTAGTGGCGCGTTATTACGAATCCACCGATAACGCCTACGTCGGCGGCAACGTCGTGCAGATCACGCCGCAGGTGGCGGGCACGGTGGTTGCCATCGGCGCGGACGACACACAGTTTGTCAAAGCCGGCCAGGTGCTGGTCAGACTCGACAAGGCGGATTCGGTAGTCGCGTTGCAGCAGGCCGAAAGCCAGCTGGCCAAAACCGTGCGCGATGTGCGCAACCTGTTTGCGTCGAGCGCGCAACAACAGGCCAACGTCGAGGTCAGGCAATCGGATCTCGCCCGCGCACAGGACGATCTCGCGCGGCGCGAACGGCTGGCCGGCTCCGGTGCAATTTCGCGCGAGGAGGCGCAGCACGCGCGCGACGCCGTGAAAAGCGCGCAGGCCGCGCTTGCCGCCGCGCAGCAACAACTGGTTGCGACGCGCGCGCTGGTTGATCGCACCAGCGTCGAGCAGCATCCGGATGTGCAGCACGCGGCGGCCGCGGTCAAGGATGCCTACCTCGCCTACGCGCGCACCGCTCTGCCGGCGCCGGTGGCCGGGTTTGTCGCCAAACGCAATGTGCAACTGGGGCAGCGCGTGGGCCCCGGCACGACGCTGATGGCGGTGGTGCCGCTCGATCAGGTGTGGGTCGATGCGAACTTCAAGGAGGCCCAGCTTGCCGGCATGCGCGCCGGCCAGCCGGTGTCGCTCACCGCCGACATCTACGGCAGAAAAATCGTTTATCACGGCAAGGTCAGCGGCTTCGGCGCCGGCACCGGCGCGGCGTTCGCGTTGTTGCCGGCGCAAAACGCCAGCGGCAACTGGATCAAGATCGTGCAACGCGTGCCGGTGCGCATTGCGCTCGATCCGGGCGAACTGGCGGCGCACCCGCTGCAGATCGGCCTATCGATGCAGGCCGAGGTCGATACGCATGATCGCGATGGCGTGCGACTGCCGCAGGTTGCGCAAGCCGCGCCCGTTTACCAGACCGATGTATTCGAGGTGCTCGACAAGCTTGCGGAAACGCGGGTCAGGGAAGTGATCGCTGCCAACCGCGGGCTTGATCCGCACGCGGCAGCACACGCCGACGCTGCTGCCGCCGCAACCGGGGGCGACGCACCGGATGCGGCTGGCCGCGCCGGGCGCGCCGCAGTGGCCCGTGCAAGACCGCTGTAATCGACGGCGCGGAATCAAGGCATGAGTGAAAGCGCCATGGCGCAGACGCCACCGCCGCCGCTCAAGGGCGCCGCGCTGGTGGTCGGCACGATTGCCCTGTCGCTGGCGACCTTCATGAACGTACTCGATACTTCGATCGCCAACGTGTCGATTCCGGCGATTGCCGGCGACCTGGGCGTTTCACCCGATCAGGGCACCTGGGTGATCACGCTGTTCGGCGTCGCCAACGCGATTTCGCTGCCGTTGACCGGCTGGCTGGCGCAGCGCTTCGGCCAGGTCCGCTTGTTTCTGACGTCGGTGTTGTTGTTCGTATTGGCATCGTGGCTGTGCGGACTGGCGACCTCGTTCGAGATGCTGCTGTTCTTTCGCATCGTCCAGGGCGCGGTCGCGGGACCGATGATTCCGCTGTCGCAGACGCTGCTGCTGTCGAGCTATCCACCGCAGAAGTCGGGCATGGCGCTCGGCATGTGGGCATTGACCACGCTGGTCGCGCCGGTGGCCGGACCGCTGCTCGGCGGCTGGATTACCGACAACATCGCGTGGCCGTGGATTTTTTACATCAACGTGCCGGTCGGCTTGGCGGCAGCGGCGCTGACGTGGACGATTTATCGCCATCGCGAATCGCCGAAGAAATCATTGCCCATCGACGGCGTCGGTCTGGGGTTGCTGGTGGTGTGGGTCGGTTCGCTGCAGGTTCTGCTCGACAAGGGCAAGGATCTCGACTGGTTCGGCTCGAATCAGATTGTCATACTGGCAATCGTCGCAGTGATCGGCTTCTCGCTGTTCGTTGCATGGGAGCTGACCGAGGCGCATCCGGTGGTCGATCTGCGTTTTTTCACGCGGCGCAATTTTCTGATCGGCACGCTATCCGTTTCGCTCGGCTACGGCGCGTTTTTCGGCAATCTCGTGCTGTTGCCGCTGTGGTTGCAGCAATACATGGGCTATACCGCCACGCTGGCCGGCCTTGCGCTGGCGCCGGTCGGCATACTTGCCATGCTGCTCACGCCGCTGGTCGGCAAGCACAGCCAGAAAGGCGACCCGCGAATCTTGGCGACCACCGCCTTCCTCATATTCGCGCTGGTGCTGTGGCTGCGCGGCGGCTTCAATCCTCAGGCCGACTTCGGAACCATCATGGTGCCGACGATCATCCAGGGCGCGGCGATGGCGTTCTTTTTCATTCCCCTGGTCGGATTGACGCTGTCAGGTCTCAAGCCGCAGGATGTCGCAAGCGCATCGGGGCTGACCAATTTCGTGCGCATCACGATGGGCTCTTTCGGCACCTCGATTGCGACCACGCTGTGGTCCGACCGCGCGGCGCTGCATCACGCGCGGCTGGTCGAACACGTCTCGGCGTACGACCCGGCGACGCTGCAGGCGCTGGCGAATTTGCAGACCTCCGGTTTTACCGACGGACAGTCGCGCGGCATGCTCAATCAGTTGATCGACCAGCAGGCGGCGACATGGGCGGCGACCGACATCTTCAACGCCTCTGCGCTGTTATTCCTGTCATTGATTGCCGTGGTGTGGCTGGCGCGGCCGGCGCGCACTAGACGGATCGCGCCTGGCTGAGTGCCGGTTCAAAGCAGTTGCCCCCCGGGGTGCTGCATGAGTATGGCGTGCCCGGTTTTGATCCTGACGGCTACCGCCGCGACGAGGTGAATGGCGGCACCCTGCGGTTGTAAGGAAGCGCGCCCCGGAACGACTCAGGCGCATGGATGTCGAATGCGCGGACGCTGTAAGATCGCGTTCACCGGAAAACGAAATTGTGAAGGTGCCTATCATGTCGAATACCGTGCAGGGCAGGTTCGGACGTTTGTTTAATGTGCTGGTCGTGACCGCGCTCGCGGCGTGCAGCGTGTCGGACGCGGCGGTGACGTTGCCGGATCCGGCGGTGGATGCGCAGGCGAAGGGCACGCAGACCGCGGTGTTCGCCGGCGGTTGTTTCTGGGGCATCGAGGCCGTGTTCGAGCATGTGAAGGGCGTAACGCAGGCGGTTTCCGGTTATGCCGGCGGCAGTGCCGACACCGCCGATTACCGCAAGGTCAGTTCGGGCACCACCGGACACGCCGAATCGGTGCAGGTGACCTACGATCCCGCCGTAGTCAGCTACGGGCAGTTGCTCAAGGTGTTCTTTTCGGTCGCGCACAATCCGACCGAACTCAACCGCCAGGGGCCGGATACCGGCACGCAATACCGCTCGGCGATCTTCTACGGAAGCGACGACGAGAAGCGCGTGGCGCAGGCTTACATCGCGCAATTGCAGTCCGCCAAAGTGTTTTCGCGTCCGATCGTGACCGAAGTGTCGCCGTTGAAGGCGTTTTATGCGGCCGAGGCCTATCATCAGGATTACCTCGCGCATCACCCCGATCAGCCGTACATCGTTTACAACGATCTACCGAAAATCGCCAATCTCAAACAGCAGTTTCCGAAACTCTACGTCGAACGCTGAAGTGCAAACAAACCCGCGCGGCGCCGCCGGGTCTCACAGCAGGTTGAGGTTTTTCGGCGCCACGCCGGCGAAGACGCGGTCGAGTTGCGCGTTGCCAAGCCCGTACATGCGCGCGAACAATCCGCCGAACACTGCGCGGTATTCGTTGAGCACCGGGTAATCGCGGTTCTGAAACAGCGTGTTCTGCTCGACGCGGATTTGCTCGCCGGCGACGCTGGGGCTGTGCAGACCGCCGCCCAGCACCCAGTAAACGCTGCCGTGGCCGTGGTCGGTGCCGCGGTTGCCGTTCTCGCGGAAGGTGCGGCCGAATTCGCTGATGACGACGACGACCGTGTCCTGCCACGCACCGCCGATTTCGTCGGCGAAGCCGGCCAGGCCGCGGCCGAGTTCTTCGAGACGGCCGGCGAGGTAGCCGCTGGCGCCGCCTTCGCCGACATGCGTGTCCCAGCCACCGACATCGACGAAGCCGACGTTGAACTGTTCCTTCATCAGCTTGGCGATGCGTCGCGCTTCGAGTTCGAAGCCCTTGGTGGTGATGGCGTTGCGGCTGGCCGCCTCCATTTCGCCGGCCATTTCCTTCATCACCTCGTTGCGCACCGTGAAGCCCTCGGCGACCTGTGTGGCCAGCCCGGTGTTTTGATACATCGCGGCGATGTTGGCGCTCTGGCGCGGATCGACGCCGGGTTTGCCGAGCGAGCGCAGCGCCATGTTCGGCACCTGAATCTCGCCATTGAGCATGATCGGCAGTTGGTCGGTGAATGCGATCGCATGCGATCCCGTCAGCACGCTGACCAGCCGGTTAAGGAAGCCGGAGTTGTAATTGCGCGTGCCGTTCAACGCCTGGCCGAGTTCGATGCTGTCCTGGGTTTCGAAGTGACTGCGCGTGAGGTCGTCGGTGCCGGCAAACGGAATGAACGCCGCCTGGCCTTTCTGCACCAGCGGATAAATCGAGTCGCGCAGCGCCGGATGCAGGCCCCAGTTGGCGTCGAGCGGCAGCGCGGCATTGGCGCCCGCGCCGGGTTTGGGCACCGCGATATTGGGCCGCGCTTCGTAATAAAAATTGCTGGAGACCGGTACCAGCAGATTGGCGGCGTCGTAGCCGCCGCGCATGAACACCACCAGCACGCGCGCAGACGTTTGCGGCGCGGCGAACAGGCGGGTGTTTGTTGACAGCAGCGGCGCGGCCACCAGCAGTTTTAACAGTTCGCGTCGTTTCATTGCGGACTCCCTCAATCAGCGGTGCATGAATTCGGGTGACGACAGGAGATACATATTCCATTCCTGCGGCGAGCCGGCCTGATCGAGCGCCTGACGCGTCGGCGTGCCCAGCGTTTTTTGCATGGCGTTGAAATACAGCGCGTTGGCGAGTTGCGGGAAGGCGGCGCGTTCGACCGGTTGCGGGCCGTCGGTTTTGAACAGGCCGGCGCTGCCGTAACCGATGGCGCGCGCGATTTCGAAACGAGTCGCCATCTGACCGGGGCTCGACCATGCGGACTCGATCAGCGGATAACCGTCGGGTGTCGCGCGGCCGTAGAGCGGCTCGCCCATGCGATTGAGCCAGTTGATAATCGGGCCGGTGTTGAGAATCACCTTGTCGTCATAGGCGAGGCGCACCGCGGAAATCACGTAGTGCAGCGGATCCTTGAACTTGCGGCCGAGCGATTGCGTGAATTCCGACGATTCGAACAGCATGCGCAGGGTGGCCGCAATATCGCCGTCGGTGGATTGAAAAGTGCGCGCCATGCGCTCGACCAGCGCCGGCGGCGGTTCGTCGGCAACTAAATAGACCGCCAGCTTGCGGCTGATGAAATTGGCCGTCGCCGGCTGGCGGGCGAGACGGTCGATCGCCTCGTCGAGTTCGGCGAGCCCGCGGCCGCGCACCGTCTGGCCGAGAAAGGTTTTGTCGCCGTAGTCGTGACGGTTCGGATTGAATTCGAAGAGGCCATTGCGCACGTACTGGTTCTGCAATTGCGGCCGCACCGCCGGCGCGGCCGGCGCGACGTTGACGCCGACGCCGGTGAGAATGCGCGCGAGTTCCTGCACATCGCGCTGGGTGTAGCCGCCGTTGACGCCCAGCGTGTGCAGTTCCATCAGTTCGCGCGCATAGTTCTCGTTGATGCGCCCGGCGGCATTTTGTTCGTTGTCGAGGTAGCGCAGCATTGCCGGGTGATAGACGGTGGCCTTGAGCAGATCGCGGAAACGTCCCAGCGCATGCGCGTGGATGGCGTGCTCTTCGTAATCGCCGAGCAGCACGCGGATGTTGCTCTTGTACTGATGCACGTTGAAGTGGTTCATCCAGAACCACGTCATCTGCTCCTGCAGCTGGTTGTTCGAATACAGCGCGCGCAGCAGCGAACGCGTCGCCGCCTCGCGGCCGATGCGGTTTAGTTCCTGCTGATAGGCCTGCTGCGCCGCTTTCTTTTCATCGGGATCGACCACGGCATCGCTGTCCTTGCGCCGCTGCTCGAGTTCGAGCACGAGCTCGGCGAGTGGCCGCTGCGTGATGGTCATGGCGTCTATCTGGGTCTGCACTTCCGGCGGCAGCGCGGCCGGTGCGGGGCGCAATTGCTGATCCAGGTAACGCGCGCTGCCGGCGTTTGCAATTTGCCGCGCCGAGCTGGTGCTGGCACCCCAGGTGAGGCGGTCGAGCAGGCGCAACTGCAGGCCAGCATCGACCGCGCGAGGGGCGGCATCAGTGCGCGGCGGCGCTTCTGCCGGGACCGGGGTCGCGCAGGCGGTGACCATGCCGAGGCAGGCGGCGAGCACCGGGAGGCGTAGGCGGGAAAACGCGATCTTGTGCATGAGCGGCCCTGTTGGCTGATGTTGCGTCTGCAGCGCGAACAAAAGAGATGACGGCGATTCGAGATGGCAGTCTAACGCGGCTTTGGCGGTGGCGGATGACGGCGGGGGCGGGGATTGCTGCCTATCTTGTAAGCAACTGTAACGGCGGCGTCTGCGCCGGGAAGTGCCTAGCGGTCGTGGCGGATTTGCGCGGGTTTGGCCGGCGCTTCGACGGTGAATTCGCCTTCGAGCACGTCGGCAGGCGCGCGCTCGGCCGCGGTCCGCGGTCGCAGCAGGCGGCGCAGCGCGAGTGCCAGCAGGCCGGCGCCGGCCGCGAACACGAAAAATACGAAGAAGAAAAACGCCAGCGTGAGCAGCGTCAACGCGGCCACACCGCCCAATACGCGGCCGAGCCAAGTTCGAGGCAGGGTGAAGGTGCGGAATTCAATGCGTTGGGTCATCAGCGATCTGATCCCGCAATCCGCATTAAGTTCGACAGGCGAGGCTGTATTTCGCCATCAGATATCGCGATATTGCAGCCGGTCTTCCGGATTCATGGCGTCGAGCTCCGATTTAAGGATGCAGATGAGCTCGTTGTCGCCGATGCCGCGCACCGAGATTTTTTTGGTGATCACGCCGCTGTGAAAGAATTCGCCGGCATTGGGGTCGTCGATATTGATGCCGCGGCGGTTGAAAGCAAACGAGGTGCCCGGCAGTTTCTGGATGCGCGCTGCCATGTTGATGCAGGAGCCGACAAAATCCTCGCCGTCGCCGATCGAATAAACGGTGCCGCGCGCGAGTCCGCAACGCAGCAGCGGCGGCGCATCGGTGACCTTGGTGCTGACCATCGGATAGAAATCGTGCGCGTAACGCAGACAGATTTCGCGGCCGGTGACGACGATGTTACGCCGCGCGTTCTCGTCGGGGCGCGACACATCCCACAGCACCAGCACGCCGTCGCCGAGAAATTTGACGAAAAACGGCAGCGGCCCGAGCAGCAGCACGCCCTCGTCGTATTCCTCGAACACCATCTCCGAACGGATCTGCTTCATCAGCCAGTCGAGAAAGAGCTTGAGAAACACCGGCACCGACAGGTGGGGCTCGATCTGCTTGCGGAAATTGGTGAAGCCGCTCAAATCGAACACCGCGGCGATCGAATCGGTGGCTACACCGCCGTGGGTCAGTTCGCCGAGGCCGAGAATCGGCGAATTGAAACGCTCGAAGGCTGCTCTGGTCAACAGCCGCCGTCTCGTATTTTCGACGGTGGCGATGACGTAATCGGAATCTTTGACTTTGTAGGTGCTCATGCGGAAATCGCGGTTTGTCGGGGAGCGCGATGTTGATTGCAACAACCGCATTGAGATGACCGGATGGTGGGCGGTACTGGGATCGAACCAGTGACCCCTGCCGTGTGAAGGCAGTGCTCTACCGCTGAGCTAACCGCCCAAATGGTCATGCTGCGGGAGGCGAATATTACCATCACACGGGCATGGCTTCAAACCCGCCGCGTTATAATCGCGGCTGATTCCCGACCGCTTTTTCCCATGCTGCCGTTCGAACAACTGCCGGCACCGCCGGCCACAGCCGCCCCCGCATTGTTGAAGGGCGTCACCGTCATCGACTTGACGACCTCGATTGCGGGGCCGTATGCCAGCATGCTGCTCGCCGACATGGGCGCGCGCGTGATCAAGATCGAACGGCCCGGCGCCGGCGACGACTGTCGTGCGTGGGGGCCGCCGTGGCACGACGGCGAATCGCTGTGGTTTCTGTCGGTCAACCGCAACAAGGAAAGCGTTACGCTCGATTATTCGGGCGAGGCCGGCCGCCGCGTGCTGCACGACATGGTGACGAAGGCCGACGTGGTGATCGTCAATCTGGTCGGCCGCGTGCAGAAAAAACTTTGCATTGACTATGCGACGTTGTCGGCACTCAATCCGCGACTGGTGTTCGTTTCGCTCACCGGCTTCGGCATGGAGGGTGCGCGCCGAGATTTCCCGTGTTACGACCTGATCGCCGAGGGTTACAGCGGCGTGATGGATCTGACCGGCGAGGCCGACAGCCCGCCGCAGAAAGTCGGCACGCCGGCGGCCGACCTGATCTCGGGCATGGACGCTGCGATGGCGACACTGGGCGCATTGTTCGAACGCGCCGGCAGCGGCAAGGGGCATCAGATCGATATCGCGATGGTGGACAGCATGACGCGCTTCATGTCGCCGCGCATCGTGCCTTATCTGGGCGCGGGCGAAATCCCGCACCGCAGCGGCGCGCGCGACAGCGTGATCGCGGTCTATCAGGCTTTCGACACGCAGGACAAGCCATTGACGCTGGGTCTCGGCAACGATGCGATCTGGAAACGTTTCTGGCAGGCGGTCGGCGAGCCGGCCAAAGGCGAGGATCCGCGCCACGCCAGCAATGCCGATCGTCGCAACGCGCGCGCGGAAATTGTTGCCGATATTCAGCGCGTGCTGAAAACAAAACCGCGCGATGTCTGGCTGAAAATATTTTCCGAGGCCAAGGTGCCGGCAGGGCCGGTCAACAGCATCGACGATATGACGCGCGATCCGGAACTGGTCGCGCGCGGTTTGTTCTATACCGCGGAGACAGGCGGGCGGCGCGTGCCGCAGGTCGGCTTCGGCATCGGCATCGACGGCAGCAACGCGACTTACCGTTCGCCGCCGCCGCGTTTAAGCGAACATACCGATGCAGTATTGCGCGACTGGCTCGGATACGATGCTGCCGCGATCGCCCAACTGCGCGCGCAAAAGCTCGTCTAGCTGGGGTTTCGCGCATGCAAGCCGGCCCCAAAAATATCACTGTCATTGGCGCCGGCATTGTCGGCATCGCCACCGCCTGTTATTTGCGGCGTGACGGTCACAACGTGACGGTAGTCGATCGCGCGCCGCCCGGCGAATACTGTTCGTTCGGCAATGCCGGCATTCTGAGTCCGGGGTCCTGTGTGCCGATCGCGATGCCCGGCATTCTCGGCAATGTGCCGGGTTATCTGCTCGATCCGATCGGGCCGCTGCGCTTGAAATGGTCGTATTTTCCGCGCGCGCTGCCGTGGCTGTGGCGCTTCGTCAACAGCACCGGCCGCGCGCAGATCCAAGCCACTGCCGATGCGTTGCGGTCATTGTTGGTGCAGACCTTCGATGCGCATCTGCCGCTTGCCAATCACGCCGGCTGTGCCGACCTGATCCGTCAAAGCGGTTACATCGTCGTTTACGAAGATGAACAGGGTTACGGCGGTGATGCACTGGCGTGGAAGCTGCGCCGCGACCGTGGAATCATCTGCACCGAGCTTGATGCGGCCGGCATTGAGCGCCTGGTGCCCGCGCTCGGCCGCCGCTATCCGCGCGGCGTGCATCTGCCCGAACAGGGCTTTGTCGCCAATCCGGAACGGCTGACCAAAACGCTGGCGGCGCAGTTTCAGCGCGACGGCGGCTTGATCCTGCAACGCGATGTCATCGATATCGAACTCGGTGCGGACGGGCCTGTCGCACTGTTGACCGACACCGGGCGCCTGCCGGTTGAAACGCTGGTTCTGTGCGCAGGCGTGCATTCCGCGCAGTTCAGCGCAAAACTCGGTGACGCGGTGCCGCTCGAAGCCGAGCGCGGCTATCACGTGATGTTTTCCGATCCGTCGCTGGAATTGCCAATGCCGGTGGCCTCCGCTCAGCACAAACTCTTCGTCACACCGATGGAAACCGGCACGCGCATCGCGGGGCATACCGAATTCGCCGGCATCGATGCCGAGCCCGACTACCGGCGTGCCGACGCGCTGGTCGCGCATATGAAGAAGCTGTTCCCGCAGGTGCGCGCGGTCGAAACCACGCGCTGGATGGGCAAGCGGCCTTCGCTGCCCGATTCGAAACCGGTGATCGGGCGTGCCACTCGCTACGCCAACACGTTCTATGCGTTTGGTCACGGCCATGTCGGTCTGTGCGGCAGCGCGCCGACCGGGCGTTTGATCGCCGATCTGGTCGCCGGGCGCGCGCCCGGCATCGATCTCGCGCCGTTTCGCGCCAATCGTTTCTAGCTCCTGATCGCGGCGTCGGCGCCGCGTTTTTCCTTCGCCCAATCTGCCGCCCGATGGTGCGCGTTCATTGCGATGCACCGAAACGGGCTGCGGATCATTTCAGCGTGCTCGCGCTAATTCGTTGATTTATCGCGGTTGATTTTTTCCAAAAGGCTGGCATCCGAATTGCTTGTATGCAAGAAGGTATACCGAATTGAATTTCCGGTTGCATACGTACGGACCTTTTGATGTTTGCTTGCAGTCGCATCGAACGGGCCGGGTTGTTTAACTGCAGGTTGCACAGGAGTCCCCCCGATGAGCAAGCAGGTTTCGCAACACAGCACACAGGTTGGCGGCGAAGTTGGCGTCGAGGACAGCAAGCCGGTCGATCGCACCCGTCGCAGAATAATTGCCGCCGCCGCCGCGGGAACCGCGCTCGCAATGACCGGCGCGCCGGCCATTGTGCGCGCGCAGAGCGGGCCGAAAATCCGCATCGGGTTCTGGCCGATCGCTTCGGGTCTGCCGTTGTACGTCGCGCTGGAAAAAGGCTACTTCAAGGAAGCGGGACTCGACGTCGAAGGCCTCAAGTTCGCCGGTGCGCAGCAGGTGATGGAGGCCATTTTGTCCGGTCGCGCCGAAGGCAGCGCCAACGGCACCGGCTCGGCCAACCTTGCCATCGGCGAGCTGGCGCAACCCGGCACCTTCAAAATATTCGCCACCAACCCGAGCAACGTCAAACACGTGCTCGATGAATTTATCGTCGCTGCCGACAGCCCGATCAAGGCGATTGGCGAACTCAAAGGCAAACGCATCGCCTCCGGACCCGGCATTCAGAACGTGACGCTGGCCAAGGCGGTGCTCGACAAGGCGGGCGCCACCGGCTACACCGTGACCGAATTGCCGATCGGCCAGCATGTCGCGGCCATCGTCGCGGGGCAGGCCGATGCCTGCTATACGCTGGAGCCGACCGGCACCGTCGGCCGCATGAACGGCACCACGCGCGTGCTCGAAACCGGTGTCATTGCCAAATATGTTCTCGGCGATCCGATGGCGCCCTGGCACGGCGGGTCGGCCTCGCTGTCGTCGGCCTTCATCGCCAAGTATCCGGCGGAAACCAAAAAATACATTGCTGCCTATGCCAAAGGCATCGAGTTCGTGCGCAGCAAACCGGCAGAGGCGCGGCAGTACATGAAGGGCTATACCGCCATCGAAGGGCCGTTGACCGCCGAGGTGCCGCTCGCCGCCTACATGCTCTACAACGAGTTCACCAAATCGGATATCGCCTACTTCCAGAAATTCTTCGATCTGTTTTCCGACAAGGGCATTTTCAGCTCGCGCCTGATGGTCGAGCCGATGCTCTACAAGGGGTAAACCATGGCCGAAGCCGCTGCCGCCAAAACCGCGCCATGGACTGGCGCGTCCGACGCCGCACCGGCGTTGCCGCAGAAATTTCCGTGGGCGCGGCTGCTGCCGGCGCTGGGTCCGGTGCTGCTGTTTGTATTGTGGGACGCGGCGGTGCGTTACGGCTATATCAAGGCGATCCTGCTGCCCACGCCGTGGGACACGCTGGTTGCGCTGGTCAGCGGCCTCGCCGGCGGGCCGTTGATGATCGATTTTGCGGTGACCGTAAAGCGCACGCTCGAAGCGTTCGCGATCGCCGCCATTATCGGTGTGCCGCTGGGTGTGCTGCTCGGCAGCAACGAGCGCGCCTACCGCAGCGTCGAATTTCTGATCGATTTTTTCCGCTCGACGCCGTCATCCGCATTGATTCCGCTGTTTCTGCTGATTTTCGGCGTGTCGGATGTCAACAAGGTCGCCATCGCCGCCTTCGGCGCTCTGCTGATCGTGCTCTTCAACAGCGCCTACGGCGTGATGAACGCGCGCAAGCAGCGCATCATGGCGGCGAAAGTGATGGGCGCGTCGCGCTGGCAGATTTTCAAGGACGTGCTGATCTGGGAAAGTCTGCAGCCCACCTTCGTCGGCCTGCGTTCGGCGGTGTCGATGGCGCTGGTGATCGTGATCGTTGCCGAAATGTTCATCGGCTCCGACACCGGGCTCGGCCACCGCATCATCGACGCGCAGCAGGTGTTGAACGTGAAGAGCATGTATTCCGCGATTCTGTCCGCAGGCATTCTCGGTTACGCACTCAATGTGCTGTTTCTGGTCATCGAACGGCGCGTGGTGCACTGGAGCGGAAGATGAACGATATGCGTCCGATCAATGTGGCGCCCGTCGCCGATGTGCCGGTTGCACCTTTCGTGCCGGGGCCGGCCGGTACTCACATCACCATCCGCGGCCTGACCAAGTATTTCGCCGGCTGGCCGCTGTATGAAAACTTCGACCTCAATATTCCGAAACACAAGATCGTCTCCGTGTTCGGCCCCAACGGCTGCGGCAAATCGACGCTGATCAACATGATTGCCGGGCTGGTGCCGATTGATGCCGGCGAAATCCTGTTCGACGGCAAATCACTCGCCGATACCAAGATCGGTTATGTATTTCAGAATTATCGCGAGGCGATGTTTCCGTGGTTGCGCACCATCGACAATATTGCCTATCCGCTGAAACTGGCCGGTAAATCGAAGGCAGAACTCGACCGCCGCGTCGCCGAGCTGGTGGCCTCGTTCGACGTCAAATTCGATCTCAATCGTTTTCCGTACGAACTCTCGGGCGGGCAGCAGCAGACCGCATCCATCATGCGCGCGCTGGCGCCGGAACCCGAGGTACTGTTTCTTGACGAGCCGTTCTCGGCACTCGATTTCGAGATGACGCTGTTCATCCGCGAAAAGCTGCAGGAGGTGTTCATGCAGACCGGCACTACCATGATGCTGGTCTCGCACGATCTCGAAGAAGCCGTTTATCTGGCCGATGAAGTGCTGCTGCTGACCAAGCGGCCCACGCGCATTGCGGAAATTCTGCGTTACGGGGATGCGCGCCCGCGCACGGTGGCGACGCTGTCGGAGCCGAGTTTCATCGCCACCAAGAAACAGAGTCTGGAAATATTCCAGCGCGAAGTGAGGCGCTAGCAGGTGATCGTGCTGAAATGCAAAAGAGCGGCGTCATGATGACGCGCACCTCGACCGCAATGCAGGAAGTGGTAATTGCGCCGGAACCCTCGCTGGCCGAAACCGCCTACGCGCAGATCAAGGCGAGCCTGTTCGATTTCGAACTGCTGCCGGGCGACCGTTTCAGCGAAACCGAGGTAGCGGCGCGCCTGAAAATGAGCCGCACGCCGGTGCGCGATGCCCTCTACCGGCTCGAGCGCGAGGGCTACCTGCGGGTGCATCTGCGCGTGGGCTGGAGCGTGCGGCCGTTCGATTTCAAATCGTTCGAGGATTTCTACGACCTGCGCTTGATACTCGAAGAGGCCTCGGTGACCAAGCTGTGCGAAATGCCTGAACGCGAAGGACTGGACGCGCTGGCGGCGCAATGGCTGGTGCCGGCGACTGACCGCATTGCCGATTCGCGTGACGCTTCGGCGCTCGATGAAGCTTTTCACATGCAGCTGGTTGCGATCGCCGGTAATGTCGAGGTCGCGCGTTTTCACCGCGAGGTGACCGAGCGCATCCGCATCATCCGCCGGCTCGACTTCACGCAACGCCACCGCATCGAGGCGACGTACGAAGAGCACGGCAAGATCCTGCGCGCCATCATGCGCCGGCGCGTCGAAGAGGCCAACCGCTTGCTGCGCTCGCATATCATCGCCAGCAAGGCCGAAGTGCGCAAAATCACCATGCACAGGCTGTATACGGCGCGTTCGGCGCAGCACGCCTGAACGATGCGGCCGCGTGGCCGGTTTCAGGGCTCCTGTGGTGTCACGCGCTCGTCGCCCAGTGCGCGGCGGAACTGCTCAAGTTTGCGGTGGTAATCGGCGGCGTCGCCGTAATCCAGAAATGACGTGTAACGGGCGTGCGTGCCGAGGATCTTGCGCGCGTGCTTGATCGGGCAGAAATACTGCTCGGTGCGCGCGGTGATCTCCGCGGCATAGGCGACGAGGCCATTGGCGTAGGCGCAGTATGTGCAGTGGAAGCGCTCGAACCAGTTCAGGTAGCCGAGTTGCTGGCGGTCGATCACGATATAGTCGCCGCGCTGCACTTTGCCGATGCCGTAAACCGGGAAACACAGCGCCTGGTAGATCGTCACAAAAACATCGAGCACCACCATCGGAATGATCAGGCTGTAGATCACCGGCCCGGTCAGAAAATTCTGCGGCCGGTCAGTAATGATCCAGCGCAGGATGCCGCAGCGCAGCCGGCGGTGCGTGGCCTTCATGGTACGCTCGAATTCGACCCGCTTGCCGTCGATCTGGAAGAAGATGCGCGTTTCCTGTTCGTGCAGCGCCGTGCGCAGTTCGTCCTCCAGCACGCCGATCTGGTCGAGCAGGTTCCTGATCCGGTTGTTCATCATGCTCCAATCATGTGCCGCGCCGGGCGGCGCCTGCGGTCAACTCAGGTCGCGGCGCTCGACGCTTCGAGCGCCGCTGCTTCCGCGAATGGTTCGAGCGCCCGCCAGTCGCGGTAGACGAGATCGAGCGCGGCCAAGGCATGCTGTTCCTGTACCGCAATCCAGTCAATCAATAGAGCGGTGGCGCCGGCGGCCTTGCCACGCCCCGCCGGCAACGCCTCAAGCAGGCGGCGCGCGGTGGCGCAATCGTTGAGTTTGCCCAGCACATCCTGCAGAGCGGAGAGCATCATTTGATGGCGGCGCAGCGTTTTGCGCTCGAACAGCGCCGCAAACAGTGCAATCGCATAACGCAGTCTTTTTGCGGCGATGCGCACACGGTGCCGCTGCGCGGCATCGGCGGCGGCGAGATTGTCGACCCGTTTCCGCAGGCGCTTTTCCCGCTGCGCGATACGCGATGCCGCAAACGCAGGCAGGGGCATGCCAAGCAGATCCTGCGCGTCCTCATCGGCGCGCCACGCGGGTGCGGTCGCATACTGTTCGATCCCGATCATCAAATCGGCATGGTCGGGCGCGTTCAATGCGTCGCGCATCGAACTGATTTGCCGGCGGCGCTCGGCGGCAGAGCGGCGGTGCAGGGCGGCGAGGCCGGCCGCCTGCGGCTCGCAGCGCATGAGCGGCATGACGGTTTCGCCGATGAATACATCCCAGTCGCGTGCCGGACCCAGCGTGCCGGCAAGCCGCCGCAACGCGTCGTCGATGGTCGCGTAGGGCGCGGGTTCGAAAAGCGGCCGGTAAATGTGCAGGGCCGAGCGCAGGCGGCGCAGGCCGACACGGTACTGGTGCAGGTATTCCGGATTGCGCCCGTGCAAAACGCCGGTTTCGTTCGCCCGCATCTGCTGCAGGCAATTGCGCACCAGTTGGCCGAACGCATCAGCGACGCCGGTGGTTGGGGCAAGTGCGAGGCTTTGCGCTTTCGCGGGACGCCGCCGGCGCGCGCCGGGTGCGGAATGCGTGTCCGTCATCAGGCCTGCGCAACAGCCCCTGACCACGGCGACATCACATCCGCGATGCCGGTGTGCTCGCCGGTGCTGACGTTCTGCATGACGGCGCTGGGGCAGGCAAAGTTGTTTGGAAACACGACAAGTTCGGTCAGGTTCAGCGGAAATCGCGCGGCGAGCGCCTGCTGCACATCGGCCGGATGCCGCGGATCGACGCCGACCGTGTCGCCGCCGCTGGCGTCGATGCGCGGTTGATGGAAGGCGTCTTCAAGGTTCATGCCGTGGTCGATCAGGAACGAGCAGACCTGGGTCACCGCCGGCATGATTTTGCGGCCGCCCGAGGCGCCGATCGCAAACCAGCCTTGACCGTTCTTGCGCACGATTACCGGACACATATTGGTCAGCGGCCGCTTCGACGGGCCGAGATAATTCGGCGAACCGGGCCGCGTGTCGAACCAGTTGATGCCGTTGTTCATCAGCACGCCTGAAGTCGGCAGCACCAGCCGGCTGCCATAGACCGACAACAGCGTCTGTGTGACGGCGACCATATTGCCTTCGCCGTCGATGACGTTGAAATGCGAGGTGCAGCCGGGAGATTTTTCGTCGCTCGCTTCGCCCATGCTGTTCAGGCGCTCGGCGTAGGCGTCGCGCAGCGTCTGCGCATAGGCGACAAAGGCGTCGGCACCGGGCTTGCCGCCTTTGGCGAACGATTGTTGCGCCAGTGCTTTCAACACGCCGGCCATGCTCTGGCCGCCGGTGAGGCCGCCGGCGAGCGACACCTGCGCGCCGCCGTATTCGACCTCCAGCGGCGCGACGATGCGCGCATGAAAAGTCTTCAGGTCTTCGGCATCGAGCACGCCGCCGAGCGATTGAATATCCTTGACGATATTGCGCGCGACCTCGCCTTCGTAGAAATCGCGCGGGCCGTTTTTGGCGAGCGTGCGCATGGTGTCGGCGAGGCCTTTGAGCTTCAGGCGGCCGAGCTTGGCGCCCTGCGCGGTAATCGGCGGAAAACCGTTCGGCAGCCACACCGCGGCACTTGAGGGGTAGCGCGACAATTCCGCAGCCATTGTTGCCGTCTTCAACGTGAGATACCAGTCGGCGGCAATGCCGAGGTCAGCGAGTTCGATCGCCGGCGCGATCACTTCGGCGAACGATTTCGTGCCGAATTGCGCCAGTGCGGTGGCATGGCCGTCGACGTGACCCGGCACCGCGATCGACAACGGGCCGTGCACGTTGCGGTCATCCTTGACCGACGGCCAGGTAAAAAGATCGGTGGTGGTGCCGCCGCTCAAAGGAAAATCGGCGGGATCGAGTTTGCGGGGTGAGATCGGGCCGAAATCGACGACGTGCACTTTTTTCTCGTGCGCGAGATAGACCAGCATGAAGCCGATGCCGCCGAGGCCGCTGTTCCACGGCTCGACTGCGGCAAGCGCGAGACCGGTGGCGGCCGCGGCGTCGATGGCATTGCCGCCGGCGTCGAGGATGCGCACGCCGGCTTCGCCGGCGATGCGGTTCTGCGTGGCGACGATGCCGCCGCGGCTGCGGGCGAGCGGTTTGCGGACGATCCAGTTTTGCGCGAGGTGTTCGAGTGTCATGTCAGGAAGGAATTCCGGGGCGATTGCTGAGGCTTGCATCATAGCGAATCGGCGCCGGGTGCGCTCCGGCGGCGCTGCTATAATTTGCGCCTGCTTTTTGTAAAGCTCGACGTTCCGAACATTCAATCCCTCACCCCGGCCCTCTCCCGCAGAGAGAGGGTGAGAACGGACACAATTCGCTGATGTGAATTGTGTGATACAGGAAAAGCGCATGGCCAAACATATTGTCTGTCTGACCTTTGATTTCGACGGCATCTCCGGTTTTGTCGCGCGCGGCTCACCCACGCCGAGCCCGGTGTCGCGCGGCGAATTCGGACCGCGCGTGGCGGCGCCGCGGTTGCTCGCGTTGTTCAGGAAATACCGCATCAAGACCAGCTGGTATGTGCCGGGTCACACCATCGAGAGTTTTCCCGATGCGGTGAAGGCGGTGGTCGATCACGGTCACGAAATCGGCCACCACGGCTGGCGGCACATTTCACCGGTAGCGTTTTCGCGCGAAGAGGAGGAGGCCGAACTCATCCGCGGCAACGAGTCGATCAAGCGCATCTCGGGTGAATACGCGCGCGGCTATCGCTCGCCGGGCTGGGACTTGAGCCCGCATTCGGTCGAGCTTTTCATCAAGCACGGCTTCACCTACGACACCAGCATGATGGGCGACGACTACGGCCTGTATTACGCCCGCCAGGGCGATGTGCTCGATTTGCACAAGCCCGCGCAGTTCGGTGCGGTGACGCCACTCGTCGAATTGCCGATCAGCTGGTCCACCGACGATGCGCCCCATTTTGAATACATGCGCACCGGCAACGCGATCCGCCCGGGCATGATGAAAGCCGGCGACGTGCTCGAAAACTGGATCACCGATTTCGATTACATGCAGAAGACCACGGACTGGGGCGTGCTGACCTTTACCTGCCACCCGTTCATCAGCGGCCGCGGGCATCGCATCATGATGCTGGAAAAACTCATCCGGAATCTGAAGCAGAAGGGCGCCGTGTTCCAGCGCGCCGACAAGACGGTGGAAGAATTCCGCAAACGCAGCAAGGTGCGCAAGGCGGCTTAGTTATTCTTTGCGTTTTGTAGGGTGGGTTTGGCGCGACGCGCCGTAACCCGCCATCGCAAGCGGTGGGTTACGCTGCGCTAACCCACCCTGCGAATTACGCGAGTTAGCCGATCTTCACCGGCTGATGCGTCTGCGCCGATTTCAACACCGCCTCCAGCACCGCCACGCCGTGCGCTTCGTCGCCGCCGGCGACCGCCAGCGGCCGCTTGGCATTGATCGCATCGGCGAAGTTTTCGAGTTCGGCGCGTTCCGTGCTGGTTTGCGGGAAAGTCACGATCTGCGGTTTGTGATGCACATGCAGATTGTCCGGGTTGACGTAGCACACGCGCAGTTGCCACGTCGTCAGATGTTCGGTGTCGCCGACCTCGGCCCAGCCCTTGGAGCCGAACACCTGCATGCGCCAGGTTTCCGCAGTGGCGATAAAGGTGCCGAGATAACCGGTGGCGCCGTTCTTGAAGAGAAACAGCATCGATGTCGTGTCGTCGATGCCGTAATCGAGGGTGCGGCGATAGCTTTGCGCGTAGACGTTATCGATCTGGCCCGACAGATACATCATCGCATCGACCACATGCACGCCGCGCCCGGTCATGCCGCCGGCGGGGCCTTCTTCGGGGCGCAGGCGCCAGTGTTCTTTGCCGAAGCGGTAGACGCTGGGGCCGCAGAAATTGCCTTCGATGTGCTGCAGGACGCCGAGGCGGCCGTCGTCGAGCATGCGGCGGATTTCCTGCAGCGCCGGCTGGAAGCGCCAGTTGTAGCCGACCGCCAGCGTGATCTTGTGGGCGGCGCAGGCCTTGAGGCAGGCGGCGGCTTCGGCGCCGGTCAGCGTCAGCGGCTTTTCGGTGAACACATGTTTGCCGGCTTTGGCCGCGGCCGTAATGAGTTCGACGCGCTGCGTATGCGGCGTGGCGACGATCACCGCGTCAATCTTCGGATCGGCGAGCAGGGCGGCGACCGTATCGACCAGCGGGAAGCCCTGTTGTTTGGCGTAATCGACGGCGTCCTGCGCGCGCGTGCGCGTGGCGCCGGCGACGACGCGGATCTTGTCGCTTTTGCCCTGAATGCTGTTGACGAGGTTTTGCCCCCAGCGGCCGAGGCCGACGATGCCTGCATTGATCATCATGAAAGTCCTGCGTTATGCGCGATCAGCGCGCGAGCCGGCATTTTAGCGGATGGGCGTGATTGCGCGTCCGCCCGGCTGACGCAGTGCGGCGGCTCGCGTAAAATGCAACTTTTCCGGCGCCTTTACCATGATCAGAACCCGCTTCGCTCCCAGCCCTACCGGTTACCTGCATATCGGCGGCGCGCGCACCGCGCTGTTTGCCTGGGCCTACGCGCGCAAACACGGCGGCAAATTCATTCTGCGCATCGAAGACACCGATCTGGAGCGTTCGACCCGGCAGTCGGTGCAGGCGATCCTTGATGGCATGCAGTGGCTGGGGCTTGATTGCGACGAGGGCCCGTTTTATCAGATGCAGCGCCTCGAGCGTTATCAGGCGATCGCCGAGCAACTGGTGAAGGAGGGCAAGGCCTACCCCTGTTACGCGTCCAAAGAAGAACTCGATGCCATGCGCGAAGCGCAGCGCGCGCGCGGTGAAAAGCCGCGCTATGACGGACGCTGGCGCGATTCGCTCGAAAAACCGCCGGCCGGCGTCAAGCCGGTGATCCGCTTCAAGAACCCGCAGGAGGGCGAGGTCAGCTGGGCCGACGAGGTCAAGGGCCTGATCACGGTCGGCAACAGCGAACTCGATGATCTGGTGATCCTGCGCGCTGACGGCGTGCCGACCTATAACTTCGGCGTCGTCATCGATGATCTCGACATGAACATCACGCACGTGATCCGCGGCGACGATCACGTCAACAACACGCCGCGCCAGATCAACATCTACAGGGCGCTCGGCGCGACGCTGCCGAAATTCGGTCACGTGCCGATGATCCTCGGCCACGACGGCGAGCGCCTGTCGAAGCGCCACGGTGCGGTCAGTGTGATGCAGTATCGCGACGACGGTTTTCTGCCGGAGGCGCTGCTCAACTATCTGGCGCGCCTAGGCTGGTCGCATGGCGACGAGGAAAAATTTTCGCGCGAGCAAATGGTCGAATGGTTCGATCTGCGACACATCAGCAAGTCGCCGGCGCGCTTCGATCCGGACAAACTGCTGTGGCTCAATCAGCAGTACCTGCGCGAGGCCGACCATCAGCGGTTGGCCGAACTGGTGCAGCCGTTTCTGGCCGCCGATCAAATCTCGACCGATGACGGCCCGCCGCTGTATGCGGTAATCGACCTCCTGCTTCAGCGTGTCAGCAGCCTGCACGAACTGGCAGATGCGGCGGTGCTGTTTTACCGTCCGCTGGAGCCGTCGGCGGCATTGCGCGAGCAGCATTACGCTGCGGCGGTGCGGCCGGCGATCGAGGATCTCTATGCGCGTTTTCAGGCGAGCGTGTGGAACCGCGCGGCGATCAATGACGTCATCAGGGCGGTGGTCGGCGCGCATGCGCTCAAGATGCCCAAGCTCGCGATGCCGCTGCGCGTGATGGTCACCGGCACACCGCAGACGCCGTCAATCGACGCCACCCTCGAACTCATCGGCAAGGAAACGGTTTTGGCCCGTATGTCCGCGGAGTTAAAGCACTTTCCGACCTGACATTTTCTTTACAGCCCATCGTGCCGTCGGTATAATGCGCCCTCTTTCGTGGGGGTATAGCTCAGCTGGGAGAGCGCTTGCATGGCATGCAAGAGGTCAGCGGTTCGATCCCGCTTACCTCCACCAGCAACATGTTGATGCATCACCTTCGTAGTCGTTGTAGCAGTTGCCGTTGTTTCTTTTTAGGTAGTTAGCCTCGCAGTCCCCATCGTCTAGAGGCCTAGGACATCACCCTTTCACGGTGAGTACCGGGGTTCGAATCCCCGTGGGGACGCCAATTAAAACAAGGCGTTAGAGCGATAAGTAACGGTTCTAACGGCCTTGTGTCGCGGCCATGTCGCGCCACCCTCACCAAAAACGCGTTGAATTGAGCGAACGGCATACTGGCTGTTTTCGCGCGTGAGAAAAGAGCCGGTATCGATTGATGCCCGGTCTTTCCCATCAACGCAACGTCGCGCTTTTACACAGCCATGCTGTCGCTGATGTTGACGACGACGTGCCGGTCGGCCCCTTGTTGCCCGCACCGTGCGAGTGATGCACACGAAGATGATGGACCGGTCGATACCCCGATCGCATTAACGGCATCGTCGTCGCGTCGTTGATCTTCAATGGACTTGGAACGCGCCACCGGTTGCCACATCGGCATATCCGGTCGCGGATCACCGCTCAAACTGTCGCCGGCATCAACCCACGCAGTCACAGCCCGCAAGCGCGAAAACAGGCATACCATGGCCGCAGCGCGTCCGAATGAACGCGGCATATCGCGTCCTGACGCGTCAATTCTGACCCGATACCGTCGAATAGTAAGCGAATTGAGCAAAGACCCCTCAAAGATCAAAAGATGCACCGAGTGCAATCACCTGGTTGACGCGCCCACCATGCGTCCCTTGTCGCGCAATCAGAGTGGTGGTGGCGTCAGGAATGTATGCTGCGTATTCCGGACCATCGTGACCGGGGTTTCCGGAGGAACGTGACCGACGATTCCGTTTGATCGTGACCGGCCATTCCGTTCGATCGTGACCGATTTTGGGCTTGGCCCGGAATCACCGGTCACGATCAACGGAATACGCAGTATGCCCCGACTGTTACGCCCGCGTCATGGCGTTCAGGAAAGCGGTGCGCACCATTTAGCTTGTTCGGTCGGTCGGCGTTGCCCGATGAACCGATCGCGCGTTCGCTGCCAGTAATGGCCTCGTTGCGAAGAATTTCTTGTGGCTGCCGCCCCTCGCGAAGGAACTCGTGGGGGAGGGGGGCTACCAACCCGAAGGAAAAAAGCGAACCCCGCACCCCCTAACTAAGGTTCCATCCCACGCGGATAAACGCGGTAGGGGCCTCCTCATTTCCGCGGCGGGTCGTTTTCTACGGCCGGCGGCGGTCGCTATAGCGGCGCGGCGCCTTGTTCTCCTGGGCCGACAGACACGACAATGATGCGTGAAGCATGGGGTGCGCGACACGAATCGGGAAACCTACGACCCCGCATACAGACTTATTCAAGTGGAGTTACGAACTATTGAATCGGCGTAATATGTTTTGGGACGTTTTCGTAGCCCCGCGAGTTCGAAGAAAAATGTTAATTTCCTCCACTGACGCTTTCCGTTGGCGGCGTTCGCCCGCGCCAGATACCCGGCAACATGCCTCATTAGGGATGTGTTCCTAATGTTTAAAGAAATCGCATGCTTGGTAGCCGGATGCTTGGTGGGGTTCGGACT
Organism: uncultured beta proteobacterium; assembly: GCA_903889565.1. GTDB lineage: Bacteria > Pseudomonadota > Gammaproteobacteria > Burkholderiales > SG8-41 > PALSA-1004. The sequence continues at coordinate 109,170 of CAISYC010000068.1, forward strand.
ATTTTTCGCGTTGCAATCGTTCATTCCAGAGCCGACGTATCCTCATTGCCGCGATGGCTGGAATTCGCCAGCGATCGGCATACAAGGCGCATGTTCACACCACGGTGGCGTTGAAAGCCATGTAACAAAAACTCACGACGCGCCTTTTTTAATCGGTAGCCTTCTTGCAGGACTCTTCACATACGTCGGACTACGTAGGCTGTTGGGAATCAATAAAACGCCGTCAAGGTCAGCCAAAACTATTCCCGATGCGGACGACAAAGAACGAATTATTCGCGACGCCATTGAAAATAAAAATAAAATTGAATTTCAATATTCAAAAAAGGGCGAATCGATAAGCAGGCTAAGAACGATTAGGCCGACACGACTTGAATATATCGTTCCGCGCCGAAAAGAAACGCTATGCGTTGTAGGTCACTGCGATCTACGCAACGCCCAGAGAAGCTTCGCTTTGATGCGGGTGAAAGACTTGAAAGTGTTGTAAGGTATCAGTAGCCTAACGTGTTCGCGCCAAGGTCAGCAATGCCTTTGGAATAGACGATTAACACACGCTATTGACCTCAAAGTAGTGTCTTAACCGTTCATATCGAGCAAGCAGTTTCCCGCATTGCTTTGCTTGCCATTGAGTAATTTGATCGTCGATGAACTTGCGGGCGTCTGTGTAGACGGCATTTTCGATTTTTCCCGCAATGTGTTTCTTGAAGCCCGCCCCAAGGTAATCAATAATTATTGAGCCATCAGAGTCCTGTCCGAGTAATGTCAAACAAATAGCAGCCACTTCACGCGAGTAGGAAGTCGCGTGGTCGTCGCCTGACGACTCGGTCGTGGCTTTAAGAAAGCCAACGACGTGTTGCCCCGCCACAATTCTTGGATATTGGGATACTTTGCTTTCAAGGTGGTAGGCATTGGCGATGACGGGGCCGTATAGTTCATTGTCGTTCAACTCAATGCCCCATGCGATATCGATGCCGCCGCGAATTGGTGTGCCGCGAGCCAAGCCGAGCAAGCAAAGCGACAACCCGGTAAGAGACAAGGCGAAGCTGGTTGAGGAACTCCGCGGTGCGGTGAAGGCCGCGACGACGTTTTGCGCGACCAAGCGAGTCGATCTGCCGGCGATCGAGCAGTTGGCGGCAGGTAGTTTGGACCGATTGCAGCGGATTGACGATGCCGTTAATGCGCTGATTTCGCCTGATCCATTGCGCCGTGAGTTCCTTGGCCACTCCCGGCTGGTTGGCACGCTCTACAACGCCGTGAAGCCCGATCCCGCGGCCTTGGAGTTTGCCGGGCGCGTGGCCTGCCTTGCGGCGATTGCAGACGCCATTCAAACGAAGCTGAACCCCGACCCGGTGGACATTACCGCGGTCATGGGCGATATCGGCACCTTGCTTGATGATTCAATCGTTGGCGTAGGGATGCCCGCGAAGCCGGCGCCGCTGATGGACTTGTCGAAGATTGATTTCGAGGCACTGCGGAAGCGATTTAAAGAGTCAAAGCACAAGAACACCGACCTTGAAGTTCTCAAGGCCGCAATCAGCGCGAAGCTGGAAAAGCTGATTAGCCTGAACAAGACGCGCGCCAACTTCGCGGAGTTGTTCGAAGAGTTGATCGAGTCCTACAACACTGGCAGCCGGAACATTGAAGAATTGTTGGAAGAGTTGATTAAACTCACTCAATCCCTTGATGACGAAGAACAGCGCCATGTCCGGGAGAATATGACCGAAGAAGAACAGGTCATCTTCGACATCCTGACGCGTCCGGCACCGGCGCTAAGTGCTGATGAGCGCGCCGAGGTCAAGAAGGTCGCCCGCGATCTGCTCGGCCGGCTCAAGGAATTGCTGGTCCTAAACTGGCGGCAGAAATCGACCGCGCGTTCACAGTTAAAACTGGCCATTGAGGACGTGCTTGATACCGGGTTCCAAAGGCGACCACGGCGTCCAAAATTCCTCCCACGATAGAAGGAATTAAAGCGAACGGTTATGATGGTGTCCTCCTACGGTAGTAGGAATCTCATCTTGGATACTTTCCCGAGGCGGGGAACGCAGGACACAAGGACAGGACAATGAAGGTCGCTAATGCTGCATTAACGCTTTTCTTTCTCCCCCTCGTCGCATCGGCCGGTTGGTTCGGGCCGTCAAATTACGACGAGTGCATCCTCGAGAATATGAAAGGAGCAGCGAATAGGGAGGCGGCAATTATGATTAGGATGGCTTGCGAGCGGAAGTTTCCGGGGCCAGCACCGAAGGCCCAACCCGCGCCCCGACCAGTCGCTTGCGAGATATTTCAGCCGGAATCCGTGGATAAACAGGGGCGATCAGTCGCGAGTAGTTTCGTCACTACCGGGTGCGTGCCGATCAGCAAACAAGAACAACGTAAACTAAAGGCTGCCGGATTTGTGGAATTCAGAGACTTCACCCCTATTCCTGACGATGGCAAATAACGCCGCCACATGACCGAACCAGAACCAAAGGACAGGGAACCGGGGCCGGCCAAGGAAGAACAGTCGCAACAGTCTACTGGGCAACTGTTCGACCAAACGCAGGCCCAAGCCGATCTTGAGGCTGCGCTCGCCAACCTGCGGGAGTTATTCGGCATCGACGGCGCTAAGAAGATGGCGCCGAAGTTGAAGAAAAAGAAGTGTGCCTCCCCTCGGCCGATCAGAATCGCGCAATCAATCGTCCGCGAAACAATCGATCGGTTAAAGGCTATGACTGACTGCCGGATGTCGGGCGACGACTCGGGGTTGGCAAACGTGTGGGAAGAAGTTTGCGTCCAGGTGCAGGGAGAACAGTCGATATTTTGGGGTGTGTATCTTGCGACGATTGACGCGCTTCTTGCGCCCGCGGTGCAAGCCATGGACCCGGTGGTTCGACACGCCTTATGGCTCAAGACCGAGGGCGGCCAAGATTGGAAATTCGATCACGACGACGAGGACGATGTTGGGCCACCGACGTTCAACACGGACGACATCATTGAATACCTAAACGAGCGAGTGCTGACGGCAGCGGGGAACTTTGAGAACAGCGCCATCCGGCGCCATCGCGAGCGGTAGGGGTTTACGCTCGACGGCGGACGCGCACGCGCCGCAGAAGCTGGCGGCCGGGAGCCTGTTATCCTTACATATGACTAAAGATAATGGCGACCCGCCGCCCGACGTTGCTGCCTTCATACAGTCGAGCGTCGAAGGGCGGTCACTTGCGGACGTTGCGCGGTGGTTGGCCGACAACGTGGCGCCCGCCGATAGGCCGACCGCGCTCAACGCGATAGACAATTTGAAAGCGCTTGAGCGATGCTGCGTTACCTTGAGTTTCCGCGTGGCGCACGTAACGGATCGTGTTCCAGTCGAACTTTTCACCGCTCGTAGCATCACGGCTTACACCTTCGGAAAAGCCATATCGTGCGTCGAAGTGTGGGTCAACGGGGCCGATGTCACCGGCAAGGTCGGGGTCAGCTATGAAACCCTTTTGAACGAACTTGTCCGCGCGTCCGCGCTAAGTGATGGGGCGGGGGTTCTGGTCGGCCCGGAGGTCGCCACGGACGACAACCGTCGCGACCATAGCTATGTTGAGAATGTCGGAGGCAGGCATACCGTTGACCAACAGGCTGTTGGACAGACTGTGTTGACGTAGCGGGTTCGTTGACTCAAGCTGTTGCCAAGTGGGCCGCCGGCGCTCACGGTTTGACGGCCCAGACCGCCACAAGGCTAACATTCTCGATGAAACGATCGATACACGCTGTTGGTCTTTTCCTGTTCGTGCTATTGATAATGCCCGCTAGTGCCTTCGCACAGATTTTTGAGTGCGTCGACTCCGCCGGCAATATCGAATTCGCGCAGAAATGCTCGCCAGGCACCGTTAAACAAAGGGAGGTCGTGAACGCCGCGACGACCAATTCCAAGGGTGACAATGCGCAGCCGCAAAAGTCATATAAGGATGAAGAGGCCGGCTTTCGCCAACGGCAATTAGAGCGTGAACAGGCCGACGCCAACGACGCGAAGGCAAGATCGGCAGCGGAAGCGGCGATCAAGAAATGCAAGGACGCTCAATCCAGGCATGTTGCTGTCGAAAATGCCCGGCGCTTGAGCGGGGGCATCGACCCGCAGACGGGCGAAAGAAAATTTCTTAACGATGATGAACGGGCAGCGGCAACACAAAAGGCGCGTAACGAAGTCGCGAAGCTGTGTCAGTGATAGATAATGGTCAGTAGGCCCGTCGCCGCTCACGGTTTTACCGCCCCGATCACTACCAAGGAAACGAAATGCTCGAAAGATTGTTTGACCGCGCGGATGCCAAGAGCCGGCCGCCCTGGGACTGCATAAAGATAGACGACCCTTGGAGCGTCAACGCGGCCACCGCCGCGATCGCCGCGGCCAAAGCAGCGGAGCCGCCACCGGCCTCGACGTGGGGAGCGGCGATATGCGCCTGGTTTCGGGTGCGAGGCAACTGAAGACGGCACGCCAGCCGAGGCCCGTTCTCGGGGAAATCAGACGGAAGATTGGTATCAATCTAACCGCAAACCCGCATGGTTGTTAGCATGTGGGGGATTTGGTTTTTCTCTCCCATGGGAATTCCGCTTGCAGTTCAGGCGGCCTGCCCATTGAGCAGGTGGCCCCAAAGGATACCTATAAAAACGGGGGGTTACGCGACGATGGCCGATGGCCATCAAACGCGGCCATGTTCCGTGTGCGCGACGCCGAACACCGATGCGTGCCGGGCGTGTCAGGCGTGGCCTGGGCGCACGGCCCGGCGCCGGCTAGGGCAACTGACTGAATATCTTGTCACGCATCGCTGTGAGCGCTTCGCGCGGCAACCGGCGCGGTAATTTATAGGCCACCCGTTTGACCGCGATGACGGGCGCAAGCGGAGCGATGGATGTAGCCGCCGGCGTGCGCGTAAATCGGATTTCGACCGGCTGCGCGCCCCGTTTGCCGGTCCGCTTCTTCAAAAGCACAATTTCGCCGCCCGCTACCATTTCGCCGAGAACGCCGTTGATGACCGCGCCCTTGATGCTGCTCGGCAGTCGCTCTCGAAGGTGCCAGCGCGGAACATCCCGCCCGGCGTAAATCCGCGCCAGGCTGGACAGGCCATCCCGCACGGCGCGGCGCTCTTCGGCGGGGGTGTTGCGGGTTTTCATTTTACGTCCTTTCAAATTCGGAAATGCGCCCATCTGCGCTGATGCGCGCCAATGCGCTGTTTCTTTGACATCGGCGCAGTTTGGCGCAGAGTGCGCGCCAAAGCGCGAACCATGCGTAGGGGGTATGGGGGATATAAGCGCGCGCACTTTTTACGCCCGAATGGCGCACTCGGCGTCCTGCTCGGCGGTGGCTTCTCGGTCGGCGTCGGCCACCTTTTCGACCGGCATTGGCGCAGGTGCCGGTTCCGGTTCCGGCGCACAAGTGAACACTGGACGCAGCTTTCGCTCGGCGTTTTTTACATCGCGACGATAAATAAGGCCGGCATCCTCCGCGTCGCGAACCAAGCGGTCGAATCGGTCCTTCGCCACGCCCTTCGGAAACATCCGCTCATTTTTCAGAAGTTTGAACATGGTCGCCGGCCCCATGGTCGCCGCGGTTACAGGCTGGCCACGCCGGTCGAAGTCCTTGATCAGCGCAACGATCGCACCCATTTCCGTCTTGTCCTGGGTGGCCTGCGCCGCTTCGCGGATCGCCTTCGCCGCGTCGGCTCCGGCGGTCGGAACCGTGCCGGCGGGTAGCGGCACGCCATCCAGCCATACCAGACGTATCTCGTCACCCATCGGCCCGTAGTTCGCTTTCAGTGGCTGAAGAATCAGATTCGCGCCGTCGGCGAACAGACCGAGCCGCGAGCGGACGCTGTTATTCCACGCCGTGCTGCCCGAGTAGTCCTCGGAACCGGCACTTTTGCCCATCACGGCGCTCACCTTGCTTACGTGCGCGAGCAACAAGACCGCGCGATTAGGGCGGGCGATGCGCGTCCGCAAGGACCGAATGAACGTTCGCACCCTCGCGCGCACGATTTCATTGTCGTCGTAGGCATCACTGGCGTTGTCAACGATGACCAGCCCCACATCGTGCCGCTTCACCTGATCTGCAAGTAATCCAAGCATCCGCGTTTCAAGTTCAATGGATTGACGACCGCCGACGCGCTGTTCGCGATGTAGTGCAGGATCAAGGTCGCTGGCGTCGAGAAGATGGAGTTTTCCTTTTAGGTCGGCCACATCAACCTTCATCGCACGACAAATACGCGCTACCCGCTTGAGAAGGATCGACTTCCCGTCCTCGCAGGAATAAAACAAAACGCTTGCCTGCGTGGTTGCCAGCCCTGCAAATGACACGCCGAGAGCCACACAGATAGCCATAACCAAAGCGACATAGGACTTACCGCTGCCGCCGTGGCCGGCCAGCAACGTGACCTCGCCCGCCGGTATTAACTTATCGATGTAGTGCGGTTCCGGTGCGTCAAGGTCGGCCGGATCATCAAGGTTGACTAGGTGCGCATCCAGATCAACGGGTTCCGTTGTTTCGCTTTTGGGCTGCGGTTCAATTGGAACTTTTTGGTTCGGATTATTCCTGTTGTGAGTGGCAACAACAGACGCAACAGTCGTTACCAACTCTGTTGCCGATAGCGGCGGACGGTTAGTCTCGTTCCACACCAGCATTTGCGCCATTATCTCCGGCACCGAATAACCCCGATTGATAAGCGTGCCGACCCACGACGCGGCTGCGCCGTTCCTGCCGCCCTCGGCAACCGGGCTGCCGTCCGCCTTGGGCGCGTAGCTGCCGGCGTTGAACCCGTTCAGATTCCCCGCGCCCCCGCGCGGCTGTTCAGGGTTCGCCGCCTGCAAATTGCTGTGGCGATACGCCTTCATGGCGTCGATGTCCGACTGTTGCAGCATCGGCAGATCGCACAGCGCCGCGGCGCCGATGCTTGGGTCGATGTCGTCGGTGTAGTAATTACCGTTCGAGTGGCGCGAGCCGCCGGCCACGACGTATCCGCCCATGCCGCGCGTGTCCAGCTTGGCGAGCGGATCTGCACTATTGCGCACTTCGATGGCCGGATTCTCGCGGTAGTAGCTGTGTTCGCCCTTGCCGGTTTTAACGCGCCACGGCGTATAGGTCAGGTTCGCGCGGACCCATGCGACCGATTCGGCACAGTCCGCGTCCACAGCGACCAGCTTACCGGTGGCGATCCCGATGTTCGCGTCCGGCCATTGCGTCCACCAGCCACGAACAGTCTGTTCGTCTGCCGGCGCGGTCTGATACGCCTGCCAAGATACGCGCGGCGTCTTGGGCCACTGTTTTGTGGCCTCGGCCAGCGGATCTGCCTTGTCCTTGAACCGCTCGATGAAATACAGCGGCGGATGCTCGTTGTGGCCGCCTAACGGGAATATGTGAAAGCCGGCTTCGGCCAGATACAGCGCACGATCGAGCATCGATTGACGTTCGACGTTTGGTATCGGCGGTGGGGGTATACACAGATTGGCATCCTGCGGTGTTACGGTGCCAGTTTCCCCAACATCAGGGATCGTGTTACTGTTCCATTGAGTTTGCTGTGCCGAACCTGGTAAGCGCCCGCCGGCGCTTCCAGGTTTTTTACTTTTGGTGGTCATCATCGCTCACGCTCCCGCTCGAGCGATGGTCGTGATGCGCTCCATGTGCTTGCGCCAATCCTCGGCCGCGGCGACCGATATCAACGTGCGACGACCGACTTTCATGACAGTCGGGCCGTTACCGGATTTTAGAATGTTGTAAAAATTGGCTCGGCAGATACCGAAGGACGAGCAGAACTGCTTTACAGAAAGGGCGTTCGGGTTCATGCGTTTCTCCTTTTTTCTTTTTGTGGAGGCGACGCGAACCCAATTCGAAATCAATTGTTCGTGCGCACTCCCATCCATTTGCTGATGTTCATGGTCAATTCCCTTGCTAATGCCAAATAAGAATGTCTATCGGCGCGCATCATAGGATCGAAATGACGGGTTGTGAAGAGGTAAATGCGAAATAATTCGTTTTTAGATTATTTTTTCGGACACCTACCATTTTTTTATATGACATCAGGGATTTAGAAGAAGCGGCATAGACGAGGAGGCGAAAAAAAGGCGCGTGTCCGCGCCTTGGGTTTTGGTGCAGCAGAGCCTGGTTTAGGCCGCTGCCCGAATCTCCTCTTTCAATGTCGTTTCAAAACTGGGCAACTTGGTTACGGCAACAGCCAGTGTTGTGTCGGCAAGATGCGCGTAGTGCTTTGCTGTGATGCGTGTGTCCGAATGCCCGAGCAATTTTGAGATTGTTAGCAGATCGACGCCCGCATTGGCCAGATGCGACGCGTATGTATGGCGCAACTCATGAAAGGATACCATCGGCGTGACCTCGGCCACTTTGCAGGCCACCTTTAGGGCGCGCACATGATAGTTATGCCCCCATGCTTTGCCATCCTCACGAGTAAAAACGAGTTCATCGCCGGTCTTGCCGGTGAGGGCGTCGGTGAAGTGCGCCAGACCTTCGGGATTGAGCGGAACATGGCGCGGCTTTCCTGATTTTGATTCCGCGATGTAAATCTGCGCTTTTTTGAGATTTATATCTGCGACTTTCAGTGCTGCCAGTTCGCCGCGTCGTGCGCCTGTGAGCAGTGCAGCGCGCACAAGGGCGCGAAGGTCCGGTTGACAGGCGGTAACAAGGCGCCCCCCCTCCGCGTCGGTCAGGAAGCGGATGCGTGCCTGATCGACGTTCTTATACGGTTTCACCTTTCGCCATGTGGCGTTGCTGGTTATGTCGCCATCGTTGAAGGCTTTATTTAGCATTGCCTTGAACACAGTCAGGATGCGATTAGCTGTGGACTTGCGCGCCATCTTGTCGGCTGCGGTTTTAGGTGCAGTGCGACGATTGATTTTCTTCCCAAACTTGCCGGTGCGAAGGCGGGCAGGTGTGGTCGCCAGTTTCTCCTGCCACTCTCGGATACCCTTGGTGGTCAGGTCGGCCAGTTTTTTCTCACCGAAGGCGGGAAGGATATGCGCGTTAATTGCGCTTTCAGCCATCGCGACACCTTTCTTGTTGACGCGAAACCATGACAGGTAATTCTCGGCCGCTTCTTTGACGGTCATGTCCTTAATAAGCACGCCGTTCCGCAACTTGGCCTCGGTGTCCTTGTCCCTTGCCTTGGCCTGCGCTTCATAGAAAGTCAGCACTGTTACGCCGTCTGCGGGTTGATAGTCGTCGGCAGTTCCCAAGGCCCTCACGGCGTATTTGGTGTTCGGTAGGGCTATCTTGACACTCCATGTGCCATAACCCTTGGCGGTGCGTCGGTATATGAGCGTCAGGCCGTCACCAATCTCACGGAAATACCGCTGTCCCGCGGTCAGGCGCAGACGCGCCGTTCGATTGTCGAGTTTTGCGTCGCGTGCTGATTGGGCCATTCCAGTCTCTCCGTATTGTCCGTGTCGCGGCCGTGTCGCGGCGACATACGAAAACAATGATAGACACCGGTAGGCTGTAAAGCAAGTAAAGACGAGGGTCTACAGGTAGTTATGTTGTATTCTGATGTCTACCGAAAACCGTTTTACCACCCTTTCACGGTGAGTACCGGGGTTCGAATCCCCGTGGGGACGCCACTCAGGCACGAAGCTGGGCACCTCTCCCAGCTTCCCTTGTCTGGATAGCGTGACGGCGCGCGCCAGGGCGCCGTAGCTGCCCTTGATGTGCAGTTCGTTGCCGTCCAGCCGCACCTCATCGACCAGCAAATTCAGGTATGCCTTGCCGAATCCAGACTCGGCATCCAGTAGCCGCTCCTTCAACGCCCGGGTGAATTTCGCGATGTGCGCGGTGGTGAGCTGGTTTGCCGACACATCCCATTTGTTCCGCAGTCCCGCTTGCGCGCTCAGAACGGCTTGCCGACGTGCCTGGAGCTTCTGCGAGCGTTCCTGCAGCGTTGTATCGAGCGGCAGCAGGCCTTTTTCGACCGCCTCGTAAAGGCGGGCAATTCCCGCGTCGACTTCCTTGAGTTCGCGTGTCAATTCCTGGAGCCGCGCGTCTTCGGTGCCGCGTGCTGCGCGCTGACGTTTGCGCAATTCCCGCAGCATGATCTCGACCCGGGTCGGCGTGAACACCTTGTCGGCCAGCGTGGTCAGAACGATCTGCTCCGTGGTTTCCCGGCTCAGGTTGCGCCCGGTGCAGCGATTTACGCCCTTGTTCATTCGCGTCGTGCATTTGTAGTAGCGATACCGACCGCTCTTGCCGGTGGCCTGAGTCATGCCGGCGCCGCAGTTCCCGCATTTCATGAGCCCGACCAGCAGTGCCGGCGAGGCGAGCCGTTGCCCCGGTATCTGGCCGGGTTGTCGCGCGTGACGACGGGCCGCGATGCGGTCGAATGTCCGCTGATCGACAATCGACGGCACTTCAACCTTGATCCACTCGCTCACGGCCTTTTGCTTGCGTGCGCGACACTCGATCCGGTTGAAATAGAACTCGCCGACGTAGACGTGATCGGAGAGGATCTGGTCTATTTTCTGAATCCGCCACGGCCGGCCACGAATCGTGATGCCCTGATCGTTCAGGTGGCCCGCAATATTCTTCATGCCCATGCTGCGACCGGACCGGCCGTACAGATACAGGTCGTAGATCTTGCGTACGATTTCGGCGTCGACGGGGTCCACCTCAAGGCGGCGTTTCTGCTTGCCCCGCCGGCCGGTCACATCGACATCGACCACCCGATATCCGAACGGCGCGCGCGATCCGTTCCAGTAGCCCTGCCGTGCGTTCTCCTTCATCGCGCGTAGCGTGTGTTTGGCGTTTTCCTTGCTCTGGTATTCGTCAAAGAGGCTGAACAGCTTCCGGGCCATCTCACCCGAGGGATCGTCGCCCGTTTGTTGTGTGATCGATATGACCTTCACGCCGGACGTCTTGAGTTTCCGCTCGTAGAGCCCGAATTCAAGGGCGTCGCGGAAGAATCGGGAGAGACTATGGACGACGATGGCTTCAAACGGTGGTGGGGAAAGGGAGGCATCCCCGATCATTTGCTGGAACACCGGACGCCGGTCATCGGTGGCGGTTGCACCAGCCTCGACGTATTCCGACACCAGGTGGTGATGCTGCGCCTTGCACCACTCGCGCAGTTGCCGCAGTTGATCGGGAATGGAGAGATCGTTCTCCACCTGTTTGCCCGTGGACACCCGGGCGTAAATCACCACGTCCATAGCACGCTCCTTAGTTCTCGGATGAATCGGCCTCGATCAGCAACTGGCGAAGGAGACCTGCGAAATGCGCTTGAATGAGGTCGAGTTCCTCGCACGACACGGCGTCCTGCGGGATATCCAAGCTGAACTCAACCGAAACTTCAGGGTTCTGCGGTAGCAATCATGCTCCACCTCCTTTCATTGCTCAAGTGGTCCTGCCCGGTCCGTGCCGTTCCTGCCCAGACTCGACGGGGATCGTGTCCAGATCCCTGATGAGCCCGGCTCTGCCAAATTCGTCCAGGATGAGCCGCCGGAACGCCTCGAACTGGTGTTCCGGAAGTGCCGCCTGCGCAATCAGCAGCACGCGGTTGAGCCGTGCGTTAACCAGCGGCAGAATCGCTTCCTTGGTCAGCATGGCATTGCCCCAGTCGTATTCATGTCCAACCCCTTTCCGTCCTGTCAGCCGTTCCGCAATGGCGTTTCCCACCGCGTCGAGCGTGCATGCAAGTGGAGCGCCGCCCGCCACCGTGGAAAACGCCACAGAGTTCCGGATGGTCGGTGCAGCCAAACTGCTATCCGCACATACACCGCCATCCCATTGCTTCCTTCTTGATACCGATGAATCGAGTCTTGTAGTTGCTGCGTTGTCGCCTTGCTACTGGTGTGTGTTGCCTGTCTGGTCAGTGTTGCTGTCCGTCTCGGCTGCGTATGCATACGAGATCTACAAGGGACACGGGACACCACGCCCGTTTCGTGCAAGGGTTTTGTTTCTTGCCAGCGCTGCACGGCGCTTTTGGTTTGGCGTCGATGGTCTTGCCTGTGGGCATTGCGAACACATCGAAGGCCCTTGACCCAGGGCCCACTGGGGCGTCGCAGGGACGCCGGGTACCAATCCGTGACGGGGATCATTCGGCGAGCGGCATTGCGCCACTTGCGTTACGGGTGGGATGACCGGTTTCCCGGTCATCGAAAGGCACAGATCACCGACGCCGGGCAGCGCGAGCTGCTGGCGTCGGTGTTTTACGCGCGTTCCATTTCAAGCGAACGCGCGTAGACCCGAGCGGATCCTGTGAGCTAAACACGAGTGTCCAGCGCATGCGGAAGTGCATGGCCGGACTATGGGTGCGAACAAGAATCGTGAGGCGGGAGCGATCGCTACCAGTATCGGTAGACGTAACGTGCCCGCGCGCCGCGATTGCATCGCAACGATGCCGCCTTTGAGGACGGCGATTGAGACGACTACGGCTGCCGACTGCTGACAGCCATTCGCTACTGACGAATATCCCCGAGCCTTGCGGCCACCGGCTTTCAGGGGATGAGGCCGGTTTTGGGCGCTCTTTCGAGCAAAGGACGATGCGTAACGGGCATCAACCGGGCTGACACAGCCAGCGCAAATCCGAATTCACTGCCGCGCGTAGTTACGTCTGTGCTTTCTTAAAGACGGTATCGGATGATACTGGAACATCCCACTGTCCTGACCGCCGCGCGATTCCTTCTGTGACTAGGGAACCATGCTCCGAGTTCCGAAAAAATCGCAAAAATTGGCAATCCGATATATCGCAGTGTCAATTTCTAGGCCGAGAGCGAAATTTGCAGTCCGTCTGCCGCTGGATTGCAGTAGACGTGCAGTCAATATGCAGCATTATTGCAGCATCCTGGCAGCCGGGACCCGGTGGGTTGACTGATGGCAAGTCCCGATTCGTTACCGTCGAGGACGACTTCGCGCACGGTTGAATCATCACATTGAAAGCTGTCCAACGGACATCGACTGCGCCAGAGCGCGGTCTATTGGATGAACCCTGCGCCAGTGGAACTAGGGTGCCGAATACGCCAGTTTTGAGCCCGTCACGTGAATCTGCAGGGAGTCGTCACTTGAAAAATCGGCCGTTTGGCTGCGCCAGTGCTGGATATCAGCGCCTCGTCACTACCGGTTAGCACCCGTAGTGACGATGCGCGTTGGCGCAGACCATTGGCGCAGGAACACGAGAAAATTCTGGCGCAGAATGCGGTTTCCCCTGAGGCTGCCGCCCTCTTGCCTTAGAAATTCTGGTGCACGCAGCGTTGCGCGACGCCCAGGGCTGGTACACAGAACACGTTCCAGGCGCAAGGCATATTCGACGCGGCCATAGCCACGAAGCGCAAAGTACTACTTAAGGCCTAACTACCGGCTTGGTCGCAGTGCGTTAACCCAATCAGGAAATTTCTGTGAGGGAAACGTCATGTCGATTGCGGATAGATGGGTGCGCGACAGGCCGCAAGAAGCGGTGCTGGAGACTGGACGCGCTGCACTGCCCGATGACAAATTACTGACGAACTTTCTGCGCACACCGGCCGCGCAATTGCTGGCGGGGATGTAAGAGATCGCTGTCGGTAAGCGCGCATCATGGGACAAGCGCTGCAGTCAGCGCCGGCTGGCCACCCTGCCGCCTTTTCGTACGAGCGGCGGCGCCCGGAAGAAACGACGCTCTATCAGGTGGTGCAGGAACAGTTGGAGACCTTCCTCGCCGAGGTCGAAGCCAAGACCGGCGCGGGCTTGCCGGAGTTTGTCAAAGACGAGTTCGAGGCCTTTCTCGAATGCGGCATATTGGCGTATGGCTTTCTGAGGCTACGCTGTGCGGGCTGCGCGCATGAGAAGCTGGTGGCGTTTTCCTGCAAGCGTCGCGGTTTTTGCCCCTCGTGCGGTGCGCGGCGCATGGCGGAGAGCGCCGCGCACCTGGTCGACGAGGTGATCCCCCGCGTGCCGGTGCGGCAATGGGTGTTGTCGTTTCCAATCCCGCTGCGTATCCTGTTCGCGGCGCACCCCGAACTACTCACGCCGGTGTTGCGCATCGTCCACCGCGTCATCGCGAGGTTTCTGCTCAAGCAAGCGGGGCTGAAACGCGCCGCAGCCGACACCGGCGCGGTCACGCTGATACAGAGATTTGGTTCAGCCGCCAATCTGAATATTCATTTGCATTGTCTGGTGCTCGACGGGGTCTATCGGCGCACGGAGGGTGAACCGGATTTCCAGGAGGCGCGCGCACCCAGCCGCGATGAATTAGCGGTTTTGCTCGAAAAGATCATCGCGCGCCTGCTGAAAATGCTGATCCGCCTGGGCCATCTGGTCGAAGAGGAGGGTGTGAGGTACATAGCCGACAGGGATGCGGACAATTCGTTGGCGTCATTGCAAGCTGCCTCCTGCACCTATCGGATTGCGCTGGGGCCGCGCGCCGGACAGAAGGTGCTGAGCTTGCGCACCGTGGCCGGCCGGAACGAGAAAACCACGACGGCCCTGTGCGCCGAAGCGCACGGCTTTAGCCTGCATGCCGGGGTGCGCTGTGGCGCCCATCAGCGCAAGGAACTCGAACGGCTGTGCCGCTACATCACGCGCCCCGCGATCGCCAACGAACGGGTGAAGCGCGATGGATCGGGGGATGTCGTGCTGCAACTCAAAAGCGCGTGGCGCGACGGCACCACGCACATCAGGATGTCGCCGCTGGAATTCATGCAGCGCCTGGCCGCGCTGGTGCCGCGTCCGCGCCTGCATCTGATCCGCTTTCACGGTGTGCTGGCCCCCAATGCCGGGTTGCGTGCCGCGATCGTGCCGGGCCCACCGCAGAAACCCGGCGATGATGCAGATCACCATGAGCACGGCGCGCCGGCGCGCATGGGCTGGGCGCGTTTGCTCAAGCGCGTGTTCGATATCGACCTCGAACACTGCCCGCAGTGTGGCGGCGACTTGAAGATCATCGCCGCGATCGAAGAGCCTGCGGTGATTGTCAGGATACTCACGCATCTGGGGTTGCCTGCACGCGCGCCGCCGCGCTCGCCGGCGCGGCCGCTGGATCTCTTCCAGGCGGCCTGATCCTCACGACAAGAGCGGTTCTGCAGCGGGGCTGACGATCCCGCGCGGCCTGCGCTCGCGTGAAGCGGTCGGAGTGAGGCGATTTGGGACGATGTAGGGCTCAAATAGGCATCGCGAGCGGGGAATTATCGGGGAATTTTCAGCAATTACCGTCCGATTGACCGCTTGTCGGGCCGGCGATATAGTCGCGGACAGTCAAAAGAGGCGTTTAAATTTCCTATTCGCTATTCGCCGTGTAGAATTCGTCCGAGAACGCATTCGATCCTCAAGGTACAGCGTGATCCGAAAAATTGAAGCCGTGGTTGACGAGCAAGGCACTGTCCGCCTGAAGGAGGCGGTCCGGCTGGTGGCGCCGCGGCGCGCGGTCGTCACGATCTTCGACGAGGATAGGGCCGGCCAGGTTGGCGAGGCCACCCTGCTCAGCGAACCGGCCCTTGCTCAGGACTGGAATCGCCCTGAAGAGGACGCCGCGTGGTCGCACCTTCAGTCGGCTCGGTAGTACTCGTTCCTTTCCCGTTTTCCGACCTCTCTCAGAGCAAGCTACGCCCCGCCGTCGTGCTCGCCGCTGTCGGTCGCGGCGATTGGATTCTGTGTCAGGTAACCAGCAGTCCATATGCAGATGCGAATGCCATAAGGCTCACGAATTCTGACTTCGAAAAAGGCTCCCTCCGCGTCGTCAGCTACGCGCGGCCCGGCAAACTGTTCACTGCCAATCAGGAACTGCTTGTGTCGGAGGTCGGCATTCTGAATGATAAGGCGTTTAACCGCCTGCTTGACGCGGTCGTCGGCGTTCTCCGTCCCACGGGAAAATAGAGGCATCCCGGGAACTCACTACTCGACCGATAGAACCTCGACCCAGTGCCCACCTTCATCCCCTTCGGCACGCCAAAACAAAACAGCCACTGCGAGGTGGCTTTTTTGTTTCAGGATTTTCATGTCAGTGTTCGCGCATCGCGTTGATGAGGCGGGCGCCGGTCAAAACCACGCATGCACTCCCGCATAAAGGGTGCGTGGCGCGGCAACGCTGCGAAACTGCTCCGCCGCGCCGGAGGTCAGGTTGTTGGATCCGAGTATGCCGAAGGTCGCGTACTGGGTATTGAACAGATTGCTGACGCCGCCAAAGACCTCAAAGGTTTTGTCCAGTCGGTGGCTGACATCCAGCTTGAGCGTGGCAAACCCGGGCACGCGGCCGTTGCTGTCGAGGTTGTTTTCATCGCCGCGCGCATACTGCGGGCCCTGCGCCTGCAGCGTCGCCCTGAGGCGGGTTTGCGGCGTGAGCGCGTAACCCAGGCGCATTTTCAAGTTCAGCGCGGGAATGCCCGGGATCTTGTCGCCCGCTTGCGCGTTGACGCCGGCACAGCCGTTGCCCGCACCGTTGGTGGCGATGCAGACGCTGTTCGAACCGTTCGACAGCGTAAACGGACTCTGGAAAGTGGCATCGATCCAGCTCGCGGCCATCGCATAGTCGAAGCGATTGACCTTGCCATCGAGGCCGAACTCGACGCCCTGACGCCGGGTTTTTCCGACATTGGAAAAGTAGCCCTGCACGGCATTCGTTTGGTTGAACAGAATATCGTTATACAGCGCGCTATGAAAAGCGGCGAAGCGCCAGCGCAGTTGTTCGGAGACATTGCCCCTGAAACCGATTTCGAACGTTTTCGACACCACCGCCTTGAGGTCAGGGTCAGCGCTGAACGCATTGGGCACGCCGGTGCACGGAGAATTCGGATCGGCGCATGCAAGCTCGATCGCCGACGGGGTGCGGAAGCCCTCCGCGTAGTTGGCGAATCCGGTTGTCCGCGACGAAAGTTGGTAGGTCATGCCCGCGGCGGGATTCAGACGCTGGTAGGCGTGATTGCCGGAAACATCGGCCAGCGTGTTCGTGCCGGGGGTGGTCGAAACCGTTGCTGCGCCGTTGCACAGCGCGTTCGGATCGGTGCATGAGGTGCCGGTCAGGCCGATCGATGCATAGTCGTAACGCGCAGAGGCGGTAACGGCCAGCCGTTCCGTGGTGTCGAAGGTGTCGGTGGCGAAGATGCCGAAGCGCCGGTTGCTCGACTGGATGGTCGCCTGGGGCATGAAATTATCGACGCCGATCGTCGCGCTGGTGCTGTCCACAATCGCATCCTGACCGGCATTGCCGAAGGTGGTCTTCCCGTATTCGGCATTCAGGCCCAGGGTCAGTACCTGACTGTGCCCCAGCAGCCTGTCGCCATTTGACCACTGCAGGTTCGCGCCGAAGATGTTCTGGGTGTAGTGGGCCAGCAAATTGCTGCCCGCACAGTTGGCCGTCGTGACGCAGGTCGGATCATTGGTCGAGGTGGCCACCGGATTGGCGATATTGCTGTTGAAAACATCACGCACGATGTTTCGATAATAAAGATTGCCGCCGAAGGCGCTGACGTCGTTCAAGGCCAGGCCGCCGCGCAAATTGAGCGTGAAGTTCTGCGTGTTCGTATAGTCCGGATGCGAGTAGCCGGCCGCCGCGTTGCCCAGTGTCGACAGCGGTACCGTCTGGTTGCCGTTCATCCGGTTGTTCGCATACATCAGCGAGAGATCAAGATCCGCACGGTCGTTGCGCCAGCCGAATTTGCCGAACAATTGCCGAATCCCGCTCGGGTTGTAGGCCGCCCAGCCATTGTCCTTAAATCCGCTGGCGGCGATGTAGTAATCGGTGTTTTCAGTATGACCGCCGTGTTCCGCATCGAGTGTTCTGCGGCCGAAAGATCCCATGCCGAGCCTGGTTTCGCTGCCGTTGAAATCGAGGCCGCTTTTGGTCGTCATCGAGACTGCGCCGCCCAGCGTGTTCAGCCCATAGAGCGGATTGGAGCCGGGAATCACCGTGATGCTGGAAATCGCAATCTGCGGAATCAGATCCCAGGAGACCACGTCGCCGAACGGTTCGTTGACGCGCATGCCGTCGAGGAATACCGAAATGCCCTGCGGCGTGCCGAGCACCGGCGAGGCGGTAAAGCCGCGGTAATTGAGATCGACCTGATACGGATTGCCCTGGGTATCGTTGATATTCATCGAGCCGATGGTCTGGTTCAACGTATCCGGGAGTGTCAGCGAGTCCTGCGGTATATTCCGGCGATCGATGATCTGTACGTTGCCCGGAAACTTTTCCAGCGGAATGCCGGTGCCGCCCACGGGGCTGGTGCTTACGACTTCGATTTCGGGCAGCACCTGCGCGGCCGCGGTGTCGGCCGCGTGCGCGGCATGCGAAAATAATGCGCAGGCGGCGCAGGCCAATGCGACCGCCGGCATGCGATGATTGCGGAAGTAACCGGGAATCCTGCGCGACATGAAGATGGGAAAGCCAGTCTGATTGTTGTTTTGTCGCGGCTAGCGTCTTGTTCGGAGTATCGCATGACGGGCAGGGCCGCACCGCAGCGGGGCTTCCCGACAAGGGCCGGGAAAGTTTCCCGATTTTTGCGATCGCGGTCGGTGGTCCCGGGGGAAGAATCGATTCGTGCACAAGCTGGCCATGGCAATGGATGAACCGCACAAGCACATCACCGCGCATCGCGACCTTGTTTGGGTCGCGGCGGCGACGGTAGTCGTGGCTTTTGTCAGTATTCATTTCGAACTCAGCGAAATGCTGGTGACGTGGACGCGCCGCTGGGAGCGCTACCAGCTTGACGAGTTGCCGGGCGTGCTGCTGTTCGTGGCAGTTGCGTTTGCGTGGTTTGCGTGGCGGCGCGTGCGCGAGGCGCAGGCGGAGATCGGACGCCGGATGGCGCTCGAACAGGAACTCGCCGCCGCGCTTGCGGACAACCAGCGGCTGGCGCATTCGTATGTGCAACTGCAGGAGGAGGAGCGGCGCAGCCTCGCGCGCGAACTGCACGACGAGCTGGGGCAGCACCTGAACGCGATCAAGATCGATGCGGTGTCGATACGCGATTGCGCGGCCGCCGAATCCGCGGTCGTGCGCAAGGGCGCGCAGGCCATCATCGCGATTGCCGATCATGTGCATGCAGTGGTGCGCGATATGACGCGCAAACTGCGCCCGCCGGGACTCGACGAACTGGGCCTGCCGGCGGCGCTGGAAAACCATATCGAAGTCTGGCGTGCCCGATTTCCGGCGCTGCACTTCGATTTTGCGACGGACGGCGATCTCGAAGGCCTCGGCGAACGGGTAAATATGACGTTGTATCGCGTGGTGCAGGAAGGGTTGACCAATATCGCGAAGCACGCCGGGGCGCGGCGCGTCGAACTGCGGGTGGCAAGAAATGCCGCGCGCGGTGCTGATGACGAAGTGCTGCTGACGCTCACCGACGACGGCGCGGGGGCGGCACCGGGCAGCGCTCACGCCGGCCTTGGTCTTATCGGCATGCGCGAGCGCGTGGAGTCGGCGGGCGGGCGGTTTGCGACCGAGAGCGCACCCGGCCGCGGCTTTCGCCTCGTCGCGCGCATGCCGGTGCGCACCGCATAGTCGCGTCAGTCATGTTCCCGCCGCTCAAGGTGCTGCTGGTTGACGATCACGCGGTGGTGCGCGAGGGCTACCGGCGCCTGCTCGAACGCAGTCCGGACATCCAGGTCGTCGGCGAAGCCGGCAACAGCGCTGACGCTTATCAACTGCTGTCGCGCCTCAGGCCGGCGGTCGTTGTGATGGATATTTCGCTGCCGGATGTCAGCGGCATCGAAGCGACGCGGCGCATGCTTGCGCGTGAGCCCGATGTGCGGGTGCTGGTATTCAGCATGCATGAAGAAGCGGTCTTTGCCGAGCGCGCCATGCAGGCGGGCGCGCGCGGCTACATTACCAAGGCCAGCGCGCCGGAAATTCTGATCGATGCCGTGCGCGCGGTGGCGCGTGGCGAGGTGTTCCTCAGCCGCGACATCGCGCAGACGCTGGCATTGAAGAATCTGCGCGACGACGACGCAACCCTGAAATCGCTGTCCGCGCGCGAATTCGAAATCATGCGCCTATTGGTGTCCGGGCAAACGCTCTCCGCGATCGCGGAAAAACTCGGCTTGAGCTACAAGACGGTCGCCAATTATCAATCTGCAATCCGCCAGAAAACCGGCGCGCAGACGGCGGTCGAATTGTTGCGGATCGCCGAGCGCGGCGGTGTGGTGACGGCAGACGGGGCGGGCACGCCGGATCAGTAGTAGATCCTTATTCAATTCAATCCACGGGAGGAGCAATGAATATCAGAACTACAGCAGTAGTAATGGCCGTTGCCGCGGCCACCCTGGCGGGAGCCGCCGTTTCCCACGCGCAGCCAACGCCGGCCAATGCCGTTACCGTATATTTCACGACGCCACTCGAAAACGATCCGTCGCGCGTGGTACGCCTGCAGACGGTGTCGACCCCGCGGGGCGGCGGCAACAGTTTTCATCGTCATCCGGGCGACCAGTGGGCGGCGATTCAGGAGGGTGAGGTCACGTTTACCATCAAGGGCCAGCCGCCGCGCGTGCTGAAGGCCGGCGACAGCGTGTATATCCCGCGCGGCACCGTCCACCGCAATCAGAACCTCGGCGACAAACCTTCGCGCTCGATCGAACTCAATATCATCGACAAGGACAAGCCGGCGCTCGAACTGGTGCCGGACTGAGCGTTGTTGTTGGCGCGGACCGGTTTAACGACCGGCCCGCGATACCGCTTTGCACGCGGCCTGCGCGATTGACGAAAATACTTCGGACTGCACCAGCGCATGCGCGTAGAGTCCACCCGCGGTCCAACCCCGGGAGCAGCGATGGCCAAAGTCAGTTTCGAGAGCAACGAGCGATATGAAGAGGCGCGCGAGCGCGTGGTCTTTCTGGCAAATGTCGATGGCCGCCAGCTGCGCTGCCTGATCGCGCGCAAGACGCTCGAAGAGCATTTCACCATACTCGGCGCGCCGCACATGAAGGTTTTGACCTGCATGGATATTTTCGCGCGCCAGCGCAAAAGCATTTACGCCTCGGCCAGCCGCATCATTGCCGAAATGGGCGCGGGCGATCTGGAGCGCGCCAGCGAGATTGTGCTCTCGCCGTCGTTTCTGTAGCGCCGTATCAACCCTTAAACGCGCGCGTGATCGACCCGCAATGCGGCAACGCGGCGGCGGCGCCGGTTTACAGCCGGCTGTCCATGCGCCGCAGACGGTCGGCGATCACACGCATGACCAGCAGCGCGAAGTGGGGTGTTTGCTGGATCAGAAACCGGAAGCGTTTTTCATTGATCGCCACCAGTTTGCAGTCGGTGCTCGCCACCGCGGTGGCGATGCGCGGCGCGGTGTCGATCAGCGCGAGTTCGCCGAAAAGTCCGCCGGCCTCGAGTTCTTCGACGAGGGTTCCGTTGACCGTCAGGGCGACCTTGCCTTCGATCACGACATACATGGCCTCGCCGCTGTCGCCCTGACTGAATATCGTCTGGCCTGCGGCGAACGGCAGCGTGTCTTCTTCATTGCGAAACAGATCGACCGAAATCATGCGACCCCCGAATATTGCGATGCGCGCGCAAATGCCGCATCGATGACGAAGATATAACAAAGACGTTGCAATTTCGTGACAGGCGGCGCGCCCGGCGGGCGTGGCGTCGCGCGGCTCCGTCAGCATTGTTGCGCCGCGGTTACAATGGGCTTTTCCAACCGCCTGATTGCCGGCGCCGGTCACTGCCGGCGCGGGACCAACCGTTGCCATGTCGATTCGACTTGTTCTCGCGCTGGCGCTTTGCAACATGGCCAGTTTGCGCGCGGGCCGCGTATTGTTTGCGCTCAATGCGCTGAGCCTCGAGGCGACGCCGTTCACGGTTGGCATGCTGGCGTCGTTGTTCGCGCTGTTTCCGGGTGTGATGTCGTGGCCGGTCGGCATGCTGGCCGACCGTTTCGGCTCGCGCTGGCTGCTGGTGATCGGCACCGGCGGCACCGGCGTGGCGATGCTGGTGCCGTACTTTGTGCCCGGCCTGCCGGCCTTGTTTGTCGCCGCCGGCATGCTCGGCTTTTCATTTGCGCTCTACAACGTTGCGCTGCAAAACCTGATCGGCCTGATCAGCAGCCCGCAACGGCGGGCGCAGAACTTCAGCAATTTCGGCCTTGCGCAATCAGTGGCGTCTTTTCTGGGGCCGCTGCTGGCCGGGGTCGGTATCGATCACGTCGGCTATGGTCCGAGCTGCCTGTATTTTGCGCTGCTGTCGGTGATACCGGTGGGCATGCTCGCGCGCTGGGGCAGCGCGTTGCCGCCCGGCACGCGGCGCAGCAGCGAAGGCGGCAGTGTGCTGCACACGCTGAAGGACCCGGGGCTGTGGCGCATTCTTGCCACCGGCAGTCTGGTCGTCGTCGGCATCGATCTTTATCTGTTCTACCTGCCGGTCTACGGTCATGACGTCGGCCTCTCGGCCTCGGCGATCGGCGTGGTGGTGGCGATGTTCGCCGCCGCGGCCTTTGTCGTGCGGCTGGTGATGGCTGCGATGCTGGCGAAGCTCAGTCAGGAAAGAATACTGGCCTATTCGTTTTATATCGGTGCCGCCGGTTTTCTGCTGGTGCCGTTTTTCAGCAGTGTCGTCACACTGTCGGTGATTTCGTTTGTCATCGGCCTCGGCCTCGGTTGCGGGCAGCCGATCACGATGACGCTGGCGTTCAGCAATTCGGTGGCCGGCCGTTCCGGCGAGATCATGGGCCTGCGCGTTACCGTCAACAATCTGACCCGCGTCGTGGTGCCGGTCGTTTTCGGCAGCATCGGCACGCTGTTCGGCATGTTCGCGGTGTTCGGCGTGATTGCGTTGCTGCTCGGCAGCGGCGGGCTGCTCACGCAGGAACGCAAAAAATCCGCGCGCGACGGCTAGCGCAGGAACATCATCAGCGCGACGGCCAGCAGCAACACGTAAAACAAACGGCGCAGGGTTTGCTCCGGCAGGCGGTGCGCGATGCCGACGCCCGCGCGCATAGTCAGCATGGCGCCAAAGCAGAGCGGCAGACCGAGGTTCCAGTCGACTTCACGGTGCACGGCGTAGGTGACAAGACTGATCAGTGCGCTCGGCGCGACGATGGCGAGGGCGAGGCCCTGCGCCTGTTGCTGCGAGAGTCCGAAGAAGCGCGTCAGCAGCGGCGGCGAGGTGATTGCGCCGCCGACGGTGACGAAGCCGGTCAGTGAGCCGCAGAACAGGCCGACCAGCGAACACCAGCGCCAGTCGGCCGCCGGCCGGCGCGCCGGCGACGGCAGCACTTCGCGGCACGCCAGGTAGACGATCAGCGCCAGCATGAAGAGCGAAAAAAAACGGCGCAGATGCTGCGCATCGAGGGTCAGGGCGAACAGCGTGCCGCAATAGCCGCCGACGAGTCCGCACGCGGCAAGCATTACGGCGTAGCGGCGGTCGACGCTGCCGTGGCGGTAGTAGTGCCAGATGCCGAGCACCGCATTGGGTGCGACCATCAGAAAGGTCGTGCCCTGCGCGAGCTGCTGGTCGAGGCCGAAAATCATTACCAGCGCCGGAATAGCGAGAATGCCGCCGCCCAGTCCGAACACGCCGCCGGCAAAGCCGATTGCCGCGCCGATGCCGCCGACGGCGAGCCATTCAAGCTGCATGTATGTGCATTCGGATGATGCTGGCGGATCAGCGCGCGTGGAAGGGTGCGCTATTCTGCGATAGCCGCGCAACGCTGGCAATTGCCGCGTCAGTGGTGCCGGCGCAGCGATGGGCTACCAGCGGATTTCGAAACGGCAGGCAGCGGCGCCGCAGCTCTCGCAGGCGGTTTCAACCACCGTTGCATCGGCGTGCACGAGTACGCGGAACAATCGTTCGAAGGTGGCGGCGTAGTAATCGCAGTGCGGCACAGTGGCGGCAACGCCGCGGCACAATGGATTGGTGGCAATGGCGAGCTGCACCGGGCGCCCGGCCGCAGCGCTGAAGCGTCCGCTGCCGGCGAAGGTCCACGCGTGTTTGCGAATCGCGATCAGCAGGATGCGTGCCGCGATGCGCGCGGGCAACCGTTTTAATATGGCTTGCACGGCCTGCGGTATGCGACGCGCAAGCAGATAGTCGCCAGTGGCAAGCCCGGCGACGCGCGCGATCCTGCGTGCCGTGGTGTCGCCAAGCGCGCCGTCGAGCGCGCGATGCAGGCGGATGACTTCTTCCTCATCGACCATCGCCTCCGGCGGCTGGCGCAGGTAGTGGGCGAGGCCGGCGGTGGCGAAAATCTGCTGCGTTCGCTCAGCGCTGATTTCGCGCAACAACGCCTCAGCGACGCGCGTGATCGCGTTGGGCCCGATCCGTGCAACGGCCGCCGGCGCGCCGGCGGCATGGGCGAGGGTGGTCATGTGCCGGCCTTCGGCGTTGGCTCAGGGATGCGCGTCGAGGGCCGTGGCCGCCTGTTTTTGCGCCGGCAGCGTTTCGACGGCATCGGGCAGTTGTTGTTTGCTGCCACCGCAGGCCATCGGCACGCCGCGATTGAGTGCGGCGTCCATATCCGCATCGGACAACTGCTCGCTGCCGCCGCCGCAGGCCATGACTTTGCCCGCCGCGCGCGCGTCGTCAGCCTGGATCGCCGCCAGCGCGATGGCGGCATTCTCTTCGCCCTTGCGCCGCTTGTAGGCGATCTTCGGGCCGTGCATGGTGACCCAGGTTTCTTCGCCGGCCACCGAATCGGCACCCGGCGGTGTGGCGCGCGACGCATCGAAATGGAAGTCCACGTTCTTCTTCGATTGCGGACCCCAGTAACCGACGCGCCCCAGATCGTAGAAGGTGCGCTGGAAACCGCTCTTGATAAAGGCCTTGAGGCAACCCAGCAGGTATTTGCGCCGGGTCTTCTCGCGGATCCACGGATAGACGAAGAAGGTCTTGTACATGAAGAAGCGGCGGTAGTTGTTCATCACGCGGTCGAGCAGCTCGGCGCGGTCCATGGCGTCGGGCTTCATGATCGGAGTGACGAAGTTGTATTTCGCGAAGTCGAACACCTCGACCTTGTCGCCGAGTTCCTGGAACAGATCGGAGAACGGCCACGGCGTGAACATCGCCCAGTTCGCCATGTCCGGTTTCCAGTCCATCGCCATGCGATAGGTTTCTTCGAGTGTCTCGGCGGTTTCGTTTTCAAGGCCGACGATGAACTGCGCCTCGGTCACGATGCCGGCGTCGCGCAGCAGCTGGATCGCCTTCTTGTTCTGCGCGATGGTGGTTTCCTTGTTGAAGCGGTCGAGCTTCAGTTGCGCGGCGGCCTCGGTGCCGAGCGAAACGTGAACCAGCCCGGCCTTGCGGAACAGCGGCAGCAGCTTTTCGTCGCGCAGGATATCGGTGACGCGGGTGTTGATGCCCCACTGCACCGGCAGATTGCGTTTGACCAGTTCCTCGCAGAAGGCGATGAACTTCTTGCGGTGGATGGTCGGCTCTTCGTCGGCGAGAATGAAGAAACCGACGTTGTGGTCGCGCACCAGCGCTTCGATTTCATCGACCACCTTGATCGGGTCGCGCACGCGGTAATCGCGCCAGAACTTCCACTGGCTGCAGAAGCTGCAGGTGAACGGGCAGCCGCGCGCGAAATTCGGAATCGCCACCCGCACGCCGAGCGGGATATAGATGTACTTGCTCCACTCGAGGATGCCCCAGTCGGGCAGGATGCGGTCGAGATCGGCGACCGGCGGCTCGGCTGGCGTGGCGATCACTTTGTCGTTCTCGACAAACGCGATGCCCTTGATCGCGCTGCGATCGGTTTTCCATGCGCCGGTGTCGACTGCCTGCACCAGATTGAGGAAGACCTGCTCGCCTTCGCCGCGCACCACGGCGTCGATCCATGGCGCCTCTTTCAGCACCTGCGGATACATGAAGGTGGCGTGGATACCGCCGAGCACGGTGACAATCGCCGGATTGACCTCCTTGGCGATCTTCAGCAGTTCCTCGGCCTTGTAGATGGCCGGCGTAATCGCGGTGCAGCCCACGATATCCGGTTTGAGTTCGGTGATGCGTGCGCGGACATCATCGTCGGACAGATGATTGGTCATCGCATCGACGAAAACGACATCAGTGTAACCGCCGGCTTTCAGATAGCCGGTCAGATACGCGACCCAGGCCGGCGGCCAGTTGCCGGCGATTTCCGCGCCACCGGAATGATAGTTGGGATGCATCAACAAAATGCGCATGGGGGGGCCCCTTCGTCCTCCTGGACAGGCTTTACTTTAGAGGCGCAATTTGCAGCCGGTTTGATGTATGTCAAACAAAGTTGACACAGTGGGCGTCCAGCCC
The DNA here is from genome assembly GCA_903889565.1 of uncultured beta proteobacterium. GTDB lineage: Bacteria > Pseudomonadota > Gammaproteobacteria > Burkholderiales > SG8-41 > PALSA-1004. The sequence goes on from CAISYC010000068.1 coordinate 135,302, forward strand.
GTTTACAGTCGGCTCGATTGGCAGAACGGCGGTCCGGTCTTGACGCTCGATAGCCTCTGCGTATGATGGCCCATCGCGTCCGGGAACCCCCAATCGCCAGGAGATCGCGCCATGCCCGCACCATCCGCCCGTGAACGTTATGTCCACCATTTTGATGCGATGCCGCAGAGCAATCTGCTCGGCGGCGCCTTGTCCACCGGGACGGGCGCCGCATTTACCGGCGAGCGCGTCTACGTCGGTATCGTGACCAAGAAGAAAGGCAGCGGCTCCAGGCCGCATTACCATCTCGACGAAACCTTCAACTACGTATTGAAGGGCGCGCTGAAAGTGGTGATGGACGGCGAGGAATTCCTCGTGCCGACCGGCGCTTTGCTGCATATTCCGCCGAAAGTCGTGCATACCGCCGTTGCTTCGGAGGACGGAGATGCGATGTATCTGGTGTGTCGCGACACCACCAGCGACGGCGGCGGCGAGCCGACTACCGTCGAGGTTTAAGCGCAGCCGCGCGCCGGCACGGCCGCGTCGCGGATGTTTTTGCGCGTTCCCGGATTGACTGCGCGGCGTCAGGATTTGCGCGCCGCCGACTTGCCGTCGGCGGGCGGAATGTTGCGCACGCACTATAATGCGCGGAAGACGACGCGGCGTCGGCCTGACGCCGCGCCCAAAACAATTCAATGGCCACCGCAACCATTCACGGAGAGAGCATGAGCACAGCAGTGAAGCCGATGTCGCAGGCGCGCGATTACCAGATGATCGTCGAAAAGGACGTCAAGATTCCGTTGCGCGACGGCGGCTTTCTCTATGGCGATATTTTCCGTCCTGACAGCGCCGACGAGAAATTCCCGGTGCTGATGAACATCGGCCCGTACCAGAAGGATAAGGTGTGGGTGCCGCCGCCCACGCTCGAGGAAAAGCCCAACCCCCACATGAACTGGGAGACCGCCAATCCGCTGTGGTGGGTGCCCCGCGGTTATGCGCTGTTTCGTGTCGATACGCGCGGCTCCGGCAAATCGCCGGGGCAGTCGGAGCCGAGTTCCTATCAGGAGGCGGTCGACTGCTACGACTGCATCGAGTGGGTGGCCAAACTGCCGTGGTGTTCGGGCAACGTCGGCACCATGGGTGTGTCGTACCACGCGGCGTTTCAGTGGAAGGTCGCCGGCCTGCAGCCGCCGTCGCTGAAGGCGATCATTCCGTGGGAAGGGCGTGCCGATCAATACCGCGATCAGGCCTATCACGGCGGCATTTTCGCGATGGGCTTCATCGCCAGCTGGCACAACCGCAACACGGCGTGGCATCTGCTCGGCAAGCCGCGCGCCTACAACCCCGATTCGTTCAACAACAACATGTTGTGGAACTACATGCGCAACGATCTGGATTCCGAATTCTGGCGCCAGTGCAGCGCCCGCTGGGAGAAAGTCGAGGTGCCGTTCTACAGCGCCGGCAACTGGGGCGGCTTCGCCATGCATCTCAGGGGCAATACCGAGGCCTTCATGCTGGCGGCGTCAAAGCACAAGAAGCTGCGCATCCACACCGGTTCGCACTATCACCCCTTCCATTCCGAGGAAGGGCGCATTGATCAGCTGCGTTTCATGGATTACTGGCTGAAAGGCATCGACACCGGCATCATGGACGAGCCGCCGGTGAAAATCGAAATCCGCACCGGCGGCGTGCTGAAGCCCTCCGGCGCCTATCCATTCCGTTTCGAAAACGAATGGCCGCTGGCGCGCACGCAGTGGACGAAGTTCTATCTCAACATCGAGCGCGAGGCTTCCGACGCCAGGGACGCGATCGAGGGCAGCCTCGTCACGACGCCGGTCAAGACGACCGCCAAGCTGACCTATCCGGGCGCCGCCGCATCGCGGCCGGGCAAGGCGCCGCGCGGCATTTCGTTCACCACGCCGCCGCTGGAAAAAGACACCGAGGTGACCGGGCCGATCGTGCTCAAGCTCTGGGTGTCGAGCACCACGGAGGACATGGATATCTTCGCCACCATCCGCAATATCGACCCTGACGGCCGCGATGTCTGCGAAATGGGCCAGCAGGAAGACGAAATTTCCTGCGTGACCAAGGGCTGGCTGCGCGCCTCGCATCGCAAGCTCGATCCCGAGAAAACGCTGCCGTACCGGCCGTATCACGCGCACGACGAACGCTGGTGGCTGAAGCCTTCAGATGTTGTCGAGTGCGAGGTCGAAATCTGGCCGACCTCGATGGTGTTCAAAAAGGGGCACAAAATCCGTCTCGATATCGGGCCGGTCGATGGCATCGGCAGTCTGTACTTTTCGCATTTCCACGCCGACTATAATCAGGGCGCGCTCAACAGCGTCTATTCGGGCGGCGATAAAGAGTCTTATCTGCTGCTGCCGGTGATTCCGGCGAAGTGAGGCAGTCGCCGCCGCGTTTTGATTTGCCACGCGGCGGTGTTTCTGCAAAACTGACGCCTCGAAATCAAAGAACAATCCTGCCCGTTCCCCGCATGACCACAACCTTTGCAGCCGCCTTCCGGCGGCGCGTCCTGTTCGCACTCGCGTTGTGCTGCGCGTGGGTGACTGGCGCGGCGTCGGCGGCGGAGCCCGGGGTGTTGCGCGTCAATCTGTTTCCGACCGCCAAGCAACTGCCTTTCCTGCTTGGCAATGAGCGCGGCATCTTCGCCAAACGCGGTATCCGGCTGGAATTGCAGTACACCGAAAACTCGACGACCCAGCGCGCAGCATTGGCAAACGGCAGCGTCGATATTGTGCATTCGGCGGTCGATAACGCGGTGGCGATGGTCGAGCAGGGCGGCAACGATGTGGTCATCGTGATGGGCGGCGACAGCGGTTCCAACGAATTCATCGTGCAGCCGGAGTTGAACTCCTTCGCCGATGTGCGCGGCAAAATCCTGGTGGTGGATGCCGCCGACACCGCCTTTGCGTTGCAGGCCAAAAAGATACTGCTGCAGCAGGGTCTGCGGGAGGGCGTCGATTACCGGATACGGACGATCGGCCGCGGCGCGCAGCGCCTGCAGGTCATGATCGACGACAAGACCAATGCAGCGGCGATCATGAACCCGCCGTTTTCGGTGCTGGCCGTGCAGCGCGGCATGAAAAGTCTCGGTCGCACGGTCGATCTGCTCGGACCTTATCAGTCCTCCGGCGTTTTCGTCATGCGCGCGTGGGCGCTCAAAAACGGCCCGTTGCTGGAGCGTTACCTCGCGTCCTACGTTGAATCACTGCGCAGCGTATTCGATCCGGCCAACCGCGCCGACTGCCTGCGCCTTCTGATGGCACAGTTGAAGCTGTCACCGGAAGAGGCGACGACGACGTACGACCTGCTGCTCGATCCGAAGATCGGCTACGTTAAAGATGCCAAGCTCGATCCGGAAGGCTTCAAGGCGACGCTGGCGCTGCGCGCGGAGATCGAAAACAAGGGCGCCGCGGTGCAGCCGCCGGAAAAATATTTCGATTTGTCTTTTTACGAGCGCGCGATGGCCACGCTGGCGCGCTGATTTCATCAATCGTGGTTTTGCAAACGAGGCCCGTTCCGGGTCACTGAAAGAGGAGAAAAAATGATACGCAAACTCAGAACCCAGCGCGACGACCAGCAGTGGATGCTCGATCTTGCGCTCAACATGCGCGGTCGCGTGCAGAACTTCGAGCGCGACGATGTCGAGGTGCCCGCCGGCAAGCGCGCGCGCAACTACCGCATGCTGCCGAAGGTGTGGCGCGAAGCAGGCGAGAAGCACGAGAAATTCGCCAAGCGCGCGCATGCGCTGGGCGCCAACGAGACGGCCTGCTATCACTACGACCATGCGATCGAGGCCTACCGCATGGCGCAGCACCCGATTTATTTCGACAACCATCCGGTGAAAAAGTACCTCTACAAGAAATTGTCGGAGATGGTGGATCGCCGCATGGAAGTGGCGAGCTATCCGATCGAGCGCGTCGAAGTGCCGTTCGACGACGGCAAGACGATCTCCTGCCTGTTCCACCTGTTGCCGGACCGCCGCAAGGCCCCGGTCGTGATTTACGTGCCGGGCATGGACCAGACCAAGGAAGTGTTTCCGAAGGCATTCCACAATATTGCGCTGTCGCGCGGCTTTCACGTCATCGCCATCGACGGTCCGGGGCAGGGCAATTCGAACATCCAGAAAATCCGTTCGGTCGGCGACAACTACGAGCGCGCCGGCGCCGCGGTCATCAGCTACCTGATGAAGCGCAAGGAAGTGGACAAGAAAAAGATCGCCATTTACGGCATCAGCATGGGCAGCTACTGGGCGCTGCGTTTGTCGAGCTACGATCACCGCGCCGCCGCGGTGGTGAGTTCGGTCGCCTGCTTCAATCCGAACAACACCATCTTCACGCAGTCGAGCCCGCGCTTCAAACAGATGTTCATGTACATGTCGGGTTATGAAGACGAAGAGAAATTCGACCGCGAAGTTGCCAGCGGCATGACGGTGCGCGGTTATCTCGACAAGGTGAAGTGCCCGACCCTGCTGGTGACCGGCGAGTTCGATCCGCTGTGCCCGCTTGAAGATGCGGTCGAAGCTTTCGGCGATCTGAAAGTGCCGAAGGAAATGTGGGTGATCGAGAACCAGTATCACCCGCTGTGGGGCTTGCCGAACTTCGGCGGCATGGATTGTCACGACTATGTGCTCGACTGGTTGAAGGCGCTGTTCACCGGCAAGCGCGTGCTGAAGAAGAGCGGCCGCATTTCCTACGTCAAGGAAAACGGCGACGGTCCGTGGGGCGATTGCGCGTGGACGCCGCCGATCAAGAAGGGGCAGGCGTACTTCTAATTGTTTGTATTTCGGGTCAATGCTTGAGCTTCCTCCCCCTTTGAGGGGGAGGATTGAGGTGGGGGGGGCCATGCGACATCGCCTGCATTTATCACGCCCCATCACTGCCTTCCCCCTCAAGGGGGGAAGGAGTTTTACCCTGTCGATTGCGCCTGACTGAAGTATTTGCGGCCGCGCATATCGTTTCATGTCCCGGAGGAGACACACACCATGCGCACTGAACTCGTCACCATACAAACACCGACGATCCCGATCGACGGCGCCTTTCATCAACCCGATGGCGCGGTAACTGCAGGCGCGGTGCTGTTGTTCCACGGCAATACCATGAATTTCTATTCGGGCATGGCGCGTTTTCTGCCGCCGGTCCTGACAAAGCTGGGCTTCGCCTGTCTCGCCTTCAACCGTCGCGGTCATGACGTGGTGACCACGCGCAACAGCCGCGCGCCCGAGGGCGGCGCGTTTCAAACCACCGCCGAAGCGATCGAGGACAACCGCATTGCCGCGCAGTGGCTGGCGCAGAAGGGCTTTGCCCATCCGGTGGTGATCGGCCACAGCAACGGCGGCATGCTCGCCACGCGCCACGTCGTCGATCATCCGCAGACGCCGGCGCTGGTGATGCTGTCGGCCGGGCGTGGCGGTCCAAGCACGATGAAGGACAGCGGCCGCGACGGTCTCGGTGCCGGCGAAAAACTGCCGCAGATTCTGGCGCAAGCCGAGGCTGCGGTGGCGGCGGGGCGTCCGCGCGAACTGCTGATGATGCCGGGCTGGTGGTATGTGATCAGCGCCGAGAGCTTTATCGATCGTCAGCACACTGTGCCCGACACTATTGCACTGGCGCCCAATATCAAATGTCCGGTGCTGTGCGTGCGCGGCGATCAGGAACCGCGCGACCGCTATCCGGCGGAGGAATTCGCCGCCGCGGTCGGCGGACCGAGCACGGTCGAGATTGTCGCCAATTGCGATCACTTCTATAACCAGCAGGAAGAGGTGGTTGCCACGCTGGTTGCAGGCTGGCTGGCGAAAACACTCGGGTTGCAGGCAAAACCGTAACTGTTCCAGATTACCGACCGGGGAGGAGTCCGTATGTTGCGCGGGAGTTTGCTGTTGCTTGCAGTACTGGTCGCGCGGCAATTGCCGGCGCAGGACTATCCGGCCAAACCGGTGCGCGTGCTGGTGCCGTACGCACCCGGCGGCGCCACCGACATCGTGGCGCGCATTCTTGCGCCGAAGCTGTCGGAGCGGCTCAAACAGCAATTCGTCGTCGATAACCGCGCCGGCGCCGCTGGCAACATCGCGGTCGAGCTGGTGGCCACGGCGCAGCCCGATGGCTACACGCTGCTGGTCGGCAACATCTCGACCAACTCGATCAATCCGTTGTTGTTCGCGGCGAAAATGAAAATCGACGCGATGCGCGACCTTACCGGCGTGACCTTGCTGGCGTCGATTCCGAACGTGATCGTCGCCGGGCCCAAACTGCCGGCCACCACGTTGCAGGAGGCCATCGCCTATATCAAGGAGCGGCCCGGACAGTTCAACTTCCAGGCGCCGCTCGGTTCCTATTCCCACCTCGACATGCTCGCGCTGACCGCGGCGGCCGGCCTCAAGATGACACATCTGCCGTCGCGCGGCGCCGGTGAGACGCTGCCGGCGCTGATGCGCGGCGAAGTCATGATCACGAATGCGAACGTCGCCTCGATGATCGGCTCGATTCGTTCCGGCCAGGTCAAGGCACTGGCGGTGACGTCGGCGCAGCGGCTGGCTGAACTGCCCGAAGTGCCGACGCTGACCGAGGCCGGCTTTCCCGGCATCGGCAGTCTCAACTGGAACGGCATCTTTGTACCCGCGAAGACACCGAAGCCGGTGATCGACAAACTGTTCGCTGCCATCACCGCGGCGATGAACGAGCCGGATATGCGGGACTATCTGACCAAACGGCTGATTCCGGTCACGCTGGCGGCTTCGCCGGCGGATTTCGACAACTTCGTGCGCGCCGAATCGAAGCGCTGGGCGAAGATCATCAAGGACAACCATGTCAAACTCGATTGAAGTGGTTTCGTAGGGTGCAATAAGCGAAGCGCATTGCACCGAATTTTATTCATCGGGCGCAATGCCCGTTGGTTATTGCGCCGTGCAGCGGGTTCGCAGGCGAGGCGCCTGCGCCACAAAGGCAAATTTACCGAGCGTGAATACGAAAGCGGAAAATGGAGAGCTTACAGTGAAAACAAAACGCGGCCGCCTGTCGCAGCCGAAATACAAAGTCATCATTGAAAAAGACGTGCGCATCACCATGCGCGACGGCTCGACGCTGCTGGCGGATATCTTCCGTCCGAAATCGAATGGCAGGTATCCGGCCATCGTCAACATCAGCTGCTACCAGAAGGACAAAGTGTGGGTGCCACCGGCGGATCTCGAGGAGAAGGCCAATCCCTACATGACCTGGGAAACGGTCAATCCGCTGTGGTGGGTGCCGCGCGGTTACATCTGCGTGCGCGTCGATACGCGCGGCTCCGGCAAATCACCGGGCCTGTCGGATCCCGGCGGCTTTCAGGAAACGCTCGATTATTACGACGCGATCGAATGGGCGGCGAAGCAGCCGTGGTGCAGCGGCAATATCGGTTCGGCCGGCATTTCCTATCACGCCACGCAGCAGTGGCGGGTGGCCACACTGCAGCCGCCGTCGTTGAAAGCGATCATTCCGTGGGAGGGCTATGCAGACACCTATCGCGACGCGGTATTTCACGGCGGCATCTTCCAGCTTTATTACCTGTCGACCTGGTACGCCACGCAGATGGCGCACCACCTGCTCGGTGATCCGCAGGAATACAACCCCGACGCATTCCGCAACGAGCGTCTGTTCAACTACATGCGCAACAGTCTCGACACCGGCTGGTGGGACGACCGCTGCGCGGCCGCGCACTGGGACAAGATCAAGGTGCCGCTCTACAGCGCCGGCAACTGGAGCGGCGCCAATCTGCATCTGCGCGGCAACACCGAGGGCTATGTCAACGCCGCATCCAAACACAAGAAGCTGCGCATCCACACCGGCACGCATTACCACGCCTTCTATACCGAGGAAGGCCGCCGCGACCAGTTGCGCTGGTTCGATCATTGGCTGAAAGGCATCGACACCGGCCTGCTGGATGAACCGCCGGTCAAGTTGTTGATCCGCACCGGCGGAGGCGGCATGAACGATTACAAGTTCCGCTTCGAGAACGAATGGCCGTTGAAGCGCACGCGCTGGACCAAGCTGTTCCTCGACGCCGAGCAAAAGCAGCCGTCAGCCGACGAAAGGGGGCACGAAGGCGTTTTGCTGCGCAAGGCGCCAACGCGCGTCGCAAAAGTCAGTTATTCGGCCACCGGCGTCTCGCATGCCGGTGTGGCCTCGGCGTCATCGACGATGCTGCAGGCCGGCAGCATGACGCGCACGGGCGTGTCCTTCGAAACGCCGCCGTTTGCCGAGGCGACCGAAGTCACTGGCCCGGTCAAACTGGTGCTGTGGGTGTCGAGCACGCAAAAAGACATGGACATGTTCGTCACCATTCGCAATATCGGCGTCGATGGCAATGATGTCTGGGAGGTCGGCCAGCAGGGGCAGAAGGTGCCGGTGGCCAAGGGCTGGCTGCGCGCCTCGCACCGCAAGCTCGATCAGGAACGTTCGCTGCCGTACCGGCCGTTTCATGCGCACGACGAGCGCTGGTGGCTGAAGCCGGGCGAGCCGGTCGAGTGCGAAATCGAAATCTGGCCGGTGTGCATGGTGTTCGCCAAGGGTCATCGCATCCGGCTCGATGTGCAGCCGCGCGACGGCGTGGGCAGCGCGCCTTACACGCATTACCCGGCAGCGTACAATACGGGCGGCACCAACACCATACACACCGGCGGCAAAATGGCGTCGTATCTGATGCTGCCGTTCATTCCACCGAAGAGCGCATCCAAACGAAGGCCGAAGAAATGATTCGCCTGACGAATAACTGAGGAGAAAAAAATGCTGAATGTAGCGATCCACGGCATGGGCGCGTGGGGCAGCAAGCTGATCGATTCGGTCGACGGCAGCAGCAAGATCAAATTCGTCTGCGGCATCACGCGTAGTCCGGAGAAGCATCAGGAATACGCCGACAAAAAGGGCATCAAGCTGGTGACTTCGTTCGAGGCGGCGCTGGCCGACAAGGGCATCGATGCGGTGGTGATCGCGACGCCGCATTCGCAGCACGAAGCGCAGGTCATTGCGGCGGCGAAGGCCGGCAAGGCGATTTACGTCGAAAAGCCGCTGGCGCTGACGCAGGCATCCGCGCAGCGCGCGGTCGATGCGGTGAAGGCCGCCGGGGTCACCATGTGCATCGGTTTCAACCGCCGCTACGCACCGAGCTTTCTCGAGATGATGAAGCGCATCAAGGCCGGCGAAATCGGCCAGGTGCTGCATGTCGAAGGTCATCACGCCGGTCCGACCGGCTTCAAGCTGAAGGCGGGTGGCTGGCGTTCGACGCGGGTCGAGGCGCCCGCCGGCGGCATGACCGCGCGCGGCATTCACACGCTCGATTCAATGTTGCAGGCGGCCGGCGGGCTGGTCACCTCGCTCTACGCCTACAGCGACCACCGCGCGATGGCTGCAGATATCGACATGGACGACAACACCTCGATGATGTTGAAGTTTTCGAATGGCGTCACCGGTTATCTCGGCGTCTGTTTCGTCACCGGCGAGCTCTACCGCGTGCATGTATTCGGCACCAAGGGCTGGCTCGAAATGCGCGGCGACACCGAACTCGTCTCCTGTGCGCTCGAAGGCAAGCCGCAGCGCCACACCATGGATGTGGTGAGCAAGGAGCGCGCGGTGCTCGAGGCCTTTGCCGATGCGGTCGCCGCCAAAGCCGGCTTTCTGGTGCCGGCCGATCAGGCGGTCAACGAAATCGCCGTGCTGGAATCGATCGAGAAGTCGGCCAAGAGCGGCCAGCCGATTACGATCAAGACCTGATCAGCGTTAAAACACGCTTTCGCAACCGCAGGACGAAGGAGAGTTCGCAGCATGGCAACCATTTATTCCGGCGTGGTCGGCACACCCGTGACCCCGTTCAAAACGGACGGCGCGGTCGATTACGACACCTTCGTCAAACAGATCAACTTTCTGATCGAAAACGGCGCGCGTGTGCTCGCGCACCCGATGCACATCGGCGAATCGGTCAGCCTGACCGATGCCGAGCGCCGCGAACTCGCCAAGGTGCTGGCCAGCGTGGTGGGGCGCCGCGTGCCGACCTTCGTGCACGTGTCGCATGCGGGCACCGATCAGGCGGTGGCACTGGCCGAAGCGGCGACCAAGGCCGGCAACACCGGTGTCGTCATGCTGCCGCCTTATCACTGGCGTGCCGGCCAGCGCGCGCTGGTTGAGCATTTCATCGCGGTGGCCGATGCGGCTGGCGGTGAATTCATCATTGCCAACGATCCGGCCGCGGTGCAGATGGATATCGGTACCGACACGCTGGAGAAACTGATCGACCGCATTCCGCGGCTGGTCGCGGTGATGGACGCGAATCAGGACATGGCGGGCTTCACCGACAGCTGCGAACTGGTTGCGCGCAAGGGCAAACCGATTGCGGTGTTTGCCGGCAGCGACATGCTGCTGGCGACGATGCCGCTGGGGGCGCGCGGCTGCTTCTCGGCATGCAGCGAAGTGGCGCCGAAACTGACGCAGGCGCTTTACCAGTCGTGCGCGACCGGCGTGTTCACGCGCGCACAGCCGCTGCAGTTCAAGTTGCGCCGCCTGCTCAAGGTGCTGCTGCACAATCCGCCGGCGGCGATCAAATACGCCATGGAACTGCTCGACCGTCCGGTCGGCGTGCCGCGGCGACCGGTGATGGCGCTGACCGCGGAAGAAAAAAAGATGGTCAAGTCGGAACTCACCCAACTGGGGATTTTCGACGACGAGCCGGTCGGCTGGGAAACCAAGCGCAAGCCGTCAAAGGCGGCTTGAGTGTTGATTGGCGTCGCGGTGCCCGTGCGAACCGCCTGCGGCATTCACTTTGGAACTGCTGGTTAAACGGTAGCTGCCACGTGCTCGCGAAGAAACTCGGGTGCAAAGTCTGCACCGTTCGGCCACGTGAGCGTATGGCGGGTAACCGAAAAACGCTTGAACTGCTCGACGTCCCGCAGCGCGCCGAAAATGGGTCCATCGAGTTCGGCGAAGAGATCGACTTCCCCGACTGCGCCATCGCTGAATGTCAGCCTTACCACATAGTCTCGAACGTACCGTGCCTCAAGAACGTGAAGAAACATGGCGTCACTCCAGTGGATCAATGGTTTTTAACGGCAGCTTGCTCTGCGCAAGAGACCAGTCTGCCGCGAGTTCAGCCTTATGTAAAGAGTGCCACTCCAGGACTAAATTGAGCGCGCGGCGCGGAAATGTCCCGGTTACTACCCCAGACGCGATCTCGACAGTAATTTCAAACTCCGCATACTCGGCGTGAAAATGAGGCGGCGCGTGATCCTTGTAATACATGTAGATCACGATCCCGAGAAAGCGGCATAGTTCCGGCATGGGTTACTTTTTAACGTTTAACGTTCCGGTTAAGCGGCGCGTTTTTGCGTCCGCTTTGAACCGGTGGTTAGAGGTCGCGAGTGATGCTCTGCATAGGCGTCGAGCAGTCGCCGAATCATTCGCTGATACTGGGTGTTGTTCTTTTGCGCCTCGATCTTGAAAAAATCGACGCTACGCTTGCTTAGCGCAATGGTAACCTTGACTCCTTCGTCCTGAAATACAAGATCCTCAGGACGGGGAAGAAAGTCAGCGACGACCTTGGGGTTTCCGAGGTGTTCGTTCGTGTACTTGATTTTCGCGCTCATAAATTTGTTTGCCTTTTCGCCAATAGCCTGCACCAAATATGCGAATTACGTCGTCACGATACGTAAAGCGTACCGTGAGAATGCCCTCGCCAACCAGGCCAAAGCAGAAATGCCGGTTTTCAATGGAACTGTGAGAATGATCTTCCGCGATAACACGGCGGGGGTCTGCAAAGGCGACCTGTGCCTCAGCAAAAGACACGCCGTGCTTATTCTGATTTTCGCCATCCTTTTTGGAATCCCATTGGAACCGAGCTTTGGTCATGCGAAAGCCTAGCACAAATATGGGCGAATAGCCATATCATTATATGGCATCAGTGATGGATGCCTGACGACCGCAACGTTCGAGCTCATCAGCGCGCCGATCGAGCAGCGCGACATATTGAGATGATTGAATTGAGATGCTGAGCATCGAAGTCACTGCGCAGCGCGTCTGATGCGGCGAGTAGTTAGGTCTCGATAGAGGGCCGCGCATTTGTGTGCCGAAGGGTCGGTGGTTTGGCAGATGGTGTCCAACAGTGCCGCCAGCGTGGGCAAATTGTGCTTTTACCGTGAATCGTTGGTACGCTGTTCGACTTGAAGCTCGCTTCAATCGACTGCGTACCAACGATTCACTTTTTAGCATTTTTTTGGTCTTTCGTCTGTATAGCTATTGGGCTATTCAGCCGGCCTTCTTTGATCTCGCATATGTTCGTGGCATCTATCGCGGACTTAACGTGATTTGGGGCGACAGTTTTGCTGTATAACTTGGCCGCCCACCCGTATCGTTTTAGCGGTCAACAGCATGATTAAGCATGTTTGCATCAATGACTTATGCATAATATACCGCCCATTTTTATCGTACTAAATAAAAATGAAAACCAACTCCCCTCTGCCCCCGCTGAAATCGGTCAAATTGCTTGACCAGCTCCGCGAGCGTATTCGTTATTTGCACTACAGTCTAAGAACTGAGACGACTTATGTCTACTGGGTGCGGATGTACATCCGGTTCCACAAGCTGCGCCACCCCGCCACCATGGGCGGTCCCGAGGTCGAGGCTTTCCTATCGTGGCTGGCCAATGACAAAAACGTATCGGCATCCACGCACAAGCAGGCGCTATCGGCGGTTCTTTTCCTGTGCAACAAGGTTATCGGCATCAACCTGCCATGGATGGCCGAGATCGGCCGTCCGCGCAGCGAACAGCGGCTGCCGGTCGTCTTAAATCAAACAGAAGTCACCCGGATATTTACGCTGATGCGCGGTGAGCATCGGTTGTTTGCTCAACTGCTCTACGGCACCGGCATGCGGATAACGGAGGGATTGCAGCTTCGCATTAAAGACGTGGACTTTGATCACGGCACAATCGTCGTCCGCGAAGGCAAAGGTAAAAAAGACCGGGCCGTCATGCTTCCGCAACGGCTCATGCCGGAATTGCGGCAACAGGTAGAGCGTTCCCGCGTCTTGTGGGATGCCGATCAGGCAGCCAAACGGGGTGGCGTCGAGATGCCCTATGCACTGGAACGCAAGTATCCGCGCGCCGGAAACTCTTGGGCGTGGTTTTGGGTGTTCCCGCAAGCCACGCATTCGACCGATCCGCGCACTGGCGTGGTCCGCCGTCATCACATGTACGACCAGACGTTTCAGCGCGCGTTCAAACGTGCGATTGAACAAGCAGGCATTACCAAACCGGCAACCCCGCACACGTTGCGGCACTCCTTTGCAACCCATTTATTGCAATCGGGCTATGACATCCGGACGGTGCAGGAGCTTTTAGGGCATAGCGACGTATCAACGACCATGATCTATACCCATGTGCTCAAAGTCGGCGGCGGCGGTGTTCGCAGCCCCATGGATGCGTTACCGGTTGTAGCCCCTTCCAAGTGTGAGGAAGAGCCCGCCGCCTTTGAGGGCACCACAATACGCCACGGAGTTCCAAACCAGCGACCTCGCGCCGGGGCAAAACCCGCACACATTAGTTGACGACGTTAGTTGACGCAAAGCCGGCGAACGCAGGCAATAGTTTTGGCATAGTCCGGCAAAAAGCTATAGGGGCGCCACCGGCACGCAGATTTCGCAAGAAAATACTCCAGTGTTGGCATCGTAGGTGGCGCCGCGCGGATAGTATTCGAAGCAGGGCCGGCTATCCATTTGATAGCCGCTTGCCGGGAGCCAGTCGCGCAGCAGTGCGGTCCATGCTTCACCGATCTCTTCGACTATGCCTTTGAAACGGAGCACCGCATACTTGCCGCCCGGAACGGTGGTCTTGAGTGCACCGCCGGTGGCCACAAAATCGGGCGACACTTCGGCGCACGCGTCATATCGGCATTGCTCCGGTGCGGTCACGCCGGGGTCGTCGTGGCTGATGCCGTAGCGTGCGTGATCCGGGCCGAGTTTGTTCATGATCGCCCACGGTATATAGGTGTCCTGCCAGAACCGCGCGACGGTTTCGCCGTAAGGGCCGAGATGGCGAAAATAGGCAATCGTCGCAGGCGGGCGGTCGATGATTGTTACTTTCATGATGATTTCCTTGTTCAGTCTTGGGGAGACCTCATGTTCCGCGAACGATCCCTGTGCTGCCTGACTTTGCTTGCTATTCACATGGCCGGAATTGCTTTTTTGCGTGCGCTGCGCCGCCTGTAAAGCGCGCCACGCTGAAGCCGAACAGCCGTAGCGTTGCTTGAAGGCGCGCGCAAACGCTTCGCCGGAACCGAAACCGACCCCCAGCGCGATCTGCAGCACCGGCACGCGCGGCTGCGCAATCAGGTGCACCGCCGCCAGTTCGATGCGCCGGCGGCGCACATAGTCGCCCAGCGTTTCGCCGGTCCACGCGGTGAACAGACGGTGAAAATGGAAGGGCGAAAAATGTGCCACCGCAGCGAGCCTATCGAGGTCGAGCGTCTGATCGATATTGCGATCGATGGCCTCGATCACGCGGTGCATGCGCGCGGCGTATTCGGCGCGGCTGTCCTGCTTCGGCATGCGTTTGGGGAGCGTTATTCCTGCGGCACGTGGTCGAAGAAATCGACCACGCCGGTTTCAAGCGAGTATTCGGCCCCGACCACGAGCAGGCCGTTTTTCTGGATCAGGTTTTCGAGCAGGCGCGAGCCGTGGCGCAGATGATGCACCGAGGCGCGGATGTTGGCGCGCACCGCATGTTTGACCAGCGCCTCCGGATTCTGCCGCAGTTCCGTATCCATCAGCGGCTCGACCGAAGGCCGGATGCAATCGACGATCGAACGCAGATTGGGCGACTGATCGGCGGTCGGGCGGCCGAGTTCCTCGACGGTGGCGAGAATGGCGTTGCAGCGCGAATGACCGAGCACGACGACAAGGCGGATGCCCGAGCGTTCGGCGGCGAACTCGACGCTGCCGACCTGCGAGGGGGCGACGATGTTGCCGGCGACGCGCACGATGAAGAGGTCGCCGAGGCCCTGATCGAACACGATCTCGGCCGGCACGCGCGAATCGGAGCAGCCGAGAATGATTGCAAACGGTTCCTGCTTCGCGATGCTGTCGCCGCGCCGCGTCTGGCTCAGCATGGCTTCAACGCTGCGTACGCCGGCGGCGAAGCGTTTATTGCCTTCCTGCAGGCGGTGGAGGGCTTCGGTGGCGGGGATCATCGGAGGATTATCGCCGACTGTTACCGCAGGATCAAACGCTGTTATTCAGGCGACGGTCGCCGGTTCGATATCGAGCGTCGTGGTGCGCCGCAGTTCGCGCCGGAGTTTCACGTCGTCGAACGGCCTCGCGCGGTGCATGGTCGTGCGGTTGTCCCAGATCACGAGGTCGCGTTCGCGCCAGGCGTGGCTGTAGACGAAGCACGGCTGGGTGGCGTGCTCCATCAGCTCGCGGATCAGCAGGCGGCCCTCGGCCAGCGACATGCCGATCACGCTGGAGGCATGCGCGGCAAGATAGAGCGAACGGCGGCCGTCTTTCATGGTGCGCACCAGCGGTTGCGCCACGCCTTTGAGTTTTTCTTTTTCTTCTGGCGTGAACTCGAAACCCAGCGTTTCGCGTGAGTAGGCGATCGAATGATGCACCTTGAGGTGTTCGATCGTTTTTTTCATTTCCGCATCGAGCGCGTCATACGCCGCGCGCATGCAGGCGAATTCGGTATTTGGGCTCGCCGCCGGCAGCACGCGTGCCGACAACAGCGAGTAACGCCCGGGCGGATTCACGAACGAGGCGTCGGTATGCCACAGCCGGTTGGCGAGCGAGCCCATGCGGCGGCGGTCGTTGGGCGGCAGGATTTCGCCGTTGGGACCGACGTTCGAAATATCCGAGAGCGCCTCGGTGCCGAGCCGGCTTTTGACCAGCACGGCCTGTGAGGTCTGCGTGTGCAGTTTGCCGTCGAAACGCTGCGCGAAGTCGAGCTGCTCTTCGTCCGTGAACGGCTGGTCACGGAACACCAGCACGCCGTAGCGATCCATGCCGGCGCGGATGGCGGCGAGTGTTGCCGCATCGCGCACGGCCCGCAAATCGATTGTGCTCGCTTCGGCGGCGAACAGCGGGTGCAGGGGGTTAAATGCGAGAGTCATGGCTTAAGCTCTTGGGTTTTGCAGCGCAGGCGACTCGCCTGCAACAAACCGGCAGGCGAGTCGCCTGCGCCACGTTAATTCGAGCGATGCTCAAGTAGTATCGGCGCAGAATACAACGGCAGTCAATCCTGCGTGCAGATAGCGGTATTTCCGGTTGAATCGCTGGATGCATAGCTCTTAGAATTCACGGGCAGCGAATACCGGCTGAAATGCCATGACAACCATGTATAAATTGCCCGTAGCATTGCTTGCCGTCATCGCCTTGTTCGCAATGCCGGTGTCGGCGCAGCCGTATCCGTCCAGACCGATCCGCATCATTCTGCCGTTCGCGCCCGGCGGCCCGACCGATTTGCTGGGCCGTGTGGTCGGCCAGAAAATGACCGAGTCCTGGGGGCAGCCGGTGGTGGTCGAGAGCAGAACCGGCGCCAACGGCGTGGTCGCCGCCGAGTTCGTTGCGCGCAGCGCGCCGGACGGCTATACGCTGCTGATCGGCACCAACGGCACGCACGGCATCAATGCCAGCTTGTTTCCGAAACTGTCGTACGACACGGTCAACGATTTCGCGCCGGTCGGCCGCATCGGCTTTGCGCCGTATGTGCTCGTCGCGCATCCCTCGCTGCCGGTGCGCAGCGCCAAAGAGTTGATCCAGCTTGCGAAGGGGGCGCCGGGCCAGATCGCCTGCGCCTCCGGCGGCAGCCCCTCGCAGCTTTCCTGCGCGTTGTTTAAAAGCCTGGCGAAAATAGATCTGCTGATGATCCCTTACAAAGGCAACTCGCTGGCGGTTTCGTCGGTGATCGGCGGCGAAACCTCGCTGGTGTTCGGCGGCGTGGCGCAGTCGGCGCCGCAGATCAAGGCCGGCCGCTTGCGCGCCATCGGCGTGACAAGTCTGATGCGTACGCCGGTGATGCGGGATGTGCCGGCGATCGCCGAGACCGGCCTGCCCGGTTATGAGGTCTCGACCTGGTACGGCATGCTGGCGCCGGCGGCCACGTCGCGCGCGATCATCGACAAACTCAATGCCGAGCTGGTGCGCATTCTGGCGCTGCCGGATGTGCGCGAACGGCTTGCCGCCGAGGCCTATGAACTTCCGTCCGACACGCCGGACCAGTTTGCCGCGCTGATCAAGGCCGAACTCGCGAAGTGGGCGAAGGTTGTCCGGGAAACCGGCGTCAGGCCGGAATAGCCGAAACCTGCTTTCCGCGGGCTGGGTACGCCAGCGCACAGAAGCGCGCGTGGCATCCGCCTATCCTTTGCGAACTGACCGGCCCCGTGCCGGGAAAGGCCGACCGCACAACTGTGCGCGGCAGACAGTGCGCGACACAACCAAACGGAGCAGGCATGAACAGCAAAAAAATCATAGCAGCCGTCACGGCGATTTTTCTGGCCAGCAGCGGGCTCGCCTTGGCCCAGGGCAAGGGCAATGATCGCGGCCACGACGAGAAGGGTCAGCGCGGCGAACCGCAGGATCATCGCAATGACGGCGGTCGCGGCAATAATGAAGCGCGCCGCGACGAGCGCGGCGCCGGTCCCAATCACGATTATTACCGCGGCGGACGCATGCCCGCCGAATACCGCCACCGCCAATATGTGGTGGACGACTGGCGCGGTCACAACCTGCGCGCGCCGCCGCGCGGTTATCACTGGGTGCAATCGGGTGGCGATTATGTCTTGATTGCAATCGCTTCAGGGATCATCGCGGACGTTCTGTTGAGCCGCTAGCAGTCATTGCACCTGCGGTGCAGACGAAAAAAAGCCCGGCCATGTGCCGGGCTTTTTTCGTTGTTGTGGCGGGCGCATTCAATCGATTTTGATCCCCGCTTCGCGGATGACGCGGCCCCACCGTTCGTATTCGTCTTTAATGTGTGCAGCGAATTCCGCTGGTGAATTGCCGCCGGGTTCCGCCGCCGAATCGCGCATGCCTGCGCGGACATCCTCTTTGCGCAGGATGGCGACGATTTCGCGATTCAGGCGCGCAATGATTTCCGGGGGCGTTTTCGCCGGCGCGAACGCCCCGTACCACGGGCCTGCTGTATAGCCGGGCAGCGTTTCGGCAACTGTCGGCAGGTCCGGAAACAACGGCGAACGCTTCAGCGACGTCAGTGCAATTGCGCGAAGGCGGCCGGCTTTGATATGGGTGATCAGCGAAATGGATTCGGCAAAACCGATGCTGACTTCGCCGGAGATGAGCGCGACGGTGGCGGGACCGGTGCCTTTGTACGGCACGTGGATCATTTTGGTTCCCGCGCGCAGATCGAACAATGCGCCGGCGAGATGCCCGGTGCCGCCGTTGCCCGAGGATGAGTAGGTCAGCTCGCCGGCGCGCGCCTTGGCGAACTGGATGAACTCTTTGACGGTTTTTACCGGTATCGACGGATGCACGGCAAAGATTGCCGGCACGCTCGCCACCAGCGTGATGGGAGCGAGGTCTTTCAGAGGGTCGTAGGGCATGTTCTTGTTCAAATGCGGTGATACCACTATCGGTGACGGAGAGGCGAGCAGCAGTGTGTAACCGTCGGGCGCGGCTTTGGCCACGGCGTCGGCGCCGATGACGCCGCCCGCGCCGGCGCGGTTTTCAACGACGACACTGACGCCGAGGTTCTCCGTCAGTTTTTGTGCGAGCAATCGCGCGAAGTAATCTGTGCCGCCGCCGGGTGCGTAGGGCGAGACCAGCCGCAGCGGGCGGTTCGGATAGTTTTGCGCGCACACTGCATGGGCAAATGCCGCGGCGCCTGCGACCGCGGCAGCAAGCAGCAGCGGCAGGTTTGCAAATTGCGCGCGTGCGCCGCGCATCAATCGAGGCGCGCGCCGGATTCCCTGACGACCCTGGTCCATTTCACGACTTCCGATTTGACGAAGGCGCCGAACATCGCGGCATTTTCGCCCCTGATGTCGAAGCCCTGAGATTCGAGCGACTGTCTGACGTCGGCATCGCGCAGCAACTTTACCGTTTCGTCGAACAATGCGGCGACCGCCGCGGCCGGCGTTTTCGCCGGCGCGAGCAGGCCGTGCCACGATACCGCTTCGTAGCCCGGCACACCGCCTTCGGCGACAGTCGGAACGGCCGGCAGTGCGGCTGAGCGCGTCGCGCCGCTGACCGCCAGCGCGCGCAGCTTGCCGTTCGCAAGATGCGGCGCCGATGACGAAATGATGTTGAACATCATCGGCACGCGTCCGGCCACTACGTCGAGCAATGCCGCCGGGCTGCCTTTGTACGGGATGTGATTGATCCGGATGCCGGTCATTGACTTCAGCAGTTCCATCGCCAGTTGTATCGCGCTGCCGTTGCCCGAAGAAGCGTAATTCAATTCACCGGGCTTTGCTTTCGCCAGGGCGACCAGTTCTTTGACGCTGCTCACGTTCAGCGCGGGATTGGCCACCAGCAACAGCGGCGCCGCATCCACCAGCATGACCGGCGCGAAGTCCGTGACCGGATCAAACGGCAGGTGCTCGCTCATGCCGGGCGTGATGGCCAGCGAAGTGGTTGCCATCAGCAGCGTGTAGCCGTCGGCGTTCGCCTTGGCCACGATGTCCATGCCGATAATGGTGGCGCCGCCCGGCCGGTTATCGACAACCACCGAATAACCGGGCCGCGTGGAAAGTTTTTGCGCGAGTGTGCGCGCGACGATGTCAGTGCCACTGCCCGCCGGGTAGGGTACTACCAGCCTGATCGGTCTCGCCGGGAAGGTCTGCGCGGGCGCGGCGGCACAGACTACGGTCGCCGCGAGCGCGCTGCAGGCCAGTGTTGACCGCTGCAAAACCGTTGCGCGCGGAATTGCAGCGCGGATCCTCAAACGACGCTCGCCTGGCCGGGCAGGCGCTCAAGCGTTTTTTCGATTCCCTCGTAATCCCTGAACAGTTCTTTCCGGACGGGGCGGCGCAGGCCGTGCGCCTTGAGCCACAGCCGCACCATGTGCCGGCGGCGCTCGGGTTCCGGATAATCCTCGAATTCGGTGCGCGCGTGCAGCGTCGTATAGTTGTTGACGAACTGCATGTCGCCACGGTCGAGCATCATGTCAAGGCGCATACGCGGATCGTTGGCGAGCGCGTCCATGCAATCGAGCGCGGCGGTTTCAAGATTGCTGTACTTTGCGTAACCCATCTTGCGCGCGTTCTCGATGGTGTTGCGCAGAATGCGGCAGCTGACCACACCATCGGTGACGCTGTATACCGGCAGCCGGTAGGTGGAAAACGCACCGCCTTCCTCGACGTGGGCGTGGATGTAGCCGTTCTCCAGCGGCGCCAGGTAATCGGGGTGGCGGGCCGCGATTTCCTCATAGATGCGGGTCGAACTGACAATGCTGCTCAGGCCGCCCGATTTCGCAGTCCGCTGGCAGAGCAGGCCGACGATATCGCAGCGGTCGGTGTGAAACATCAGCCGCTGGTTGGTGCGATAGCCGCGCACGCGTCCGGTACCCATTTTGACGCCCTCGTCGAAGACTTCGCCGAGCATGTCGCCATACGAGTTTTGCGAAACCGGCGTTCCCATGTGCAGGCCGATACCCCAAAAAATGGTGCGCACCTGGCGGTCGCCGAGTTCCCCGGCAGGCAACCCCTTGACCAGCATGAAGCCGCGCCCCTGGTTGAGCTCGGCGGCCCATTGTTCAATCAGCGGCCGCATCGACGTCAGCGCAAAGTCTTCGCGCCTGATGGCTGTGACTTCGAGTCCGCGCTCGATGCAATGGCGGGCGGCGGTGCTGAGTTCGGCGACCTGGCTTGCGCTCAGGGTCGCGATCCAGGAATCGTCGTTGCGAAAATCGTCGCCGACCCAGGCCGACGGGTCGCGGCGCTTGGCCTGCGATGTCATATAGAACCTCTCGAATTGTCGTCGCTGGTGGCGGGCGGCAGGCGTTGCGCGTGCCGCCCGCTCATGGTTATAGCGGTCTGATCTGCACCTTGCGGAACTTCACCACGCCGCCGCCGTATTGCAGCGCGAACGGACCCTTGGCGAATTTGCTGTCGCGCACATCGACGGTTTTGATGCCGTTGAGCACGATGGTCAGTTGCGGACCTTTGGCGGTGATTTCGTAGACGTTCCACTGGCCGCCGGCCTTCAGCGGCACGATTGCCGGCGCCACGTTGGGAATGCCGCCGGTGCCGTACGACGGATCGGGTCGCTTGTCGAAAATATTGACCTCATACGCGGTGTCGGCACCGATCTTGGCCGGGTTCTGCGCGCGGATGAAGATGCCGCTGTTGGCATCCGAATCGACCCAGAATTCGGCGCGGATCTGGAAGTCGGCGTACGACTCCTTGGTTACCAGGTAGCTCGCGTCCTTGCCGCCGAGATCGGCGATGACAAGGCCGTCGTCGATGCGCCAGTTGGCGTCGCCGACGCGATTGAAGCTGTTGAGATTGCTGCCGTCGAACACCGTGATCCAGCCGGCGTCGGCCGACGGCTGCGTGGCGCAGCCGGTCAGCGTCAATGCAAGTGCCAGCAATGCTGATGCAATAGCGGATGGAAACTTCATATTGATCTCCCCCGGCGCGATGGCCGATTAGTTGTGTGACAGCGTTTTGAATTGTTGTTCGCTGCCGGACCAAGGATGAAACAGGGGGCGGGCACTGTCAAGCCGGCGCCGCCGCGAAGCGGATGCCGGTCACCGGCGGAATTCGGATTTTCCGGCGCGCGGCCGGGCTAGGGCGCTTTGGGCAGGAAGGGCGTCAACATGTCCATCGGCAACGGAAAAATGATGGTCGTATTCTTGTCGGCGCCGATCACCGTGAGCGTTTCGAGGTAGCGCAACTGGATCGCCTGCGGTTCCTGCGCGAGAATCTTCGCCGCCTGGAACAGTTTCTCCGCGGCCTGCAGTTCACCCTCGGCGTGGATGACCTTGGCGCGCCGTTCGCGCTCGGCCTCGGCCTGACGGGCGATCGCCCGCACCATCGACTCGGTGAGGTCAACCTGTTTGATTTCGACGTTGGCGACCTTGATGCCCCAGGAATCGGTTTGCGCGTCGAGCGCCTGCTGGATGTCCGCATTCAGGCGTTCGCGTTCGGCGAGCATGTCGTCGAGCTGGTGCTTGCCGAGCACCGAGCGCAGCATGGTTTGTGCGAGCTGGCTGGTGGCGTTGAGAAAATCGACGACCTGAATGATCGCTTTTTGCGGATCGACCACGCGCAGGTAGACCACTGCGCTGACCTTGACCGACACGTTGTCGCGCGAAATGACGTCCTGCGTTGGCACCTCAAGCACCACGGTGCGCAGATCCACCCGCACCGCCTGCTGAATCAGCGGAATGATCAGCACGAGCCCCGGCCCCTTGACCTGCTTGAAACGGCCGAGCGTGAACACCACACCGCGTTCGTATTCGCGGAAAATCCGCACCGCGTTGAGCAAAATGATGACGGCGAATAACAAAGCCACGCCCGTCGCCAACCAGCCGGTGTCAAAAAGCATCCGGCGCCGTCCTTTCGTTCTGCGTGGTTTGCATGCGCGCCTGGAGCGGTGCTATAGCGCCGGCATTTTCCGGGTTTTGGCCGTCGCTTTGGGCTTGGCCCTGGTCTGCGCAGGGTTGGCGGCGCGAATGGCGAGCAGGCTGTCGGCGCGTTGGTGCATGTCCGCCCGCTGCTCGGTGGTGAGTGGCTCCAATTTCAGCGGCGTGGCTGCAATACTGTGGCCGGCCGCAACGGCGAAGGCCGAAACGATGAATGCAATGACGGGTTTTTTCATGGCGGAACCTCGATGGGTAAGTAACCGTTTGTCCGGACGTACTGTCGTGGAGGCCAGATGCTAGTTCACTGTTCCCGGGCAGTCTGTACGCCAGCGTACCGATTCCGCAAAAATGGACGCCCGTTTCCACCCGGAACAGGCTGCGATTGGGGGCCGTCACACAAAATCCGTCATACTTTCGCGTGCAGGCCCCCGGGAGGCGTCATGAAAAATAAAAAACGGCATTGGCCGGTGGTATTCGGCGGTTTTGTCGTTGCGGTATTGCCTTGTATCGGCGTGCCGGCGGCCGATGCCGTGACGAAGTTTTCAGAGGCGCAGTGGGTCAATTACGTGAAGGTGATGAAACCGCGCCCGCCGATGCCGTTCTGGGCGCTGCGCGACACGACTAACGAGGACCTTGCCGCGATGTATCAATACATCGTCAGCCTGGGCGCGGCCGGTGCGCCGACCCCGGATTTCGTGCCGCCCGGTCAGGAACCGAAGCCGCCATACGAAACACGCCGGCTGGTGCAGTAAAAGCGTATTGCCGTGTCGGGCTATTCCGGTTTGAGGCCGGTGGCTTTCACGACTTTCGCCCACTTCGCGATTTCGGCTTTGACGAAGGCGGCGAATTGCGCCGGCGCGGCGGTTTCGGCGTCGAGACCGATTTCGAGCATGCGCGCGCGCGTGTCCGCATCGCGCAGTGCCTGCGCGAGTTGCGCATTGAGTTTCGTGACGATCGGCACCGGCGTGCGCGCGGGCACCGCGATGCCGTACCAATTCGACGCCGCATAGCCCGGCACGCCGGATTCGGCCACGGTCGGAATGTCCGGCGCAGCGGGCGAACGTTGCGCGCCGGTGACGGCGAGCGCGCGCAGTCGCCCGCTTTTCACGAACGGCAGCGCGCCCGGAATCGTCGGTATGCTCATCGGCACGCGCGCGGCGATCAC
The DNA here is from genome assembly GCA_903889565.1 of uncultured beta proteobacterium. Lineage (GTDB taxonomy): Bacteria > Pseudomonadota > Gammaproteobacteria > Burkholderiales > SG8-41 > PALSA-1004. The sequence continues at coordinate 159,018 of CAISYC010000068.1, forward strand.
ATCGGTGAGGCCGGCCGCCATGCCCTTGTACGGCACATGCGTCATCTCGATGTGCGTCATCAGTTTGAACAATTCGCCGGCGAGATGACTGGGCGAACCGGTGCCGGCCGAGGCGAACAGCAATTCAACGCGGTGGCTGCGCGCAGCGTCGATCAAGCCGGCGATTGATGTCACCGGCAGCGACGGCGTGACGACAACCATGCCGGGTCCGCTGGAGAGCGGCGAGACCGGCGTGAAATCGCGCAGGCTGTCGTACGGCAGTTTCGGATAGAGCGTGGCGTTGACTGCGAAACCCGCCGAAATCATCAGCAGCGTGTAGCCGTCGGCATCGGCATGCGCGGCGAGTTCGCTGCCGATGATGCCGTTGGCGCCGCCGCGGTTGTCGATGATCAGCGTCTGGCCCCAGACTTTTGCCAGATGCGCGCCGATCAGCCGCGCCTGAATGTCGCGCGGACCGCCGGCGCCGAAAGGCACGATCAGGCGGATCGACTTGTTCGGGTAGTCCTGCGCCGGCGCGCACAGCGCGAACGCGGCGAGCGCGCAGACGACAAGGGCGCGCACGCTACAGTTCGCGGCAGGCGACGCCATCGTGCTGCGCAATGAAATGCAGCACCTGGGCGGCGCACGACGCCGCAAACACCATCTGGATCTTGTGGAACGCGCAGGGCAGATGCACCAGGCGCAGATTTCGGATGTTCGAGGTCAGCATGCGCTCCTGCTCGGCGTCGGTGATCGGGCCGCCGGTCGGGTAGAGCCCCAGCACCGGTGCTTCAATGCGCGGCAGGTAGTCGGCAGCGTTGGCGGTATTGACGAGCTTCGCCATCGCGCTTTGCACTTCGGGTTTGTTTTTCAGGAATTCGTCGTTGTACCAGTCGAGCAGGCCGGGATCGGTGCCCGGTGGAAAACGCGTGCTCGCGTTCGTTGCCTCCAGCCAGGCTTTGCGTCCCATCGCATTGACGGCATCGCCGCGCGACTCGTGGCCCATCGCATAAGTAACTTTGCCGACCTTGTTGATGAAGGCGGGCGTGGATACCAGCGACAGCGTGCGCACGAGTTTCGGCTGCGTCGCCGCCAGCGCGATGCACAGCACGCCGCCGATCGATTCGCCGCACAGGTGCACTGATTCGGCGCCAAGCGCGCGAATGATGTCGGCGAGGTCGTCGACGCAGTTCTCGACGGTAAAACCGTGTTCGAGATCGAAATCCGCCGCCGAGCCGCCGAGCCCGCGCACGTCGGGCCGCACCACCTTGTAGAAACGCGCCAGGTACGGCACCCAGCGGTACCAGAACTGCGCCGAGCGGCCGTTGCCGTGCTGCAGGATCAGATAAGGCGCATTGCGCCACGGATCGGTGAAATCATCGATGACGTAATGGAGCGCGGGTTTGCCCGCGCGTTGCAGAAGCGGCATGCGTTTTCCCGTGTGCGCGTCAGGTGATTTTCAGCAGTTTGGCCGGATTATCGGCAAGGATCATTTCGCGCTCGCGCCGCGTCAGGCCCGGCACCGAATCGACAAAGTCGACCGGCTGCTTGACCGCCATCAATTGCGGAAAGTCGGTGCCCATCACCACGCGATCAACGCCCACGAGATCGATCACCATTTTCATCACCGTCGGATCCAGCGTGATGATGTCATAGTAGAAACGCTTGAGATAGCGATGCGCCGGCTGCTTCATGTGCTTCAGCGCCGGGCTGACGCCGATCGCGTAATCGAGGCGGCCGATCATGAACGGGAAGGTGCCGCCGGCGTGCGGCAGATACACATCGAGCTTCGGGAAGGCGTCCATCACGCCGCCGCAGATCAGCGACACCGCGGCAATGCCGTCTTCCGACAGATTGCCGAGCGTGTTGATCATGAAGAAATCCTTCAGGCGCGGCCCGTCGGTCGGATAGAGGTTGTGCGTGAAAATCGGCAGGCCCAGCGCTTCGGCGCGTTCATAGATCGGCCAGAATTCCTTCTCGTGCAGATTCTTGCCGTTGATATGTTCGCCGATGTTGAGCGCGCGCAGGCCCGGCAGCTTCGCGGCGCGCTCGAGTTCGGCCACCGCGAGTTTCGGGTCCTGCATCGGCAGCATGATGGTGCTGACGAAGCGATCCGGATACTTGAGGTGGGCGGCCGAGCCGGCGTTATTGGCGGCCTGCGATAGTTTCAATGCAAAGGCCGGCGGCGCCCAGTAGACCATCGGGTTGGTCATCGACAGCGCATACATGTTGACCTTGCGCGCGTCCATTTCCTTGATCATCAGATCGAGATCGACCATGTTCCGCCGCATCACCGAGGTCTGGGTGCCGCCGTTGACCGACAGCACCACGGCATTACCCTCGGCGTCCTTGCCCATTTTCGCGCCGTTGGCGGGGCCTTCCTTTTCCATCAGGGTGACAAATTCCTGCGGATACCAGTGGGCATGCGCGTCGATCACACGCAGCTTGCGGTAGTCGCCGTTGCCGCTTGGGGTGGCGATGTTGGCGCAGCCGGCGAGTGCCGCGGCGCCGCTGGCGGCGAGAAATTCACGACGATGCATGCTCATGGCGCGCTCCTGTCAATCCGGCAGATGGTTATTGAGCGAGCCGCAGCAGGCGCGCCGGGTTGTCGCACAGAATCATTTCGCATTCGCGCTCGGTGAGCCCCGGAATCGACTCGACGAAATCGACCGGCTGCTTGACCGACATGCCCTGCGGAAAGTCGGTGCCGGCGACGATGCGATCGACGCCGACCAGATCGATCAGTGCGCGCATGATGCCGGTGTGGTGGGTGATGAGGTCATAGTGAAAGCGGCGCAGATATTCGCTCGGCTTCTTCTTCATGTGCTTCAGTTCGGAACTGACGCCGATCGCGACGTCGAGGCGCCCGATGGTCCACGGGAAATAGCCGCCGGCATGCGGCAGAAATACATCCAGTTTCGGAAAGGCGTCGAGCACGCCGCCGCAAACGAGGCTGGTGGCGGCATAACCGGCTTCGAGCGGATTGCCGATGGTGTTGATCATGAAGAAATCTTTTTGACGCACCGTGTCGGTCGGGTAGAGGTTGGTCAGAAAGAGCGGCAGGTTCAACGCCTCGGCGCGCTCGTAGACCGGCCAGAATTCCTTTTCGTGCAGGTTCTTGCCGTTGATGTGCTCGGCGATGAAGACCGAACGCATGCACGGAAATTTCGCCATGCGTTCGAGTTCGGCGCAGGCGAGTTTGACGTCCTGCATCGGCAGGATGATGCAGCCGAAGAAACGGTCGGGATATTTGCGGTTCATCTCGACGCAGGCGTCGTTGTGCGCGGCGGCGAGTTCGAGGCCGAAGGCCGGCGGCGCCCAGTACATCAGCGGATTGGTCATCGACAGCGCGTACGTGTCGATGCGTCGGTTGTCCATGTTGCGAATGATTTCATCGACGTCGGTCATGCTTCTTCGCATCGAAGAACTTTGCGTGCAGCCCGGCACCGAAATCACCACCGGCCCGTTTTTGTCCTCGCCCAGCACCGCGCCGTTGGCGGGCCCCTTCCTGATCATCAGATCGACGAATTCCTGCGGGTACCAGTGCATGTGCGCATCGATCGTGCGCTTGCTGTAGCGGTGTTTGGCGCCGGCGGGTTTATCGGCGAGTTTCGGGTAGGCGATGCTGTTTTCGGACAAAGCGTGCTCCTCGTTTCGGTTGATGTTTTAAAGCGTCAGGCGATTTTCAGCAGGCGAGCCGGATTATCGCTCAGGATCATTGCGCGTTCGCGCCGCGTCAGGCCCGGAATCGATTCGACGAAATCGACCGGTTTGCGCACCGCCATGCCCTGCGGGTAATCGGTGCCCATGGCGATGCGGTCGACGCCGACCATGTCGATCAGCGCTTTCAAGATGGTCGGACTGTGCGTGATGATGTCGTAGTGAAAGCGGCGCAAATAAGCACTTGCCGGCTTCTTCATGTGCTTGAGTTCGGGGCCGACGCCGATGCCGTAGTCGAGGCGGCCGATCAGCCACGGGAAGGTGCCGCCGGCGTGCGGCAGGTAAACGTCGAGCTTCGGAAAGGCGTCGAGCACGCCGCCGTTGACCAGGCTCACCGCTGCGTAGCCCGCTTCATACGGATTGCCGAGGGTGTTGATCATGAAAAAATCCTTCATGCGCTCGCCGCCGGTCGGATAGAGGTTGTGCAGAAAGAGCGGCAGCCCGAGCGCTTCGGCGCGCTCGTAAACCGGCCAGAATTCCTTTTCGTGCAGATTTTTGCCGTTGATGTTTTCGGCCAGATAAACCGCGCGCATGCCCGGCAGTTTGGCGGCGCGTTCGAGTTCGGCGACGGCGAGTTTCGCGTCCTGCATCGGCAGCGAAATGGTGCCGACGAAACGCTGCGGGTATTTTACGCAGGCCGCCGCGCAGGCGTCGTTGTGCGCAATCGAGAGTTTGAGTCCGAATTGCGGCGGGCACCAGTAGACCATCGGGTTGGTCATCGACAGCGCGTACATGTCGACTTCGCGCTCGTCCATTTCCTTGAGGATGAGGTCGAATTCGATCATGTCCGGCTTCAGCACCGAGGTCTGTGTTCCGCCCGGCACCGATTCCACCAGCGTAAAACCCTCGCGCGTCTTGCCCATTTTGGCGCCGTAACGCGGGCCTTCCTGTTCGAGCAGGGTGACGAACTCGCGCGGATACCAGTGCGCATGCGCGTCGATCACTTTGGCATAGCGGCGGCCCGGCGACACGCCGGTCGCGCAGCCGGCGAGCAGCAATGGCGCGGCGGCGAGCGCGCCCAGAAAATCGCGTCGATCGGTCATCATGATGTGTTCCTCGCGGTCAGTTGTCGGGCGTCAGGCGCGCCGACTTGACGAGTTTGGTGTACTTGTCGAGTTCGCCGCGCAGGTAGGCGCTGAATTCTTCCGGCGTATTGCCGCCGGGCAGTGCGCCTTCGGCGGCGATGTTGGCTTTTACCGCCGGCGCGTCGAGCGCTCTTACGAAGTTGCGGTTGAGCGTGGCGACGATATCGTGCGGCGTGCCGCCCGGCGCCACCATGCTGTACCAGCCGACGAATTCGTAGCCCGGCAGTCCGGCTTCGGCGAGCGTCGGCACATCCGGCAACTGCACGCTGCGTTTGCTGCTGGTGACGCCGATCGCGCGCAGACGCCCATTGGCGATGTGCGCCGCCGTCATCGAGGTGCTGTTGGTCATCAGATCGACCTGGCCGGCAATCACGTCAAGCGTCATCGCCGGCGTGCCGCGGTAAGGCACATGCAGCATTTTGGTGCCCGACATGTTGAGCACCAGTTCCATTGCCAGATGCAGCGCGCCGCCGACGCCGGTCGAACCGTAGGAGAGTTTGCCGGGGTGGGCTTTCGCCAGTGCCAGCAGCTCGCGCAGATTTTTCGCCGGCACCGAAGGATGCGCCGCCAACACATAGGGCAGATAGAAGTAGATGCTGACCGGTGCGAAGTCCTTCAGCGGATCGTATGGCGTGTTGCGGTTGTAGGCCGGGCTCATTACCAGCGGGCTCGCGCTGGCCCACATCAGCGAATAACCATCGGGCCGCATTTTGGCGACCTGCCCGGCGGCGATCACGCCGGAGGCGCCGTCGCGATTGATGACGACAAACTGCTGGCCCATCTGTTCCGACAGTTGATGCGCCATGGTGCGCGCGGTGTTGTCGTTGGTCGAGCCGGCGGGAAAGCCGACGTAAACCGTGACGGGCTTCGACGGATACGCGGGCGTGTTCTGTGCACCGGCGCCGGTGGCGGCTGCCAGCGTCATGGTGATGGCGACAGCGCGAAACGCCGCGCCTGAATTCGACGATGCCATTGATTCCCCCGCGCCGGCAGGACGATTCGCGCCGGCGGTTTGTTGATTTTTTATTGGCAGAACAGGCGGCGCCGCGCGTTGCATCGCGGGCCGAGGCAGGAGTATTCACCAAAACCGGTTTGCGCGCAAAGACGCGCGCGGATTTGCCGCGCCGGCTGGTCAGCGGAGGGGGCTTCTGCTAGGATTCTGCGTTCCAGCTGAGCAGTTCTGCTCGACGGCCGGCCAAAACCACGGGAGGAAACCGATGAAATACCGCAAAAACGAAGCGAAAGAATACGCAAAAATCGCATTGAAGGGCGTGTGGACCGCGCTGCCGTATCATTTCACTGCCGACGACAAGCTGGACGAAAAATCGATCGCCCACGCGCTCGACTATTCGATCTCCGAACTCAAGATCGACGGCCACTATTGCTCGGGCAACGTTGCCGAATTCTGGTCGCTGACCGACGAAGAGCGCATGCGCGCGCACGAAATCAACGTCGAGGCCAACAAGGGCCGCGTGCCGCTGATCGCCGGCTGCCATCATCAGAACCCTTATGAGGTCGTCAAGCTGGCGAAACACGCCGAGGCGATCGGCATCGACTTCGTCATCATTCTGACGCCGTACCAGGGCGCGAAGAACGACGACGCGGTGTTCGATTTCTACCGCTTCATTTCCGAGCGCGTAAACATCGGCATCGTGCTGTTCAACATTCCGTCGGTTTACTACCCGATCACCGAACACCTCGCCGCGCGTCTTGCCAAGCTGCCGAACATCGCCGGCTTCAAGCAGGGCGGTCCGTCGCCGGCGGCTTCGGTGTCGCTGCGCCAGATGGTCGGCAAGGACCTCACGGTCAGCGTCGCCGACGAAACGCCGTGGCTTTACAACCTGACGGTGATGAAAGACCAGTGGTTGCTCAACTACTGCCCGCACCTGTATCAAGTGCCGGGTTACCTGCCGATTCACGACTACACCAAGGCCGCAATGGCCGGCGATTACAAAAAGGCGATCGAGATTTGCGCGACGCTGACGCCGTTGCGCGAAATCCACGCCAAGTGGGTAGGCGGATACGGCAAGCCGCACGGCCGCATGCCGTCGGCGGAAATGAAATACTGGATGGAATGCATCGGCATGCCCGGCGGCCCGGTGCGTTCGCCCTGCCTTGAGTTGCCCGAGGACAAGAAGGCCGAGATGTATGCCGAACTGAAAGCGACCGGCATCCTCGATCGCGTGAAGACGGCGAAGAAAGCCGCGTAACAGGATCAGGCTCAATAAAGACGCCACCTTCGGGTGGCGTTTTTATTGCTCTAATCTTTTAACAGACCGAAAAAATTTCGCTGCTCGGCGTTGAATTAGCGGCAGCCGGGCTGCCCCCAGCGAACTTGAACTTCATAAAAAGCGACGTGCGTCTTTGAATTGAGATCCGCTCGGCGGAAGGCGCTGCGCTTTTCCGCCCTACGCAATTGCGCCAGCGTCGCTCGCAGGCGAGGCGCCTGCGCCACAAAATCAAAACAGTAGCGGCTGCGCGGCAGCGAGTTTCGCTTCGATCTCTTGCTGCCACTGCTCGTGCGTCTTGAAGCCGGGCATGCCGACGACCTGCTTTTCGATTGATGCCCACAACTGTTCGTCGGGCAGCGACAGATCGACCGGCAGGCGGCAGGGCTGGGGCACGTACCAGGGCGTGCCGATCAGCAGTTCGACGCGGTTGCCCTCGGGGTCGAGGAAATAGCTCGACAGCGCGTTGCCGTGCGTGACCGGCCCCAGAATCTGCACCGGTTCGTCCTTCAGTGCCGCATGCATGTCGCGCAGCGTCTGCAGGCTGTCGAGGCGGAACGAAATCTGGTTGATCACGTTGAACGACAGGTCGCCCGGGCGGCCGGTGGCGAATACCAACTGGTGATGTTCCGACGGATCGCGGGTCATGAAGACGATTTCGCCGTCGGGCCGCATGCCGCGGTCGCTCACCGTAAAGCCGATGAAGCGCGTGTAGAAATCGACCATCTTGTTGATGTCGGTAACGTAAAAGCCGACGTGGCTCAGCCACAGCTTGGGTTTGGGATTCATGGTTCCTCCGGCCGGATGGCGGCGCGTTCGCGCGCGACGCTGTTTGTCGTGCATGTATTATAGCGGCACGCGCCGATCCCCCGACAGGCAGCCCGTCAGAACAGGCGCGCGCAAACCGTGAGGAGATTTCGCGTCATGTGGACACCGACTCGCCGGTCAGGCGGCCGGGCAGCCGCCGCGGCATTGATCGCGCTCGGTTTTCAATTTGCGGCGGCAGACGCGCAGGACTTCCCGTCACGCCCGCTGCGCATGATCGTCGCATCCGGCGCCGGCGGCGGCACCGATCTCGCCGGCCGCAATGTCGCGAAGACGCTCTCCGATGCGTTGAAGACCGCCGCCTTTATCGAAAACCGGCCCGGCGCCGGCTCCGCCACCGGCAGCGAGTTCGTCGCCAGGTCGCCGCCGGACGGCCATACCCTGCTGTTCAGCAGCGGCAGCTCGATCGTGATGAACGGTTTTCTCTACAAGAACCTGCCGTACGATTCGCTGCGCGATTTCGTCGCCGTCGGTTTTGTCGCCGCCTATCCCTTCGTGCTGATCACGCGCGCCGACCTGCCGGCGAATAATCTGGCCGAATTCGCAAAGTTCGCGCGCGAACGGCCGGGCCGGCTGACCTATTCATCGCCCGGCGTGGGTTCGTTGCAGCACGTGTGGGGAACCATCCTGTTTCGCGGCATGGGACTTGAACTGCTGCATATCCCGTACAAGGGCGCGGCCTCGGCGCATCCGGACATGATCGCCGGCCGCATCGATGCCATGTTCGACAATCTGTCGGCCGCGATGAAATACATCGATGCCGGGCGCCTGAAGGCGCTGGCGGTGTCGGCGCCGAAGCGCGCGTCGCAACTGCCCAATGTGCCGACCATCAATGAAACCGGCGTTACCCGCTTCGACGGCGAGTCGTGGATGGGCGTGTTCGCGCCGTCGGCAACGCCGCCGGCCGTGATCGATGCTCTGCGCGCACTGCTGCTGGGCGTGGTGCGCGATGCGGAATATTCGGCGCGCGTCGAGCGCGACGGCGGCCGTGTGATGATCATTCCGGCCAACCAGCAGCAGGCGTTTCTCAGGCAGGAAATCGAGCGCTGGGGCCGCCTCATCACCCAGTACGCGGTTAGCGCCGAATAGGGCGGCACAACGGCGGATTGTTGCGAATGAATCGCAATGGCGTACACAGGGTAACGGCATCCGCGCGAGGGAGTCGCCGCTTTGCGTAACGCGCTTTGCGAATCGCCGCCAATCGCGTATGGTGGCGTTTTGGCGCCACTGCCGGAGACACGTCGGGGCGCGAATACCGCAACAACATAACTCTCGGAGGGGAATATGACGTTCGATCGCAGACGCTTTATCCAGGCGACCGCTGTCACTGCAGGTGCCGGCGCACTTGGCATGCCGGCCATCGGCAACGCGCAGGAGCAGCCGATCCGCATTGGCCTGATGACGGTGAAGACCGGCCCGCTGGCTTCCGGCGGACTCGACATGGAGCGTGCGCTGGTGATGTATCTGCGGGAGCGCAACAACATGCTGGCCGGGCGCAAGGTTGAATTGTTTGTCGCCGACAGCGGCGGCGTTCCGGCACAGGCCCGCAGCAAAACGCAGGAACTGGTCGAGCGCGACAAGATCAACGTCATGATCGGGCCGCTCGCCGCTGGCGAGGCGCTTGCCACCGACGACTACATCCGCCAGCAGCAGCTGCCGACCTTGTCGGTGGCGGCCGCCGAGGATATGACCCAGCGCAATCCGAACCCGTGGTTCGTGCGCGGCACCTCAACTTCGTCCCAGTGCGCGCATCCGCTCGCCGACTACTGCATCAAGCAGCTCAAGTACAAGCGCATGGCGGTGATTGCCGACGATATTCCCTACGGCCATGAAATGTGCGCGGGCTTCCAGCGCGTGTTCGAAGAGCAGGGCGGCAAGATCGTGCAGAAAATGTTCTCGCCGCTGACAGTCCCCGATTACGGCACCTTCCTCGCGCAGCTGAAAACCAATATCGACGGCGTGTTTCTCGGTTTCGCCGGGTCCAACGGTTTTCGCTACGTGCGCCAGTTCAATGAATACGGCCTGCGCGGCAAAGTCGCCATCGTCGGCGGCATGACCGCGCTCGACGAAGCGGTGCTGCGCAACATGAAAATCGAGGCGCTCGGCATTATCACGACCTGCTGGTACTCGGCCAAGCTCGACAATCCGCTGAACAAGAAATTCGCGGCGGCCTTCCAGGCCGAAGCCAAGTACGATCCGGGTTTTTATGCGGCGGCGACCTATGTCGAGGCCGCGGTGCTCGAGAATGCATTGAAGGCCGTCAAGGGCAATATCACCGACAAGGCCGCGTTCATGAAAGCCCTGCGTGCCAGCAAAACCGACACGGTACGCGGACCGGTGTCCTTCGACAGCTACGGCAACATCGTCGGCAATGTTTACATCCGCAAGGTCGAGCGCGAGGAAGGGCGGCTGGTCAATACGGTCATTCAGACTTATCCCAACGTCAGCCAGTTCTGGACCTACAAGCCGGAGGAGTTCCTGAAAAACCCGGTGTATTCGCGCGACTGGCCGCCAGCGAAGAATCTGGAGTCGTAACTCTGTCATCACTTCCCTCTCGTTGACGGGAGGGCTAGGGTGGGGGTGAGCATTTTAGTGATATGAAAAATTTGCACCCCCATCCTCGCCTTCCCCCGTCGAGGGGGCAGGGGTTTCCTGACTTCTATTGACGCGGTGATGGCAACTCCCTGATGCAATTCTGGGTCATTCAAACGCTAAACAGTCTGGCGCTGGGCGGCCTGCTGTTTCTGCTCGCCGCCGGCTTTTCGCTGATCTTCGGCCTGATGCGCATTGCCAATCTGACGCACGGCGCGTTTTACATGCTGGGCGCCTACATCGGCGTCAGCATTCTCAAGGTGATTCCCAATCTGTGGCTGGCGGCGCTGCTGGGCGGCCTTGCCGTAGCCTTGCTCGGCGGCCTGTTCGAGCGCTTCATTCTGCGCAAGCTCGCCGGCAACGAACTCGGTCAGGTGCTGGTTACGCTGGGGCTCGCCTACATCATCGCCGACCTCTGTCTGGTGGTGTGGGGCGGCGATCCGATTCCGTTGCCGACACCCGAGGCGCTCGAGTCGCCGATCGAGGTCGGCGGCTTCATGTTTCCGGCTTATCGTCTGGTGGTGGTGGCGGTGGCGCTGGCCACCGGGATCGCGCTTTATCTGTTGATGGAACGCACGCGGCTGGGCGCGATGATCCGCGCCGGCGTCGACGACATGCAGATGGCGCGCGCGGTCGGCATTCCGGTGTCGCGCCTGTTTACGATCGTGTTCTGTCTCGGCTCCGCGCTGGCCGGCGCCGGCGGCATACTCGGCGGGCCCATCATGTCGGCCTATCCCGGCCTCGATGCAGACATGCTGCCGCTGGCATTGATCGTCGTCATTCTCGGCGGCGTCGGCAGCCTGATCGGAGCCTTCGTCGGCAGTTTCATCATCGGCTTCGTTTACACCTTCGGCATCGCGCTGTTTCCGCAACTCGCCTATGTCATCCTGTTTTTGCCGATGATCGTGGTGATCGCGTTCCGGCCGCGCGGCCTCTTCGGCAGGGCGACGGCGTAGACGATGAGAAAGCTGGCCTGGCTGTTGCTGATCGTGGCGTTGCTGGCGTGGCCTTTTGCGGTCGGCGAGTTCTACGTCAATCTCGTCAGTCAGATTTTTATTGCCGCGATATTTGCCGCCAGCCTCAATCTGCTGGTGGGCTATGCCGGACTGCCGTCGCTCGGTCACGCGTCCTTTCTCGGCATGGCGGCGTATTTTTCCGCGCTGTTGACCTTGCGCCTCGGCTTCGATCACACGCTGGCTGCGCCTCTCGCGCTCGCCGGCACCGTCGTCATGGCCGCGCTGTTCGGCTTGATCGCATTGCGCGCGACGGGACTGGGCTTTTTGATGCTGACGCTGGCGCTGTCGCAAGTGCTGTGGGGCACCGCCTATCGCTGGGTCGCGCTGACCGAGGGCGACAACGGACTGCGCGGTTTGACGCGGCCGCATTTTCTCGGCATCAATCTCGACGATTCGACCGCGTTTTATTTTTTCGCGCTGCTCGTCATGGCATTTTCGCTGTGGATGATTGCGCGGCTGGTGGCTTCGCCCTTCGGTGCCGCGCTCGCCGGCACGCGCGAGCAGGCGCGGCGCATGAGCGCGCTCGGGCATAACGTCTGGCTGATCCGCTGGATTACGTTCATCTACGCCGGTTTCTGGGGCGGCGTGTCGGGCCTGCTGTTCGTCTACTATCACAAATACATCCACCCGGCCTCGCTGTCGCTGACCAGTTCGGCCGAGGCGATGCTGTCGGTGATCGCCGGCGGCTCCGGCACCCTCGCGGGACCGGTGGTCGGCGCCGCCATCATCGTGCTGCTGAAAAATTACGTCTCGGCCTATGTCGAGCGCTGGAACATGCTGCTCGGTTTCGTCTTCGTCGCCATCGTCGTCTTCATGCCGGATGGTTTGGTGCCGGGCATCAAGCGCCTGTGGGCGCGCTGGGGTCAGCGATGACCGTCGCGCTGCAGATCCGCGATTTGCGCAAATCCTTCGGCGGCCTGCCGGCGACCAACGGCGTGTCGCTCGAAGTGATGGCCGGCGAGCGGCGGCTCATCATCGGCCCTAACGGCGCCGGCAAGACCACGCTGTTCAATCTGATTACCGGCGATCTCAAGCGCGACGCCGGCAGCATTCACCTGTTCGGCGACGAGGTGCACGGCCTGCGGCCGCATCAGCGCGCGCACCGCGGCCTTGCGCGCACTTATCAGATCATCACGCTGTTCGCCGGCGCTACGCTGGCGCACAACGTCGCGCTGTCCCTGCTCGGGCTGTCGGCCGCGCGCTGGAACATGTTCACCTCGATCGCGGGCTACGGCCATCTGTTTGACGAAGCGCGCAGCGTGCTTGCACGAGTGGGCCTCGAGCACCTCGCGACGCGGCGTTTGTCGGAAGTGGCATATGGCGAAAAGCGCCGCGTCGAAATCGCCATGGCATTGGCGCAGAAGCCTAGGGTCCTGCTGCTCGACGAACCTTTTGCCGGCCTCTCGCGCGAAGAACGCGCGGCGCTCGGCGTGCTGATCGCCGGCATTCCGCGCGAGACCACACTCATCATGATCGAGCACGATATGGATCTCGCGCTCGATCTCGCCGAACGCATCACCGTGCTGCATTACGGCAGCGTGATCGTCGACGGCACGCGCGCCGAAGTGGTGGCGCATCCGAAAACGCGCGAGGTCTATCTTGGTAACTAAGTTGGCAACTGAGATGGCGACTGCTGCGCTGACCGTTTCGGGCGTCAACGCGCTCTACGGCGACAGCCACGTGCTGCACGACGTTTCGTTCACGCTCGGCAGCGGGCGGGTGCTCGCCCTGCTCGGCCGCAACGGCGCCGGCAAAACCACCTGCATGAGCGCCATTGTCGGCTTCCTGCCGCCGCGCGACGGCGAGGTCAAATTGTTCGGCGAGCCGATCACGCGCCTGTCGCCGGAGGCGATCTCGCGCAGGGGCATCGGCTTCGTGCCGCAGGGCCGGCGGGTATTCGCCAGTCTCACGGTACGCGAAAATCTGGATGTCGCGCGCCAGTCGCGTGCGGGCACTGCGGTACCATGGACGCTCAAGCGCGTGTGCGAACTGTTTCCGCGTCTGCAGGAACGCCTGCATCAGCACGCCGGTTCGCTTTCCGGCGGCGAGCAGCAGATGCTGGCGATCGCGCGCGCCTTGATGGGCAATCCGCGGGTGTTGCTGATGGACGAGCCGTCCGAAGGACTGGCGCCGTTGATCGTAGCTGAAGTCGGGCGCACCATTGCGCGCCTGAAAGCGGCGGGGCAGTCGATTGTGCTGGTCGAGCAGAATCTCAAGCTGGCACTCGATCTCGCCGATGATGTGGTGATGTTGAATACCGGCCGCGTGGTGTTTGCCGGCGGCGTAGCGGAGGTTCGCGATAGTGAAGCGCTGCTGACACAGCACCTGGGCGTATTCTGATTGCGCCGTCATTCACGCCAGTGAATGATGGCTAGCCTTACCCTCTCCCCCGGAGAGAGGACAGGGGTGAGGGATGAAATGTTCGGTTTTTAAAATATAAGCCATCAATTTAAGCAGAAAAGGAAATGCATCATGATGTTCACCTGTGATCCGCAAGGCTGCAACGATCCCGCTCACCGTCACGGCGCCGCGCTCGCCGCACGCAAAAGTTCGACCAAGATCGTGCGCGACCGCAAGGGCCGCAGCCTGCGCGTCGATATCCACTGTCATTACCAGAACCCGGCACTGGCGGCAAAAGTCGCACCGCTGAATCCGGCGCAGCACGAGCCGGCCAGCCAGTTTGCCAATGCGCTGACCAAGGAAGTGAATATCAAGCAGTTGCAGGATCGCGGGCCCAAGCTTTCCACCATCGAAGTGCGCCTGAAGGACATGAACCGCATGGGTGTCGATATCCAGGCGATCTGCCCGGCGCCGAATCAATGTTATTACTGGACCGAAGCCGATTACGGTCGCGAGCTCGCGCGCGAAGCGAATGACCGTCTCGCCGAGATTGCCGCAACATGGCCCGACCGCTTCGTCGCGATGGGCACGGTGCCGCTGCAGAACGTGGACATGGCGGTCAAGGAGCTCGAGCGCTGCATCAAGATGCTGGGCATGCGCGGCGTGGAAATTCTGCCCAACGTGGTCGGCAAGGATCTGACCGATCCGAGTCTCGGTCTCGACAAATTCTTTGCGCGGGCGCAGGAGCTCGACATCGTCATCTTCATGCATCCGCTGGGCTTCACGCAGGGCAATCGCTTTCTCGATCATTATTTCAACAATGTGATCGGCAATCCGCTGGAGACCACGGTAGCGGTCAGCCATCTGATTTTCGACGGCGTGATGGAGCGTTATCCGAAGTTGAAAATCGTGTTGCCGCATTCCGGCGGCTACCTCGCGCATTACTGGGCGCGCATGGATCACGCCTGGCGCGCGCGCCGCGACTGCCACACGGTGATCAAGAAAGCGCCGACCAGTCATCTGAAGAAGTTCTATTTCGACACCATCACCTTCGACACGCAGATGCTGCGTCATTCGATCGACAAGTGGGGCGCGGATCACGTGCTGCTCGGCACCGACTATCCCTACGACATGGGCGAGGACAACCCGGTCAAGCTGATCGAGGGCGTGCCGCGGCTGACGCGCGCCGACAAGGACAGGATCATGGGCGGCACCGCGGCGAAGCTGCTCAAGATCAAACGCAAGGCCTGAGTGCGGGGCGGGCGGCGAACTGTTTTATAATCCGCCGCTCGCACCGTGATCAATTCGGAGACCGTCATGCCGTTGTCTAAAATCAGCCACTATTCCATCCGCACGCTCGACCTCGAGGCGACGCGCAAGTTTTACACCGAACTGCTGGGCTTTACCGTGGGGCCGCGCCCGCCGTTCAATTTTCCCGGTTTGTGGCTCTACAACGGCAGCCATGACTCGTACGACAACGCGATTGTGCACATCATCGGCATCGATCCGAACAATCCGGAAGGTTTGAAGGAATATCTCGGCGACCGCAGCATTGAAGACCTGAAAAACGGCACCGGCACCTTCGACCATATCGCCTTTGCCGGCACCGACCCGCAGGGCATGGCGAAACATTTCGCCAGTAAAAATGTGCCGTTTCGCGAGCGCACCGTGCCGAGTCTCAACCTGCACCAGATTTTTCTCGACGATCCCAGCGGCGTTGTCATCGAGCTGAACTACCCGACCGCCTGACCCGGAGCGGCAATGGGTGAGCGGCGCAAAGCCCTCGTCATCGGCGGTTCCTTCGGCGGCCTGTTTGCTGCCACCCTGCTCGCGCGCGCCGGCTGGGAGGTCGAAATCTTCGAACGTGTCGGCGAAGCGCTGGCCGATCGCGGCGCCGGCATTGTCACGCATGAGGAGTTGTTCGAAGCGATCCGCCGCGCCGGCGCGGTGGTCGATGAAACCATCGGCTGCGAAACGGTTTCGCGCGCAACCTATGATGTGCAGGGCAGATGCGTCGCGGAATTGCCGCTGCGGCAGATGCTCACGGCATGGGGCCGGCTCTACCGTTTGCTGAAAGATGTTTTTCCGGCAACGCGTTATCACTACAACCGCGCTTTCGAACGCGTCGAACAGGCCGCGCACAGTGTTACCGCATTTTTTGCCGACGGTTCGAGTGCGCGCGGCGATTTTCTGATCGGCGCCGACGGCATACGCTCCACTGTGCGTGCCTGTGTCGCGCCGCAAACAAAACCTGTCTACGTCGGCTATGTGGCTTGGCGCGGGCTGGTCGATGAAGCGGCGCTGAGCAACGAGGCGCGCGCAGCGCTCGCTGATCGCATGGCCTTCGGTCTGCCAGCGGGGGAAATGCTGCTGACTTATCTGGTGGCGGGGCGCGATTACACCACGCAACCGGGACAGCGGCGCTACAACTTCGTGTGGTACCGGCCGGTCGAAGGCACCCGGGCGCTGCCGGCGTTGTTCACCGATGCCGATGGCCGCCGCTACGAAAACAATATTCCGCCTGATCGCATACGGAGCGACGTCATTGCCGCGATGCGCGCCGATGCGGAACGCCTGCTGGCGCCGGCGTTTGTCGAGGTTCTGCGCAAATCGCCGGAGCCGTTTTTTCAGCCGATCTACGATCTGGAATCGACGCAATTGGCGTTCGGCCGCGTTGCCATTCTCGGCGACGCCGCGTTCGTTGCGCGGCCGCATGTCGGTCTCGGCGTGACCAAGGCCGCGGGCGACGCGGTGGCATTGACCGATGCGCTGATCGCGCACGACGGTGACGTGGAAACCGCGTTGCGCGATTACGAAACGGCCCGTCTTGCGTTCGGCTCGGCGATCGTCGCCCACGCGCGCATGCTCGGTCTTGGCATCGGGCCCGCGGAAACCGCGCCGGGGCCGCGGCGGCTGGTCGATTATTTGCGCCGGCCGGAGGTGGTGATGCGGGAAATCGCGGTGCCCGACTGGGCCGAGCGCACCGCGGTGATCAAGGCGGCAACGCGCGATCATTAAACGAGCGCAACGGATGACGTTGCACCCTCACCCTTGATCTTTCTCCCCGAGGGAGAGGGAAGCAGATGCCGTCTCCCGCTGGGAGACGTGTGCGTATGACCGCGTTCAGCGGCCGGTGTCTTCAGGCGTGTTGAACACCAGTTCATCGAGTACTTCGCCCTTGGCGCCCAGCGTCCACACCTTGCTCGGCGTGTTGCGTTTGGCCAGCGTGACGGCGAAACGCTCGGCATCCATCAGCGAATGGAAGGAATAGCCGGACGTGCCCTTGTCGCTCTCGACGAACCAGCGGTCCGCGTCCAGCGCACAAATGGTGTAGGTAATGTAATCCGGTTCTGCCGACACGAGCCGTTCCTCAACGTCCAAGCTTGAAGTGTACAAGAATTGTCGCGCCGGTTCGACTGGCGGCGTGCAAAATTGCACACACCGAAAGGAATATACTGGCAGCAGTGTGGTGCGGAGGCGCCGCCACACGACCCTTGTTAATTTCACAGGAACCCGTGCCCTTAGGGCATGGCAGGCATACGTATGAGCACGACATTACCCCGTTTTGACGCCGCAGCCTTCGGGCTGACCGGCAAGATTGCATTGATTACGGGCGGCGGCCGCAATATCGGCCGCGCCGTGGCGCTGTCGCTGGCGAGTGTCGGCGCAGTGCCGGTGATTCTGTATAACGAAGATGAAGCGACGGCGTGCAGCGTTGCCGAGGAAATCAGGGCGGCCGGCGGGCGTTCCGGGGTCTGTCAGGCGGATATCGCCGATGTCGCCCGATGCCGCGCCGCGGTCGCCAAAGTCGCCGCCGAATTCGGCGACATCGACATTCTGATCAACAACGCGGCGGTGCGGCCGCATTCGAAGATTTCGCAGATTTCTCTTGAAGAATGGGATCGCGTGCTGTCGGTGAATCTGCGCGCGCCGTTTTTTTTGAGTCAGGCGGTGCTGCCGGCAATGGTGCGCAAAAATTGGGGGCGCATCATCAACATGGGGGGCAGCGACGGCTATAACGGCAAGCCGCGGCGTGCCCATGGTGTGAGCAGCAAGATGGGCCTGGTCGGCCTCACGCGCGCACTGGCCAATGAAGTTGCGCAGTTCGGCGTCACCGTCAATATCGTGGTGCCCGGCACCATCGACACCAAGCGCCCGCATCCGGAGTGGTATCCCGGCGTCGAAAACGGATTTGCCGCGCGCATGACGCGCGTGGCGATGGGGCGGCAGGGCCTGTCGCAGGAAGTCGCCAATGCCTGTTTGTTTCTGGTCAGCGATCTGGCGACCTACACGACGGGGCAGGAAATGTTCGTCAGCGGCGGCGCCGCGCCGATCGTGCGCCAGCCCGAAGAAGAATATCCGGCGCAGGAGTTTTAGAGTGGAGGTGGCGCGATGAAGTCGGCATGGATGGCGGTGGCGATTGCGGGTTTGTGTGCGGCTCCGGCGTCGGCGCAGGAGGTTTTTCCGAACCGGATCATCCGCATTGTTACGCCTGCAACCGGCGGTGGCTCCGACGTGCTGGCGCGCATGATCGCGCCGGCGATGACCGAGAGCCTCGGCCAGCAGGTGATTGTTGATAATCGAGGCTCGATCGCCAACGAGATCGTCGCCAAGTCGCCGCCCGACGGCTACACCATCCTGATCGACGGCAGCCCGCTGTGGCTGACCTCGCTGTTCCGTCAGACGCCGTGGGATGCCTTGAAGGACTTCGCGCCGCTGACGCTGGCGGTGATCTCGCCCAGCATGCTGGTGGTGCACCCGTCGGTGCCGGCGAAGACGGTGCGCGAATTGATTGCGCTGGCGAAAGCGCGGCCCGGGCAGATCAACTACGCGGCGGGTACCATCGGCGCCACACCGCATCTGGCCGGCGAACAATTCAAGGTGATGGCCGGCGTCAATGTCGTGCGCGTGCCTTACAAGGGCACCGGCCCCGGCATGATCGGTTTGATGGGCGGCGAAGTCGAATTCATGTTTCCCGGCGCCGCTTCGGCATGGAATTATGTAAAGCAGGGCCGCTTGCGCGCGCTTGGGGTCTGTTCGCTCAAACCATCAGCGCTGTTTCCAGGCGTGCCGACGGTGTCGGATACGGGTCTGCCCGGTTACGAATCGGTGTCGCCTCAAGGCATCGTTGCGCCGGCGAAGACGCCCGCAGCGGTGATCGCGCGGCTTAACCATGAACTGGTCAAGGCGCTCAACCGCGCCGACACGCGACAGCGTCTCGGCGAACTCGGCATCGAGGTCGTCGCCGATACCGCGGAGGAATTCGCGGCGTCGATGAAGAACGACATCGCGCGCACTGCGAAGCTGATCAAGGATGCGGGGATACGCGTCGAGTAGTGCTGCCGGCCCGGTTTGGCGGTTGCGCAATGGGCAGTTTTCCGGTCAATCGTTCGGCCACCTGAATGAGCACTACGCCGAGATCTGGAATTTCCGTTTGATTGAACCGCTGTCCTTGCTGCCGTGATACCGGGCAGACCTCGAATCACCGGACCTGCACTTTTATTGCAACGGGCAACCAGTGAAGGTCCCTTAGGGCGAAGCCCGTCTTTCTACTTCGGGCCGGTTTCTGCAGATTGATCGACTGTCATAAACCGGCGAACCGCTGACGCCGCCGGTTAAATTTCATTTTGATGATGATCTTCACTAGGCGCTTGCCCTGTACCCGTGCCGGAATCAGTTATTGATTTTGATCGGCAATTCGCGGCCAAAGTCGTATTCTTTCTTGTAGGCCTGATACCAATCGTGCGTCTGTTTGTCGGCGCGTGAATCCTCGGCGAGGTATTTGAGTTCTTCGAGCATTTTGTCAGCGCGAGAGGCGTTGAGATAGAGATCCATCAACCGCCAACGGTACTCCAGGGTGCCGGGAGCAAGAGCAACGGCCTTTTCGTATAGCTCGATGGCCGGTGTGAGCCAGTTCATCTCGAACAGATACAAATCGCCAAGCCTCGCGTAATTGGCTGCGTCTGCCGGCGCGGCGCGAATCGCCTCCTGACCTGCCCGCACCGCCGCTGTCAGTGAAAACGGATAGGCGGGTGGTTCCGGCGTATGCGCGTGATTGCCATAGATGGCGTATCCCATGTTCGCGATCCGGGCGGCGCGCAGTCGGGATAAGAACGGATTGTCGGCATATTTGACATGGAAATTCACCGTGTCTTCGAAGCGGTGAAAATAGGTCCACGCCTTGGCCTCGTCCACGTACCAGAGTCCGTCGGCGCCGCGACGCAGTACGATCGGCAGATTGGATTTGTCGGGCCCGGGAATCGCCAGCCCAAGAGATTGCGCAAAAATCAATTGGTAGTCGCCGGCAGCGGTGAAGAATTCGTATATCCGCTTCTGCTGCTCTTCGTTGCGCGGAATCACGGCGCGGAAAATCCGGCTTCCCTCCGTCAACAACGGCAACCGCGGATCGCCGATGCCGGACGCCAGTGAGGCGAGATAACGCTTTACAGATTCAGCCGGATTCCGCGACGCCGCGAATTGGCTCAAACGCGCCTCGGGCAGACTCCTGATTGCGCTTTGATAGTCTTCCAGCGAGCGGCGGTAGCCCTGCGTAACGGCGCCGGCTCCGCCTGACAGGAATCCTTCGCTGGCCCATTTCGGCGCCGCCATGCTGTCGGCTGAGGGTTTGCTGCCGATCCCGCGCAGATTGGTCGTGATAATCAGTTCGGAAATAAAGTCCTGCGGCATTTCGGAGAGCATATAGGTCTTGGCGGCCTCTTCGAGGCGACGGCAGAACGCGTCGGGAATGTCGCCTTCGAGTCCGTAGGAAACCTCAATCTTCAGCTGGTTTTCTTTGGCGGCGTAGAGATACAGGATGCCTCTGCCGTTGCGCCTTGCGCCGATCCGAAGCTGCGTGAAAAGATCCGTCGCCGTTTGTTCGATGGTTTTGGACGGCGGCAACGCCGGCAGCAATACCAGCGCGTTTTCGATGCCGGACTTCTTTTCCGCGAGCTTGAGGCTCATTTTGAATGCGAGATCGAAGCCGTGTTGATCGGTCCTGTTGATCAGGACATATTGGGGGCGGGGCGGTGCGCTCAGGTGCTGCCACGCAAAACCGCCGGCGAGCGCCGCCAGCGCGACGACGCCCGCAATGGTTAAACTTTTTTTCATTGGCAGTTAGAAGCTTCCGAACACCGCGGATTTTTTGTGATCGCCGGAATAGTTGACCAGAAACGGTTCTGTCGAGCCCGGATTGAGGCCGAAAATCGAACGATCTTCGCCTTTGTTTTTGAGCACGACGACCGGTGTTTCACGCGCGCCGAACAGGCGAAAGATACCGGCCGCCTGCTGGTGCGTGTCATTGAGAACGACAAACGGATATTCGCTTTCCCTTGGCGCATAAAGGCCCAGCACCAGGCGGTTTCGTCCCTGACTGTCGTAAAAGAAAAGTCCCGGGCCGCCGTCCGGCGAAATCGCCAGTTCGGCGCGGGCCTTGCCCGCCGCATCGAGCAGGCGAATCCGGCTGGCGGAAATGACATTCTCCGGCAATGCGGCCTGTGCTGAAGGCAGCACTGCAAGCTGCTGAACATTAACGAACACCAAAGCGCCGAGCATTCCGCCGATGAATCCGGACAGCGCGCCTGCAAGATAGCTTTTATTCATGGTGCAATCCCTCTCCCGTATGGTTGATCGTCCGCCTTTGGAGCGCAGGCAATTATGAACGCTTGCCATAAACCATGGACTATCCGCGGCGAGAAGATTTTCCGAACGCGCGGCTATCCTGACAGCAGGGCCAGCGTACACAGGTCGCACACCGACCGACGCCGGCCCGTCGTTTTTACATGTTAATTCGACGATTGATGGGCAACCGTTACCTGATTGCCGCACGCACGCCGGCCGAATGTGGCCTTATCCGGCAAAGGCGCGGGTGTCAAGCAGTCTGATGGCTGTTCGATTCCGCCTTCTCGCGTTTTCATCATGAGCATTTACAGCTTGTTACAAGAAACCCGGTGACGCGGGTTGGTGGTCGGCACTGGAGCGGTTACGATGCGCCTGCTCGTTCGGCACCTGGGGATAAGAATATATGGCGCGCCTGCCGGTTTTCATTTTGTGGCTCATGCATTTTCTGCCGTTTCGCGCCTTGGTGTGGAGCGGCAATGTATTTGGCTGGTTCCTGTACATCGTGGCGGCGGATCGACGGCGCGTATCGCTGATCAATCTCCAAAAGTGTTTTCCGGAATTGAGCGATGTGCAGCGCATGCGTCTGGTGCGCGATCACTTCAAGATGTTCGGACGCGGATTTATCGAGCGTTCGATTTTGTGGTGGTCGAGCGGGGCGCGCATCAACGGGCTGATTCGTGTCGAGGGCGTCGAACACTTCGATGCCCTGGCCGGCCGGCCGGCGATATTGCTGACGCCGCATTTTGTGGGCATGGATGCCGGCGGACAATGGATCGCCCAACGCGTTGATACGGTATGCATGTATGCAAACCAGAAGAACCGATATCTGAGCAGGCTGCTATTCGAGAAGCGTTCGCGCTTCGGCAAGCAGCGCCTCTATTCGCGCCAGCGCGGCATGCGCCCCATACTCAAGGGCATGCGCGAAGGGATGCCGTTCATCTATCCCCCGGATCAGGATCAGGGCGTCAAGGACGGCGCATTCATTCCCTTCTTTGGCGTGGCCGCGGCCACCATTACGACACTGCCGCGCATCGCCCAGGCGACGGGGGCGCTGGTATTGCCGTGCATTACAAGGCTGCTGCCCGGCGCGGCAGGTTACGTGCTGACGTTCTATCCGGCGTGGGAAAATTTCCCGAGCGGCGATGACATCGCGGATACGCGCCGCATGAATGCATTCATCGAGGAACGCGTGCGTGAAATGCCGGAACAATATTTCTGGCTGCACAAGCGGTTCAAAACCAGGCCGGAAGGGCAGGCCAAGATTTATTAAGTTGTATCGCGCTGCCGCGGCGACGACGGGTGTTTTGAGGTGAGCGCCACGCTGCCGCGATCGCTCAATTGTCAAAATCGAAATATTGAAAGCTTCACGAAAGGAATGCCTCGATTTTTCGGTCCCGACGGCGCCGGTCGCTCAAAACGCGAGGCTAGCTGCAGTCGCACGCAAGATGAAATCGTTAAATACGATGACAATACGAGGCGTTTAATCCAAACTGCCGGATCGAAACGGCCGCCATCAAACCGATGCCCAAAGATCCGCGCACGATATTCGTCGGTGCCGCGTTGTTTCTCGCCGGGGCCGGCGGCGTCTCGATCGCCGCCGACAAGGTGTCCGTCGAGGCGTCGCCACGCGGCACGGCAGTGGAGATCTCCGCGCGAGCCACGATCAAGGCGCCTTACGAGTTGATCTGGCAGACGTTGACGGACTATGACCATCTTTCGGATTTCATACCGGGCATGGAGAAGAGCCATGTCATCGAGCGCCGTGGAAGCTCGGCGATCGTCAAACAGACCGGCAGCGCCGGCGTTCTGTTCTTTCGTTATCCGATCGAGGTCGTGGTCGAATCTTTCGAGGAACCGCCGGACTTTATCGGGGTTCGCGTCATCAACGGCAACCTCAAACAACTCGACGGCGGCTACCGGATTGAAAAGGCAGGCGCCAATCTCAACGAATATGTGCTGCGCTGGTCGGGCATCATAGAACCCTCGATTCCGGTGCCGCTGTTCATCTCGGTGCCCCTGATGCAGACAAATATTTCGGATCAGTTCCGCGGCATGGTCTCGGAAATCGAACGCAGGGAAATGCTGCGTGCGATCAAGCAGGCCCGCGAATAGCATAGGATGGGCGCATTGCGCGGGCAGTCGTGGAAATACGCTGCGGCTCCGACAAGGGGCGCGGCGATCGTGGTCGTCGTCGCGGCTCTGTGGGCGCTTGGTTGGCAACCCGCGCTGGCGGCGACGGTGTCTTTGCCCGGAGCGGCGTTTGACCCTGCGGCAGTCGAAAAAGGCGCCCAGCTCGCCGCGATCGGCAATTGCAAATCCTGTCATACGGCGCCAAACGGCAAACCCTACGCCGGCGGCAGGGCCTTGTCCACGCCGTTCGGCACGATCTACGGCAGCAACATAACGCCCGACCCGGAATCGGGAATCGGCAACTGGTCACAGGCCGAATTCATGCGCGCGATGCGCGAGGGCGTCGACCGGCGCGGCCGCCACATCTATCCGGCGTTTCCTTATGATCATTACACCAGGGTCAACGCGGAGGATGTCGACGCGATCTATGCATTTTTGATGACCCGCGAACCCGTGCGTGCGGCGCCGCCGCCGAATGAGTTGGCATTTCCCTTTAACATCCGATCGCTGGTCGGAATTTGGAAGCTGCTCTATTTTCACGCCGGGCCATTGCAGCCGAACGCGGCGGAAAATGAACAATGGAATCGCGGCGCTTATCTGGTCGAAGGCCTCGCCCACTGTGGCGCCTGTCATACCCCGCGCAACTTTCTCGGCGCCGAGATCAAGAGCCGCGCCTTCAATGGCGGACAGGCGGAGGGCTGGCAGACGCCGGCTCTCGACGCATCGTCTGCCGCCAGCAGTCCGTGGACGGTCGAACGCCTGTATGCCTATCTTCGGCAGGGCATCGATGATGTTCACGACGTGACGGCCGGTCCGATGGCGCCGATCGTGCACGATCTCTCCAGGGTTTCCGCCGACGACGTGCGCGCGATCGCGACCTATGTCGCGTCGTTCGGGGCGGGCCAAACGCCGCGCCCGACGAGCCAAAACGCGGCGACGGAATTGCCGGCATCCGGGCGCGGCGCTGCGATCTATGCCGGCGCCTGCGCGAGCTGCCATGACCTCGGCCGCGAAGTGCACGGAGGCGCGCTGAAGCTTTCGCTGAGTACGGCAGTCGCCATGCCGCAACCCGATAATCTGATCCGCATCGTGCGACAAGGCATCGTGCCGGCCGCGGGGGAGAGCGGACCGTGGATGCCGGCATTCGCCGGTGTGCTGACTGACGCACAGCTCACCGACCTTGCGATTTATCTGCGCACGCGTTTTGGTGAACGGGCGGCGTGGGACGATCTTGCCGGCGCCATCGAAAAAATCGCACCGAACCCATCGACGCCATGAAGGGCTGACCCGTGATCACGCTCAACGTCAACGGACAGCCGCGCGAGGTCGATGCCGATCCGGCCACGCCGCTGCTCTATGTCCTGCGCGATCACCTCGAACTCAATGGCACCCGCTTCGGCTGCGGACTGGGTCAATGCGGGGCCTGCACGGTGATGGTGGACGGCGAAGCGGTGTTTTCCTGCATCACGCCGATTTCGGTTCTGCAAAACCGCCGGGTGAGGACGATCGAAGGGCTCGGCACCAGTGAGAATCCCGGCCTGCTGCAGCGCGCGTTTATCGATGAGCAGGCCGCGCAATGTGGTTACTGCATTCCGGGCATGATCATGCGCGCGCAGGCGCTGCTCGAAAAAAAACCGGCGGCAACGGATGCTGATATCCGCGACACCCTGAGTCCGCATCTGTGCCGCTGCGGCGCGCATATGCGGATCCTGCGCGCGGTCGGGCGTGCCCTGCGCGCCGCACAAAGCGCGCCGACCGCGGATGCAGAGGGACGCGATCGATGAACGACGCTCCGCTTACCGCTGCGCTCTCGCGGCGACAGTTTCTTGTCGGCGGGGGCGCACTGATCGTCAGCTTTTCGCTGATGGCGCCGTCACTGCGCGCACAGGAAAACAACCGCAATGCCGCGGCCGCGCCGGCGAAACGGCCGCTTCCCGGCAGCCTCAAGGATGAGCCGATGCTCGATGCCTGGATACGCATCGACAGCGCGGGCAACATCACCGTATTTACGGGCAAGGCGGAACTGGGGCAGGGCATAAAAACCGCGCTCATACAAATCGCCGCCGAAGAACTGTCCGTCGATATCAGCCGGATCGCGCTCATTACGGCCGATACACAGCTCACCCCGAACGAAGGCTATACCGCCGGCAGCCATTCGATGCAGGACAGCGGCACCGCCATCAAGCATGCGGCGGCGCAGGTCGGCGAAATTCTCGCCGGGCTCGCAGCGCAGCGCTTCGGCGTTGCCGCGGACGGTTTGACAATGCAGAACGGCGCGGTATGTGCCGCCGACGGTCGCTGCGCCGGCTATGGTGAACTGGTTGGCGATGAGCAACTGCATGTGCGGGCGCGCGAGACGTCAACCTTGAAAGACCCGCGCAGCTACGTCACGGTCGGCAAGTCCGTGCCGCGGGTCGATATTCCGCGCAAAGTCACCGGCGGCGCCAGCTATGTGCAGGATCTGCGGCTGCCCGGCATGGTGCATGCGCGTGTCCTGCGCCCGCCGAGCCCCGGCGCGCGGCTGGTGGCTCTGGATACCGCTACCGCCAACCAATTGCCCGGCGTCATCAAGATCATCCGCGACGGCAACTTTGTTGCGGTCGTCGCTGCACGCGAGTTTCAGGCCGTCACCGCGATGCGCGCGTTGGCGCGTACGGCAAGCTGGCAGGAGCGGCCCACGCTGCCGGCGCAGGACGATATTTATGCACTCATACTTCGCTCGCCGGCGCAGGATACGGCAATCCTCGATGTGCACAACCCGGCACCGGCCGCCGTGCGCACGCTGGAGGCGACCTACCGTCGTCCTTATCAGATGCACGGCTCGATCGGCCCTGCCTGCGCGGTGGCGTTGTACAAAGACGAAGGCCTGACGGTGTGGACCCACACGCAGGGCGTGTACCCCTTGCGCAAGGCGATTGCCGAGATGCTGCGCATGCCGGCGGAACAGGTGCGGTGCATCCATATGGAGGGCGCAGGCTGCTACGGGCACAATGCGGCCGACGATGCCGGTGGCGATGCCGCGCTGATCGCGCGCGCCCTGCCGGATCGCCCGGTGCGGGTGCAATGGATGCGCGAAGACGAGCACCTGTGGGAGCCCTATGGACCGGCGATGGTGAGCAAAGTCGCGGCGTCGCTCGACAGCGATGGCTTGATCAGCGACTGGCAATACCATGTCTGGAGCAACACGCATTCGATGCGTCCCGGTCCCGCCGGCAATCTGCTCGCGGCGCAACAGCTTGCAACCCCCTTTGCGCCGGCGCCGCCGATGCCGATCCCGCAGCCAGAAGGCGGCGGCGACCGCAATGCGATTCCGCTCTACAAGTTCCGCAACGCGCGCGTCGTGCATCATTTTGTGCCGGGCATGCCCTTGCGGGTGTCGGCGTTGCGCGCGCTTGGCGCGTATATGAATATTTTTTCGATCGAATGCTTCATCGACGAACTGGCGCGGGCGGCCGGCAGCGACGCGGTGGATTTCCGCCTGCGGCACATGGACGACGCGCGCGCGCGCGATGTCATGCGCGCGGCGGCCGAGCGCTTCGTCTGGTCTGCATGGCAGGCGCAAAAGGGGCGTGGCCGCGGCTTTGCCTTTGCGCGCTACAAGAATCTCGGCGCCTATGCCGCCGTTGCCTGCGAGGTGGAAGTGGAGCACGAAAGCGGACGCGTGCGCGTCGTGCGCGCCGCGGCGGCCGTGGACAGCGGGCAGGCCGTCAACCCGGACGGCATCCGCAACCAGATCGAAGGCGGAATTGTTCAATCATTGAGCTGGTCGTTGTACGAGTCGGTGACTTTCGACGCCACGCGCATCACGAGCCGGGACTGGGCGCACTACCCGATCCTGCGGTTTTCCGCCGTGCCCGAACGCATCGAAGTGCACGTGATCGACCGGCCCGGGCAGCCCTTTCTCGGCACCGGTGAGGCGGCACACGGCCCCACGGCGGGTGCGCTCGCCAACGCCATCGCCGACGCAACCGGCGTGCGGATGCGGGAACTGCCGTTCACGGCGAAGCGTGTCAAGGCCGCGATCGGAGTCTGATCGGCGCGCGGTTTAGTTTTTCGGCGAATACCGCATTGGATTTTTTTCCAATGCGGACGTCGTTTCCACCGCCCGACATTGCGCATTGATCATGAATCGGCGACGGCTTTCAGGAAGATCTGCGGATCGCTTCGGGCAGAAGTCGGCGCTGCATCGGGGTGTCCTAATCCGGCTATTTGCGGACGCTCACGGTTACGTTTCGTTTTAGCGCTTAACGGTCAATAAGGCACGCGATTTAGCCTTGATTGCTTCACTGTTTGCCGCGCCGACAACAATCATCGCCGCCGAATGCCCAGACCAGATCGTGAAAATCCATGATCCACAAAATCTGGCGGCGCCATGGAGATTACCGCAGACGCGCTCGTTCCTACGTGGTCGGCGACCCCCGTTCATTTTGCAATCCCATTTATCTTGCCTCCTCTTCGTGTCCTAAATAAATCAACACGCCATTTTCGATTGGGGGTCTTCCATACTTTGCGGCTAATTTGCGCGCGTCCGAATGAGTCGCCATCTCAACTAAGGCAAATGGCTTCGATCGACGGTGAATTTTGACCGAATTTACATTTCCGAAATTGGAACAAAACGAGGTAATGGATTTAGCCAGTTCCTGGTCAGACATATTTAAGTCAACCAGCAGCATGGAAGTTTGTGTCATGACTCAATCACAGTTCCGGTAAGAAGAAGAAACCGTCAATTGACCGGTCCTTTTCCCCCGATATGATCTCAACTTGCTACGCAATTAACCGAACTAAACGATATAAGGTCGCACTAAGAATTATGGCGAGTAGGATTTTGCGCAAATGTGCTTCTGGAATCGTTTTGGTGGCAAGCGTTGCTCCAATTAATGAACCCGCCGCGCCGGCGATAAGCAGGGGAACATCCATCCAGAAGTCCAACCGCATGTCGGACCAATGTGGCAGCACGGCAGAGAACGAAGATGGGGTGACCGCTAGCGCATTCATGCCTGCCGCAGATCTCGTGTTAAAGCCGACCAATACGAGAGCGGGCACGAGCAGAAAGCCGGGGCCGACGCCAAGAAAGCCGGTTGCGATTGAGATCGGCACTGCAAGCAGCGCCCCTAGTTTGAAATTTTCTTTACCCGCGCGCGGCTTTTCCGGTCGCATCAAGTGCCAGCATAGATAAATTACAGAAATAAAATATACGATCCAAATAAATACCGGACTCACCAGGTGAGCCGTATAGGAACCAACCGGCGCGAATACTGTCGTCACTACCGCCAAAATTCCACCCCGCTTCCAGTCGACATATCCGGCCTGAGCAAACCCCATAAGGGAAAACATGGCGGTGATTCCGTTCAACAACAGGCTCAGAGGCTGAACCTGGTTGACGAGGTCGGGAAGGTAAAGTGAAAGAATAGGCACGGCGGCAAAAGCAACTCCGATACCGAGCATTCCAGACACTATCGAAAGCACCAGCATTATTAACGTAAGTACGGCATTCATCTTCAAGTAATTTCCGGATTAATTGGTTGTCCTGTGTCGAACACGCTTACGCTATTTGCCGCCCAATAATTCTGCCAGGGGCCTCTGCATTGATTCTATTTCGGTGGTTCCCATTTCCTGAAGCACCCTTTCAAGCAGGCCGTCGAGGGAGGTTAGTGCGGTTTTTGGAAGACCGAACAGTGCCTCAGGCAATCGCCCACGCGCAGGTTTTGGCGCCCGTTTGAGCAGAGCCTTACCTGCACTGGTTAGCGAAAGCGTAACGACACGTTGATCGCCGGTGGATCGCTGTCGTGTAATTAGGGTTGAGCTGGCCAGCTTTTCAATTAAATTGCTGACCGTTGACTGATGCATCGCCATTGAACTGGCGAGGTCGCTAACACGGACTCCGGGCGCCTGGTCAATTTCCCAAAGCGCCCACAGTTGTGCACCATTGATTCCGGACTGCTTCTCCACCCATTTGAAGTGGCGCTTGGCGGAATTGATGATCAGCCGAAACTTCATGAGCACGCTGAGTGCAAGTTGCCGATCATCTTTAAGTGGATCCCTTGCCGCCCGCCAGCCACTCGCAGACGTCCTTGTTTTTCTGGAAATTTTCACCAAATGACCCCTTTAACGGAACTAGAGTATTGACATGCCATTCTAATATGGCGTATATGTTTGCCGCAATATGATTTGTACAAATGTAATTTGATTTTCTGATGGCAAAACCTTAAAGAAGGAAATTACGCAATGCAAAAAACAGCAGTGGTCTTGGCAATTATCGGGCTTATCGCAGGCTGCTCCAGTGCGCCGGTAAAAGAACAGCCCAAGGCTGTGGCGGAGCCGGCTCGCACCGTCCAAACCCCTCCCCCAAAAGCGAATCCGAATGTGTCGACCCAGCCGATTGAAAAGCCGCGCATCGTTGCTGATCCGTTGAACGATCCCAATAGCCCGCTTGCCAAGCGCAGCATCTATTACGAATTCGACAAGTCGGATATCAAGGACGAATACAAATCGCTCATTCGGGCCCACGCAGGCTATTTGAGCACTCACCGCGACACGAAAGTCAGGGTTGAAGGCAACTGCGACGAACGCGGCAGCCGGGAATACAACCTTGCCCTCGGTCAGAGACGCGCGGACAGCGTTAAATCAGCCATGAAGCTTTTGGGTGTCGCAGACAATCAGGTCGAAACGGTGAGCTGGGGTGAGGAGAAGCCTAAGGCACAAGGGCATGACGAATCCGCGTGGGCGCAGAATCGTCGTAGCGACATTGTTTACGACAAGGCTCATTAATGCGTTTTGAGGACGTTGCGATCATTGAATTCATTTTGGTAACGTTTGTCATTTTGTATTGCGACGTTGATTATGTAACTGGTGATGGAGAATATGGTTTGATGACCAATTTCGTATACCAGCAGCAATCAACCAAAGGCGAAGGGTTTGTTCGTCCCGACAACCGGATGTGATGAGACTCGCGTTGCGTAGCGGCGAGCGAGTTTGGCCATGGGTGTGCACACTCATGGCCTTTTTTTACGTTACCAGCAACGTCAAATTGTCAGTCAACCATTTTTGAAGCGTCTCGTTACACCAAACGGTGTTGTATATCGACACCGCCAAATACAGGTGCGTAATATTTTTTAATTTATCGAGGAGCGGGTATGAATAAGTTTATTGCAACTGTTGTCGCGTTGATGTTTGGATTGGGTTCGATTTCGGGTTTTGCCTCCGACGCCATGAACAAAGACAATAAAGCAGCAAAAAAGGAAATGAAGCACGAAAAGAAAGAGACGAAAAAGAACGAAAAGAAGAAGTAATTTTTTCGGCATTACACAAGAGAGGCAGGATGTTTTTTCCGCCTTTCTTGAGTCGAACGATCAACCCCATACATAGGCTTACAAACATCCACCTTCAACGGCAACTATCGAAAAGCCAAGCTATCTGAAATCGGCGCCGGCATAAACGGGACATGGCCAGGCACTTAGGTCTTCATTCCCAGCGTGTCCTAGATTAATGCGCCACACCTTTTATCATCGGAGAACTCCGATATGGGTAAAGTCATTTGGTGGTTGATCGCGATATTGGGAGTTGGCCTGTTCGGTTTGATCATTTATAAGGCATTGCCGTCGCGGAACCCCGAACCTATAGTGCGGTCCCCGCCACCCGCGATCGCACGGTCGCCGGTTCCGGTCGAACCTGAGATGCGCCATCCGATCGCACCAATCCAGCAAGATAAACCGCTCCCGGCGCTCGACGTAAGCGACGCCACTCTTGAAAACGCGCTGGTTGAATTGTTGTCTGACAACGCGCTCTTAAACCTTTTTCAGTTGCGGGATATCGTTCGCCGCATCGTAGCGACGATTGATAATCTGCCGCGTAGCAAGGTTGCGTTGCACCTAATGCCGGTTAAGCCGGCGCCAGGAGGATTTCGCGTTACCGGCAAAAATGGCGATTTTGCGATTGCCCCCGACAATGCCGAACGCTACGCGGTTTATTTGCGCCTCGCGAACGCGATGGACGCGAAAAAGCTGGTGGCGCTTTATACGCACTTCTATCCACTGTTCCAGCAGGCTTACCGAGAACTCGGATATCCGAAAGGTTATTTCAATGATCGGTTGATTGAAGTGATCGACGATTTGCTTGCCACTCCAGATGTGAGGGCGCCAGTCCCTCTTAAGCAACCTAAAGTCTTGTACCTATTTGCTGATCCGGAATTGGAAGCGCTTTCGGCTGGACAAAAATTGTTGATACGCACGGGAAGCGAAAGCGGGGCATTAA
The DNA here is from genome assembly GCA_903889565.1 of uncultured beta proteobacterium. GTDB lineage: Bacteria > Pseudomonadota > Gammaproteobacteria > Burkholderiales > SG8-41 > PALSA-1004. The sequence goes on from CAISYC010000068.1 coordinate 190,803, forward strand.
TTAAGACCAAGTTGCGTGACTTACGCAGTGAATTAACGCACCAGCGTCCCGCGGGATCAAGCACACCAGTCCTGCGCTGATATAAAACGTCATCAACAGATATCGAAATTGGCAACGACTTCTGCTACCTACCTATCTATCTACGTAAATGCATTCCAGTTTCCACATGAACGAAATCAGCGGACAGAAAGTGCAAAACGGTGCCACTTTTCCATGGCCGGCCGTTATTGAGCGCCAAAGAATGACAATCGCACTGATAGCACTTAGCTTCTCACTCACGCTGTTATTGTCCATTGCAGCAGTGGCAGCACAGGCGCCTCAAAAAATAGTTCAAATGCAACCAAGTTGGGCACAGCTTGCACCTGCCCAGCAAAAGATACTCGCGCCATTAGCGGGAGAATGGGAGCATCTTTCTAACCTTCAGCGTAAACGAATTCTTGCAACTACGAACCGTTACCCTAAGATGAAGCCTGCGGAACAGCAACGGTATTCCGAAAGGCTTCTTGGATGGGCTAAATTGTCAATGGAACAACGGGATGCTGCTCGGAAACGATATAGACGATTCCAAAGTTTGCCTCCTGACCAGCGTGAACAAATAAAGCTTCGTTGGGCGCAACAACACCCAAGGAAGGAGGCTGATTCAAAAGACGTCAATCCGAATTTTGCAACGGCACGGTCGGCCACGACGGAACCTTACCCATTTGCTACGCCGACACCGTAGTACATACCAATGAAACGAACCGACAGGCGAAATTCGAACACGAAAAGTAAATACAGCTTCAGGCCGAATGTCTGCTTCAGGACAATCTCAGGGGCTGGAGTGGGTCGACCGCAGACTTTTGCGCAAAGTTATTTGTCTCTTTAAACTCTGACTGACTGCCTCGTCGATAGCCGCCCGTCTTATTCGTTGAATGATCTTTCAAGCCGCGGGCAGCGCCCCGAACGCCGGCGGCGGCACGCGCCGTTTCGATGCTGCTTCGTAGGCTGAGGCGATTTTGAGCACGACGTCTTCGCGGCCCGGTTCGGCGCGGAACACCAGCGAGAATGGCAGGCCGGGGGCTGCGAGCATTGTTGGCTGGTCGGTGGCGACGGCGACGTATTTTTTGCGGTCGCCGCTCAGCGCAAACTTCGCGTCGTAAGCGGTGGTGACGTAGCCCGCGGGAATCAGCACCTCGGTCAATCCTGCATTGGGACCGTATTGCGATTCGTTGCGCAACTGCGCGATCAGGCCCGGTTCGTCGGCGCCGCCGATTTTCGCCGGCGGCAGCGGCGTGTGCAGGCGCACCAGCGCATCGAGTTTGTTTTCGAGCATTACCATCATATCGACGCGGCGCAGCAGTTCGCGCAGCATGAGGCGTTCATCCACACCCTGACGGCCGCCGAGCGGATTGCGCGGGTCGGTGGTTTCTTCCCAGTTTTTGTAGGCGGAGCGCTGATCGTCGCCCCAGTATTTTGAACGCGCATTGAGCGCCGGCCAGTCGATCAGCGTTTCAGTAAAGCCGCGCGCTTTCCAGTCGTCGGCGCGGCGCGACAGATACTGGCGGATATGAAAACGGAACGAGTTGGCGAGGATCTGATTCTGCACCGTCGAGACATCGAGGTTGGCCGGCGGCGCGATCCGCAGGTCGGCGAGTTCGACCATGTAATCGATCGGCGCGAGTGTGCCGCTGCCGAACACCTTGCCCGGCGCGAATGCGGTCGGCGTGATCGCCGCCGCGAAATCCGGAAACACCGGCGTGCCGTCGTCTTTCAAGCGGAACAGCAGGTCCGGCATGAACACCGGCACCAGCCGCGCCAGCGCCTTGCGGAAATCGATCGTCATCTGCTCGACTTCTGGGTCGGGTGTCCACAGCGGATCGGACGATTCGACCAGCGTGGCGCCAAGGTGCGCGCCCAGCATGGCCTTGATTTCTTTCGCCACCGCAGTGGTAATCGGGCCGGCCGCCTTGCTGCCGGCGGCGAGCATCGATTCGCGCACGATGCCGATGCGGATGCCTTTCAATGCATTTTTCGCGCCGTTGCCTTGCGCGTGCACGCTATAGCCGCTTGCCAATACCGACGGCCGCGGTACTGTGGTGTACGGATCGCGCGGATCGTAGTAGCCGTTCTCGGGGTCTTTCAATGCATCGAGCACCTTGGCGCAGTCACTGATGGTGCGGCACAGAATGCCGGTGCGATCGCAATAGATGTCGGCACCGATGGCGCCGCCGTCGAAGCCGAGCATAGCCTTGTGCGGCAGGATCAATGCGACCGCATTGTGATTGGCGGGGCCGCGCGTCGAGGCGCGTGTTTCTTCACCGAGGCTCGCCATCACAAGGTTGGCGCTGACCGAAACACCGGACCCGGAACTGGAGCCCAGCGAGGCGGCGCGCGTGGTGTCGTACACATTCGACGGATTGCCGCCCCAGCTCGAGCGCTGATAACCCAGCACCGAGGGCAGCACCTTGTCCGGATGATTGCGCCCGCCCGGGTCGCCGGCGCGGCCGTTGTATTCGGTCATCAGCGCCTTGGCGTAAATGATCGCGCCTTTTTTGCGCAACTGATCGACGAGGATGTGATCGCGCGCCGGAAAATCGATGTCGTAAGCTGCGTCGCCGCCGCCGGTCGAGCGCATGTCTTTGGTGTCGAAGGCGTCCTTGAACGAAAACACCACGCCGTAGAGCGGCATTTTTTCGAGATCGGGATTGCGGCCGTATTGTTTGTCGAGTGCGGCGGCCTGTTCGAGCGCGTCGGGCTGCCGGCGGAAAATCTCGCACACCGCCGGCGCGCCGTCCGGCAGCGGGCCGTCGTCCGGATGGCGGTCGAAATCACCGCGGCAGGTCACCGAGCGTTCGCCGCGGATGTTGAGTGTCGCCAGCGCATTGAGTTGGCCGGCATTCGGTTTACCGACGATCATGCCGTACTGCTGTTGCACCGACGGGTCCGACGCAGTCGCTTCCATGCGGCCGAATTCGAGCGGCTTGCCTTCATATTGGTCGAGGTCGGGTAGCAGGGTCGAGGCTTTGACGGTTTCGGTCGGGAATCGGATCGGGGCGCCCGCGCGGACGGTGCCGGTTGCCGCTGCAATTGCAGAGCCGTCCTCGGTAACGAGCAGACTCGCCGGACCGTTGTAGGCGCGTGCACGCGCGATGTATTGATGCACGATCTCGACGCAGGTGGTGCGGCCGTCGCAAATCGCCTGCTGCAGTTCGGCGATGGTGGCTTCTTCGACGCGAAACGGTGTGCTGGAAGGCGCGGACATTACGAAACTCCGGAGTGAAATGAGGCAGCTTCATTGAATGGGCAGGCCTGCATGATAGTGGCAGAGTCGTCGCGGTTCAACGCTTGAAAGTTGTCTGCGGCGGTTACGCATGGAAGCGCTGCGGAGAATATGCGAAGATGCACGCCGCGCCAATGATGGCGCAGCAATTTTGCGGGAGCAGGTTTTGAGAATTGTACGGATGCCGGCGGTTGCGATATCGATGATGACGTCGTTGGTCGCGGTCGCTGCGGAAACGCAAATCTGGCCGACCAAACCGCTGCGCATGCTGACCGCCGAACTCGGTGGCGGCAGCGATCTGTCGGCGCGCCTGATCGCGCAAGGCCTGTCGGGCAATCTTGGTCAGCAGGTGGTGGTGGACAACCGCGTCGGTGGCGTCATCATCGCCGACGTTGCCGCAAAGTCAGCGCCGGATGGCTACACGCTGTTCACCTACAGCAGCACGCTGTGGCTGATTCCGTTCATGCGCAAGCAAACGCCGTACGATCCGGTCAAGGATTTCGCACCCGTCACACTGGTTGGCAGTTCGCCGATGGTACTGGTGACGCATCCCTCGGTCGCGGCTACCTCGATGAAAGAGCTGATCGCGCTGGCGAAAGCAAAACCGGGTGAACTCAACTTTGCGTCCGGGCCGGCGGGGGCAATTCCGCATCTCGCCGGCGAATTGTTCAAGGCGATGACCGGCATCGATATTGTCCACGTCGGTTACAAGGGCGTCGGCCTCGCCGTGATTGATCTGATGGGCGGGCGCGTGCAGTTGATGTTCCCGAACGCCAGCGCGGCGCTGCCGCAGATCAGGAATGGACGACTGCGCGGCCTTGCCGTCAGCAGCGCAAAACCGTCGGCGCTGGCGCCGGGCCTGCCCACGGTGGCCGAGGCGGGACTGCCGGGTTACGAATGTGTGGCGATGTACGCGGTGTTCTTGCCGGTGAAAACGCCGCCGGCGCTGGTGACCCGTCTGAACAGGGAAATCGTGCAGGTGCTGACGCGGCAGGATATCAGGGAGAAATTCCTGCTCGGCAGCACCGAAGTTGTCGCCAGCAGCCCGCAGGGCCTTGCCGACATCATGAAATCCGAAATGGCGCGCATGGGCAAGGTGATCAAGGCGGCGAATATCAGCGCCGAATAGGCACCTCGCGTGTATCGCAGACGGCAGGTTCTTGTATACTGCTGCGGCCGGCCATAACAACAATGCAACCGCATGCCGGCGCAGTACCCATCAAACCAAGGGAGGTTGACCATGAAGCGCTGGCTGATCGCATCGATCGCTTTGCTGAGCACGGCCGCCGTCGCACAGCAGACGGTGCCGAACATACCGTTCGAAGGCAATATCAATTTTCTGAAAATGCCGAAGGATCTTTATCTCGGCGAGGCGAGCGGGGTTGCTACCGACGCCAAAGGTAACGTGTATGTGTTGAACCGCGGCAACACCAGCGGCCCGGCCTACGGCGCAGCGGCCTCGCAACTGCTCGAGTTCGACCGCAACGGCAATTTCATGCGCGAGATCGGCAAGAATCTCTACGCCTGGTCGTTTGGTCACACCGTGCGCATCGACAAGGATCAGAACATCTGGGTCACCGACAAGGGCTCGGACATGGTGATTCGTTTCAACCAGAAGGCGCAGGTCACCATGGTGTTCGGCCGCAAGCAGGAGGCCTCGGATCACGAAACCGGGCCGCTGGAAAAACCGAACCCGCCGCTGCCGGCCGTCAACGGCCTGTTCCGCCAGGTCACCGACGTGACCTGGGATCCGGCCGGCAACATCTACATCAGCGACGGCTACATCAACTCGCGCGTGGCCAAGGCCGACAAGAACGGCAAATGGCTGAAATCCTGGGGCAGCAAGGGCAACAAGCCGGGTGAATTCAACACGCCGCACAGTATTGCCGCCGACGCGCAGGGCAACATCTATGTCGCCGACCGCGGCAACCGCCGCATCCAGGTGTTCGACGGCGAGGGCAATCTGCAGCGCGTGATGACCATTGACGTGCCGTACTCGGCGGAAGCGCAACCGGCGATCGGCAGTAGGCCGGACGTGGAGAAACTCGTGGCATCCTACGCGGCGTTGACGCAGGCACCGGGCGCGCCGTGGGCGCTGTGCATCACGCCCGGACCGAACCAGGTGCTGTATGTGTCGGATGCCTTCCCGGGGCGCGTTTACAAGATGACCCTCGACGGCAAGATACTCGGCATGCTCGGCGAGGCCGGCAAGCAGGCGAAGCAGTTCGGCTGGATCCACGAGATCGCCTGCCCGAGCGAAAACACGCTCTACGTTGCTGAATTGCTCAACTGGCGCGTGCAGAAGCTGACACTGCATCCCGAAAAGTAAGCTTCAACGTTTCACCCAACGCCCGCGGCGTCGATGTCGCGGGCGTTTTGTTTGGTGCGCCGCCGGAGCGGGCGGGTGCAGCGGATATAATCGACGGCGTCAGTCCACAGGAGCAACACAGTGCAACGCAAGGAACTCGGTATTGCAGTCATTGGCGCGGGCCGTATCGGCACGCTGCGCGCGCGGCTTTCGGCCAAACATCCGGCGGTCAAGTTTCTCGCCATTGCGGATCTCGATCCGGCACGCGCGGCTGCGCTGGCCAAGACCACTGGCGCGGATTTTCATACCGGCGATAACTTCGAGGCGATCGAGCGGCCCGAAGTGAACGCAGTGTTCGTTTCGACGCCGGAAGATCTGCACGCCGCACCGGTCAAGCACGCGCTGGAACTCGGCAAGGCGGTGATGGTGGAAAAGCCGATCGCGCTGACGCTGGCCGATGCCGACGACATTCTCGAAACGCTGCGCAAAACCGGAGGTGATCTGCGCATCGGTTACAGCCGCCGCTTCAAGGAATGTTTTCTGCGCGCCAAAGAACAGATGATCCACGGCCGCCTGGGTCACGTGGTCGGCGGCACCGCGCGTGTCTACAACTCGCGCGCGCAGGCTTTTTCGATTCTGAAGCGCTCGGCGCATGCCACGCCGGTGGTGGATGTGCTGACCTATTACGTCGATCTGATGTGCTGGTTTCTCGAAGGCAATCCGCCGGTGGAAGTGATCGCGCGCGGCCAGCATGGTATTTTCAAGGCGGCTGGTTACGACGCGCACGACGTGACCTGGGGCATCGTCACGCTGGCCGACGGCGCGGTGATCAATCTCGGTGTCAGTTATGCATTGCCGGCGAAATATCCGACACTCGGTCAATCGGATCGCGTCGAGCTGCTGGGCTCCGAAGGCACCATGATCATCGACGACGATCATCTCGATCACCTGATTTATTCGGAGAAGGGTATTCCGCACGCCTATGTGCCAGACCATGGCGTCAACATGGCCTTTCTCGGCAGTAATACCGCCGGCGACTGGGCCTGCGGAGATTTCTGGGGCCCGCTCGGTAATGAAACACGCGCCTGGCTAGATCATCTGGTGACCGGCGCCCCGACAGTGCACGCCACCCCGCAGCAGGCGCGCGTCACGCTGGAAACAACGATTGCGATCGAGCGCGCCGCGGCCACCGGCAAGTCGATCAGGCTACCGCTGGAAACCTGAGCAACGAGGCGCGCAGGTTGCGATTGCGTTTCGACAAAATCGCATAAACCGAATATAGTTGAGATTGACCCCCGCCGACGGCGGGCGGGTCTAAAAACAAGAAAGCTGGTCGTCCACCCATGAGCGAGAAACATGCGGCGAACCGCCGCGAAGACCTCCGTTTGATTACCGGCCGCGGCCGTTATTCGTCCGACATGAATCTGCCGGGCCAGTTGCACGCGGCATTTCTGCGCAGCGATCACGCGCACGCCGAAATCGTTTCGATCGACACTGCTTCCGCGCTGAAGCGGCCGGGCGCGGTCGCGGTGCTGACCGGCGACGACGCGTTGGCGGCCGGCTACAAACATTTTCCGAATCTGCTGACCTTCACCAACAAGGCTGGTGCGTCGCTGATCAAGCCGCAGCGCCCGGTGCTCGCCCACGGCCGCGTGCGCTTCGTCGGCGAAACCGTGGCGATGGTGGTGGCGCATTCGGCGGCGGAGGCGCGCGATGCACTTGACGCGATCGAGGTCGAATATCGCGATCTGCCCGTGGTGGTCGACGCGGAAGAGGCGCTGCAGCCGGGTGCGCCGCAATTGCACGCCAATGTGCCGGGCAACCTCAATTTCGAGTGGGATACCGGCGATGCGGCGGCGGTCGAGCAGGCGTTCAAGCAGGCCGCGCATGTCACCAGACTCAAGGTTGTGTCGCCGCGAGTGATTCCGAATCCGATGGAGCCGCGTGCCGCGGTGATTGGTTACGACGCTGCCGAGGACGCCTACGACATCTACACCAATTCGCAGGGCATCGTGATGCTGCGCTGGCAGTTTGCCGCGCTGACCGGTGTCGCTGAAGACAAGCTGCGTTTTCATCTGCATGACGTTGGCGGCAGTTTTGGTCAGCGCAGCGCGGTGTACCCGGAGCACGGCGCGCTGATGATCGCCGCGAAAAAACTCGGCCGCCCGGTGAAATGGGTGTCCAGCCGTTCGGAAGGCTTTTTGTCGGACAGCCACGGCCGCGGCATCGTGATGGCGGGCGAACTGGCGATCGACAAAGATGGCAAATTTCTCGCGGCGAAATATCAATTCGTCTGCGACATGGGCGCGTATTTGACGCCGACCGGTACCGCCAGCCATGTGCGCAATCCGGCGATCTGCACCACCGGTGTTTACAAGATACCGGCGCTGTACGCGAACTTCCGCGTGGTCATGACCAACACCGCGCCGGTGGCGGCTTATCGCGGCGCCGGGCGCCCTGATATCGCTTACGTGATCGAGCGGCTGGTCGATCAGGCGGCGCACGAACTCAAGATCGATCGCGCCGAACTGCGCCGCCGCAACTTCATTCCGCTCGATGCATTTCCGTACAAAACGCCGACCATGGGCGTCTACGAGGCCTCCGATTTCAACGGTTGCCTGACGATGGCGCTGAAGGCCGCCGACTACGACGGCTTTCCGGCGCGGCGTGCAGCTGCGGCCAAGCGCGGCAAGCTGCGCGGCATCGGCCTCTCGACCACCATCGAAGGCACCGCTGCCGGCATGTTTCCGAAAGACCAGATCGCGATCGAGTTCAATGCCGAAGGGCAGCTCGAAGTGTTTACCGTCGCATTGTCGCAGGGCCAGGGTCATGAAACGACCTTCGCGCAGATCGTCGCCGATACACTTGGCATCGACGCGACGGATGTCACCTTGCGCGAGAGCGTGCAGGGCAAGAAACTCGAGGGCAATCACACCGGCGGTTCGCGTTCGCTGGTCGGCGCCGGCAGCATCTGCAAGGTGGCGGCGCAGAAACTGATTGAACAGGCGCGCCCGCTGGCGGCCGAGGCGCTGGAGCTTGAGCCGTCGCAGGTTGAATACGCCAAAGGCCTGTTTACCTCGCGCGACGGCAGCAAATCGATCGGGCTGCTCGACTTGGCGAAGAAGCATGCCGGCGCCAATCCGCATCCGCTCAATCTGATGGCCGAGGGTTCGGTGGCGGCAACCTTTCCGAATGGTTGCCATATCGCCGAGGTTGAAATCGATCCGGAAACCGGCGTCTCGAAAATTGCCGCCTACACCGCGTGCGATGATTGCGGCACCGTCATCAATCACGCGATTGTCGAAGGCCAGATTCATGGCGGCGTCGCGATGGGAGCCGGGCAGGTGTTCGGCGAGCAGGTGATGTACGACAAGGCAAGCGGGCAGTTGCTGAGCGGCAGTTTCAGCGACTACGCGATGCCGCGCGCGGGCTGGGTCGGCGGCATCAACATGAACGATCATCCGGTGATCAGCAAGATCAACGTGTTGGGCGCCAAGGGCGTCGGCGAGTCCGGATGCACCGCTTCGTTGTCGTCACTGGTGACGGCGGCGCTCGATGCGCTGCGTCCGCTGGGTATTCATCACGTCGATATGCCGCTGACGCCGCCGCGCGTGTGGCAGCAGATCCAGCGCGCAAAACAATTGCAGCAGACAAAGGCGAAATAACCATGCACCAGTTCAGTTATCTCAAGGCAAAGTCGCTGGCCGATGCGGCCGCGCTGGCCAAGGCAAACCCGGAGGCGAAATTGATGTCGGGCGGCATGACCCTGCTGCCCACGCTCAAGCAGGGGCTCGCGCAACCGTCGCACCTGATCGATATCGGCGGCCTCAAGGAATTGTCGGGTATCGAAGTGAAGGGCGATGTGCTGAGCATCGGCGCGGTAACGCGCCACTATGACGTCGCATCATCGGCGGCGGTCGCCAAAGCAATTCCCGCGCTGTCCTATCTGGCCAATCAGATCGGCGATCCGCAGGTGCGCAATCGCGGCACCATCGGCGGCTCGGTCGCCAACAACGATCCGGCGGCCGATTATCCGTCGGCCGTGCTGGCGCTCAATGCAACCATCGTCACCGACCGGCGCGAAATTGCCGCCGATGATTTTTTCCAGGGCATGTTCGCGACCGCGCTGGAAGAGGGCGAGATCGTGGTACGCATCGTGTTTCCGTTGCCCAAACGTGCGGCCTACGAAAAATTTCCGCATCCGGCTTCGGGCTATGCAATGGCCGGTGTGTTCATCGCCGAGACGGCGGCGGGCGTGCGCGTGGCGGTTACCGGCGCCGGGCCCGGCGTGTTCCGCTGGAGCGACGCTGAAAAGGCGCTGGCCGGTGGACTCAAGGCCGGCGCGCTCGATGCGCTGACCGTCGATGCGACCGATCTCAATGAGGATTTTCATGCCACGCGCGAGTATCGCGCCAACCTCGTGCAGGTGATGGGCAAACGCGCATTGCAAAAGCTGCTCGCCTGATTATCATTGACAAACTGATTGCTGAATCGAAGCCATGGCCAAAATCCAACTCACTGTAAACGGCGCCAGCCACACCCGCGAGGTCGAAGACCGCACGCTGCTGGTCGATCTGCTGCGCGATCATCTCGGCCTGACCGGCACCCACATCGGCTGCGATACCAGCCAGTGCGGTTGCTGCACGGTCCACGTCGATGGACGCGCGGTAAAGTCCTGCACCATGCTCGCGGCGCAGGTCAATGGCGCCACGGTGGTGACGATCGAAGGCATGGCCAGTGGCGACAAGTTGCATCCGGTGCAGCAGGCGTTCACCGACTGCCACGCACTGCAATGCGGGTTCTGTACGCCGGGCATGATCATGGCGACTGCCGCGCTGTTAAAGGACAATCCGCAGCCGACCGACGAAGAGATTTATCACGGCCTCGAAGGCAATCTGTGCCGCTGCACCGGCTACATCAACATCGTCAAGGCGGTGAAGCAGGCCGCCCAGACATTGAAATGAACCTGCGCCCGCTGCTGCGTATCGCGTTGGCAGTGGCGGCAATATTCAGCGCCATCGCGTCGGCCGCGCCGAACGCCTGTCCGGCGCTGCTCGATCACGGTTTCCCCGATTTGCTGACCGGTAAAGTGCAGTCGCTGTGCCAATTCAGCGGCAAGGTGGTGCTGGTGGTGAATACGGCGAGCAAATGCGCGTTCACGCCGCAGTACGACGGACTTGAGGCCCTCTACAAGAGATACGCGTCGCGCGGTTTCGTGATCATCGGTTTTCCGTCCAACGATTTCGCCAATCAGGAGCCGGGAAGCAACAAGGACGTGGCCGAGTTCTGCCAGTACAACTACGGCGTCAGCTTTCCGATGTTCGAAAAAACGTCGGTCAGGGGCGAGCGGGCAAACCCCTTGTATGCGGAACTTGCCCGGCGCGGCGGCGGGCCGCCGCAATGGAACTTTCACAAATATCTGATCGACCGCGACGGCTCGCGCGTGATCGGTTTCGCCAGCCCTATCGCGCCGGAAAGTCCCCGCATCCGGCGCGAGGTTGAGAAGCTGCTCGCGCCGTAGCGGTTGACCGGTTACCCGACGGCCCGTTGCGGGCCGTCGTTCTTAATGCCTGAAGCTCGGGTTCAGCGGTTTGAAGGTCGGTTTTAATGCCGGTACCGCGACCAGCAACTTCAACACATGGGCGACGGCGAGCACCGCGTCTGCGATCTTTTCGCCAATCTGCAGCGCCTCAACGGCTTCCGCACGTTTCTTGGCGCTGATTCTGACTGCCGCCAAGCTGGCATAAACCTCTGAATTTGAATAATTTTTGACTTTGGTTGTCATGATGTTCTCCTTTGCTCTACGATTGCCATAAACTATACTGAAATAATATTGCTAGCCTTTGTTACCAGCTGTTACGTCATGATAGACATAAACTTTTGCGATTTGTTGCATTGCATCACATGATATATTGTTACCCATCGAGTTAATAAAAATAATCTGAATATGTCTGAACGGTTACCCCCGCTCAATGCGCTCCGGGTGTTCGAAGCGGTGGCCCGCCACTTGAGTCTCAAGGAGGCGGCGCAGGAGCTGAATGTCACGCCGGCTGCAGTCAGCCACCAGATCAAACTGCTGGAGAGTCATCTCGGCGTGCAGTTGTTGAGACGGCTCAATCGGGGCATCGAACTGACGCCGGCCGCGCGCGAAGCGCTGCCGCGCCTGAGCGCCGGTTTCGAAACACTGGCGCAGGCGGTGGCTGTGCTGCGGCCGCGTGCCGACAGCGGACAGCTCACCATTAGCGCGGCGCCGTCGTTCGCCACGCGCTGGCTGGTACCGCGCCTTCACCGGTTTTTTTCGGCGCATCCGGAAATCGACGTGCGCGTGTCGGCGCGCCTGCGGCGCGTCAAGCAGGGCGCGCCCGACAGCGATGTCGAACTGGCAACGCTGGAGAACTGGCTGCAGGAATCGGATGTGGCGATTTTGTACGGCCACGGCGGTTACACCGGCTACCGTGCCGACAAGCTGTTTGCGCCGACCATTGCCCCGATCTGCAGCCCGCGGCTGTTGCATGGCGAACAGCCGCTGCGCCGCCCGCAGGATCTGGCGCACCACATGCTGGTGCATGACGACACCGGCATGCTGTACGACGGCGTCACTTTCTGGGATGCCTGGCTGCGTGCAGCCGGCGTCGAGGGAATAGATACCAGCCACGGCGCGCATTTCAGTCATGCCGTGCTGGCGATCGAGGCGGCCGCCGATTCGCTCGGCGTGGTGGCAACCATACCGCTGCTGGCGGCCAACGAACTCGCAGTCGGCCGGCTGGTACTGCCATTCGAACTCGAAGTGCCGCTTAAATCGGCGTACTACGCCGTCAGCAATGACATGAGCGGGCAGCGGCCTGCAGTGGCAGCGTTTCGCGACTGGCTGCTGGCCGAGGCCGCGCAGCCGGCTAAGGTGTAGTCGCGCCGCCTAGTCGTCGTGCGCGAGGATGTGAATGATATAGCCGCCGGATTTGTCGTCGCGCTCAAGTGTGAGGAGATTGCGCGTCTGGCCTTCTTCAAGCAGCTTGTTGAATGAACGAAAGCCATAGTACGACTCGGTGAAACCGGGCTTGCGGCGCTTCAGCGCCTGTTTGACCATCGAGCCCCAGATCTTGCCGTCTTCACCGCGTTCGGTGCCGAGTGCTTCGATCGTCTCCAGGATCAGATCGAGCGCTTCCTGCTTGCGGTCTTCATCGGTTTTCGGCGCCGGCGCGGTTTCGGCGGCAGGCGCATCGGCAGCGGCTTTCGGCGCGGCTTTCTTGGGCGCGGCACGCTTGCGCACGGGTTTTTCGCGCACGAGGTCGTCGTAGAAAATGAATTCGTCGCAGTTGGCGATCAGCAGGTCCGAGGTCGAATTCTTGACGCCAACGCCGATTACCGTTTTGTTGTTCTCGCGCAGCTTGGAGACCAGCGGTGAAAAATCCGAGTCGCCGCTGATGATGACGAAGGTATCGACGTGCGACTTGGTATAGCAGAGATCGAGCGCATCGACCACCATGCGGATGTCGGCGGAATTCTTGCCGGACATGCGTACATGCGGAATCTCGATCAGCTCGAACGATGCTTCGTGCATCGCGCCCTTGAAAGTCTTGTAGCGATCCCAGTCGCAGTAGGCTTTTTTGACAACGATGCTGCCTTTCAACAGCAGGCGCTCAAGCACCTTGTCGATATCGAATTTTTCGTACTTGGCGTCGCGCACGCCGAGTGCGACGTTCTCGAAGTCGCAGAACAGCGCCATGTTGGTAATGTCGGATTGTGCAGCCATGATGACTCCGCGGTGACGGCAATGTGCCCAAGACGCATCTTACGCGCCGGCGCCAACCTGGGATACCATCGGCAAAAAAGCGCGCTGCCGTGCGCATGACAACAAGCAATTGCCCATGACTGTTTCGCTGAACGTTTTTCTGCTGGTGCTTTTTGCCGCGTTGCTGCATGCATCGTGGAACGCCATCATCAAATCGAGCGCCGATACGCTGCTCGATACGGTGGCGTTGACGATTGCTGCCGCCGTGCTGGCGGCGCTCGCACTGCCTTTTCTGCCACCGCCGGCACCGGCAGCGTGGCCGTGGCTGGCCGGTTCGGCCATGCTGCACATCTGTTATTTTTTGATGCTGGGGGCGGTCTATCGCGTCGGCGACCTGTCGCATGTCTATCCGCTGATGCGCGGCATTGCACCCATGCTGGTGGCGCTGGTCGGTGTGATCTGGCTGGGCGAAACACTGAGCGTGACGGTGTGGTCCGGCATCGGCTTGATCTGCCTCGGCATCCTGTTACCGGTGCTGCGGCATCCGCAGGTGTTTGCCGAACGCGCCACACCGCTGGCATTGGCGATTGCGGTGGTGATCGCCGGTTACACGCTGGTCGATGGCAACGGCACACGCGCCTCGGGCAATCCACTGAGTTATTGCTTGTGGATGTTTTTGCTCGAAGCGCCGCCAGTGGTGTTCGCGGCGTGGATCAAAGAGCGCTCGCGCGTGTGGGTCTACTGCCGCGCACGCTGGCGTCAGGCGACCATCGGCGGCTTCTGCGTGCTAGGGTCTTATTCGATCGCATTGTGGGCAATGATTGCCGCGCCGATTGCGGCGATCGCGGCACTGCGCGAGACCTCGGTATTGTTTGCGGCGGTGATCGGTTGCACTTTGCTGAAGGAGCGACTGGGATCGTGGCGCGTCGCGGGCGCCGCTATCATCGCCGGCGGCATGGCGCTTCTCAGATTATGAAATCAGGCTGTAGCGCCGGCGGGGTGGCGCTCGATCTGGCGGTCGTCGATCGGGTAGTTCAAGACGCCGGCGACGATGCCCATGCCGATGGTCAGCATCCACATCAGCGTATACGAACCGGTGGTGTCGTAGAGATAACCGGCGACTTCGATGCCGAAGAAACTGCCGACCTGATGGAAAAAGAACGCAATGCCGGTCAGCGTGGACAGATATTTGACACCGAAAATCTGCGCGATCACGCCGCTGGTCAGCGGCACCGTGCCGAGCCACAGAAAGCCAATGACGGCGCCGAACAGGTAGACCGACCATGGTGACACCGGAAAGGCGATGAAAATCGCAATCGCCACCGAGCGCGCGAGATACAGTGTACTGAGCAGGTATTTTTTGGTATGGCGTCCGCCCAGCCAGCCCCAGGTATAACTGCCCATGACGTTGAAGAGGCCGATGAGCGCGAGCGCGCGCATGCCGACTTCGGGCGTCATGTGCTGGTCGGCCATATAGGCGGGAAAGTGGATCGAGATGAACATGACCTGGAAGCCGCAAACCGTATAGCCCAGACACAGCAACCAGAAGCCCTGATGGCGACTCGCTTCGCGCAGCGCCTCCGGGATCGACTGCCGGTTCTGCGACACCGGTTGCGAGGCGCGGTCCTCGACCATCGCCGCCGACAGCGGCGCAATCACCAGCACGGTCAGCGCCAGCGTCATCAGCGCATAGTGCCAGCCGATGTGGTTGATCAGCATCTGGCCGAAGGGCAGCATGACAAATTGACCGAGAGAACCGGCGGCGCCGGCGATGCCGAGCGCGGTGCTGCGCTTCTCCGCCGGAAAGGCGCGTCCGATGACGCCGAAGACGATGCTGAATCCGCTGCAGGACAGGGCGAGGCCAATCAGCACGCCGGCGCTGAGGCTGAATTCCGCGCCGCTCGCCGGATTGGCCATCCACACCAGGCCCAGCGCGTAGATCACCGTGCCGGCAATCATCACGCGCGCGGCGCCGAAGCGGTCGGCGATCATGCCGGTGAAGGGTTGAGCGATGCCGTAGACCAGATTCTGCAACGCCATGGCGAAGGCGAAGGTTTGCCGGTTCCACTCCATATCCATGGTCATCGGCAGCAGGAACAGGCCGAAGCTGTGCCGCGTGCCGAGTGCGACGGTCAGCGCAATGCCGCCGCACAGCAGGACGATGGTCGGCGTGCGCCAGTTCTTTTGATGCGCAGGAGTCTTGGAGTTCATGGCCGAAGTATAGCGGACGCCCAAGGCTCAGGCATCGAGGCGGAATGGGTTGAAATCGGTTTTGCGGTCATAGTAATCCTCGTGCTCGACGGCTTTGAGCCAGGCCACGATCTTGTAGGTCACCGGCGTGAACACGACTTCGACGCCGACCTTGGTGACGAATTGCGCGAGCATCACCAGCGGCAGCTTGTCGTCGGGAATGATGCCGGTGCCGTAGAACGCGAGCGGATAGAACAGCGTCGAATCGACGGCTTCGCCGAAAATCGTCGAGCCGATGGTGCGTGTCCACAGCCAGCGTCCCTCGGTGAGGATTTTCATCTTGGCGAGCACGAATGAGTTGACGAACTCGCCGCAGGCGAAGGCGACGAGCGAGGCGAGCGCGATGCGCCAGGTCGAGCCGAACGCCGTTTCGTACGCCGGCTGGTTGTGCCAGAACGGCGCCGGCGGCAACTGCACGATGACCCACGCCATCACCGAGGCGAACGCAAGCGCGGCGAAACCGGCCCAGATCACGCGGCGCGAACGCGCATAGCCGTAGACCTCGGTGAGGATGTCGCCGAATACATAGGAGATCGGGAAAAACAGCACGCCGGCGCCGAACGTCAGCACGCCCAGAACCGGCACGTCGATTTGGGCGATTTTCGCCGGCCCGATCAGGTTGGAACAAACAAGGATGGTGACGAATGCGACCATGACGAGGTCGTAATAGCGGAACGCGCGGTGTGTGCTCATGTCGCGGGCTTCAAATTCAAAGCGGCTATTAGGCCACAGGCCGCAGTGAATTCAAAATGAAACCATGCCGGCGTGCGGGGCTTTTGCCGCGCGCTGCCGATATAATGCGGGCTTGTCACGGCTGAGGGATAGAGCATGCAGTACTGTGTCGGCAAAATCGATCAAGCGCGTTTCGGCGTGCCCGCAGTGTATGCCGGACATGCAAGCGGATTCGAGCGCAGCAGTCTGATCGATCGTGCGGCCGGCTCGGTGCATGTCGAGGCCTGCATTGCGCGCCTGCAGTCCGGCGGCCATGTCGCCGGCTGCGTGCATGCCTACGAAAAAGGCCTCTATGTATTTGAAGGTGAGCTCGAACTGCTGCGCAACGGCGAGTTGATCGTGCTGCCGGCCGACAGTTATGCGCTGGTGCCGACCGCTACCGCCCACGCCTTTCGCAACCGCGGCACGCAGATTGCGCGCTGGTTCGAGGTGCTCGCACCACAGCCCAAGCCGGCGGCGGCTTTCAGGGACACATTTTTTACCGGCGACGACGCGTGGCCTGAGCCGGCGGTGCCGGCCGGCGCGCCGGCCGCGGTCGGTTGCTTCAAGGCGGAAAATCCAATCGCAGGCCGCAGCGGCGAACTTCAGCGCGGCATGTCGGTATTCCGCTTCATGGAGCGCAGCTTCGGCGCGCGCTGTTTTTTCATGATGCGCGGCGAGATGGCGGTCGGCGGCCATCGCACGCGCCACGATCATCCGCTCGAAGAGTTTTATCTCGGTTTGAGCGGCGAGGTCGAGATGGAAATCGAGGATCGCAGCTTTCGCCTCGGCGCCGGCGATTTCGCCTGGACCGGGGTCGGCACCAGTCATGCGTTCCGCCATGTCGGCGGCGAGCCCTTTCGCTGGCTCGAAACGCAGACGCCGCAGTTTCCGCCGGACTTCGGCACGCGCAACTATGTTGAATGGGAAAAGCTGCGCGCCGGTCGCTGATGAAGCGTCATGCCGCTGCAATGTCACGGCATTCGCGCAATCCCGTGTAAGATAGCCGGCAGGTCGAAACCGCTTGTCCGTTGCATGATTGCGTGGAGCAGGGTCTCGGGGTGAATGTCTAGGATCGTCGTATTCAATCAAAAGGGCGGCGTCGGCAAAACTACCACCACGCTCAATCTGGCCGCCCTGCTGACGCGGCGAGGGCGCGTGCCGCTGGTGCTCGACCTTGATCCGCAGGCTCACCTGTCCTCGATTTGCGGCGTGACGGTGGGCAGCGGCAATGAAAGCCTCTATGCCTATTATCAGGAAACCCGCGGCTTGGGCGAACTGATCCGCAGCGGCGGCGGCGGCTGGCCGGTCATTCCGTCGCACCTCGATCTGGCGAAGGTCGATACCCAGTTCGGCAAAGGTCCGCAGGCGCTCAACCGGCTCAACGCGGGAATTCTGCGCGAGGGCCTCAACAGCGAGCGCTCGATTTTGATGGATGCCTGTCCAATGCTCGGTGTGCTGTCGCTCAACGGCATATTCGCCAGCGATTGCGTGATCATTCCGGTTTCGGCCGATTACCTGGCGATCAAGGGCGCGATGCAGGTTGAGCGCACGCTGCGCGCGCTGGAGCGCGTGATCAAGCAGCCGCCGCTGCGCCGCTACGTGATTACGCGCTTCGACAGCCGCCGCAAGATGTCGTGGGACATCGACCGCCGCCTGCGCGAGCATTTCGGCGCCGAATTGTGCGAAACGCGCATCGCAGAAAATGTCAGTCTCGCCGAGAGCCCGGCGCAAAACAAGGATGTGTTCGCGCATGCGCCCGACAGTCGCGGTGCGCGCGATTATTCGGCGCTGCTGGACGAACTGGAAGCGGCGGGCTTTTTCGCCAGCTAGTTGACGGACGGCGCGTCCGGATCGGCCTCGCGCGAAATCAGCGCGATCGCACTCTCCAGATTGAGTCCCTGGCTGTCTTCCTTCAGCGGTTGCTGCGCCTCGTGACAGTCGAGAATTTCGCAGTGGTGGTAGATCTGCATGATCTTCTGCTCGGCTTCCGCGCGGTCGCGCGCCGACACCAGCAGGTTGTCCACCACCATGCCGCCGCGGGTCTTGATCTTGAAGCCGAACTTCAGCATCGCCGTGTCGCCGCCGTGTCAGGATCGTGGCAACGATTATGGCATGGCCGGCGTGCCGCTGCGTAATCAGTCGGCGGCGAGTTCGGCCTGATAACGCTTGAAGCGTTTGACGTAGTTGCCGGCGGTGCCGTTGATGCGGGCGATTTCCTCCGGCGTCAGTTGACGCACCACCTTGCCGGGTGAGCCGACCACCAGCGAGCCGTCCGGAATGACCTTGCCTTCCGCGATCAGCGCATTGGCGCCGATCAGGCAGTTTTTGCCGATTACCGCGCCGTTGAGTATGACGCTCTTGATGCCGACCAGCGTGCCGTCGCCGACGGTGCAGCCGTGCACCATGGCGAGGTGGCCGATACTGACGTTATTGCCGAGTGTGCACGGAAAGCCGGGGTCGGCATGCAGCACTGCACCGTCCTGCACCTGCGAATTTTCGCCGAGCGTGATCTGTTCGTTGTCGCCGCGAATCACCGCGTTGAACCAGACGCTGACGTTGTTCTCCAGAGTGACGCTGCCGATCACGCTGGCACCGGGTGCGATCCAGTAGTCGCCTTTGGTGACAACTTTGCGTTCGGCGAGGGAATATTTCATCGGTGGGGCTCCGCGAATACGAAAGCGCCGATTATAACGGCGGCCGCAGGCCAAAAAGAAACGGGGGCTTGCGCCCCCGTTTAATCGGTTTCCTTGAATCGTTTACAGCAAAGGCACGATCAGCAGGGCAACGATATTGATGATCTTGATCAGCGGATTGACCGCCGGGCCCGCCGTATCTTTATAAGGGTCGCCGACGGTGTCGCCGGTCACCGCCGCCTTGTGGGCTTCGGAGCCTTTGCCGCCGTGGTGGCCGTCTTCAATGTATTTTTTGGCGTTGTCCCAGGCGCCACCACCGGTCGTCATCGAAATCGCGACGAAGAGGCCGGTGACGATGGTGCCCATCAGCACGCCGCCCAGCGCCTGCGCGCCGGCAACCCCGCCTGCCAGCCACGAGAAGCCGACGCCGACCACGATCGGGATCAGCACTGGCAGCAGCGACGGCACCATCATTTCACCGATGGCGGCCTTGGTCAGCATGTCGACCGCGCGCGAATAATCCGGCTTCGCGGTGCCTTCCATGATGCCCTTGATTTCCTTGAACTGGCGGCGCACTTCAACCACCACCGAACCGGCGGCGCGGCCGACGGCTTCCATCGCCATCGCGCCGAACAGGTACGGCACCATGCCGCCGATGAAGAGGCCGATGATGACGTAGTGGTTCGACAGGTCGAAGGTCACGACCTTGCCCGCGGCTTCAAGGGCGTGCGTGTAGTCGGCGAACAGCACGAGTGCGGCGAGGCCGGCCGAACCGATGGCGTAGCCCTTGGTCACCGCCTTGGTGGTGTTGCCCACCGCGTCGAGCGGATCGGTGATCGCGCGCACCGAATCGGGCAGACCCGACATTTCGGCGATGCCGCCGGCGTTGTCGGTGATCGGGCCGTAGGCGTCGAGGGCGACAATGATGCCGGTCATCGACAGCATCGAGGTCGCGGCGATGGCTATGCCATAGAGGCCGGCGAGCGCAAAGGCGCAGTAGATTGCCGCGCAAACCGCCAGCACCGGCAACGCCGTCGCTTTCATCGAAACGCCGAGGCCGGCGATGATGTTGGTGCCGTGACCGGTGGTTGAGGCGGCGGCGATGTGTTGCACCGGGCCGTATTCGGTGGCGGTGTAGTACTCTGTGATGACTACCATCAGCGCGGTCAGCACGAGGCCGATCACCGAGGTGCCGAACAGCTTGGCCGCCGACAGTTCCGGATAAAACTCGTTGATATTGCCCATCAGGCTGTTAGTGACGAACCAGAAGGCGATCAACGCCAGCACGCCGGCGACAGCGAGGCCGCGGTAGAGCGCGTTCATGATCTTGCCGCCGTCGCGGGCTTTGACGAAGTAGCAGCCGATCACCGAGGCGATAATCGACACGCCGCCCAGCACCAGCGGGTAGACTGCGGCGTTGAGGGCAACTTCCACTTTCGACAGCACCAGCGCGCCGAGAATGATGGTGGCGACGATGGTGACCGCATAGGTTTCGAACAGGTCGGCCGCCATGCCGGCGCAGTCGCCGACGTTGTCGCCGACGTTGTCCGCAATCACCGCCGGATTGCGCGGGTCGTCTTCGGGAATGCCCGCTTCGACTTTGCCGACGAGGTCGGCGCCGACGTCGGCACCCTTGGTAAAGATGCCGCCGCCCAGACGCGCGAAGATCGAGATCAGCGAGCCGCCGAAGGCGAGGCCGACCAGCGGGTGTGCGATGTCACTGATGGTGGCGCCCTGCGCCGCGTTGCCGAGCAGCACCCAGAAAAAGCCGGCGACGCCGAGCAGGCCGAGGCCGACAACGAGAAGACCGGTGATCGCGCCGCCGCGGAAGGCCACCGCCAGCGCTTCATTGAGGCCCGTGCGCGCCGCCTCGGCCGTGCGCACGTTGGCGCGCACCGAAACGTTCATGCCGACGTAGCCGGCCAACCCGGACAAGATCGCGCCGACTGCAAAGCCGATCGCTGTCGGCCAGTGCAGGAACAGCCCGATCAGCACGAACAGGATCGCGCCGACCACGGCGATCGTCGTGTACTGGCGGTTGAGGTAGGCAGTCGCCCCCTGCTGAATGGCCGCCGCGATTTCGCGCATGCGGTCGTTGCCGGTGGGCTGTTTGTTGATCCACAGCGCCCAGACGATGCCAAATAAAATTCCAATCGCCGCGCAGGCCAGCGCGAGGATCAACCCTGTTTGTGAACTCATTGCCGCTCTCTCCCGTTATGGTTGTCGGCCCTTTTGGTCAGGGCCGTATTCGCCTGCTATACCTTGTGATTAAACCTTGAAGCCGGCGGCGAGTTTCTTTTTCACCGCGACATTCTTCAATTTGATGTAGGACGGCAGTCCATTGCGATAGGGCGGATAGTCTTCGCCCGCGATCAGCGGCGCCAGATACTGGCGGCACCTGGCCGTGATGTGAAAGCCGTCGGCGGTGATGAAGTCGCGCGGCATCATCTTTTCCTTGTTCGCGATGTCCTTCAGATCGGCCGCCTCGATCGCCCAGCGGTAGGGCTTGTTCGATTTGCGCACGATCACCGGCATCACCGCGTTGCGGCCCTTGATGGCGAGTTCAACCGCCGCTTTGCCCACGGCATAGGCTTGCTCGACATCGGTCTTCGAAGCGAGGTGGCGCGCCGCGCGTTGCAGGTAGTCGGCCACCGCCCAATGGTATTTGTAGCCGAGTTTGTCTTTGATCAGATTGGCGATCTGCGGCGCAACGCCGCCCAGTTGCGCGTGGCCGAAGGCGTCTTTCAGGCCGGACTCCGAGAGGAACTTGCCGTCGGCGCCGCGGATACCCTCGGACACGCCGATCGTGCAGTAGCCGTATTGCTTGACGACCGCATCGACGCGGGCAAGGAATTTGTCCTGCTCGAAAACGAGTTCGGGGAACAGCAGCACGTGCGGCGCGTCACCGGCCTTTTCGGCGGCCAGCCCGCAGGCGGCGGTGATCCAGCCGGCGTGGCGGCCCATCACTTCGAGCACGAACACCTTGGTCGAAGTGCGCGCCATCGAGGCGACATCGAAGCCGGCTTCGCGCATGCTGGTGGCGACATATTTGGCGACCGAGCCGAATCCCGGGCAGCAGTCGGTCACGGCGAGATCGTTATCGACGGTCTTCGGCACGCCGACGCAGATCACCGGATAACCGAGCGCGCCGGAAATCTGCGACACCTTGTAGGCGGTGTCGGCCGAATCGTTGCCGCCGTTGTAGAAAAAATAGCCGATGTTGTGGGCCTTGAAAACCGCGATCAGGCGCTCGTACTGGGCGCGGTTTTCCTCCAGCCCCTTGAGTTTGTAGCGGCAGGAGCCGAAGGCGCCGGCAGGAGTGTGGCGCAGCGCGCGAATCGACGCGGCTGATTCCTTTGAGGTGTCGATCAGGTCCTCGGTCAGCGCGCCGACAATGCCGTCGCGGCCGGCGTAGACCTTGCCGATGCGGTTTTTGTGTTTGCGCGCAGCCTCGATCAGGCCACAGGCGGTGGCGTTGATGACGGCGGTGACGCCGCCGGACTGGGCGTAAAAGGCGTTTTTGACTGCCATACTGGGTGATCCGTTGCCGAAGCCGGAGTGGTCAAACCCAATATTTTACCGCAGAAGTGCGTCTTTTCGCACCCCGCGGCAAATCTGCCCTGCGAATCTAGGCAATCGCGGCAAAGATGCTGTCGCGAATGGCCTCGACGGCGCCGACGCCGTTGATTTTGACGTAGCGGGCGGCATTGGGGCCGCTGCGGCTGCGATAATAGTCAACCAGTGGCTTGGTCTGGGCGTGGTAGGTATCGATCCGCTTGCGCACGGTTTCTTCCAGATCGTCCGGGCGCTGCACTAGGGGCTCGCCGGTGACGTCGTCGTGGCCGGCGACCTTGGGCGGATTGAATTCGACATGGTAGGTGCGGCCCGACGGCGGGTGGACGCGGCGGCCGCTCATGCGGCGCAGAATCTCCTCGTCGGCGGTTTCGATATCAATCACGTAATCGATCCCGACGCCTGCGGCCTGCAGTGCCTCGGCCTGCGCGATGGTGCGCGGGAAGCCATCGACGATGAAGCCGTTGGCGCAGTCATCGCGCTTGACGCGTGCTTCGGCCATCTTGATGACCACCGCATCCGGCACCAGCGCCCCGGCATCCATGAATTTTTTCGCTTCCAGCCCCAGCGGGGTGCCGGCTTTGACTTCGGCGCGCAGCATGTCCCCGGTCGAGATTTGCGGCACACCGTAACGCTCGGTGAGAAAGCGCGCCTGCGTACCTTTGCCCGCACCGGGCATGCCGAGAAGAATGATTCGCTTCATGATGGATTTGCCGCGGGTGGAGATGCCGCCATTATACCGTGATCATTGCAGTGTCATTTAATTGCGTGCGAGCAATTTTCGGGCGACTTCGAGGTCCGCCGGTGTGTCCACGCCGGCGTGCGGCGCCGCGGCGGCAATCGCGACGCTGACGCGATAGCCGTGCCAGAGCGCGCGCAGTTGCTCGAGTGCCTCGGCCTCTTCGATCGCCGCCGGTGCCAGTTGCGCATAGCAGGCGAGAAATTGCACGCGGTAGGCGTAGAGGCCGATATGGCGGTAGGCCGGCAGGCCCGGCGGCAGGGCAAGGATGCCGCCGGCGAATGCATCGCGCGCAAACGGAATCGGCGCGCGGCTGAAATAGAGCGCGTAACCGTTTTTGTCGAGCACCACCTTGACCACGCTGCTGCCGGCCATCTGCGCGGCGTCGGTGAGCGGACAGCAGACGGTGGCGATCGCTGCATCGGCATGCGCGGCCAACTGGTTGGCGACCGCGCTGATCAGTGCGGGGTCTATCAGCGGTTCGTCGCCCTGCACGTTGACGACAATCGTGTCCGCCGTAAGCTTGTGCCGTGCCGCCACTTCGGCGATCCGGTCGGTGCCCGAAGCGTGATCGCTGCGCGTCATCATCGCCGTGAAGCCGTGCGCCTCTACGGCGGCGGCGATGTCAGCATGATCGGTGGCGACGATAACTGCGCTGGCGCCGCTGGCGCGTGCGCGTTCGGCAACATGCACCACCATCGGCTTGCCGCCGATGTCCAGCAACGGCTTGCCGGGCAGGCGCGTCGACGCATAACGCGCCGGGATGACGACGACGAAATCAGACATGCGCGCGGCGCAACGCCTTCGATCTCAAACTTCTTCCTCGGGCGCGAGCTTGCGCGCCTCGTCCTCGAGCATGACGGGAATGCCGTCGCGCACCGCAAAGGCAAGCCGGTCAGGCTTGCAAATCAACTCCTGCCGGGGCTTGGCGTAAACCAGCGGCCCCTTGCAGATCGGGCAAACCAGTATATCGAGCAGTTTGGCATCCATTCAGTGCGGCCTTCCGAGTTGCTGCGTGATGAGTCCGGTCAGGTCACCGTCGATCACGGCTTCGACCTGCAATACCCAATGATTATCCTGTGCAAAACGTTCGCATTTTACCGCGTCCTTCGCGGTCATGATCACCACAGACTGCGGGCCGAAATCGAGGTCACCTGCGCGGTAGACATGGTGGTCGGGGAAGGCGTGGGCCTGATGGGCGATGCCGAGCGTGCGCAAATGATCGAAAAAACGCTGCGGATTGCCGATGGCGGCCGCCGCATGCACCGCGCGGCCTGCGAACCAGGCGGCCGTTACGTGCTGCTGCGGATCGCGCAGGTTGGTAAAGCGTTCGCCGCAGAGCGTCATGCGAAAAACAGCCGCCTCGGTTGGCAAGGCGGGCGGCAGCGGACCATCGCCGTTGACGACAATGGCAGCGACGCCGGCAAGGCGTGTGACCGGTTCGCGCAAAGGGCCGGCGGGCAGTTGCAGTCCGTTGCCGAAGCCGCGTGCCGCGTCGATGACCGCAATCTCAATGTCGCGACCCAGTGCGTAGTGCTGCAGACCGTCGTCGCTGAGCAGCAGGTTGCAATCCGGATGCGCGGCGAGCAGTCCGCGTGCCGCCGCCACCCGGTTGGCGCCGATCCACACCGGGCAACCGGAGTGCCGCGCCAGCAGCAGCGCTTCGTCGCCGGTGACTGCAGGATCGCTGTCGGCATCGACTGCTTGAGGCGCGCCGGCGCTGCCGCCATAACCGCGGGTTATGATGCCGGGGCGGTAGTGTCGTTGCGCGAGTGTTTGCGCGAGCGCGATCGTCAACGGCGTTTTACCGGTGCCGCCGACGCTGATATTGCCGACGACGACAACCTGCACTGTCAGGCGCGAGACTGCAAACCAGTTGCGGTGAAAGGCGGTGCGTCGAACGGCTGTGATGCAGGCAAACAGCAGGCTTAATGGCCACAGCAGCAGGCAGCAGGCACGCGCCGGCAGCGAACGGTCATACCAGAGTTGATCCGGCCGGCGCATAGGCAGTCAGGCGGTGGGCGGAAAGTCGGGTCTGAATCCGGGCATACCGCGCGCCGCGCTCGCGGCGGCCGTTTATTTCTTGCCCGACTGGGTGGTGAAGGTGATGCGGCTGTAGCCGGCGACGCGCGCGGCTTCCATGACATTGATCACCGACTGATGGGTCGCGGTGGCGTCGGCATTGATGATGATGACCGGGTCCGCGTTGCCGCCGGCCGCGCGCTTGAGTTCCTCGGCGAGGCTTTCGGTGCTGCGGAACGGCACCGCGGCCTTGTTCACCGTGTACAGGCCCTGGCCGTCGACCGCAACATTGATCTGGTTGGGGCGTTCTTCGGGCTTGTTCGCCTCGGCCGTCGGCAGGTTGATCTGCAGTTCGGCAAAACGCGAATACGTGGTGGTGACCATCAGAAAGATCAAAATCACCAGCAGCACGTCGATCAACGGAATCAGGTTGATTTCGGGCTCTTCCTTCGGACGGCCGAGGCGGAAATTCAAGGTGTCCGCCCTTTCAGCTCTGGCGTTCGCCGTGCAGAATTTCGACCAGCTTTACCGCCTGGCTTTCCATATCGACGATCAGCGAATCGACGCGGCCGCGGAAGTGACGGTAGAAAATCATGCTCGGAATCGCGACCACGAGGCCCATCGCGGTGTTGTAGAGCGCCACCGAAATGCCGTGCGCGAGCACGATCGGATTGCTGCCCGAGGGCGCCTGCGAACCGAAAATTTCGATCATGCCGATGACGGTGCCGAGCAGGCCGAGCAGCGGGCTGATCGAGGCGATGGTGCCAAGCGTGTTGAGAAAGCGTTCGAGGTCATGGGCGACTGCACGGCCGGTGTCGTCGAGCGCCTCTTTCATCACCTGAGGGGTGTTTTTTACATTCTTCAGGCCGGCAGCGAGAATCTGGCCAAGCGGCGAGCCGGCGGACAGACGCGCCAGCGTCTGCGGATTGACGCCGTTCTGCTTGTATTCCTGAATCACCTGGTTGAGCAGATCTTTCGGCGCCACCATGCTGCCGCGCAGCGACCAGCCGCGTTCACCGATGATGGCAAGCGAGATCACCGATGCAATCAATAGTGGCCAGATCGGCCATCCCGCTGCTTCGATCAATGCAAACACGCGCTTCTCCGATTCAAGCTGATTTGAACGGCGTAACTGTATATGGGCGATGCCTTTTCAGCAAGCGCGCATATGCTCGCTGCAGGACATTTCTGCAGCGGTGTTTTTTGCGGCTGGCGTGCACAAAAAACGCATAAAAAATTGCGCGGCGCAAATGATTTTTTCAATCATTTGGAATCGCTGCATCAAGCCCGGATGTTATCCACAATTGCTGTGGATAAGGTTGTGCAGCGTTTGTAAACAAGTCAGCTAAGTAAGTTGCCTGTAAGGGGTTTTGTTGGGCTGCCCATTTTTTAAACGTTAAATAATTAATATATAAAACATGCTGTTACATAATTTTCCCTCTGGGGCCTGCGGTGTGTGCGCGGATCCGGTGACATTTGCATGACGATTGTGGATGAGCACGTCCGGGGCACGCTCGAGCGTGTTGCGCGCAGCTTTGAATCGGCGGCTTTTTTTCTCGGCCTGAGGCGCCTGCGCAGTTAAAATCCTGCGATGAAAAAAATCGGCGAGAGCGATACAGCGGCGCGCGTTTATGGCGTGGCGGAACTTAACCGCCTCGCCAAGGATATCGTCGAATCCAGTTTGCCCCTGATGTGGGTGTCAGGCGAAATATCCAATTTTGTGCGTGCCGCCTCCGGGCATTGCTATTTTTCGCTGAAGGATGCGCAGGCGCAGGTGCGCTGCGTGATGTTCCGTCACAAGATGCAGTTGCAGGATTGGCAACCGGTCAACGGCATGCAGGTCGAGGTGCGCGCGTATCCGTCTTTTTACGAGGCGCGCGGCGAATTTCAGCTGAATGTCGAGGCGATGCGCCGCTCGGGTCTCGGCGCCCTGTATGCGGCGTTCGAAAAACTGAAGGCGAAATTGCAGGCGGAGGGCTTGTTCGATGATGCGGCACGCCGCGAGTTGCCGCGCTTTCCGCGCGCGATCGGCGTGGTCACCTCGCTCAAGGCGGCGGCATTGCGCGACGTGCTGACCACCTTGCGGCGGCGCATGCCGGCGATTCCTGTGGTGATTTATCCGACGGCGGTGCAGGGCGAGGGCGCCGGACGCGAAATCGCCGCGGCGATTGCCGCGGCCGACGCGCGCGCCGAATGTGACGTGCTGATCGTCTGTCGCGGCGGCGGCAGCATCGAGGATCTGTGGGCATTCAACGAAGAGGTCGTCGCGCGCGCCATCCACGCCTGTGCGCTGCCGGTGGTCAGCGGTGTCGGCCATGAAACCGATTTTACGATTGCCGATTTTGTCGCCGACCTGCGCGCGCCGACGCCGACCGCTGCCGCGCAGCTGGTGTGTCCCGATCACGTGGAACTCGGTCAGGAGCTGGCGCACTTCGCGCAAAGCCTGCGGCGCAGCGTCGAACGCGTGCTTGAGCGCCGCATGCAGCAACTCGATGGGCTCGCGCGCAGTCTGGTGCATCCGGGAGAACGGATCGAGTCGCAATTGGGCCATCTCGGCCACCTGGGGAGTCGCCTGCGCAATGGCTGGGGACGCGGCGCCGGCGATCGCAGCTGGCGTCTGCGCGGCTTGCATCAGGAACTGCGCGCGGCGCGGCCCGACCTTGCTGCCATGACGACCGCAGCGCGCACGCTGTCGCAACGCCTGCGCAGCGGCGCCGTCAATCAATTGCAGGGACTGCGCGCCGAACTGAAGAATCTGTCGGCGCAACTCGGCCATCTCAACCCGGGTGCGGTGCTGGAGCGCGGCTACAGCATTGCGGAAACGGCGGACGGCAAATTCGTGCGCGACGCGGCGCAGTTGCGCGTGAACGACGACCTGCGCGTGACGTTCGCGCGCGGCGCCGTGCGCGCACGGGTGACCGGCAAGTCGGGTGACGGGAGCAGTTAGCGGCGCGGCACTGCCGGGCGCAAAAAAACGGCCGCCCCTGTGTGGAGGCGGCCATTTTAACGAATGCGCCGGCGGCGTTCAGGTCTTCAGCGCGACGAGCACTTCATCGAGCATCTTCTTCGCATCGCCGAACAGCATGCGGTTGTTCTCCTTGTAGAAGAGCGGATTGTCGACCCCGGCGTAGCCCGAGGCCATGCTGCGTTTCATCACGATCGAGGTTTTCGCCTTCCACACTTCGAGCACCGGCATGCCGGCGATCGGGCTCGATGGGTCCTCCTGGGCCGCCGGGTTCACGATGTCGTTGGCGCCGATCACCATCGCCACATCGGTGTCCGGAAAGTCGGCATTGATCTCGTCCATTTCCATCACGATGTCGTAGGGCACCTTGGCTTCGGCCAGGAGCACGTTCATGTGGCCGGGCATGCGACCGGCGACCGGATGGATGCCGAAGCGCACGTTGATTTTTTTCTCGCGCAGAAACTTGGTGATCTCGTAGACCGTGTGTTGCGCCTGTGCCACCGCCATGCCGTAGCCCGGCACGATAATCACATTTTTTGCTTCGCGCAGCAGCTCGGCGGTTTCGGTTGCGCTGATCGGCACCACTTCGCCGGCCGGTTGCGCGCCGTCGGCCTTGGGCGCCGGTTTGCCGCCCTCGGTGCCGAAGCCGCCGGCGATCACGCTGATGAAATTGCGATTCATCGCGCGGCACATGATGTAGGACAGAATCGCGCCGCTGGAGCCGACCAGTGCGCCGGTGACGATCAGCAGGTCGTTCGACAGCATGAAGCCGGTTGCCGCCGCCGCCCAGCCCGAGTAGCTGTTGAGCATAGACACCACCACCGGCATGTCGGCGCCGCCGATCGCCATCACCATGTGGATGCCGAACAGCAGCGAAATCACCGTCATGACGAGCAGCGGTGTCATCCCCTCGCTCACCGACGCGCTGTGAATGAACTGCCAGCCGAACCATGCGACGACCAGCAGGCCGAGCAGATTCATGAAATGGCGCCCGGGCAGCAGCAGCGGGCTGCCGCCGATCTTGCCGGAGAGTTTGCCGAAAGCGATGATGGATCCGGAAAAGGTCACTGCGCCGATCAGAATGCCGACATAGATTTCGACTGCGTGGATGGTTTTTTCGGCCCCTTCCATCTGCACCGACGGATCGATGTAGTTGGCGAAGCCGACCAGACAGGCGGCCAGACCGACCAGGCTGTGCATCAGCGCGACCAGTTCGGGCATCTGCGTCATCTTGACGGTGCGCGCGGCAAAGATGCCGATCGCCCCGCCGACCGCCATCGCGCCGATGATCAGCGTGATGCCGCCGCCGGTGACGCGCGGCCCGAAGATGGTCGCCAGCACGGCGATGGTCATGCCGATCATGCCGTAGAGATTGCCGCGGCGCGACGATTCAGGATTGGACAGTCCACCCAGACTGAGGATGAACAGGATGGTTGCTCCGATGTAGGAGACGGTTGCCAGACTTGCGGACATTGTTGCGTCTCCCTTATTTGCGGAACATTGCCAGCATGCGCTGGGTGACGGCGAAGCCGCCGAACATGTTGACGGCGGTGAGCACGATGCCGAGACCGGCGAGTCCCTGGATCAGGGCCTCCGGCCGCGTCATGCCCTCGGACAGCGGCGGCGCGATCTGCACCAGCGCGCCGATCGCGATGATGCTGGAGATCGCGTTGGTCACGCTCATGAGAGGTGTGTGCAGCGCCGGCGTGACGTTCCATACCACCATGTAGCCGACGAAGCAGGCCAGCACGAAGACCGTGAAGTGAGCGAGGAAGGCACTGGGTGCGCCGATGCCGATCAGCACAAACAACAGGGCGGCGAAACCGAAGGTGATGGCGGTGCGCGTGGCGGAAGCCGGGGCGCCGCCGCCACCGTGACCGTGGCCTTTTTGCGCGGGCGGCAGCGCGACTGCCGCCGGTTTGGGCGGCGGGGCAGCCATCTTGATCGGCGGTGCCGGCCAGGTAATCGCGCCGTCCTTGATCACTGTGAGCCCGCGGATGGCGTCGTCCTCCATGTTGACGTTGATGACGCCGTCCTTGGTCTTGCACAGTTCCTCGGAAAGGCGGAACAGGTTGGTCGCGTACAGTGTCGAGGACTGTTTGGCGAGCCGGCTGACCAGGTCGGTGTAACCGATGATGGTCACGCCGTGCTTGACGACTGCTTTGCCGGGCTCGGTGAGTTCGCAGTTGCCGCCCTGTTCGGCCGCCATATCGACGATGACGCTGCCCGGCTTCATGCTCTGCACCATCTCGGCGGTGATCAGCCGCGGCGCCGGCTTGCCGGGGATCAGCGCCGTGGTGATGATGATGTCCACCTCGCGCGCCTGCTTCGCGTACATTTCGCGCTGGGCCTGCTGGAAGCCCTCGCTCATCACCTTGGCGTAGCCGCCGCCGCCGGAACCCTCTTCTTCATAATCGACTTTGACGAATTCGCCGCCAAGCGAGACGACCTGGTCGGCCACTTCGGCGCGGGTGTCGTTGGCGCGCACGATCGCGCCCAAACCGGCGGCAGTGCCGATCGCTGCCAGACCGGCGACGCCGGCGCCGGCGATGAAAACCTTGGCCGGCGGCACTTTGCCGGCGGCCGTGATCTGGCCGTTGAAAAAGCGGCCGAAGGCATTGGCAGCCTCGATGACGGCGCGATAGCCGGCCACACCGGCCTGCGAAGTCAATGCATCCATCTTCTGCGCGCGGGAGAGCACGCGGGGCAGCGCATCGATCGCCAGTACGGTGGCTTTGCGCGCCGCCAGCTGCTGCATGAGATCCGGATTCTGCGCCGGCCAGATGAACGAGATGAGCGTGCCGCCTTCGCGCAGCAGTTTTACTTCGTCGGCGCTGGGGCCGCGCACCTTGAATACGATGTCGGACTGCGCCCACAGCGCGGCCGCACCGGAAACGATTTCCGCACCGGCGGTGCGATATACCTCGTCGCCGAAATTGGCCGCATCGCCGGCGCCGGCTTCGACCTTGACCTGAAAGCCGAGTTTGATCAGCTTTTCGACCACTTCGGGTACGGTGGCGACGCGTTTTTCGCCGGCCGCGGTTTCTCTTGGTATACCTATGACCTGAGGCATGAATCCCCCTTGATAATGACCACTGAATAACGATAACGGATTATAGCGAGCCGCCCCGGCGCCGAATCGGCACGGGTTGCGCGTGCCGATGTCATTGTTGCGCGTGATATTCCGGCGGGCTCTACGGCAAACGGGATGGCGGTAACCTTTGGCAAGAATGGATGCCCGCGACGGCGGGCTGCATGGACTCTATACTGGCAATTGCCGGCGTAACTTGATGTAAATCATACTCCGGTCTGGTGCCGGCGGGCACGCCGGTCGCGCTTTCCGCGCCGCTCAGCCGCCGCCGGCCGCCGCCGTGTTGCCGAGCGCCGTTTGGACGTGCGCGCAAACCTGTTCGCCGACGTCGTCGGCCAGACAGTCGAATTCGACGAGATCCGGCGTCGCGCGCAGCCAGGTCAGCTGGCGTTTGGCCAACTGGCGGGTAGCGGCGATGCCTTGCTCGCGCAATTGCGCCAGCGTGATTTTTTCTTCGAGATAATCCCAGGCCTGACGGTAGCCGACGCAGCGCATCGACGGCATGGTCGCTTCGAGCGAATAATTCCGGCGCAGATTGCGCAACTCGCCGATGAGCCCGAGTTCCAGCATCACTTCGAAGCGCGTGGCGATGCGCTCGTGCAGTTCCGCGCGGTCGGAGGGCAGCAGCGCGATCCGCAGCGGGCGGTACGGAAAGTAGACGTATTTCGGCTTTTTCTGCAAATCCGACATGCTGCGATTGGAAATGTAATAGACCTCGAGCGCGCGCTGGATGCGCTGGGCGTCGTTGGGCGACAGACGCGCCGCGGTTTCCGGATCGACGTTGGCGAGTTCGCGATGCAGTCCCGGCCAGCCCTTCTGTTCGGCCATGGTATCGATGATCATGCGGATCGCCGGGTCGGCTTCCGGCAGCTCCGAGAGGCCCTCGGTCAGAGCCTTGAAGTAGAGCATGGTGCCGCCGACCAGCAGCGGGATGTTGCCGCGCTCGGTAATTTCGCGCATCAGCGCCAGCGAGTCGTCTCGAAAACGCGCCGCCGAATACGCTTCGTCGGGTTCGATCACGTTGATCAGATGGTGCGGCGCCGCCGCCAGAATGTCGGCCGCCGGTTTGGCGGTGCCGATGTCCATGTCGCGATAGACCTGCGCGGAATCGACGCTGATGATTTCGCAGGGCAACCGCCGCACCAGTTCCACCGCAATGCCGGTTTTGCCGCTGGCGGTCGGGCCCATCAGCAGGATCGCCGGCGGTTGTTGCTGCGCGCGCGTATCGTGCACGGTCGCCGGGCCTGCGGAACGTTTGGCGGCAGCCGATGTTTTGACCGGCATGTCTCAGCGCCCGCGCATGAACTGGCGGTCGAGTTCTGCCAGCGTGATCTGCTGCCAGGTCGGCCGGCCGTGGTTGCACTGGCCCGAGCGTTCGGTGAATTCCATTTCGCGCAGCAGCGCGTTCATTTCGGCGACCGTCAGGATGCGGTTGGCGCGCACCGCCGTATGGCAGGCCATGGTCGAAAGCAATTCGTTGCGCCGCTCGAGCAGCACGCGGCTGGCGCCGAATTCGCGGATCTCCGCCAGCACGTCACGCGCCAGCGCGGCGGCATCGGCGTTCTGCAATGCCACCGGCACGCCGCGCACCGCCAGCGAAGTCGGCGACAGCACGGCAATTTCGAAGCCGAGGCGTGTCAGCGTTGCGGCGTGTTCCTCGGCGGTGGCGACATCGATTTTTTCGGCGTTGAACACTACCGGGATCAGCTGCGGCTGCATCGCGATGTGATCTTCGTCGAGCTGCATCTTCAGTTTTTCATAGACGATGCGCTCGTGCGCGGCGTGCATGTCGACAATCACCAGACCGTGTTCGTTTTGCGCGAGGATATAGACGCCCGAGAGTTGTGCCAGCGCGAATCCCAGCGGCGGCGGGGCGCTCGACTGCTCTGCCGTCAGCACGGCAGCCGCCGCCGGCGTGTCGCCTGCAGCAGCGCCGCCGAACAGCGTGTCGTAGACCGCGCGCGGTTGCGCCACGCCGAGCGGCATGCGGTGCTGCGTCGACACAAAGCCTTCGCGCGCCGGCGCGAATGCGGCAAGGCTGATGGTTTCGCCGCGCTCGCCGGCGCTGCCGGACAGCGCGCGCGACACTGCGTGAAACACGAACTGGTGCACCGCCTGCGAATCGCGAAAGCGCACTTCGCTTTTGGTCGGATGCACGTTGACATC
Organism: uncultured beta proteobacterium; assembly: GCA_903889565.1. Lineage (GTDB taxonomy): Bacteria > Pseudomonadota > Gammaproteobacteria > Burkholderiales > SG8-41 > PALSA-1004. The sequence continues at coordinate 224,252 of CAISYC010000068.1, forward strand.
GACCCGCGCCGGATCGACGGCGAGAAACAGCACGTACGAGGGAAGACGGTCGTGATGCAGCACGTCCTGATAAGCCTGGCGCACCGCATGCGCGAGCACCTTGTCGCGGACGAAGCGACCGTTGACGAAAAAGTATTGTGCATCGCGCCCGCCATGCACTGTCGTCGGCAAGGCGGTCAACCCGCCGAGAGAAATGACGCCGGAATCCGCACCGACGACTGCTGCCGCGGCGGCGAATTCCTCGCCGAGGATGGCGCCGATGCGGCCGGCGCGATCCTGCGATTTGAGATGCCATTGCGCGCGACCGTTATGCTGCAAACGGAAGGCGACGTCGGGGCGCGCCAGCGCGATGCGGCGGAATACTTCGTCGCAATGCGCGTATTCGGTGGCTTCGCTGCGCAGAAACTTGCGCCGCGCCGGCGTGTTGAAAAACAGTTCGAGCGCTTCGACGCTGGTGCCGGGTTCGTGCGCCGCCGGTCGCGGCGCGGAGATCTGGCCGTTTTCCACGCTTACGGCCCAGGCGTGTTTGACGTCGGCCGTGCGGCTGCTCAGCGTCAACGCAGACACTGCCGCAATGCTGGCGAGTGCTTCGCCGCGAAAACCAAGGCTGCGGATCTGTTCCAGATCTTCGAGCGAGGCGATCTTGCTGGTGGCGTGGCGCGCCAGCGCGAGCGTGAGTTCGTCGCACTTGATGCCCGCGCCGTTGTCGCTGACACGGATCTGTTTGGTGCCGCCCGCGGCAAGCTGCACTGCAATTTCGCCGGCGCCGGCGTCAAGGCTGTTTTCCAGCAGTTCCTTGAGCGCGGCGGCCGGACGTTCGACCACTTCGCCGGCGGCGATCTGGTTGATCAGCAGTTCGGGCAGCTGGCGGATGGCAGTCATGAAAAATTATAGCGTGATTGCGCCTGCGCAATGACGGCAACTGCGCGGGCGCGCGTTACGCGTGTTTGCGCCGTTCAGTCGGCGCCGCGCTTGAACGCGATGTCGCCGTAATAGGCGTGGGTGTTTTCGCCGGTGTTGTCGGTGTCGGTCATGATGCCGACGGCAATGATGCGGCCCGGTTTTTCGCCGAAGGCGCGCTCGAAATCGGCGTAGACATCGCGGGTTTCCTCGCGCCACTCGCCGAGTTTGTCGCGACCGCTCTCGGCGACGATCATCTTGATCCGCGAGGTGTGCCGGTTCGGGATGACGGTGCCGAGGGGCGCGCGGTTTTCCCAGATGTACATCAGCGTCGCATACGGCAATTGCTCGCCGGTGAAGGCCTTGATCTGGTCGAAGAACATGCGGTCGCCGAAATCCAGCGCGTCCATGTCGCCGGCGAAACTCACGATCAAGCGCACCGGCGAATCCTCGGTCTGCTTTTGCGTGTTGTCCGCATTGGCGATCAGTTGATCAACCTTCCAGCGCCATTGCAGCAGACGGTACTCGGCTGAGTCCAGGTCGAGCGGGTGAATCAGGCCGGAGGCCGACGACGAGGCGCTGGCGCGCACTACGGTGCGGCCGTCGTCCTTGACCAGCCGGTAATCGGTGGCGCGCTTGAAACGCGTCACACCCCACGGTTTCCAGCCGTCAGGCAGCTTTTCGCCCTCGGCGTTGGCGGAAAAACTGCTGACATAGGGCAGGATGACGGCTTCGGGGTCCGGCGCGCGGGTTGCGCAACCAAAGCAAAGGGCGACAGCGGCCAGCAAAGGAATAAACGGTGACCGCAAGATGAAAAAGCCCCGGATTGTGTGAAGCCGGATGTTAGCCGATGTCGCGCTGCGCTGTCATGGGTTGACGGCCATGCGTGCGCGCGCCAGAGCCGGATTCAGGGCGAAGTAGCTGCGAATGCCGGCGACGATGGATTCAGCGATCTTCTGCTGATAGCCCTCGTCCTTGAGTTTCTTTTCCTCGGCGGGATTGCTGATGAAGGCGGTCTCGACCAGGATCGACGGAATATCCGGCGCCTTCAGCACGGCGAAGCCGGCCTGCTCGACGCTGCCCTTGTGCAGGGTGTTGATCTCGCCGAGTTTGTCGAGCACCGAGCGGGCGAGTTTGAGGCTGTCATTGATGGTCGCCGTCTGCGACAGGTCGAGCAGCGTCTGCTTCAGGTAGGGATCCTTGACATCCAGATTGACGCCGCCGATGAGGTCGGCCTCGTTTTCTTTTTTCGCCAGCCAGCGTGCGGCGACCGAGGTCGCGCCGTTTTCCGACAGCGCAAACACCGACGAGCCGCGCGCATCGGGGCGGATGAATGAGTCGGCATGCACCGACACGAACAGATCGGCGTTGATGCGGCGCGCCTTCTGCACGCGCCCCTGCAGCGGAATGAAGTAATCGTCGTCGCGCGTCAGCACGCCGCGCATGTTCGGTTCGCGATCGATTGCCGCCTTGAGTTTGCGCGCGACCGCCAGCGTGATGTCTTTTTCATTGGTGCCGCGCCGGCCCTTGGCGCCGGGATCCTCGCCGCCGTGGCCGGCGTCGATGGCGATGATGATGGTGCGTTCCTGACGGCCGCTGCGCGAGGCCGGCGGCGGAGCGAGCGCGACCGGCGCATCGGCGGCGGCCGGTCGTGCAGGCTCGGGCGGCGTCTCAACCGGCTTGGTTGCGGTGGTCGATGGAACCGCGGGCGGCGCCGGCGAGGCCGGTTGCGCCGCCTGCGATTTTTCCAGCATGGCGAGCAAGGGGTCGCTGCCCTGCGCCGGATAGATGTCGAGCACCAGCCGGTGGCCGTATTCGGCGATCGGTTTGAGCGTGAAGATTTCCGGTTTGACGTCGGCCTTGAGGTCGAACACCAGGCGCACGGTGCCCGGTTTGAAGCGACCGAAACGGACCGATTTGACATACGGGTCGTTGGCGCCGATTTTTGCGGTCAGTTCTTCGAGCGTCGAATTGACGGCGAGGTCTTCGATGTCGAGCGCGAGGCGGTCGGGATTTTTCAGCAGCAGCAACTGATACTGCAACGGTGCCGCGGTTTCGAGCGTAATGCGCGTGTAGTCCTGTGCCGGCCACACGCGCGCCGAACTCACGGTGGTGGCAGACCACGCGGGCGCTGCGAGGCAAATCAGCGCGGCAAGCAAGAAAGTGGGCAATCGAAAGCGACAGCAATGACGCACCGCGACGGCGGCCGCCGGCGGTAAAACCTGGATCAGGGAGTAAGCCGCGCTAAACAATCTTGACCTGCCTCCGTGTCTGCATCGACTGTGATGCTGCGACTGCTTTCGTTCACGTTCATCACGATCCTCAGATCCGGTGCGGGCAACTGCCCTCCGGCTTTTTCTGGCCATTCGACGAGACAAACGGCATCGCGATTGAAGTAGTCGCGGAAGCCGGCCTCCGCCCATTCGTCAGAACGGCTGAACCGATAAAAATCAAAGTGATATAAGTATAACTTGGAAACTACATAAGGTTCAACCAGTGTATAGGTCGGGCTTTTTACGCGCGCCCGGACGCCCAAGGCCCGCAACAGGCCGCGGACGAGGGTGGTTTTGCCGGCGCCGAGCTCGCCGGACAGGTAAATCACCATGCCGGGGCGCAGCAGGGGCGCGAGTGCGGCGCCGAACGCGGTGGTCGCCGCTTCGCTCGCTAGAACCAGTTGTAGCGGATTATGATCGCCGGTCATGATCGAGCAGACTTTAGCACCGGCGCCCGCGTTCGAAGCGGCCGCGCTGGCCACGCAAATCCGTGCCTGGGGAATCGAACTGGGTTTTCAGCGCGTCGGCATTTCCGACGTCGATCTGGGCCATGCCGAACCGCGCCTGCTCGAATGGTTGAGTGCGGGATTTCATGGCGGCATGGATTATATGGCAAAGCACGGCGTGAAACGGGCGCGCCCTGCGGAACTGGTGCCGGGCACCGTGCGCGTGATCGCGGCGCGTCTGAACTATCTGCCGGCCGCCGCCGCTGACAGCTGGGGGGTCATCGCCGACGGCGAGCGCGCTTTCATTTCACGCTACGCGCTGGGGCGCGACTATCACAAGGTCATGCGGCGCCGGCTGCAGCGTTTCGCCGCGCGCATCGAAGCTGCGGTCGGCGCCTTCGACTATCGCGTTTTTACCGACAGCGCGCCGGTGATGGAAGTCGAGATCGCGCGCAAGGCCGGCCTTGGCTGGCGCGGCAAGCACACCCTGCTGCTGACGCGCGATGCAGGTTCTTATTTCTTTCTCGGCGAGATCTACACCAATCTGCCGTTGCCGGCGGACGCGCCGCAGTCGGATCATTGCGGCAGTTGCGTCAAATGCATCGATATCTGTCCGACGCGCGCGATCGTGGCGCCCTATGAACTCGATGCCCGGCGTTGCATTTCCTATCTAACGATCGAGCATTTCGGCAGTATTCCGGTCGAACTGCGGGCGCTGATCGGCAATCGCGTTTACGGCTGCGACGACTGCCAGTTGATCTGTCCGTGGAACAAATTCGCGCAAACCAGCGCTGAGGCCGACTTCGCGGTGCGCAATGGTCTCGACGATGTGACGCTGGCGGCGTTGTTCGGCTGGAGCGCCGATGAGTTTGACCGGCGCTTGCTGGGCAGCGCGATTCATCGCATCGGCTACGAGCGCTGGCTGCGCAATCTGGCGGTGGGCCTGGGCAACGTGCCGCCGCGGTCCCCCGCGGGCGCGCGCGCGGTGGCGGCGTTGCGTGCACGTGCCGACGACGCCTCCGCGCTGGTGCGCGAGCATGTCGCGTGGGCGCTGGCGCAGCACGCCGGCGGCTGAGGCGGGCGTTGGCGCCGGCGCAGTCGAACTCAGCCGATGCGGTCGGGCACGCGGCGCCGGATGTCGCGCGTCATGCGCAGCGCCGATTCGCGCCGCTGGTAATAACCCGGCAGATAAGCCGATTCGGCAAAGCCGCGCGCGGCATAGAAGTCGCGCGCCGCGCGATTGCTTTCGCGCAGTTCGAGATTGATCGTGCCGATACCGGCGACCAGCGCCGATTCCTCAAGCCAGGCGAGCAGACGGCTGCCGAGGCCGCAACGTTGACGATCGGGCAGGACCGCGAGCAGGCTCAAATGCGCGTGTTCGTCGCCGAAATCCATGATCGCGAAGGCAGTGACTGCGTTGCGTTCACCCGCCACCACAACGGCGGTCTCGCGCGCACGGATCGCGCGGCCGACGCGCTGCGGATCCCACGACCAGCCGGGCAGGCCCTCTTCGATGAGGGTGCGCGACATCAGCGCAATCGGTGTCGCATCTCGGGGAACCGCAAGTCTGAGTTGAGGCGCGTGCATGAACCTGCAGAATAGCAGCGCCGTGCGGCCGGTGAAACCCCCTGCGGCTAGGACTTGCCTGTCTTCGGAATGAAGCGCAGGGCGACGCCGTTGTTGCAATAGCGCAGGCCGGTCGGTCTGGGGCCGTCGTTGAAGACGTGCCCGTGATGACCGCCGCAGCGCGCGCAGTGATATTCGGTGCGCGGATAGATGATCTTGTGATCGGTGCTGGTGCCGAAGACCCCGGGTATGGTCGTGAAAAAACTCGGCCAGCCGGTGCCGCTGTCGTATTTCATCGCCGAGGTGAACAGCGGCAGCGCGCAGCCGGCGCAGGCAAACACGCCCGGGCGCTTTTCGCCATTGAGCGGACTGGAGCCGGCGTATTCGGTGCCTTCCTCGCGCAGCACATCGTAGGCGGCGGGCGAGAGCAGCTTTTTCCATTCGGCATTCGGCCGCGTCAGCGGCGGTGTCGGCGATGCGGCAATGTCGGCATTGTCGGCGAGCAGTGTTTTCCAGCTGTTCTGCAGTTCCTCGACCTCTTTCATGGTGGAAACCTGCGCGGCAAAGCTGCGGCCGGCAAGCAGCCACAGCGGCGCGCCGACGAGCAGTTGATTGAACTTGCGACGATCCATGTTTCCTCCGTCTGATCGACCGGCCGCCTGCGGCAAATTTGCCCGGCGCCGCCGCTTGATGCCGTTTGGTCGATCTTAAAGGAGTTTCCTTACGGTTGCGCGGCCCTCATGGATAGAGACCGCGCAACTGGCGGGCCTGCAGGATGCGTTCGCAGGCGACGATGTAGGCGGCCGTGCGCAGACTGGTGCCGCGGTTGGCGGCGACCGCGGCGATCGCGGCATAGGCCTCGGTCATCAGACGATCGAGTCGCGCATTGATTTCCTGTTCCGACCAGAAAAAGCTGGAAAAATCCTGCACCCATTCGAAATAACTGACGGTGACGCCGCCGGCGTTGGCCAGAACATCGGGTATGACCAGCACGCCGCGTTCGTTGAGTATGTCGTCGGCTTCCGGGGTGACCGGGCCATTGGCGCCTTCAACGATGATTTTTGCGCGGACGTTGCCGGCATTCGCGCGCGTGATCTGTTCTTCCAGTGCGGCCGGAATCAGGAATTCGGCGTCGGTGCGCCAGAATTCATCGCTTGAAAGCGCGTCGGTTCCGGGGAGGCCGCTCACCGTGCCGCTGCGCTTGATGTGGTCGTAGAGTTTTTCCGGATCGATGCCGGCGCCATTGAACACCGCGCCCTTCGACGTTTGTACCGCCACCAGCTTGCAGCCGTGCTGGTGAAACAAACGGGCCGCCGCATAACCCACATTGCCGAAACCCTGGATTGCGCAGCGCGATCCGGCCAGCGCGATGTTACATTGCCTGGCCGCCTCGCGGGCAGTGACGAATACGCCGCGCCCGGTAGCGTCGCGGCGGCCGAGGCTGCCGCCCAGAGCCAGCGGTTTGCCGGTGACTACACCGGTGGCCGTGTGGCCGGCATTCATCGACCACGTATCCATCATCCACGCCATGATCTGTTCGTTGGTGTTGACGTCGGGCGCCGGGATGTCGCGGTCGGGACCGATCATGAAACCGATTTCGCTGGTGTAGCGGCGCGTCAACCGCTCCAGTTCGGACAACGACAGCGCATGAGGATCGACGCGCACGCCGCCCTTGGCGCCGCCGAAGGGCACGTTCACCGCGGCATTCTTGATCGACATCCACGCCGCCAGCGCCATCACCTCGGGCAGCGTCACGCCGGGATGAAAGCGCACGCCGCCCTTGCCGGGGCCGCGCGCTGTGTTGTGGTGCACGCGATAGCCTTCAAAGTGCGCCATCCTCCCGTCGTCCATGCGGATCGGCACGTCAACCATCAACACGCGTTTGGGCCGGATCAGGGTTTCCGCCAGTTCGCCGAGTGCGCCGAGCCATGGCCGCACGCGTTCAATCTGTTCGAGATAAATCGCCCATGGCCCCAGACGTTCGGGCGCGAGGTAGGAGGGGGCTGCGTATGTGTTCATGTCGGCGAGCATCGGTTGCGGCGGGCTGACCGTCGGAGAAATCAGCATACCAGCGCGTCCGCGGGGGCAATTGTCCTGCGTCAAAAAGGCCGCGTAAAATTTCGCACGGGCATGTCACTTGCTTGTAATAAAAGTCGATTCGACATGAGCGGATACGCGTAAAGGAGTCAGGGCATGGTGATGTCGCGGCGCAGGTTTATCGGTTGCATGGCGGTGGCTGGTGCGGCAGGGGCGCTCGATGCCGGCGCTGCGTTTTCCGTCTTCGCGGCAGAACCGGCAAAAGTAGCGGCGTTGTTTGCCGGCAAAATCGACGACGGCGGTTTCATGGAGGCGGGTTATCGCGGGTTGCTGCGGGCGCGCGACCGCTTCGGCCTCGACACCGGTTACATCGATGGCATTCCCCCGCAACGCGAACGGCTGCAGCAGGCGCTGCGCGAACTCGCCGGCGGCGGCGCTGCGCTGGTGATTGCGCACGGCGGACAAAACAACGAAGCGGCGCAGACCGTGGCCGCGGAGTTTCCGGGAACGCAGTTTGCGGTGACGCAGGGCGGCGTGAAGAGCGCCAATCTATCGAGTTACGAAGTGCTGCAGGAACAGTCGGCGTGGCTGGCCGGCGCCGCCGCAGGGCTGCTGACCAAAACCAACGTCGTCGGACACATGTCGGGCATCCGCGTGCGCCCCGGCCTCAAGGGCCGCGCCGCGTTCGCCGATGGCCTGCGCGCGACCAACCCGAAGGCGCAACTGCTGACAAATTTTTCCGGCACGCAGGACGACAACGCGGGGTCGCGCCGTATCGCGCTCGCAGAAATCGATGCCGGCGCCGATATCATTTTCACCATGCTCAATGCCGGGCGTAGCGGCGCAATCGAGGCCTGTCGGGCGCGCGGCGCCAGGCAGATCGGCAATGTCGGCGACTGGGTGAAAAGCGTGCCCGACGTGTTCATCGCGTCGGCGATTGCCGACGTCAGCATGGCCGTGTTCGACGCGGCGGGCGATTTCCACAATGGAACATGGCAACCGAATGTGATCCGTCAGTTGGGGTTGGCGAATCCGGATGCGGTGAGACTTGCGCTGGCGGACAGTGTGCCGCAGCAAGTGCGCCAGCAGATTACGCAATATGCCGAGGCGATTGCGGCAGGGAAAATCAAGGTGCCCGATGCGTACGAGGGCCCGGAGTTCAATCCGGCCTGAGCTGCCAAAACAAAACCGCCGGCGCGGCCACGTTAAATTGTGGCGGTGCCGGCGGGTGTTTGCTGCGATGCCTGGTTCAGAGAGTGTTTTCGGAACCGAAGATCACAGTACACTGACTCGACAGTACACCCCCATTGCCGTGCGCGAGGGCGATGTCGCAGTTCTTGACCTGACGCTTGTCGCATTCCCCGCGAACCTGGCGGATCGCTTCGATCAAAACCAGGAGGCCGTACATGCCGGGATGGTTGTATGACAAGCCGCCGCCGCTGGTGTTGACCGCGACTTTGCCGCCGGGCGCGATGTCGCCGCCGGAAACGAAGCGGCCGCCTTCGCCCTTCGGGCAGAAACCGAGGTCTTCGAGGAAGAGGATCGGCGTGATGGTGAATGCGTCGTAGAGCGAGAGCATCCTGACGTCGGCGTGTTTGACGCCGGCCATCTTGAACGCCTTTGGGCCCGATTCGGCGGCGGCGGTGACGACAAAGTTTTCCATGTTGGAAATGGTCGCGTGGCCGATCGCTTCGCCGGTGCCGAGCACGTAGACCGGTTTTTTCTTCAGGGTTTTGGCGCGCGCGGCCGAGGTCAGGATGATGGCGCCGCCGCCGTCGGTGACGAGGCAGCAGTCGCGCACCGTGAACGGATAGCTGACCATGCGCGCATTCAAGACCTGCTCGATCGACAGCGGTTCTTTTTCCCACGCCTTCGGATTGAGCAGAGCCCACTGACGCGCGGCCACGGCCACTTCCGCGAGCTGTTCGCGCGTGGTGCCGAATTCGTGCATATGGCGCGCCGCCGCCATGGCGTAGGCGGACGCCGGCAGGAACGGTTTGAACGGCGTTTCGTAGTAGTTGTATTCGGGGCGCCCGGCGGCGGTGCGGCTGACGGTTTTCTGCGTGCTGCCGTAGGCGATCAGCGCCACTTCGCAAAGACCGGCTTCGATCGCCGCCTGCGCGTGCGCGATGTGCGCCATGAATGACGAGCCGCCGATGATGGTGCCATCGAAATAATTCGGCTTCAGGCGCAGATATTCGGCGAGCGCCAGCGGCGACAGCCGGACCTGGCCGACCGCGGCAAACAGGCCGTCGATATCCGACATTTTGAGGCCGCAATCGTCAAGCGCGCGACGTGTGGCCTGGGCCATCAGATCGAGCGGGCTGGTGTGTTCGGCGACTTTGCCGAGATCGGATTCCGCGGCGCCGACCACGGCGACGCTGCCGCGTTTGAGATGGCTCATTTGGCACCTCCGGCCGGCACGAAGACATGATAGGGCGGCTGCTTCTCGTCGCCAGGATGCGCGCGGAATTTCACGCGCATGCCGATCTTGACCTCCATCGGGTCGATGTCTTCAACGCGGCTCATCATGCGAAAGCCTTCGTCAAGGTCGATCATGGCAACATTCCATTTCGCGTTTTCCTTGCCGCACACCACGGTCGTCGTATAGACGGTGCCGAGTCCTTTGGACACGCGCCATTCGAGGTTGGTGCTGCCGGTTCTCGGCGCCACCACGCGCGGGAAAAACACCGGCGTGTTGTCGTCGGTGCAGACCTGGTACGCGAGTTCGCCCTTCTTGATGTGCTCGATGAAAATGCCGAGCGGCGATTTCTCCATCAGACTTTGCATTGCTCCAACCTCCCTGGTAATAAATACAACTAATTCTTAGCCACAGAGTTCACAGAGAATACAGAGGCAACGACGCAATTGGGACTTCCTCTGTGCTCTCTGTGGCTAGCCGTTTTTCTGTTCAAGTCCGAATTCGATCAGCGCATGCGCCCGCAATTTGTTCTTTTGTACCTTCGCGCTGCCCGTCATGCCGATATGCTCGAAGCTGTCGACGATTCTGACGTAACGCGGCACGCGGAAATTGGCCATGCGTTCGCGGCTCCACGCAATAATATCATCCGGCGAGGCTGCCTCGCCGTCGCGCAGAATCACGTAGGCGGCCGGCACCTCGACAAGGCGCGGATCGGGCACGCCGATCACCTGCGCCTGCTTGATTTGCGGGTGGCGGTGCAGCACATCCTCGACTTCGGCCGGCGCAACATTTTCGCCGCCGACACGAAACACGTCTTTCACGCGCGTCAGAAAACGCAGCCGGCCTTCGTCGTCCATCATGCCGAGATCGCCGCTGTGCAGCCAGCCGTCGGCGTCGATTGTTTTGGCAGTCTGCTCCGGCATTTTGTAATAGCCCTTCATCACGCTGACGCCGCGCACGACAATTTCACCGGCCTGCCCCGGCGCCTGCGCGCGGCCGGATTCCGGGTCGCGGATTTCGACTTCGACGTCGTCCAATACATGCGCCCAGCCGCCGATGCGTTTTTCGACATCGTCATCGAACCACGACATGCAGACGTTGGGCGAGGCTTCGGACAAGCCATAGGCATGGCAGAGGCCGCGCATGCCCATATTCTCGACGATCTGCCGCGATGTTGCGGGGCCGGCCGAGGCCCAGCCGCTTTTCAGCTTGAGCGGAAAGCGGCCGAAATCCGGGTGGTTGCACATCATCAGGAACATGGTGTCGTTGCCCGAGGTGATGCTGCAGTTTTCCGCCGCCATCAGGCGCAGCGCCTCGCCGGGCTCGAATGACGGCGTCGACAGCAGGGTCGCGCCGGAGGTCAACGCCGCCAGCATCGACAGCGTGGTGCCGGCGACGTGATAGAACGGCCGCGCGCTGTAATAGCGGTCGCCGGCGCGGCAATCGAAGCGCGGCGCCACGCAGGCGGCGTTGCGCAGCATGTTGTCGTGCGTCAGCATCACGCCCTTCGGATACGAGGTCGTGCCCGAGGTGTACTGGATCAGCAGCACATCATCGGGATCGACCGGTCTGGCGTTGACCGCCGGCGCGCAGGCGCCCTGCGCCAGCCATTGCGCATATTCGACCGCGCCGGCCGGTATGTTGTCGCCGAGCACCACGATGTCGTGCAGCGCGGGCAGTTGCGGGTCCGGCAACGCGTATTCGACCGCGGGACAGATCTGCCGCAGCATCGCGATGAAATCGATTTTGAGAAAGCGGTCCGCCACCAGCAGCAGTTTGACGTCGGCCTGCTTGAGGCAATACGCGAACTCGTCGGCCTTGAAACGCGTGTTCACCGGCACCGTCACCGCGCCGACGATGGCCGCGCCGTAAAAGAACTGCACCCATTCGACGGCATTGCCCATGCAGACGGCAACGTGGTCGCCGTGGCCGATGCCTTTTGCGCGCAGGGCGCGCGCAACCGCTTGCGCCGACTGTTCGAGCGCGCGATAACTGATGCGGCGGCCGGCGATGACCAGCGCCTCGGCATCCGGCCAGCCGGCGGCGGCGCGCGCGAGCGCCTGTTCGAGGGTTGACCGCGGCCAGAGCGCGGCGCGACGCGGCTGCTTTTGCATTGGTCGTTTACTCCGCCTTGATGTGCGAGGTTTTGACCACGTTGGCCCAGCGCGCGACTTCTTTTTGATAATAGGCGGTGAGTTCTTCCGGCGTGCTCACCCAGACTTCGATCGCGCGCGATTTCATCTGCTCGAGCACATCGGGCGATTTCATGATGTGCCGAACCTCGGCGTTGATTTTCGCGATGATCGGTTTCGGCGTTCCCGCCGGCACGGCAAGTCCCCACCATGGTGTGGCTTCATAACCGGGATAACCCGATTCGGCGATGGTCGGCAGATCGGGCGTGTAGGGCGAGCGTTTGGCGCTGGTGAAGGCAATCGCGCGCAGGCGTCCCGATTTCCACAATTCGCCGACGGTCGAGTAACCGCCGAAGGCAATGTTGATCTGGCCGCCCATCATGTCGGTCAGCGCCGGCGCCAAACCTTTGTAGGGAATATGCACGATGTCGATCTTCGCCATCGTCTTCAGCATTTCGCCCATCAGGTTGGAGGTGCCGCCGTTGCCGGTCGAGCCGTAATTGAGCTGGCCCGGCTTCGCCTTCGCCAGCGCGACCAGATCCTGCAGCGTTTTTACCGGCATCTGCGGTTGCACCACCAGCAGATAGGGGGTGGCGGCAACCATTGAGACGAACGCCAGATCGCGGTCGGTGTTGTAAGGCAGCTTCGGAAACAGGGTCTGGTTGACGGCAAGGGCGACCGAGCACAGCAGCAGCGTATAACCGTCGGGCGGCGACTTGGCCGCCATCTCGGTGCCGATGATGGTGCTGCCGCCGGCGCGGTTGTCGACTACCATCTGCTTGCCCCAGTTCTCGCTGAACTTGGCGGCGAGCAGACGCCCGAGGTAATCATTCAGCGCGCCGGGCGGGAAGGGCACGATGAAGCGCATCGGCTTTTCCGGATAGCGTTCGGCGCCGGCCGGTGCCGCTGCGCCGGCCGCATTGCCAATCAGCAGCAGGGCAAGCGTGGCGATGAAGGAGGCATTGCGCATGATGAATCTCCCGGTTGAATTGAGTGCCTTGCGTCAGGGTTACATTTCGCGACAGGCGATGCCGTCGTGCGCGGCGATGAAATGCAGCACGTGATCGGTACAGGTCGCCGGCAGCAGCGTCAATACCGAGTGAAACGCCGTCGGCACGTGCACGAACTGCATGTGCGGTATACCCGAGGCGAGCTCTTCTTCCTGTTCGCGGCTGGTGATCGGGCCGCCGGTCGGATAAAGGCCCAGCACCGGCGCCCGTATTTTTTTCAGGAACGATGCGGCGCTGGCGTGGCGCAGCAGCCCGTAGAGTCCGCACATGACTTCGACGTCGGACTTGCCCATTTCATTCGCATACCATTCGAGCAGCCCCGGATCGGTGCCCGGTGGAAAGCGCGTGGTGCCGTTGGTGATGGCGGCCCATCTGGCGGCGCCGATCGAGCGCAGCGCATCTTCGCGCGACTTGAAGCCGACGGCAAAGGTTTCCTGATGCTTCTGATTGAGGCTGACCGGGGCTGACACCAGCGAGAGCGTGCGCACGCGCGCCGGCTGCGTGGCGGCAAGCACCATGCCGAGGATGCCGCCGAAGGATTCGCCGCAGTAATGCACCGATTCGAGTCCCAGTGCGTCGAGCAGCGCAACCAGATCGTCGACGTAATTCTCGACCGTGATTTCGGTGGCCGGATTGAAATCGACCGGCGACAGACCGAGCCCGCGCAGATCCGGCCGCACGATCTTGTAGAAGCGCGACAGATAGGGCACCCAGCTGTACCAGAACTGCGAGGAGCGGCCGAAGCCGTGCTGCAGCACGAGGGTCGGCGCAATTTTCCACGGATCGGTGAAATCATCGACGCGGTAGTGCAGCGTCGGCCTGTTTTTGCGTTCGAGGATGGGCACGGGATTCCTGGCGGGCCGCGCGCGTGCGCGGCGCTAATTCAGTGACGTGTTCAGCGGCCTTCAAATTTCGGCGGGCGCTTTTCCTTGAAGGCGGCGATGCCTTCCTTGTGATCGTGGGTGAGGCGCGCGGTGCAAACGGCCAGGTTCTCGATTTCCAGCAGTTGTTCGAGTGTCGGCGTGTAGATCGATTGGAACATGCGTTTGGCCATGCGCAGCGCATAAGTTGCCGAGCCGGCGATTTCCTGCGCAAGCTTCAACGATTCCGCCTCGAGGTCGGCGTCTGCGACCACCTTCATGACGATGCCGAGATCCTTGGCTTCGGCGGCCGGCAGGCGGCGCGCGGTGTAGACGAGTTCCTTGGCCTTGGCAATGCCGACGTACTGGGCGAGGAAATAAACTGAACCGCCGTCGGGCGGAATGCCGACGTTCTTGAACGCCATCAGCAGATAAGCGGTCTCCGAAGCGACGATCAGATCGCAGGCAAGGGCCAGGCTGGCGCCGATGCCGGCGACCGGCCCGCGAATGGCGGCGATCACCGGTTTCTCGCAATGGTGCAGATTCTTGATCATGCGCTGGTGCGTGGAGGTGCGCTTGCGGCCGGCGATCACGTCGTAGCTGTCCATTTTGCCGACGTCGCTGCCGGCGCAGAAGGCGCGCCCCGCGCCGGTGAGGATGACCGCGCGCACTGCGTCGTCGAATGTGAGTTCGGCAAAGGTGTCGGCGAGTGCCTCGTACATGTCGGCGGTAAGCGCATTGAGCTTGTCGCCGCGGTCAAGCTTGACCGTGGCGACGCCGTTTTCCCTGCTGACGGAGATGGTCATGGCGAAAATCCGTGATGGCGCGGTTGCGAATCGTTGTTGTTCCGGATTATAGCCGCATGCGACACTCGTTGATGTAAGGCGGCGGGCGCAATGCCGACTCATGGCAATCACACCACAGGGGCCACCACATGCAGGATAAAAAATCTCCGGCTAGCGGCGAACAGCGCCGGCGTTTTCTGCGCCGGTCGGCGGCACTCGGTACGGCGTTGGCCTTGTCGCGCCCCGCAGCGGCGGCTTCGATCGCAGAGACCGCAGGCGAGGTATTGATCAACGGCGCGCGTGCCATGCGCGAGGCGGTGATCCGCGCCGGCGACCGCATCGAAACCGCGGCTGGCGCGCACATCGCATTTCGCGTCGGCAACGATGCCTTTCTGCTGCGCGAAATGTCGGTGGTGGTGCTCGAAGCCTCGCCCGGCTCGCGCGCAATTATGTCGGGCCTGCGCCTGTTGACCGGCGCGTTGCTCGGCGTGTTCGGCGCAGGCATGAAAATGATTCAGACCAATCTGGTGACCGGCGCTATTCGCGGCACCGGCATCTATGTCGAGGTGACGGCGAAGCGTGCCTATTTTTGCACCTGCTATGGCGATGTCGGGCTCACCGCCGCCGACGGCGCGAAAAAAGACGTCGCCACACGCAATCATTCGGCGCACTTCGTTTATCCGGCGGGTCAGGCCGGCGGCACCATCGTTGCGGCGGATATGGTGAATCATCACAACCGCGAACTCGCCATGTTGGAAAAACTGGCCGGCCGCGCGGCGCGGCTGCCAACCTGACGCCGGTTCAGTTGCGGATTTCGGCGCGGCCGTGGTTGAGCACGGTAACGCCGCGCGCCGGCACCGTCGAGCGGAAGGTGATGACGTTGCCGGCGCGCCACATCTCAGTGCGGATCACTTCGCCCGGATAGACCGGCGACGAGAAGCGGCCGGCCATGCTGAGCAATCGCGACGGATCGTAGTCGCACAGCGTTTTCACCAGCGCGTGACCGGCAACACCGAAGGTGCAGCGGCCGTGCAGGATCGGCGCCTTGAAGCCGGCTTTCGCCGCGTAGGCCGGATCGGCGTGCAGCGGGTTGTAGTCGCCGGACAAGCGGTAGATCAGGGCGGCCTGCGGCAGCGTGGCGAGATCGCACACCGCATCGGGCGCGCTGGCAGGAATCGGATGCGGCGGCGGGGTCGGAATCGAAGGGCCGCCGAAGCCACCGTCGGCGCGGCAGAACAGGCTTGAGTTCCAGGTGCAGATCGCTGCTCCGCTGGCCTTGTCGGTGACCGCGCATTCGGTGAGCAGGATGGCGCCGCGGCCCTCGCCTTTGTCGATCAGGTCGGTGATGCGGTTGCGGCCGATGATGCTGCCTTCGACCGGCAACGGTTTATGGATGACGAAACTTTGTTCGCCGTGCACGGTGTGGGTGCGCGTGATGCCGGTGTCGGGATGCGCGAACCACGCGCCCGGATAACCGAGCGTGATCGCCATCGTCGGCAGCGCGAGCAGGTTTTCCTCGTAGACAAATTTCAATTGATGCGTGTCGAGCGGATCGGCGCCGAGACCGATGCCGAGCGCATACAGCATGGTGTCGCGCTTGCTGAAGGTTTGCTCGACCGGCGCGATCGGCCAGTTGCGCAGCGTGTCGTAGATGATGGTCATGGAAGTTTTCGATTGAGGCGCGCGCCGGCGGTTCCGGCGCGGCATGGCGGCGGTTATACTAACACAGGCATTTTCGTACAAATCTCCTCAGGAGAACGACATGGCGATCAAAGTTGGCGACAAGCTGCCGGCCGGAAAATTATGGGAACTGCCGGTCGAATGGTCGGCCGGATGTCCGACTGCGGCCGATGAAATCGATGTTGCAGCCGCCACCAAAGGCAAACGCATTGCGATCTTCGCATTGCCCGGCGCCTACACGCGCACCTGCAGCGCGGCCCATCTGCCCGGTTACGTGCAGCACGCCGACGCAATCAAGGCGAAGAAGGTCGATGAGGTCTGGTGTCTGTCGGTCAACGACGCGATGGTGATGGCGGCGTGGGGCCGCGACAACAAGGCCGGCGGCAAGGTGCGCATGATGGGCGACGGCAGCGCGCTTTTCACCAAAGCGCTCGGCCTCGAAACCGATCTGACCGCGCGCGGCATGGGCGTGCGCTCGCAGCGTTATTCGATGCTGGTCGAAGACGGCGTGGTCAAGGCGCTCAATCTCGAGCCGCCGGGCAAATTCGAGGTCAGCGGCGCGGACAAGATGCTGGCATCCTTATAGCAGTCCAATGGCGTTCCCGCGAAGGCGGGCATGAATGGTGGTGAAAGTTGATTGATTTGGAAGTTCAGGAAGGAAAGGTTTAATGGCCGCAAGTGAGCAGAATGCCGAACCGCTGCGTGCGCTTGCCGAGCGCACGCGTTACAAAATCTGGAGCAAGGACATCCTGCGGCTGTCGGATCTCGATCACCAGCGGCATGTCAACAACGCCGTGCATCCGGGATTGTTCACCAACGGCCGCTACGCGCTGATTCACAGCCGTTTGATGCCGCTGGTCGAGCACGGCACTGCATTCGCGCTGGTCAAGATCAGCATCGAATACCTGAACGAAATGCACTATCCGGGCGAAGTCGATGTCGGCACGCTGGTGCGCCGCATCGGCAACAGTTCGGTGACCTACGGGCAGGCGATTTTCTACAACGGCAAATGCGCGGCGGTGGCCGAATCGGTGATGGTGATGCTTGACGGCAAAACGCGGCGGCCGAAGCCCTTGCCGGCGGCGGCGGCGGCAGAACTGGAAAAGTTGCGCGGTTAAAGTCGTCCGGTGCTCATTCCGCGGTTGCGCCCGAGTCTTGCGCTGCCTTAGCCCATTTCACCGTTTCAAGCTTGACGAATTCGGCAAGCTCGGCCGGCGTCGATGGCGCCGGGTCCATGCCCTGTTGCGCCATGCGCTCCTTCATCTCGGCGCTGTTCAGCGCCCTGACCATTTCCGCGTTCAGGCGCTGCACCACCGGCTTGGGCGTGGCCGCCGGCGCGAACACCGCGTACCAGATGGTCACTTCATAACCCGGCACGCCGCTCTCGACGATGGTCGGCACCTCGGGCAATTGCGGATTGCGTTTGGCCGTGGTGACGCCCAGCGCGCGCACGCGGCCCGATTTGATGAACGTGATCTGGCCGGCGAGGCTGGTGCACATCGCCTGCACCTGGCCGCCCAGAAGATCGGCGAGCGCGGGGCCGGCGCCTTTGTATGGCACATGCACGAGGTTGATACCCGTCAATGAACGCAGCAGTTCCATCGACAGGTGCGGCGGACTGCCGACGCCCGACGAACCGTAATTGATCTTGCCCGGATTGGCTTTCGCATAGCTGATGAATTCGGCGAAGGTTTTTGCCGGCAGCGACGGATGCACCACCAGCACATTGGGCACGGTGCCGATCAGCGAGACCGGCGCGAAATCCTTGATGTGATCGTACGGCAGTTTCTTGTACAGCGCCGGATTTACCGCGTGCGTCGCAATTGAACCCAAAAGCAGTGTGTAGCCGTCGGGCGTCGCCTTGGCCGCGTTGTCGGCGCCGACGCTGCCGCCGCCACCGCCGCGGTTTTCAACGACCACTTGTTGACCAAGCGATTCCGACAATTTCGCGGCGACCAGACGGCCGGTGAAATCGGTGCCGCCGCCGGGCGCGGTCGGCACGATCAGGCGCAACGGGCGTGTCGGCCACGACTGCGCGACGGCGTGTGAACACAATGACAGCACGGCAGCGACCAGCATGGCGCGACGAATCATGACTCCTCCGGACAACGTATTATTTTTTGAATACTACAATGCGGTTGGAATTGGTGCCGAGCGCATTGTTGCCGACGCCCCAGATGTTGGCGGTTTTGGTGAACTGCTGCTGGTTGATCAATACTGCTTCGCAGCTGAAGCCGGCGGCGATGCCCAGCGGCACCACATGTTCCTCGAGACGGATTTTTCCCTTGCGCACTTCGCCGACTTCGAAGGCGACATGGCCACCATGCGCAGTGATGCGATAGAGCTCGGCGAACACCGCGCCCATCTGCACGCGCCAGTCGGCAATTGTTGCGCTCATCGTAATCTGCCTGCCGATCGCATCGGCATCGAGGTCGTTGAACCAGCAGCGCAGCCAGTTGTCGCGCGCATACTGCACGACGTCGAGGAAGGGCGGCGAGGTGACCGTCAGTTGCACCGACGCGTCGGCAATCTGCGGGCTCGATTGCGCCGGCGTCGTCAGGCAGCGCGCAGTGGCCGCCGCCGCGTGCAGATGGGCGCGCTGTGCTGCATCGAGATCGGCCAGCAATTGCCGCGATTTGCGCAGGATGATCGCGCGGGTGTCGCGGTACTCCGGCGTCTGGCCGAGTTTGCGGTTGATCTTGAGCTGGTTTTCGGCCGAGGTTGCCTGATTCGGCGGCAGCGTGTAAACCGAGAAGAAACCCTTCGAATGCCCGGTCAGGCGGTTGGTGGCGACCATGCGGATCCAGCGGTCCAGCGCGTCTTCATCGCCGGCCTTGAGGCGGCGGCGCAGGTAATTGCGCAGTGCGAAAATTTCCACCAGCGTGTCGTGCTGATAGAACATCGACAGGTCGGGTGAGGCCGGCACGCGCGCCGTCATTGAAATTGCGGCGAGCCGCGATTGGATGTCGTCGAGCAGCGGCGGATCGAGACGCGGCAGCGTCAGTAGCGCGCTCAGCGGATTGATGTCGTTGGCAATCACGCGGCGGCCGCGCAGCGCGGCTTCGATCGCGGTGGTGCCGCGGCCGCTGAACGGATCGTAGACGGTGTCGCCGGGCGCAGTCAGCCGGTCGATGAAAAACGCCGGCAGCTGCGGCTTGAAGCAGGCGCGGTACGACACTTCATGCAGGCGCGTGGCCTGACGCTGTTTGGCGGTCCAGAATTCGCCGCAATAGACCGCAATCGGCGCGGTTGCGAGCGGCAGCTCGCCACCGTCCTGCGCCAGCGCGAACTGCTGCAGCGTGCGCGCGATGCCGCCGCGATCAAGCCAGTCGGGCATCGAGCAACTCGATCCAGTGCTTCACCGGCAGCGCGGTCGCGCTTTGCAAATGCGATTGACAGCCGATATTGGCGGTGACGATGGCCGCCGGTTTGCCGGCAGTAAGCGCTTTGATTTTGTTCGCCAGCAGTCGTTGCGACAGCGCCGGTTGCAGGATCGAATAGGTTCCGGCCGAGCCGCAACACAGGTGCGAGTCGGCGACGCCCGTCAGTGTGAATCCCAGTTCGCCGAGCAAGGCTTCGACGCGGCCCTTCATGCCGAGGCCGTGCTGCAGCGTGCACGGCGCGTGAAAGGAGATGGGGACATTGGCATGACGCGCATGGCCTGCCAGCATCGCCTTGATGACCGGGATCTCGCTTGCGATAATTTCACTGATGTCCTTGCTGAGTGCGGAAACGCGCGCGGCTTTTTCCGCGTAAGCGGGATCGTGCGCGAGCAGGCGGCCGTAATCGGCCACCATCACGCCGCATCCGCTGGCGGTCATGACGATGGCTTCGATGCCGTTGTCGATCGCCGGCCACCAGACATCTACATTGCGGCGCATCTGGTCGAGCGCCTCGTCCTGCGCGTCGAGGTGCTGCGACAGCGCGCCGCAGCAACCCGCAGCGGCGGCGCGTTCCAGCGTAATGCCGAGGCGGTCGAGCACGCGTGCCGCAGCGGCGTTGGTGGCGGGCGACAGCGAGGGTTGCGCGCAACCGTCGAGCACCAGCATGCGGCGCGCATGTCGAGATTGCGGCCATTCGCCCGCTGCCGCGCGGTGCGGAATTTTTCGCGCCAGCGCGGTCGGCAGCAGTGCGCGCAGCTGTTGTCCAAGGCGCAGCAGCAACGCAAAACGCGCCCGCTGCGGGATCACCGCGCGCAGCAGACGACGCAACAGCGCGGCGGGCAGCTTGCGCGGAACCCGCGCATCGACCAGATGGCGGCCGATATCGAGCAGCCGCCCGTACTGCACGCCCGACGGGCACGTGGTTTCGCAGGCACGGCAGGTCAGGCAGCGGTCGAGATGCAGCTGCGTTTTTTCGGTGGCCGGGTGCCCTTCGAGCACCTGCTTGATCAGGTAAATGCGGCCGCGCGGCCCGTCGAGTTCGTCGCCGAGCAGTTGATAGGTCGGGCAGGTTGCTGCGCAGAAGCCGCAGTGCACGCATTTGCGCAATATCGCGTCGGCTTCGCGGCCGGCAGGACTGTCCTTGATGAAAGCGGCGAGATCGGTGCGCATCAGAAATCCGGATACAGGCGGCCACGGTTGAAAATGCCCGCCGGATCGAGTGCTTGTTTGAGCTTGCGGTGTATGGCCATCATCGCGGCCGGCAAAGGCTGGAACACGCCCGCGCATTTATCGCCGCCGCGGAACAGCGTCGCATGGCCGCCGCCGTAGCGCGCGGCTTCGTGCACGGTCGCCGCATCGGCGTCGGTTGCCAGCCAGCGCAGGCTGCCGCCCCATTCGATCAACTGGCGGCCGGCCAGATTGAGCGGCGGCGTGGTCGATTTGATTGACAGCCGCCACAGCGGCAGCGCGGAGTCGAAAAACGCATCGCGCTGTTCGCGGATGTCCTGCCACAAGTCGGTGGCCGTTGCGGCGTCGAACTGTTCGCCGCCGAGCGCGTGCAAAGCGGCATCGACCGCGGCACGTGCGCCGGACAAACGCACAAACAGTTCGCCGCCACGCCAAGCGCTGGCTGATAGCGGCAACGGTTGGCCGCCCCATTCGTTGAGCAGCGCAATCGCAGACGCCGCCGTGTGTTCGAAACGCAGCGTGGCTTCGGCGACCGGCAGCGGCAGCACCTTGACCGAGGCTTCGAGTATCACGCCGAGCGTGCCCATCGAGCCGGTGAGCAGGCGCGACAAATCGAAGCCGGCGACGTTCTTCATGACCTGACCGCCGAAACGCAGATCGTCGCCCTTGCCGTCGAGCAGACGCACACCGAGCACGAAATCGCGCACGCTGCCGGCGTAGGCGCGGCGCGGCCCCGAAAGGCCGGCGGCGATACAACCGCCGAACGTCGCCGGCGCAGCAAAGTGCGGCGGTTCGAATGCCAGCATCTGGCCACGTTCGCGCAGGGTTGCCTCGATTTCGGCGAGCGGCGTGCCGGCGCGCGCCGTGAGCACGAGTTCGGAGGGTTCGTAGGCGATGATGCCCTTGAGACTGCCGGTGGACAGGACGGCGCCCTGATGCGCTCCGCCGTAGAAATCCTTGCTGCCGCCGCCGCGGATGCGCAAAGGTTCGCCCTGCGCCTGCGCGGACTTGATGCGCGCGGCGATGGCTTCGATGGCGTCGTTCAAACTGATTGCGCTCCGTGCCGTTGCCGGCGATTAAAACGGGACGTCGAAAATGGCCTTGACCGTCCACTGGTCGGTGGCGCCGGTCATGCCGCGGCCGACGCCGAAATTGAACACCCAGGGCTTGCGGTCGTAGTCCATGACCAGATACAGCGTGTTGTCCTGCAGGCTGTAGGGCAGCGGGTGGTCGAGTTTGCCGCGTGACGTATAGTATTCGACGCCCAGCGCGATGCCGGGCAACACGTCGTGCGCGGCTTTGAGGCCGAGCACCAGATCGGGGCCGCCGTTGCGGTAGCCGGGCGACAGATCAAAGTCTAGAATCGGATTGATGCCGATCAGCCATTTTTCAGCGCGATAACCGCCGATCATGCGCACTTCGCTCGCGATCGGCACTTGTGAATAGCGCTGGTCGACGCGCGCCAGTTCGAAATTGACGCCGGCATAATAGCCTTCAGCGCCTTCCTCCGGCTTGAGCGGCAGCCATTTCAGGCGCAGCTTGAGCCCCGCAGCGGACAGGCTGCCATCGGCTTCGCGCACCGTCGGCAGATAAAGTCCCGCTTCAAAGTCGCGCGTCAGACCGTAGGAAAATTCGGGCGTCAGCCGGAAGCCGTGGCGCGGAATCGAATCGCCCGGGTAATTGGGCGTGCTGCGCCCGGCCGGTGTGGTGTTCATGTGCAATTCGAGCCCGAAGTCGCCCGGCTTGTTGATGTCGTCGGTATAGACCTGGATTTCGTCGTCGATCGCAAACGCCTGCGTTACGCACAGCGCGAGCGCCGCTGCCAGCAGGCGGGCGCCGGCGCGGCGCGTGGTCTGAAATTGATTGTGCGGCATGTTTCGTTCCCCCGTTGGTGCGCCCGGATACAAATTCAAAACCGTTCCATCTCGGCGAATTTCAGCTGTCCGGCATGCACATGCATGCGGCCGAACTCGGCGCAGCGGTGCAGCGTCGGCACCGCCTTGCCTGGATTGAGCAGCGCATGTTCATCAAAGGCCGCTTTCACCGCGTGAAATGCCGCCAGCTCGGCGCCGCCGAACTGCAGACACATCGAATCGATTTTTTCGACGCCCACACCGTGTTCGCCCGTGATGGTGCCGCCGGCGTCGATCGACAGTTTAAGGATTTCGGCGCCGAACTGCTCGGTGCGTTCGAGTTCGCCGGCACGGTTGGCGTCATACAGGATCAGCGGATGCAGATTGCCGTCGCCGGCGTGAAACACGTTCATGCAGCGCAGGCCGTATTTGGCCGACAGCGCGGTGATCGCGTTCAGCACCGGCGCCAGCGCCTTTTTCGGTATCGTGCCGTCCATGCAGTAGTAGTCGGGTGAGACGCGGCCCGCGGCGGGGAATGCGGCCTTGCGTCCCGCCCAGAAACGCAGCCGCTCGGCTTCGTTTTTCGACACGCGTATTTCAGTGGCGCCGCTGTCCTGCAGCACCGCCGTCATGCGCGCGATTTCCTCGGCCACTTCGGCGTCGTTACCGTCGGCTTCGCACAGCAGAATCGCCACCGCGTCGAGCGGATAGCCGGCGTTGACGAAGGGTTCGACCGCGCGCGTCGTGATCTGGTCCATCATTTCGAGTCCGGCCGGAATGATGCCGGCGGCGATCACGTTGGCCACCGCCTGTCCGGCGCGGCCCATGTCGTCGAAGGCGGCGAGTATGCATTGCGCGCGCACCGGTTTCGGCAGCAGCTTGACCGTGATTTCGGTGATGACGGCGAGCAGTCCCTCGGATCCGGTCATCAGTGCCAGCAGATCGTAGCCGGCGGCATCGAGCCCGTCGCCGCCGATCTCCAGCAATTCGCCGTCGATGGTCCACGCGCGCAGTTTCAATATGTTGTGCACGGTCAGGCCGTACTTGAGGCAATGCATGCCGCCGGCATTCTCGGCGACATTGCCGCCGATCGAGCAGGCGATCTGGCTCGAAGGATCGGGCGCGTAGTAAAGGCCGAGCGGTGCGGCGGCTTCGGAAATCGCCAGATTGCGCACGCCGGGCTGCACGCGTGCGGTGCGCGAAGCCGGATCCACATCGAGAATGCGCATGAAGCGCGCGAGCGACAGCAGCACGCCGTCCGCCGGCGGCAGTGCGCCGCCCGAGAGTCCGGTGCCGGCGCCGCGCGCGACCACCGGCACGCGCAGGCGATGGCAGATGCGCAGAATGTCGCGCACCTGTTCTTCACTGTCGGGTAGCGCGACCACCATCGGTAACCGGCGATAGGCCGACAGACCGTCGCATTCGTATGGCTGCACATCCTCGCGCTCAAACAGCAGCGCCGCGTCCGGCAGCACCCCGGACAATGCGCGCACGACCTCGCGCTGCCGGATCTGGTTGACGGGTTCTGCGACCGGATTTGTCATGCCGGCAGTGTACTACGCCCGCGCCGGCAATCGCTGCGGCGCTGCGCGGTCGTCCGGATGCGAAGCCGGGGCAAGGCGGGTATCATGCGCGCTTGAAAACCACGGCGCGGCCGATGCTGCGCCGGTCAATCAGCCGATATCGAAAGCCATTCATCATGAGCACAAACACCACCCGCAAAGGGCCGCTGGCCCCTTATCGCGTAATCGATCTCACCCGCGTGCGCTCGGGGCCGACCTGCGTGCGCCAGTTCGCCGACTGGGGCGCCGATGTGATCAAGATCGAGTCGCCGCCCGGAATGGAACTCGCCGACAGCTGGGGCGACAAACGTCTCGGCCCTGATTTTCAGAACCTGCATCGCAACAAGCGCGCGATGACGCTCAATCTGAAGGATCCGGACGGCATCAAGATATTCCGCAAACTGTCGGACGGCGCCGATGTGGTGGCAGAGAATTTCCGGCCCGATGTGAAATTCCGTCTCGGCATCGATTACGAGTCGCTGAAGACCACCAATCCCCGTATCGTTTACGCCAGCATTTCCGGCTTCGGTCAGGACGGCCCGTACGTGAAACGCGCGGGGTTTGATCAGATCACTCAGGGCATGGGCGGGCTGATGATGATTACGGGCGAGCCGGGCACCGGGCCGATGCGCGCCGGTATTGCGGTGTCCGATTCGGCGGCCGGCGTTTACTGCGCGCTGGGCGTGATGACGGCGCTTCTGGAACGCGAGCATTCGGGACAGGGCCAGTGGGTGCGCGTGTCGCTGCTGCAGGCGATGATCGCGCTGTGCGATTTTCAGGCGGCGCGCTGGACGGTGGCAAAGGAAGTGCCGCCGCAGGCCGGCAACGATCACCCGACCGGCATTCCGACTGGCGTGTTCCCGACTGCCGACGGCTATATCAACATTGCCGCCGGCGGGCAGGCGATGTGGGAGCGTTTGTGCAAGGCGATGAAGGCCGAGCAGCTGATGGCAGTGCCCGAGTTCAAGGACGCGACGCTGCGTTCGAAGAACCGCAAGCAGGTGAATGCCGCGGTCGCCGAAATCACGCGAACCAAATCGAGCAAGGAATGGCTGGAGATTTTCGAGGCTGCCGGCACCGCCTGCGGTCCGATCTACAAAATGAACGAGGTCTTCGCCGATCCCCAAGTGCAGCATCTGCACATGGCGGCGCCGGTGCACCACCCGGTGCTGGGCGACATCGCACTCGTCAACCAGCCGATCGAACTCTCGCGTACGCCGAGCGAAATCCGCACCGTGACGCCGGAGTGCGGCGAGCACACCGACGAAGTCATGCACGAACTCGGTTACAGCGACGGCGAGATCGCCGACCTGCGCAAGCGTATCGTGATCTGACTGCAAGCGGCGCAGCGCAAGGGCGTTCCGGCTGGAAAGCTGCAATTACCTGCTGCGCGTCGCGCGATATCCCTTCAGCGGCGGTTTTTGCGGCGGCTCAACAGGCCGCCGATCCCCATCATCAGCGCATTGATGCAGAACACGGG
Organism: uncultured beta proteobacterium; assembly: GCA_903889565.1. Classification (GTDB taxonomy): domain Bacteria; phylum Pseudomonadota; class Gammaproteobacteria; order Burkholderiales; family SG8-41; genus PALSA-1004. Next base: position 249,829 of record CAISYC010000068.1, read on the forward strand.
GAACAAGCCGAGTGCCGATGCGATGAAACCGAACAACGCCGGACCAGCCGCGCGCATGAGATTGTTCACCGTCAGGCGCAGGCCCAGCGTTTCGCCGGAGCGCCCCTCGGCGGAGCGACTGAACAACAGGATCGTCGTAATCGGCTGGCCGACGCCCATGCCGATGCCGAACAGGAAGGCCACCGCCGCAAGCATTACTGTGTTACCGGCAAACGGCACCAGCATGAATCCGGCCGCCGCGCAGTAAAACGCATTGGCAAGCAAACGGTCCTCGCCCAAGCGCTCGATCAGGCGCGGCAAAACAAATCGGACGGTGAACTGTGCCGCGGCCAGTGTCGCCAGCACCGCGCCCACCGCCGAGGCGGTGAGGCCGATCTGATGGCCGTAGATCGGCAGATAAAACTGAAAAAGATCGGTGCCGAGTTTCACCAGGCTGCTGGTAATCAGCATCGGCCACAGACTGCGGTCCGCCAGCAGCGCCAGCATCGGCGCGGCGGGCGCATCGCGTTTTCGCTTGCCGCCGGGCAATCGATGGCCCCAGCACAGCAGCAGCGCGGCGGACAACACCGACAAGGTCACGATCACGAGGCAGGCGTCGGCGTGTCCGGCGTGATCGATAGCGAAGCCGCCTATCAGCGGGCCGATAAAATTCGATGCCGAACCCAGCAGGCTGAAGGTGCTGAAGTTTTGCGCGCGTTTTTCGGGCGCACTCAAAAGGCCGACCAGATTCTGCACATTCACCAGATAGAGCGCGAAGGACAGGCCGACCAGCGCCGCCGCGGCGTAAAGCGCGGCGAGTTCATGCACAAAATACGGAGTCACCAGTCCGATGGCGCCGCTGATGATGCTCAGCGTCAGCGGCAGGCGCGGACCAAGGCGGTCGGAAAGCGTGCCGATCGGCCACGACAGCAACAGCGGGAACAGGTTGAACATCACCGCCAGCATGCCGACCGCAAAGGGTTGCGCGCCGAGCGACAGTGCATACAGAGAAAACACCATGCGCGCCGCGGTCCACGTCACGGCGAGCAGCAAGGTGAGGGCGAAGGTCAGAAACAGGGGCATGGCTCGGTTCCGACCCGCCGGCAATTGATGAATTGACGCGGACGGCGCTACAGATCCTGCTGCATTTTCGCGTCGAGTATGATTTTGCGGAAACGCTCGACATCGCGACGCACGACCTCGGCGAATTGCTCCGGCGTGCCGGTGACGATTTCGAAGCCCTGCGAGGTCAGTTTGCTGCGGGTTTCGGGCTGATTGACGAGTTGGGCGATTTCCCGGTTATAGGCGTTGACGATTGCCGCGGGCGTTTTGGGCGGCGCAAAGATGCCGTACCACATGGTGATGTCGTAGCCGGGCAGGCCGCTCTCCGCAAGCGTGGGAATATTGCCCAGCATCGGGTCGCGGCGCGCGCCGGTGACGCCGAGTATTTTCAGTTTGCCGGCATCGGCCTGCGCGCCGACCCCGCTGTAGGGGGTCAACACGAAATGCGATTCGCCGGAAATGACCGCGATGACCGCCGGCGCGCCGCCTTTATAGGGCACGTTGTTCAAATCGACGCCGGCCATTATTTTGATCGCGTTGGTGGCGATTTCGCCGGTGGCGCCGGCAATCGCAACATTGATCGAGCCGGGCGATTTCCTGGCGATCGCGATGATGTCGCGGATCGAATCGGCCGGAAATTTCGGATAGGCGGCAAGCACCAGTTGCGTCTCGAAGACGTTGATGACGGGCACGCAATCGCGCACCACATCGTAGGAGAGCTTGCGGTAGAGCGTGGCATTGACCGCGTGCGTGCCGGTATTGCCGACTGCCAGCGTGCTGCCGTCGGCCGCGGCGTGCGCCACGAACTCGCCGGCGGTCACGCCGTTCGCGCTGGCCTTGTTGTCGACGACCACGGTTTGATGCAGCACCTCGCCGAGTTTCGGCGCGATGACCCGTGCCAGGTAATCGTTCGGTCCGGCGGCGGCGTTGGGCACCACGATCAGCACCGGTTTTTTCGGCACCAGCGATGCGAGGCTTTGCGCGCCCGCGTGCACCGGCAGCAGGGCTGCCATGGCCAGAATGAGCGGCGAGCAGCGTTTGAATGTTTTCATTTTCATCTCCCTCACGGCATGCAAACTGCAGATCGTGCGGCCGTCAAGCGGCCGTCCGACGACGCAAAACATTTTCTAGAAGTAAGCCTGTCCGGGCTTGATCGGCGGCACCCACTCGCAGTCGCCCCAGGGGCCGTCGCCGTTTTCGCGGATGTAGGCGATGCGCCCCTTTTTCCTGGGCACGCGCCTGCCGGTGAACAGGGCTTTCAGCCAGTCGAACACATACTCGTGACAGTCGAGGCCGCCGAAATTCGGCAGGGCCCACAATGGATGATACTGGTTTTCGACTACCCACATTTCCTTCGGCACCCTGATGTCGCCAAACGCCTCGACCGCGTCTTCGAGCGGGCACAGCGGGTCGAATTCGCCGGTCACCAGTAACGTCGGCGCCTTGATTTTTTCGAGATGACCGCGCACCGTCATCTGCTGCGCGACCTCGCGGTCGAATTTCTCCTCGTCCTCATAGCCCGCCATGTACATGAACATCTGCTTGAAGCGCGGCGAGCACTGGGTAAAGATGGTGTTGTTCGGATTAAAGCAGGCGACCGAACTCACCACTGCGGCGGCGCGGCTGTCGTAGCTCGACAGGCGCAATGACCAGTAACTGCCCATGCTGATGCCGTAGATGGCGATTTTCTTTTTGTCCACTTCCTTGCGTTTCATCAGATAACTGATGACCGCGGCGCCCGCCCGCTCGTAGTTGTCGCCGACCGAGCGGATTTTCTGCATGTTCGAATTGCCCTGGCCGGGGCCGTCCATCGCGATAACGTGAAAGCCGCGCGCAATCCCGGCGTTGACCGCGGCGCGCGGGTAGGCTTCCTTGGTCATGTCCATGCCGGGCACGAACAGCACCACCGGCGCCTTGCGCCGGTCCGGCAGCAGATGGAACAGGCAGGAGATCGTCTTGCCGTCGTCGAACGGCACCTCCACGCGCTCGATCGGGTAGCTGGCGACCTTGCTGCGCAGATCGACCATTTCGGAAAGTTTTTTCCACAGATATTTCTTGACCGGATGATTGTCGTAATAAATCGGGTGTTGCGCCCAGCGATAGGACTCGATGGCCTGATCATAGTGATAGCAGGCGGTTTCGTTGGCGCCCAGCGCGTGCGCGCGTTTGGCGAGCTTTTCGTGCTTCTCGGCGGCCTCCCGCCAGACTTTCGGCAGCATCCGGTAATTGCGCGCGCGTTTGCCCGCGGGCACCTCCAGATCATCGCGCTCGAAGTTCTGCACGCGGCCCCGGATATTCAACGCGAGGTCGAGCATCCATTGTTGATCGTCACGTTTTGTTCTCAGTTTTCGAATCATTTTTGTTCTCTTTTGTATGGATAGTCTGAAACGACACTGCTCGTTCGGGAATTGTCGCGTCGCCCCGCGCTGTCCTCACCGCGCAAGCACGCTCCTCCGTTGGTGTTTTGCCGTCGCCCGCAACGTTCGCGCCTGAATTGACCGGCACTGTTTTTTTTTTGAATCCGGACTTTGCGGGAAGAGGCAAGGGTAGCCGAAGGGTTGCGGATTTTCAATCCGCCGGCATCGGCTGGCAGGCGCAGCGTTGGCAATCAATACCGGCAGGCAAGTCCGGTGGCGTCAGCCCGCGACGCGACCCGCTCGGCGCGGGGATTGTTATATTCGATCGGGGGCATGGCAGAGCGCCAATCCGGCTAACCCGGCGTGCTCTTCTCGATGAATCGTCGGCGTTGAAAGGCGGAATTCGCCTTGCGGGGACACGAATCAGGCCATTTGGACAACGGCAGCTGTGGCTAATTGAGTCGCCCGTACCCGCACGAAGCGCATTTCGCATCGTTTGCCGGAAACTTCGCGCACGGCCATGTATGGGAAGGGCTGTCCCTTGAAACCCATTCTGCTGCAGCCACGCGGAAAGCCAGGATCGTGCGTAACGTAAAAATGAACGCAGTCTTTACAGGTTTCACCCAGCATGGCCGGCTCCAAAAAAGTTCTCCAAGACTGCATTGTGAATTTTCGAGCAGTTGTTCAAAGTCAGGAGCAACAGGCGTTTTCACAGTCACTTTGGAAGTTGGCGCAGGAGAATTGCGCCCGGGTGAGCGCCGCCGGCAAACCTTGGGAGGCAGACCGGGGCAAGCAGTATTTTTTCCGCCGCCGGTTAAACATCGTCAACAGCAGGCGACGGCGGCCGTTCAGCCCGCCCCAAGGCCGAAATTGACCTATCTCAAGGTATCCGCGCGCGGACGGGCTTATTGTCAGTAACAACAGCGTCAGCCGGATTCCATGCCCTGCCTTTTAAAGCAACCGCACCGGCGGATGCAGAACCCGGCGTTCAATGCCGCTGCCAACAGGATGATTCGCCATGCATAACCATATTCTTGTTCCCACCGACGGGTCGGAACTTTCCAATCAAGCCATCGCGCATGCAATCGAATTCGCCAAGGCGTTCGGCGCAAAGCTCACGCTGCTGAATGTTCTTGAAGAATTTTATTTGCACATTGTGTATGAAGGCTTTGAGGTGCCGGACAAGGCCGCCTTGAAGAAGAAATACCGGGAGAGCCAGGCGGCCACTGCAAAGCGCATTCTTGATCCGGCAAAACAACTAGTCGTCGCCGCCGGACTGCAGTGCGATGCGGTGACGCTCACGAGCGACTCGCCCTGCGAGGCAATCATCAAGCAGGCCCGCAAATCCAAATGCGACCTGATTATCATGGCATCTCACGGTCGCAAGGGCCTGCAGGCATTGCTGCTGGGCAGCGAAACGGTCAAGGTGCTTACACACTCAAAAATTCCGGTGCTGGTCTGCCGATAGGCACCGCGAGAGCGGCGTGGCCGAAGGCGGCGGGTTTGATGGTTTTCGCGATGTCTTCGGGTGGCTGTTGAAAAAGGCGTCAGGTTCAGGAAATATTCATTGGCAAGGATCAATCATGATTGCATCCTATGGTCCCGGACAACGGTCGGACGTCTACTCCGCAATAACCGCGCGTTTGATCGTTGCGATTGCGGCGATCGGTGGATTGCTTATTTTCTGGATGGTGCTGCGGGAATTCATGGCGGGGTGAGCGGGCAGTAGTCGTTGCCGAAATACAGGCGCTGAGTCGGCGTGCAACCGGTCCGCCGACAAAATCTGTTTGCCGGCCCTCGCAAATACCAAAACGGGCGGCCGCTATTGGTCGATGAGAACCGACGGGCGATGCGAAATGTTTCGAAGTCGTTGAACTATTGCCGGTGCACCAGCGGCGCTGAAGGGGCCACCTGCACGGGCGTGCCGGGGGCGACCGGGGTTACCGGGGCAACGGGCGTGACAATCACATTCTGCGGCGCTGCCACGCGCGGCGGCGCATAGGCGCTTTGCAGAACACAATCCGGTCCGTTAACCTGCATGCAGGCCGGATTCGCATCGGGCAGACTTTCGGGGTTGGCGGCAATGACCTCGGCAGCCGATGAACCAAACAGCACCAGATACACAATCACGGATAAAGTTTTTCGCGTCATGGCGGTCTCCCTGAAAAGCAGGATGATGCCCCGCCAGCGCCATGCAGTCGGTGCGACAACGAACAATGCCGGCGTCGCTCAGCCGGCATTTCTCGGGCCGAGAAAATACCAAAGTATCAGGCCCAGCAGCGGCAACACCACGACCGCGACAATCCAGATCAATTTCTTTTCGTTGGAAACGGGGCTCTGAAAAATATTGATAATCGCGATGATGTCGCCGATCAGTACGAGCAGGCCCCAGAGACCGTTATAGCCCACATCCATCATGGTTACATTCCTTTGCCACTACATTGACGATCGGTGATCGGTCCTGACAATGCGCCAGCCTGTATGCCGGTGCATCGTGCTGCGCAGCCATTGGGGGCGGCGGTGCCGCTGCCGCGCCCATGCCGGCAAAAGGATGTTATTTCTTCTTGATGCGGGAAATTTTGGTGCCCTCGATGCTAAGGCTCACCATCAGGCCCTGCTGGTCGAAAATGAAACCGTAAGCGTCGCCCTTCAGCGTCGAAGAGCTCAGGTTCTTGGCCACACCCTCGTCGACGAACACCACCGTCGGGCCGACGCCGATTTCCCAGCCGTGCGACTGATGCAGATATTTCACGGCCTTGTCGCTCATCAGAAACAGGACATATCCGTAGGACTGCGCCCCGGCCTGCCAGCCCCATGAGGCGGTGACGGAATTGAAATAATCCACCTTCGTTTGTTCCGTGAGGACGCCTTCACCGTATGCGCCGCCGAATATCAGGCCGGCCTTGATGATTTTCGGGAACACGAGCACGGCTTTGGCTTTCTTCGAAATATCTTCGGCGAGACGATTGGTCTTGTACAGATCCTGCAGGGCCTGGCCTGCGTCCCTGTTGAGTGCCTCGACTCCCTCCGCGTTTGCCGCGCCGCTCATGCCGCCCAGCGCGAACGTGCCTGCCGCCAGAAACATGAATGACAGTAAATTGCGTCGTATATTTTTCATTTTCGAATCCTTTGGTTGATTCCTGAATAGATGCCGATACCCGATCGGCTACGCCGTGCCCTTGGTTGCGCGAGCATACTAAAGCGCAAATCGCGGATGCTCTGTGCGATAGCGAACAGACGTTGCAATGCCGTCGGCGGAATCTCCGGGCCTTGTCGCATCCGGCAGGCGCGTGGCGCGCCCAATGCGATTGCAGTGCCCGTCTGCCGTCAATAGCCAGGGCGCGGGTTGCGCGCCGGCCCTATTGCTAGGACGTTCCGTTCTGGACCAGAAATACGGCACCCGCCCATCCAAGCGCGATGAACAACGCGCCAATGGCAAGAAAAATCAATGGCAGCAGGTAACCCTGGTTCTCTCCGAAAATCGCTTCCGCCGGGTCGCTCGGGTTGACGTAGCACAGATGCCCGGAATTCACCTGCAACGATCTGAATTGCGAATCCGCCAGGTCTTTGGAGCCGGTGAGATGAGGCGAGCAGTCGATGTTGTGGAATTGTCCGTCGCGCTGGTAGGTGCAGGTCGCGCGAACGGACCACGTTTGATTGGCCACGCGGCCCGACGGTGGAATCACCGCACTGCTCGAAACAATGCAGGGTGTCGAATCCCAGGCGTGACTTCGATAGGCGGTGTAAAGCCCCTTGACGCTGGTCACGCCAAGCCATACACCGGCGGCGAGCGCGCACAGCATCAGGCCGAATAGCAGCAACCAGGCGGGCAGTTTCGAATTCATGCCGGCGTATTTTCCCATCTGGCGCCCGGGTTGTCTGCCGGGCGATTCGGGTGGCAGTGACCGCCTGGCCAATTAAGGCGTGTGCGTGTCCGCAGTTGACCTTTCGTGACCTCGTCGCGGTGAAAGCGCGCACCAACGAAATCGGGAGGCCTGGATTTGACATGAAGGAAATTGAAAGCATGTTGCATCCTTGATGGCAAATATATTGTGCACTCTAGGTATGAATGCCAATCTCTGCCAGTAGCGACTTGACCCCGTTCCAGCCGATCCCCACGCCGATACATAGCATGATGAATGCGGAGAGCCTTACCAGCACCATCATGCCGGCGTGGCCAAGCCGGTTAATGACGCGGTGGGCGTAGCGATATGTCAACAGGATGGATAGCGCAATAATGGCAGCGCCGATGATGGCGGCGAGCACCTGGATTACCGTATGTTCGAACGAGTGCGAGTGATTGGCGCCGACGGTGATCGCGACTGAAATGGCGCCCGCATCAATCGTCATCGGCAAAGTCAGCGGGGAGATTGCCCGGCCCAACGCTATGAGTTTGGCGTGGGCCGGGTCGATTGTCACATCGACCGGCTTGGAGTTGTCGGCCAGAACGTTCCAGGCAAGTGCGCACACCACTGCTCCACCAGCCACCTGAACCACCGGTATCGACAGGCCGAACATAATCAATGTGAAAGAACCAAACAATAATGACCCGAGAACCAGGAAAAATGAGTAAAACGCGATGCGTTTTGCCAGAACAGTGCGGGTTGCCTCATCACAACCGGGCGTCATTCGCAGGAATATCGGGGCATCGCCCAGTGGATTGACCACCGGCAACACGGCGCCAATGATCAGCAGGGTCGCGCTTGCGAGTTGTGTTAAATCGGACCAGATCATTAATTGTTCAGTTGAAAAATCACATCTTGAAAATGCCGCTACCGGGTTTGGCGGGAGAACGAGGCCGCTCCTTCACGCCAGCTCGAACCCGCTTCAATGCCAGCGATACCTCGCGGCCGCGGTTATGAGGGGCCGGCACGGTGTCGGGCCGGAATTCATCCGGGCATTTGCGATCATCCGAAAACCGGCGTGGTTTGAACCCGGCTGTTCTGCCGTTCCGGTTTGCGGACAGAAGGCGCGGTCAATTCACTCCAGGTCACGACATGGCTTTGATTGAACTACAGCGACTTGTGTGTGCCATCGCAGAAAGGGGCGTTCTTCGTTTGCTTGCACGCGCAAAAGTAAGCGGCCTTCGTTTCGGTTGCGGTGTATTTCATCGGCGTAAATTCCGTACCCTTGTGTGAACCATCGCAGAATGGTTGCGATTTGCTCCCGCCACAGGCACACCACCAGTACTCCTTGCCTTTCTCGATATTGACGGCACAGGGCGCCTTTGCTGCAATTTCGGGCTTGCTCATGGTTGAAACCTCTTATGGGCTGAACAGTAAGGAACGATCCGGGGGGCGGATTCATTGCTATCAGAAGCAGATGCCTTTCGTTAATCATGAGGAATTGCCTGCCACCAGTCGGTGCGCTGCCGCACACAGCCGGATTGTCGAGAACAGTGGCGACAATAGGTGGACTGCACTGCGAATTGCAAATGTCAGGCAGGGTGGAACTGTCGATCAAATGAGATGTAACAATGAGCGGCAACTGATGTCCGCCTGTTGTGGCCGTCACGCAAGGGGGCGTCGTTTGTCCATCGTAATGGCTCGCACGCAACGGCGCGTTATGTGCGCTGGCAAACTGAGGGCAATTTGGATAAGGCGCACATTTGGGTTGAGCCAGCGTGCGCAGCCGCATCCACAGCCGTCATATCGATAATCAGTGGAGCTCAAACAGTGGAGCGGAAACCCGATGTTTGAAAATGAAGATTACGAAAACCGGTGGGCTCAGGGCGCGCGCAAGGTTGCCGAGTTGGGGCGCGAGTTTGCCGCTGCCGGAGGCGTCAGGCTGACCGATCTCAAGTGGCTGCGCGGGCAGGAGGTGGCCGACCTTGATAATTATTGGCTGACATTGGAATCCGGCGAAGGCGCAGTGACCGAGCATTTTCCAAACGAATGGCTGGACGCACCAGGAAAATCCGTCAACGGCCGGCAGATAAACCGACGCTTGCATGAAATGGTGCGGGCACTGGTTGCCGGCGCTGCGAAATAAACAATCGCCGCAAACTGTTCCGGACGGCGCAAAATAACCTATCGCAAGCATCGGAGAACACCATGTCATCCAATAACGCGGGCTACTGCGGGCGAGCATTGTTGATCGCAGGAGTCATGACCGGCATCCTCAGCGCCTGTGCGGCGCCTTCTGCCGGAGAACGGGCAAATTACCTGGATTTGCATTACGGGACGGCGTGCTCGGCAACCGCGCATGGCAACACCGGTCGGGAATATGATCAGTGTTTAGCCAATGCCTACAATGCCGATCGGCAACGGTCCATGTCACAGTACAACTCGGAGACCGGACGCGCAGGTTTGGCGGTTCTATTGCTGGTTCACTAACGCCGGTGCCACGCAGTTGCATCCGCAAACCGGTGCCCATGGGGCGACTGGTCGGCGCAGAACCGAATGACTTTTGCAACGCAATCGCCTGACCGTGTGTGGCGTGCGTCTGCCGCATATTGTTCGCGGCCAGGCTACGGGTATTCGCCGCCGCACCGCTGAGCGGTCGGGGGCCAACCCTTGTTTCGGAACTGCCTGCACGATCCCGGGTCATATATTGAATAATCCGAAAAAATCCGCATGCGGCCCGCCGAACCTGCTGTTTCGATTCCTCAAATAACAACTGATGCCGGCAAGGTCACGCGCGGGCAGTTTCTGACTTTGTTCGTGGCGGTTTTCCTGCCGATGTTCATGGCGGCCATCGACCAGACATTGCTCGCGACCGCCACGCCCGCAATTGCCGCTTCGCTGGGCGGGCTTACCGATACGTCCTGGGTCGCGGTGGCATATCTGTTGTCGTCTGCCGCCGTGGTGCCGCTGTACGGCCGGCTTGGCGACATCCACGGACGGCGCGACATGCTTGTCGTGGCGGTGGGCGTATTTACGCTGGGGTCGCTGGCATGCGGGCTTGCCCAATCGCTGCCGCAACTCGTCGTCGCGCGCGTCGTCCAGGGTCTCGGCGGCGCCGGGCTGATGACCTTGTCGCAGGCCTTGATCGGCGAACTGATCGCGCCGCGCGAGCGCGTGCGCTTTCAAGGCTATTTCGCCGCGGTGTTTACCGCCGCCAGCGTTGCCGGGCCCGTACTCGGGGGCATCGTGGTTTCACATCTGAGCTGGCGCTGGCTGTTTTTCGTGAACCTGCCGCTGGCCGCATTTGCAGTCTGGCGCCTGCGCCAATTGCCCCGCGGGGAGCCGCATCCCGATCAGGCCGGCAACCATGATCTGTTGGGTATCGCCTTGTTCGCAGTGAGCGCGGTATCCGGTCTCTATTGGCTGACCTCGGCAGGCCACCATTTTCCATGGCTTTCGACTTTCAGCGTGCTGCTTGTCGCGATATCCCTTGTCACGCTGGGTGCGCTGGTCAGGCGCGAACGCCGACATCCGTCGCCATTCCTGCCGGTCGATCTGCTGCGCGAGAAAGCAATCGCTTTTTCACTGGTTACAACGTCGCTGTTTGCCGCCTGCATGTTTGCGATGGTGTTTTTCATTCCGATTTATCTGCAGCTCGGACACCGTGTGAGCGCCATGCATTCCGGTTTGTTGCTGCTGCCGCTGACCGCCGGCATGGTCGTCGGTGCAATGGCGACCGGCCGTTTTGTCGCGCGCACGGGGCGCGCCAAGTGGGTGCCGGTTTCCGGCATGTCGCTTGCCAGTCTGGCCCTGTTGCTGCTGGGGGCCTTGCCGCCGCAGACCTTGTCGGTCGGCGTCCTCGGCTTCATCGCGGGGCTGGGATTCGGCACCGTCATGCCGATCAATCAAGTCGTCGCGCAAACGGTGGCCGGTCGTGCCCGCCTGGGCGCGGTCACGTCGATGATTTCGCTGTTTCGTTCGATCGGCGGTGCGGCCGGTGCAACGATATTCGGTGCGGTGGTTTACGCGCTCATGCCGAACGTCGATATCAATTCGCTGGCGCAGATTGCGGCTGCCGGCCCGCTGCCGTCGGTCACACACGCGTTTCACACGGCATTTCTGGTGGCGGCGTTTGCCGCTGCGATGGCCGCGTTCGCGGCGAGTCGGGTGCCTGCTGTTTCGCTGTGGCAGCCGAATATAGCCACGCCCATCACGGAAACCGAACGCATCTCCCGCCAGTAGCGATGCGGGCTCGCCGCCGTGAACCGGCGCGCGCCGTCGAGCGAATCGTCAGCGGTGTTCGTTGAACTGTGCGTTGCCGTACAGATTGAGTCGCCGTCTTCGATAAGAATGACTGCTGGAGCCGCATTACACAGCAATGTTTTGTGTTGCCCGTAGGTTGTTCCTCCACGCAGTCGCGTCGCCGGTCGATATTTCCAGAAGCAGGGGAGCCAGGCATTGATTACGATTGAATCAACACCCGCGATGGCCTCCAGGGTCTACGAGACGATGGCGAGAAACCTCAAGGTGGTGCGTCGCCGCCTGGGCAAGCCGCTGACCCTGGCCGACAAGGTGCTGCTCGGGCATCTGGACGACCCGGAAAACCAGGATCTGCAGCCGGGCAAGAGCTATTTGTTTCTGCGACCGGACCGTGTCGTTTTTCAAGACGTGCTGGGGCAGACCGGGCTGTTGCAGTTCATGCAGACGCAACTCGCACGGGTGGCGGTGCCGACCACGGTACACTGCGACCACCTGATCCAGGCCCGGGTTGAGGGTGTGCGTGACTTGCGCGAATCGCTGGCAGAGAATGCCGAAGTCTATGACTTTCTACGCGCTGCATCCGCCAGGTTCGGCGTGGGCTTTTGGGGGCCGGGCGCTGGCATCATCCACCAGGTGGTGCTTGAGAACTATGCGTTTCCCGGCACGCTGATCATCGGCACCGACTCGCATACGCCCAATGCCGGCGGGTTGGGGGCTTGCGCAGTCGGCGTCGGCGGCGCCGATGCGGTGGAAACCATCGCTGGTCTGCCATGGGAAGTGTTGTACCCGAAGCATATCGCCGTCTACCTGACGGGCGCATTGCGCGGCTGGACCGCACCCAAGGACGTGATCCTGCATGTCGCGGGCGCGCTCACGGTGTCGGGGGCGACCAATGCCATCGTCGAATACATCGGCCCGGGCGCGCGCACCATCAGCGCTACGGGCAAGGCTACCATCACGAACATGGGCGCCGAACTCGGCGCGACCACTTCGATGTTCCCTGCCGACGAGCACATGTCCAAATACCTGCGCGCGACCGGCCGCGGCGGGCTGGTACCGCTGATGGAACAGCACCTCGACATGCTCCGGCCGGACCCGGAGATCGAGGCCGATCCGGAGAAGTATTACGATCATGTGTTGCGGCTTGACCTGTCCACGCTCGAGCCGCATGTTGTTGGCCCGCACTCACCTGATCGTGCGCGCCCGATATCCAGGCTGGCCGCCGAGGTCAGCGACGCGAACAACAAGTTCATTGACCGGATTTCAAGCGCGCTCATCGGCAGTTGCACCAATTCCTCGTACGAAGACATGAGCCGCTCGGCAGATGTCGCAGAACAGGCGAAGGCGCACGGCCTGAAGGCGGCGGTGCCCTTTCTGGTGACGCCCGGCTCGGAGCAAGTGCGTGCGACCATCGAACGCGACGGTCAGATGCAGTCGCTTAAGGACATCAATGGCGACGTGCTCGCGAACGCCTGCGGTCCCTGTATCGGTCAGTGGCGCAGGGCCAGGGATGTTGCGACCGTGCCCAATACCATCGTCACTTCCTACAACCGGAACTTTCCGGCGCGCAACGACGGACAGGCGACCACCATGAACTTCATCGCGAGTCCTGAAATCGTCACTGCGATTGCGCTTGCAGGCAGGCTCTCGTTCAACCCTCTCTGCGATACGCTTACCGGTGCGGACGGTACACCGTTCAAGCTGAATCCGCCGGGCACTGCGCCCGAAGTTCCAGCGACGAACTTTGCCCGTGGCCACGCCGAATACATCGCACCTCCCGCCGACGGCAGTTGCGTCAAGCTGGCTGTTGATCCCGATAGCCAGCGCCTGCAATTGATGCAGCCGTGGCCGGCGTGGGACGGCAAGGATTACCTTGATATGCCCGTGCTGCTGAAAACAAAAGGCAAGACGACGACCGACCAGATATCACCGGCCGGCCCGTGGCTGAGCCTGCGCGGACACCTCGACAAGTTCAGTGACAACATGTGCATGGGGGCGATCAATGCCTTTACCGGCAAGACCGGCAAGGTAATGAACGTGCTGACCGGTGCAATCGACGAAATGGTGTCCAAAGTCGCGCGCGACTACAAGGCAAAGGGCGTCAGGTGGGTGATTGTCGGTGACGCCAACTACGGGGAGGGAAGCAGTCGCGAGCACGCCGCATTGTCTCCGCGTCTATTGGGCGCCGCCGCGGTTATTGCACGCAGCTTTGCGCGCATTCACGAAACGAACCTGAAGAAACAGGGCCCGCTCGCACTCACGTTCCAGAAACCCGAAGACTACGACCGCATTCTCGAGGACGATCGCTTGAGCCTCGTTGGTCTGAAAAACCTCGCTGCCGGCAAGCCGCTCGTGTGCCGCATCATGCATGCCGATGGCACGATCGCGACATTGGAGCTCAATCACAGTTTCAGCGATCCGCAGCTCGCATGGTTCCGCAAGGGTTCGGCATTGAACCTGTTTCATCCGGCAGCGGAAAAATCGGTTGCCTGAGTCGGCATCGGTCCGGCGCGCCTCGCTTCGGCAGTGTGTTATCCGGCTTGCAGCGCAGAATCCGTCGATCGATCATCCAGTTGAAACGTAACTGCCACCGGCAACTGTTGGTCATTTTGCGCCTTCCGGCCAAAGGGTCGAAGGCCGGCGGCGTGGGTCGCCTGGAACGGACTTTTCTGCGGGAGGATCGGTTGCCGATTACAGCGCGTGTGGCGTGCGACGTTCAGTCGAGCGTACGGCGGTAAACCAGAAGGCCAATGCCGATCATCGCCGACATGAACACGATGATCGGCCAGATATTGGGCCACAGTTCCGCAAACACGTTGCCCTTGAGCATGATGCCGCGCACGAGTTGCAGAAAGTGCGTCAACGGCAGCACCGAGCCGATCGCCTGCGCCCAGCCGGGCATGCCGCGGAACGGGAACATGAAGCCCGACAGCAGCATCGAGGGCAGAAAGAAGAAGAAGGTCATCTGCATCGCCTGCAGTTGATTGCGCGCGATCGACGAAAAGGTGATGCCGAGCGTGAGATTGGCGGCGATGAACAGCAGCACGCACAGATAGAGCAGCGCAATCGAACCCATCAACGGTACGCCGAAGAGCAGATGGGCCGCCGACAGCACGATTGTCACCTGGACCAGGCCGATCATGATGTAGGGCACGATCTTGCCGGTCATGACCTCGATCGGCAGGGCCGGCGTTGACAACAGGTTTTCGAAGGTGCCGCGTTCGCGTTCGCGCGTCATCGCCAGCCCCGTCATCAGGATCATCGTCATGGTGAGTATGACGCCGAGCAGGCCCGGCACGATGTTGTACTGGGTGACGCCTTCCGGGTTGTAGCGCCGGTGCACGCGCAGTTCCACCGGGTCGGGCGGCGGATTGAGGCGTCCGAGCGTGCCCTGCAGTTCGCGCGCGAGCGCATTGCGCGCAATGTTGTTGAGCGCGGTGACGGCGTTGCCGATCGCGCTGGGGTCGGTGGCGTCTGCTTCGATCAGCAGCGGCGGGCGTTCGCCGCGCGCAATTTTGCGCGAGAAATTTTCCGGCACGGTAATGACGAATTGCACCTCGCCGCGCGCCAGCATTTCGTCGGCCTCCTGCTCGTTGCGCGCCTCATGCTCGAAGCGGAAGTAGCCGCTGTTCCGGAGCGCCCACAGCACGGTGCGGCCGTAGATGCCCTGATCGGCGGCAAGCACCGTCGCGGGCAGATTCTTCGGATCGGTGTTGATGGCAAAACCGAACAGGATCAATTGCACGATCGGAATGCCGATGATCATGCCGAAGGTCAGGCGATCGCGCTTGAGCTGGATGAACTCCTTTAACATGATGCCGACCCAGCGCGACCACGAAAGCCCGCTGGCGAGGCGTACGGTGGTCACGTGAAATTGTCCTCCGCGTCCTGCATCAGGCCGATGAAGACGTCTTCGAGGCCCGGCGCCATCGGCGTCCAGCGATAGGCGCTGTCGCTCGACAGGCGTGCCGCGGTCGCTTCGAGCGCGGCGCGGTCATGCCCGGTGACGTGCAGCGTGCTGCCGAACGGCGAGACCTGTCCGACGCCGGGCTGCCCGCGCAGGGTCGCCGCGTAGGCGGTCAGGTCCGGACCGGTCACCGCGTAGCCGGTCAGCTTTTGCGAGGCGGTGACCTCGGTTGCGGTGCCGGTAACGAGCAGCCGGCCGTAGGCGATGTAGGCAAGCTTGTGACAGCGTTCCGCTTCGTCCATGTAGTGCGTCGAGACCAGCACCGTAATGCCCTGCGCGGCAAGGCCGTGAATCTCGTCCCAGAAATCGCGCCGCGCTTTCGGATCGACGCCGGCGGTCGGCTCGTCGAGCAGCAGCAATTGCGGTTGGTGCAGCAGGCATGCGGCGAGCGCGAGACGCTGTTTCCAGCCGCCCGAGAGCGTGCCGGCGAGCTGATGCTGGCGCGCGGCGAGGCCGAGTTTGTCGAGTTGATGGTTGACGGCCGCGCGGCGGTCCGTCATGCCGTACATGCGCGCGATGAAATCCAGATTCTCGCGGATCGAGAGGTCTTCCCACAGCGAGAAGCGCTGCGTCATGTAACCGACCTCGCGTTTGATCGCCGGTGATTCGCGGATCACGTCGTAGCCGAGGCAGGTGCCGCTGCCGGAGTCCGCGGTGAGCAGACCGCAGAGCAGGCGGATCGATGTGGTTTTGCCGCTGCCGTTGGGGCCGAGGAAGCCGAAGATCTGGCCGCGCGGCACCTGCAGCGTCAGGTCGCGGACCACATGCTTGTCGCCGAAGCTTTTGTTGAGGCCGCGGACATCGATCGCCAGATCGACCGTCATTGCAGGGTCACATCCAGCGGCTGCCCGGGTTTCAGTTTGCGCGCATCGGCGAGTTCCGGGCGCGCTTCAATCAGGAACACGAGCTTGGCGCGCTGCTCGCGGCTGTAGATGACCGGCGGGGTGAATTCGGCCTGCGGTGAAATATAGGTGATCTTCGCCGCAATTGGCGCGCTGCAACCGTCGCAGGCGGCACGCACCGATTGGCCGAGCGTGAGCGCGCCGACGGCGGTCTCGGGCACGAAGAAACGCAGCTTGATGTTGCCCGGCGGCAGCAGGCTGACGACCGGATTGCCGGCGGCGACCCATTCGCCCTCGGCATACAGCGTGTCATAAACGAGCGCATCGGCCGGCGCCGCGCTGGCGCGTTGCGTCAGCCGCCAGTCGCTTTGCGCCAGCACCGCGCGCGCGGTATCGATATCGGCCTGCGCCGCGGCGATTTCCTTGTCGCGTCCGATCGTCATTCGCGCGAGCCGGCCCTGCGCCTCCATTTCGGCAACCCGCGCGATGTCGCGGTCGTAGTTGGCGCGCGCGGTATCCATGCCGGCCTGCGAGATGAATCCATGCTCGAACAGCGCCTGCTGCTGCTTCAGCTGGCGTTCGGAGAGTTCGCGCGCCGCTGCCGCCTGCTTTTCCTGGGCAACGATCGCATCGATCTCCGGCTTGCGCTTGCCGGCGGCGATGTTGGCGAACTTCGCCTCGGCGTTGCGCAGCCGTTCTTCGGATTCGCGCCGCGACGCTTTCTCGTTTTCGTTTTCGAGCGCGAACAGCGGCGCGCCCGCTTTCACCTCATCGCCGCGGCTGACCCAGCGTTTTTCGAGCTTGCCCGCGGCCGGCGCCGCGACCAGCACGAATTCGCCCTCGGCATAACCCTGAAAGCTGTTTGCCGCGTGTTCGCCGCAGCCGCTGAGCGCGACCGCGACCAGTGCCAAAACCAGGGCGCATCGATTGTTCATTGGTTTCAATTGCCGCATGAATCCGTGCAGTGGCCGGCCATTCGCCTTATTTGGCGACCGGGTGATTGGCCAGTTTCTCCAGTGCTTTGACCATTGCCGAATGATCCGACCGCGCGCCGCCGTCGGCGCTGCACGCGTTGAAGAGTTCCTGCGCGGTGGCGGTGTTGGGCAGCGCGACGCCGAGCGCGCGCGCGCCGGCCAGCGCGAGTGCCAGATCCTTTTGGTGCAGTTCAATGCGGAAACCCGGCTCGAAAGTTCGCTTGATCATGCGTTCGCCGTGGACTTCGAGAATGCGCGAGGCGGCGAAGCCGCCCATCAGGGCTTGGCGCACCTTGGCCGGATCGGCGCCAGCCTTGGCCGCGAACACCAGCGCTTCGCTGACCGCTTCGATATTCAGCGCGACGATGATCTGGTTGCAGACTTTGCAGGTCTGGCCGTCGCCGATGCCGCCGACGAGCGTGATGTTTTTGCCCATCAGCTCGAATACCGGTTTGACGCGGTCGAAAGCGGCCTGGGCGGCGCCGACCATGATGGTGAGCGCGGCATTTTTGGCGCCGACCTCGCCGCCGGACACCGGCGCATCGACGTAATCGCAATCGAGTGCGTTAACGCGCTTGGCGAAGTTCTTGGTTTCGATCGGCGAAATCGAACTCATGTCGATTACCGTTTTGCCCTTCGACAGGCCCTCGGCGACGCCGCCGGCGCCGAAAAGGACGCGCTCGACGTCGGGCGTGTCGGGCACCATCAGGATAATGATGTCAGCCTTTTGCGCAACCTCCTTGGCGCTGGCGCAGGCGCTGCCGCCGGAGGCCGTCAGTTCGGCCGGCACGCCGCTGCGCGAGTTCAGAAACAGCGTGTGACCGCCCTTGATCAGATTGAGCGCCATGGGCTTGCCCATGATGCCGAGGCCGATGAATCCGATGTTTGCCATTTTCTTCCTCCAGTTAGAACACGCGAAATTCTTTTGCCACAGAGATCACAGAGAACACAGAGAAAATCAATAAAAATGCAGTTGTGCTTTCTGTGTGCTCTCTGTGGCCTCTGTGGCCGAGATTTTTTATTTTAGGTAAGGCGCCGCCCAGCCCAATCCGGCTTCAGTGGTAGTCGCCGGCTTGTATTCGCAGCCGATCCAGCCGCTGTAACCGATTTTGTCGAGGTGCGGCAGCAGGAAGTCGTAATTGATTTCGCCGGTGCCCGGCTCATGGCGGCCCGGCGTGTCGGCCAGCTGCATGTGCGGGATCAACTGCAGATGCTTTTCGATCGTCGCCGAGAGGTCGCCCTCCATGATCTGCATGTGATAGATGTCGTACTGGAAAAACAGGTTGTCGGAGCCGACCGCCTTGATAATGTCGATCGCCTGCGCGCTGTTGGTCAGAAAGAAGCCCGGAATGTCACGTGTGTTGATCGCCTCGATCAACAGCTTGATGCCGGCGGCTTTGAGGCGCGCCGCCGCGAAGTGCAGGTTGTTGATGAAGATTTCGCGCGCCTCCATCGGGTCGCGCCGCGAAGGCCGGATGCCGGCGAGGCAGTTAAGCTGTTTGCAGCCGAGCGCGGTGGCGTAATCGATTGCGCGATCGACGCCGGCCTCGAATTCGGCGATGCGGTCGCCGTGGCAGCCGATGCCGCGCTCGCCGTTGCCCCAGTTGCCGGCCGGCAGGTTGTGCAGGACAAGCTGCAAATTGTGTTCATCGAGTTTCTGTTTGATGACCTGCTTGTCGAAGTCGTAGGGAAACAGGAATTCGACCGCGCGAAAGCCGGCCTTCGCAGCGGCGGCAAAACGGTCGAGAAATTCGACTTCGTTGAACATCAGCGTGAGATTGGCGGCAAGCTTCGGCATGGCTGTTCCGGGATTTGCGTTGGCTGAGCAATGCGACTGTAAAAAGCGCTCGCATTTGGAGGCACTTAATTATAATGGGATTCATGACGGGCATATGCGGAATACTCCTCGCGGCGGGTGCGGCGCAACGCTTCGGCGGCGGCAAGCTGCTGCATCCATTGCCGGATGGCACGCCGCTGGGAGTGGCTTCCGCGCGCCGTCTGCTGGCGGCGTTGCCGGATGTGGTGGCGGTGGTGCGGCCCGGTGACGACACGCTGGCTGCCGCGCTGGCGGCCGCCGGTTGCGAGGTCAGCGTGTGCGCCGATGCGGTGCGCGGCATGGGCCACAGCCTCGCGCACGCCGTGGCCGCGCGCAGCAATGCGGCGGGCTGGGTGATTGCGCTGGCCGACATGCCGGCGCTGACCACGGCGACAATTGCCGCGGTGGCGCAGGCGGTCGCCGGCGGTGCCGTGCTGGCCGCGCCGGTTTATCAGGGGCGTCGCGGCCATCCGGTCGGCATTGGCAGCCGTTTTCGCGACGAGTTGCTGCGGCTCGAGGGGGACGCCGGTGCGCGCGAAATCGTCGCTGCGCATCGTGCCCAGATGGTGTTGATCGATTGCGATGATTCCGGCGTGCTGCTCGATATCGACCGCCGCGAAGACCTGCCGCGTGGTGCCTGAGCGCGGTCAGCCCGTATAATCGTTCGCTTGTTCAACGGAGCTGCGGCTCCATTCCAACGGAAGTGCGCAATGGTTCGATTTGAAGGCACCGATTCCTATGTCGCGACCGACGATCTGATGATGGCGGTGAACGCTGCGATCACGCTCGAGCGGCCGCTGTTGATCAAGGGCGAGCCGGGCACCGGCAAGACCATGCTGGCGCTCGAAGTGGCCAGGGCGCTCAATCGTCCGCTCTACGAATGGCATGTCAAATCGACGACCAAGGCCCAGCACGGGCTCTATGAATACGACGCGGTGTCGCGACTGCGCGATTCGCAGCTGGGCGACCCCAGGGTCAAGGACATTGCCAATTACATCGTGCGCGGCATGTTGTGGAACGCATTCGAGGCGCCGCAGCAGTCGGTGCTGCTGATCGACGAGGTCGATAAGGCCGACATCGAATTCCCGAATGACCTGTTGCGCGAACTCGATCGCATGGAATTCTACGTTTACGAAACGCAGCAACTGGTCAAGGCGAAGAACCGGCCGCTGGTGATCATTACCAGCAACAACGAGAAGGAACTGCCGGACGCGTTTCTGCGCCGCTGCTTTTTTCATTACATCCGTTTTCCCGACAAGGAGACGATGGAAAAAATCGTGCAGGTGCATTTCCCGCAGCTCAAGAAGGCGCTGCTGCGCGAGGCGCTCGAAGCGTTTTTCGATATCCGCGAGGTGCCGGGACTGAAGAAAAAACCGTCGACTTCGGAGCTGCTCGACTGGCTGAAACTCCTGCTCGCCGAGGATATTCCACCCGAAGCGCTGGTCAGCCAGGACAGCCACAAAATCATTCCGCCGCTGCACGGCGCGCTGCTGAAGAACGAGCAGGACGTGCATCTGTTCGAGCGGCTGGCCTTCATGTCGCGGCGCAAGCCGGGCTGAGCGGCGACGCGAAGATTTATCGATGCTCGGTAAATTGCTGACCCGGTTTTTGCGCGGGGCGCCCGCACCGGCGGCGCCGGCGCCGGCACCGGCGCCAGGTGACGCCGATAATCCGCTGTTTGAATATTTTCTCGACAACCCCGGCCGGTTGATTGACAAGTGGCACCATTATCTCGAGGTCTATCATCGCCATTTCGCAAGGTTCCGCGGCAAATCCCCGGTCATCGTTGAAATCGGCGTCTGGCAGGGCGGATCGTTGCAGATGTGGCACGACTATTTCGGCGCGGGGTGCCGCGTGGTCGGAATCGATATCGATCCGCGCTGTCTCGAGTTTGCCGATGCGAACACGACGATACTGATCGGCGATCAGGGCAGCCGTGAATTTCTGGCGACCGTGCGCGAGCAGGTGCCGCGTATCGATATCCTGATCGACGACGGCGGTCATTTTGTGGCGCAGCAGATCGCGACATTCGAGGAGCTTTATCCGCATATCCAGCCCAACGGCGTTTTTCTGTGCGAAGACATGCACAGTTCGCTGTGGCGGCGGTTCGGCGGCGGCGTGCGGCATGAGGGCAGTTTTCTCGAATACAGCAAGGCGCTCATCGACAGCCTTTCTGCATGGCATTCGGAGGAGCCGGAACTGCTCAGCGTCAACCGCTTCACGGAGTCGACATTTTCGATGCACTTCTACAACAGTGTATTGGTGATCGAGAAGCGGCCGATGGCCTATCCGGGGCACAGCAGATCCGGCGCGCGGGCATTTTGAAAGTTGCAATCATGCTGACCAAACCGCGATGAGCCGGTCCGCAAACGGGTTTCCGCCGGTCATTGATGACGGCATCGAAACCCTGATCTTCGGCAGTTTTCCCGGCGTCGCTTCGCTCGCCAAGGCGCAGTATTACGGCCACCCGCAGAACCAGTTCTGGCGGCTGGTCGGCGCCGTCATCGGCGAGGCCTTGCCGGAGATGGATTACGAGGCGCGCAAGCGCACCCTGCTCGCGCACCGTATCGGCCTGTGGGATGTGATCGGCCGCTGCGTGCGCGAAGGCAGCCTCGACGCCGATATCAGGCGGGCGCGGCACAACGATTTTCTGCGTGTCACCGGCGCCGCGAAGAAGCTGCGGCGGATTTTCTTTAATGGTCAGACCGCAGGCAAATTTGAAACCCAATTCGCGGCCTGGGGTTACGAAACGGCGGTGCTGCCGTCGTCAAGCCCCGCTTATACGCTGCGCTTCGAAGAAAAGCTGAAGGCGTGGCGCGCGCTTGGGCTGCCGTCGCCAACACGGCGGGTTGCGCGCGGGCGCGGCGCAGCGGTGCGCGCGCCATGCTGATCGAATTTTTTCTGAAGCTCAAGCAGGGCGGGCTGCCGGTGTCAGTGCGCGAGTTTCTGGTGCTGCTGGAGGCGCTCGACAAGAAGGTGATTCACGGCAGTATCGACGATTTCTACTATCTGTCGCGCGCTGCCCTGGTCAAGGACGAATCGAATTACGACAAGTTTGACCGCGTGTTCGGCGCTTACTTCAAGGGCATCACGCAAATTCCCGATGGCGCCAGCGCGCTGATTCCGGAGGAGTGGCTGAAGAAGCTGGCCGAAAAAAATCTGACCGACGAGGAAAAAAAGCTGATCGAATCGCTGGGCGGCTGGGACAAACTGATGGAGACGCTGAAACAGCGCCTCGCAGAACAGAAAGGCCGCCATCAGGGCGGCTCGAAGTGGATCGGCACCGCCGGCACCAGCCCGTTCGGCGCCTACGGCTACAACCCGGAGGGCGTGCGCATCGGCCAGCACGAATCGCGTCATCGCCGCGCGGTCAAGGTGTGGGACCAGCGCGAGTTCAAAAATCTCGATGACTCGGTCGAGCTTGGCACGCGCAACATCAAGGTCGCGCTGAAACGCCTGCGCAAATTCGCGCGGCAGGGCAATCCATCGGAACTCGATCTTGACGACACCGTGCGCTCGACCGCGCGCAATGCCGGCTGGCTCGACATCAAGATGGTGCCGGAGCGCCACAACAGCGTGAAGGTGCTGCTGTTTTTCGACGTCGGCGGCTCGATGGACGACCACGTGCAGATCTGCGAGCAGCTGTTTTCGGCGGCGCGTACCGAATTCAAGCATCTGGAATATTTTTACTTCCACAATTTTTTGTATGAGCGCGTATGGCGCGACAACCGGCGCCGCATCACCGAACGCATGGCGACGCTCGACGTCATGCACAAATATCCGCACGACTACAAGGTGATCTTCGTCGGCGACGCGACCATGAGCCCGTACGAAATCGCCTATCCCGGCGGCAGCGTCGAACATTCAAATCCGGAGGCGGGTTCGGTGTGGATACAGCGCATGCTGGAGGTCTACAAGGACACGGTGTGGATCAACCCGCAGCCCGAATCAGTGTGGGATTACCACCAGTCAATCCGGATGACGCGCGAACTGATCGGCGGGCGCATGTTTCCGCTGACGCTTGACGGGCTTGATCGCGCGATGCGGCAGCTCAGCAAGGGGCATTAGGGCAAACACCGCTTGCGTCATCCACGCGAAGGCGGGGATCCGGTAATTGCCTGAAGATCATGGATTCCCGCCTTCGCGGGAACGACGAAATTGTACTTGGTCAGGTTTTGTTCAGGAGTATCAATGGCGCTGAAAGCGACGATCTGCAAGGCGGAGCTGCAAATCGCCGACATGGAACGCAATTATTTTCAGGATCACGCGCTGACCATCGCGCGCCATCCGTCGGAAACCGATGAGCGCATGATGGTGCGGATACTCGCCTACGCGATACATGCCGACGAACTGCTGTCGTTCGGCAAGGGGCTGAGTGACGAAGACGAGCCCGACCTGTTACTCCGCGACCTGACCGGCGTCATCAAGCTCTGGATCGAAATCGGCCAGCCCGACGAAAAACGCATTCGCCGTGCCTGCGGGCGCGCCGATCGCGTGTTTGTCTACGTTTACGGCGGCAACAGCAGCAACCTTTGGTGGAAGCAGATCGGCAGCGAAGTCGCGCGTTGCCGCAATCTGACAGTCGTGCAACTGCCGCTGTCCGGCAAGCCGCTGGCGCAGTTCGCCGCGCGAAACATGCAGCTCAATTGCACCATACAGGACGGCCAGTTGTGGCTGGCCGACGCGCAGAACAGTGTGATGATCGAGCAGGAGGTATTGCAGGCGCCGGCTGCGGCCGCCTGAGGCGATATTTCCGCAGGTCGATTCAGCGCACCGTCTTGCGTCGATCCTGCATCGGCGGCGCGACTTTCATGACTTCATCGACGGTGGTAATGCCGGCGGCAACTTTCAGCGCGCCGCTGATGCGCAGCGGTTTGACGCCCTCGCGATAGGCCTGCTCGCGCAGTTTGTCCATGTCGGTGCGCTCGTTGATCATGCTGCGGATGTCGCTGTTGAGCACCATGATCTCGTAAATGCCGACGCGGCCGACATAGCCGGTCATGCGGCAGTCGAGGCAGCCTTTTGCGCCGTACATGAAATCGGGTTTGGGCGCTTTCCACGGCGAGACCAGCATTTCCCACGCCGATTCCTCGAGTTCCTGCTTTTCCTTGCACGCCGGGCACAGCACGCGCACCAGACGCTGCGCCATCACGCCGAGTACCGTCGAGTTCAGCAGGTAGGACGGCACACCCAGATCGAGCATGCGCGTGATCGCCGACGGCGCGTCGTTGGTGTGCAGCGTCGACAGCACGAGGTGGCCGGTCAGCGCTGACTGGATTGCCATTTCGGCGGTTTCCAGGTCGCGCACCTCGCCGACCATGATGATGTCCGGGTCCTGGCGCATCAGCGTGCGGATGCCGGTGGCGAAATCGACGCCGATGTTCTGCTGCACCTGCATCTGGTTGAATTGCGGTTCGACCATTTCGATCGGGTCTTCGACCGTGCAGACGTTGACCTCGGGTTTGGCGAGGAACTTGAGCGTCGAGTAGAGCGTGGTCGTTTTGCCCGAGCCGGTCGGCCCGGTGACGAGGATGATGCCGTGCGGCTTGGAAATCATCCCGTTCCATTTTTTCAGATCGTCCTCGGAGAAGCCGAGTTCGTTGAAATCCTTGACCAGCACTTCGGGATTGAAAATCCGCATGACGAGTTTTTCGCCGAAGGCTGTCGGCATGGTCGACAGGCGCAATTCGACTTCGCCGCCGTCGGGTTTGACGGTCTTGATGCGGCCGTCCTGCGGGCGGCGCTTTTCGACCACATCCATGCGGCCCAGTACCTTGATGCGGCTGGTCATCGCCGCCATGACCGGCGTCGGAATCTGATAAACGGTGTGCAGCACGCCGTCGATGCGGAAGCGCACATTGCCGGCTTCGCGGCGCGGTTCAAGGTGGATGTCGCTGGCGCGCTGGTCAAAGGCGTAATTGAACAGCCAGTCGCAGATGTGGATGACATGCTGGTCGTTGGCGTCGAGCTTGCCGCTCTTGCCAAGCTGCACCAGCTGTTCAAAATTCGCAATCTGGCTGTAGGCGCCCTGGTCCTTCTCGGTGGCGCCGCGGACCGATTTCGCCAGATTGAAGAACTCGACGATGTAATTCTGGATGTCGAGCGGGTTGGCAATCACGCGCTTGATGTCCAGCCGCAGGATCTGCTGGAGCGAGGCTTCCCAGTCGCGCACAAACGGTTCGCAGGTGGCGATCGTAACTTCGCGCGCGTTCACGCCGACGGGCAGGATGCGGTAGCGCTGCGCGTAGGCGGTAGACATCAGCTTGGTGACCGCGCCGAAATCGATTTTGAACGGGTCGATATGCTGGTAGGGCATGCCGACCCTGCCGGCCATCCACTCGGTCAACGCTTCGAGGTGCAGCAGTTTGCGCGGGCTGCGCGGATCCTTGAGTTTTTGTTCGTCGAGCACTACCAGCGGGTGATGTTCGCCGCGGTTGATGCGACGGTCGGCGAGCAGGCGTTCGGCGTCTTCCTTGCTGACCAGGCCGTCGGCGACCAAATCACGCAGTATGGGATCGAGGGTTACGCGGCGTCCCGCCGGGATTCCGGCCAGCCCGGCACTCGCTGAGGCACTGCTGATTGCGGGTTCTGCCATCCGGCAAATATAAACGCATTCTGTAAATTACTCAATCAGTTACAGCAAGATGCTGTGACCGGGTTGGCAAATGCATGGAGATCGGCACAAATCCGGAAACGCACAACTAAAGTGCATAAAAATTATTAAAAGCACTAATGTGGACCATTTATTTTGTATTTTGTCTGATATGACTAAAAAATTTCATTTAAAACAATATGAAAATATTAAGGAACGATTATTGCTTTAATAATCCAGTTTTTTAACCGGGGGAGAGTCATGGAAATTCTAAAATCGGGCAGCGACGTACTGTTCATTCTGCTGGGGGCGATCATGGTGCTCGCCATGCATTCGGGTTTTGCATTTCTCGAACTCGGCACCGTGCGCAAAAAAAGCCAGGTCAATGCGCTGGTGAAAATTCTCAGTGACTTTTCGATTTCGACCATCGCTTATTTTTTCGTCGGCTACGGCGTTGCCTATGGCGTCAACTTCATGGGCAGCGCGGAACATCTGACCGAACGCAGCGGCTATGAACTGGTCAGGTTTTTTTTCCTGCTGACCTTTGCCGCGGCGGTGCCGGCGATTGTTTCGGGCGGCATCGCCGAACGTTCGAAATTCAATCCGCAAATTGCCGCTACGTTTTTGCTGGTCGGTTTTGTCTATCCCTTCTTCGAGGGCATTGCGTGGAACGATCAATACGGTGTGCAGGCGTGGATCGAGGCGACTGCGGGCGCGAAATTCCATGACTTTGCCGGTTCCATCGTGGTTCACGCGGTCGGCGGCTGGATCGGTCTCGTCGCCGTGCTGCTGCTCGGCGCGCGCACCGGCCGCTATACCAAAGACGGGCGCATCAGCGCGCATCCGCCGTCGAGCATTCCGTTTCTGGCGCTGGGCGCATGGATCTTGTCGGTCGGCTGGTTCGGCTTCAACGTGATGTCAGCGCAGACCATCGACAAGATCAGCGGCCTGGTTGCCGTCAATTCATTGATGGCGATGGCGGGCGGCACCATCATTGCCCTCGTAATCGGGCGCAATGACCCGGGCTTTGTGCACAACGGTCCGCTCGCCGGCCTCGTTGCGGTATGCGCGGGGTCCGATGTGATGCATCCGATCGGCGCACTCGTCACCGGCGGGTTGGCCGGCGGATTGTTCGTCGTCATGTTCACGGTGACGCAGAACCGGCTCAAGATCGACGACGTGCTCGGCGTGTGGCCGCTGCACGGCTTGTGTGGCGCGTGGGGCGGACTCGCCGCGGGCATTTTCGGCGTCAAGACCATGGGCGGGCTCGGCGGCGTCACCTTCGGCGCGCAACTGGCGGGCACGCTGCTCGGCATTGCGATCGCCGTGATCGGCGGGCTGATCGTCTACGGCTCGCTCAAGGCGGTGGTCGGCATCCGGCTCGACGCCGAGCAGGAATTCGAAGGCTCCGACCTCAGCATACACAAGATCGGCGCCACGCCGGAGGGCGAGGTAAACTGGTAACACCATGTCAGGCCGCGCCGGTGCCGTTCAATTCTTGATCCTGCTTGCCGCGGGATTGTTGATCGCGCACGGCGCCGGCGCTCAATTCAATCCGCTGTCCGTCGTTGGCAGCGCGGTATCGACCGCGCTCGATGCGCGCAGCAAGGCCGAGGTGGCCAACGACGCCGAAATCGCCGCCGGTGCCAACAAACATCTGCTCGAGGACAAGCGCGCCGAGTGGAAGGGCGTGACGCTGCTGGTGTTCGCGCAGCGCGTGGTGCTCGCGGGGGCGGTGCAAAGCGACGAAGCGAAAAAAATCGTCGCCGATGTCGTCAAACAGGACAATCGAATCCGTGCGCTTGATAACGCGCTGGTCGTCATTCAGAAGGCCGGCGACGACGGCAGCTTCTTCAGGGACAAGACCATCGACACCAAGATCGACGCGGCGCTGACGGCGGCCAAGGGTGTGAGTTCGGTCAACATGCGCTGGAAGACCGTCAACGGCAATGTCACGGTGATGGGCATCGCGCGGTCGGCGGCCGAAGCGGCGACCGCGGTGGCCAGAATTCGCTCGGTTGACGGCGTTAAAAACGTCAAATCATTTTTGCGCGTGCAGCCCGCGCACTGAGCTTCGCTATTTAATTTCCGCCGCAAACGGCTGGCCGTTCAGCCACTGCGCAATTGCGGTCACCGTTTCCGCCTCCTTGCCGAAATAGCCATGCGCGCTCAGGGGATCGCAGGGGCCCGACTGCGGCGGCAGCCCGCCATTGACCGAAATCAGCGGAAAGCGATCAGCGAGGCGCGCGGCGCCCGAATAGGGGCAGACGTTGCAGCCGTCCTCGCGGTGGTGAACGAACAGAAGGGGCACCTTGAAGCTCGCGAAATCCACGCCCGCCACACCGCCGCCGGCGCGGTTAGCATTGAACACGGTCGACGTCAGCACCAGTCCATCGATTGCATTGCCGAGTGCCAGACCGGTATACACGGCGGAGACGGTGCCGCGACTGGTGCCGATCAGAAACAGCTTCGCCTGCGCAAAGCGGCGGCGCAGATCCCTGACCACGAAACCGATATCGGTCGCATGATTGGCGCTCATGCGGAAGCCATCGCTCATGCGGCTGGTATCCGACGGGCCGTCGATCACCGCAACGGTCACGCCGTCATTGACGAACAGATTGCGCGTGCGCACCAGAAAGTTATTGTTGTTGACGTCGGCGCCGGGTTTTAAACCGATGTAGCCGGCGCCGCCCGGAAACAGGATTGCGACCGTTTTGGTCTCGCTGTCCCTGGCAGTGACGAGCAGGTAGGACTGGGTGACGCCATCGCGCGTATTGAGCGTGATGACCTCTTCGGCACCGCAGGCGGCGTAACTCCAGAACACGATCAGCAATGCAACGAACATGCGCATGGCGGAAATTGTCCGGTAACGATCGGCGTGGACTAAAAGCTCGCCATGCCCGACATCGTGACGTGGCCGGCGACATTCGCAACCCATAACTCGGCAGTGGCGCCGCCGGCGTGCGGATTGCCGTTGATGCTGAAGGTCTCGCCGTGAAACATCGGCTGGCGCGCGCGGTAATCGAGTTTCTTCACCGGGCGCTGCATATGGCGCCGGCAGAGGTCGAGCATCAGCGTGGTCTGCAGCGGCCCGTGCACGATCAGCCCAGGATAGTTTTCCTCGTGGCGCGCATAATCGAGATCGTAATGTATGCGGTGGCCGTTGAAGGTCAGTGCCGAATAACGGAACAGCAGCACGGGGTCGCCGGTGAGGCTGCGATGCCATGCCGGATTGGCCTGCGCCAGCGTCGGTTCCGGCGGCGCGTCGCCGGGGCGCGCCGCTTCGCGATAGACGATGTCGTGTTCTTCGCGTACGGCAATGCCGGCAGCGTTCGACACCACATGCTGCACGGTGACGAACACCAGGCTGCCGCTGCGGCCGCGTTTGGTTTCCACGCTCAATATGGTGGAGTCGCGGCGGATTGCATCGCCGATCCGAAGCGGCTGCAGGAATTCGAGACGGCCGCCGGCCCACATGCGGCGCGGCAGCGGCACCGGCGGCAGAAAGCCGCCGCGTTTCGGATGGCCGTCGGAACCGAGTTCGGCGGCCGGTTTGGCTTCGAGAAAATACAGCCAGTGCCAGCACGGCGGCAGCTCGTCGCCGAGGGCAGGCGGCATTTCGCGCCGGTCCAGTGTCGCTGTCAGCGCGGCCACCGGCCATGCGGTCACGGTGTCGGTCGCGGTTTCGGTCTTGCCGATCCAGTCGCGCAGTGCATCCAGGTTTGTTTCGCTCATTTTTCCTTGCCCGTTGATTTTCTTCAGCCGCCGCGTTTTATGGCGGCGTGCCTGACTGCACAATATTTCTCCGGGGCCGATCATAACCCCGGTGCACTTGCGCGCGCCGCCGCATTCCGCCTTGCGAAGCCGGCAATCGCCGCCAATTCGATGACAAGCCTGCATCGCGCGCGTTTCGCAATGATAATGCACGCCGGCCGCGCCTGCGCCGGACTGACGCCCGCGCTGTGGCACAATCGCATTTTGTTTGCATTCAGAAACGGGATGATTCGATGAATGATAGTGTCGCGCGCATCGCCCGCGCCAGCGAACGGCGTTTCGGCAGTGCGGTCGCGGTGCCCGAGGGCACGTCCGGGCTGGAGGTGCTGGCGGCCATGCTCGAGCACCGCTCGCAGCGGCGCTTCACGACGCGCGCGGTCAGCGACGAATTGCTGCAGCTGCTGTTTGCCTGCGCAATGTCGGCGCCGTCGAAAAGCGATTTGCAGCAGGCCGACATCATTCAGGTGCGCGATGCGGCGCTGCGCGAGCGCATTGCCGCGCTTTTGCCGGACAATCCCTGGGTCGCCGCAGCGCCGGTGCTGCTGGTGTTTTGCGGCAATAATCGTCGCACGCGCCAGGTCGCGCAGTGGCGCGGCAAGACCTTCGCCAACGATCACCTTGATGCCTTCATGAATGCCGCGGTCGATGCCGGCATCGTGCTGATGAATTTCATCACCGCCGCGGAAGCCGTTGGTCTCGGCTGCTGTCCGATCAGTTCGATCCGCAATCACGCGCAGACGGTGAGCGACCTGCTCGAACTGCCCGAATGGGTTTTTCCGCTGGCCGGCATGTGCGTCGGCTATCCGGAAAGCGCCGGCGCGATCACGCCGCGATTGCCGCTGGACGTCACCATCCATACCGACCGCTTCAGCGACGCCGGCGTCGAAGCCAAGGTTGACGCCTACGACCGGCGCCGTCATGCGCTGCTGCCGTATGCCAAGCAGCGCGGTGTCGGGCGTTTCGGTGAGGCCGCGTTCTACGGCTGGTCCGAAGACAAGGCGCGCCAGTACGCCAGACCCCAGCGTGCCGGCTTCGGCGAGTTCATCCGCCGCAAGCGTTTCGGCCTGGACTGATGCCGTGAGCGCCGAGCTCGTGCCGCTGCCCGCCGCCACCGTCACACTGGTGCGCGACGGTGCGGAAGGGCCGGAGGTGCTGATGATGCAGCGCAATCTCAATTCGGGCTTTGTGCCCGGCGCGCATGTGTTTCCAGGCGGCGCGCTCGACGACGCCGACAACGCCTCCGATCTGCACGCGCTTTGCGCCGGACTCGATGAGGCGGCGGCCAATCGCGCGTTGGGGGTGGCGGCGGGCGGTCTTGCCTATTGGGCGGCGGCGATCCGCGAATGTTTCGAGGAGGCCGGCGTGCTGATGGCGTACGATGCCGCGCAACAGCTCATCGCGCTCGATCTGCCGGCGTTGTCCGATCGTTTTCGCGGTCATCGGCATGCGCTGAATACGGGCGCGCGCGCGTTCATCGAAATCATGCGCGAGGAACGTCTCAAACTCGCAACCGATCAACTGATCTACTTCAGCCACTGGATTACGCCGGTGTCGGCGCCGCGTCGCTACGACACGCGTTTTTTTGTCGCCGCCGCACCGCCGGCGCAGCAACCGCTGCACGACAATCACGAAACCATCAGTCATCTGTGGGTGCGGCCGGCCGCAGCGCTCGACAGCCACCGCGACAACCGGTTCAGCATGCGCCTGCCGACGGTGCGCACACTTGAGGAGTTCGCCGCCTTCGACAGCGCCGCGGCGCTGCTGCTGGCGATGCGCGACAAACGCGATATTGACGCCAATCTGCCGCGCATCACGCGTAGCGGCACTTATCTGGTGCCGGGCGACGCCGGTTACGAAGAAGCTGCCGCGGCGGAGAAACAGGGGCAATGGAAAATCTGATCGTTGCCGGCGAACTGGTGCAACTGACGCCGCGCGTGCGCCGGCTGACCGCGCCCAATCCGGGCATGATGACGGGGCCGGGTACGAATAGTTACATCGTCGGCACTGATGAACTCACCGTGATCGATCCGGGACCGGAGATTGCGTCGCATATTGTCGCGTTGCAGGCGGCGACCGGCGGACGCCTGCGTCGTATCCTCACTACACATACCCACTTCGATCATTCGCCGGCGGTGCGCGCGCTCAAGGCAGCGACCGGCGCCGTGGTGATGGGCATGCCCGCGCCGCCGCAGGACAATCAGGATCAGCAGTTTGCGCCGGACCGCGTGCCGGTGGACGGTGAAGTCATCGCCTGCGGCGACTTTGCGCTGCGCGCCGTGCATACGCCGGGGCATGCGTCCAACCACCTTTGTTATCTGCTGCTCGAAGACCGCTTGCTGTTTACCGGTGACCACATCATGCAGGGGTCGACCGTCGTGATCACGCCGCCCGACGGCGATATGGGGGCGTATCTGCGCTCGCTCGAAAAACTGCTCGTATTCGACATCGACCGCATCGCGCCGGGTCACGGTCATCTGATCGATGCGCCGCACGACGAGGCACGCAAACTCATCGCGCACCGGCTCAAACGCGAACAGAAGGTGGTTGACGCATTTGCGGTCAGAAATCCGGCGACGCTCGACGAACTGGTGCCGGTCGTTTATGCCGATACGCCACTGCGCTTGCACAAGGCGGCGCGCCGTTCGCTGCATGCGCATCTGCTGAAGCTGGAGGCCGATGGCCGGGTGCGCCGCGGCGGCGGCCACTGGCGGTTGAATTGATGAAAAGGAAGTTGCATGGCATCGGATGAAGAAAAACACGGTCCGCGGCGCTGGCACGAACAGCGTTGGCTTACCGACGTGGTGGTGCGCGCGGAAAACATCGACTGGGACCAGCCGCGCGGCGCGCAGACCATTGCACCCATCGGCAGCGAGGCAACGCTGGAGGTGAACTGGGCGAAAAGCCGCATTCGCAAATACGACGACATCGCGCCCGCTTTTATTGCTGCTGCCGAACGCCGCGAACGCATGGCTGCCGATGCGCATTCGCTGGGGCATGCGGTGACTGCGGCAGAACACCATTTCGCCGCGGCGATACTCTACACGCCCGCGGTATGGGCGATTACCGATGACGACGCGTGGCTGCGCGCGCTCTACGTTCGCATCAATGCCAACTATGCGGCGTGGATGCAGCAGGCGCCGCACCAGGTCGAGCGCTTCGAACTGCCGTTCGGCAAGGGCCGGCTGCCGGTCTACTGGCATTTGCCGCCGGGTTACAACGGCGGCCGCATACCGACGGTGCTCGCCACCGGCGGCATGGATACGCGCAAGGAACTGGTGGTGGCGCAGCATGGCGACCGTTTTCTGGCGCGCGGTTTCGCCGTGCTGTCGGTCGACGGGCCCGGGCGCGGCGAGGCACCGCTGCTGGGTTCCTATGTGACGGAGAAAAACTGGATCGAAGCCGGCGAAGTCTTCATGCAATTTATGCGCGGCCGCCCCGAAGTCGACCCGGAGGCCATCGTCGGTTTCGGTTCGAGCTTCGGTTCGTTCTGGATGACGCAGATCGCAGCCACGCAACCGCAACTCAAAGCCTGTGCCACCGCGTTGTGCTGCCACGAGGCCGGATGCCACACCATATTCGAAGAGGCCAGCCCCTCGTACAAAAAACGTTTCATGTGGATGAGCAATCTGCATGACGAAGCCGCGTTCGACCGCATGGCCGCGCAGATGGATCTGCGGCCGCTGGTGCCGCAGATGAAAATGCCCTGGCTCAATATCGTCGGCGAGAAAGACGAGTTGTCGCCGGTCAAACATACGCTGGCGCTCGCAGCGAAGGCGGGCGGGCTGTCGCCGATCGTGATGTACCAGGGCGAACGCCACGCGCTGTCCGGCGCGTCGTCTATCGTGCTCGGCCCCAAATACATGACGCTGGCAGCCGACTGGCTGCTGGATCGCGTCAAGGGCAAGCCGGCGGAAGAATTTTTCGAAGTGATTCTGAGCGACGGGCGCAGCGAACGGCGGCCGCATCCGCGCACCGGCGGCGCGTAAAATTTATTCGACGCGAAACTTTGCCCGCCGGGCGGCGGCGGCCCACTTCGCCATTTCGCTCCTGATATTGGCGGCGAATTCGTCTGGTGAGCCGCCCAGCGGCTCGTAACCAAGCGCGATCAGGCGCTGGCGCACGTCCGGCATCTGCAACGCCCGGCTCATCGCCGCGCTCAACAGGTTGACAATTTCGCGCGGCGTCGCAGCCGGGGCGAGCGAACCCCAGTAACTGCCGGCATCGACCGCCGGCAATCCCGCTTCAATGAATGTCGGCACGCCGGGCAGTGCGGCTATCTGCCGATTGCCGGTGACGGCCAGCGCGCGCAGGCGTCCGCCGGCGACATGCTGCGCCAGCGAACTCGGGCCGCCGAACATCATCACCACCTGACCCGCGAGTACATCGGCAGTGGCGAGGCCGCCGCCTTTGTACGGAATGACGACGATGTCGATCGCGCTGGCGGCGCGGAACTGCTCGACGGCCAGATGCGTCGCGCTGCCGTAGCCGCCCATCGCGAAGTTGAAGAGTTTCGGCCGCGCCTTGGCGAGGGCGAGCAGTTCGCGCAGCGATTTCGCCGGCACCGAGGGATGCACGATCAGCGCTACCGGCGCCGAGGCGAGCAGCGAGACCGGCACGAAATCCTTCAGCGAGTCGTACGGCAGCTTCGCGAACAGGCTGGGGTTGCTCGCAAACGAGGTATCGACGTTGAGCAGCGTGTAACCGTCGGGCGCCGCCTTTGCCACGGCGTCGGTGCCGATCTGGCCGCCGGCGCCGGCGCGGTTTTCAACCACCATGGTCTGGCCGAGCAGTTCAGTCAGTTTGGGCGCGAGAATGCGCGTGAGATTGTCGGTGCCGCCGCCGGGCGCCAGCGCGACGACGATACGCACGGGGCGTGCCGGGAAGGTCTGTGCGATCGCGCCGCCGGCGAGCAGCGCGCCCGCCGTCAAGGCGAGAGTAAGGGCGCGGCGCGCCGTCATGCTGCGATCAGAGTTTGCAGCCGTTGAGAAAACCTGTGCGCTCGCGGCCGCCGGCGAGAATAAAACTCAGATCGCTGCCGCTCAGGATGAAACGCATGCCCATGCCGATGTATTTCTCCATCAGCTTGGGTTCGTAGACGCCGCCCATGCCCGGATGCACCTTGTGCTGGCGGCAGGCCGCGATCACTTTCGCGTACGCATCGACGATGCGCGCGTCGCCGTACTGGCCGGGGATGCCCATTTCCGCGCACAGGTCGTTGGTGCCGATCAGCACGACATCGATGCCGGGTACCGCCGCGATGGCGTCGACCTGTTCGACCGCTTCGGGCGTTTCGACCATCACGATCACCAGCGTTTCCGCATTGACGATGCGCGTGGCGTCGGCCAGCGGCACGTTGTGAAACTGAAACTGCGGCTGCGCGCCGGCCACCGAGCGGTGGCCGATCGGCGGATATTTGCAATACGACACCGCGCGCGCGGCTTCTTCGGCCGAATTCACGTGCGGCACGACCACGCCCTGCGCGCCGTTGTCGAGCATGCGTGTAGCGTGGTGATGTTCCTTGCCCGGCACGCGCACGATCGGCGTGATGCCGGTCGGCAGCGCGGCGGCGCAGATCTGGGCCGCGGTGTCGAGATCGAGCGAACTGTGTTCCATATCGATGAACAGCCAGTCGAAACCGGCGGTTTTGGCGATGGCGGCGATGTCCGAGGTCCGCGCCTGGCGCAGGCCGAGGCCGGTCGCGATCCGGCCTTCTTCGAGACGGTGTTTGGTGTGATTGGCATAGGCTTGCATCGAATCCCTCCTGTTGGCGGCAATTTCTGGTTTAAGAACCGCAGTCTAGCGGGTTTTGCTCAACCACGACGGCGCCGCTGCCGGATTACGGAATGGTAATGCGGATGTCAGTCCGGCGTGGGTGCGGTGGCGGCGAATGGTAATGCCGACGTCAGTCTGGCGTGGGGTGCGTGGTCCCATCATTCACCTGCAGCCGGAAGACGGCAGCGTAACTCAACCATGACAGGAGATACCAAATGAAATCATCGCTCAAAATCATCGCTCTGGCCGCCGGCCTTATTGGCAGCACCGCCGTGTTCGCCGCCGGCACTCCGATGTATATCGGTGAAGCCATTGACGGTGCGACGGATGCGCAGCGTGTCATTACGATCAAGCCGGACACCAAATGGGTCAACGTTCGCGAGAACGAAGTCGTCAAGTTCGTCGATGCCGCCAGCGGCAAGAGCTTCGTCTGGGACTTTGATACCGGTCGCGATGTTGCGTTCGACCTGTCGAAGGTCGAGCCGGCGATTCTCGGCGGTCACCATGTCGCGGCTTATGTTGAATGCGTCACCTGCGAGATCAACAACTAACCGGACGTATCAATGCCGGCATCAAAGCGCCGCCGCAAGGCGGCGCTTTTTTTTGGCAGCGGATGGTGGTTAGAATAGGCCATGCGGATTCTGATCATTGAAGACGAAGGCAAAACGGCGGCCTACCTGCAGAAGGGGTTGACCGAGAACGGCTACGTCGTCGACGTCGCCGACAACGGCATCGACGGCGCGCATCTGGCGCAGACCCAGTATTACGATTTGATCCTGCTTGATGTGATGCTGCCGGGTATCGACGGCTGGACGGTGCTGCAGCAGCTGCACGCCGCGAAAAAAACGCCGGTTCTGTTTCTGACTGCGAAGGGCGGCGTCGAGGACCGCGTCAAGGGGCTCGAACTCGGCGCCGACGATTATCTGGTCAAGCCGTTCGCTTTTTCAGAATTGCTCGCGCGGGTGCGCTCGGTGTTGCGTCGCGGCGCCGTGCGCCAGCAGGACGTGATCAGCGTCGATGATCTGGAGGTCGATCTGCTGCGCCGCCGGGTGCGGCGCGGCGGCGCCCGCATCGATCTGACGGCGAAGGAGTTCGGCCTGCTGTCGCTGCTGATACGGCGCGCCGGCGAGGTGCTTTCGCGCACGCTGATTGCCGAGCAGGTCTGGGACATGAATTTCGACAGCGATACCAACGTCGTCGATGTCGCGATCCGCCGCCTGCGCGCCAAAATCGACGACCCCTTCGAGCGCCGGTTGATCCACAACGTGCGCGGCGTCGGTTACGTTCTTGAGCAGCGTCCCTAGCCGCGCAGTGCCGCGCGCCGCGGCGTGGTCGCTGACGCTGCGCCTGACCACCAGTTTCGCGATGGTGTCGCTGGTATTGATTGCGGGCGCCGGCATCTATCTTTACGCCTCGCTCGACCGCCGTCTCGACGACGAGCATGCGGTGTTTCTGGCCGACGACGTCGAACGCCTGCGCGGCACGCTGGCGGAGGCGGCAAACGAAAACGGTTTTACCGGCAATCCGGGTGCGCGCCAGTGGCTGACGCCGATCGGCAGCCGCCTGCGCGTCGCGATCTACGACGATGCCGGCACGCCCATCATGGGCACGCAGACGGTGGTGCCGCGCGAGAGCGCAGGCGAGCCGGCGCCGATCGGAGAGCCGGCCATGCATGCGCATTTCTGGAAAGCGCCCGATGGCCGCGCTTACCGCGTGGTGTCGGCGCGCGCCGTGCTCGGCCGGGCGCGCACGCCGGTGCTGATCGTGCTCGGGCTGGATATTTCGATTGAGCGTCGTTTGCTGCGCGGCTTCCGGCATACGCTTTGGCTGACCATACTGATCGGCGTGTTGTGCGCGGCGGGGCTCGGTTATCTGTTGACGCGGCAGGGATTGCGGCCGCTTGGCCGCATCGCCCGCGCGGCCGGAGAAATCACCTCGTCGCAGCTGGCGCGGCGGCTCGATCCCGGCGACTCGCCGGTCGAACTGCGCGAAATGGTCGATGCGTTCAACGGCATGCTTGACCGGCTCGACGAATCGTTCGGCCGGCTGTCGCAGTTTTCATCCGATCTTGCGCACGAATTGCGCACGCCGATCAGCAACCTGATGGGCGAGGCGCAGGTCGCGCTGTCGCGCGCGCGCAGCGCCGACGAATATCGTGCGGTGGTCGAGTCGAGCGTCGAGGAACTCGAGCGGCTGTCGCGCATGACCGAGAACATGCTGTTCCTCGCCCGCGCCGACGACGCGCAGCAGCAGATCAAGCGGAGTGCGCTCGACGCGCGCGCGGAAATCGGGAAGATCGCCGAGTTTTACCAGCTGGTGGCGGACGAGTCGGGCGTGCGCATCGTTTGCCATGGCGGCGTCACGGTGCATGCCGATGCGCTGCTGTTCCGTCGCGCCCTCACCAACCTGCTGTCGAATGCGCTGCGGCATACGGCGGGCGGCGGCGAAATCGCGGTCACCGCGCGCAGCGAAGGCGATGGCAGCGTTGCGATTAGCGTTGTCAATCCCGGGCCCGCCGTCGACGCCGCGCATCTCGACCGCATATTCGACCGTTTTTACCGCGCCGATCCCGCGCGCGGCAATTCGGCGCAGGGGGCGGGGCTGGGGCTGGCCATCGTGCGCTCGATCATGCGGCTGCACGGCGGCAGTGTCGATGTCGTCAGTGCCGGCGGCCTCACCGAATTCACGCTGCGTTTCCCCGCCGTGCCGGCCTGAACCGGCTGCGGTGTCGCTGCCCGCGCCAAAACGCGCAAACGCTACTATCATCGCGTTTGTCTGCGGCAAAACCGGAGGTTGCGATGGCTGTGCAAGGCGGCGTGCTCGCGCCCGCGCCCGCGATGGGCCGTTATCTCACATTCAAACTGAAGACACGCGCGCGTCCGCGCGCAGCATTGCTGAAACTCGCCGCGCTGGCCGACGGCGAGCGTTGCGTGGTCGGCATCGGGCAGGCCACGATCCACGCCTGCGGCGCCAGAATCGCCGGCATGCGTGCGTTTCCGCGCCTGTCGGCAAAGGGCATGGTGCTGCCATCGACACCGGCCGCGTTGTGGTGCTGGCTGCGCGGCAGCGACCGCGGCGAACTCGTGCATCAGACGCGACGGCTCGTGCACGGGCTGGCGCCGGCGTATGCATTGCTGACGGTGGTCGATGGCTTCCGTCACGACGGCGGGCGCGATCTCACCGGTTATGAAGACGGCACTGAAAATCCGAAGGGCAGAAAGGCGGTTGCCGCGGCGGTCGCGCAGGGGCGCGGCGCGGGGCTCGACGGCGCGAGTTTTGTCGCCGTGCAGTCCTGGGTCCACGACTTTGAAAAATTCGAGGCGATGAGTCCGCATGCGCAGGACAACGCGATCGGCCGCCGCCGCCGCGACAACGTCGAACTCGCACACGCGCCGCGCTCGGCCCACGTCAAGCGCACGGCGCAGGAAAACTTCGCGCCGGAAGCCTTCGTGCTGCGACGCTCGATGCCGTGGACCGACGCACAGTCGGCCGGCCTCATGTTCGTCGCTTTCGGCAAGTCGTTCGATGCCTTCGATGCGCAATTGCGGCGCATGACCGGTGCCGACGACAAAATTGTCGATGCGCTGTTCAAATTCACGCGGCCGGTCAGCGGTGCCTACTTCTGGTGTCCACCCGTGAAGAACGGCAAACTCGATCTGCGCGCACTGTTTAAAGGCTGATCATGATGAAACCAAACCGGTGTTCGCATCTGCCGCGCGTAGTCGCTCTGCTGTTGCTGGCCGCAACGACCGGCGCCGGCGCGCAGGGCCTGTGGAAGCCTGAAAAGAACATCGAGATCGTGGTCGGGCTCACCGCCGGCAGTTCGCAGGATCGCAGCGCGCGTTTTCTGCAGAGCATTTTCCAGACGCGCGGTTTTGTCGGCGTGCCGGTGACGGTCAACAACCGTGTCGGCGGAGCCGGCAATATCGCGTGGAATTACCTCGCCACCAGAGCCGGCGACGCGCACTGGTTCCAGATTTCGTCGCCGACCATCCTTACCAATCACATTCTCGGCAGCGCGCCGTTTACCTACAGCGATTACACGCCGCTGGCGCTGCTCGGCAACCAGTACATTGGCGTCGCCGTGCGCGCCGATTCGCCGTTGAAATCAGTGCGCGAAATGGTCGAACGGCTGCGCGCCAATCCGGCGGCGCTGAGCATGGCGACCAACAGCCAGGGCAGTTATCTGCACATCGTCTGCGCGCAGATTGCGCGCGCCTCGGGAATGGATGCGCGCAAACTCAAGCTGGCGATTTTCCAGGGCGGCGAATTGATGACGGCGGCGCTGGGCGGCCACGTCGATGCGATTGCGACGGTGACTTCCAATCTGCTGCCGCACGTGCAAAGCGGCAAGCTGCGGCTGATCGGTATTTCGTCGGCGAAGAGATTGGGCGGATTGCTGGCGAACGTACCCACACTCAAGGAGCAGGGCGTCGATCTTGTGATCGCGAACTGGCAGGGCGCGGTCGGCCCGCCGAAACTGACGCCGGCACAGATCGCGTACTGGGACGGCGTGTTCGCGCGCACGGTCAAGACCGACGAATGGCGCGCCGATCAGGAGCAGAACCTGTGGGAGAGCGATTACCTCAACGCCGCCGAGTTCTCGCGCTTTCTGAAGACCGACTACGATCAGGCGAAGGCGATTTTCGTCGAACTCGGGCTGGCGAGGTAGGCGGTCAGTGCGATAACACGCGGGCCAGCACGACCAGGCCGGCTTCGGGCTGGCCGAATTCCTGGCGTGTGGCGACGGCGTCGCAGCTCTGCACGGCGAAACCCGCGTTGTTGAGCGCGCTGGCAATATAGCGGCGGCTGTGGCCGTAGCGGCTGCTCGGTTGCAATTGGTAGTCGATTCGCGTGTAGGCCGGCTCGACCAGCGTTTCGACGGTGAATGCGAACAAGCCGCCCGGGCGCAGCGCCCGGCGCACGCCGGCAAATACGTCCGTCATGTCGCCGAAATAGATCAGCGTGTCCGCCATTACGATCAGATCGAAGTCGTGATGGCGGCTGTGCAGGTAGGCGCCGAGTTCGGCCTCGACCAGCTTCGCATAGCCGGCGCGCTGCGCCGCCTTGGCGAGCATGCCGGGCGAGAGGTCGATGCCGGTCAGGCGGCGCGCGTAGGGCAGTAACACCGGCGCGCAAAGTCCGGTGCCGCAGCCGCCGTCGAGAACATCGAGTGTGCCGTCTGCCGTCAGGTGATTTTCGAGCAGGGCGGCGATGACCTGCGGACCGCGATAGCCGAGTTTGCCGACCAGTTTAATGTCGAAGTCTTCGGCCATGCCGTCGAACAGCGTCTTGATGAAACCCGCGGGCGACTTTGCCGGCACGTTTTCGCCGGTGCACGCAGTCAGCAAATACCGGGCATACGCATTGTCGGGCTCCGCGCGCAGCCATGCGCGATAGCAGTCGGCAGCCTCCCTGATGCGGCCGAGGCGGTAATAGGCGATGGCCAGCTGCTGCGGCGATTTGCCGGCGAGCGGCGGCAGCACGAAAGCGCTGCACGAGAGCAGCGAAGATTCCTCCGTGCGTCCGTCCGCCATCAGCAGCGCGGAGAGATTCTGCAGGGCAGGCGCGAATTGCGGATCGCAGGCAATGGCGCGACGCCAGGCGGCTTCCGCGGCGGCGGTGTCGTTCCGGCGCGAGCACGCGGCGCCGAGATTGTTCCACAGGTTGGCATCGCTGCCGTGCAGCGATATGGCGGTGAGGAATGCGGCGACCGCGGCCGCGGTATCGCCTGCTGCGAACAGCGCGTTGCCGCGGTCATTGTGCAATGACGCTTCCGAGATTCGTTCCGCGCATTCGATTGGCCCTGGCAGGCCGTGGCCGACCGGCATGGTCGTCGGGGGTGAAACCATATTGAGTAACATTGCAATTCCCGCAGTCGGTCGCGCGCGCAAGGGCGCATGGTGTTGTCATGGTAGGCGCGACGGCATGCGGTCAAACGCGGAACAGCGGCCGAAAAGCCGGTCTGTTCTCCGCTTTCCGGCAAATATCGACCACCCATTGCCGTCGGCGTAAACTGCCGGCGAACGCGCGGGCGGTTCAAGAGCGGCTTGAACGCTGCCGGCCCCGCGCTGTTATTCTGCCCGAGGAGAGACATCAATGAGATTTGCCCGAACCCGCCGGGCGTGCCGCGCCGGTGGTGCGTGCCTGGCCGGCGCTGCGCTGGCGGTTGCCGCGGCAGCCGCGTTGTCAGCGCAACCGTTACCCGCCGACTATCCGAACAAGCCGATCCGCATCGTCGTGCCGTTTGCGCCCGGCGGCCCGGTCGATGTGGTCGGGCGTCTGATCATGCAACGACTGACCGTTTCGATGGGGCAGCCCTTCGTGCTCGACAATCGCGGCGGCGGCGGTTCGGCGCTCGGCGCCGAAATCGTCGCCAAGTCGCCGGCGGACGGCTACAACTGGCTGCTCAACACCGGCTCGCAGACCTCGATTGCGGCGTTCAACGAAAACGTGACCTTCGACGCCATTCGCGATTTCACGCCGGTAACGATGGCGGCGCGCAATTTCGGCCAGGTGCTGATCGTGCATCCCGGCGTGGCGGCGAAAACCGTACAGGAATTGATCGCACTGGCGAAAGCGCGGCCGGGCAAACTGAATTACGCCTCGGCCGGCATCGGCAACATCACTTACATCGCCGCCGAGATGATGAAGGTCGCCGCCGGCGTGCAGATCCTCGACATTCAATACAAAGGCACCGGGCCGGCGACCGGCGATTTGCTCGGCGGTCACGTCGATATGCTGTTTTCGCCGACGCAGACTTCGCTGCAACTGATCCAGACCGGTCGCGTTCGCGCGCTGGCAATGACCGGCTCGACGCGCTGGAAAATGCTGCCCGAGGTGCCGACCATGCAGGAGGCGGGCTTCAAGGACTACGATCTGGTGGGCTGGTTCGGGCTATGGCTGCCGGCGGGGGCGTCGCCCGCACTGGTCAAGCGCATTTACGACGAAACAGCGCGCGCGCTCACCGACGCGGAGTTGCGCCAGCGTTTCGACGACGTCGGACTCGAGGCGGTCGGCATGCCGACCGGTGCATTTGCGAAATTCTGCGCGCGCGATGCTGCGGCGATGCGCGAACTTGCGCGCAAAATCGGTTACGCCGCCAGGCAAT
Organism: uncultured beta proteobacterium; assembly: GCA_903889565.1. Lineage (GTDB taxonomy): Bacteria > Pseudomonadota > Gammaproteobacteria > Burkholderiales > SG8-41 > PALSA-1004. Next base: position 292,180 of record CAISYC010000068.1, read on the forward strand.
AAGCGCTGCGTTTGTTCTGAAATTTACTGCGGCGGTTTGACGCCGTCCTTGCTGACCTGCACGCGCGAGGCGACGACCTTGCCGTCGTTGTTCATGGCAGCCTGAATATAGGCGTATTCGCCGACCTTGACCAGCGAGCGGTCGCCGTCCACTGCCATCACCACCGGCGTGCCCTCCGGCACCAGCACGGTTTGCGAACCATCCTTGTATTTGAGCGTCAGTTCGCGGCCGCTGCCGGCCGTCGCCACCGCCGACACAGCGGCGTTGGTCATGTTCGAATTGGGTTCCAGATCCCATGCGCGATGACCTTCGTTCGGAATCGGCCGGTCGGCCGGGAATACGTGCACTTCGCGCGCGATCAGTTTGCCGTCGGCGCCGGGCACGGTGGTGGTGCCCATCGGTGTGCCGGGCTTGATGTCGGCAAGCCTGATGGCTTTCGGATAGGCGAAGGTGGTGGCCGGCTCGATTTCCACCTTGACCTCGCGGCCTTCGCGCGTTTTGACCAGAACGGTGTTGCCGTCGATCGCGGCGATGGTGCCGCGGATGCGCATCGCAAGCTGTGCGTTTGCCGAGGTTGCAGCCACGAGCAGGGCACCGCAAATGACGGCAGTGAGAATTTTTTGCATAGGGGGCCTCCGGAATAATCGCGCCATCGTCTGCCGGATGCCGCGCGCTGTCAACCGTATTGCAGGCGTGGATATTGATGCGCGGCCCGGCTGCTTGCGCCGCCTGCGGTGGCAGCGCAGAATGGCCGTCCGCACCAGAACATTCCAGCACGACCGGCGGCAGGTGGCGGCGAGAATGACGGTGTTCATCCAAGGGAGGAAACTCTAGTGAAATCGCGCACTCTTGCAACAGCGGTATTTGCGGCGGGTTGTTTGATTGCGGGCGCCGGCCAGGCCCAACCGACACCCAATCCGCTCGACGTTATTCCCGACAACATGCCGTTCGACGTGCCCTATGGCGCGCCGATCTCGCTCGATCGCGCAGAGAGCCTGATCGCCGCCGCGGTGGCGGAATCAAAGAAACGCAACTGGAAGATGAATGTCGCGGTCGTTGATTCCGGCGGCAACCTCGTTGCCTTCCAGCGCATGGACGGCGCGCAACTCGCATCAATCGCGATTGCCGAACACAAGGCGCGCGCGGCCGCCAAGTTCCGGCGTGAAACGAAGCTGCTCGAGAATGCGATCCAGACCTACAACTATGTCGCGACACTCGATGATGTCATCGCGTCGCGCGGCGGCATTCCTCTGATCGAGGGCGGCAAATTGATCGGCGCCATCGGTTGCTCGGGCGGCGCCGGTTCGCAGGACGAGGCCGTGTGCAAGGTTGGTGCGGCGAGTCTCAAGTAGTCTGTTTTGCAGGCAAAAAAACGCCACCGCGAGGTGGCGTTTTTTATTGCTTCGCGACTGCCCGCTGCGGCGCTTAAAACTCGTCGTCGAGATCGTCGTCGTTGCCAGCCGCGGCGACCACCGGCTCGGCGAAATCTTCCTCAATCAACTCGTCCGCCGACACCGGCGCGCAATCGACTGCGGCGTCGTAGGCGGCGAGCGCGGCATTCGCGCGCGTGCCGAACGGGCGGTCGAGCGGATGGCAGATATGGCGCGGCAGGTCCCATTTGGCGGCGCGTTCGGCAACTGCGCGGGCAACCGCCGGATCGAACAGGGCGGCGAAGCTGGACTGCAGGGTGTTCTCTTGTGTCATGGAAGTCTCCGTCGGTTGGTTGGTGGATTTGATGGTTCACACTGTAGCGCGGGTGGCGGCTGGCTGAAGTCGGCGGCTGGCGGTAAATTTTGTAGGAATGTCGCCTACAAGGCCGCCGCGGCGCGCCCTTGACACCGGTGGCAGCGCGCGGCTAAGTTCGGTTCTCAAAAAAGAAAACCGCCGCGCATCCGTTGCCGCGCGCACGGCCGAAATTCACCACCCCGAAAGAGGACCTCTTGTGGATCGATCGCTCTGGATCAGTTGGTACAATCTGCCCGCAGTTTCACGCGAGCCTTATTTGAATTGGCTGCACGGGGGATTCATGGCGAAGCTCGCCCGGCGCCCGGGCGTGCTGTGGGCGGCGCACTATGAGGTGCAAAAATACGAGATTCCGGCGCGTATACGGCCGACCACCGATCCGGCCGTGCCCGGTGGCAACGACTACATCCTGATCCTCGGCGCGGCAAGTTCGCATGCGTTTTCAAAACCGCTCGATTCCTTCGTCAACAAAACCGGCGACGCGGGCGAACCCGACGTGACGGCGGACGACCGCAAAATGCTGGCGTTGCGCAGCGCGGAACGCATCAGCATCATGACCGAAGAGGCGCGCATCAACGGCCCCGAGATCGAAACGCGCCCTGATGGCAGCGTGCCGGCTCCCTGCATCCAGCTCGGCAGTTTCAACGGCAACGATCAGGCGGCGGAAGATGAACTGCTGGCCTGGTACGCGCGCTGGCGCATGCCGGCGCTGGGCCGGTTGCCGGGCTGCGTCGCCTTGCGCAAAATGGTCTCGGTCACCGGCTGGGCCAAACACGGCGTGATGTACGAATTCACCTCGTTCGATGTGCGCAATGCGGCGATGAAGGAAATGAGCGGTCTTTATCCGGAAATGACGGCGTGGACCGAACGCTTCATACCGCATCTCACCCACTCGCATGGCTCGCCGCACATCGGTGTGCGTCTGTGGCCGGCGGTCAAATAATTTCGATTCGGACCAAACGGAAAATAAAAATGGCTTTCGTAACCATTGATGGCATCAAAACCAATTATCAGGTCACCGGCAGCGGCACGCCGCTGCTGATGCTGGCCCCCGGCGGCTTCGATTCGTCGATCATGCGCTGGTCGGCGAGCGGGGCGTGGAAGGAGTTGCTTCCGCTCAACGCACTTGCCGACCAGTTTCAGGTCATTGCCTACGACCGCCGCGAGGCCGGCGATTCGGGCGGTCGCATCGAGGTGCTGACCTGGGAACTCTATGTCAAACAGGCGATGGGTCTGCTCGACCATCTTGGCGTCGACAGTGCCTATGTGATCGGCGGTTGCATGGGCGTGTCGGTGGCGCTGGCGATCGGACACGCGGCACCTGCGCGCGTGCGCGGCCTGCTGTTGCACTGGCCGGTCGGCGGCTATCGCTGGATGCACAAGGGTCGCGGCTTTTTCGACGGCCATATCGCTTATGTGCGCGAGCACGGTCTTGCGGCCGCGCTGGCGCGCGCGAAGGAACTGAAGTCATTCTGGCGTGGTGACCCGAGCGGCGGACCGTTTTCAGCGGCGCTGGCGAACGATCCGGCGCTGGCCGATGCCTTCGTCAAACAGGATCTGGCATCGTATATCCGCATTCTCGAACGCAGCCGCGATACGCTGTTCAACGACACCATGCCCTCGGGTGCCACCGGCGAGCAGGTGATCGCGATGAAGCCGCCGGCCTGCATCATGTCGGGCAACGACGCGGCGCATGCGCATTCGGCGGCGGTGGCTTTGCGCGAGCTGTTGCCGAAGAACCAGCTGTCGCCGCTGATGCCGCCGGCACAGACCGGCCCGGCAGTCGGCGCGTGGATCCGCGAATCAGTGAAGTGGATGCAGCAATAAGTAGCGCATGCGACCCGCATGCAACGTGGTATCAACTGCTGCAATTACCGCTGCAGGCGGGGCGCCTGCACCACAAAAGCGGCAATGCGGCGCAGGTGGGTGAATGGCAATTGGCCTGCTCTGAACGACCGCAGGCATTATTTTCGTAAACGCGGCCTGCACTATCTTTCTCCTTCCACCCTCGAGTGGGAAGGCAGGGATGGGGGGTAAACCTTAAACCCGCAGCGTCGCCGCCGTTTCATCCAGCGCGAGCCGCAGTCGCTTCAGCAATTCCGCGATCTCCGCTTCGCTGATCACCAGCGGCGGGCACAGCGCCAGCGTGTCGCCGATCGCGCGCAGGATCAGGCCGTGTTTTTCGCAGATCGCGGCGCAGACCGCGCCGATCTTTTGATTTTCGTCGAAGGGCTCGCGCATCACTTTGCTGCGCACCAGTTCGACTCCGGCGAGCAGACCCATGCCGCGCACCTCACCGACCAGCGGATGCGATGCGAGTTCGCGCAGGCCGCCGAGAAAGGGCGCTTCGAGCCGGCGCACGCGCGCGGGGAAATCTTCCGTCTCATAAATGCGGATCGCTTCACGCGCGACCGCGCTCGCCACCGGATGTCCGCAATAGGTCATGGTGAGACCGAATACGCCGAGTTCGTCGCTCTGCCGCGCGATCGCCTGAAACACGCGCTCGTTGATCATCAGCGCCGAGATCGGAATGTAAGCGCCCGACAGGCCCTTCGCGCAGACCAGCATGTCGGGCACGATATTCATGGCGGTGCTGCCGAACATGTGGCCGGTGCGCGCGAAGCCGGTGACGACCTCGTCGCACACCAGCAGAATGTCGTGTTTCTTCAGCAGCGCCTGCAGGCCGTCGAAGTAACCGGCCGGCGGCACGATCACGCCGCCGGCGGCGATGATCGGTTCGGTGAAAAATGCCGCGATCGTATCCGCACCTTCAAACAGGATGCGCGCTTCGAGATCCGCCAGCAGTCGCTGCGTGAATGCCGACTCCGATTCGTCCGGTTTCGCGCCGCGATAAAAATGCGGACAGGCAACATGCAGAAAGCCCGGCAGCGGCAGGCCGAAGCCGGCGTGGTTGTAACTCACCCCCGACAGGCTTGCCGACGCGATGGTGTTGCCGTGATACGACTGCCGGTGCGCGAGCAGTTTGCGCTTGGCCGGTTTGCCGACGGCGTTCCAGTAATACCACGCCAGGCGCACGGCGCAGTCGTTGGCTTCCGAGCCGGAATTGGCGAACCACACGCGTGACATCGGCGCCGGTGCGATGACCAGAAGTTTTTCGGCGAGTTCGATCGCGGCCGGATGGCTCTTGTGACTGATCAGCGGGTAGTAGGCGAGCTGCGCCATCTGTTTCGCGGCGACGGCGGCGAGCCGCTGTTCGCCGTAACCGAGCGAGATGCACCACAGGCCCGACATCGCCTCGAGATATTCGCGGCCGTGATTGTCGGTCACCCAGACGCCGTGACCGCGTTCGATCACCGTCGGACCGAGTTCGAGATGACGTTTGAGATTGGTCAGCCCGTGGATGACGGATTGCGCGTCGCGCGCTTCGAGAGAGGCGGGATTCATGTCGGGGCATATGGTAGCAAATGCGTTGAAAGTGGTAGGCTGTAAGCCGGTTCGAATGTTCCCCCTTGGCTTAAATGAATACACTGGCCGACTGGAAGCCCCGCCCGCGCCCCGCGCGCGTGACCTTGACCGGCGCGTGGTGCCGGCTGGAACCGCTTGACCCTGCGGCGCATGGCGATCCGTTGTTCGCGGCGTCGATGGCGCCGGGGGCGGAGCCGCGCTTTCGTTATCTGTTCGACACGCCGCAGGACCGCGCCGGCTTCGAACAATGGCTGCGGCGGATGGCGGCGAGCGACGATCCGCTGTGTTTCGCCGTCATCGACCGCGCGAGCGGCCGCTGCGAAGGCCGCCAGTGCCTGATGCGCGTGACGCCCGAGCACGGCGTCATTGAAATCGGCAGCATTCTGTGGGGACCGGCGATTGCGCGCACGCGCGTCGCCACCGAAGCGCTGTTTATGTTCGCGCGATACGTGTTCGAGGAACTCGGTTACCGCCGCTTTGAATGGAAATGCGACGCGCGCAATGAGCCGTCGCGGCGCGCGGCGGCGCGTTTCGGCTTTGCCTATGAAGGTCTGTTTCGCCAGCACATGGTGGTCAAGGGAGAGAGCCGCGATACGGCGTGGTTTTCGATGGTCGATCGCGACTGGCCAGCGCTGCGCGCGAACCATGAGGGCTGGCTGGCGCCATCGAATTTCGACGAGCACGGGCGCCAGCGCAGGCGGCTGGCAGAATTTGCGGTGGATAACCGGGCAATGGAGTGAGGCAATGACAAAAATTACTGAAATCAACTGGCTGAAAGAACCGGAAGAGCACGACTATCCGGCCGCGCAGTCTTATCTGAACCTGATCTTCGACGATGCGGCGGCGGCCACGCTGGCCAACAAACTCAGGCACGCGCCGATGACGTCGTTCAAGGCGAAGGATATTTTTCGCGCCTCCGGGCTGACGCTGCTCGGCGTCAGCAACAGCCATGTCGACAAGGACCAGAAGAAAATCGTTTCCGGCAAAGCGGTGTCGCCGCTGTTGCTGGTGCGCGACGGCGCCCGCGGAAGGGTGATCATCGCCGACGGTTACCACCGGCTGTGCGCGGTGTATTCCTTCGACGAGGATGCCGTGATCCCCTGCAAAATCGCCTAGGCGCCGGCGCGTGGAAAAAAACCGCCTTGAGGCGTTCAGCGACGGCGTCATCGCCATCATCATCACCATCATGGTGCTGGAATTAAAAGTGCCGCATGGCGACGGCATCGAGGCGCTGGCGCCGCTGTTTGCGGTGTTTCTGAGCTATGTTCTTAGCTTCGTCTATATCGGCATCTACTGGAACAATCATCATCACATGCTGCATACCGTTCGCCGCGTGACCGGTTCAATCCTGTGGGCCAATCTGCATCTGCTGTTCTGGCTGTCGCTGATTCCGTTCACGACCGGCTGGATGGGCGAAAACCACTTTGCATCGGCGCCGGCGGCGCTCTACGGCGTGACGCTGCTGATGGCGGCGATCGCATACTGGATTCTGCAGCAGGTCATTATCGCGGCGCAGGGCCCGGAGTCGATGCTGCGGAAGGCGATCGGCAGCGACTGGAAAGGCCGGCTGTCGCCCGTCCTGTACGCGGTGGCGATCGTGCTGGCGCTATGGTTGCCATGGGTTTCGATCACGCTCTATGTGTTCGTCGCGCTGATGTGGCTGGTGCCCGACCGGCGCATCGAACGCGTGCTGGCGGCGGCAGAATGAGCGCGGCATCATGGGCGGCAGTCAACGTGTAATGGACGAGGGACCTGCATGAAACTGTTCGTCTTCCTGTTTATGAGTCTTGTGGTGGTGAGCCTGATCCTGTTCGACATCGTCCTCAACCGGCAATGCCGCTATCACGTCGAGCAATGGCGCGCGGACGGCTGCCCCTGGGGTTTCTTCAGTTTTCCGCGCGAAACCGGCTTCATCGCCGGCTGCAGGGCACGCAATGGCGTGTTCCGGGCGTGGCTGCTGGGCAGCCCCGCATGGCTGGAGCGCGACGCGTTGGCCATGAACTGCGTTTACCTCCTTCGCATCACCGTGGCGATGGCCTGCCTGTCGTGGGCGTTTGTCGTCATGATGATGATCAAATCGGCATAAACGGCGGATCATGCGACTCTCCAACGCCCTGCGCACCGTCGCCCTGATCGAGGCCGCCAAGGGCATGCTGGTGCTGATCGCCGGATTCGGTTTGTTGTCGCTGCTGCATCGCGACGTCGAACAGATCGCCGAGCATCTGATCAGCCGCGCCCATTTGAATCCGGCGTCGCATTACCCGCATATCTTCCTCGATTTCGCCGAGCGCGTGACGGACGGGCGCCTGATGCTGCTGGCAGCGGGTGCGGCCGGCTATTCGATGGTTCGGCTGATCGAGGCCTACGGGCTGTGGCAGGAACGGCGCTGGGCCGAATGGTTCGCCGCCCTGAGCGGCGGCTTTTATATACCCTTTGAAGTCTACGAAGTGGTTGAACGCGTAACCTGGTTGCGGGTGGCGACGCTAGCGCTGAATGTCGTGGTGGTGAGCTTCATGCTCTACTGCGTGTTGCGCGGCAAGCACAGGCCCGCGGGAGCGCGCGCCCGCGAGGGCATGAAATCCGGCGGCCGGGCGAGCAGCTAAAATAGACACAGTCGCGTCGTCAATGCCGCTTGCGTTTTTCGCAGGTCGCCGATGCCGTCAGTCAGCCGCCGGTGTCGGGGGAGGGCGGCAAAATCTGCTTTCATTCATCCTGCACCAGTCGTTTCCATGAACGGGATGCCGATGATCGTTGTTTCGGGAGAAATGTTTCATGCGTCCGTTTGAAGGCATCAAGGTGATCGATTTGACGCACGTGCTGGCCGGCCCGTTCGCTGCTTATCAGCTGGCGGTGCTCGGCGCCGACGTGATCAAGATCGAAAACCCCGAAGATTGCGACCAGAGCCGCAATACTGGCAGCGACGCGGCGCTCAACCGCAGCAACATGGGCAGCAGTTATCTGGCGCAGGGTTCGAACAAGCGCGCCATCACGCTCAATCTCAAAACCGAAAAGGCGCGCGCGATTCTGAAGCAGCTGGTGGCCGACGCCGATGTGCTGATCGAGAACTACCGCGCCGGTGCCTTCGAGGCGCTGGGGCTCGGTTACAAGGATTTGCAGGCGGTCAATCCGCAACTCATCTATTGTTCGATGACGGCCTTCGGGCAGGGCGGGCCGCGCCGCACGCATACCGCCTACGATCACGCGATTCAGGCGACCTCCGGCATCATGGCGATGACCGGCGAGAAGGATGCTGCGCCGATCAAATGCGGTGCGCCCATAATCGATTACAGCACCGGCACGATGGCGGCGTTCGCGATTGCCAGCGCCCTGTTCCAGCGCACCCGCACCGGCCGCGGCCAGCACATCGATTGCGCGATGGCCGACGTGGCGATGATGCTCGAGGCGTCGCATATCGCCGGATATTCATCGACCGGCAAAGTGCCGCATCCGCATGGCAACAAGCACGCCTATGCGAGCAGCTATTTTTACGACACCAAGGACGGCGGCGTGATGCTGGCGGCGAGCAACCGCCGTCAAAACAAGCGGCTGTTCGACGCCGTCGGCCACCCTGAACTGGGTGATCGCGATAACGAGACGCGGGCAAAAAAATTCAACGAAGAGGCCGCGTTGCTGCAGGAAGTCATGCGAAATAAATCCGCGCAGGAATGGGAGGATCATCTGCAGGCACGGCACGTACCGGCGCTTAAAATGCGCTCGATGGACGAGGCGCTGGCCGATCCGCAGGTGAAGACGCGCAAAATCCTGCACACGCTGGAGTCGATTCCGGGTGTGACGGGGCCACTGACAGTGCCGCTGTGCGCGTTCAGGCTCGAACACGGCGAAGCCAGCATCGAAACGCCGCCGCCACGTCTGGGTGAACACAATGCCGAAGTGCTGGCGACGCTGGGCTACGGTGCTGACGACGTCGCCGCGCTGAAAAACGAAGGAGTGATCTGAATGCGTCTGCTCAAATGGATGTTGCTGTGCGCGCCGTTCGCCGTTGTCACCGTTGACGTGCAGGCACAGGCAACCTGGAAGCCGGACAAGGCGGTGGAAATCATACTCGGCGTGTCGCCGGGCGGACCGCAGGATCAAATGGGTCGCCTGCTGCAAAAGGTTTTGCAGGACGGGCGCGGCTTCGACGTGCCGTTGACCACCAACAACAAACCCGGCGGCGGCGGCGCGGTGGGACTTGCCTATCTGAATCTGCACGCGGGCGACGCACGCTACGTGATGATCATCGCGCCGACGCTGATGAGCAACCAGATCACCGGGCGCACGACCTATGGTTATGCGGACTTCACGCCGCTGGCGGTATTGGGCGTTGAATACGAAGCGGTGGTGGTGCGCGCCGATTCGCCGCTGAAAACCGGCAAGGATCTGCTCGAGCGTCTGCGCAGGGATCCGTCATCGCTCAGCGTGTCGGTCGGCACCTCGCCCGGCAATTCAGCGCACATCGCGTTCGCGCACGCGATGAAAGTGGCCGGCGTCGATGTGAAAAAACTCAAGGTCGTGTCGTTCAATTCCGCCGGCGACGGCACCATGGCGGTGATCGGCGGGCACGTCGATCTCGAATCGGCGCCGGCGTCGAACGTGCGCGACCTGCTGGAGGCGGGCAAGGTGCGGTTGCTGGCGATTTCAGCACCGCAACGCGGGCGCGGCATCATGGGCCAGGTGCCGACCTGGAAGGAACTGGGTGTGAACAGCGTGAACGAAGTCTGGCGCGGCCTCGCCGGCCCGAAAGGACTTACCGCGGCGCAGATTGCGTTCTGGGACGACGTGCTCGGCAAGGCGGTGAAAAGCGAGGACTGGCGGCGCGATCTCGAGCGCGCGCAGATCGAAAACATATACCGCAACAGTACCGAGACGGCGAAATTCTGGAAACAGGAATTCGAGGAAACCAAGGCGATTCTGACCGAGATCGGGCTTGCCAAATAGGCCGGATTCTTGACGGCGGGCGAGATCGATAAATTCGTCATTACCGCCTGCGCGGGAATGACAAAAATCGAGTGCTCAAACATGAAATGGAATGATTGTGAGTGAAAGTCACGGCAGCAACCCGGTCACCCGCGGCGTCGCCGAATTCGTCGCCAACCTGCAATACGAGCAGATTCCGCAGGAAGTCCGCGAGCGCACCAAACGTCTGATGCTCGACGCGATCGGCTGCGGCCTCTTCGGTGCCGATCTGCAGTGGAGCAAAATCCTCCAGCAGCGGCTTGGCGAACTCGACAGCACGCGCAGTTGCGCCGTGTGGGGCACGCAGCAAAAACTCTCGGCACCCCATGCGGCGCTGGTCAACGGTTCGCAGGTGCAGGGTTTTGAACTAGACGATACGCATCTGCTCGGCATACTGCACAGCGGTTCGGTGGTGCTGCCGCCGCTGGTCACGATCGCGGAGGGCCGGCCCGGCATGAGCGGGCGCGATTTTCTGACCGCGGCGGTGGCAGGTTACGAAGTCGGGCCGCGCGTCGGCATCTGCATGGGCAACGAACATATCGCGCAGGGCTGGCACTCGGGGGCGACCGCCGGCGTATTTGCCGCAGCGGCAGGCGCCGCGCGTGGATTGAAACTCGACACGGACAAAACCGTGCACGCGCTCGGCATTGCCGGCACCCAGGCCTCTGGGCTGATGGCGGCGCAGTTCGGCTCGATGGTTAAACGCATGCACTCGGGGCGCGCCGCGCAGAGCGGACTTTACGGCGCGCAGTTCGCCGACGCCGGCTTCACCGGCATTGTCAACGTGTTCGAGAGCGAATACGGCGGCTTCTGCACGACCTTCAGCCGCTCGACCGATCGTTTCAAATTGGAAGAACTCACCGCCGGTTACGGCACCGTGTGGCAGGCGATGGGCGTGCGGTTGAAGTTTTATTCCTGTGTCGGCAGCAATCACACGGCGCTCGATCTGATCCGCGAGTTTCGCGCCGAGCGGCCGTTTACCGCGGACGAGGTGGTGAAGGTGATCGTCTACGGTCCACAGGCGACCGTCGAACACTCGGGCTGGAAGTACGTGCCCCAGGGTTTCACCGCGGCGCAGATGAATCTGTCGTACTGCGTGGCGACCGAAATTCTCGAGGGCGATTGTTTTGTCGATCAGTTCACCGAGGAAAAACTGACCGATCCGGTGCGCATGGCGCTGGCCGACCGCGTCGAGGTGATCCACGATCCCGCCATCACCGCGCGCGGGCCGAAGTTCCGCCAGATGCTGCGTCTCGAATTGCATCTCAAAGACGGCGCGAAACTGGAGCGCACGCGCGAGATCGGGCGGCACAAGGTCGATTTCGGCAGCGATGCCGAAGTTATCGGAAAATTCGAAAAACTCGCTTCGCGTGTGCTGCCAAAAGCGCAGATGGATGAATTGCGCGATACGATACTCGATATCGAGCAACTCGATGATGCATCGAAGCTGGCGAAGTTGCTGGCGCAGCAATGAAATAAAATAGTAGCGGGTTATCGCACCGCATCCGTTTGCCCCCACCCCAATCCTCCCCCGCGCATTGCATGCGCAAGGGAGGGAGTAGGGTGGCAGGTTACGTATTCCCTCCCCTTGCGTAAGCGGGGAAAGGTCAGGATGGGGCAGTAAACACTAAAGGGTTCAAATGCGAAGTGCTGTTTTCAAATTCTTATACCTGATTCTTCTTTGTGCCAGCGTTCACGCGCAAACCTATCCAACCAAGGCGATCCGCCTGCTGGTGCCGCAGGGGGCCGGCGGCGGCAACGACACGATGGCGCGGTTGATTGCGCAGAAGCTGACCGTGCCGTTGAAGCAGCAGGTGGCGGTGGACAACCGGCCGGGCGCCGGCGGCATGATCGCCGCCGATCTGGCGTCGAAGGCGCCGCCCGACGGTTACACGCTGCTGCTTGCCAACGTGGCGACAATGGCGATCATTCCGAACGTGCAGAAGAAACCGCCCTACGATCCGCTCAGGGATTTCGAACCGATCAGCCTGCTCGCACAGGCGCCGCTGCTGGTGGTGGTGCACCCATCGCTGCCGGTGAAATCGATGAAGGACCTGATCGCGCTGGCGAAAGCGAAGCCGGGCCTCGTCAATTACGCCTCCAACGGCATCGGCAGCTCGACCCATCTGGCGACCGAGCTCTTCGTCATGATGGCCGGCATCAAGCTCACGCACGTGCCGTACAAGGGCTTGTCGCCGGCGCTGACCGACGTGCTGAGCGGGCAGGTGCCGCTGATGTTTTCGAGCGCGGTGGCGATGCTGCCGCATGTCAAGACCGGACGCTTGCGCGCGATCGGCATCACCAGCGCGAAGCGCGCGGCTTCGCTGCCGGATATTCCGACCGTGGCCGAAGCCGCCGGTCTGAAGGATTACGAGGCGGGTTCATGGTACGGACTGGCGGCGCCGGCCGGCACGCCGCGCGCGATCATCGATCTGCTCAATCGCGAAACCGTGCTCGCGATGAAGGCGCCGGACGTGATCGAGCGGTTGAATTTCGAAGGCGTCAATGCCGCTCCAACGACACCGGAGGAATTCGGCGCCTTTATCCGCAAGGAATACGGGCGCATCGGCAAGGTGATCCGCGCATCGGACGCGAAGTTCGAATAGTTTTCAGGATACAGGCAGCAGGTTCCCTCCCCCCTCGGGGAAGAGGGACTGGGTGAGGGGGCTAGTCAGCCTTGATATTCGCGTCCTTGATTACCTTCGCCCACTTGACCTGTTCGGCCCTGATGTAGGCGGCGAACTCGGCGGGCGCGTTGCCGGCCGCTTCGAAGCCCTCGGCGGCAAAACGTTCGCGCGTTGCCGGCATTTGCAGCACTTTCAGAATCTCTGCATTGAGACGCGCCACCAGCGGCGCCGGCGCGCGTGCGGGCAGCAGCACGCCGAACCACGGGTTCACTTCGAAACCCGGCACGCCGGATTCGGCGATGGTCGGCACCTCGGGCAGTGCGGCGGTGCGTCTGGCGCTGGTCACGCCGATCGCGCGCAGCCGTCCGCTCTTGATGTAGGCCATCGCCGATGGAATGCCGGTAAAGGTGAGTTGGACCTGTCCGCTCATGGTGTCGGTGATTGCCGGCGTGCTGCCTTTGTACGGCACGTGCGTGATCTTCACGCCGGCCATGGTCTTGAACAATTCGGCCGCCAGATGCGGCGCGCTGCCGTTGCCGCCCGAGCCGTAATTGATGGCGCCGGGTTTCGCTATCGCCAGCGCGATCAGTTCGCGGATGTTGTTGGCATGCAGTGCCGGATTGACCACCACCACATAGGGAATGGTCACCAGCAGGGTGATCGGCGTCAAATCGCGGTTCGGATCGTAGGGCAGATTTTTCTGCAGACTCGGGCTCAACGCCAGTGTGCCGGTGCCGCCCATCAGCAGCGTGTAACCGTCGGGCGCGGCATGCGCTGCGGTTTCGGTGCCGACTACGCCGCCGGCGCCGGTGCGGTTATCGACGACCACGCCCTGACCGAGATTGTCGGCGAGGCGCTGTGCCACCAGGCGGCCGGCGATATCGATGCTGCCGCCGATCGGATAGGGCATGATGAAGCGGATCGCCTTGTTCGGATAAGTCTGCGCGGCGACCGCGGCGGCCGCGGCGAGCAGGCCGCAGAACAGGATCGAATGGAGCGCGCGCATGTTCAGGCGCCGACCCCGCTGTAATCGACCTTGATCCAGCGTTCTTCAGCGACCGATTTTTCGGTCGCATCCCACACGCGGTGGATTTTCAGTTCGTCGCGAAAGGCCGGCGCGCCGTCACGGCCCTCACCGATGGCCTTGTGAAACGCGGTCCAGGTCTGCGCGACGAGAAAGGTCGCGCGGCCGCGATCGATGTCCTTGACGTAGATATGTTTGCCGTCGAGCGGGATTTCGGTGAATCGTCGCTCGAGACGCTCCGGTGCGATCGGATCGGCCATCATTTGCGCAAGATCGGCGTGCGCGCCGAACAAACGCAGTTCGCCGCGCGGCGGATCGCCCTGGCCGGTTTTTTTGTCCCAGTTCGACAGCTCGACGGTGTCGAGCATCAGCATGCCGTCACTGCCGTAGAGTTCGAAGCGGCTGCCGGTGCCGAACCATGCGGTGAACGACACCTGCATGGTGCCGATCACGCCATCCGCGGTGCGCAGCAGGTAATTCATGTTTTCGACCTGGTTGCTGCGGATCGGCGCGCCGCCATCAAGGTTGGCGCGCTCGGGCACCAGCACGGCGAGTTCAGCGCAGATTTTTTCGATGTCGCGGCCGAGAATGGAGGTAACACGTTCAAGGCTGTGGCCGCTGCGATAACCCGGATGGCCGCCCATCTCCGCCTGAAACAGCCACTGGCGGTGCGACGGGCGCGGCGCAATGTAGTTGCTGACGAAATAGGTGATGTTGAAGGTGAGCGGCCGGCCGATGTAGCCGTCGCGCACCATTTGCGCCATTTGCAGCGCAGCGGGTTCGTAGTGGTATTCGTGGCCGACGATGGTGCGCACGTTTTTCGCGCGCGCCAGTTCGTACATTTCCTGCGCCTGCTGAGTATTTACGCCAAGCGGATGTTCGCAATACACATGCTTGCCGGCGGCCAGCGCCGCCATCACGACCTCGTGATGCACCGACGGACGCACGCTGACACAGACGATGTCGATCTCCGGACGTTCGGCCAGCATGCGTTTGACGCTGTCGTAGGCATGCGGCACGCCGAATTTCTGCGCTGCGGCGCTGGCGGTTTCCATGCGCGTGGTGCACACGGCGACGGTTTCGAACAATTCCGGCAGCGCCTGCAGTGCCGGCAGGTGGGCGCGTACCGCCCAGCGTTCGCGGCCGTCGGGGCTGTTGCTGATGCCGGCGCCGACGACGGCAACCTTGTAGCGTTTGCTCACCTCGTCACCGCGTGAGTTCGAACCGGCGAATTCACGCCGTTTTCACCCTCTCCCTTGGGGAGAGGGGCGGGGTGGAGGCGCAGCCCTGTCGGGCGCGTGGAATCTGCCTTACCAGATCCTTGGCGGCGGTTCATGAATTCACACCGCCGTCGCAGCGCAGAATGTCCATGATTGCGCCGATGTCGGACAGTGTGTCGAGTTTCTCGACGGCTTCCAGCACGCGGTTGGCCGCGCCGTCGTCGAGCACGCGGCGCGAGCACGCATAGAATTTTTTCAGCCGTTGTTCGCGCGTCAGCGGCAGACCGATCCAGCCTGACAGTTTTTCGATTTTTTTCGACAGCCGGCGGCCGTCGGTGGTGACGACTTCAACGATCACATGCATGTGGTCGAAGTCGGCGGGGATCGAGTCGTCGATGCGCAATTCAATTTTTGGCAGCAGCGCGACGATATCCGGCGCGAAGCGGCGCTCGTTGGTGAAGGAGTCGACGCTGATCTCGCCGTCGAGCAGCGCCAGCGCGGTGGTGTATTGCACGCTGAACTTGCCGTCGAGGCCGGTCTCCGGCTGCGGCCGGTTGACGTACTCGAAGCGCGGAAAGATCACCGTGACCCTGGCGATCTCTGCAGGCTTGAGCGCGTGTTCTTCGCGCAGCGCCTGTGCCGCATCGATCGGGCGGTGGGTGAAGTAATTGCTCGGATGCTTTTTGAAACCGACGCCCGGATCGACCATGCGGAACGGCGCGCCGAAATCCTTGATCAGCAATTCCGGCTTCGCATCGCCGTGCAGAAAAGTATCGAAGAAGCCCTTCGGGCCGAATACGTCGGCGCTGGCGGTCCAGCCCATTTTGGCGAGCACGCCGCATTCGAGACCCATGCGCGCGGCATGTCCCGAGTGCGACGATTTGGTCATCGAGCCGGTGTTGATCGACAGACTGCCGGCGCGCGAACCGGCGAGGCCGAAGGCCATCAGCATTTGCTGCCTGTCGAGGCCGAGCATTTTGCATGCGGCGGCGGTGGCGCCGAAGGTGCCGGTGGTGCCGGGCTTGTGGAAACCCGCGCCCGTTTTGAGCCCGGTGGCGGCCAGCCGTACGCGGCCCTGCACTTCGAACGCGGTGACCATCGCTTCGATGATCTGTTTGCCCGACAGTTTGTAATGCTCGGCAATCGCCAGCGCCACCGGTAGCGTCGGCGAAGTCGGGTGGTTGAGCGGATACCAGGTGTTGTCGAAATCGAGCGCGTGCGCCATGGTGCCGTTGGCGTAGGCGGCGTTTGCCATCGACGTCTTGAAGCCGCCGGTGATTACACTGGCCTGCGGGTTGCCGCCCATCTCGCGCACATAGGCGGTGGAAATGCGGCCGACGCCCAGCGGTTCGGTCGCGCCCGCAAGAATGACGGCAATGCCGTCGAGTGTCACCTCGCGCGCCATTGCAATGGCGGCATCGGGCAGGGCGTCGTAACGGACGGCGAGTACGTGGTCGATGAATTGTTCGGTGAGCGTGGTCATCAATGGCATTCAAAAATGGGGGCGTTGCGGTTGGTTGTTGTTTTCGGCGGCAGCGTCTGCGCACTGCAGGGGCGATGATAACGCAAATGCGCGCGCTGCCGCGCCGGCCCGGAATTCGAATTCCGGGTCGCAGGAAATGTTCGGTTCTGTTTTCGCGGGCTGACCGCCTGGCGGCGGACAGCCGGGCGTTTAGGCGGCGAGACGCAGGCGCTGCCGGCGTTCCAGTTCGACGAGACGGTACAGCGCGGTGCCGTAGACATACACCGCTTCACGCAATGCCAGGCAGGCGCAATCGTCGAGATTGCGCGAGGCGGCATCGAGCGCTCTCATCAGCGTGCCGAAACGCCTGCGTATATCGGCGCTGTCATCGAGCGGCAGACCGGTAGCGGCCGGCGGCAGGTGCTCGCAGTGCTCGCCGCTGCGCGCTGTTTCGACATAAGCTGTAAGCAGGAAATAGATTTCGTGTTCGGTGTTCGCGTTGCGCATCACATCTGCAATCATGGCATCGCTCCTCTTGTCCCGCAGATTGATCCCTGCGTTTGCTGAACAGGCACGGCAATAGAATACGCCTGCCGTGTGAACGAAAGATTTAGGATCGAAAATTAATGTTGTGTGCGCTGCATCATGGAAGCGGCGGCGCGCCGGTCTGCTGCGCTGCACATTTCAAATGAAATCAAATGCCGCCGCGGCAAAGCTTCAATTCAACCTGAGGACTGCCCATAAAGTCTGACGCCGGGGCAGCGCTGTGCGTCAGCGCCGTTGCAGGAAACTGCGCCAGCCGCCGAATGCGGAGATGTCGCGGGCGCCGGCGATCGCGCTGGCCTCGCAGATGAAACCCTGCACCGTGCTGCCGTCTTCGAGCGTCAGCGTGCCGATGCCGAGCGGTGCCGGAATCGCGGCGACAAAACTGCCGTAGTGTTCGACCGGCATGCGCCACACTTCGACCTCGATCGCGTGGCCGCCGCCGGCGCAGCGCACGAGCCCCGGTTTCGGCGGCGTGGTGTCGGGCAGCAGATACAACTGATAGTTCGCCGCGGTGCGCGTGGTGCGTTCCAGCACTGCAGCGCGTTCGCTTAATTGACTGTTCAACGGCATGCCGGAGAGGTGAGCGCCGACCACTGCGATACGCACGCCGGCATCGCCGCTGACGTCGCGCCAGCTGGCGGGTGGCGGCGGCAGCGCATAATCCGTCGTGCCCATGGCAAGCCCGCTCGCGCGGTGCAGGCGATCGCCGAGTTCGCATAGCAGCGGTTCGCTGCAGGCGGCGGCGATCAGGGTGATGCCGTTGGGTAGCCCGTCGTTGCGCAGGCCGGCCGGTACAGCGATGGCAGCGAGATCGAGCAGATTGACGAAATTGGTGTAGTGGCCGAGCGTCGAGTTGTATTTGAACGGTTCGGCTTCGACCTCCGCGATGGTGTATATCGTCGGCGCGGTGGGCACCGCAAGCACATCGACTTTCGCCAGTTCGGCCATCGACAGGCGGCGCAGGGCTTCGAGCCGGTAAGCGGCTTGGTACGCGTCGGCCGCGGAATATTTGGCCGCACCGCCGATGACCTCGCGCGTGACCGGCAGAATGTCTTCGTAATGCGTGGTGAAAAATTCACCGAGCGCGGCCAGTCGTTCGGCCAGCCACGGGCCCTGATAGAGCAGCGCGGCGGTTTCGGCGAGCGGCGCAAAATCGATTTCGGTCAGCGTGCCGCCGGCCTGTTCGATGCGTTTCAATGCTGCATAAAACAGGCGTTCGCTTTCGCCGTCGCCGCGGAATTCGAGTTGATCGCGGCGCGGCACGCCGCAACGAAAACCGCCGGCTGGCAAATGCAGCGAGGGCTGTGTCTGGCGCGAATAGGCATCGGTATCGTCATAGGCGCGTGCGACCTGGAACACCGCGCTCGCATCCTCCGCGTTCAATGCAAATACCGACACGCAATCGAGTGAGCGGCAGGCCGGCACTACGCCGCTGGTGCTGAGCAGCCCGCGCGTCGGTTTGAGTCCGACGATGTTGTTGTAGCCGGCAGGCACGCGGCCTGAACCGGCGGTGTCGGTGCCGAGCGCGAAGCTGACCAGATTCAACGCCACCACCACCGCCGAGCCGGAACTCGAGCCGCCGGAAATATATTCCGGATTGAACGCATTGCTGCAGATGCCGTAGGGCGAGCGCGCGCCGACGAGGCCGGTGGCGAACTGGTCGAGATTGGTCTTGCCGATGCAGACGGCGCCGGCATCGAGCAGGCGCTGCACGACAGCGGCATTTTGCTCCGGGATATAACTGAAAGCCGGGCAGGCGGCGGTAGTGGCAAGGCCCGCGACATCGATGTTGTCCTTGACCGCAAACGGAATACCATAGAGCGGCAGATCGCGCGCGGCCGGATCGGCTTCGAGTGCGGCGGCGCGCGCCAGCACTGCGCCCTCCGGTGCGCGGCTGATCCACGCCTGATGGCGATTGTCCTCGGCGGCGACGGCGGCGAGCACGTCGCGCGCGATTGCGGTCGGTGTCAGGTCGCCGCTGCGCAGGCGTTCGCGTAATTCGGTGGCGGCGAGGCTGTAATGAACAGGCATGACCGTTTATCGCACAAATTGGTCGATCAAAGCAATGCGCATGCCATATGGCCGCTGCGGCCGCCGGCTAGCGCGTTGCCTGCTACCTGAACCATTGAAAAAAGGGGCGGTCGGAAACACTCTGATGACTATTTATCGCGGCATGAATCGCAGTGAACTCGATGCCGTCTATGACAATTCGCTGGCGGTCGCCGATAGTGCGCGCCTGCTGGCGGATTTCGATCTGCGCAGCGAACAACTGCGGCGCGAGCGCGCCACCGCGCTTGATCTGCGTTACGGGCGCGCGCCGCGCAACCGCCTCGATTATTTTGCCGGTGCGCCCGGCGCACCGCTGGTCGTGTGTATACACGGCGGCTATTGGCAGATGCGCGCCAAGGAATCTTTTTCATTTGTCGCCGCCGGGCCGCTGGCGCACGGCCTGCATGTGGCGGTGATCGGTTACACGCTGGCCCCCGAGACGTCACTCGCCGGCATCGTCAGCGAGGTGCGTTCCGCACTAGCATGGCTGGCCGAACGCGCACCCGGCTACGGCGCGGCAGGGCAAAGGATTTATGTCGCGGGGTGGTCGGCCGGCGGGCATTTGACCGCGATGTGTCTGCGCGAATCCGCAGTGCGCGGCGGCATGGCGGTCAGCGGCATTTTCGATCTGGAACCGGTGCGACTGAGTTATCTGAATGACCGTCTCGCACTCACCGCCAAAGATGCGCGGCGGCTGAGTCCACTGCATCAACTGTCGGCGGCGCCGCTGCCCTTGATGATCGCTTACGGCGGCGCGGAGTGGCCCGAGCTGCAGCGGCAAAGCAGGGGCTATGCGGCAGCCCGCGCCGCCGCCCGGCTGCCGGGCCGCGCTTTGTGTCTCGACGGGCACAATCACTTCACGATACTCGATGAACTCGCGCGCCCCGACGGCGCGCTGACTGCATTGTTGCTGGAGCTCGTGTTGGCCGGTTGATTGCCTGACATGGCGGCATCAATGCCTGCAAAATCACCGCTTTGGTGCTGCGCGCATCCATCGCGGTCAATCATGGTGCGCAAATCGGCTTCGTGCACTGCCGATGGGCAGGCTGGCGGCGGTTTATTTCCTGACCAGTTTGGTCACCCGCCAATTCAGCGTATCGGCGACGAGCAATTCGTTCTTTGCGGTGAGCGCGATGAAATGCGCCTCGCCGTATTGTCCCGGCGCCTTGCCCTGGCTGCCGGTGATGCCGAGTACTTTGCCGTTCATGTCGAGTTCGATAATTTGCCCGGCGTGGCCGTTGGCGAGCCAGATGTGACCGCCATGAATGGCGAGCCCGCAGGGCGTGCCGAACAGCGCCCATTCGCGCAGATAGTTGCCGTCGGCATCGAAGATCTGCACGCGCTTGTTGCCGCGGTCGGCGATATAGACCAGACCCTTGGCATCGACGGCCACCGAATGCGGCACGTCGAATTCGCCGGGCCCGCTGCCGCGTTTGCCCCAGCTTTTCAGATGATTGCCGTTTTTGTCGAAGCGCAGTACGCGGTTTTCACCCTTGCTGCCGTGGCCCTGCGTGACATAGATGTCGCCGTTGGGCGCAATGGCAATGTCATTGGGTTCGGTGAACAGTCGCAGCGGCGTGACCGGATGCCACTCGCCCGGCGTGCCCTTGACGCCCAGCACCATCTGGATGCGGCCCTGCGGATTGAATTTGTAGACGACGTGACCGCCGCCATCAGTGGCCCAGATGTTGTCGTCGGCGTCGATGCGCAGTCCGTGCGGGCGTTCGAACAGGCCCTCGCCGAAGGCGCGGATGAACTTTCCGCTGGCATCGAATTCCATCAGCGGTTGCGGCCCGCGATTGAGCACGATGATGTTGCCTTTCGAATTCACCGCCACCGCCGAGGTCGAACCGAAATTCGCATTCGCCGGCAGATTGAACATGTCTGCAACGGGGCGGTAGTCGAGTTCCGGCAGATTGTCGGGACGCATCATCGGCGCCGGCTGTGCAAAGACGAAATTGGCAGTCAGTGCAAGCAGTGCGGCAAAAGCGGGCGCTTTCATCGGCGGCCTCCGTTTTCTAGTAGGTGTCGAACAGTTTCTGGATCGCGTCGGGATCGTTCGTTTTCAGTAATGCGAGCGAAAGCAGAATCGCCGCCTTGTGCGGCGGCAGATTATCGGCGGCGACCATACCCGGTTCGCTCCAGTTGTTTTCGCGCAGCACGCGGCCCTCGCCGACGCGCGAGCTTTGCACCACGACGGCACGGCGTTGTTCGACGATGGCGCCTATTTCGCCGGCGAGATTGCCGGTCGAACCGGCACCGGCGCCGGCAATGACGAGACCGCGCGCACCGGCATTAACCGCCGCTTCTGCCAGGCCCGGCCGGCAGCCGGCATGCACATACAGCACATCGACCGGCGGCATGCGCTCGACGGCACTGACATCGAATTCGCTGTCACGTGTGTGGCGCTTGAGCGTTGCGTGGTAATAGACGACGGCGTCGGCATCCGCATAGCCGAGCAGCCCGAGGTCGCGCCCGCGAAAAGCCTGCACGCGATAGGTATTGGTCTTGGTGACCTCGCGCGCGGCGTTGATTTCATCGTTCATCACCACCACCACGCCTTTGCCGCGCGTGGCCGGCGCCACCGCGACGCGGATCGCGTTGAACAGATTGAGCGGGCCGTCGGTCGACAGCGCGGTGTACGGCCGCTGCGCGCCGGTGACCACGACGGGTTTGTCGCTGTGCACCGTGAGATTCAGGAAATAGGCGGTTTCCTCAAGGCTGTTGGTGCCCTGCACGAACACGACGCCGTCGGTTTCGCCGCCGGCGAGAATCTTTTCGATGCGCACAGCGAGCCGGCGGAGATCGTCGTGGGTGGCCACCTCATGCGGATTGCTGGCATCGACCTCGATGCCCGCGAGCGCGGCGAGTTCGGGCAGCGTCTGCAACAGTTCCTCGCCGCTCATGCGCGGGCGGCCGCTGCGGCCGTAACGCGTGAAGTCCATGCGATCGCGGCCGCGGCTGTGCAGCGTGCCCGGCGCGATCATCAACCGCAGGCGTGGTTTCGGCATCGAGTTCCTCCCGTCTTGCGGCATTCTGCGACGCCGCGCAAACGTGCATGTGCGGCAACCTTATCATGAACCGCGCGATCGCGATGTTCCGCCCGGCGAAGAGCGCTTAGAATAGCGCCCTTCGACAAATCAATTGGATTGCACAGGGGATGGCATGAGCGATTTCGAATTCAAGGTCAGGCGCGACGGTGCGGTTGCGCGGGTCGATCTCAACCGGCCCGACGAAGGCAACGCGATGACGCGCGGCATGATGGTGCAGTTGTCAAAGACGCTGGCCGAACTCGGCGCCGATCAAAGCGTGCATGTGGTGGTGCTGGAGGCGCGCGGCGCGCAGTTCTGCCGCGGCCGCGACGGCAAGGGCGAGAGCCGCGCCGGCATGACGCCGTACGAAATCCGCGTCAAGATGATGGGCGCGGTGCTCGGCAGCTATCAGGCGATCATTGACGTGCCGGTGCCGGTGGTGGCGCTGGTGCAGGGCGATGCGCTGGGTTTCGGCGCCGCGCTGGCGGTGGCCTGCGACATCACGCTGGCATCCGCCAATGCCGGATTCGCCTTTCCGGAAATCGAACACGACATTCCGCCGACCATGGCGATGTGTGCGGCGCTCGGCAAGGTCAATGCCAAGGTGCTGACCTGGCTGATCTACTCGGCGGAAAAAATCGACGCCGAGCGCGCTGCTGCGATCGGTCTGGCCAGCAAGGTGCTGCCGCCGGCAAGTTTTGCCGCGGACACGGATGCATTTATTGCGACGCTGGCTTCGCGTCCGCGCCTCGTGCTCGAAACGATCAAGCGTTATCAGGCCAAAGCCGAGCACCTCACGCCGGACATGGCATCCGAATACGCGGGCACGCTGCTCGCGCTGGTGCGATAGCAGCCGCATGAGGCTGGCGATGCGGCAAGGGGCCTGCCGCCTGTGCTGGTTCGCATCGGTATTGGCGTTGCCCTGCGCGGCAGCGGATTTTCCGGTGAAGCCGGTGCGCCTGCTGGTGCCGTTTTCGGCCGGCGGCGGCACCGACATCACAGCGCGCGCGCTGGCGCAGAAACTGGGCGAGCGCTGGGGACATCAGGTCGTGGTGGACAACCGGCCGGGCGCAGCCGGCGACATCGGCGCCGAAATTGTCGCCCATGCAGTGCCCGACGGTTACACGCTGCTGGCGATCACCGCCACGCACACGGTCAGCGCCGCATTGCGCAGCAAGCCGGCGTACGATCTGTTGCGCGATTTGACGCCGCTCTCGCAGGTGACCTCGCTGCCGTACATGCTGGTCGTGCATCCGTCGCTGCCGGCGAAAACGGTGCGCGAATTGATCGTGCTGGCGAAGGCAAAGCCGGGCGGTTTGACCTATGGTTCGTCGGGCATCGGTTCGCTGGCGCATCTGGCCGGCGCCTTGCTGGCAACCAGCAGCGGTGCGCAGGTTTTATACATTCCCTACAAAGGCAGCGCGCCGGCGGTTGCCGATGTCATGGGCGGGCAGCTCGATATGGCGTTTCCGACCATACTGCAGGCAACCCAGGTGCGCAGCGGGCGTCTGCGCGCGCTTGCCGTGACCTCGCTCAAACGCTCGGCGGCGCTGCCGGATGTGCCGACCATCAGCGAGTCGGGGGTGCCCGGCTACGAGATCAATCAGTGGAACGGACTGCTCGCGCCGCCGGGGTTGCCGGCCGAACTGGTGGTGCGTCTGAGCGGCGATATCAACGAAGTGCTGGGTCTGCCGGAAGTGAAGGCGCGTCTGGGCGCCGACGGCTCTGAAGCCGTGGGCACCACGCCGCAGGCCTTCGCCAGGCTGCTGCGCGATGAAATCGCGAAATGGAAAAAACTGTCGAAAGATGCCGGCATCAAAATCGATTAGCGGGAGTGCGATGAAACCGTTCGAGAATGTGGATGTGATTGTGGTCGGCACCGGCAATGCCGCCTCCTGCGCGGCGCTGGCCGCGCGCGAAAAGGGCGCGCGCGTCATCATGCTCGACGCCGCGACGCAGGACGCGCGCGGCGGCAACTCCGCATATGCCGGCGGCCGCATGCGCGTGGTCTACAACGGTGTCGATGATCTGGCGAAGATCATTCCGCTAAGCGACGAGGATGTGCGCAACATCGATTTCGGCCGTTACCGCAGGGAAGATTTCTTCGACGACATGGCGCGCGTCACGCAGTATCGCTGTCATCCCGATCTCGTCGAACACGCGATCAACAGCAGTTTCGACGCGCTGGTGTGGTTGCGCGACAAGGGGGTGCGCTTTCAGCCGGGGCGGCAGGCGGCGCGCGTCAAAGGCAAGCTGACGCACTGGGGCGGGCTCCCGTGCGAAGTGTGGAGCGGCGGCGCGGGCCTCGTTGAAATGCTGCATGCGCGCGCCGAAAAAGACGGCATTGCCATGTTCTACGAAACACCGGCGATGGAGCTGCGGCGTGACGATCGCCGCATCACCGGCGTGCGCGCGTTTCATCAGGGCCACATGGTCGAGATCAGGGCGCGAGCGGTGGTGCTCGCCTGCGGCGGCTTCGAGGCGAATGCCGAGATGCGCACGCGTTATCTGGGGCCGAACTGGGATCTCGCCAAGGTGCGCGGCACGCGTTACAACACCGGACGCGGACTCACGATGGCGCTGGCGGCCGGCGCCCGCGCCTACGGTCACTGGTCCTGCGCGCATGCCAGCGCGTGGGATCTGAACGCGCCGGAGTACGGCGATTCGGTAGTGCGCGGCGCTTATCAAAAGCACAGCTATCCGATCGGCATCATGGTCAATGCGCGCGGCGAACGTTTTCTCGACGAGGGCGCGGACTATCCGTCGTACACCTATGCGCGTTACGGCCGTGAAATTCTTGCCCAGCCCGGCATGTTCGCGTGGCAGATTTTCGATCAGCGCGCGATGCCGGAATTGCGCGACACCTATCGCATCCGTCAGGTGACCAAGGTGACGGCGGCCACTTTGGAAGAACTGGCCGGCAAACTCGAAGGTGTCGATGGCGAAGGTTTTTTGCGCACGCTAGCCGCATTCAATAATGCAGTGCCCGATGACGACGCGCCGTACAACACGGCGGTCAGGGACGGTCTCGCCACGCGCGGCCTGTCGATCCCGAAATCGAACTGGGCGCGGCGCATCGATCGCGGTCCGTTCGAAGCCTATGCAGTAACCACCGGCATTACGTTTACCTTCGGCGGCATCAAGATTTCGACGCAGGCCGAAGCCGAGGACGACGGCGGCAATCCGCTGCCGGGCCTGTTCGTTGCCGGCGAAATGGTCGGCGGGCTCTTCTATCACAACTATCCGTCCGGCACCGGGCTCACCTGCGGTGCGGTCTATGGACGTACCGCAGGTCATTCCGCCGCGGCATTCGCGCAGACGGTAGGGATGCCGGCGTGAAATGCTGCAGCCGTTACGCAGTGACCGGCGCGTCGCTGGTGGTTGTTCTGGTCGCAATGGCGGCGCATGCCGCAGAAACCTTTCCATCGCGCCCGATCCGCCTCATCTCGCCATTCGCTGCCGGTGGCGGCAACGACATGATTTCGCGCGCGGTGGCGCAGGCACTGACGCGCAACCTCGGGCACAGCGTGGTGGTGGATAACCGGCCGGGGGCCAATACCATTATCGGCATGGAACTCGTCGCCAAGTCGCCGCCTGATGGTTATACGCTGATTATGACCGGCAGCACGGTGGCGATCAATGCCACGCTGCATGCGAATCTGCCCTATGACTCGCTGCGCGATTTTGCGGCGGTGACGCAGATTGCGGCGACCCCATTGATCGTGGCGGTGCATCCCTCGCTGCCGGTGGCCGGCGTGCGCGAGTTGATTGCGTTGGCAAAGGCGCGGCCCGGCGAACTGAACTTTCCGTCGGCCGGCGTAGGCAACGTGTCGCATCTGGCCGGCGAATTGTTCAATGTGATGGCCGGCGTCAGGCTGGTGCATGTGCCGTACAAGGGGTCGGCGCCGGCCACTGCCGATCTGCTGGCGGGGCGTGTGTCGGTCGTTTTCAATTCGGCCTTCGCCATGCTGCCGTTTGTGAAATCGGGGCGGCTGCGCGCGCTGGCGGTGAGCGGTCGCGCGCGCTCCGCGCTGCTTCCGGCGGTGCCGACGGTTAATGAGGCGGGTGTGCCGGGGTATGAGGCCAGCACCTGGTACGGATTGCTGGCGCCGGCAGCGACGCCGCGCGCGGTGATCGACCGGCTGCAGGCGGAAACCGTCAAGGCCTTGACGGCGGACGACGTGCGCCGCCGTTTGATCGAAGACGGCCTTGAGCCGGTCGGCAGCACGCCGGCTGAATTCGGCGCCTATATCCGGACCGAGATCGCCAAGTGGGCGCGCGTGATCAGTGTGGCGGGGATTGCGATCGAGCAGTGAACGTCGCGCGGGCGATCAGCGGCCGCTTCGAATAAAATCGCAACCATCGAAACAAGCGCAGGCATGCGCGGAGGAGGGCGGATGTTCAACCGGCGTGATGGTTTCGAGATGGCCAAATTCGCCGAGATTCCGTGGACGCACCGCGTGCGCTTCGACGGCATGAAAAGCCGCGCGCGCATTTACACCGATGGCCTCGATTACGGCTTGCGCATGACACTGGTGGATTTTCCGGTCGGCTCGATCGAGCCGCGTCACGTGCATCCGGGCACCCATGCGACGACCGTGCTGAAGAACCGCGCGCTGGTGGACGGGCTGATGCTCAAGCCGCTCGACGTCATTCTCGGGCCCGGCAACGAACCGCACGGTCCGCTCGAATATCCGGACGGCTGCAATCTGCTCAGCTGTTTTCAGGGCAGCAACGACCATTCGGCGGTGACCGAGTTGTCGAAGGAAAAGAATTACCGGCTGGTGCTGGCCGACGAAGTGGCGTGGACCGACAGCGTGCATGACGGCATCCGCGAGAAAACGCTGATTGATCGCGGCGCCGGCCGTTTGCTGCTGCAGCTGTGGGATTGCGCACCGGGCACGGTGCTCGCGCCGGCGGCGCGCGACACCCTGCAGGCGCTGCTGGTGGTCGAGGGCTCGATCGAGTTGGCCGACGACGAACTGGGCGAGTGGGACATGCTGCGCATTCCGCCGTCGGGCAAACACGGCGCGGCGCATTTTCCGCAGGGCGCGACGCTGCTGGTGGTGACGCTGCGTTAGCGCCCGCGGCAATACATCGTGACCGGGGCGACCGCTCGCACGCGTCGCATCGTAACGTTTTAATCAAGGAGTATTCGAATGTCTGCAGCGGATTGCCACTTTCATATTTTCGATCCGGCGCGGTTTGCCTATAAAAGCGGAGTCGTTTACACGCCGCATCCGAGCCAGGCCGGTACGGCCGATCAGTTGCTCGCGGTGTTCGACGCCCACGGCATCACGCACGGGCTCGCCGTCGGCGCGGCGCCCTACGGCGACGACAACCGTTGCCTGCTTGACGGCATTGCGCGCTCGCAGGGACGGCTGAAGGGAATCGCGCTGGTTGATCACGATGTCAGCGACGCCGAAATCACGCGTTTATCCGACGGCGGCGTCGTTGGGGTGCGCATCAATCTGCACAATCACGGCCTCGGTCCGCTGCTCGATGCGCGCGCGCCGGCGTTGCTGGCGAAATTGAAGGCGGCGAGCTGGTTTTGCCAGATCCAGTGCCAGCACGACCAGCTTGCCGAGGCGATGCCGCTGCTGAAAAAATCCGGCGTGCGTGTAATGATCGATCATTGCGGCCGCACCGATCCGGTAACGGGGCCGGCCAGCGCCGGCTTCAAGGCGCTGCTGGAGCTCGGCCGCAGCGGCAATGGCGTGATCAAGCTGTCTGGACCGTTCCGTTTTTCGAACCTGCCCTACCCGCATCCCGACACTGACGCGGTGGTGCATCAATTGATCGAGGCCTTTACGCCGGAGAACTGCGTATGGGGTTCGGACTGGCCGTTCGTGCGGCTCGACATGCGCGTCGATTACGGCCCGACGCGCGCGGTGTTCGACCGCTGGGTGCCCGACGCGCAGACGCGCCGTAAAATTTTGTGGGATACGCCGGCGTGGCTGTTCGGCTTCCAATGATCAAACCCGAATTCGCATCGGCGAATTCGGGCAGTTCCCGCCCTCTCCCCCTTAGGGAGATGGCGGGGTGAGGGGGGGCTCTTTCGGGCTGGTTTTCGACCTCGCTACTGGATTGCCTTGACGTTGGCTTCCTTCACCACCTTGATCCACTTCGGCACGTCGCGTTTGAGCACGTCGCGAAGCTGTTCGGGCGGGCCGCCGGCCGGCTCCAGTCCCTCGCTTTCCATGCGTGCCTTGAGTTCGGCGGTGGTCATCGCTCTGGCGATTTCGCGGTTCCACAGCGTGACGATATCCTTCGGCAGATTCTTCGGTCCCCAGCAGGCGTACCACAGCACCGCTTCGTAACCGGGCACGGTTTCGCCGACGGTCGGAATGTCCGGAATCGCGGCGATGCGCTTGGCGGTGGTCACCGCGATCCCGCGCAGACGGCCCGCCTTGTGTTGCGGCACCATCGCCGGCATTGCGCCGAAAATCAGCTGGATCTGCCCGCCGAGCAGGTCGGAGACGGCCGGACCGGTGCCTTTGTACGGGATGTGCGTCATTTTGGTACCGGCCATGATGTCGAACAGTTCGGTCGCCAGATGGGTGATGCCGCCGGTACCGGTTGAGCCGTAGTTGAGGCCGCCCGGTTTTGATTTGGCCAGCGCGATCAGTTCCTTGATCGATTTCGCAGGTACCGAGGGATGCAGCGCAACCAGAAAACCGGTTTCGCCAATCAGCGAGATCGGCGTGATGTCGTTGATCGGATCGTACGGCAGTTTGAACAGCGCAGCATTGGCGCCATAGCTGCCCGATACCATCGCCATGGTGTAGCCGTCGGGGGCGGCGCGCACGGTGGTTTCCGCGCCGATGGTGCCGCCGCCGCCGGAGCGGTTATCGACCACCACCGACTGGCCGAACACTTCGGTCAGGTTTTTCGACAATGCGCGGGCGACGATGTCGGTGCCGCCGCCGGGCGCGAAGGGTACGATCAGGCGCACCGGTTTGGTCGGATATTTCTGCTCGGCCTGCGCGGTCACGGTGGTGGCCGCAAGCGCGCCGAGCACGAGTGCAATTTGCTGGATGTTCATCAAAATAATCTCCGGTTAGATTTTGCCTGCAAGCAGGCCGAGCAATTCGCGTGCGCCATGCTGTTCGATCGCCAGCGCGACGCCGGCGATGGCACCGGTGTCGAGATGCGGATTGATGCCGCGGAATTTCGCGGTGATGCCGGCGGCATCGATCGGCGCATGGATCGAGCCGGTCGGATTGAGGATGTCCACGCGCTCCCACACGCCGTTGTGCTCGACCGCAACCCAGCCGGCGAAATCCTTCGGATACAGCTTGTCGAGCTGCGGATCGGGCACCAGTTCGATCGCGGCAGCGAGGCCGGCGATTGCAGGGTCGGACATTTTCGCGTCGGTGAATTGCGCCGGCAGCACCTGGCCGTCGATCAGCGCGACGGCGACCGCGTAACGCAGGCTCATCTGCGCGTTCAGCGCCGAACTCGGCGCATAGTCGAAACCGCATTGCACATCGACCACCTTGCAGGTGCCGACGCGGATTTTTTTCTTTGTCTCCCACGGCGCGCCGAGTTTCTTGCGTAGCGCCAATGCGGCGTCGATATAGGCGTGCGTGCTGCCGCAGCAGCAATAGGGTTTGATTGAATTCTGATCGACGTGGTAAACCGCGCCAAGGTCGCGCGTGAGCGGCGCCGGATCGGAGTCGTCGGAAAACGCCTTCAATACGCCGCCGTCGGCGAATTCATAAATTTGCGTCGGCCCGCTGAAGCCCAATTGCGCGAGTTCGGCGGCCAGCACGCCCGAATGCGCGGCCTTGCCCGGATGCAGACGCTTGCTCATGGTGCCGTCGGCGTTGAACGCCCAGGTGCCGGCGCCCTGGGTGCCGGCGAGACCGAGCGCCCATGCCGTTTCTTCGGCGTTGAGCTTCAACAGTTTCGCGCAGGCGGCCGCCGCGCCGAACGGGCCGACCACGCCGGTCAGATGCCAGCCGCGCAGCCGCGCCGCCGACGGATTGAGCGCAAGACTGGAACGGATCATTACTTCGTATCCGGCGACGATGGCGGTCAACAGGTCGCTGCCGTTCGAATCGAGGCGCTCGGCGACGGCCAGTGCGGCCGGAATCACCGCCGCGCCGCAATGCAGTTTGGCATTGTGATAGTCGTCGAGTTCGAACGCATGCGTTGCAACGCCATTGACCAGCGCCGCATCGGCGCACCGCAGCGTCGGGCCCGCCTCGCCCCACACGCGCGCTTCGGTTCCGCTGCCGCCGCGCTTGACCCATGTCCGCATTTTCTGCGCCCACGGCGTGTTGAAGCCATAGAGCCCGGCACCGAGAGTGTCGAGCAGCGCAATGCGCGCGACATCGCGCGTGCGCACAGGCACATCGTCGTAGTGGAGCCCGGCGACCCAGGCGGCGAGTTCGCGGGTCGGTGCGGCGATCGCGCGGCGGTCGAAATTCATGTGGTTGCTCCTCGGCGGTGTCGCGCGCCGGTGGCGCGCGGCGTTCTGTGCGGGCTATTGTAAAGCGGAGTTGATGCGCTGTCACAGCAAGGCTGCCGCCCGCGCGCATGCCGGCGGCGGCCTCAGTCGGCGTCGCGGCGCATCAGTTGCAGGCGTATGCGCAGGGCGGTGCTGACATGCACGCGTGCGGCTTTTTCGGCGGCATCGGCGTCATGACGGGCGATTGCATCGACAATCGCGCGGTGCTCCTTCAGCGCATCCGGCGGCCGCCCCCGCCAGCTGAAGGTGGTGCCGCGCAACTGCGCCAGTTCGTCAGTCAGCGAATTGAGGGTGCGCACGAGGTAGCGGTTGTTGGCGGCGCGATAGATGCAGCCGTGCAGTTCGTGGTTGGCCGACAGCAGGCGCGCGCCGTCGTTTTTCGCCGCCGCCTGCTCGGCGAGGATATGCCGCATGAATTCGATTTCGGCGGGCGAGGCGTGGCGTGCCGCCAGCGCGGCGGCAGCGCCTTCGAGCACTTCGCGGATCGCA
Organism: uncultured beta proteobacterium; assembly: GCA_903889565.1. GTDB lineage: Bacteria > Pseudomonadota > Gammaproteobacteria > Burkholderiales > SG8-41 > PALSA-1004. Next base: position 323,230 of record CAISYC010000068.1, read on the forward strand.
TAGAGCTCGAAGATCTGGTTGCGCGACAGCTGCGGCACGGCGAGCCCGTGTTCGGTCGCCACCAGCAGGTTTTCGGAGGTCAGGCGCCGCAGTGCCTCGCGCACCGGCGTGCGGCTCACTTTCAGCCAAGCCGCGACGGCCTCTTCGCGCACGCGCTCGCCGGGTTCGAAGCGCGCCGTGTGCAGCGCCGCCTTGAGGTCTGCGTAGACGCGCTCGGCCAGCGACACGCCGGCCGGTTTGCGCGGGGTTCTGGTCCTGCTGGTCGGCATGAATAGATCCTTGCGGCTGCGCGGAGGAGCCCGCTTGACGTTTAATCCGCCCTCAGGATACTATTGTATACAACTGGATGCAAACGACGAAAACGGGCCGGAGACGGCCGCGGCAGGCAACGACAACGGAGGCAGGTGATGAGCGTATTCGATGTGATCGTGGTGGGCGGCGGCAATGCTGCATTTTCGGCGGCGGTGGCGGCGAAAGAGGCGGGCGCCAAGCGCGTCGTGCTGCTGGAGAAGGCACCGAAGGAGCAGCGCGGCGGCAACACCCACTTTTCCGGCGCGATTTTCCGCCACGTCTTCAACAAGGCCAGCGATGTCGACCGTTTCGTGCCCGACGTTGAGGAAAAATATCCGGGCTTCCACGCCGGCATCAAGCCCTACACTGCCGAACTCTTCCGTGAAGACCTGATGCGCGTCACCGACGGGCGCACCGACCCGGAACTGTCGAAAATCCTGATCGACGACTCGTGGGACGCGATGTGCTGGCTGCAGGACGTCGGCCGTCACAAATTCGAACTCGCGCAGTCGGTGATGGGCATCAAGACCGGCGGCAAGATCAAATGGCCGGTCGGCGCCATCATCCGCACCGTGCACGAAGGTGTCGGCCTGTCGAAGACCTGGTTCGAAACCGGCGAGAAGGTCGGCGTCGATATCCGTTACGACCATGCCGTCGTCAAACTGACGCAGGACAAAAGCGGCCGCGTCAACGGCGTGGTGGTGCGCAGCCCGAAGGGTCTGCAGACACTCAACGCCAAGGCGGTAATTCTCGGCTGCGGCGGTTTCGAAACCAATCCCGAATGGCGTCTGCGCTATCTCGGCAAACCGTGGGATCACGCCAAGGTGCGCGGCTCCAACTTCAACTACGGCGACGGCCTCAAGATGGCGCTCGACATCGGCGCCATGCCCTGGGGCCACTGGAGCGGTTGCCATGCGACGCCGATCGTCGCCAGCGCGCCCGACTACGGCCGCCGCGACATGACCGACAAAACGAACCGGCTGTCGTATCCGCAGGGCGTCATGCTCAACGTCGAGGGCAAGCGCTGGGTCGATGAAGGTGCGGATTTCAATTCCTACACCTACGCCAAATACGGCGGCATGATCCTGCAGCAGCCGAAGAGCCTTTCCTATCAGATTTTCGACAGCAAGGTGCTCGACTTGCTCGAACCGCGTTACTCGTCGAGCGAGCCGTTCCGCTCGGACACGCTCGAAGGCCTGATCGATCAACTGAAGATCGACAAGCATCAGGCGATCAAAACGCTGCACGAATACAACGACGCCTGCGGTGTTGGCGGCCCGTTCAATCCGGCGGTGCTCGACGGTCTGCACACAGAGGGAATCGAACCGGCGAAAACCAACTGGGCGCAGAAACTCGACAAGCCGCCGTACCTGTGCTGGCCGGTGACCGGCGGCATCACCTTCACCTTCGGCGGCCTCAAGGTCAACAAGGATTGCCAGGTGGTGGCGAGCGACTGGAAACCGATGGCCGGCCTCTACGCCTGCGGCGAGATGGTCGGCGGCCTGTTCCACTACAACTACGCGCTGGGCAGCGGCCTGATGTCGGGCGTGGTGTTCGGCCGCATTGCCGGGCGCGCCGCGGTTGGCGGCGGCAGCAAACCGGCGGCGAAGAAAAAAACCTCGGCGAAGAAAAATCCGGCGGCACGCAAGCCCGCCGCGCGCAAGGCAAAGCGCCGCTAAGCGCGCAAGGCGCACTCAAGTTTGCGGCATTTGCGGCCGTAACCGTCTCCAGAGAATCACGGCGGCCGCCCCAGCATACGGGGCGGCCGGTCGCGTTGCGCCTGCGCGTAGGCGCCGTGCCGGAGTGCTGTTATGCTTGAACCATCCATCGAGTGCGAAGGGCCGGAGTCCGGCCACATTGTCATGGCCGAACGCCGGGAAGATCTGACCGTACTGCTCGTCGACGTCAGCGACAGCACCCGTTTGTATGAATCGCTTGGCGACGAGGCGGCCTTTCGCGAAGTGCGCGGCTGCCTTGAACTGTTCGAACAGGCGATCGCCGCCAACGGCGGGCGCGTCGCCAAGCAGGTCGGCGACGGCCTCATCTGCGTGTTCGACGAGCCGACCACGGCGGTCAAGGCCGCCTGCGACATGCAGACCGGCTTGCGCGATCGCATGGCCGGCAGGCCGCGCCCGATCGGCATCCGCGTCGGCATGCACTACGGTTCGGTGCTGCTCGATGGCGACGATGTCTATGGCGACACCGTCAAGCTCGCCTCGCGCATGGCGCAGTTTGCCGCCAGCGGCCAGATCATCCTCAGCGGCGAAGCGGTTGCGCGTCTGGCGCCGGCCTTGCAGAGCGTGACGCGCCTGCTCGACGAACTTGCGGTGAGCGGTCGCGACGACGCGATGGCCGTGCACGAAGTGCTGTGGCAGGAGAGCGGCGAATACACCCAGTTGCCCGGACGTTTCGAGGCAATGCTGGCGCAGGCCGGAATCGCGCGCATGAAAATCAACCACGGTGGACGCGAATCGGTGGTGGTGTCGTCGTTGACGATGGGCCGGCACGCCGGCAACGACATCGTGCTGAACGACCGCATGGCCTCGCGCAATCACGCGCGCATCGAGCGGCGCAAGGACAAGTACGTGCTGGTCGATTTAAGCTCCAACGGCACCTTCGTCGCCATGGACGGCGGCGACCTGATCAGGCTGCGGCGCGAGGAAATGATCATGTACGGCAGCGGCCGCATCACCTTTGGCCACGCCGCCAGCGATGCCGACGCCGAGATCGTCGGCTTTACCGTCGATTAGGCCGGCGGCGCGGGCGCGCTGCTCGCGCGCACGGTGCGCGTGAGATGCCCGCTGTAGGCGAGGATTCCCGCGTTGATGATGAACACCGGCGCGACGCCGAAGCTCGAGGCCAGCGCGCCGGCGACCACCGGCACCGACGAATGCATGAAATGATTGAGCGCGAAACGGATGCCGGTGACTTCGCCGGCGCGTCCGGCCGGCGAGCGGTTGTAGCTCATCAGCAGCGTGATCGGCTGGCCGCAGCCTAACGAGAGGCCGATGCAGAACGACAGCGCCGACAGAATCCAGATGTCGCTGACGAACGGAAAGAAGATAAAAATAGAGGCGCCGCAGAACATCGAGGCGCTGAGCACGTTGCGCGCCGAAAAACGCGTGGTCAGATGGGGCAGGCTGAAACGCATGATGAAGGTCGCCACCGCGAAGACGCCGAGAATGCCGCCGATGCGCGAGGCGGAGAGACCGATCGAATTGCCGTAGATCGGCAGATAAAACATGTAGAGATCCCAGCCGCTGACCACCAGCGCGCTGTTGACCAGCACTTTGCGCAGTTCCGGCTGGCGCAGCAGTGCAAACGCGTTGCCGCCGCCCGCCGCCGCCGGCGGCAGTTTGAGCCCGCGCAGCGGCGTGTAGAACAGCAGGGTGCACACCGGAATCAGGGTGCTCAGGGCAAAGCCGAGGTAGGCCGCAGTGTGGCCGGCGTAATCGATCGCATAGCCGGCGAACATCGGGCCGGCGAAGCCGGAGATCGAATAACCCAGGCTGAGCGTGCTGAAATTCTTCGCGCGATCGTCGCGCGGACCCCAGGCACCTGCGAGGTTCTGCACCGCCACCGTATAGAACACGAAGGACAGGCCGACTACCACCGCCGACGCATACAGCGCCGGCAGTTCTGGCCACAGCCGCGGCAGCAGCATGCCGCTGCCGCACAGCGCGGCGCCGAGGATCATCGGTCCGCGCACGCCGTATCGGTCGGTGATGCGGCCGGCCGCCACGCCAAGGCACAGCGGCGGAATTGAATACAGCGCAACCATGATGCCGATGGCGAACGGACTCGCGCCGAGCTTGATCGCAAACAAGGCCATCACCACGCGGCTGCCGACCTGGCAGCCGTGAATGATGATGTTGAGAAAAGTCATCAATACCATGATGTCATCGCGCGGATGCCAGCGGCGCGGCGGGGCGGGATCGAAGGCCGGCGCGCGTTGCCGCGGCGACCGGCGTGCGAACGCGACAGTGTTGTATCATGGTTTGCTGAAGCCGGACGCGTGCCGCGCGAGGCATTGTTATGATGTAACCGCAATTTTCACGCGGCCGGCGCGCGGCGGCAAGAACAAACGGAGCGAGACACCGGAATGGAGATAGAAAAAAAACGCCGCCTGTTCCGCACGCCGGCGGGCGAGACGCTCTCGCTGCGCGATATGTTTATGGCATGGTGGCCGGTGTTGCTGGTGGTGGCGGCCGGTTTCGGCGTGGCCTCGCTGTTCATCAAACCGGCGCCGCCCGATCATGTCGTGATCGCCACCGGCGCCGAGGACGGCGCCTACTATTATTTCGCCGGCCAGTACGCCGATTACTTCGATGCCTACGGCATCAAGCTCGAGGTGCGGCAGACTTCGGGGTCGGTGGAAAACTTCGAGAAGATCGCCGCCGACGGCAGCGACGTCGATATCGCCTTTATCCAGGGCGGCATCGCCACCGAGGACGACGACCCCGATCTCGAATCGCTGGGCGCGATGTATTACGAACCGGTGTGGGTGTTCTACCGCGGCGCGACGCCGATCGATCGCCTGACCCAATTGAAAGGCAAGCGCCTCGCCATCGGTCCCGAGGGCAGCGGCTCGCGCAAGCTGGCGCGCCAGCTGCTCGAAGCCAACAACATTCCCGATCCCAAAATGAAGGGCCACGATCTGACCGGCGACGCCGCGGCCAAAGCGCTGCGCGAAGGCGCAGTGGATGTCGTCATCATGGTGGCCTCGCCGCGCTCTAAGGCGGTGCGCGGTCTGCTCGAAGACCGCAACGTGCATCTGGCGAGCCTCGTGCAGGCCGATGCCTACACCAGGCATTTTCCGCATCTGTCGACGGTGGTGCTGCCGCGCGGCGGCATCGATCTGGTCAACGACATTCCGCCGGCAGACGTGCATCTGGTGGCGACCACCGCCAATCTGGTGATTCGCGACGATCTGCATCCGGCCATCGTCAATCTGCTGGCGGCGGCGGCGAAAGAGGTGCACAGCGCGCCCAGCCTGTTCAGCGCCAAGGACAAGTTTCCGGCGACCAAAGACGTCGATTTCCCGATGAACGCGGACGCCGAGCGCTTTTATAAAGCGGGCCCGCCTTTTCTGCAGCGCTACCTGCCGTTCTGGGCGGCCAATCTGGTTGATCGCATGATTGTGTTTCTGGTGCCGCTGATCGCGCTGGTGCTGCCGCTGGCGCGCGTGCTGCCGGCGCTTTATCAATGGCGCATCCGCTCGCGCATCTACCGCAATTACGGCGAATTGAAGTTCCTCGAGGCGGAGATCACGCAGTCTTCCGATCACAGCAAGACCGCCGACTATCTGTCGCGGCTCGACAAAATCGAGGAGCGCATCAACCAGATGCGCATTCCGCTGGCCTATCACGAGCAGATGTACACGCTTCGCGGCCACATCGATCTCGTGCGCGCGCGCATCGCCAAACTGGCGGCAGGCGCCGCGGCCTGAACTCAGTCGGCGCTGGCACCGCTGGCGCGGACGATTTTTTCGTATTTGGCAATTTCGCTTTTGATCAGCGCGGCAAACTGCTCGGGCGTGCCGCCCGCCGGCAACGCGCCGAGTGCCGCGAAGCGTTCGCGCGTGGCTGGTGCCGCCAGCGCGCGCAGGATGCCGCCATTCAGCGTGTTAACGATGTCGCGCGGTGTTGCTGCCGGTGCGAGCACGCCGAACCAGGTGCCGATATCGAATCCTTTCAAACCGCCTTCGTCGAGCGTGACGAGTTCCGGCAATAAAACGGAGCGGGCGCGCGTGGTCACTGCCAGCGCGCGCAGGCGTTCTGCACGCACGTTAGGCAGGGCGGAGGCCAGATTGTCGAACATCATTTCGACATGCCCGCCCAGAAGATCGACCACCGCCGGTGCTGCGCCCTTATACGGCACGTGGATGAGATCGACCCCGGCCATGGTCTTGAACAATTCGCCGGCCAGATGGCCGGCGCTGCCGGTGCTGCCGGAGGCGAAATGCAACTGCCCCGGGCGCGTCTTCGCCAGCGTTATGAGTTCGCGCACGTTGCGCGCCGGCAGCGCGGGATGCACGACGAGAATATTCGGCACCGTTGTCACCAGCGTGACGGGCGCGAAATCATTGACCGGATCGTAGGGCAGCTTGCGGTAGAGAGAAACGTTGATCGCGTGCGTGCTGACCGCGCCCATCATGATCGTATAGCCGTCGGGCGGCGCCTTGGCGACGAATTCGGCGCCGATGTTGCCGCCGGCGCCGGCGCGGTTGTCGATGATCACCGGCTGTTTCCAGTGTTGCGTCAATTCCTGACCGATCGCGCGCGCGGCGAAATCGAGCGGGCCGCCGGCGGGAAAGGGCACGACGAAGCGCAACGGCTTCGCCGGGAATGCAGGTGCTTCTGCAGCGATTGCGGCAAGCCATGGTGTTGCAGCCGCAAGCGTGAAGAGTAGGGAAAGCGCTGTCTTCATGGTGTGCCGATTGTAGCGAATGCGCAGCGGCGGGGCGCTTTCGCTTTGTTATACTCATATATTCTTTTCAAGCGCTTTTAATTCCAAAACCGCGCCCTCATCCCTGCCCTTCTCCCCGCGGGAGTAGGGTTGTGCTTCCCTCTCTCATGGGGAGAGGGACAGAGGGTGAGGGCGCAGTGTCAGCAGTTCGTAAAACCAACAATCTTGCACGATGAATTATCGCAACGCCTACAACATCGACGATCTTCGCACGCTCGCCCGCCAGCGCCTGCCGCAGATCGCATGGGATTATCTGGAGCCGGGCGCCGAGGACAATGTGTCCTTGCGCGAGAACCGCGCCGCCTTCGAGCGCATCAAACTCGTTCCGCGCACGCTGGTCGATGTGTCGAAGCGCACGCAGAAGATAACCATCTTCGGCAAGACTTACGATGCGCCCATCGGCGTGGCGCCCACCGGCGCCGCCGGCATTTACAGTTTTGCCGCCGACATCGCATTGGCGCGCGCGGCACGCGCCGCCAACGTACCCTTCGTGCTGTCCACCGCGTCCTTCGAGCCGATGGAGAGGGTCGCGCGCGAAGCCGCCGGTGCCACGCTGTGGTTCCAGCTTTACATGTCGAAGAACCGCGAAGCGGCGGCCCGTCTGGTCAATCGCGCGCGCGACGCCGGTTATGATGCGTTGATCGTCACCACCGACGTGCCGCTGATCGGCAATCGCGAACCGAATCTGCGCAATGGCTGGCGGATTCCGTTCCGGCTCGGCGCGCGCAATATGCTCGATGGGGTGCTGCATCCGCGCTGGCTCGTTGGCACTTTTCTGCGCACGCTGCTCGATTCGGGCGTGCCGCGTTTTCAGAACACCGACGTCAATGTCGGCGGCCGCATCGTCACCACCGATCTCGGGCAGTTCCGCCAGCAGCGCGATTCGCTCGACTGGAGCGATTTTCAGTGGCTGCGAGAGATCTGGCCGCACAGGTTCTTCATCAAGGGCGTGCTGCATGCCGACGATGCGCGGCTGGCGGTGCAGTACGGCGCCGACGGCGTGTTCGTCTCCAATCACGGCGGCCGCCAGCTCGACGGCGCGCAGGCGACGATCGACGTATTGCCGGAAATCCGCGCCGCAGTTGGCAAAGACAAGCTGGTGATGCTCGATGGCGGCATCCGCCGCGGCTCTGACGTGGTCAAGGCCCTCGCGCTGGGTGCCGACATGGCCTTCGCCGGGCGCGCGCCGCTGTATGGCGTGGCGGCCGGCGGTGAAGCCGGTGCGTTGCATGCCATCCAGTTGCTCAAATCGGAAGTCGATCGCATGCTCGCGCTGCTCGGTTGCCCCGACGTCAAAGCGCTGGGTCCGCAATTCCTCGCGCGCATGGCGCCGTCCGCGCACGCGCAGTAAAATTGCACCCAATGCAGGCGGCGCCCGCCGCCCGGCCCCCGGAGGACACATCATGAAACAACTCAAACTGCCTGCCGTTTTCATGCGTGGCGGCACCAGCAACGCCATCGTATTCCATGCAAGTGATCTGCCGCGAGACCGCGCCGAGTGGGACGAGATTTTTCTCGCCGCCATCGGCAGCCCCGACCCCTACGGCCGTCAACTGGACGGCATGGGCGGCGGTGTGTCTTCGCTGTCGAAGGTCTGCGTGGTCGGCCCGTCGAGCCGGCCCGATGCCGATATCGACTACACCTTCGCGCAGGTGCAGGTGAAAGAGGCCAAGGTCGATTACTCGGCCAACTGCGGCAACATGTCCTCGGCGATGGGGCCGTTCGCGGTCGATGAAGGCATCTTCAAGGTCAGCGGCAGCGAAGCATTGGTGCGCGTGCACAACACCAACACGAAAAAAATCATCAATGCGCGCTTTGCAATCGACGACGGCCAGTCCGCGGTGGACGGCGATCTGGCGATCCCTGGCGTGTCGGGCACGGGTTCGCCGGTGCGGCTTGAGTTCTGCGAACCGGGCGGCGCCGCCACCGGCAAGCTGCTGCCGACCGGCAATGTGGTCGATGTGCTCGACGTGCCCGGTGTCGGCAAGATCAAGGCCTCGCTGGTCGATGCCGCAAATGCCTGCTGCTTCGTCAACGCCGCCGACCTCGGTTTGACCGGCACCGAAATGCCCGACGCCATCGAACAGGACGCGGTATTGCTCGAAAAACTCGGCAAAATCCGTCTTGCTGCCTCGGTTGCCATGGGCATCACCGCAAATCTCGAAGAGGCCGCGAAAAAGAAATCGATTCCCTTCGTCGGCTTCATCAGCGGGCCGCAGGATGCGCCGTCGCTGTCGGGCGATCCGATCAAGGCGGCCGATGTCGATCTGTCGGGCCGCATGCTCTCCAACGGCCAGCCGCACCGTGCGCTGCCGCTGACCTGTTCGCTGTGCATGGCGGTGGCCGCGCGCATCGAAGGCAGCGTGGTGCAGCGGGCGGCGCGCCCGAACGCCGATGCGTCGGCGCCGATCCGCATCGCCATGCCCTCGGGCATCCTGACGGTGGCCTCCACCGTCGATAAGAAAGACGGCCAGTGGCACGCCGAGCAGGGCGCGTTCTACCGCACGCAGCGGCGCCTGTTCGACGGCTATGTCTATGTGCGTGCTTCGCGCGTGCCCGGGTTGCTGGCGAAAAGCAAAGGCAAGTTGAAGGCTGCGTAGTTGCGGCCGGATGAATAAATTGGGCGCTGCGGCGCCCTTTTTATTGCGCATTGCGCAGGATGTGTTGGGGCCGTCCAGGCCGATACCCATTGCATTTTTCGCGAAAACGGCTGCGGTGTCATTAGCGTGAAATGCTGGCGCTAAACAGGCCTGTTTCGGCGATTGACGCGCGGAGCCGCTGCTACACTCGCTGAAGCTCGGGATAGTGCATCCCGCGGACACACTATCGATGAATCTCAATCCCATTGCCCCCGACACGGCCCCGGCCCCGCAGCCTTCGCAGACGTCGAACGGTGGCGGCGAAAGCTTTCAGCTCGCCTATGCCAACGTCTTCGGCGAGCGCTACGCGCCGCTCGCGGTGCCCGATCGCGTGCTGCCGGTGCCGCAGAATCCGGCCTCCTCAGCAAAAGGTGCTTATAGCGTGCACGCCGGGGAAACGCTGTCCGGCATCGCGCGCGCGCGCTTCGCCGCGACGGGCGTTGCCGCAAACGTCGGAACGCTGCAACAGGCGGTGGCGCAACTCGCCACGGCGAACCACATCGGCAATCCGGATCGAATCTACGCCGGTCAGAAGCTCGATCTCTCGTCGCTCGATGCGCCCTCCGGTCGCAATCAGCCCGCGATTGCAGCAGCGCCGGCGGCGACGGCAGTTGGTGAAGCGGATGCTTCGCTCGACGGCAGCGAGAGTATCGCGTCGCCGCACGAGGTCGCATCGTACGCGTCGTGGCAAAGCGAAGACATGGTTCCGGCGAATCACGTTGAGCTTGCCGTCGCTGCGCCGGCGCAACTGCCCGATATCACCCCGGTATTCGCGTCGGCAGCTGCGGTCGGCGGGGTTGATGGCACGGCGATTGCGCCAATGGCAGCGCGTCAGGTCGCACTCTACGAGCAGAACGCCGCCGGCGCGGCAGGCAAGCCTGCGGAGCCGGCGCGCGCCGTTCCCGACATCCTTTTCAAGGGTATCGCCGGCAAGATGCTCGACGCGGTGCCGATCGAACCATCGACGCGCGCAGACCTGCAGCGCGCCAGCACCATCGTCAGCAGCACGATCACCACGCGCTCGCTCGGCGCCTTGACCGGCCTTGGCGGGCCGCTGGGCGCGGTTGCCGGCCTGATCTGGGGCATTTTCTCCTCGCGTCAGATCGAGGCGGCGCCGGTCGCCGATGCGAAGCCTGTTGCGGAGGCGATTCCGGCTGTTGGTGCGCAGCCGGCGGAACGAACCAAAGTGGCCGAGGCGCTTAACTAGCGGTTGTAGTTGCGCGCGCCGGCTCGTGTGCTTTGCGCGCATGTCTTTAGTCGGCCGTTCCTGCTAATCCCGATAGTTCAGATCATGCCGGTAGAGATGGGTATCACAGCGCCCATCCAGTCCCGGGAGGCAGCCCCTGCCTTCCGGTGATCGTGTCGCGGATCGCCGGGCACCGCAATTCACAGACCCAGCTCCGCATCAGTCGCGCTGCGCCCGTATTTATCCTGCGGCGGCCATGGACGGCTGCGCCAGTTCGGCTCAAAGGTAAAAGACGATCGTGTTCGCCCTGGCAGCAGAGCGCCGTTGCCGGCACCTTTGGCGTAGTCATAGTAAAGCTTGACGATTTCCTCTTTGCTGACCTGCTGCGCAGCTGGGTGTGCAACGCAGGCATCGCGCCACTTGCGTACGCGCGCGTATCGCTCCGTCACGGGCAGATCGAAATCCTCGTAATACTCAAGGAACCAGAAGCGCATGAAAAACGGCGTGAATACGGTCTCCGCCCAGCCGAACTCGCCGAACAAAAAGGTGCCGGATGAAGCGTGTTCCAGCAGGAAGTCGTTCAAGCGTGCATATTGTTTCAGCATGCCTTCGCGGAGCGCGTTGCGCCGCGCGGGATCCTGGTTCATCACGTACAGATATCCCTGTGTGCAGAACTCGCCTTCCATGCGCGTCAGCATGTTCTCCACGGCGCGCCGGTAGGGATCAGGCTGTGCGACGGCGCGCTCAGGGAAAATATCCTCCAAATACTGCAGGATGACCAGGCTTTCCTTGATGACCTGCCGATCCGCGGTTTCCAGAATCGGCAGCGCCGTCGAGCCGCGGGTCTTCCTCAGTAACCAATCCGCCCGGGGTCGCGTGATGTCGACCACATCAAAAGACACCTCGCTCAAGCGCTCCTTGAGCGATAAAAGAATTTCCAGCCGCTGACAGAACGGGCAGACAGGAATGTGGTGCACAGTCAAGCGGCCGGGGTCGGTCATGGTGATGGTGAGGTTGCGTTGGTAACGTACTGCCCGGACGTCAGCTAGGCCGCGCTTTTCTTCGGCGCGGCCTTCCTGTTTGCCCAGTAATCCGGCGAAGCCTTGGTCTTCGCCAGTGCTTCTGCGTTCTCCGTGCCCGGCGCCATCGAGGCATTGGTGCCGGCCATCACCTGATGGTGGTCGATGTTGAGCATGCGCAGCCAGCTTTGCTGGCCGAGTGTGAGGCCGATTGCGCAGCCGAGTTCAACCAGTTCCGGTTCGCTGAAATGTTTGTGCATGCGTTCCCAGTAGGCGTCGTCGGTGTCGAGGCGCCACACAATGGCTTCGGCGTAGGCGAGGGCGGCTTTCTGGCGCTCGTCGTATTTGACCGACTTCTCAAAGTTGATTAGGTCATCGTAATGCGTTTCCTTGAGGCCGGCTTCGGCACCCTTGATCGAACGCTGGTTGCCGCAGAATTCGCAGACTACCGAGCGCGAGACGTAGACGCGGCACAGTTCCTTGATCGCGTGGTCGACGATGCCGTTGCGCATGATGTCGTTCCACGAATTGGCGAAAAACCAGAACGAAGTCGGATGATGGGCGCGTACCGCCGAGCTTTCGGGGCGCGGTGTGCCGAAACGGGCGCAGCGTTCCATCTCGGCGCGCATTTTTTCGTCCATCTGTTCGAGCGGCACGTAGCTGATGCGTTGCCTGGCCATGCGGACCTCCTGAAGATTGCTGTCGTTATTGAACCTGCAGCTTACTGGAATCGTGCAGCGCATGCAGCGCCGGCCGCAGCACCAGGCAGGCCGGCAGCGTAAGAAAGGCGAGCAGCGCGGTGACAATCATGGCGTCGGCAACGCCGATGCTGTCGCCGAGCGCGCCGAGCAGCAGTGGTGCTACGAGGCCGCAGGTCGAGCCCAGCGTATAGAACAGGCCGAAGGCGCGCGGCAGTTTGGCCGGTTCGACAAGATCGCCGATGGTGGCGTAGAGCACCGATGAAGTGCCGTTCAACGCCACGCCGATCAGCGGCAGCAGCAGATAGGCGGCGAGGTCCGGGAGTGCGAGTACGAGCAGGATGCCGGCGCCGGTGGCGACTTCGGTGACGACGATGGTGCGCACCACACCCAGCCGCTCGGCGAGAAAGCCGCAGGCGAGTTTGCCGGCCATGCCGCCGATCAAGACCAGCGGCACCGACAGCGCGGCCCAGCCGGCCGGCAGGTTTTTCGCGATCATCAGGAAGGCTATGAAGGTCAGAAAGCCGGTGCGCACGCCGTTGTCGATGACTTCGATCGCGCACAGCGCGATGAAGCCGCTGCGATGGCGGATGCCCCAGCCGCGGTCGGGTTCAGCGGTTTTATTGTCGGCGCGTTGATGATGAACGCGGCCGATCTGCGCATCGAGCACGATCAACAGGGTCAACGCCGCAGCAATCGCGAGGCTGCCGAACACGGTGACCGGCAACTGCCACGGCACGCCGGCGACCGCCAGCATGCTGATCGTGCCGCCGAAGGCGAATTTGCCGACGTCGCCGGCGAAGTTATAGGTGCCGAGCGCGGCGCGCCGGCCGTCGCCGGGGTAAGCGTGCGAGATCAGCGTCGAACAGATCGGGTGCTGCACCGCCGAGCCGAAGCCGGCACAGAACAGCGCCAGCAAAACGGCGACGAAGCCGCTGGCTTGACCCAGCGCGATATAGGCGAGGCCCGCGCAGGCGGTGCCGAAGGCGAGCAGGTTGCGCGCGCCCAGCCGCTCGGCGAGCAGGCCGGCCGGCGTTTGAAACAGCGCCATCGCCGCGCGCAGCGCCGAGCGCACGAGGCCGACCTGCGCGAGCGAAAGATTGAAGCTCTGTGCCAGCATCGGCAGCAGCACATAGCTCATGTCGGCCAGGCCGTCGTGCAGCGTGTGCGTGGTGCAGCAGGCGGCGAGCGTGCGTTTGGACGAAGCGGGCATCACCTGAAACGCGGGTGGAGAGGAATGGAATCATAACAGGCGGGAACGCGCGGCCGGCCGCTTGTGTACAATGGCGCCGCCCGCATCACGGTTCACCCATCATGCAAATCGTCGTTTATCTTTTTTCCGCCGGTTTTTTCTTCCTCTCGGCTGCAATGATGTTCGCCTATCATCGCACGCGCCATTACGGCCTGTTTCTGATCGGGCTGAGTTACGGCGGCGCGGCCCTGCTCGCGGCGATCTCGGGCCAGTGGTGGCCGCTGGTCGCCGGCTTCGTCATCGCTTGGGCGTTGCGCGTGATGGGGCTCGATCCCGATGCAGTGCGCAAAGAAGGCGAAGCGCCGGGCAAAGCCGACGCGGCGCCCGGCAAGACCGAATAGAGCGGCAGCAGTTCAGTCGGCCGCGAGATCGATCCACACCGGCTGGTGATCGGAGGCGGTGGTTGCGGCATCGATGCCGTGCGCGCGCAGACGCGGCGCGAGATCGGCGGTGATGAAAATAAAATCGAAGCACTGCGGCGAATCGACGAAGGTCTGCGCGTGCACACCCGCGGTCGCGGCATGCGCAATGCCCGGCCGCGCGAGATCCCAGGTGTCCTGCCATGGCAGAGTGGAGTCGCCGAAGGGTTCGAGCAGGCGCCGACGTTCCGCCGCGTGCGCCGGGAAATTCATGTCGCCGCAGAGGATTGCCGAAGCAGGGTGCGGGAATACTTCGAAGCTGCCGCCTTCTTCACCGTCGCCGCGGCGCGGCCGGCGCGCGTGCGCGCAGGCTTCGCGATGCAGCGCGCGGATGGCATCGATCTGCGCAGCGCGCATGGCTGCCGAATAATATTCGAGATGGGTGGTGTTGATGCGCAGTGATCCCCATGGCAACGTGATCACGGCTTCCAGCATTACGCGCTGCATGCTCGGCACCGCGGCGTCTGCAGGCCAGGGCAGCAGATGACGAAAGACCTGTCCGACCGGCAGTCGCGATAACAGCGCGTTGCCGAACTGGCTGCGGCGGCCCGCGCCGTCGTCAACATCGGTCGCCGGCGCGTAAACGCATTGATATTCCGGCAGCAGGCGCGAAAGTTCTTGGACCTGATCTTCGCCGCGGCTGCCGTGCAGGCCCGGAAAGTTGACTGCGACCTCCTGCAGGCAGATGACGTCGCAGTCGCCGATGGCGCGCAGGGTCGCGGCGATGCGCGCGAGATCGACGCGGCCATCCATGCCGCGTCCCCATTGTATGTTCCAGCTCAGCAGGCGCATGGTGCGGCCCTGTTCAGTCGCCCTCGATGCCGGCGGTTTTGGCGACGCTGCGCCACTTCGCCAGTTCCGACTGGATCAGCGCGGCAAATGCCGCCGGCGTGCCGGCGCCCGGCTGCACGCCCTGCGCGAGCAGACCCTCGCGTATATCGGCCGTATTGATTGCGGCGACGCTGTCGCGATTAAGGCGCGCGACAATGGCGACCGGTGTGCGCGCCGGCGCCAAAATGCCGAACCACAACGTGACTTCGTAGCCGCGCAGCCCCGATTCGATGGCGGTCGGCGTGTCCGGCAACGCTGCGATGCGCGTGGCGCCGGTGACGGCCAGCGCGCGCAGGCGATTGCTGCGGATGTGCGGCAGCGTTGGCGCGATGCTACCGAACTGCAATTCGATGCGGCCGGCCAGCAGATCGACCACCGCCAGTGCCGAACTTTTGTACGGAATGTGCGTGAGCTGGACGCCGGCCACGCCCGAAAACAATTCGCCGGCAAGATGGGCGAGGCTGGTGTTGCCGGCCGAGGCATAGCGCAGCGCGCCGGGTTTGGTTTTCGCCAGCGCGATCAACTCGCGCAGGTTCGATGCGCTGACCGACGGATGCACCGCCAGCACATAGGGCGAACTGCCGATCAGCGAGACCGGCGCGAAATCGCGGATCGGATCATAGGCAAGGTTCCTGCTGGTGCCGGGGCCGACGGCATGCGTGCTGGTGGTGCCGATCAACAGCGTGTAGCCGTCGGCGACGGCGCGCGCGCCGAGTTCGACACCGATGTTGCCGCTGGCGCCGGCGCGGTTGTCCACCACTACCGATTGACCCAGCGTGTCGGAGAGTTTTGCCGCGACGAGGCGTGCCGCCGCGTCGGTCGCGCTGCCCGGGGGAAAGGGCACGATCAAGCGTACCGATTTGAGCGGATAGCCTTGCGCCTTTGCCGCGCCGGCGAATGCGCATGGCGCGGCGAACGCCGCCAGCAGCGTGACGGCGCGCCTCACGCCAGCGCCTTCGCCAGTCCGGTCAGCAGATCGCGGAAATCGTTGAGTGCGTTGAAGCGCGGCTGTGCGGCGGTATGCGGCGTCAGCATCACGTTATCGAACTGCAGCAATTCGTCGTCGGCGCGGCCGGGTTCTTCATACAGCGGATCGAGCGCGAAGCCGCCGAGATGACCCGACTTCAACGCGTTGATCAGGGCGGCGCGATCGACGATACCGGCGCGCGAAACGTTGATCAGGAATGCGCCCGGTTTCATTTTTGCGAGCTTTTCGCGGTCGATGAAATTGCGGGTGGATGGCGTTTCCGGTAACTGGATGCTGACCCAGTCGGATTCGGCGAGCAGCGCGTCGAGCGTAGCGTAGCGCGCGCCGAAGCGCGTTTCCTCGTCGGCGGTCAGCGCATTGCGCTGAAAGTAAATCACGCGCATGCCGAAAGCGGCGGCGCGCACGGAGAGTTCGCGGCCGATTTCGCCCATGCCGATGATGCCGAGCGTCGCTTCGTGCAGCATTTTCAGATTGGTGATGCGCGGCCAGCCCGAGAAAGCGGTGTGGCGGCGGTCGAAGGTGGTCGGCGAAAAACCGGCGGCTTCGAGTTGTTCGACGCTGATCAGCCCGGTGATGCGATGCAGCTTGCGCGCCAGCGTCAGCATCATCGCTATCGTGTGCTCTGCGCAGGCGATATTCGCGCGCCGGTTGAGCGTCAGCACCGGCACGCCGCGCGCGGCGCAGGCGGCGAGATCGATGTTGCGGGTGATAGTGCCGTATTTCTGTATCGCTTTGAGTGCGGGCGCCAGCGCCAGTTCGGCGGAGCCGATGGTCAGCGATTCGACGATGACCGCAGTGGCGTCGGGCAGATTGGCGCGCAGTTCGTCCTGCGTGTTCACCAGCCGGATGTCGGCCGGATAGAGCGCCGGCACGCGCGCGCGGGTTTCGTCGCACCAGCCGGCGAAGTCGGGCACGTCGTGCGCCATGAAATGCGCGAAGGCGTCGCGGCGTTCGGCGCTGGCGCGCGGATCGAGTATGACCTGCAGGATGCGCGGAAAGGGATCGTCTTCGATGACGATGACGGAACGCGCGTTCATTGTGCCGCCTGCGCCGGCGCTTCGGCGTCGATCTCGAGCGCCTGCAGCACGCGCGTGTGCATGTTGTAGGTGCCGATCAGCACGGTGAGCTCGACGATCTGCTTTTCGGTGAAGAATTCGCGCAGCGTCGCGAACACGGCGTCGGGCACCTGCACCTCGCGCGTCATCGCATCGGCGTAGGCGAGCGCGGCGCGCTGCTGGTCGCTGAACAGCGCCGATGCGACCCAGTCGGCCAGCGCGTCGCACTGTTCGACCGTGAGACCTTCGCGCACGGCAAACGCCGGCACATGCGCCTTGATCACGTAGTCGACGCGGTTGAGCAGGCCGATGCGGATAATGACGAGTTCGCGGATTTTGCCGTCGAGATCGGTTTGCCAGCGCACCGCCGACACCTGTTCCAGCCATTTCTCGGCGAGTGCCGGACTGTGCAGCAGCATGCGATAGATATTCAGCATGCGGCCGTCGCGGCCGCCGCGGATTTTAGCGGTCAGTTTTTCGAGCTCTGGATGATCGCGTTCTTCGATCAGCGATACGCGTGCCATCGTTTACCTTTCTCTAAAATCGTTTGCCACAGAGATCACAGATGTCACAGAGGCCACAGAGAAAATCCCGGATGCCGTTCAGAAGTTCTCTTGGCGGTCAAATGTGGCATTCAACTGCCCTGGGTTCGCTTTTTCTCTATGAACTCTCTGCTCTCTGTGGCTAAAAGTCGTTATTCGCCGCGGATGCCGGCGGCTTTGACGACTTTCGCCCACTTTGCCATTTCGTTGCGCAAAAACGCGGCGAACTGCTCGGGGCTGCCGGCGGCGGCATCGGCGCCGAGCGCGGCGAGGCGTTCTTTCATCTGCGCCGTTCTGAAACTTTTCACCGTGTCGCCATTGAGTTGAGTGATGATTTCCGGCGGCGTGCCGGCAGGCGCGAGCAGGCCGAACCACGCCGTTACCGCGTAGCCGGGCAGCCCCGCTTCTGCCACGGTCGGCAGTTCCGGCATCAAGCCGGAATGCGTGCTGCCGGTGACCGCGAGCGCGCGCAGCTTGCCCGCTTTCACATGCGGCAGGGTGATCAGCATGTCGGCGAAGCCGACGATGACTTCGCCGCCGATCAGCGCGGTCAGCCCGGGCGCGCTGCCTTTGTACGGGATGTGCGTCATGCGGATGCCGGCGAGACTGTTGAACAATTCGCCGGCGAGATGCTGCGCGCCGCCGGGGCCGCCGGAGGCGAAGCTGACCTGATCCGGTCGCGCTTTGGCGAACGCGATCAATTCCTTCACCGATCTGGCCGGCAGCGACGGATGCACGACGAGCAGGTTGTTGACGCTGGCGAACTGCACCACCGGCGTCAGGTCTTTGACCGGGTCGTAACCGATTTTTGCGTCGAGCGCGGGTGCGACCGAGTAGGCGATACCAACCGCCACTAGCGTGTAGCCGTCGGCCGGCGCCTTGGCGGCCAGTGCGGTGCCGAGATTGCCGCTGGCACCGGGCTTGTTGTCAATGATCACCGGCTGGCCGCCGCTTTCGCTGAGCGACTGCGCGACCGCGCGCGCCAGAATATCGGTCGGGCCGCCCGGCGAATAGGGCACGATCATGCGAACCGGCTTCGATGGATACTTTTGCGCCAGCGCGGGCGCAATGGCGAGTAAGGCGATTGCGCCGGCTGTTGTGAAAAAAAGAAATGTCATGGTCGATGCAATGATAGTTTTATCGGCAAAATTTCAGCATGTTTCCCTCCCCCCTTGAAGGGGGCGGCGATAACTGGTTTGAATTCTTCTACTGTGCTGGATTCGGCGCGCCGTAACCGCCGCCGCCGGGGGTGGCGATGACAAAGACGTCGCCGGCTTGCATGTCGATTTTAGCGGAACCCGGCAGTTCCACTTGCGTGCCGTCGGCGCGCAGCACGCGATTGGCGCCGACCTTGCCGGGGTCGCCGCCGGCCATCCCGTACGGCGGCACGATGCGGTGACCCGACAGGATCGCCGCCGTCATCGGCTCCAGAAAACGCAGGCGTCGCAATGCACCGTCGCCGCCGCGCCAGCGCCCGCGCCCGCCGCTGCCGCGGCGAATCGAGAACTCTTCGAGCAGCACGGGGAAACGCCATTCGAGCACTTCGGGATCGGTCAGACGTGAATTGGTCATGTGGGTTTGCACGACGTCGGTACCCGCGAATCCTTCGCCGGCACCGGAACCGCCGGAAATCGTTTCGTAGTATTGATGGCGCGCGTTGCCGAATGTGAAATTGTTCATCGTGCCCTGCGAGGCGCCCATCACGCCGAGCGCGCCGTAGAGCGCGTCAGTCACGCACTGCGAGGTTTCGACATTGCCGGCAACGACCGCGGCGGGATAACGCGGATTGAGCATGCAGCCTGCCGGGATGACGACCTCGAGCGGTTTCAGGCAGCCGGCATTGAGCGGAATGTCGGCATCCACCAGCGAGCGGAACACGTAGAGCACGGCGGCCATGCAGACGGCGGACGGCGCGTTGAAGTTGTTGTCGAGTTGCGCGCTGGTGCCGGTGAAGTCGATCACCGCGTGGCGCGCAGCGCGATCGATGCGCACCGCGACGCGGATCACGGCGCCGTGATCCATCGCGTATTCGAAATCGCCGTCCTGCAGAACGTCGATGACGCGGCGCACCGATTCTTCGGCATTGTCCTGTACGTGCTGCATGTAGGCGTGGACCATGTCGAGACCGAACTGGACGACCATGCCGCGCAATTCCTGCACGCCTTTTTCGTTGGCGGCGATCATCGCGCGCAGATCGGCCAGATTCTGCTCGATGTTGCGGCAGGGGTAGCGGCCCGACGACAGCAGGGCGACGGTTTCGGCTTCGCGCAGGCACCCGCGTTCGACCAGCAGGAAATTGTCGATCAGCACGCCTTCTTCCTCGACCACGCGGCTGTCGGGCGGCATCGAGCCCGGCGTGATGCCGCCGATGTCGGCGTGGTGGCCGCGCGAACCGACGTAGAACAACACCTCGTTGCCCGCTTCGTCGAACACCGGCGTGATCACCGTGATGTCGGGCAGATGGGTGCCGCCGTTGTACGGGGCGTTCAGCATATAAACGTTGCCGGGCTGCATGCGGCCGCGATTGCCGTCGATGATGCTGCGGATCGATGCGCCCATCGAACCCAGGTGCACCGGCATGTGCGGCGCATTCGCAATCAGGTTGCCCGACGCGTCGAACAGCGCGCAGGAGAAATCGAGCCGCTCCTTGATGTTGACCGAATACGCGGTGTTGGCCAGGCGCAGCCCCATCTGCCCGGCGATCGACATGAAGAGATTGTTGAAGAGTTCGAGGCGCACCGGATCGACGCGTGTGCCGGCGGCATGCCGTGTCGCGCGCGCTTCGATGCGCGTCAGCAACAGGTGATCGAGCGGCGTCACCGCCGCCTGCCAGCCGGCTTCGACCACGGTGGTGGCGTTGGGCTCGGCGATGATGGCGGGGCCGCGCAGCAGATGGCCGGGCTTGAGTTTTTCGCGCCGGTGTACCGGGGTCGCGCATGCCTGATCGCCCGAATACATGCTAACCGTGGCGTCGGCGGCGGGCAATGCTGTGGCTACAACGTTGGCGGACGGCGCGGATGTTTCAAGCGCGTCGGCGGCGCCGATGGCTTCGACGGAGACGGCTTCGGCGATCAGGGCGCGGCCCGTCATCAGAAAGCTGTAGCGCGCGCGGTAGGCGGCTTCGAAGGCAGCGATGGTCGCGGCATTGCCGGTGAACGGCACCACCAGCGCGGTGTCGGTGCCGGCGTAACGCAAGTGGACGCGCGCGACGACGCGGATGCGCTCGCGCGGCACGCACTGCTGCAACACTTCGTTGCGCGCGGCGACCGCAAGGTCGACCAGAATGTCGTCCATGCGCGGCGTGTTGGCGTCGTTGAATTCGAGTTCGACGCTCTGTTCGCGCATTGCCGTGATGTCGGCGAGCCCCATGCCGTAGGCCGACAGCACGCCGGCCAGCGGATGAATGAAGATGCGCGTCATGCCCAGCGCGTCGGCAACGAGACAGGCGTGCTGGCCGCCGGCGCCGCCGAAACAGGTGAGGGTATACCCGGTCACGTCGTGGCCGCGCTGCACCGAGATCTGGCGGATCGCATTGGCCATGTTGGCCACCGCAATTTCGAGAAAGCCCGCCGCGACATCCGCAGGCGTGCGCGTCTCGCCGGTGGCGGCGCTGATTTCGCGCGCCAGTGCGGCAAATTTTTCGCTTACGATCGCCGCGTCCAGCGGCGCGTCGCCGCGCGGGCCGAATACCGCGGGAAACCACGCAGGCTGGATCTTGCCCAGCATCACATTGCAGTCGGTCACCGTCAGCGGCCCGCCGTTGCGGTAACACGCAGGGCCGGGGCGGGCGCCGGCCGAGTCGGGGCCGACGCGGTAACGCGCGCCGTCGAAATGCAGAATCGAGCCCCCGCCCGCTGCGACGGTGTGGATGTTCATCATCGGCGCGCGCATGCGCACGCCGGCGACCTGGGTGTCGAAGCTGCGCTCGACGTCCGACAATTCGGCGCCGGCAAAATGCGACACATCGGTCGAGGTGCCGCCCATGTCGAAGCCGATGATGCGTTGATGTCCGGCGGCCAGCGCCGTTTTCACCGCGCCGACGATGCCGCCGGCGGGACCGGACAGAATCGAGTCCTTGCCCTGGAAACGCCGCGCATCGGTGAGCCCGCCGTTCGATTGCATGAACATCAGGCGCACGCCCTGCAATTCGGCGGCGATGCCGTCGATATAGCGGCGCAGGATCGGCGACAGATAGGCATCGACCACGGTGGTGTCGCCGCGGCTGACCAGCTTCATCAGCGGACTGACCTCGTGCGACACCGAGACCTGCGTGAAGCCGCATTCGCGCGCCAGCTGCGCGACCAGTTGTTCGTGCGCCGGATGGCGGTAGCCGTGCATCAGTACGATGGCGAGCGAACGGTAGCCGTCGATGTAAAGGCGTTGGAGGCTGGCACGCACGGCGGCGGGGTCCGGTGCGCGCAGCACGCGACCGCGCGCATCGAGGCGTTCATCGACCTCTTCGACGCGCGAATAGAGCAATTCGGGCAGCACGATGTGACGATCGAAAATACGCGGCCGGTTTTGATAGGCGATGCGCAAGGCGTCGGCAAAGCCGCGCGTGATCAGCAGCGCGGTGCGCTCGCCCTTGCGTTCAAGCAGCGCGTTGGTGGCAACCGTGGTACCCATCTTGACTGCCTCGATCGCATCGGCCGGGATCGCCGCGCCGGCGGCGACACCGACCAGGTGACGGATGCCGGCAACCGCGGCATCGGCGTAGCGCGCCGGATTCTGCGACAGCAGTTTGTGCGTGACGAGTTCACCCTGCGGATTGCGCGCGACGATGTCGGTGAAGGTGCCGCCGCGATCGATCCAGAATTGCCAGCGGGGAGGGGGAACTTGCACGGTGGGCGCACGGAGGTGAAGACGGATCGAACATATCAGTCCGCTGTGCATGCGGCAAGCGGTTCGCCGTCATTCGTTATACTGGCTTCGCCGCATGGGCGAACGACCGGGGATGAAATATGAAGGCTGCTTTCGGCGTACGACAGGCACTGCGTCTGCTGTGGGTGTGCGCGGCGCTGTTGGCCGGTTGTGCGGGTGTCGCGCCCGGTAGAGGCGGCGACGCACCGAAAAACATCATCATTCTGTTTGCGGACGGCGCCGCGCCGACGCAATGGGAATTCGGCCGTTTCACGGCGCGCGCCCTGCGCAACGAAAGTTTCGCGGTGACCGATGTCGTGATGCGCGACGGCGTGATCGGCCTGTTATCGACCTATTCGCTTGATTCCTTCATCACCGATTCGGCGGCGGCCGCGTCGGCGATGTCCACAGGACACAAGGTCAATAATTTCGCGGTCGCGATGGCGCCCGACGGCAGTCGCTGGCCGACCTTGATGCAGGAAGCGAAGGCGCGCGGCAAACGCATCGGTCTGGTGACGACGGCGACGGTCTATGACGCCTCGCCGGCCGCGTTCAGCGTGAATGCGGGCGACCGCGGCCAGGCGCAGGCGATTGTCGATCAATATCTGCAGATGGGGCCCGATGTGCTGCTCGGCGGCGGCGCCGATTATTTTCTGCCCGCGGCCGCCGGCGGCAGGCGCAAAGACGGCACGGACATCATCGCCGCGTTTGCCGCACGCGGCTGGCAGGTGGTGCGCGATACGGCGGCGCTGAACGCGGCGGCCGCGCCGCGGCTGCTCGGGCTGTTTGCCGGCCAGGACATGGCGTTTGAACTCGATCGCGATGCGGCGAAGGAACCGAGCACGGCGGAGATGGCCGTGGCTGCGCTGAACGCGCTCGAGCGTGACAATGCGGGCGGGTTTGTTTTGTTCGTCGAAAACGAAAACACCGACAGCGCGGGCCATCTTAACGATGCGGCCGCCCTGATGCGCGCGCTGTGGGCATTCGACCACGCGGTGCAGGCTGCGCTTGAGTTCCAGCGCCGATCGCCCGGCACGCTGATCATTGTTGCCGCCGATCACGAAACCGGCGGCCTGTCGCCGACCTACGCCCTGCGTGATCTGTCATCGACGTCGAGTAAAAACCGCTTCAACGCCGATATTGCCCATCTGCAAATGCTCGACGGCATTACGCTGTCGATCGCCGGCATGATCGAAACACTGGGTGCGAAGCCGGATGCCGCGGTTCTCGACCGGCTGGTGGCGCAGCATTATCCGGGCTTCAGGCTCGATGCGGATCTGCGCGAAGCGATCCTTGCGAGGCGGCCGTTGGAGCGCAATTTCGGCAATGCAGTGGCCGGCGCGTTGTCGCGCATGGTGTCGCGGCAGAGCGGCGTTTACTGGGGTACGGCCGGGCATACCAGTGAGCCCGTCGTGATCGGCGCGCTTGGTCCGGGTGCCGAATTGTTCCGCGGCTATCAGGACAACACGGCGTTCGCGCAGAATCTGCGGCGCTTATTGATGCCGCGCTGACAGCTTGCCGCGGTGACGGCGCGACCGATCAGCGTACAGCGACGCGGGCCGGGCGCTCCCAGGCCGGGGTGGCTTCGATGCCAACCTGCTCGGCAAGAAAGAGTTCCATCTCGCGCGCGACGTATTCGCGCTCGTTGTCGAGCGTGATCATGTGATAGCTGTCGTCGAGCAGAACCTTGCGCACGACTTTTGAACTGATGTGCTTGACCACGTATTCGGCGCTCTGCGGGCTGACGGTTTCGTCGTCGATCGCATGGATCACCAGGGTCGGCGCGGTGATCCGCGGCAGCACCGGGCGCACGGCGCGGATCAGATTTCTGGCGTTGCAGATGTGATCCATCGAAATGCTGGTCGAACCGACCTCGGTCATTTCCGAATTCTGCATGGCGCGCGCGACGCGTTTGCGCAGGGCTTCGTTTTTGAGGCCGAACGGCGACTCCTCGCGCCAGGAATAGATTCTGCGCAGAGGGGTGTGATAAGCGTAGGGCAGCAGAAAGCGGTACCAGGGAATCGACCAGCCGTCGTAATCGAGCGTCGTGGAAAGCAGCGACAATGCGGCAACCTGGCTGCCCTTGGTGGCCGCCAGATGGAGCGCCAGTACAGCGCCGATGCACAGACCGCCGACCGATACGCTGCGATAGTTGCGGCGCAGAGTGGCGAACTCTTCCTCGACGCTCGCAGTCCAGTCCTGCCAGTGGAAATTGCGCTCGCGGTGATTGCCATAGCCGCGAATATGCGGCACGTGCACGGAGAAGCCCATCTCGTGCAGACGACGGGCCACGAAGCGCATTTCCAGGGGGCTGCTGGACAGTCCGTGCAGCAGGAGCACGGCGTTATCGCTCGAAACAAACCGCAGATCGCTCAACTGACTGGTTTCCTCAAAATTGCCCCGGGCGGTGGGCCGGGATGGCGCCATATCATTGTTATCGGCACGCCGCCATTGGTCTTTAGCGGTAATACGTCACGGATTGTAATGTGAATGTCAGTTTGCTGCAATAATGTAAACGTGGTCTTTTGCTTCCGATTGAGGCGCTTGGGCTACAATTCGCGGCCTTCCTGCAAGGCGCGGGGGCGGCGCGGCAACGCAGGCGACGGGGCAGGGGATACAGACGTGGCGTTTGAAGAAAATACACTGCGTAACGCGAAACGCTGGGCCGCCGGCCGTGGCGGCGGCTACCCTGCGGCGGCGGCGGCCCTGTTCGTGGCGACGCTGGTGCGGATGGAGTTGCATCCGATATTCCAGGCCAACTCGCCGTTCGTGACCTATCTGATAGGCGCTTTCTTGATAGAGTTCTATTTTGGCCTCGGACCGTCCCTGGTGGTTGCCCTGGGTGGCGTATTGATCGGGGTGTTCTTTTTCGTGCCGCCGTTCGGCGAACTTCTGATGCCGGAACTGGGCGACCTCGTGTTCGTGATCGGCTACGTGGTGGTGGCGCTGCTCGGCATCGTGCTGATCGAAACACTGCAGCGTTCGCGTTATGAATTGCGGCTTCTGCGCGAGGTCGCGCAGGCACGGCTCGAAATGCTCGAACGCGGCCGCGTTGAACGGGCCGATGCGATCGAGGCGGCGCGTACGAGCGACCGTCGCTACCGCGAATTGGCGGCGCGCGCCAGCGCGGTCATGTACATGCGGCGCCTCGACGGCAATTTCGAATACCTCAACGACGAATTCTATGCGTTGACCGGGCTCGACCACGGGGCGCTCGACGGTGAAACGTGGGCGCGTGCCGTTCACCCCGACGATCTGGCCGCCCAGCAGAGCCAGTGGCGCGAGGTCGCGATGACAGGCGAGGAGCAGGAGTCGAGTTTCCGCATCCGCGGCGCTGATGGCCGTTACCGGTTGTTTGCCGGCAGCGTGCGTTGTCTTGAAGACAAGCGCGGCAAAATCATCAGGTGGTCCGGCTCGCCGGTGGCCGACGCCGATGCGTCAATCGCCACTACGGCGTCCTGATACGCCGCGCCATCGCGCGGCGGCGGGGGCTCAGGCGCGCTTGAGCGCAGCCACCGTTTTCGGCAGCACCAGATAGTCCGGATTGAGTTCGGCGACACTGCGGCAGCCGATCAACGCCATCACGCGGTCGATTTCCTCGCGGAATATGCTGATCGCGCGCGCGGCACCTGCTTCGCCGCCGGCGCCGGTGCCGTAGAGCGTCGAGCGGCCGATGTAGACCATGTCGGCGCCGAGGGCGAGTGCTTTTACGACATCGCTGCCGCGGCGGAATCCGCTGTCGACGATGACCGCGACCCGCTTGCCGACGGCGGCGACGATTTCCGGCAGCACCTCGATCGGCGCCATCGTCACGTCGAGATTGCGGCTGCCGTGATTCGAAACCACCACGCCGTCGGCGCCGCAGTCGGCGGCGTTAATGGCGTCTTCCGGATGCAGGATGCCCTTGACGATCAGCTTGTGCGGCCAGATCTTGCGCAATTGGCGCAGATCTTCCCAGGAGAGGGAATCGGTGCGCATGCTGGCGCGGCCCATCGGCAGGCCGGTGATCTTGTTCTTGATTGCGCTCGGATAATTTTCGTAGCGCGGCATGCCGGTGGTCAGGATGTAGCGGGCGAGCACACCGAACATCCAGCGCGGGTGTTTGAGCACGTCCCAGATGTTGCGCCGGGTATACTGGAACGGCATGGTGAAGCCGTTGCGCATGTTGTATTCGCGGTTGCCGGCGGCGGCGCCATCGACGGTGACCACCAGCGCTTCGAAGCCGGCGTTTTTGGCGCGCTCGACCAGTTGATGCGACAGCGAGCGATCCGGCCACATGTAGAGCTGAAACCACAAGCGGGCGCCCGGCACCGCCTCGGCGACTTTTTCCATCGAGGTCTGCGAGCCGGTGGCCAGCGTGAACGGAATGCCGGCGGCAGCGGCGGCTTTCGCCAGCGCGATTTCGCCCTGATACCACATTAGGCCGGCGGTGCCGGTCGGCGCAATCGCGATCGGCATTTTGTGCTTGTGACCGAAGAATTCGATTTCCTGGCTGCGTTTGGACACATCGACCAGCGTGCGCGGCTTCAGTTTGATGCGTTCGAAGGCATCGCGGTTGTTGCGCAGGCCGACCTCATCCTCGGTGCCGCGATCGACAAATTCGAACACGCCCTTGGGAACCCGGCGCATGGCCATTTCCCGCAGGTCGAAGATGTTGTAGGCGCCGAGGGTCGGATCGCTCATGAGGCGAGCCTGACATGCACGCCGTCCCAGGCCGATTTCGCCATCGCCTCGGTCAGTTGCATGCTGCGCAGGCCGTCGATGCCGGACGGGCTGAACGGCTTGCCGTCAAGCAGCGCCTGGCTGAAGGCGCCGATGCAGGCGGCATGCGCATTGATGGCGGGGAACTCCTGGCTGCGTGTCTTGCCGTCGGTGGTCGCTACTTCGAAGACGCCGCCGGCGCGGCTGCGCGTGAGGCCTTTGCCGGTGATGCGGCCTTTGGTGCCGTGAATGACGAAGTCGTTATAGGGTAGCGGTGACTTTTCATTGACGTTGACCAGGGCAATCGCGCCGTTGGTGAAGCGCAGCGTGGACATGTTGGTCTGTTCCATGACGTTGCGCGGCGTATCGAAAAATGACGACACCATTTCGACCTCGGCCGACAAAATGTAGCGCAGGATGTCGTAGACGTGCACGCCGATGCTCATGGTGGTGCCGAGGCCCGACATGACCGGATCGACGCGCCAGTTCGATAGCGTGCCGCCGGGACGATAGCCGGGGCTCGCCTCGAGCTCGACTACCGTGACCTCACCGATTTCGCCGCTACCGACGACGCGTTTGGCTTCGATGAAGCCGGGCATCGAGCGGTTGTGAAAATTCATGCCGAGAGTGACGCCGGCTTTTTCGCAGGCCGCCACCATGCGTTCCGCATCCGCCACCGTGGTTGCCATCGGCTTGTCGCAAAACACATGCTTGCCGGCCCGCGCCGCGGCGAGCACCTCTTCGCAATGCAGCGAATTCGGCGTGTGGATCGCCACTGCGTCGACATCCGGATTGCGCAGCAGGTCGTCGAAATTCGTGTACGCGTGCTGCGCGCCGAAACGCTTCGCAAAATCCTGCGCGCGCGCCGGATCACGGCTGACGACGCCGATCAGCTTGTTCTGTTTGAACGCGTTGATGCCGGGCAGCATGCGGTCTTCTGCGATCCTCCCGGTTCCTATGAGTCCCCAACCGATGGTTTTTTTTGTCATCTCTCGAATTTAGCAGGCGCCGCCGCTGATGTAAATTGCAAAAACGTTGTATCAACGCGTCAGTGTGAGCCGGGTACGATCACCTGGATGTGATCGCGGCTGATGTTGAGGAAAGGCACCGTGCAGACCTGGCGGCCGGCGGCGACGTCCCACACCTCGGCATCGGTCAGTGCGATGAAACCCTTGGCCTCGATGAAGTAGTCGGTGACGCGCGCACCGGCAATAATGTCGATGGAACCCTTGATGCGGTAGTTCGCGGTGAGGATGGTAACCCTGGTCTTGCCGGTGTCGTCGGTCATGGCGTTCCCCAGTTGACTGCATGGCGCCCCCGACACGAATCGAACGTGTGACCCCCTTCTTAGGAGGAAGGTGCTCTATCCACTGAGCTACGGGGGCGCAGGCGGCCATTTTACTGCATGCGCCGCGGCGCGGCCGCGCGGCCCCGCCCTGCGCCGGATTTGCAGGGCGGGCGTGCGGATTTTTAAAGTAAAATGAGGCCGTTCTCTTCTTCGCGCAACCTTCCTCTGTCATGTCCATATTGATCATGCTCATGCTCGCCGCCGGTTTTCTGCTGCTGGCGTGGAGCATTGCCGCCGCGCCCGGCGCGGGTATGCCGCGCGCCGGTGAAAACATGCCCGACTTCGCGCTGGCCGATCAGAACGGCGCGTTGCGGTCCGCCGCCGAGTTTCGCGGCCGCTGGCTGGTGCTGTATTTTTATCCGCGCGACGACACGCCGGGTTGCACCGAACAGGCGGCGAAGTTTCGCGACGCCATGCAGGAATTCGTCGCGCTGGGCGCGGCGGTGTGCGGCATCAGCGTCGATGACAGCGAGAGCCACGCCGTGTTTGCGCGCAAATACAATCTGCCCTACGTGCTGCTGGCTGATCGCAACGGCGCGGTCGCGCGGCGTTTCGGTTCGCTTCTCGATCTGCTGGTGGTCCGGTTTGCGCGCCGTAACACCTTCCTGATCGATCCGCAGGGGCGTGTCGCCAGGGTCTATCGCGGCGTGAATCCCGCGCGCAATGCCGGCGAAGTGCTCGACGAAATCAGGCGGCGCCGGCCATGATCGTGCAAAGCCTCGATCACTTCGTGCTGACCACGCGCGATCTCGACCAATGTCTGGCTTTTTACACCGGGGCGCTCGGCATGACGCTCGAGCGTTTCGGCGCCGGGCGTATCGCGCTGCGTTTCGGCGAGCAGAAGATCAATGTGCATCCGCCGGGTTACGAGGCGAGCATCAAGGCGCGGCGACCGACGCCCGGTTCGCTCGATCTGTGTTTTCTCGCCGCCTGTCCGCTCGAGGAGGTCATCGCGCGACTGCAGGTGCACGGTGTCGCGATCGAGGAGGGGCCGACGCTGCGCACCGGCGCGCGTTTTGCGATCCGTTCGGTGTATGTGCGCGACCCCGACGACAATCTGATCGAAATATCGGTTCCTGCAGAAAAATAACGGAAAAAACATGGCCGCAGAGTACACAGAGTTCACAGAGACGCGATTTGGCAAAAGGTTGTTGCTGTTGGTTTCTCTGTGTCCTCTGTGATCTCTGTGGCTTGCTTTGGTCTTATATGCCTTTAGTGACTCTCAATAACGCCTGCCTCGCTTTCGGCCACGTTGCACTGCTCGATCATGCCGATCTGGTGATTGAGCCCGGCGAACGCATCGGTCTGATCGGCCGCAACGGCACCGGCAAATCCAGCCTGCTCAAGCTGATCGACGAACAATATCCGCTCGACGACGGCAAAGTCTGGCTTCAGCCGTCGATCAATATCGCCTTTGTCGCGCAGGAGCCGCTGCTCGATTCCGATATGAGCGTGTTCGACGCGGTGGCCTCGGGTCTGCACGAACAGCAGGCGGTGCTGCGCGAATATCACGAGGTCTCGCACCAGCTCGAACATAGCGAGGCGCCGGAACTGCTCGACCGCCTGTCGGCGTTGCAGGCGGAACTCGAGGACAACGACGGCTGGCGCGCGCAGTCGATGGTTGAGACCACAATCATGCAGGTTGGACTCAACGCCGACGACAGCGTTGGTGTGTTGTCGGGTGGCATGCGCAAACGCGTCGCGCTGGCGCGTGTCCTGGTGACCGAGCCGCAACTGATGCTGCTCGACGAGCCGACCAACCACCTCGATATCGACGGCATCGAATGGCTGGAGGAACTGCTGGTCGGATTTGCCGGTTCGGTGCTGTGCGTGACCCATGACCGGCGCTTTCTCGACCGCGTGACGACGCGCGTGGTTGAACTCGACCGCGGACATCTCGCCTCGTTCAGCGGCAACTTTGCCGAATACCGGCGGCGCAAGGACGAGATGCTCAACGCCGAGGCGCTGGAAAACGCGCGTTTTGACAAACTGCTGGCGCAGGAGGAGGTGTGGATCCGCAAAGGCATCCAGGCGCGCCGCACCCGCAACGAAGGCCGCGTGCGGCGACTTGAACAACTGCGACGCGAGCGCGCGGCGCGCCGTGAAAGCCTGGGCAACGTCAATTTCGGCGTCGCCACCGGCGATCGTTCAGGAAAGCGCGTGGCCGAACTGACGCACGTCAACAAACGCTTCGGCGACAAGCTCATTCTTGAAGATGTGTCGTGCGTTATCCAGCGCGGCGACAAAGTCGGGCTGGTCGGTCCCAATGGCTGTGGTAAGACGACGCTGCTTAAACTGGTGCTAGGCGAACTCGAGGCGGATGCCGGCAAAATCGAGCGCGGCACAAAAATGACAGTCGCCTATTTCGACCAGTTTCGCGTCCAGCTCGACGACGAGGCGACCCTGGCCGGGGTGATAAGCCCGGGCTCCGAGTTCGTCGAAATCGACGGCGCGCGCAAGCATGTGGTGTCGTATCTCGGCGATTTTCTGTTTCCGCCGGAACGCGCGCGCGCGAAAGTGGCGAGTCTGTCGGGCGGCGAGCGCAATCGCCTGTTGCTGGCGCGGCTGTTTGCGCAGCCGGCCAACGTGCTGGTGCTCGACGAGCCGACCAATGATCTCGATATCGAGACGCTCGATCTGCTAGAGGCGCTGCTGCAGGAATACACCGGCACCGTTTTGCTGGTGAGTCACGACCGCGCCTTTCTCGACAGCGTGGTGACGCAGATTCTGGTCTTTGAGGGCGCAGGGCGCGTCTGCGAATACGCCGGCGGCTACGAGGACAACCGTGCGACCATCCGCGCCCGCGCCAAGGCGCGCGACGCTGCGGCGGTGCCGGCGCAGAAAAAGGCCGCGGTGTCGGCGCGTGGCACCCCGCGCAAAAAACTCGGTTATCAGGAGGCGCGCGAACTGGCGGCGCTGCCGGACCGCATCGCCAGCCTCGAGACGGCGCAGGCGGGGTTCACGGAAAAACTCGGCGACGCCGCGCTCTATCGCGGCGATGGTGCCGAAGCGACGACGCTGCGCGCGCGGCTGGCGGCGATCGAAGCAGAACTGTCCGCCGCCTATGCGCGCTGGGAGGCGCTGGAAGCGCGCGCCGGAGAACTCGATGAGGCACGCTGACGGGCGCCAGCGCTGCGCCTATAATTGCTGCTGGCATACGCGGGTTTTCCGGGAGCGCAGGCATGACGCCGCAGCTTGAACGATTCCGGCAGATGGTGACCGGCGCCGACGAGGCGATCAATCTGGCAGAGTGCGCATTGCTGGTGGCGTCTGCCGAGTATCCCGGGCTCGATGTCGCCGAATGCCTCACGCAGATCGAATCGCTGGCGGAAACATTGAAACTGCGTCTGCGCGCCGATATCAGTCCGGCCGACCGTCTGATTCTGCTCAATCACTATCTGTTCGACGAACTGGGTTTTCGCGGCAACAGCGCGGAGTATTACGATCCGCGCAACAGCTTTTTGAGCGACGTGCTCGAACGCAGACTTGGCATTCCATTGACGCTGGCGATCGTTTATATCGAAATCGGCCGCCGCGTCGGGCTGCCCTTGTACGGGGTGTCCTTTCCCGGGCATTTTCTGGTCAAATGCGCGCTGCGCGACGGCGCGGTGGTGATCGATCCTTATGCGCGCGGCGTATCGCTGGGGTTCGACGACTTGAAGCAGCGTCTGCGCGAGATGGACAGCAGCCTTGAGCCGTCGCGCTCGGTGGTGGCGGCGCTGCTGGCGAGCGCCGGCAACAAGGAAATACTGCTGCGACTTTTGCGCAATCTGAAATCGATTTATACCCGGCGCGAAAACTGGTTGCAGGCACTGTGGGTGACCGAGCACATCATCTGCGTGACGCCGGATGCCGCCGAGGAATACCGCGACCGCGGCATGTTCTATCTCAATCTGGAATGTTTCCGCGCGGCGTTGTTCGACCTCAAGGCTTACCTGACCATGCTGCCGACCGCGCGTGATGCGGAAAGCGTGCGCAGCCGGCTGGTTGAACTGCAATCGGCGGCGGCGCGACTTAACTAGGGCGCGCGAACGGTACGGCGGCGCCGCACCGGCATTTCAATTAAATTTGGGGAATTGCGGGCGACGTCGCCGCGGCTGCGCGGCGAACGCGCATCAGATCGACGGGGCAGCCGCGAGTTCGACTGCAACCGGCGCCAGTTCGACACGCGGTTGGGTCACCGCTTCGGCGGCCCGCGTTGCGGCCGGTTCTGCCGCATCGCCGCTGCTCGGTTTGACCGGCTCATCCAGTTCCGTGCGCGGCTTGACCTTCAGCTCGGGAATGTCTTCCTGATCCCTTTCCGGCGGTGGATTGCCGTCGTAAACCAGGTTGCGGCGGCGCTGCAGATAGGCGTCGCGCTGGAATTCGTAAGGATCAAGCGCCGCTTCTTCGAGAATCTTGGTCGAATCGAGCAGGTTGGCGCGCAGATTGACGATCGACAGGCCCCACAGCGAATTGCGTGTCGGCACGTGGTCGCGCCAGATCCACTTGATCGGATCGACCTTGAAGTCGACGAAGGTGCCGACGACATCGCGGAAGGAACTCGGCCCGAACAGCGGCACCTGCAGATAGGGGCCATCGGCGACGCCCCAGCGGCCGAGCGTCTGGCCGAAATCTTCCTTGTGTTTTTCGAGGCCGATCTCGGTGCCGACGTCGATCAGGCCGAGCACGCCGACCGTGGAATTCACGGCGATGCGGCCGGTGTCCGACAAGGCGTCGCCGAACTTGCCCTGGAGCAGGTCATTGAGCGCGGTCAGAACATCGTAGAGATTGCTGAAAAAATTGGTGACCCCGGTGCGCACGAATTGCGGCAACACAGTCTTATAGACCGTCGCCACCGGTTTCATGATCACCTTGTCCAGCGTGTCATTGACCTGATAGATCGCGCGATTGACCGGTTCGAGCGGATCGCGCGGGTTGTTGGTGCTGGCGCACCCCGAAACCAGCATCAATGCGACAAGGCCCGACAGCAGAGGTTTGCGTAGAAGAGCGGTTAATTTGGACATTATGGGTGAGGGGCTGTCGCTGAATTCCGGTGACTCGATTATAACAATGATTTTCCGGCAAAAACAATGGATGTGGCGGCAGAACAACAGGTCAAAACGGGTCCTGTTCCGGCGCCCCGATTCCGCCGTGTTGCAGGGGCCGGCGGGCCGGCGATTGCGTTAGCACGACTGCATAACGGCAGAGCGACGCCATTTCTGCAGGTACGGGACCCGCGCGCTGTGCATTTGCGAGCGCCGTGTCATACTTGGCGCGCCGGAAATATTCCGGCGTTCGCAAGCGCCGGGTGTGCGCCCCCATGAATCGCATTCCGTTGTTGATCCCCGAATTGCCGAGCGTCGCCGAGCTGCAGCCCTACCTCGAACGCATCGATGCGGCGCGCTGGTATTCGAATTTCGGCCCGCTGTGCCGCGAATTCGAAGGCGCGCTGGCCGGCATGTTCATTGCAAAAAACGCGCAGCCGGTGCGGGTGACGACGGTCAGCAGTTGCACGCTGGGCCTCGAACTGGCGCTGCGCGCGCTGGATCTGGCGCCCGGTTCGCAGGTTCTGCTGCCGGCGCTGACTTTCGTCGCCAGCGCAACCGCGGTGGTACGCGCAGGCCTGGTACCGGTGGCGGCCGATGTCGATCCGCAGTCGTGGCTGCTGACGCCCGAAATCGCGCGCGCGGCCTGTGCGCGCTATCCGCTCGCCGCGATTCTGCCGGTGACGACCTTCGGCTGCCCGCATGAGATGGACGGCTGGGACCGTTTCAGCGCCGAGTGCGGGCTGCCGGTTGTGATCGACGCCGCCGGCGCCTTCGGCAATCAATGGCAGACAGGGCGCGCGACCCTGGTGTTCAGTCTGCACGCGACCAAATCCCTCGCTGCGGGCGAAGGTGGCGTGGTCGTCAGCCGCGACGAAAAACTCGTCGCTCGCGTGCGTCAACTGTCCAATTTCGGCATCAACCTCGACCCCGCAGCGGCGCTGCCGGTGGGGCAGGTCGATGTGCCGGGCACCAACGCCAAATTGTCCGAATACCATGCCGCGGTCGGTCTCGCCAGCCTGGCGAAATGGCCGCTGCTGGCAGGCAAGGCGCGCACACTCGAAGAGCGTTATCGCGGCTTGATCGATGGCGTCGCCGGGCTTGGCGCCGTGTGGCAACAAAGGCCTGCGGCGACGCTCCGCACGCTGTTGTGCATACGCGTCCGCTCCGCCGCCCTGCGCGCGGCCATCGAAGCGGACTGCGCCGGCGCCGCCATTGAAACGCGGCGCTGGTACCTGCCGCTGATCAACCAGCACAAGGGGTTTGCCGGCATCGAAACCTGCGGCGCGCTGCCGGTGGCCGCAGCACTTGCCGCCGATTTGATCGGCCTGCCGTTTCACGGCCGGCTGGAAGCGGCCGACCTCGATCGAATCACCGGCGTGCTGGCACAGGCGGCGCGGCAGCAAGCCTGAGCCGTGCATCGGCGCCATTGCCTGCGCGTCAGCCGCCGTAGACGACGATCGGTTCGTCGTAACGCGGATCGAACACGGTCTTCGCAGCAATGTCTTCGCGGTAGACGCCGGCAATCCCGAGTTCGCAGTTGCGACCGATCTTCGTGCCGGGCGCGACGATCACGCCTTCGCGCAACGTGCAATGCATGCCGATCTCCGCATGGTCGGCGAGTCGCACGCCGAGCCCGATCCAACATGACGACTTGATGCGCACGCCGGCGCCGATCAGCGCGCCGGCATGCACGACGCTGTTGTATTCGACGCTGGAGCCGGCGCCGATGACGGCGCAGTCGCCGACGTAACAGCTGGGGCCGAGTCTGACGCCGGCGGCGACCATCGCGCGCGGGCTGACCAGCGCAGGCATGTGCAGACCGCGTTCGATCGCGGCCTGGAATATTTCCAGCCGGCTGAAGTTGCCGAAGGTCTCGTCGAAGGCCACGAATACCTCGGCATCGCGGTCGATCGCATCGAGCGCGGACCAGTCAAACCCGTAATCGGCGCGCTGGCAGATCTCGACGCGCGCCGGCGCCGCGTCCGGTTGGACCGCGCTCCAGGTCGCCATGGCGATGTCCAGCATCGGGCCGCGCCCGATGACGAATCTAGAACTCACCGCCGTTCTCCATCAGGTCCATGTACCAGCGTTCGATCAGCCGGTTGGATGCTTCGAAGGCGCCTTGATTGCCCTGCGGCGCATCGTCGTGCAAACCCGCCTGCACGGACTCCATCACACGCACGTCCTCGCCGACCACCAGCTTGCTGCCATGCATCAGGGCGAGCAGCACCGTGCTCGAATACGGATACGGCCGGCGCTTCTTCGCGGTCATCCAGTAAATTTCGATCGCGGTGCGGTCCGGTGCGAGCGGCACGTGGTGTTCGATGGTGAACGCATGGCCGCCGTCGCCGGAGGCGATATGCAGATTGGGGAAGGCCAGCCAGTTGTAGTAGGCGTCGTCGCTGCCCCAGCGCTCGACCATGCCGCGCCATGCATAGGGCGCGACCCCGCGCAATGGCGCATCGCGTCCTCCCCAACTGAAGCGCCGCAGCAGATCGCGGCCCGCGCCGGGCGCGGGTTCGGCATCGGCGTCGATCACCAGTGCTTCATCGACATTGCAGATGAAGTCAACCGATCTGGCGAGCGTCTGCGCGTGCACGAAGCGCGGATGATTGGCGTCGCGCAGGTTCTCGTAAGCAAGTTTCCAGTTGAAGCGTCCCGTCCAGGTGGTCGTGATGACTTCGCCGTCGTAGGCGTTCGAACTCGATTCCAGCGAGGCGATGAAACCGGCGTCGAACTGCTGCTCGAACGGAATCGGCTCCGCATTCATGTTGATGAAGACGAGATTGCCGACGGTTCGCAGCGCAAAGCTGCGCAGACACATGCCGGCGCGCTCGGCCGTCGAAAACCGGTAGAGTTCGTCGTGCAGCGGAATATTGGCCGGTGCGCCCGCCTTGTCGTAACCCCAGCCGTGATAGCGGCACAGCAGGGGTCTGCGCCCGGCGCGCTCCCACTGCAGTTTGGCGCCGCGGTGCAGGCAGAGGTTCTCGAATGCGCGCAGCTCGCCGTCGAAATTCTGGATCACCACCGGCACGCCGCAGACTTCGCGCGTGATGAATGCATTATGTTCGCCGAGCATGGTCTTGAGGCCGGCAAACTGCCAGACGCGGCGGAACAGCCGTCCGCGCTCGCGCGCAAACCATTCCTGCGATCGATAGGCTGCCGGCGGCATGCGTGAGCGCATTCGGCTTCAGCCCGCGGTTCCGGCCTGCTTGCGCGCAGAACCGTAGATGCGTACCGGGAGTTCGAACAGCGCATCGATATAAGTCCGTTCGGCGATCGGCTCCGCATAGTGGCCGGGGCGTTCGATTGAACTGAACCGGCCCACTTCGACGCCGGCGCCGATGCGCACGTCGGCGCCGATCACGCAATGCGTGCCGATTTTCGCGCGCGCGCCGACGCTGGCCGCGGCGCCGACCCAGCCATGCGCCGCCAGTTCGGCCGCGCCAAGCACGAGCGCGCGGGTGCCGACGAAGGTGTTGTGGCCGATGCTCGAGCGCGCTTCGATTACCGCACCGGCGCCGATCCAGACGTTCTCGCCCAATTTTGCAGTCGCATCGACGATCGCGGACGGATGTATCAGCGTGCAGAAACGGCGCCCGCCGAGGCGCAAGCGCGCGTAGACATCGAAACGCGCGAAATTTAGTGCGCTCTGGTCGAGTGCCGCAAAAACGCGCGGCTGCGGGGACGCAGCAGCGAGGCGCTCCTCGAACGGCGTTGCAATGGCAGCGGGGGACTCGAGGCGCACCACATGAAGCACAGTATCAGGCTCGATCGCCGGCCATGCCGCGGCGATGGTCTCGAAGATGTCGCCGCAGCCGATCAGCCACAGTTCGCCGCTCATGCCGCCCCCGCGATCTGGCGGGCGTAGATGCGCGCCGAATCGACGAGCCTCGACTCGTAGACGCCATGCCGCGCGCGCGTGTCCTGCGTGTGCAGCGATTGCTGCAGCCGCTCGAGCAGGATGATGTCCTCGTCGAGCACGCGTTTTTCGCCCTTCATGTGTCCCCACAGGATCGCAGGCAGGGCCGGAATGCGCTTGCGCTCGCGCGCCACCATCAGTGTAAACAGCACGTCGGTGCGCTCGGGCGCAACCGGATCGAACTGCTGGATCAGGAAAACGTAACCGGCCAGCGAGATGAAATTGATGTTCGGATAGAGATAAAAATTGTAATAGTTGTCGGTGTCGCCGAAACGCTCGACCATGGCATGCCAGGCTTGCGCGTCCAGCTTGTACGTCGAGCGCGTCGAGAAGCTCAGATCGCTGACATCGGTGGCCGGCGGCCGCGCCGGCACGGCGGCATCCGCCGCTGCGGTCATGCCGGGCAGCAGGGGCAGGAAGGAGCGCGGATGAACGTAGGGCACGTGGTTGGTGTCGAGAACGTTTTCCCAGTTGAGCTTCCAGTTGTAACGCGCCGGAATGCGCGCGAATGCGGCATCATTTGAGAAATGGGCCGAAATTGCCTCCAGTTCAGCAAGGAGTTCCGGGGTGAACTGGGTTTCGAGCGGCGCCGGCGAAGCGGCGAGATTGACGAACACGAAATTGCCCACCGTGCGCAGCGCGAAACGCTGCAGGCACAGTTGCCCGCGCTCGGCGGCGGAATAGCGATACAGCGCGTCCTCCTGCGGGATCGAACGCACCGTGCCGTCATCGCCGTAAACCCAGCCGTGATAGCGGCAGGCGAGGCGCCGCTGCCCGTAGTCCTCGAACTGAAGCGGCATCTGACGGTGCGCGCAGCGGTTTTCAAACGCGCGCAGTTCGCCACCGCAATTCTGGATCACCACCGGCACGCCGCCGATCGTGCGCGTCAAAAAAGCATCGGGTTCGGCGAGCAGCTGTTTGATGCCGGCGAAAATCCACAGCTTGCGGTAGATGTGCTGCTGTTCGGCGCGAAAGATGCCCGCGTCGAAATAGTGTTCCGGCGAGAGGATCGACTCGCTCATTTGAAGCTGAGCGGCTTTGCGGGGTTGCCGAACATGGTGACGCCCGCCGCGACATTGCGGATAACGACGCTGCCGGCGCCGATGACGGCGCCGTCGCCGATGCGCACGCCCGGCAGGATGGTGGCATGCGGGTGGATCACCACATCATTGCCGATGCAGGCGCCGCCACCCACGAAAACGAAGCTGCCGATCTGCACGTACGATCCCACCGTAACGTCGTGGCCGATGATCGTCGTCGACAGAATGGTCACAAAATCGCCGAGCACCGAGTCGGCGCCCACCGTTGCGCGCAGTTCGAAAATGCAGCCGCGGCCGAAAGTCACGCGCTCGCCGAAATTGACATCGGGCCGCAGGCTGATGAAATCGGCGCCCTTGGCGAGCAGGGGGGCGGCGTATTTGCGCCGCTGTGCCGGGCTGCCCAGCGCGCAGAGAAAAATGTCGCCCTCGATAATATCGTAAGTCATCGGGTCGCCGACAACCGGCGCGGCGGTGCCGCCGAGCTCGGGGCGGCTGTCGAGGAATCCCTTGATCTGCCATTGTTTGCCGCAGGCGCTGTCGCCGCGGGCGAGGCCCAGTACGGTGCGCCCGTAGCCGCCCGCGTTGATGATGAGAAGGTTGTTCACGGCATCTCCTTAAAAGGTAACGCCGCCGTCCATGCTGAATTCGACACCGGTCAGCTTGCGGCTGGCGTCCGAGAGCAGATACAGGCAGGCGAAGGCGATGTCGTCGGGTGCGCCGATGCCGAGCGGATAACGCGATTTCTGCCCTTCGAACCAGCCCGGATCCTCGGTGATCAGATTGGTTTCCACCAGTCCCGGACACAGACAGTTGGCGCGCATGCCGCGCTTGGCGATTTCCAGCGCGAGACAACGCATGGTGCCGATCAGCGCGGCCTTGGAGCCGGAGTAAATACCGACGCCGACCGTGCCGATGTGCGCAGCGATCGACGACATGAAAATAATCGAGCAACGGTCCTGCAACGCATTCTTGTAGAGCAGGCGCTGGGTCAGCAGCACGGGCGCTTCGTAATTGATCTGCATGACCTGGCGCAGGAATTTTTCGCTGGCCATGCGGATCGGCGACAAACCGCGCACCCCGGCGCTGTGCACCACGCCGTCGAGCGCTCCGCAGCCGTCGGCCAGTTCGCGCAGCGCTTTGGCATCGACGAGATCGGCCGCAATCGCGCGGTGTCCCGCGCCCGGCATCGCGGCCACCGCCGCGTCGAGCCGGGCAGCGTCACGCGCGGTGGCGATGACACGCGCGCCCGCTTCGGCGCAACGCACCGCCACCGCGCGTCCGATGCCCGACGACGCGCCGGTGACGAGCACGGTTTTTCCGGCGAGTCCGTAGGGTGTGGCAGCGACGTCGATGGGCGCGTAGGTCATTGCCGCAGGTGCAGGGAGTGTCCGCCGTCGATATTCAGCGTGGAACGGGTCACCCAGCGGCTGGCATCGGCCAGCAGGTAGGCGATGCCATGGGCGATGTCCTCAGGCGCCGAGATGCCGAGCGGAAACAGTTCGTGGTTGCCGGCGAACGACGTGACGCCGTCGAGCGCGGCGTACATCGGCGTATCGACATAACCGGGCGCCACGCAGTTGGCGCGCAGCCCCTTTTTCGCATGTTCGCTTGCGATGGTGCGAACCGTGCTGACCAGCGCGGCCTTGGCGCCGGCGTAGGCGCCGGTGGCCAGAGGCGAGAGATGGGCGGCGGTGGCGGTGACGTAGACGAGCGAGGCGCCCGTTTTCAACTTGCGGCGCGCCAGCAGGCGCTGCGTCAGCAGCACCGGCGCTTCGTAGTTGACGGCGAGCATGGCGCGCAGATGGTCGGCATCGGCCATGCGCATGGGACGCATCGCCGCGGCACCGGCGCTCATGACGACGCCGTCGAGTTCGGGGCAGAAATCAACCAGCGCATCGCGCGCATCCGCCTTCAACAGATCGGCCGCGAATTGCCGGTGGCCGCTGTTCGCCAGCAGCGCGCAGGTCGCGGCGAGTTGTTCTTTGTTGCGGCCGGTCAGAATGATGGTCGCGCCGAGCCGCGACGCGGCGATCGCGGCGGCCTGCCCGATACCGGACGACGCGCCCGTGACGAGGATCGTTTTTCCCTCCAGGCTGAAGGGATTGAAGCTCATGCCACGATGAGTTCCGGAAACTTCGCGCACTCGATATCGATGAGCGCGGTGCCCCACGACAGGCCGATGCCGAAACCCGACATCAGCAGACGCTTGCGGCCGGCCAGCAACGGCTCGAGGATGCGCGCCGTCATGGTCACGGGTATCGAGGCGCCGCTGGTGTTGCCGAAATCGTGCAGCGTCATCGGCACTTTTTCCTCCGGCAGGCGCAGTTTCTTGCGGATGGTTTCGTTGATCATCCGGTTGGCCTGATGAAAAAGAAAATAATCCACCGATTCCTGCGCGGCGCCCGCGTATGCCAGCAATTGGGTCACCGCGGGCGGCACGCGCTGCGTGCTGAAGCTCAACACCGCGGGGCCGTCGAGTTGCAGGTCATAGGGCAGGCGATCGACGCCGTGCTCGTCGCGCCGCGGGATGAAGTGCTGCACGCCGGGCGGCTCGCGGTGCCCGCCTACCGGCAGGATGATTGCGCGGTAGCCGCTGCCGTCGCTGTTGAGATCGAAGTAAATCGGCGCGGCATCCGGATCGAATTCGAGCGCGGTGGCGGTGCCGGCATCGGAAAACAAGGGGTCGTGCAGCGTCGCGCATTTGTCGCCGACGAGCAAAAGCGCTTTTCTGACCGCGCCCGCCTGGATCATCGCGCCCAGCACATGCAGGCCGAACGGGTAACCGGAACAGCCGAGATTGATGTCGAACGCGATGGTCGCGTGGCTCAGTTGCAGCCGGTCCTGCAGAATGATCGCGGTGGCCGGGATCAGGTAGTCGGGCGACTGGGTGACGACGATCAGGGCATCGATTTCGTTGCGCTGCCAGTTCAATTCTTCGAGCAACCGCTCGGCCGCGATGAAGGCGAGGTCGGAAAAGCACTGCCACGGATAACAGATGCGCCGCTCGTGAATGCCGATATTGCGCACCAGCCGCTCGCGTTCCGAGCGCATGGCCGGCGGGCAGTCCATGTTCGATATGACGGTCTTCGGCACGCAGGTGGCGAGACCGCGATATCCGACGTTGCGCAAGGTCGACAGTCCCACGGGCCGTTCTCCTATGCCGCCAGCGCGAACAGATCGGATATGGTCGCGCAGGCCTTCAGGTGATGGCCAGTGATGGCCTTGCCGTATTCCATGTCGAACATGACGATCGTGGCGAGCGCGGCGAGCGAGTCCCATTCCTGCAGATCTGTGAGCCGGGTGTCGGCGCGGATTTCAACCGGATCCTGAAAGTCGACGGCGGTCTGGAAATTGGCGATGAACGTTTCGATATCGGGCATCTTGGGATTACCAGTAAAGTTGTACGGGTGCCGTGTGATTCTGGCGAGACGGCACGGCCGGATTATCGCATACACCAACGGTTCCAGATATCGCGGTAGACGGCTTCGAGACTGGCAGTCACCGCGGCGGCATTGCACAGACATGAAGCTGTCATACGCTGCCGCAAACCCGTGCGCAGTGTGACAAGTTGCGCCGGGTCGCGGGCGAGCGTGACCACCGCGTCGTGATAGGCATCTTCGCTGCGCACGGCCAGATGATCGAGGCCCACCGCATGCAGCATGCCGCTGGTGCTGCGGGCGATTTCGCTGTCGCCTTCGAGGGCGACGATTGGCACGCCCATCCACAAGGTGTGCAGGCTGGTGGTGCCGCCGCTGTACGGAAAGGGATCGAGCGCCAGATCGACTTCATGGAATAATTTGAAAAAATCGTCGAGCGAACGGCGTCCGATGACGTTCAGCTGCCGCGGATCGGCGCCGAAGGCGGCAAAGCGCGCAGCGACCGCGTTGCGCATGGCCGGATCGTCGCCGCCCGCAGCGACCAGCAGCAGCCGCGCGACCGGCAGCGTGGCCAGAATGCGCGCCCACAGCGCCACCACCGCGTCGCCGATCTTGGTGTAATTGTTGAACGAGGCGAGGGTCGGGTAGCCTCGCGTGAGCGCCGGCAGCGCGTTGACCGTAGGGCAGTCGGCGGCGGGGCTGAACGCGACCGCACAGGGCAGGCGCAGCAGCGTTTCGCTGTAGAACTGTTCGGTCTCCCCCGGCGG
Organism: uncultured beta proteobacterium; assembly: GCA_903889565.1. GTDB lineage: Bacteria > Pseudomonadota > Gammaproteobacteria > Burkholderiales > SG8-41 > PALSA-1004. The sequence continues at coordinate 365,663 of CAISYC010000068.1, forward strand.
ATCGAGATTGGCGTCGGTGATCCGGTAGTCGATCGCGGTCATGCCGGTCGTGCACATGTAGCCGAACCACGTCGCCTGCACCGGCGCGGGTTTGCGCGCGAAGACGCCAAGCCGGTTGCCCGCGGTGTGGCCGGAGAGATCGACCAGAATATCGATGCCGTCGGCGCGGATCGTTGCCGCCGCTGCGTTATCGTCGAGACCGTCGATCTTGCGCCAGACATCGGCGCGTGTCTGCAGGCGCCGGTTCACCGCGTCGGTTCCGGAAAAATTGTCGTAGCAGAAAATGCGAAAGTGCAGGCGGTCGTGGGCGGCGAGTACCGGTTCGATAAAAAAACTGACTGAGTGCTCGCGAAAGTCCGCTGACACGTAACCGATGTTCAGCCGGCGTCCCGGGTCGCGCGGGTTGTCGTGCGGTGCCGCCATCGCGGCGAGCGGGTCGGCGTGGCGTGCCGCCCAGCGCCGGTGTTCTTCAAGCACGCGTTGCGGCGGCCACTGGCGATTGAGACCGCAGATGCACAGCAGCGTGCTGTGCGCGAGCGCGAAATCTTCGCGCAGCGCGAGCGCGCGTTGCAGCGCGCCGACGGCGTCCTCGATATAACCGCAATCGTTGAGTGCGAGCGCAAAGTTGTAATGTATCTCCGCGATGTCGTCGCGCACCCGGATTGCTGCGCGATAACTCTCGATCGCGGCATGCGCATCGCCGCGCCGGCGCAGCAAGGCGCCGATGCGTGCATGAATTTGCGCGGCCTGTTTGGGCGCCAGCGGCAGGGCGCGGTGATAGAGGCCGAGCGCGCGTTCGAATTCGTTGTTGCGGTCATGCATGCCGGCGGCGCCGAGGCTTGCCCAGGCGTGCGCGGGGTCGAGCGCAAGCGCCCGTTCGTAGGCGGCCAGCGCCGCGGCCGGACGTGGCGATTGTTCATGCAAGGCGCCCAGTTCATACCAGGCGTCGGCGTCTTGCGGGCTGGCATCGAGATGGCGCAGCAGGGCGGATTCGCGTTCGCCTGCGGATGGCGCGCGAGCGGCGACGGCGCGTTGCGGCGGTGCGTTGCGGGACCACAGTTGCTTGAGGAGGCGGATAAACAAGGGGCGCGGCGCCGTGTGAATTGCCAGAGGTATGAATTGTCAGCATGGTTATTGTAATACGCGGCCCCGCACGGCCTGCGTCGCGCGTCCGGGCGGCGAAGCGCCAATGTTATAATCGCACTTCGTTTGCCGGCTCCGTTTGCAGCGGCCATCCACACCGACACAGGCAGGGACCCATCATGCTGACCCCAGTCAAACCCGCGTTGCAGCTCAAAGATATGAGTCTGTTTCGCCAGCAATGCTATATCGACGGCCAATGGACGGACGCCGACAACGGCAAAACCATCGCGGTGTTCAATCCCGCCAGCGGCCTTCAAATCGGCACGGTGCCGGCGATGGGCACGGCGGAGACCAAACGCGCGATTGCCGCCGCCAGCGCGGCGATGCCGGCATGGCGCGCGAAGACCGCCAAGGAGCGTTCCATCATTCTGCGCAAGTGGTTCAACCTGATGATGCAGAATCAGGAAGACCTCGCGATCCTGATGACCGTCGAGCAGGGCAAGCCGCTGACCGAATCGCGTGTCGAGATCGCCTACGGCGCCTCCTTCATCGAATGGTTCGCCGAGGAAGCCAAGCGCATATACGGCGACACCATTCCGACGCATCAGGCCGACAAGCGCATCGTCGTCATCAAGCAGCCGATCGGTGTCTGCGCGGCGGTGACGCCGTGGAATTTTCCGAATGCGATGATCACGCGCAAGGCCGGCCCGGCGCTGGCCGCCGGCTGCACCATGGTGATCAAGCCGGCGACCTACACGCCGTATTCGGCACTGGCGCTGTGCGAACTCGCCGAGCGTGCGGGCATTCCGAAAGGCGTCATTTCGGTGATCACCGGCCCGTCCGGCCCGATCGGCAAGGAACTCACCGAAAGCCCGATCATCCGCAAATTTACCTTTACCGGTTCGACCGAGGTCGGCAAGCAGCTGATGGCGCAGTGCGCGAGCACTGTGAAGAAGGTCTCGCTCGAACTCGGCGGCAACGCGCCGTTCATCGTGTTCGACGACGCCGATCTCGAAGCCGCGGTCGAGGGCGCAATGGCTTCCAAGTTCCGCAACACCGGGCAGACCTGCGTTTGCGCGAACCGGCTGTTCGTGCAGGACGGCGTCTACGATAAATTCGCCAAAATGCTGGCGGAGAAAGTCGCCGCGATGAAAGTCGGCGACGGCCTCGAAGACGGCGTGGTCCAGGGCCCGCTGATCGACATGGCCGGCGTCGAGAAAGTCGAGGAGCATATCGCCGACGCCGTGGCAAAGGGGGCGAGTGTCATCACCGGCGGCAAACGGCATGCGAAGGGCGGCACCTTTTTCGAGCCGACCGTGCTCGCCAATGTGACGACCAACATGAAGATCACCTACGAAGAGACCTTCGGTCCGGTGGCGCCGCTGTTCCGTTTCAAAACCGAGGAGGAATTGATCAAGCGCGCCAACGACACCGAATACGGTCTGGCTTCGTATTTTTACAGCCGCGACATCGGCCGCATCTGGCGCGTCGCCGAGGCGCTCGAATACGGCATGGTCGGCATCAACGCCGGCATCATATCGAACGAGATCGCGCCCTTCGGCGGCGTCAAGGAATCGGGCATCGGCCGCGAAGGTTCCAAGTACGGTATCGAAGAGTTCGTCGAGATCAAGTACCTGTTGATGGGCGGCATCGATAAATAAGTTTTGTTTTAACAGTCAGACATGCCATCGCATCCGCACGGTGCGGTGGCATTTTTTTTGACCGGGGATCGGTGACCATGTTTGAAGGCTTTCGCATCTTCGATCTGCCGACCAGCGATCCGCAATGCAAAATCCACGGCGTGATCGGCGGCAGCGGCCCGCCACTGCTGTTGATACACGGCAATCCGCTGACGCATGTGCACTGGCATCGGGTGGCGCCGCGGCTGGCGGAAAAATTCACCGTGGTGGCGACCGATCTCCGCGGCTATGGCGACAGCAGCAAGCCGCGCGGACTGCCTGATCACAGCAACTACAGCTTCCGGCGCATGGCGCAGGATCAGGTCGATGCGATGACGCTGCTGGGATTCAAAACGTTTTTTGTCGCCGGCCACGACCGCGGCGCGCGCGCCGCCTGCCGCATGGCCTTCGATCATCCGGATCGCGTGCTGAAATTCTGCAGCATCGACATCCTGCCGACCCACCACGTGTGGACGCACGTGACCAAGACCTGGATGGTGAACTCCTACCACTGGGCCTTTCTCGCCCAGCCCTATGATTTTCCGGAGCGCCTGTTGAAGGGTAACGAGGAGTATTACATCCGCCTCAAGCTTGGCTCCCAAGGCCTCGGCAAGGGCGGCATCAGCGAAGAAACCCTGCGCGAATACATCCGCTGCTGCACGCCGGAACAGATTCACGGCGTCTGCGAGGACTATCGTGCTACCGTGACGCTGGATTTCGAGATGGACAAGGCGGATTTCGAGGCCGGGCGCCGCATCGAGTGTCCGGTGCTGGTATTGGTGGGTGGACAAAGCCACACGGCGGCGTTTTATAATTTCACCGAGGCTTGGTCGCAGTACGCGGCGAACATGACCGGTTGTGTGGCGCTGCCGAGCGGACACTATCCGGCCGAGCAGGCGCCGGAAGAAACATTTCGCGAACTGGACGGATTTTTCAGTTGCTGACCGCGGCGCGCCGTTGAAAGAGAGTTGAAATGCTGGATTCGAATAGCTTTCTGATCGAGCCCGACGAGCTGGTCAAACTGCTCGGCGGCAACGTCGTGGTCATCGACGCGCGCAAACCGGGCGAATTCAAGAACGGTCATATTCCGGGCGCGATGCCTTTTTCGACCTATGAGGTTTTTGCGCAGGACACGCGGCTCGACGGCATGAAAGCGTTCGACGAAGCGATGGCGAACCGCTTCATGACCGCGGGCGTCACCTTGGAGCGGCCGGTCGTGGTTTACGATGAAGATACCGGCATGCGCGCCGCGCGCGAATTGTGGGTGCTCGAATACCTCGGCCACCGCAATGCGCGCATCCTGCACGGCGGGCTCAAATTCTGGAAGGCGGTCGGCGGCCCGGTGATCGCCGATGTCGATATTCCGACCGTGCGTACCAAACCTTTGAAGCCCTCGATATCGAGCGGCTACCTGTCAAGCATTGACGAGCTGTCGCGCCGCGCCGGCACCTGGAATTTCTGGTTGCTCGATGTGCGCGACGATCTCGAATGGGCCGGCACCGACAACACGCCGTGCTGTGCGCGCCGCGGCCACATCCCGCACGCAATTCACATTGAATGGACGAAATTTCTGGACAACGGCCGCTTCAAATCGCCGGAGGCGATTCTCGCGCTGATCGAGAAACACGGTATTAATCCGCGGCACGACATCGCGGTTTATTGCCATCGCGGCGCGCGCTCGGCCAATACGTTTTACGCTTTGCGCTCTGCCGGCATCCACTCGGCGCGCAACTTCATCGGTTCGTGGCACGAATGGTCGTCGCGCAGCGATCTGCCGGTCGAGATTTGACGCGGCGGTAATTCAGGAACCGTCGGGCTTGATGCCCGATTGCAGCAGGACCGGCCGCCATTTGGCGGTCTCGCTGCGAATGAATGCGGCGAACTCTGCCGGCGAACCCGGCGTGGCGTCGATGCCGCGCGATTTCAATCCCTCGACGACCTCGGGCGCTTTCAGTGCCGCAGTCATTTCACGATTGAGGCGCTCGATTACCGCCGCCGGTGTTTTGGCCGGTGCGAGCAGGCCGTACCAATTGGTCGCCACATAACCGGCGACACCGCCCTCGGCAATGGTCGGCACCTCGGGCAGCGCCTCGGCGCGGCGGCTGCCGGTGACGGCGATGCCGCGCACCTTGCCCGCCTGCACATGTGGCACGCCGGTCGAGATCACCGCAAAAAACGCCGGCACCTGTCCGGCAAGCAGATCGGTAATCGCCGGACCGCCGCCCTTGTACGGAATGTGGTTGAGCCGGATATTCGCCATTGATTCGAGCAGCACCGCGGCGAGGTGGCCTGGACTGCCGATGCCGGACGTCGCGTAATTGATCTGGCCCGGCTTCGCTTTCGCCAGCGTGATGAATTCCCTGACCGTGCGCGCGGCGAGCGACGGATGCGCGATCAGGATGTTTTGCAGCGAAACCGCCAGCCCGACTGGCGCGAAATCCTTGAGCGGATCGAACGGCAGTTTCTGGATCGCGGGGCTGATCACCAGCACGCCGATATGACCGAAAAATATCGTGTGACCGTCGGGGTCGGCGCGTGCCGTCAGTTCGCCGGCGATGATGCCGTTGGCGCCCGGCCGGTTGTCGATGACCACCTGCTGGCCGAGGGCTGCCGACAGGCGCGGCTGCATCGCGCGCGCCACCAGATCGGTGGCGCCGCCGGGTGGAAAGCCGAGAATCAGGCGCACCGGCTTGGAGGGAAAATCTGCGGCAGCGGCCGCTGCGACTCCGCACAGCAGCGCCAGCGCGGCCGCGCCCTGAAACATTATTCCGCCTTGACGCCCGCCGTCTTGATGACTTTGGCCCATTTGCTGCGCTCGGACTTGATGTAGGCGCCAAAGGCTTCCGGCGTTGTTGGCGCCGCGTCCAGCCCCTGATTGAACAGGAAGGTTTTCACGTCGGGCATGCTGAGCACTTTGATTGTTTCGGCATTCAGGCGGTTGATGATCGCGCGTGGCGTTTTCGCCGGCACCATCACCCCGTACCAGTTGTTGGCGTCGAAACCGGGCAGGCCGCTCTCGGCGATGGTCGGCAGTTCCGGCATCAGCGCCGAACGCTTCAGCGTCGTGACGGCGATGCCTTTGATCTTGCCGTTCTTGATTTGCGGCACTGCGCTTGCGCCCGTCGCGAACACCAGCTGCACCTGTCCGCCGACGAGATCGATCATGGCCGGGCCGCCGCCTTTGTACGGGATATGCACGAGTTTGGTCCCGGCCATCACGTTGAACAACTCGCCGGCGAGGTGGCCGGTGCCGCCGACGCCCGACGAGCCGAAACTCAACGATTTGGTTTTCGCCAGCGCGATCAGTTCCTTGACGCTACCCGCTGCGACCGATGGATGCAGCGACAGCACGTTGGTCGAATCGACCGCCTGCGTCACCGGCGCCAGATCCTTTTCGGGATCGAAGGGCAGCTGGCTGTAAAGGCCGGGATTGATCGCCAGCGCGGCAATCGTGCCCATCAGGATGGTGTAACCGTCGGGGTTCGACTTTGACACAATGTCGGTGGCGATATTGCCGCCGGCGCCGGGCCGGTTATCGACGATCACCTGCTGGCCGAGCAGTTCGCCGAGTTTTTGCGCGATCGGCCGCGCCGTGGTGTCGGTGCCGCCGCCGGGGGCGAAGCCGACGATCATGCGCACCGGTTTGCTCGGATAATTATCGGCCGCGGCGGCAGCAGTGAAGCCGGCGGTTGCGGCCGCACACAGGATGCTGCGAACAAACGATTTTAAAAAGTTCTGCATGTGCAGGTTCCTCCAGTTCAGGTGCCCGCGAAAGGCGGGCGGTTCGATTCGATCAATGCAGTTTTGCCGCCGCCATGCGCGCGGCGATGCGCAGCGCCTGCTCGAGCGCACCGGTATCGGCGACCCCTTTGCCGACGATATCGTAGGCCGTGCCGTGCGCCGGCGTGGTGAATACCGTTTTCAATCCGGCGGTGACGGTGACGCCCTTGTTGAAGCCGAGGAGCTTGGTCGCGATCTGGCCCTGATCGTGGTACATCATGACCACGCCGTCGAATTCGCCCTTGAGTGCCTTCAGGAAAATCACATCCGATGAAATGGGGCCGCTGCAATTGATGCCGCCGGCGCGCAATGTGTCGACGGTCGGGCGGATGATGCGGATTTCCTCGTCGCCGAAGAGGCCGTTCTCGCCGCAATGCGGGTTGAGTGCGGCGACGCCGATGCGCGGTTGCGCGACACCGGCCGCGCGCAGCGACTGATTGGCGAGCTGCACCGCGGCGGTGATGCGCTCGGGCGAAATCAGGTTGACTGCTTCCTTGAGCGCGATGTGCGAGGTTACCCGGAATGTCGAGAATTCCTTGATCACGTTCATCTCGCCGAAGAAACCTGCGTGCCTGGTCAGCGCGGCGAACATCTGGTGTTCGTCCGGGTATTTCCAGCCGCCACGGTTCATCGCACCCTTGTTGAGCGGCGCGAAGCAGATGCCGTCGATTTCGCCGGCGTCGGCCATCTCGATCATGTGTTTGAGCGTGTCGCCGGACAGGCGGCCCGAATCGTCGGAACTGACGCCGCGTTTGTAGAGCGCCGGATCGACGTTGCCGAGATCGATCAGCGGCACCTCGTCGTTGTTCCAGTCGATCGCATCGACGCTTTCGATCGGGCGGTAGGCGAGCCGGATGCCGGCATCGCGGCAGCCCAGTTCGAACACGCGCGCATCGCCGATCACCACCACGCGCGCCACCGAATTGGGCATGCCGGAGGCGAGCAGTTTGACGCTGATCTCGGGGCCGATACCGGTGACATCGCCGAGCATGAGACCGAGGACGGGGAGCTTGTTCATGTTTTCTACCTTGTTTAAGTCGGGGCCAGTGAAACAGGCTGGCCGGATTCGAGGGATTGTACGATGGCTTCGAAGGCGGCGACCACATTGACCATGTGGGTCATTTTGATCGGATATTCGCTATTGCCGGCGACGGCGTCGGCGAAGACATCGAATTCTTCCTTCAGAGAATCAAGCGGCGCGTAGCTGAAATGCTCCGGTTTCGCGCTTTTGCGCCGGATGACCAGATCCGTTTCGCCCAGCGCCTCGACCGAGCCCTCGCGGCCGAAGACATGAATGCGCCAGTAAAACGGGGTTGCCCGCACCGCGCCGAGCAGCGCGCTCGTGCGGTTTTCGAATTCGAACACGATCGACAGCGTGTCGGTCGGATCCGGTGCGGGCTTGCGCGTGATCACCTGCGTTTGCACGCGCGCGACCGGGCCCAGCAGATTGACCAGCGCGTCGAGCACATGTATGCCGGAACCGGTCATGCCCGCACCCGGCGTCTCCGACGGCGCGCCGCGCCAGGGTGAAAAATGGGCGCCGGAGTTTTCATTGCTGTAGTGGCCCTCGACATGCAGAATCTCGCCGAGTTCGCCGCTGGCGACAACGCGGCGCAACTCGCGCATCGACGGCCAGAAACGCTTGTTGGTGCCAATGCCGAGCAGCACACCGGCGTCGCGGCAGGCATTCGTCGAGCGCAGTGCATCGGCTTTCATCAAGGCCAGCGGTTTTTCGCAAAACACCGCCTTGCCGGCATTGGCGACGGCGACAATCTGCTCGGTATGCAGCGAGTGCGGCGTGGCCAGCACGATCGCCTGCACGCGCGGGTCGGTCAGTGCGTCGGCAAATTCCGTCGACAATTCGAACGCGTGTGTCGCGGCGAAATCGCGCACGCTGTCCGGCTCCTTGCTGATGCCGCGGATAAAGCGAATGCGTTCGCTTTTGCCCTGCACGGCGTTGACGATCTTTTGTCCCCACCAGCCGACGCCGATGATGGCCGCGTTGATCATGCGCGGAGTCAGGCGAGGTAGGCGAACAGCTTGGGATCGAGCTCGCGCCGGTATTTTTCCAGCACCGGCTGCACCGCAGCGACGAAGGGCGCGCGCTCGGCTTCGCTCAGCGTGATGATTTCGTGATCCTTGACCAGTTTGAACTTGGCCAGCATTTCGGCGTCCTCCGCGGCGGCGAGTTCGAGCTGGTAGCGCGTCGCTTCGCGGCCGGCTTCCTCGACGGCAGCCTGAAGGTCGGCTGGCCAGGCCTTGAAGTGTTCCTGATTGCAGATCATGACGGTGGCGCCGAACAGATGGCCGGTCAGCGTCTGGTAGCGGTGATAATTCTGCACGCCGAAGTTATAGGTGTTGGTGAGCGGATTTTCCTGGCCGTCGAAACGCGGCCCGGCGATGCCGTCGACGAATTCCTTGACGTCCACCGAGACCGGCTCGAAGCCCAGCGCGGCCAGCGCCTCGACATGCATTTCGCTGACCTGGCAGCGGATCCTGAGGCCTTTGCAGTCGGCCGGCGTGCGGATCGGCCGTACGAGGTTTGTCACATGGCGAAAACCGTTGTCCCACACGCCGAGCAGTTTGTGCGGCGTGTTATCCGCCATGCGCGTTTGCAACAGTTTGCCGAACTCGCCGGCAAACGCGCGCTGCACGCTGGCGCGGTCCTTGATCAGGAAGGGCAGTTCCAGCACCTTGAACTCCGGCACCGGATCGGTGAAGCGCACCGACGAGATGTAGCACAGCGACAGTTCGCCGGCGGCGACCATCTTCGGCAGATCGCCGGACTGGCGGCCGATATTGAGCACGTTGCCGATCAACTGGAAATCAATGCGCTCGCCGAATTGTTTTTTCAGCAGTTCGCCGAAGCGTTCGGCGGCGCGGTTGTGAATCGAGGCGGGATTCTGATAACCACCGAACTTGATAACGATTTTGGACATGTTTTCGCGGCGCGGCGACGGTTGAAGAAACGGGACGAGAGAGTATCACATCGGACGCGGTTTTTTCCCCGCCAAATGCCCGCATCAACCAACTGCTGCGGCGCCTTGACCGCGCCGCAAAGCGCACGGTAACCTCGCGGCGCTCCCTTGAGGCCCAACATGCAAAATCCAAACCGCATCCGCCAGTTGCTGACCGACGGCAAGACTGTCACCGGCATGCTCCTGTTCACTGGCAGTCCCATGGTGGTTGAAATGATGGCTGCTGCCGGCCTCGATTTCGTCATCATCGACATGGAACACAGCGCGCTCGATCTCGATCGCGCCGGCCATCTGATCCGCGCCGCCGACGCGGCGTCGATCACGCCCTTAGTGCGAGTGCCGGAGGTCGATGCGGCGCTGATCAAGAAACTGCTTAATCTCGGCGCGGCGGGCATCGTGCTGCCGCACGCCAACCGCGACAACTGTGCCGCGCTGCTGAAGGCAATGCGCTTCGCCCCCGACGGCGAACGCGGCGCCTGTCAGATTACGCGCGCCGCCGGCTATGTGCGCGGCGGCTGGAACGATTACGCCGCGCGCGCCAACCGCGAATTGATGGCGATCGCGCTGCTCGAAGAAAAGGAAAGCATCGCCGACCTCGATGCGCTCGCGGCAATGCCGGGGCTTGACGCGTTTTTCGTCGGGCCGACCGATCTGTCGATGTCGCTGGGCGTGCCGGGCGCGACCTTCGAAGATCCGAAAATGAGCGCCGCGCTCGACACCGTGGTGGCGACCACGCGCCGGCACGGCAAACATGCGATGACGCTGATCGGCAACAATCTCAATGTCGAATACGGTCGCGCCATCGCCAAACGCGGCGTGCAGATCATCGTGCTCGGCACCGATGGCGATCTGTTCGTCGATGCAATCAAGCGCATGGCTGGCGTCAAGGAATAGCGCATGGCCGCAAAGAAAAAACTGATCATCACGGTGCGCGTCAATGAATATGCACCGCGCAACAAAAACAAGCACATTCCGTTAACGCCGGACGAGATCGCCGCGACCGCCGCCGAATGCCGCGCCGCCGGCGCCTCGATCATTCACTTTCATGCGCGCAATACCGACGGCAGTCCCTGCCACAAGCCCGAGATGTATGCCGAGATCGTGTCGAAGATCCGGGCGCGCTGCGACATTCTGATCGACTCGACGCTCGGCCAGATCACGGTCAAGGAAGACGAAAACCGCCTCGCCCACATTAGGCTGATGGGGCAGAAAAGCGCGACGCGTCCCGATTTCGCCGCCGTAGACACCGGCAGCAGCAACATCGACGCTTATGACGCCGAAACCAAATCGTTCAAGACGCTGAACAAGGTTTATCTCAACAGCACCGAGACCTGCCTGTTTCTGGCCAAGGGCATGACCGAAGCCGGTGTGAAGCCGCATCTGTCGGTGTGGGCGGTGCCGTTCGTGCGCATGGTCGATGCTTTTCTCGACATGGGCGCGATCAAGGAACCGGCCTATGTGCAATGCGTGCTGGCCGAGGGCGGTATCGTCGGCGCGCATCCGTGCACGCCGCGCGGTCTCGAAGCGCTGGTCGATTTCATGCCGGCCAATCGGCGTATCGAATGGACCGCTGCGTGCAAGGAGGGCAATCTGCTCAATGTGGCCGCCACCGCGCTCGCACGCGGCGGCCATCTGGCGCCGGGGATCGGCGATTATCCCTATGAGGAAATCGGTTGTCCGACCAATGCCGAGTTGGTGCATCGCTTCGCCGAACTCGGTCGCGCCGCCGGCCGCGAGCCAACCACCACCGACGAAGCGCGCGCCATGCTGGGCATCGCGCGCACTTGACCCGCGCCGTCCCGGTCCGCGTCGGGGCTGCTGCAGCGCGCCGGCATATCGCCAAATAACATGACCGGTCCGCTACTCACACTCAAAGTCGATGACGCGCTGCAGGCCGCCCGGCGCGCCGGCACGACGACGGTCGAATGTTCGCTTGATCTCGATCGCTCGCCGACCACGGTGACCATCGGCGCTACCGCATGGGACTGGCAGGGCAGCAGTTTTCCCTATCTGGAAGGCTGCAAGGACAGAACCATCTACTATTGGAGCGATGTTGTATTTCAGCCGGTGGCGCGTTTTGATGCGTCGTTAATCAAGCTGGTACCCACCGCCTGGGGGCCGCCGACCTTCGAAATCGACGGCATCAAGATGCTGCCGACGGCGCAGGTGTCGCCTTATGCCGACGCCGAACGCAAGGTCGGCCTGATCCAGCCGCGCGGCAAGATCGTGCTCGATACCTGCGGCGGTCTCGGTTATTTTGCTGCGTGGTGTCTGCAGGGGCAGGCGCGGCAGGTATTGTCGTGGGAGAAAAACGCCGACGTGATCTGGTTGCGCAGTGTTAACCCATGGTCGCCTGCAAGCGGCGGCGCATTGCAATTGACGCATGGCGATGTTGCCACGGCAATCGCCGCGCTGCCGGACGCCGCCGTCGATGCAGTCCTGCACGATCCGCCGCGATTCGGCATCGCCGGCGAACTCTACTCGCAGGCCTTTTACGATCAGCTCGCGCGCGTGATGAAACGCAAGGGCAAACTGTTTCATTACACCGGCACGCCGAACAAGCTGACCAGCGGGCGCGATGTGCCCAACGAAGTGATGAAACGATTGCAGCGTGCCGGCTTTATCGCCAGCAGCGTGGGTGATGGCATACTGGCGGTGAAGAAATAAGCGCGATGTGCGAGAATTCCCTGGGCATACAGACCACGCTGGCATAACGCAGGTCAGGCCATGATCAGCATTTATCAGCTCAAGCCCCGGTTCCAGTCGCTGTTGCGGCCGCTTGCTGGCGGACTCGCCGGCAGGGGCGTCACCGCCAATGGCGTGACCATTGCGGCAATGCTGGTGTCAATCGCCCTGGGCGCGCTGCTATGCATCACCGGGCAGCGCGGCCTGTTTCTCTTGCTGCCGTTGTGGATGTTTCTGCGCATGGCGTTCAATGCAATCGACGGCATGCTCGCGCGCGAGTTCGGCCAGAAGTCCGCGCTTGGTGCTTATCTGAACGAACTGTCCGATGTGATTTCCGATGCGGTGCTGTACCTGCCGTTCGTGCTGATCGCGCCCTTCGGCTGGGCCGGTGTTGTCGTAGTGGTGTTTCTGTCGACGGTGTCGGAAATGGCCGGCGCATTGGGACCGATGATCGGCGCCGAGCGCCGTTACGACGGCCCGATGGGCAAAAGCGACCGCGCCTTCGTGTTCGGCGCGCTGGGGCTGTGGGTCGGCCTTACCGCTGAACTGCCGGCGTGGGCCGCATGGCTGATGCCGCTCGTTGCTGCGGCCATCGCGCTCAATATTGTCAACCGCATCCGCGGCGGCATCGCCTCAGTGCGGCAGACACCGCACTGATTTGAACGGGCTCCATGGCAATTGAACATTTCATCGCCGCGTTCTTGTGCGAATTCGTCAAGCTGCTGACCGGCGTGCGCGCGCTCTGGCGCGGCAGCCTGCCGGAGGACCGGCGACGGATTTATTTCGCCAATCACCGCAGTCATTGCGACTTCGTGCTGATCTGGGCAGCGCTGCCGTCGCCTCTGCGTCGCCGCACGCGGCCGGTCGCCGGCGCCGACTACTGGCTGACGAGCGCATTGCGCCGTTACATCATCAACCGCCTGTTTCGCGGCGTACTGGTCGATCGCAGCGCCGGGCGCGCGCAGGGCAACCCGGTCGATTTGATGGGGGCGGCGCTGAGCGCGGGTGACTCATTGATCATTTTTCCGGAGGGCACGCGCAATCTCGGTGACGACCTGCTGCCGTTCAAAAGCGGCCTTTATCATCTGGCGAAAGCGCATCCTGAAGCGGAGCTGCTGCCGGTGTGGATCGAAAATCTCGGCCGCGTGATGCCCAAGGGTGCATTGCTGCCGGTGCCCTTGCTCTGTTCGCTGACTTTCGGTGCGGCGCTGACCCTCGCCGATGGCGAGAGCAAGGATGGATTCCTGCAACGCGCCCGCGATGCACTGCTGGCGCTGGCGCCGCCGGCGGATTGACGAGGGGCCATGACACTCAACGAAACCCTGCGCGTGGTATTCGGCGGCATCTTCGCCTTTCTTGCCATCGCCAGCATCATCGGCGCGTTGCTGAAATTCCGCCTCGCGCCGAATGCGCCGCACGACGCGATCGACAATCTCAATGCGCGCATCAAGGCGTGGTGGGCGATGATTCTGCTGATCGGCGGCGCGGTGTGGATCGGCCGCGGCGGCATCATCGCGCTGTTCGCCTTCATTTCGCTGCAGAGCCTGCGCGAATTCATTTCGCTCACGCATACGCGGCGCGGCGATCATCGCGCGCTGCTGTGGAGCTTTTTCTTTTTCCTGCCGGTGCAATACTGGCTGATCGCAATCAACTGGTACGGCCTGTTTTCAATCTTCATTCCGGTCTATGCCTTTCTGCTGCTGCCGATCTCGGCCTCGCTCGGCAGCGACACCACGCGCTTTCTCGAGCGCGCGGCCAAGGTGCAGTGGGGGCTGATGATCTGCGTCTACTGCCTCTCGCATGTGCCGGCGCTGCTGACGCTGGAGATTGCCGGTTACGAGGGCCGCAATGCGCTGCTGATCGTGTTCCTGATTCTGACCACGCAGTCGAGCGACGTGTTTCAGTATGTGTGGGGCAAGCTGATCGGCAAACGCAAGATTTCGGTTGCCATCTCGCCGTCGAAAACGCTCGAGGGTCTGGTCGGCGGCGTGCTGACCTCGACCGCAGTCGGCGCCGCGCTGTGGTGGATCACGCCGTTTGCGCCGTGGCAGGCCGGCCTGATTGCGCTGACCATCAATATCATGGGCTTCTTCGGCGGCTTCGTGCTCTCCGCCATCAAGCGCGACCGCGGCGTCAAGGACTGGGGCGCCATGATCGAGGGGCACGGCGGCATGCTCGATCGCGTCGATTCGATCAGTTTTTCGGCGCCGGTCTTTTTTCACCTCGTGCGTTACTGGTGGGTGGCCTGAGCATTTGAAGGGTAGACTGGCCGCTAATCGAAATTTCGTTCGACGGCCTCTCATGCCCGCGCGTTCACCGCAAGCCGAAGCGCTGTTTCTCGACGGCAATCAGCACATGACCGGCGGCGACGCGGCGGCCGCGGAGCGCTGCTTCCGCGAGGCGCTGGCGATCGCGCCGGCGTTCGCCGAGGCGCTGGCGAATCTTGCGCTGTTGCGCGAGCGCGCCGGCGATGTGACGGTGGCCGAATCGCATTACCGCGAGGCCTTGGCCCTGCGTCCGGATGCCGTGCAGGTCTGGCTCAATCTCGGCGTGCTGCTGATGAACCTCAAGCGCTTTGCCGATGCCGAAGCCGCCGGCCGCCGCGCCCTTCAGGTAGCGCCGGATTCGCCGGCGGCGTGGTCGAATCTCGGTGTGCTGCTGGCCTGCCTGCAGCGCGACGACGAGGCCGAGCGTTGCCACCGGACCGCGCTCAAACTCGATGACGGTTTTGCGATGGCGCGGTTCAATTTGAGTTATCTGCTGCTGCGACAGGGCCGTTACGAGGAAGGCTGGCAATGTCTGGAGGCGCGTAAATGGTATGGCGGCCTTGCTGCTCATTTCGACTGCCCGCGCTGGCAGGGCGAAGCTTTGAATGGCAAGGCGGTGGTGATCGGGTTCGAAGCGGGTCACGGCGACATGATCCAGTTTTGCCGTTACGCGACGGTTTTGAAATCGATGGGCGCGGCGCGGGTGGCGCTGGTTTGCCATCCCGGCCTGAAGGAATTATTCACCACGCTCGCCGGTGTGGACGAAGTTTATGCATTCGACGAAAACGTCGCGGCCGCAGGTTGGGATTTCTGGACGCCGCCGTTGAGCCTGCCGCATTTTTGCCGGACCCGCCTCGATAACATACCCGCGCCCATTCCCTATCTCTCGGCCGATCCGGCCAAAATTGCGCGCTGGTCGCCGCTTATTCCGGGTGCGCGCTTGCGGGTCGGTC
Organism: uncultured beta proteobacterium; assembly: GCA_903889565.1. GTDB lineage: Bacteria > Pseudomonadota > Gammaproteobacteria > Burkholderiales > SG8-41 > PALSA-1004. Next base: position 381,088 of record CAISYC010000068.1, read on the forward strand.
TCGCCTGGAAGGGCAATGCGCGTTTCGAAAACGATGCGGATCGTTCGCTGCACGCGCTCGATTTGCTTGCGCCGCTGGGCGCGGTGGCCGGCGTGCAGTTTATAAGTTTGCAGAAGGGCGCCGGCGAGGATGAGGCGGCGCGGCGGCCGTCCGGCATGGATTTGCAGGCGGTCGGCCACCTGCTGGAAAACTTTGCCGACACCGCGGCGGTCATCGCCAACCTCGATCTGGTCATCAGCGTCGATACCGCGGTAGCGCATCTGGCCGGCGCGCTGGGCAAACCCTGCTGGGTGCTGCTGCCGGCGTATCGCGCGGACTGGCGGTGGTTGACCGCGCGCGCCGATTCGCCGTGGTATCCGGGCACGCTGCGATTGTTCCGCCAAACCGCAGCCGGCGGCTGGCCCGCGGTCATTACCGAGGTTGCTGCGGCGTTGCGTAAATTGATCGCGGCCTGAGCGCTGTTCAAGCGTTGCGCAACCGTCTCTGGACGTGGCGCCTGCGCCAGCAGTGTCACCGCTTTTCCCTGCTAGAATGTCGCGCGCCTTTGCCTCGCCGAGCCGCCGGGGCGCATCACCTTGCGGAGTGCCTGATGGGTTACACCATAGCTGAAAAAATTCTTGCCGCGCATGCGGGCGGCAGCCCGGTGCGCGCCGGCGACGTTGTAGTTGCCGATGTCGATTTCGCCATGATGCACGACGCGCGTGCCGGCAATGCGCTGAAAATGGCGGCGAAGCTCGGCGCGAAGGGTTTGCCCTTCGCCAAACGTACCGCGCTGGTGATGGACCATTATTCGCCGCCGCCGCACATTGAAGCCGCCAACACGCACAAGGAAATGCGCGCCTTTGCCGAACAGTCGGGCGCAGTGCTCTACGACGTCGGCGACGGCATCTGCCACCAGGTGATGCCCGAGGGCGGCCATTTGACCGCGGGCGATCTGATCGTCGGTACCGATACGCATTCGGTGACTTACGGCGCCTTCAACGCGCTTGGCACTGGCGTCGAGGGCACCGATGTCGCCGCTGTGATGATGACCGGCAAGCTTTGGTTCCGCGTGCCGGAAACCATCCGTATCGAACTGAAAGGCAAATTGAAGCCGGGCGTGTGGGCGAAGGACGTTACGCTCAACATGCTCGGTCGACTCAAGGCCGAAGGCGCCAACTACCGCGCGCTTGAATATACCGGCACTGGTGTTGCTGCGATGGAGATCGACGACCGCATGACGCTGGCCAACCATGCCGCCGAACTGGGCGCGAAGGCGGCGCTGCTCGAAGCCGACGAAAAAACCATCGCGTGGCTCGCGGCGCACAAGGCGCGCACGCCGAAGCCGGTCAAGGCCGACGTCGATGCCAACTACGTCGAACGCATCGAGATCGATGCGTCGGCGCTGCCGCCGCAGGTGGCGCGCCAGCACAACATCGACGATGTGGTCGGCGTGCCCGAGGTCAAAGGTCAGCGAATCAATTTTGCATTGATCGGCACCTGCACCAATGGCCGCCTTGATGATATCCGTCAGGCCGCGGCGATACTCAATGGCCAGCGCATTGCAAAGGGTGTGCGCATGATCGTCACGCCGGCGTCGCGCGAGATTTATCTCGCCGCCTCGCGCGAAGGACTGATCGAGATCCTGACGCGCGCCGGCGCTTCGTTCGAAGCGGCCGGTTGCGGCACCTGCGTGAATGTGACTGGCCATCTGATTACCGGCGACGGCGACGTCGCGATCTCAAGCGCCAACCGCAATTTCAAGGGCCGTCTCGGCAATGACAAGTCGGAGATCTGGGTCGGTTCGTCGGCGACGGTGGCGGCGTCGGCGTTGACCGGGTTCATCACCGATCCGCGCGAAGTGATGGGCGGCAAGTGGGTAGCGGGGAGAGCGGCATGAGCTATCGGGGAGGGGCCCCATGCAATGGGGATGCGAGCAAGGCGAATGCTGCTGACCGCCGACGCGTTGTCATTGAATATTTGACAAGGGTTATGGAGGCGGCAGCATGAATAATCTGATCAAAGGCCGTGCGCGTCTGCTCGGCGACAACATCAACACCGACACCAACTGCTCAAGCAAATATCTGCCGGGCAAGGACAACGCCTACGTCGCCCAGCATGCGTTCGAAAAAGTGGCGCCGGCTTTCATCGGCAATTTCAAGGCGGGCGACATTATCGTCGCCGGCAAAAATTTCGGCATCAATTCCTCGCGCGAGCAGGCGGTCCATGTCATGCATTTGATGGGTGTGGCGGCGATCGTGTCGCATTCCTTCGGCCGCCAGTTTTTCCGCAACACGATCAACAACGGCCTGCCGGCGCTGGAATGCGATATCGGCGGCATTGCCGACGGCGATGAAATCGAAATCGATCTCGCCTCAGGCAAGGTCAGCGTCGCCGCGCGCGGCATCGAGCGCACGGTGCCGGTACTGCCGCCGGCGGTGCGGGCGATTCTTGCCGAGGGCGGGTTGATCACGTTTCTGCAGAAGTATCCGGACTGGAAGGCGGCATGAAAATCGAACGCGTCGAGGTGTTCGGCGTCGCCGTGCCGCTGGTCGGCGAATACAAGAATGCCTATCTCGCCAAGACCGTGCAGAAGAGCGCCATCGTGCGCATCACGGCGACGGGCGGCGTGGTCGGGCTCGGCAACATTGACCCGGGGCCCGGTTATTCGAAAGAGGGCATCGCCGATCATCTGCGCGTGCTGGAAACCGTGTTGAAGCCGCTGTTGCTCGGCATGGACCCCTGCAATATTCACGAAATCATGGCGCGCACCGAGCCCGCGATCGACGGTTTTCTCGATTCAAAAGCGGCGATCGAGATGGCCTGCGTCGACCTCGCCGCGCGCGCGCAGGGCGTGCCGGTCTACACCTGGCTCGGCGGCGCGATGACGACGAAGCTGTCGTTCAATGCATGGATCGGCATTCAGCCGCCGGACCAGGCAGCGGCCGAAACCATCGCCTGGCAGAAGCGCGGTTTTCGTTCGGCCAAGATCAAGGTCGGCGGCGGCATCGAGGCCGATCGTGATCGCGTGAAGGCGGTGCGCGAGGCGGTGGGGCCGGACTTCGGTTTGCGCATCGATGCCAATGCCGGTTATGACGTCGAGTCCTCGATCAAACTCGCGCAGTACGTCGCGCCCTGCAATCTGCAATTGTTCGAGCAGCCGGTGGCGGCGGAGGATCTGGCAGGCCTCGCGCGCGTGCGGCGCGCGGCCAATGCGGTGGGCGTGAAGATCATGGCCGACGAGGCGCTGCTCGATCACGCCAGTCTGATCGACATTATCCGCGCCGATGCCGCTGACATGGTCAAGGTCAAGGTCATGAAGCAGGGCGGCTTTCTTACGACGCGGCGCATGATTGCGACCGCCGAAGCCGCCGGCATGCAGTGCGTGGTCGGTCACGGCTTCGGGCTCGGCATCAACACCATGGCGGAGATCATGCTGGCGGCGACATCCACCAACGTGATCGACGGCCTCGAGTGCGTCGGTCCGTTGAAGACAAGCGATGACATCGTTACGCACAAGCTCGATCTTTCCAGCGGCAGTCTCGATCTGCCCGGCGGTCCAGGGCTCGGCGTGGTGCTCGATGATGCGAAGATTTCGAAATACCGTTTTGATCCCGCTCATGCATAAAATATTTCAATTCATTTTTGCGGGCGTGTTTGCATTGGTAGCGCTGCAGCTGCGCCTTGCGCTTGCGCAGGACTATCCTGCGCGGCCGGTCACGATACTGTGCTGGTCGGAGCCCGGCTCGCCGGTCGACTACTACGCGCGCATCATGGCCAGGTTGATGACGCGCGAACTCGGTCAGAACGTAGTGGTCGAAAACCGCACCGGCGGCGACGGCGTGATCGCCGTCAATCAGCTGCTCAAGCAGCCGGCCGACGGCTACACCCTGCTTGCCAACACGATATCGCTGGCGGCGCTGGCCTCCGAGCCGACTGCGACTTTCAAGCCCGAAGATTTGCAGATGATCGCGCGCTCGCAGCTCGATCCCTACGGTCTGGTCGTGCCCGCAGCGATCCGCTTCAAGACGATCGACGAGCTGGTGAAATACGCGCGCGCCAACCCGGGCAAGATTACTGTCGGCGGTGTGTTCGAGATGAGCGCGCACCGCGTGGCCTGGGAGGTGTTTGCCGAGAAAGCCGGGATCAAGGCAGTCTGGGTGCCGTTCAAGGGCGGCGGTCCGGCACTGCTGGCGGTGGCCGGCGGCCATGTCGATATCGCGGCGACGAATCCGGGCAACGTCAAACCGTTCGTCGCCTCCGGCAAGGTGCGCGTGCTTGCAATTTCGGCGGAGCGGCGGCTCGCTGATTTTCCCGACGTGCCGACCTACAAAGAGCGCGGCTGGAACGTCGTGCGTTACCAGTGGCGCGGCATGATGGGCAAGGCGGGGCTGCCGAAGCCGGTGCTCGACCGCCTGCTGGCGGCGATGCAGAAGACGCAGCAGTCGGCGGAATGGAAAAGCTACCTCGAGCAGGTCACGCAGATCGACGGTTTCATGGGGCCGGCCGAATTCCAGGCGCTGCTGCAAAAGGACATCGGCGAATTTCTCGCCACCAAAAAGAAACTCGGATTGCTATGACGTCGAAGATAACACCCACTGAATTGCGGCGTCGCCTGCGCGCGCGCCTGGCCGACGGCAAGATTGTCGTTGCGCCCGGCATCTACGATTCCTACGGTGCGCGCTTTGTCGCCGAGGCCGGCTTCGAAGCGGTCTATATGACCGGCAACGGCGTATCGGCATCATTGCTAGGACGTCCTGACGTCGGCTTGATCGATCTCACCCTGTTGTCGCAGCACGCGCATCGCGCTGCGTCGGCAGTCGATATTCCGCTGATCTGTGACGCCGATACGGGTTACGGCAACGTCGTCAACGTCAAACGCACGGTCGAGGAATTCGAGGCGGCGGGCGTGGCGGCGATCCACATGGAAGACCAGGTGTCACCGAAACGCTGCGGCCAGTTGCCGGGCGCGCGGCCGGTGATCGAGTTGAATGAAGCCGTCGGCAAGATCGAAGCGGCGGTGGCGGCAAAGCGCGATCCGGAATTCATCGTCATCGCGCGCACCGACTCGGCGGAAAGCCGCGGTCTTGATGAAGCCATCAGGCGCGCGCAGGCCTTCATCAAGGCCGGCGCCGATGTCGCCTTCGTCGAAATCAAGGCGGGGCCGACTATACTCGATGATCTCAAGCGTATTGCCGCGGCAGTGCCCGCGCCCTGTCTGGTCAATGTCGATGCCGGCGGCAAAATGGCCGAACTGACGGCCGACGAAATCGGCGCGCTGGGCATGCGGCTGGCAATTTACCCCGGACTTGCGCGCTGCGCGGCCGGCTTCGCGATTCAGTCGGCCTGCGCCGCATTGAAGCGCGACGGCAATACGGCCGCCGTGCGCGACCGCATGCTCACGCCGCAGCAATATAACGCCGCGCTCGGTCTCAACGAAATCGAGGCGTGGGAAACGAAATATCTTAAGAGCTGAGCGGCGAAGGACGGCGATGAAGCTCTGGCTGACCGACGTATCCGGCAACTCTTACAAAATTCGCGTGCTGACCTCGATCCTGAAGGTCCCCTGCGAGATGATTTATATCGATGCGAAAAAGCTCGAGCACAAGCAGCGCCCGCTCATCGACATGAATCCGCGCGGCCAGGTGCCGGTGATGGAAATCGAGGGCAAGATTTTCTGGGATTCGACCGCGCATCTGACCTACATAGCGCGCAAGTGGGGCGGTGAACAATGGCTGCCGACCGAGCCGCTGGCGATGGCCGAGGTGATGCAATGGATGGCGCTGGCGCAGAATGAAATCAACTTCGGCCTGCAATGGGCGCGCGGCGTGTTCGTCTACGGCAAGAAGGGCGATCTCAATGAATACCAGTTGCACGGCCGCAAGGGGCTTGAAATGCTGGCGCGCCGGTTGAAGAATCACGACTGGCTGGCGCTCGACCGGCCGACGATTGCCGATATCGCCTGTTATCCGTACACCAAACGCGCGCCCGAAGGCGGTCTCACGCTGGACGCGTATCCGGCAATTGAAAATTGGCTGGCGCGCTGCGAAGCGCTGCCGGGTTGGGTAAAACTCGACTGAACGGTAGGGCGCGACAAACGAGGCGCATGGCGCCGGCTTAAAAGCACCAGTCACGGAGAGCGCAGAGTTCACAGAGGCAATTCTCAAGCGCAGTATCTCTGCGCCCTTTGTGATCTCTGTCGCTGATTGGGCAGTTACTCACCTTTGATGTTCGCCATTCGTACTACCGCGCCCCACTTATCGATCTCGGCCTTGATGTAGGCGCCGAATTCTTCCGGCGTGGTCGGTGTCGGCACGGTGCCTTCTTTCAGCAACTGGTCCGCGATTTCTTTCATGCGGATGACGGCGACGGTTTCCTTGTTAAGGCGCGCGATGATGTCCTTCGGCGTGCCGGCGGGCGCGAGCATGCCGCCCCAGGCATAGGCCTCGTAGCCGGGCAAACCGCTCTCGGTGATGGTGGGAAAATCCGGCAATGACGGCACGCGCTGCGCATTGCCGACGCCGAGCGCGCGCAGACGGCCGGCACGCACGTGGGGCAGCACGGTCGGAATGCTGCTGAAAGTCAGTTGCACTTCGCCGGAGAGCACGGCGATGCCGGCCGGCGCGGTGCCTTTGTACGGAACGCTGAGTATCTTGACCTTGGCCATCGAGTTGAACAGCTCGCCGGCGAGGTGACCCGAGTTGCCCGCGCCCGGGTGGGAGTACGACAACTGGTCAGGATTCTTGCGCGCCAGTGCGATCAGTTCGGTCACGGATTTGACCGGCAGCGAGGGGTGCACCACCAGCAGCAACGGGAAGTTCACCACCCCGGTGATCGGCGCGAAATCCTTGACCGAATCGTAGGGCAATTTGGCGTAGATGCTCGGATTGATCGACAGCGGTCCCTGCGAGGCGACCGCCAGCGTGTAGCCGTCGGCCGGCGCCTGTTTGAGGATTTCGAGGCCGACGATGCCGTTGGCACCGGGCCGGTTGTCGATGATGACCTGCTGGCCCAGGCGCTCGGCGAGCTGCTTGCCGACCACGCGCGCGGCGAAGTCGACGCCGCCGCCCGGAGGGAACGGCACGATGACGCGGATCTGTTTGTTCGGGTAGGCTTGCGCGAGAACCGCGGCGGGTGTCAGCGCGGCGATTGCGATTGCGGCAAACAGCGCATTGCGGACGGGGTGTTCCATTGTCTCCTCCGATTATTTTATTGGCGTGCAGTGTGCCGAATTGTAGCGGGTTGTCAACCGCGCGGCCGCGCGGTCGCGCAATGGTTGATGCAGGTCAACGCGCCGGCGCGTCGCGCGACAGGAATTTCGCTGCGGTCGGCACGCGGCGCGCGTGCAGGGCAATGACGATTGTGCGCCGGCGGCAAGACCTTGCGCGATGCGCTAAAATCGCGCTTTTCCGGAGGACAAAACCAACATGTTCAGTTTTCAGCTTTCAGCCGAGCAGCAGGAGTTCAGGGACGCCGTGAAAGACTTCGTGACCAACGAAGTCAAGGCCGTTGCCAACCATCCCGACCGCCTGCAGGCGGAAGATCCGCATTTTGTGCCGGCAATACTCGAGCAGGCTTCGCAAATGGGCCTGCGCACGCTTGCGCTTTCAGAGGCGCGCGGCGGCGCCGGCGCCGATCATCTGACCGCCTGCGTGCTGGCTGAAGAACTGGCCGTGGGTGACATCGGTTTTGCCGCCACGCTGGCGCGCACCTCCGAACTCGGTCACGTGCTGTTCGACGAAGCGATGTCGGATGCGCAGCGCGCGCAGTTTCTGAAATCTTATGTCGAAGATGACAACTATCACCTCGCTTACGCCGGCAGCGATATCGAAGCCGACGACAGCGGCTGGAATTACCATCGCAGCGAAAAATCCGAAGTCGAGATTCCGGTCGTTGCAACCAAAGCCGGCAACGATCTCGTATTGAATGGCACGTATGCCTTCGTTGCCAATGCGCCGCTGGCGAAGCTGTTCGCGGTGCAGGTCAAGACCGATCCGAAAGCAACCGGTTTGACCGCTGCGGTCATTGTGCTGGTGCCCGCAGGCACTGCCGGCCTCACGATCAAGGAACCGGCCAAGGTCGAGACTGATGCTGACGGCGAACAATACTATCGCTGGTTTCACGGCACCGGTGGTTCGGTTACGTTCAAGGACGTCAAGGTGCCGGCCGCCAACGTGCTGGCCGGCCGCAGCCAGTTGTTCGGCGCGGCGGCGGCGAGCGGTCGCGGCAGCCCGCTGGTGCAGGCGCTGAACATCGGTCTCGGCCGCGCGGCTTACGAGTCGGCGATCGACTACGCGAAGATCCGCGTGCAGGGCGGTCTGCCGATCATCCAGCATCAGGCGGTGGGCAATATCCTCGCCGAAATCGCGATCCGGCTCGAAACCTCGCGCAACCTGGTGTGGAAGGCGGCCTACGCGGCCGATCATGCCGGCGAATACGCGGCCATTTCGGAACTGCCGCTGCAAATCATGGCCAAGGCCTACGTCTCGCATGCGGTGCACGAGGCCGCGCTGCTCGCCGCCGAGTGTTTCGGCGCGATGGGCGTGATGAAAGACATGCCGCAGCCGCACTATGTGCACCACGCGCTGGTGTTCGTGCATTCGGACACCAGCAACTCGACCGCCAAGCTGCGCGTGGCCGAGGCAATTGCCGATTTCAAGCGCGACTGACCGCAGGCGGCGGAACGCGGTTCCGCGCGTGACAAACCATATTCAGGAGCAGTAATGGATTTTTCGTTGACCGAAGAGCAACGCGCATGGCAGATGAAGGCGCGCGAGTTTGCCGCAAATGAGATCACCCCGATTTCGCTGGCGCGCGAGCAGATCGCCGACCCCAAGCACACCTGGGACTGGGAAATCATCAAGAAGGGTTCGAAGCAGGGCTTCCGCACGCTGGCGGTGCCGAAGGCGTGGGGCGGCCATGGTGCCGATTTCGTTTCGCAGGCGCTGGTGATGGCGGAACTGTCGCGCGCCGATTGCGCGATCGGCAAGGCCTTCAGCCAGAACTGGAAGTGGAGCCACCTGATTTCGATGGTGTGCAGCGACGACCAGAAAAAACGCTTCCTGACCAAATTCCTCGAAGACGATACCTTCGTCATGGGCAAGGGCATCACCGAGCCGAATGCCGGCGGCGACAACCGCCTGCCGCCGCCTGATTTTCCCAAGTCCGGCTTCCGTCTGCGCGCCGAGCGCAAGGGCGACGAGTGGATACTCAACGGCGAGAAATGCTTCATCGCCAACGGCGGCGTCGGCAAGCTGTTCTTCCTCGACGCGCGCACTGATCCGAATGTCGGCATCAAGAACGGCACCACCATGTTCATGGTGCCGGCCGATACGCCGGGCTTCCGCTTCGGCAAACAGTTCAACAAGTCGGGCTGGCGTTTTTACATGAACGCCGAGCTGATTTTTGAAAACGCGCGTGTGCCGGACGCCAACCGCGTCGGTGAAGTCAACGGCGGCGTCAAGAAGGGCACCGACGACACCACCGGCGGCGATCTGTTCGGCGATCTCGAACTCGCCGCGCACGCGCTGGGCGTGTGCGATCACGCCTGCGACGCGGCGATGAAACACGTCAAGACCGCGATGAAGGGCGGCAAAACGCTCGCCAACCAGCAATGGGTGCAGTTGAAGCTCAACCGCATGTACATGCTGACCGAAGCGCTGCGCTCCTTCGTCATGCGCATTGCGTGGGAACACGACGCCAAGGTGCACACCCAGAATCCGGGACTGGCGATGAACTTCTCCTGTGACACCATTCAGGACGTCACCCGCCTCGGGCTCGAAATCATGGGCAGCAGCAACGGCCGCATGAACGCGAGTGCGGACAAGCTGGCGCGCGACGCCATCATCTGGACCCACCTCGGCGGCGACTCGGTGCTGCGCATGCGTTACGCGCGTCGCATAATCGCTGCCTCCAAGTAATACGCGACGCATCATCGCCGCCCACAAGTACACAACAACCGCCGCGGCCAGCGCGGCAGAGACGGGGGAGCAGTGCTGAAGATCGGGATTCTGCTGGGCGACGACATCGGGCCGGAAGTGGTGCCCGAGTGCGTCAAGGTGATGAAGGCGGCGGCGGCGAAAGCCGGGCTTGATGTGCACTGGCAGGATTTCCCGATCGGGCGCCGCGGCCACGAACTGCACGGCCACACCATGCCGCAGCAGACGGTCGATGGCCTGAAGGATTTCGACGGCTGGATCATGGGGCCGATCGGTCACGGCTCCTATCCGCGCAACGATCCGACCTGGATCATGCCGCCGATGCGCAAGAAGTTTGACCAGTTCGCCAGCATCAAGCCGGTGAAGTCTTACGAGAACATCAAATCGATCCACAAGAATGTGGACATCGTGTTTCTGCGCGAGGTCACTGAGGGCATGCAGTCTTCGGACACGATCGTCGCCGGCAACGGCGAGTTCCGGCCCAACGATGAAATCTCGGTCGGCATGCGCGTGGTCACGCGCAAGGGCGCCAACCGAGTCGCACGCGAAGCCTTCGAAATTGCGCGCACGCGCAAGATGAAGCTCGTCACCGCGGTGCACAAGGAACCGGTTTACCGTCTGGTCTGCGGCATGTTCGCCGAAGAGTGTCGCAAGGTGGCGAAGGAGTTTCCGGACTGCAAATTCAATGAAGTGCTGGTCGATGGCTTTGCGATGAAAGTGGTAATGAACCCGCACCAGTTCGACGTTGTCGTCACCACCAACCAGTTCGGCGACATTCTCACCGATGAAGGCGCCGGTCTCGTCGGCGGTCTGGGGCTCGCACCCGGGCTGTGCGTCGGCGCCAACAACGCGATGGCGCAGGCGACGCACGGTTCTGCCCCCGACATCGCCGGCAAAAACATCGCCAATCCGTATGCGATGATCATGTCCGGCCAGATGCTGTTCGAGTGGCTGGGCCGCAAGCGCAACGATCCGAAGGCGGCGAAGGCTGCGCAGTTGATCGACGCCGCGGTCGATAAAGTGATTGCCGAAGCCAAACACCTGACCGGCGATCTTGGCGGCAAGGCCTCCACCTCGCAAATGGGCGACGCGATCGCTGCGGCGGTCTGAAAATCCGGGAGCGCCGCAGCGTGGTCTCGCTTCAAGCGGCGCCCGCAGTTCAAACCGCCGGCCTGGGCATATACTTCGCCGTGTGTATTTGAAACCAAAACGGCGATGCAGTGACGGCCGGCGCCGCTGGCGCACTGATGGAGGCGGCGCGAGTTAATGGAAGAATCGGGAAACAACCTGCCGCTCGCCGGAGTGCGCGTGCTCGATCTTACGCAGGTCGTGGCGGGCCCCTACTGCACAATGATGCTTGCCGACATGGGCGCCGAGATCGTCAAGATCGAGCGCCCGGGGTACGGCGACGACTTGCGCCGTACTGTGCCTTACAAGGGGCGCGAAGGGCATGAGGATTATTTCAACGCGCTCAACCGCTCGAAAAAAAGCGTCACACTCGATTTGAAGGAAGCGCAGCAGCGCGACATCGCTCTGCGGCTGGCTGAACGCGCCGACGTCATGGTGGAGAATTTTTCGCCCGGTGTGGTAACACGCCTCGGACTCGATTGGGATGTCGTGCGCCAGCGCAATGCTCGGCTTGTCTTTTGCTCGCTCTCGGGCTTCGGTCAAAGCGGTCCATACTGCAATCGTCCTGCACTTGATCCGATCATCCAGGCTGTCACCGGCATCATGAGCGTGACCGGGCTGCCCGACGGCGAGCCGACGATGATAGGCGCGCCGGTGGCAGACGTTATCGCAGGCATGTTCGCCGCCTATGCGATCGTCAACGCGCTGCGTCTGGTAACTGCTGATGGCGGCGGTCAGTACATTGACCTTAGCATGCAGGATGCAATGCTTGCGTCGATCGGTACGCGCATGGGCGAAACCCTGCAGGCCGGCATCGCCCCCGGGAGGCTCGGCAACGGCAACCCGCTGCGCGTGCCCGCCAATACCTATCGTAGTGCGGACGATCGGTACATAGCAATGATGGTGCACGACCAGGCGCAGTGGAAACCGTTTTGCGAGGCGCTGGAGCGCGTCGAGTGGATCGACCATCCGCAGTTTCGCACGATGGCATTGCGCGTGCAGAATCGCAAGGCGATTGATGCGGAAGTGGCGCGGCGAATTGGTGAACACGACGCCGTGTACTGGCGCCGGAGGTTCGAACATTTCAGCGTTCCTCATGCGCTGGTCAATAACTACGCTCAAGCGCTTGAGGATCCGCAAGTCGCGCACCGCGGTCTGGTGCGTGAACTCGAGCATGCTGTTTCAGGTACGATCCGAGTGGTCGGCCCGCCTTGGGCGATGTCGGCGACGAAAAGCTGGTTGGCCGCGCCGCCTCAGCTTGGCGAGCATACTGCGGAAGTACTGAAGGATTGGCTCGGGATTGAATGGGCGGGCAAAGATCCGGTATGAAAAAATCGTGCGTAATGGCAGTGGTGCTGGCTGGGTTTGTCGCGATAGCGGTCGCGCAAGATTATCCGGTCAAGCCGGTGCGCGTCGTGGTCGCGGCTGCACCCGGCGGCGGCACCGATTTCGTCGCGCGGGTTATGAACGTGCAGTTGAATGAGCGATTTGGCCAGCCGGTGGTGATCGACAATCGCGGTGGCGCCGGCGGCACAGTCGGCACCGACATTGTCGCGAAGGCGCTGCCGGACGGCTATACGATCCTCATGGTGTTCGTCAATTTTGCGATCCAGCCGAGCTTGTACGCGAAACTGCCTTACGATTCGGCGCGCGATTTTTCGCCGCTGTCGACACTGGCGACGACGCCACTCGTGCTTGTCGTGCAGCCGCAATTCGCGGCGAAATCGGTGCGCGAACTGATTGCGCTGGCGAAGGCGCCGGGCAGCCGGCTGAATTACGCCGCGCCGGGCGTCGGTTCGCTCGGTCATCTGGCCGGCGAGCTGTTCAAGAACATGACGGGCGCCGAGATGGTGCATATCGCCTATAAAGGCGGCGGCCCTGCGATCGCTGCCGTCATGGCGGGCGAGGTGCAGGCGTATTTCTCGACCATGCCGGCCGCGCTCACGCAGGTCAAGGCGGGGCGCCTGCGCGCGCTGGGCGTGACGAGCCTTGCGCGGGTTGCGACCTAACCGAGCATTCCGACCATCGCCGAATCCGGCGTGCCCGGCTACGACGTCACCGGCTGGTTCGGTGCGCTGGCGCCGGCGAACACGCCGCGCGATGTGGTGACGCGTCTGAATCGCGCCATCGTTGCGGCGCTCGCCGTGCCGGAAATTCGCGAGCATATGGCGGGCGAGGGTCTCGAGCCTTCGGCAAGCACGCCCGAGCAATTTGCAGCCATCATCAAAGCCGACATCGCCAAATGGCAGCGCGTGATCCGCGCGGCCAACATCAAACCCGACTGAACGGAGAAACTGGAATGGGTGAAGCCGTACTGTACGAAGTCAAAGACCACGTTGCGTTGATCACGCTCAACCGGCCGCAGGCGAAAAACGCGTTAAACCGCGCGATGAGGAAGGAACTGCAGCTTGCCTACACTGAAGTCAAACACAATCGCGACGTGTGGGTGGCGATACTCACCGGCAACGGTGACGTGTTTTGCGCCGGCAAGGACCTGTTCGAAAAAAACGCGCCGGAGGACGAAGATGGCAGCGTGATGTCGAACGACGAACTCTACATTTTTCAGCGGAACATCTACAAGCCGATTATTCTCGCCATCAACGGGCCCTGTCTCGCGCAGGGGGGCGGCTTTGCGCTGAATGCCGACATTCTGATCATGTCGGAGCGCGCTTCCCTCGGCTGGCCACAGGTCAAGCGTGGAATTTCATCGGTCAGCGGACCGACCCTGCTGCCGCACGCGATTCCATGGAATCAGGCGATGGGTTACCTGATGCGCGGCAAATTCATTCCCGCGGCAGAGTGCCACAAGCTCGGTATCGCCAATGACGTAGTCGCACACGACGAATTGCTTACCACCGCATACCGCTGGGCCGCTGAAATTATGGAGAATGCGCCGCTTGCGGTGCACGCCATCAAGGAAGCCGCGCGCCGCGGGCAGGAGATTCCGTTCGACAAGCGGGCCTTTCTGGCGCGCGACGTCGCCGATCGCGTGTTGCTGAGCGAGGATTCGCGCGAGGGCGTGCGCGCGTTCAAGGAAAAACGCAAACCCATCTGGCAGGCGCGTTGAACGCCTGCGCGTTGCTAGGTGCGGAATAACTGAATATCTGGCTCGCGGCGCGAGAAATCCGTCATGCAGGCTTCAGTCGAATGGTCGGAACAGGTTCACCGCGTGCTGCGCGCGCAGCAGGTGCGCCAGATCGGCTATGTGCCGGACTCCGGTCTCAAGCGCCTGATCGAACTCGCGCGCGCCGACAAACAAATCAAGGCAGTGCCGCTGACTACCGAGGAAGAGGGCGTGGCGCTCGCCACCGGCGCGTGGCTGGGCGGCGAGAAGTGCGCGCTCCTGATGCAATCGAGCGGCGTCGGCAATTGCATCAACATGCTTGGCATGGCGATCGAATGCCGCATTCCGCTGCTGATGATCGTTACCATGCGCGGCCAGTGGGGCGAGTTCAACCCGTGGCAGCTGCCGATGGCACAGGCGGTCGATACGGTGCTTGCCGCAGTCGGTGTCATCGTGCAAAAAGTCGATGCGGCAGACGATATTGCCGAAACCGTTGCTGCTGCCGGCAAACTGGCTTTCAATACCAACCGCGTCGTCGCCGTCACCATTGCGCAGCGCGCGATCGGCACCAAGGCCTTCAAATGAGCGCGCGCAAAAAAGCGTCTCTACTCGACCGGCGCAAAGTCGTCGCGCAGATCCTCGCGTCGCGCGGCGATGCGCTGGTGGTGACCGGGCTCGGCGCGCCGACCTGGGATGCGGCAGCGGCGGGCGACTGCGCGCTGAATTTTTATACCTGGGGCGGCATGGGTTGCGCGGCCATGGTCGGCCTCGGGCTGGCGCTCGCGCAGCCCAAACGCCGCGTCATTGTCATCACCGGCGATGGTGAAATGTTGATGGCGCTTGGCGCGCTGGCGACCATCGCGGCGCAGCAGCCGCGCAATCTCTCGATCGTCGTCATGGATAACGAGCACTACGGCGAAACCGGCATGCAGGTGACGCACACCGGGCTCGGCACCGGCATCGCCGGCATGGCCAAGGCCGCAGGCTTTCGCGCGACCCAAACCGTTTACACCATGGCGGAACTCAAAACCTGGATTCCGAAAATTTACGGTGCGGGGCCGGTATTCGTCGATGCCAAGGTGACAACCGAACGTGCTGCCCTGGTGCTGCCGGCGCGCGACGGCACGGTGCTCAAGCTGCGTTTTCGCGAGGCTTTGCTCGGCAAGAATGCTTGAGCAACTTGTCGCCCTGAAGGAGCAGCGCGCATTCCGGATCGGCCGTATACGGCATCCCGGAATACCCTGCGCGCCTTTCGGGCTGCGGATTCTGCATGGTTTTGGCCGCGGGGTCATTGCAATCGCGATTGCCGGCGCGGGGCCGGCGCATGCGCAACCGAACTATCCCGTCAAAACCGTGCGTGTGATCGTGCCCTATCCGCCGGGCGGCGGTAACGACATCATCGCGCGCGCGGTCGCCGACGATCTGTCGCGCCGCACCGGGCAGACGTTTTTCATCGACAATCGCGCCGGGGCCAGCACCATCATCGGCAGCGAATTGGCGGCCAGGGCGACCGCTGACGGTTACAACCTGTTTGTGTCGAGTCAGACCTCGCTGTCCATCGTGCCCAATCTCAAGCGCAGCGTGCCCTACGATCCGGTGCATGATTTCGATCCGGTGTCGATGCTTGCGACGCAACCCTATCTGCTGGTGGTCCATCCGTCGCTGCCGGTGAACACGGTGCGTCAACTGATCGCGCTGGCGAAAGCGAAGCCGGGCCAGCTGGCTTTCGGTTCGCCGTCGATCGGCACCGGCGGCCATTTGTCGGCGGAAATGTTTCGCCTCGCCGCCGGTATCGACATGCTGCATGTGCCGTACAAAGGCGGCGCGCAGGCGGCGACCGAAGTCATCGGCGGGCATGTCTCGCTGATGTTCGCGACCTTCAGCTCCGTGCATCCCTTCGTCGTCAGCGGCCGCCTGCGCGGCATCGCGGTGACTTCAGCGCAGCGCTCGCCGGCGCTGCCGCAGGTGCCGACCATCGCCGAGAGCGGCGTGCCGGGCTTTCAGACCGTGCAATGGATCGCGATGTCGGCGCCGCGCGGCACGCCGAAATTTGCAATCGACCGCCTCAACGCCGAAATCGCCGCCGGCGTCAAATCGCCGGAACTGCGCGAGCGCCTTGCCGGACAGGGCTACGAACCCGAGCCGTCCACGCCGCAGCAACTGGGCGCAACCATCAGGGCCGAATTTGCGCGATTCGGCAAACTGATCAAGACGATTGGTCTTAAAGACGAGTAGGGCCTCCGGCCTCAAACCGGCGTGCGGCCGGAATTGGCGCCGAAAACGCCCGCTGTTCCCCTCAATAATCAAAGCCCGCCTGCCGATAATGACTACAGGCCGGTTGCGCCCATGCCGCCGGCCCCCGGTAATGTGCATGGAGGCCGCGATGAGCAAGCAGCTTGCCTTACCTTTGCAGGTCGATTCGAGCGCCGATCCGGCATTGCGACGCGCCTGGTTGCGCAGCGGATTGCGGGTGCCGTTTCACGTTGCCGTGCAGATGCCCGCACTGGCGATCTGCCTCAGGCATCTGGCCGGCATCGATTTGCCGCGCCGGCGTTCGGCGCACTCCTGAACGCGCGTTGCTTCATTGCGGATGGGCTGAGCGCAGCGACACCCATCGTGCGTGACGCGGCGACGGGTATCGGCCCGCCGGGCCTGCACCCATCTGCGAATACCGCTTCCCTTGACTATTCGTACCAATAACGTTTGAACGTCGGATTCTTGACGTTGGGGCCGCCGGAGTTCGGGTCCAGCCACAGCGTCTTGCCCGGATACTTGACCGGTTTTCCCTCGAAGCGCTCGCGCAGCCAGTCGCAGACGAAGGAATGCACATCGACCTGCCACACCAGGGTGCGGCCGCCGGCGGTGATCGAGCCGTTGTGATGCTGGTCGGGCAGCATCCACAATTCCGCCGGTGCTTTCATCTGGTCGAACAGGCGGTAGATTTCATCGACGGGTGCCCGCGGGTCGAACTCGCCGTTGACGATCAGCGTCGGGCACTGGATCTTGTCCATGCGGCCCTCCATGTGCATCTGGCTGACGATCTTGTCGAGATCCTCCTCGCTCTTTGACTGCGTGAGATAGGCGAAGAGCTGTTTGTAGCGCGGTGATTCCTCGGTCATCAGGTAATACTTGTCGCCGAACGACGCCCACGGCGCGGCGCAGGCGGCAATGCGATGGTCGTGCGCGGCGATGCGCATGCCCCAATGCGAACCGAAGCTCAGCGCGTAAACCGCGATTTTTTTTGCGTCCACTTCGGGCCGCGTGCTGAGGTAATCGATGGCCGCGCTGGCCGCCTCTTCGTAATTGTCGGCGGTCAGCTTGATGCCGCGCAGATTGCTTTCGCCCTGACCGGGGCCGTCGAACGAAAACAGATGCATGCCGCGCTGCAGGGCCTGGTTGTAGTTGGGGTGCGGCCACGCTTCCTTTGTTTGATCGCAACCGGGCACGTAGAAAACCAGCGGCTTCTTGCCTTCGCCCGGGCACAGATGCAGATTGCCGGAAACGACGGTGCCGTTCCACGGAATATCGACGTGTTCGATCTTGTACGGGGCGAACTCGCGCACCTTGTCGTAGCAGCGCATCAGGCCGCCGTGCAGATAGCGCTTCTCGTCGTTGGTTTCGAATACCACGTGTTGCGCGTCCAGCCACAGCAGCGTGGTCTGGTAATACAGTTCCATCGCGGTCTGGCGGTGGCCGGCCTCGGCTTCGGCCTGCGCGAGTTTTTCCATGCGTCGTGCGGCAAGCCCCATGTGCTTGCTGATCATGTCGTGATTGCGCACGCTGCGCGGCAGGCGTCCGCGACCGTCGGACTGGAAGTGGAAAACGTTGCCGGTTTCCTTGATGACCCAGTCGAATACCCACTTCTGATTGTCGCGCCGCAGATGTGGGCGGCCGGTCTTGGGGCGTTCGGGGCTGGGCATCGTGTATCCTCCAATGAATTTTTATGCGGGCCGGCAATCCGGCGCGAGGTCGAAAGATACCCTGTGCGTCGCGTAGTCGCAACCGCGATACGACGGCAGATTGACGGCGGCGAAAAAATTACTGCGGAGCGATGCCGAGCGCGCGCACGACGCGTGTCCATTTCGCGGTTTCGCCGCGGATATAGTCGGCGAACTCGGACGGCGTGTTGCCGACCGTGTCCATGCCCTGTGCGAGAAACAGCGCCTTTACATCCGGCTGGTTGAGCATTTTCACCATCTCCGCATGCACACGCGCGACAATCGCTGCGGGCGTTTTTGCCGGCGTTAGCAAACCGTGCCACGAAGTGGTTTCGAAACCGGCCACGCCGCTCTCGCCGATGGTCGGCGTATCGGGCAGAGCGGCGGTGCGCTGCGCGCTGGTGACTGCGATGCCGCGCAGGCGGCCCGCGCGAACCTGCGGCAGTGCGGGCAGCAGGCTCGCCATCATGATCTGCACCTGGCCGGCGAGCAGGTCGTTCAGCGCCTGACCGGTGCCTTTGTACGGCACGTGCACGATCTCAACGCCGGCCATCGATTTGAACAACTCCATGCCGAGTTGGGTGGTGGTGCCGGTGCCGCCCGAGGCGTAGTTGAGCCCGCCGGGTTTGGCACGCGCGAGGACAAGTAGTTCCGGCACCGTTTTAGCCGGCACGCCGGGGAACAGCGCGAGTACCTGCGGACCCGAGGTGGTTTGCGTGATCGCCTGAAAATCCTTGGCCGGATCGTACGGCAGTCTGGCGAACAGCGCCGGAGCGACGGCGAGGTTGCCCGAAGAGCCGATCATCAGCGTGTAGCCGTCGGGCACGGCGCGGGCGACGATTTCGCAGCCGATCGCGCCGGAAGCGCCGCCGCGGTTATCGACGACGACGGTTTGACCGAAGGCCTGGGTCAGGTGCTGTGCCACCACGCGGGCCACGATATCGGTGGGGCCGCCTGCCACAAAGGGCGCGACCAGCCTGACCGGTTTGTCGGGATAGGCTGCGCCGGCGCCGGCGGCGAATACAAGCGCAGTCAGTGCGACAGCGAAATGTGATGACGACATCAAAGTTTCCTCCTCGCAGTCGTGAGCCCGTCTGTGCGGGTTACACCTTCACGCTCATTCTAACCTGCGGTGAGCGCGGCCAATGCGTGCGTGTTTCAGCGCCCGGCGCGGGCATCGGCGCGCAACCGCAGCGCGTGGAAAATCGTCGGAATATCGGTTTTGCATTCTACGATCACCGCCGAGATTGCCAGTCCTTCAAGATCGGCGACGATGCCGGCGTAAATGGCCAGCGCGATCGGCCAACCGGCAATGCCCAGCGCCAGCAATGCAAAAAACCCGGTGAACAGAAAAACGCCCCACAGTTTCGACGACCACATGTGGTAACTCGCTTCGCGTTTGAATTTGACGAGGTCGAACACATAGCGCGCGAGTTCCAGCGCGATCAGCACGCCCAGCGCGAACGCGTGCTCCAGCAGTGCGCCCGGATACAACAGCCACGCTGCGGACAATGCGGCGAGGTAGAACAACGTGTCGGCAATGCTGTCGAGCCGCCGCAGCGCCGGCGTTGCAACGTGAAGCCGTCGGGCGACGATGCCATCGAACAGATCGGACAAGAACGCCAGCCCCAGACAAACACCGAAGGCAAAACCGTCGGGCCGGTATAGCGTCAGCCAGATCACGACTGGAGCGAGCAGCGCGCGCAGCGCGGTCAGTAACAGCGGCAGCATCCGCGCAACGCGGCGCAAGGCAGGGTCCTGCGCGAGCGTCATTTCCTGTTTTTGCGTTTCGACATCTCCCGCCAGTCGAGCGCCACGCCGACCACGATGCCGGTGCCGATCAGGACCGCCTGCGCCTGACCCAGATGCTCGGCTGGCAGCACGGCCAGCGGCAGGCTGCTCGCAAGCAGTGCCAGCAGCACGCAGAACACGGTGCAGGCGTAGGTCATGTCCGGTGCAGCCGCATCGGCAGCATGGCCGAGGCGGTAAAGCCATGCCTGGCGTAGATACGCTGCGCAGCGGCGTTGTCGCGGTCGGTGAGCAGCGTGATGCGCCGGCAACCGTATTCGTGCGCCGCCGCGATTGCCGTCGTCAGTAGTTGCGAACCGATGCCGCCGCCGCGTGCCGGCGGCGCGACGATCAGGTCTTCGAGAAGGGCGACGCGTTCACCCAGCGCGGTGGACACCGTGAACAGCAGGTTGATCATGCCGACGATCTGATCGCGCTGGCGCGCCGCCAGCACGAGACCGATAGCGGGGTCGGCGATGATAAGCGCGAGTCCGCGCGCCTGCGCCGCCGGATCGGGCTTGAATTCGGCTTCCTGTTCGAACAGCAGCGAGAGCAGGGCGCTCAATGCCGGAATATCCGCGGTGGTTGCTGGCGCGATAATCATGCGGTCAATCAGGGCTATGCATTGCCTTGCGATGCCAGCGTAGCGCGGCGGCCGGCGCACCTGCGGCAATCGCGATCAGCAGGGCGGGTATCCAGGGCGTCGCCGCATGCGGATCGACGTGATCGAGTGTCGCCACTTCCGCGCCGAACATCGGCGTAATGACGAAGACGCCGGCGGCGTTGTTGGATTTTCGTTTCCAGGGCGACATGGTCAGCGCATGATAGCGAAACCCGGCGGCGGCACAAGCAGTGCGGCCAACCGGGGCGCGCTTCCGTGCCTCCAGCCGAACGCGCGCGCCGAGAAAAACAGGCCAGCCGCGAGTTCACAGGCGCTCTGCAGCGGCGGCGTCGTGTTGCGCGGGCATGCGTGTCACTCCACACAATATTCGATATTTTCCGTATCGTTGATGCATTGGGCATTTGCTTCCAATTATGCCCGTTTGCGTTAGCATGTTGCCCCCAAGCGGGCTTTGAGGAGCGGTGCAAATGAATCTGGAATTGACGGGCAAGGTGGCGATCGTCGGCGGCGCGAGCAAGGGGCTGGGGCGGGCCTGCGCCGAAGTGCTGGCCGAAGAGGGCGCGCGGTTGGTGATGTGCAGCCGAAACGCCGCTGATCTGGATAAAGCGGCGCAGGAAATCCGCACTGCGACCGGTGCCGAAGTGATCGCCTTTGCCGGCGATCTGGAACAGTATGCGACGATACAAGCGCTGGTCGCCGCTGCCATTGCGAAGTTCGGCCGTCTCGACGTGCTTGTCAACAACTCGGGCGGCCCGCCGCTGGCGCGATCCGTCGATGCCACCGAGGAACAATGGGCGACCGCGGTGCAGCGCTCGCTGCTGTATTTCGCGCGCATGTCGAGAGAGGCGATTCCGCATCTGAAGCGGCAGGGCGGCGGGCGCATCATCAATATTCTCGCCAGCACCGTGTACCAGCCGATCACCAATCTTGCGCTGTCCGGCGCTACGCGCATGGGCGTGGTGGCCTTCGCCAAGAGTCTTGCCGACGAAGTGGGGCGCGACGGCATTCTCGTCAACAACGTCTGCCCGGGTTCACTCTTGAGCGAACGCATGCTCGGCAATGTGACCTCGCGCGCAAAAGAGCTTGGTATTTCTCTGAAAGACGCGCTGGTCGAGCGCGCCAGGGAAACCGCCGTCGGGCGCATTGGCGAGCCGCGCGAGCTGGCGAATCTGGTGGCATTTCTTGCTTCGGGCAAATCGAGTTACATCACGGGCACGACGATCCGCGTCGACGGCGGGCTGGTGCGCTCGGTGCTGTAACACGCCGCGCGGTCGGCGCGCTTGCAGGTCATCATGCAAAGTGGCCTGATGTTGTTTGCCGATCACCGGCTGGCAATCGTTTATAAATGGAGCCGCCAGTCATACTGGATTGACTCGCTGTGTCGTTGCCGCTGTGGCTGCAGTCGTATAATTCCGCCCGGGGAGGTGGTCATGAAAATAAGCATTTATATGAGGTGCATCGCACTGGTTTCAGGTTTATTCGCCTGCGCTGCGCATGCTGCGCATGCTGCGCATGCTGCGGATGCGCCGTGGATGCCGAAGATGCCGATTCGTGTCGTTGTGCCCTTCGCACCGGGCGGGCCGACCGATATTACGGCGCGTCATCTGGCGAAAAAACTGACCGGACTTCTCGCGCAGCCGGTGGTGGTGGACAATCGCGCCGGCGCCAACGGCATGATCGGTGCCGAGCTGGTGGCCAGGGCCAAACCCGATGGCTATACGCTGCTGATGCCGACATCGAGCACCATGGCGATCAATCCGGCGGTCTACGAGAAGATGGCCTACGACCCGATCCGCGATTTCGCGCCGGTGACGCCGGTGGTCGGCGCACCGGTCATGATGGTGGTGACGCCGAGTTTCCCGGCGAAGACCGTGAAGGAACTGATCGCGATTGCGAAAGCGCGTCCGGGCGAAGTGGTCTTTGCGTCTTCGGGTGCCGGCAGCAATCTGCATCTGGCACTCGAGCTTTTCCGCGATCAGGCCGGCATCAAGATCACCCACGTGCCGTACAAAGGCGCGGGGCCGGCGGTGACCGATGTCATCGGCGGCCAGGCGCAGGGCATGTTTGCCGACCTGCCGGTGCTGACGCCGTTCATCAAGGCCGGCCGCTTGCGCGCGCTGGCGGTGGCGGGTTTCGATCGCACGCCGATGTTTCCGCAGGTGCCGTCGATGAAGGAACTCGGTTATCCGCGCTTCAATGCGCGCCAGTGGTACGGCATGTTCGCGCCTGCCGGCACGCCGCGCGAGATCGTCATGAAGCTCAATGAATCGATCCGCCAGGCGGTCGCCTCGCCCGAGGTGCGCGACCGCTATGCCGAGATCGGCGCCGATGTGTTTGTGTCGAGCCCCGAGGAATTCGGCGCCTTTGTCAAAACGGAAATCGACCGCTGGCACGAGATCGTGCGCAAGTACGGCATCGTGCTCGAACCTTAGGCGTGGCGCGGGCGAAACGCCGCGCGCATTTACGCTGCGCGGTTGGTGCGCGCCTTCGTCGGGCGGCGGCTTGCGTTCAAACGGCGGAAGTATATTCGCGCATGATCCAGCGCGCGGCCGCGCACAGTTCGCCGTCGCGATGGTCGGCACCCAGCAGTTGAATGCCGAACGGCAGGCCGTCGCCTTGCAGCAGCGGCAATGCGAACGCCGGAAAACCGAGCCAGGATCCGGGCGTCAGAAAACTGCGGCTGCCGCTTTCCTTGAGACCGACCGGCGCGGGACCCGACGAGGCCAGCGTGACGAACGCGTCGGCGTCGAGTTCGGCGAGCAGCCCGCGGCAGTGCGCGCGGATGGCATGACGGGTGGCGAGCAGCGCGCTGTAGTCCGCCGGCATCATCGTGTCGGCGCGTTTGATCAGGCCGTGTATGCGGGTGCCGATCAACTCGCCGTAACGCGCAATGTAATCGCGGAACGGCCATTGCATCTCGTAGGCGACGATATCGAGCGCGCCGTCGATGTCTCGTTCGAGCGCGTCCTCGAAGGCCTGCACACGCGGTTCGTGATCCACCGTCGTAATGGCAATGCCTGATTTGGCGAATGCGCCCAGCGCCGCATCGAACGCCTGCCGGCTACGGGCATCGATTTCTTTCCAGCCGCGCGTATGCAGCACGACCAGCCGGCGCGGCTTGACCGGCACCGGCAGCGCGCCGGCGGCGCCGTTCAGAAAGCCGTAGCCGGGGCTGCCGATGCCGAGTGAAATTTGCGCGGCGATCAGCCACACGTCGTCGAGCGTGGCACCGATGATGCCGAGATGATCGCAGGTTGCCGACAGCGGATGGATGCCCGCCGTATTGAGCGCGTGTATCGTCGGCTTGAAACCGACCGCGCCGCAATACGAAGCCGGGCGCAAGGTTGAACCCTGCGTTTGCGTGCCGAGCCCCACCGGCAGCATGCCGGCGCCGACCGCAGCGGCGGTGCCGCTGGAGGAACCGCCGGGCGTGCGTGCCGGATCGAAGGGATTGGTGGTCGGGCCGGAAAAACCAATCGCGAATTCGGTGGTTACCGTTTTGTTGAAAATCACGGCGCCGCCGCGGCGCAGCGCGTGCACGCAGGCGGCGTCCTGACCGGATTGCCAGTCCTTGAACGCCGGGCTGCCCATTTGCGTCGGCATGTCGGCGGTGGCCATGATGTCCTTGATCGCCACCGGGCAGCCGTCGATCGGCGACAGCGGCCGTCCGCTGCGCCAGCGTTGGGCAGCGGCGTCGGCCGCTTTGCGCGCGGCTTTCAGGTCGAGCGTGACGAATGCGCGCACCCGTGATTCGTATTCGTCGATGCTGGCGATGCAGCGTTCGAGAAAATCGCGCGGCGTCTGTTTGCCGGCCGTGAATCCGGCGGCCGCCTGCGCGAAGGAAACGGCATAAGGATTGCGCCAGGCTTGCATGCTTTCTCCGGGGACGTCGGCAATCGCCGCGCAGGGCGGCTGTTATAATCGGGCGGCGTCGTGCTTGTCACCCGCACTGTGGCTTGATTGTAGCCGATCGTTGAAGGGCAATCGCAATGCTACCCAATCGCGCGGTTTTTGCGACCGCATTCATCGCGTTCTCGATCGGCATGGCCGGGGCGCAACAATTTCCGATCAAGCCGGTGCGCATGATCGTGCCGTTTCCGCCGGGCGGCAGCACCGATCTGGTTGCGCGCGTGGTCGGCCAGAAACTGTCGGACGCATGGGGCCAGCAGGTGGTGATCGACAATCGCGGCGGCGCCAACGGCATGATCGGATCGGATCTCGTCGCCAAGGCGGCCGCCGACGGCTATACGGCAGTGCTGGGCACGATCGGTCCGTTTGCGATCAATGCGAGTCTCTACAAAATGCCGTACGACATCGTGCGTGATTTCGCGCCGATCACGTATACGGCCAATATCGCCAATGTACTGGTGGTGCATCCGGGCGTTGCGGCGAAGGATGTGCGCGAACTCGTCGCGCTGGCGAAAGCCAAGCCGGGGCAGTTGTCATTCGGCTCCAGCGGCACCGGCGGCGCGCCGCACATGGCGGTCGAATTGTTCAAGCTGCTCGCGCAGGTCAATGTCGTGCACGTGCCGTACAAGGGCGGCGGGCCGGCGATGGCGGATCTGGTCGGCGGCCAGATTTCGGCGAGCTTCGCCAGCATGCCGTCGGCGATCCCATTCATCAAGGCGGGCAAGCTGCGCGCGCTCGGCGTCAGCGCCTCGAAGCGTTCGCCGGCGCTGCCCGATACGCCGACGGTTGCCGAGGCCGGCGTCGCCGGATTTTCGGTGCTCGACTGGCAGGGTCTGTTTACGACGGCGAAAACGCCGCCTGCAATCGTTGCGAAATTCAATGCCGATGTCGTGCGCGTGCTGGCGATGCCCGATGTGATCGAACGTCTGACTGCGGCCGGCGTCGATATCCAAAGCAGCACGCCCGCGGCGTGGGGAGATTTTGTCAAAGCCGAGATCGGCAAATGGGGCAGGGTGGTCAAGGACGCCGGCCTCAGGGTCGAGTAGCCGGATGCGGACTCTGCAAAAGTTATGGAATGTGCTTGCGCGCGTTCGCCGGTCGTCTGGACGGCGCAATGGTCACTCGTTGAGTGATGTGCCGGAATTTTTTGTTTGCGGCTATGCGCGGACACTGTTGACCGCGGCAGGTTGTGCCCTCGTTGCGATGCACGCGATTGCCGGCAGTTATCCGGATAAGGCCATCCGCGTCGTCACCGGCTCCGCACCCGGCGGCGGCTCCGACACGGTGGCGCGCGCACTCGGTGAAAAACTCACGGAACGATTCGGCCAGCCTTTGCTGGTGGATAATCGAGCGGGCGCCGGCGGCACCATCGGTGCAGATATCGTCGCGAAGGCGCCGCCTGACGGCTACACGTGGCTGGTGGCGACCAGCAGCGCGATCGTGGTGAGCCCGGCGATGCAGAAACTGCCCTATAACGTCGAGCGCGATCTCGCGCCGGTGATGCAGATCAGCAGCGTGCCCTTCATTCTGGCAGTGAATCCGGCGGTGCCGGCAAAATCCGTCGGCGAATTGATCGCGCTGGCGAAGGCGAAGCCGGGGCAATTGAGCTACGCCAGTTCCGGCATCGGCGCGATGTCGCATCTGGCAATGGAATTGTTCAAGTACATGGCCGGTGTGAATCTGACCCACGTGCCGTATCGCGGCAGCGCGCCGGCCGCTTACGATTTGATCGGCGGGCAGGTGCAGGCGGCGTTCAATAATCTGATCCCGACCCTGCCGCATGTGAAATCCGGCCGCCTGCGCGCGCTGGGTGTGAGCAGTCTGAAACGCAGCCCGGTGCTGCCGGACGTGCCAACGGTGGCGGAGAGCGGTCTGCCCGGCTACGAGGCGATGCAGTGGTACGGCGTGTTGCTGCCCGCGGCCGTGCCGAAAACCACGATTGCGTTTTTGAGTCGCGAACTCACCGCGGTCTTGCAGGTGCCGGCGGTGCGCAGCCGCCTGCTCGACGAGGGCGGCGACGTCATCGGCGGCACGCCGGAGCAGTATGCAACGGTGATTCATAACGACCTGGCGAAATGGACCAGGCTGGTCAAGGCGGCCGGTATCAAAGCCGAATAGGCCCGGTGCGCCGCAAAAAGAACATGTTTGAAGCGACGGCGGCTTTTGCCGATAATGCGCGTCTGCCATCAACCGCAGCCACCGGAGTTTCCATGACGACATCGACAAGACTATTGGCCCTGCTGCTGGCCGCCGCGACGCTGCAGGTGTTTGCGCAGGCCTATCCGTCGAAGCCGGTGCGCGTGCTGATTCCGTGGCCGCCGGGCGGCTCGAACGACGTGGTCGGCCGCATCGTGTTGCAGAAAGTGGCGGAAAGCCTCGGCCAGCAGTTCGTCATCGAAAACCGCGGCGGCGCCACCGGCACCATCGGCGCCGAAATTGTCGCCAAGGCGGCGCCCGACGGTTACACCATCATGGTGCATTCGACCAGCCATGTCGGCAACGCGTCGATGTACAAGAAGCTGCCGTACGACACGCTGAAGGATTTTGCCGGCATCGGCCTGCTCGCCAACCAACCCGGCGTGCTCACCGTGCATCCGGCGCTGCCCGTCAAATCGGTGAAGGAGTTCATCGCGCTTGCGAAGAGCCGGCCGGGGCAGATCAATTATTCCACCTCCGGCAACGGCAGTGCGCCGCATATGGCGATGGCATTGTTTGCGGTGATGGCCGGCGTCCAGCTGGTACACGTGCCGTACAAAGGCGGCGCGCCCCAGGTGACCGCGCTGGTTTCCGGAGAAACGCAGGCTTCGCTGGCCACCATCTCGACGGTGCTGCCGCATATCCGTTCGGGGCGCCTGCGCGCGCTCGCGGTGTCGTCGGGCAAACGCTCGTCAGCGCTGCCCGATCTGCCGACGATCGCCGCCGCCGGGGTGCCGGGCTACGAAATGAGCCCGTGGGTTGCCGCCTTCGCGCCGGCCGGCACGCCAAAAGCGATCATCGATAAACTGAATGCCGAAATCAACCGCGCGCTGAAAAACCCCGACGTCGTGCAGGGCCTGACCAATCAGGCGATCGACGCCTGGAGCAGCACGCCGGAGGAGTTTGACGCGCGGCTCAAGGCTGACTACGACAAATATGCAAGACTGATCAAGCTCACCGGCGCCGCAGTCGAGTGAGCATCGATAACCGCAAGGAGGCAGCGATGAAACTGTACGGATCGGATTTTTCGCCCTATGCGCGCAAGGCGCGCGTGCTGATCATCGAGAAGAACATCGATTGCGAATACGTGGCCGACGACCCGTGGGCCGCGGATAGCGGCATCCCGGCGAAGAATCCGCTGGGCAAGGTGCCGGTGCTGGAGATCGCGCCCGGCAAATTCCTGTTCGAATCGCCGCTGGTGGTGCATTACCTCGACAATCTCGAGGGCAAGCCGCTGTCGCCGACCGACGCAGCCGGTTACTGGCAGTCGCAATGGTGGCAGGCGCTGGGCAACGGCATGATCGATGCCACCATCGCGCGCATCCTCGAAACGCGGCGGCCGGCCGACATGCAGATGCCGGAGAAAATGCGCCGCGAGGAAGCGCGCATTGCGCGCGCGCTGAGCAGCGCCGGCGGCGAGTATGCGGGCGGCGAGTTTCTGGTCGGAAAAAAATTAAGTCTTGCGGATATCGTGATGGGCGTCGCGCTGCAATACGTCGATATCCGCTATCCGCACGACTGGCGCAGCGGCCAGCCGGCGCTGGCGAAATGGCATGCCGGCATCACCGCGCGCAAATCCTTCCTGCAGACCATGCCGGCCGGGTTTACACGTGTCGTCTAGAACAAAAAAACGTTGTTTTGATCAATCGGGGAGAGTTTCGTGAAGATTTGTTATTTCGATGATTTCAGGCTGGGCGTGGTCAAGGGCGACAACGTGGTCGATGTGTCGGCTGTGGTCAACGACATTCCGCATACCGGCCCGCACAATCTGATCAACGGCCTGATCGAGCGCTTTGATGCGTACCGCGGCAAACTCGAGGCAGCCGTCGCCAGGGAAACCGGCGTGCCGCTGAAATCAGTGCGCCTGCGGCCGCCGCTGCCGCGTCCGCATAACATCGACTGCATGGCCGTGAACTACATGGAAGACGGCACGCGCAGCGAGCCGGCACCGATCAATGCCTTTCACAAGTCGCCGAGCGGCGTGATCGGCGACGGCGACACCATGGTGCTGCCGGATATTCCGGCCACCATCTTCGAAGGTGAAGCGGAACTGGCGCTGGTGATCGGCAAGCGCGCGAGCAACGTCAAGGAAGCGGATGCGATGCAATATATCTTCGGTTACGTAAACTTCATCGACGGCTCGGCGCGCGGCCTGCCCCCGGCGGGCAACACCTTTTATCAGATGAAGTCGCGCGAGACCTTCGCGCCGATGGGGCCCTTTCTTGTTACCGCCGACGAAATCAAGAATCCGCAGAAGCTGCAGATCACGTTGAAGGTCAATGGCATCGTAAAGCAGAATTTCAACAGCGACGACATGGCGCACAAGATCCCGCGTTGCATCGAATGGGTGAGCTCCATACACACGCTGGAGGCGGGCGACGTGCTGGCCACCGGCACCAATCACCGCGGTCTGAATGCCTTCATGGACGGCGACAAGGTCGAACTTGAATGTGAAGGATTGGGCGTCCTGCACATCAACGTGCGCGATAATCTGAAGCGCACCTGGTCGCGCGATACGCGGCTTGAACATGCCAACAAGAAACTCGAAGGTGTCAGCACGCCGCAGTTGACCGGCAAGTACTCGAAAGCCGCGAAGTAGCACCGCGGTAACAACACAGCCGCGAAGACATAAACACCAACAAATTCAGGGGGAATGAAATGGCAAAAGCGTATTGGATCGCCTGCTACCGCGCGATCAAGGATGCAGACAAACTGGCGGCGTATGCAAAACTCGCCGGTCCGGCGATCGCCGCGACGGGCGGTCGTTTTCTGGTGCGCGGCATGCCGGCCAAGACCTATGAGGCCGGCGAGAACCAGCGCACCGTCATGATTGAATTCGACAGCGTGGCAGCTGCTACCGCGGCGCACGACAGCGCCGGTTATCAGGCCGCGCTGGCTGCGCTGGGCGACGGCGCGGTGCGCGACATCCGCATTGTCGAAGGCGTTTAAACGCGGTTGCCGGCGAGCGTCAGCCCGCTTGCGGGGAACGCTTGCCGCATTGGCACTTCAGGTCAGGGCGCAGGCTTGCGGTGCAGCGCCGACAGCATCGGCAGCACCCACGACTTATGTGTCCTGATCTCGTCTGCCGTTAGGCCGTCCAGCTCGTACGGCAGAACCACCCAGTTGTCGGTGGAGTGGATAAAGTAATCCGGCTGCCGTTCGACCAGCCGGTGCCCGGGCTTGTAGTAGACCGCGGCGACGCGCACATCGGCGGACATGTTGCGTTTGGCCTTGGCGCCGAGCCGTTCGATTACGGCTGCAATGTTGCGCCCCGTGCTGTAGACATCGTCGACCAGCAGCAGATTGTCGTCGCGGTTCATGTTTTCCAGCAGATATTGCAGGCCGTGCACGCGGATTTCGCCGGGGCGGTGGAATTTTTCCAGATAGTCCTGCATGCCGCGATAGGACGTGCGGATGGCGATATGGTCGGTTTTGACGCCGAGGTATTGCAGGCACTCCTGCACGTAGATGCCGATGGTCGAGCCGCCGCGCCAGACGCCGACGATGAAGTCGGGCCGGAAGCCGCTTTCGAGGATCGCCACCGCCAGCCGATACGAATCTTCGATCAGTGTTTTTTCGTCGACGAAGAGTTTTCTGGCGGTTTCCGAGTGTTGCATGTGATGGTTCGTGACTAATGGGCGAAGTCTGCATATCATACTGCGAATCGCAGACGATCGACTGATCCGCAATGTCCGAAAAAATTTACCTGGCGGCACAGGAGCTGCTCGAAGACTCCTTCCGTCTGGGCGCCAAAATCATCGAAAGCGGTTTCCGGCCGAATATCATCATCGCGCTCTGGCGCGGCGGCACGCCCATCGGTGTCGCCGTGCAGGAACTGTTGGCCTGCGCCGGCATTGCGGCCGATCATATCGCCATTCGCACATCTGCCTATCACGGCATCGACGGCCGTTCCGCGCAGATCCGCGTGCATGGTTTGAGTTACCTGATCAAGACCGTGCGTCAGGAAGACAGTCTGTTGATCGTCGACGACGTTTTCGATACCGGTCACACCATCGACGTGGTGATCAATCATCTGCGGGAACTGGCGCGCCTCAACACGCCTCGCGATATCCGCGTCGCCGTTCCGTACTACAAGCCGAAACGCAATCAAACCGGCCGCGTGCCCGATTACTACATCCACGAAACCGAAAGCTGGCTGAAATATCCGCACTCGCTCGAGGGCCTCACGCACGACGAAGTGAGCAGGCACCGGCCGGAGCTGTACGAAATCATCAGGAAGCACCTGCCCGCGCAGTAGCGCGCGCCCGAACCGGCGCGCGGCATGTCGGGCACCGCCGGTGCGGCGATGGCTACTGCTTGATGCCGATCACCTGCATCAGCTTTGCCATCTCGGCGTCCTCTTTGGCGATGAGCTCGCCGAAATCGGCGGCGGGCAGATAAGCCGGCCGCACGTTGAGGTTCTCGCTGCCCTTGATGAAATCGGGGTCTTCGACACACTTGCGGATCGCCGCCTCGAGCTGCGCAATCACCGCGCGCGGCGTGCCCTTCGGCGCTGCGATTCCGCGCCATGCCTCCAGCGACACGTTGAAACCCTGTTCGATCGCGGTCGGCACGCCCGGCATCGACGGGTCGCGCGCCGGCGTCAGCGCCGCCAGCAATCGCATGTTGCCGGCGCCGACCTGACCGGCCAGCGCGCCGGGCAATTGCAGCATCGAATCGACGTGTCCGCCGAGCAGGCTGGGCACCACCTGCGCCGCGCCGTAGGGCACATCGATCACATCGACACCGGCCACCTTGAACAGGGCGACGGCCGAGATGTGCGTGTGGCTGCCGGTGCCCGAGTTGGCGACGGTGATTTTGCCGGGGCGCAACTTCGCATCGGCAATGAAGTCGTTGAGCGTTTTCCATTTCGCATCGCCCTTGACCGCCAGCACCGGCGATTCGGCGAGCACGCGCGCAACCGGCTCGAACGCGCGGTAATCGACTGTGGATTGGCCGGAATGGAAGGTGGTCGAAATGGAATTCGAATTCCACACCAGCACATAGCCGTCGGGTTTTTGCGCAGCAACGTATTTGTAGCCGATGGCGCCGCCGGCACCCGGACGGTTGACGATGATGACATTGGCGCCGAGTTGTCTCGACATGCCCTGCGCGAGCAGCCGCGCGGTGACATCGGCGGAGGAGCCGGCAGGAAACAGCACGGTGATTTCGATGTTGCCGCGTTTTGGGTAAGGCACATCCTGTGCCCTGATTGACGCGGCGAATACGGCGGCGATGGTTGCAAGAAGCAGGCTGATGCACGTGCGCATGACTGTCCCCCGACGCAAAAACTATTTTCGTGCGGCTAAAACCTCCGCGATTTCGACGCGCCGGCCTTCGCGCGCCGATTGAATGCCGGCGAGCAGCACCGCGAGCGAACGTGTCGAGCGCGCGCCATCCATTTCCGGTTGCGCCGCGCCGCGCACCGCGGCGGCGAACTCGTCGAGTTCATCGACAATGGCGTCGTTCTTCGCGCAGGCCACCGGTTCGGCGCGATCGCTGCCGCGCTTGAGCCAGCGCAGTCCGCCGTGCATGTCGTAATAGGCGCTGGCTTCCTTGCCGTAGATGTTCATCAGGTAGTACTCGGAGGCCGAGGCATAGCTGGCGTTGAGCGTGGACAGCGCGCCGTTCTCATGTTCCAGAATCAGGCTCGCCACATCCGGGTTGTCGCCGGGCAGCACGAGCTGCGCGAAGCGGCCGTTGACGGACTTGACCGGCCCCATCAGGTATTCGAGCACGTCGGCATAGTGGATGCCGATTTGCAGCATGACGCCGCCGGGCATGCCCTCGGCGGTATAGCGCCAGGACGAGAGATCGATTTTGCCCAAGCGGTCGCGGCTGATATTGGCCTCGGCGTTGACGAGTTTGCCGAACACGCCGGCGTCAATCTGATTTTTGATCCAGCGGAAATGGCTTTCGCGGCGGCGCTGATACCCCAGCGCGAGCACCACGCCGGCCTTGTTACAGGCCGCGGTGATGGCATTGCCGTCGGCGACGGTGTTGGCGATCGGCTTGTCGAGGAACACATGCTTCTTCGCAGCGGCGGCGGCGCGCGTGGTTTCCAGATGCACGTTGTTCGGCGTGGTATTGATGATCGCCTCGATCGCGGGGTCTGCGAGCATGGCGTCGTAGCTGACGGCCCCGCTGCAGCCGTATTTTTTTGCGAAGGCCTGTTTCTTGGCGTCTGAGCGCGTAAAGCAGGAGACGATTTTAAAGCGGCCGGATTTGATCATGGCGTCGGCCAGCACATCCGACCACCAGCCCATGCCGAGACAGCCGACTTTTACCGCTTCAAAAGCCATTCAGGAACTCCTCCGTTGTGCAGCCGGCTGGATTTATCTGGCGTCCAATTTCCACTGCGCGCCGATCGCTTCGACCGCTTCGCGAGCAACGCGGTCGTCGAACGACCAGTCGCCGCCGCTGACGCCGATGCCGCCGATGCATTCGCCGTCAACGATGATCGGGTAGCCGCCTTCCATCGCCGTCCAGCGTTCCGGGCCAGCGGCCAGCGCGAGGCCGATTGCATGCGCGGTGTCGAGGTCCTGACCGGCCGCGCCCTTGGCGGTGGTCGGGCGCTTGTTCGATGCGGCGCACACCGCCTTGGTCGTTGACGAATGCACGGTGTGGAAGCGCCCGCCATCCATGCGTTCGAGCATGATCAGATGGCCGCCGCCGTCGGCAATCGCCACCGCGATCGCCACGCCCGCTTTTTCCGCGGCCGCGGTGGCGCTCTCCATCATCCTGCGCGCGCCGGCGCGCGTCAGACGCTTGC
Organism: uncultured beta proteobacterium; assembly: GCA_903889565.1. GTDB lineage: Bacteria > Pseudomonadota > Gammaproteobacteria > Burkholderiales > SG8-41 > PALSA-1004. The sequence continues at coordinate 414,422 of CAISYC010000068.1, forward strand.
TGTCAGCCACATACATGGTATTCCCCTCCGTTGGCGGCGCTATTCTGCGCGCGTTCCATGAGCGCTCATCTTAGCGGCTTTGGCGGATTCGCGCATCTGCGTTGATATAATCGGCGCACTGACAGGAATTCCCATGCGTCCACTTGAAGGCATCACGGTCGTCGCGCTCGAGCAGGCGGTGGCCGCACCGTTCTGCACGCGCCAGCTCGCCGACCTCGGCGCGCGCGTAATCAAAATCGAGCGCCCCGTCGTCGGCGATTTTGCGCGCGACTATGATCAGACGGTGAACGGCCAGTCGGCCTACTTCGTCTGGCTCAACCGCTCGAAAGAAAGTTTGACGCTGGACGTCAAGCATCCGCAGGCGGGGAATATTCTGGCGCGGCTGATCGAGGGTGCCGATGTATTTATTCAGAATCTCGCGCCGGGCGCTGCAGCGCGGCTGGGACTCGCCGCCGATGCGTTGCTGGCGCGGCATCCGCGTCTGATCGTCTGCGATCTCTCCGGCTACGGCGATAGCGGGCCTTATGCGGAGAAGAAGGCCTACGACCTGCTGGTGCAAAGCGAAGCGGGCGTGCTGTCGGTGACCGGCACGCCGGAGACGCAAACCAAGGTCGGCATTTCGATCGTCGATATCAGTGCCGGCATGTACGCCTACTCCGGGATCCTGACCGCACTGTATCAGCGGGAGCGCAGTGGCAAGGGTACGCGGGTCGAAGTGACGATGTTCGAGGCGCTGGCCGAATGGATGTCGCACCCGCTCTATTACACGCATTTCAGCGGCAAGGCTCCGCGCCGCAGCGGCCCCGATCACGCCACCATCGTGCCGTACGGCCGCTTCAAATGCGGCGACGGCGCCGTTGTCATGCTGGGCATCCAGAACGAGCGCGAATGGGCGAAGTTTTGCGCGGGCGTGCTGTCACGTCCCGAACTGGCGAAAGATCCGCGTTACGACAACAATACCAAACGCACCGCGGCGCGCGCCGAAATGGTTGAGCTGATTGAACAGATCTTCTCCGTCATGACCGCCGCCGATGTGGCAGCGAGGCTCGACGCTGCAGGCATCGCCAACGCGCGCATCAACACGCCGGAGGAAGTGTGGGATCATCCGCAGTTGCAGGCGCGCAAGCGCTGGCGCGAAGTGCAAACGCCGGCGGGCGCGATTCCGGCGCTGCTGCCGCCGGTGACGATGCCCGGGTTCGAGCCGCGCTTCGATCCGGTGCCGGCGATCGGCGAACATACCGACACGGTTCTGGCGGGACTCGGCTATTCAAACGAAGAAATCAGCGCGCTGCATGCCGGCGGTGCCGTATAAATTCAGGAGGAGTAGAAATGAAATTCGGACGCTTTGAATTGCAGGGGAAAACTTTCTTCGGTCTGGTCGAAGGCGAACAGGTGACCGAACTCGACGGCTCGCCATTCGATACGTGCAAGGCAACGGCGAAGAAGCATGCGCTGTCCACGCTGAAGGTGTTGCTGCCCTTCGTGCCGCAGACCTTCTATTGCGCGGGACTGAATTACGCCGCCCACGTCGAATGGGGCAATCGGCGCAAGGGTACCAACACCAAACTGCCGGAGAAGGCCGACATCGGCTATCGCGCGAACAACGCCTTGATCGCCACCGGCGAACCGATCGTGATTCCCGCCGATTCGCCGGGGCCCGTGCAGTTCGAGGGCGAACTGGTGGCGGTGATCGGCAAGACGGCGCGCCACCTGACCGAGGCGAATGCGCTCGATTGCGTGCTCGGTTACACGCTCGGCAACGATGTCAGCGAGCGCACCTGGCAGAAGGCTGATCGCACGATGTGGCGCTCGAAGAATTGCGACAGCTTCAAGCCGCTCGGGCCGTTCGTCACCACCGGTCTCGATCCGCTCAAGCAGACGGTGTCGATCGACGTCAACGGCGTGCGCGTGGCCAGTTACAGCACCGGCAAGATGCTCTTTACCCTGCAGCACTTCATCGCCCGCATCACCCGCTATTCGACGCTGCATCCGGGCGACATGATCTGGCTCGGCACCGACGAGGCGACTGAACCGGATCTGAAGCACGGCGATACGGTCGAAATCATCTGCGAACCGATCGGCGTGCTGCGCAATCCGGTGGTGCGCGCAAAAGACTGAAGGCCATGGATGCCCTCGATAAACCGCTTGCCGCGTCGGCGACGCGCAGGCTGTGCGAATTCCTGAGCGCGATCCGCTACGAGGAAATTCCGCACGATGTCGTGTTGCGCACCGAAGATCTTTTTCTCGACTGGTTTGCTTCGGCGCTGGCCGGCAAGGACGCGCGGCCGACGCGCGTGATGGAACAGTTTGCCGCCGAGATGGGGCCGGCTGACGGTGCAGCCGAGATTTTGGTCTCGCGCAAACGCACGTCACCGATATTTGCGGCGCTTATCAACGGCGCTGCCTCGCATTTCGTCGAGCAGGACGATCTTCACAATAGTTCGGTGCTGCACCCGGGCACGGTGGTATTTCCGGCGGTGCTGGCAGCGGCGCAGGCCGCGGGCTCGAGCGGGCGCGAATTCATCGCGGCCGCGGTGGCCGGCTATGAATGCGGCGTGCGTGTGGGCGAATTTCTCGGCCGTTCGCATTACAAGGTGTTCCACACCACCGGCACCGCGGGCAAACTCGCCGCCGCCGCGGGGGTTGCGCACATCCTCAAACTCGATGCCGAAAAAATGCAGCATTGCCTGGGGTCCGCGGGCACCATGGCGGCGGGACTGTGGGAATTTCTGCGCGACGCCGCTGATTCCAAACAACTGCACACCGGCAAGGCGGCGGCCGACGGCTTGATGGCGGCCTACATTGCGCGCGACGGCTTCACCGGCGCGCGCATGATCTTCGAAGGCAGGCAGGGCATGGCGGCGGGCATGTCGTCGGACGCCGATGTGAGTTGTCTGACCGATCGTCTCGGCACACGCTGGGCGACCGCAGAGACTTCATTCAAGTTTCACGCCTCCTGCCGGCACACGCATCCGGCGGCCGATGCGCTGCTCGCGGTGATGCAGGAACACAAACTCAAGCCTGACAATATCGTCGAGCTGACCGCGCACGTGCATCAGGGCGCGCTCGACGTGCTGGGGCCGGTGACCGATCCGCAGACCATTCATCAATCGAAATTCTCGATGGGCTTCGTGTTGGCACTGATCGCCAATCTCGGTCGCGCCGGACTCGCCGATTTCACTGAGGCGGCGCTGCGCGAAAAACAGCTAAGGGCTTTTCACGACAAGGTGACGATGGTGCTCGATCCGGAAGTCGATGGCGCCTATCCGAAACGCTGGCTGGGTCGCGTCAGCGTGACGCTGAAGGACGGCCGCAGGCTGGAAAAGAAGATCAGTTCGCCCAAAGGGGATCCGGACAATGTGCTGTCACGTGTGGAACTCGAGGACAAGGCACTGCGGCTGTGCGGTTACACCGGTGGCGCGACCGATATCGAGATGCGCGGGGTAATTGCGCGCGTGTGGGAGTTGCATGAGGCGAAGGACGTACAGAATTTTATGGGCTGAGCGCCGGCATCCACGACAAAATTGTTTGCATTGAGATTGAAAAACCCGTCTCCCTTCAAGGGGCGGTAAGAAACTGTTCAAAGGGCTACTGCGTTTTGGCGAGCGCGAGCTCGCCGAGTATGCCCTTGAGTTCCTCATTCTGACGCTCGAGGAATTTGCGGCTGTCGGCGCTATTGAGGTATTCGGATTCCCAGCCGAGTTGCGCGACTTCTTTGGTCCATTCCTCGGTGCGGACGATTTTGCCCAGAAGGTCATCCCAATACGCGATTTGTGCCGCCGACATGCCTTTGGGGCCGATCACGCCGCGCCAGTTCGAAAAGCTGGCCGCGACGCCCTGTTCGCGCCAGGTCGGCACCGCCGGATAGGAACGCAGGCGCTTCGGCGCGGCAACGGCAATCAGGCGCAGCGCACCGGATTCCACTTGCGGCGCAACGGTCGAGCCGCTCGAGGCCACCACATCGACATGGCCGCCCATCAGCGCGGTAACTGCCTCACTGGCACCCTTGAAGGCGACGAACTTGAGTTTTCTTACGTCGAACCCGGCGGTCTTCATGACAATGCCGGCGCCGATATGATTGGCACTGCCGATATTGCTGAAGGCGATGCTGACCGCGGTCGGATTGGCCTTGAGGCGCGCGATCAATTCGGCGCCGTTTTTGATGGCCGAATCGGCCTTGACCGAAAACACGATGGATTCGCTGTTGAGCTGGGCGAGCGGCGTGACGTCGGCGAAGCTGAGGTCGTGCGCGCCGGTAATGCGGTTGGTGACGATGTTGGGCAGCGTCATCGCGATGAAATGCGCATCGCCCGCATGTGCATTGAGATAGATCCAGGCCAGCGCGTTGTTGGCGCCGGCGCGGTTGCTCACGCTCACGGGCACCGTGACCATGCGCTTGTCCTGCAGAATTTTCTGGATCATGCGCGCAGAGGTGTCGGCGGGGCCGCCGGGCGTGACGCCGACGACGATTTCGATCGCCCGCTCGGGTTTCCATTCCGGTGGTGCGGCCGCCGCCGCAATGGTTGCGAGCATCGTCAGGAAAAGAATGGCGGCGGAGCGGGGCATGTGGTTTTTGAGTGCGGGTGGCCGGGGAGCGGCATGCTAGCACATGCTAGAATTCACGCCTCACGGCGCAGTGCATTCGCGCGCGCCGCCACGCCAAACCGCAGGGACTCCATGGACCAACGCATCCGCGAATTGAGCGAGTACGCCGCCGGGCTTTCGTATGCCGATCTGCCCGCAGCGGTCGTCAAGGAATGCAAACGCAAACTGCTCGACACGCTGGGCTGCGCGATCGGCGCCTTCGACGCCGAACCGGCGCGCATCGCGCGCGCGGTCGCCGGGCAGTATTCGAGCGAGCGGCCGGCGCGCATTTTCGGCACGCTGAAAAAAACCAGCGCCGAGCATGCGGCCTTCGCCAACGGCACCATGCTGCGCTACGCCGATTACAACGACGCCTACTTCAACAGGAACAGCGGCCACCCGAGCGACACCTTCGCCGGGGTGCTGGCCCTGGGCGAGGCGGTGCACGCCGACGGCAAGGCCATCATTCTCGCTACCACGCTTGCGTACGAAGGCTTCTGCAATTTCTCCGACATTCTGCCGCGCGAGCAGGGCTGGGATTATGTGCTGTTTGGCGTGGTCGGCGGCGCGTTGTCGGCGGCCAAACTGCTGAAGCTCGATGCCGCACGCATCGGGCAGGCAATCGCGCTGGCGGTGACGCCCAACCTCGCGCTTGAGCAGACGCGGCTGGGCGAACTGTCGCACTGGAAGGGCTGCGCGGCTGCAAATGCCGCGCGCAACGGCGTGTTCGCGGCCATTCTCGCCGAAGCCGGATTGACCGGACCCGACGACGCGATCGAAGGCAAGGCCGGTTTGCAGCACGCAGTCGGCAAATTCGAGTGGGCGCCGTTCGGCGGGCGCGGAGGGCCGTTTCGCGTCTGCGAAACCCATCTCAAGTTTTTTCCGGCGGTGGTGCATTCGCAAAGCCCGATCGCGGCGGCGCTGCAACTGCACGGCAAGGTCAAACCCGAAGAGATCGAAAGCATTGTGGTTGACAGTTACTGGGTGGCAAATCGCTACACCAACCGCGCCTCGCCCCTGTGGCAGCCGGGCACGCGCGAAACCGCCGATCACAGCCTGCCGTACATCATCGCCGCGGCGCTGATCGACGGCGCAATCAATGAACACAGCTTCAATGACGATCGATTGCGCGATCCGCGCATTGCCGGTTTGATGCAACGCATGACCCTGCGCGAAAAACCGGCGTTCACGCAACTGCATCCGGTCAAATGGCCTTGTGTCATTGAGGTGACGGCCAAAGACGGCAAAAAGCACAGCGCGTCGGTCGAATACTTCAAGGGCCATGCCAAGGATCCGCTGTCGGATCAGGAAGTCGAACACAAATTCCGCGAACTCGCTGGCGAGCGTCTTTCTGCCGGTCAGGCTGACTGCATCATCGACACGGTCTGGAAGCTCGATACCTTGTCCGATATTTCACAGTTGATCGATCTGATGGCATTCAAGGGGGCGGCATGAGAATCACCGCAATTCGTCAGGCCGTCGCGCCGCTTAATTCGGCAATCAGCAACGCCTATATCGATTTCAGCAAGATGACGGCGAGCGTGGTGGCCGTAGTCACCGACGTCAAGCGCGACGGCAAGTTCGTTACCGGTTACGGTTTCAATTCGAACGGCCGTTACGCACAGGCGGGGCTGCTGCGCGAACGCTTCATTCCGCGCTTGATGGAGGCGTCGCCCGAATCGCTCGTCAACGAGGCCAGCGACAATCTCGATCCACACAAGGTGTGGGCGACGCTGATGGCAAATGAAAAGCCCGGCGGCCACGGCGAGCGTTCAGTGGCGGTCGGCGTGCTCGATATGGCGGTATGGGATGCAGTGGCCAAGATCGAGAACAAGCCGTTGTATCGCGTTCTCGGCGAGCGCTATCGCGGCGGGCAGGTTGATGACAAGGTTTTCATCTACGCTGCCGGCGGTTATTACTATCCGGGCAAGAATCTCAAGGCGTTGCAGGACGAGATGAAGAAGTATCTTGATCTCGGCTACAGCGTGGTGAAAATGAAAATCGGCGGCGCGCCGCTGACCGGCGATTTGAAACGCATCGAGGCGGTGATCAAGGTTGCAGGCAGCGGCAAAAACGTCGCCGTTGATGCCAACGGCCGCTTCGATCTGAAAACTGCGGTCGAATACGCGCGCGCACTCGAGCCGTACGGCCTGTTCTGGTACGAAGAGGCGGGCGATCCGCTCGACTATCAGCTGCAAGCGGAACTGGCTAATCACTATAGTGGGCCGATGGCGACCGGCGAGAACCTGTTTTCCACGCTTGACGCGCGCAACCTCATCCGCCACGGCGGCATGCGCGCCGAACGGGACTGGCTGCAATTCGACTGCGCGCTGTCGTACGGCCTCGTCGAATACCTGCGCACCGTCGAGATGCTGAAGGCCAACGCGTGGTCGCCGCGGCGCTGCATTCCGCACGGCGGACATCAGATGTCCCTCAACATCGCCGCCGGTCTCGGGCTCGGTGGCAACGAATCCTACCCCGACGTGTTTCAGCCCTTCGGCGGTTTTGCCGATCACACGCCGGTCGAAAACGGCTACGTCGGTTTGCCGCAGATTCCGGGCGTGGGCTTCGAGGCCAAATCGAAACTGCATGCGCTGATGCGCACGCTCGTCTGAAAATTCGCAAACCGTTAACGGAGCAAGCATGACTGCAATTGCACAACCGGCCAACGTGCCGGCAGCCGATGGCCGCAAAATCCACACGCGCGATGGAATGCCTCATCTATTCTGGCCGATCAGCTTTCGTTCAGTGACGGCGCGCAACCGCATCATGGTCTCGCCGATGTGCCAGTACTCGGCGGTGGACGGCGTGCCCAACGACTGGCATTTGCAGCATCTCGGTTCGCGCGCGGCCGGCGGCGCCGGCATCGTTTGCGCTGAAGCGACCAACACCGAGGCGCGCGGGCGCATCACGCCGGGCTGCACCGGGCTGTGGAACGACGCGCAGCGCGACGCCTGGGCGCGCATCGTCAAGCTGATCCAATCGCAGGGCGCGCTGGCTGCAGTCCAGATCGGCCATGCCGGACGCAAAGCGTCTTGCGCGGCGCCGTGGCAGGGCGGCAAGCAGTTGTCGCCGGCCGACGGCGGATGGGAAAACGTCTCCGCGTCTGCATTGAGCTTCAGCGAAGGGCAGCGTCTGCCGCAGGCAATGGATAGCGCCACGATCAAGGCGGCGATCGACGGTTTTGCCGCCAGCGCGCGGCGCGCCCGTCAGGCCGGCTTCGATATCGTCGAACTGCACGGCGCGCACGGTTATCTGATTCACCAGTTTCTGTCGCCGTTGTCGAATCAACGCAACGATCAATACGGCGGCAGTTTCGAAAACCGCATCCGTTTTCTGCTTGAAGTGATTGATGCCACGCGCAGCGAATGGCCGGACGACAAGCCGCTGTTCGTGCGCCTGTCCTGCGTCGATTGGGTCGAGGGCGGCATCGCGCTGGAGGACACGGTCAAACTGGTGCAGTTGCTGAAGAACGGCGGCAAGGTCGATCTGATCGACGCCTCCAGCGGCGGGCTTGATCCGCGGCAGAAGATTCCGCTGTTTCCGGGTTATCAGGTGCAGTTCGCGAACGAATTGAAGCGCCGCGCCGGCATTGCCACCGGTGCTGTTGGCATGATCAATGCGCCGGATCTCGCCGAGCAGATCCTCGCCAGCGGGCAGGCCGACCTGATCATCATGGCGCGCGCGCTGCTGAACGACCCCTACTGGCCGCTGCATGCGGCGAAGGTGCTGAAAGCAAAAATCGCGTGGCCGCCGCAATACGAACGCGGCGACGTGTTTTGAGCTGCTGATACGCGCTGGCGCGTACGGCCGACTACGGATGCCGGCGCGGCCTTGCGGGGTTATCTTGCGCCTGCAATATCTCCAGTAGCACATTCCGGGCCGCGCAATCTGCGCGGCCGTTTTTTTGTCCGCGCTAGGTGGTTGCCTGCCGCGCGCCACCGCAATTCCAGCAATCGGTGAACTGGCCTTCGAGCGATTCGCCGCAGCCCGCGCAAATCCAGCGTTCGTGATGATGGCGCCGCGCCGGCGTGCCGCGCAGAAATTCGCCGACCAGCCGCAGCGCGTCGGCTTCGTCGGTGGCTTCGCGTATCCATACTGTCGGCAGCACCGGCAATTCACCGAAAGCGCCGTAGAGCTGGTCACCGCGCACCTCGGCGGCGATGCCCTCGGACTGCAGCAGGCCGCGGATCAGGTGCGCCTCGGTCGGATGTTTTGCGGTAAAGACGAGTTTCATCGGCTCATTGTGCAACGCCGCGGCCGCCTGTCAAGCGAAGGGGGCGGAGGCGCCATGCTAAAATTTGCATCCCGGAACACCTGCCGTGTAGCCGGCCAGTGCCGCCTGCAGGCGAAGGCCATGTTCGAAAACAAACATCAACGATTGATTACGGCGCGGCATTTTTTCCGGCGCATGCTGCTGTCGGTCGCCCTGTCTTCCGCCATCGCCGGCGTCGCGCTGGCCATCGGCATCTTCGGTTATCACGACATTGCGGAACTGCCCTGGATCGACGCCCTGCATAACGCCTCGATGATACTCGGCGGCATGGGGCCGGTGGCCGAAATGAAATCCGACGCGGCAAAGCTGTTTTCCTCGGCCTACGCGCTGTTCTGCGGGCTGGTGTTCATCGGCATCGTGGCGGTGACGCTGGCGCCGGTGCTGCACCGCATACTGCACCGTTTTCACCTCGACGAATCCGATTTAAAGCATTAGGAGCAGGCCATGACGACCCTGAACATATTCTGCGCTGGCGCGGCGCAGGCGGTGGTAAGCCAGTTGGCGGCGAAGTTCCAGCGCGAGAGCGGCAACCAGATTCATGCCGAATACGGCGCGGTCGGCGCGATGAAGGCGCGGGTCACCGGCGGCGCGCCGGTCGATATCGTGGTTCTGACCGCGGCGCTGGTCGATGAATTGATCGCCGAGGGCGAAGTGGTACGCGGTTCGCGCGTCAATCTCGGCCGCGTCGGCACCGGTGTTGCGGTGCGCGCCGGCACGCCGCGCCCGGACGTGCGCAACGTTGAAGTCCTGCGCGCCAATATTCTTGCCGCAACGCGCATCGTCTGTCCCGACCCCGCGGTGGCCACCGCCGGCAAAGTGGTGCTGCACGTGCTCGATCAACTGGGTGTGGCCGCCGAGGTGACGCCGCGGCTGCAGTATTTCCCGAACGGTTATGCGGCGATGGCGAATCTGGCGCAAAGCGATGGCCAGCTCGAAATGGGCATCACCCAGGTTACCGAGATACTCGCCAACCCCGGCGTCACGCTGGTCGGTCCGCTGCCCGATGCGGTGCAGAACATGGCCGTGTACTCGGCGGGGCTGGCCGTGCGCGCGGCGCATCCCGAGCGTTCGCGCGAATTCATTCGCCGGCTGACCGGCTTCAACGCCCAACCGGTGTTGAGCGCAGCCGGCTTCGTAGTGGGCGGCTGATTCATGAGCAGCCAACTGCCGGAAACCGCTGTTGCCGAACAACTGGCCGATGCCATCATCGCGCTGTCGGCGCGCCCGCTACCGCCGGCGGTGCGCACGCGCGCCGAGGAATTGCTGATCGATGTGACCGGACTGTGTGTGGCGGCGCGCCATACCGATTACATCAAGGCCCTGCTGGCCAGTGTCGATGCGGGCGGCAACTGCACCGCCATCGGGCACGGCACGACGCTGCGCGCCGAGGACGCGGCGATGATCAACGGCACCGCCGCGCACGGTGAGGATTTCGACGACACCTTCGAGGGCGGGCCGGTGCACAGCAGTGCGGTGGTGGTGCCGGCGGTATTGGCCGCCTGTGAGCGCTTCAATCTCGACGGTCGCGCTGCGCTCACGGGTATCGTCGCCGGAATCGAAACGCTGTGCCGCCTGTGTTTCGTGATGCCCAAGGCTATTCACAAGGCGGGTTTTCATCCGACCAGCATCATGGGCTCAATGGCGTCCACGGTCGCAGTGTCCGCCGCGCTCGGGCTCAACCGCCGGCAGATGGTCGATGCGCTGGGCTGCGCCGGCAGCATGGCCTCGGGCATCATCGAATATCTGGCCGAAGGTGCGTGGGCCAAACGATTGCACGCTGGGTGGGCGGCGCGCGTGGGCATACATGCCGCGCGCTTCGGGCAGCACGGTTTTTTCGGTCCGCGCACGGTGTTCGAGGGCACGCACGGCCTGTTCAACGGTTTTGCGCGCAATGCGAACGGCGACTATGCCGCCATGCTGCGCGATTTCGGCAGTGAGTGGCATATGCTGAAGCTGACCTTCAAGCCGTATGCGACCGGCACCATGAACCAGCCCTATATCGACTGCGCGCTGCGCCTCGCGCAACAGGGGTTTGCCGCAGAGGACGTTGCCGACGTCTTGTGCGAAACCGCCGAGGGGTATGTGCACCGGCTGTGGGATCCGCTCGCCGACAAGCAGCGGCCGGCCAACGATTACGCCGCCAAGTTCAGCGCGCCGTTTAATGTCGCGGTCGCTTTCGTCACCGGCAGCGCGGGTCTCGATGCATTCAGCGAAAAAACCGTGCGCGACCCGCGCATTCTCGCGCTGGCCGGCAAGGTGCGTTACGTGGTCGATCCGAACAACCCCTATCCAAAGGCCTACACCGGACATGTGCGGATGACGTTGAAGGACGGCCGCGTGTTCGAACAGCGCCAGCCGCATATCCGCGGCGGCGTGCACGACCCTTTGTCGCGCGCGGACATCGAACAGAAGTTCCGCCTCAATGCCGCCTTCGGCGGCTGGAGCGAGGCGCAGTCGGCGCAGTTTCTGCAGTTCGCGCGCAGCGCCTTCGACGGTAAACTCGATCTGACGATGTTGCGCAGCTGAAGAAAAGAAGAAAAGCGGAAAAAAACGGAAGCAGCAGAGGTCACAGGGTTCACGGAGGTTCGGCGAGAATTCGTGCGACCTCGCGTGATGCGGGTCGATTGTTTGTTGTTTGATTTTTCTCTGTGTTTTCAGTGACCTCTGTGGCCAGAGTGGTTGGGGGAGGCGACATGCACAGCACGATGATGGATTTTCCGCTGACGCTCGCGCACGTTTTCCGGCGCGCCGCCAGGCTGTTCGGCGCAACCGAGGTGGTGTCGCGGCTGCCCGACAAGTCGCTGCATCGTTACCACTACCGCGATTTTCACTATCGCGCTGCAGCGCTGGGCGGCGCGCTGCAGGCGATGGGCCTCAAGCCCGGTGACCGCATTGCCACGCTGATGTGGAATCACTACGCCCATCTCGAAGCCTACTTTGGCATTCCCTGCGCCGGCTTCGTGCTGCATACACTTAATTTGCGATTGCACCCGGACGATATCGCTTTCATCGCGCAGCATGCCGGCGACCGCGTGCTGATCGTCGACGACGTGCTGCTGCCGCTTTATGAAAAATTCCGCGGCAAAGCACATTTCGAGCGCGTAATCGTGGTGCCCTTGAGCGGCGCGGCGGTCGCCGCCGGTTACGACGACTACGAACAGTTGATCGCCGCCGCGCCGTCGCTGGCGTCGCCCGTGCTCGACGAGAACGCCGCCGCCGGCATGTGCTATACCTCCGGTACCACCGGGCGGCCGAAGGGCGTGGTCTATTCGCATCGCGCACTGGTCCTGCATTCGATGGCAAGCGCGATGGGCGACACGCTGGCTCTGACACAGAGCGATTCATTGTGTCCGGTGGTGCCGATGTTTCACGTCAACGCCTGGGGCCTGCCGTTCACCGGCGTCATGGTGGGCTGTAAACTTGTGCTGCCGGGGCCGCATCTCGATGCCGTTAGCCTGCTCGATCTGTATCAGTCGGAACGCGTGACGTTCACCGCCGGTGTGCCGACCATCTGGATGGGGATACTGCAGGCTCTCGAAAAAAATCCGGCGCAATGGACCTTGACGCCGGGCATGCGCATGGTGGTTGGCGGTGCTGCCGCCTCGGAAACGATGATCCGTGCGTTTGACCGGCACAATCTGCGTGTGCTGCACGCCTGGGGCATGACGGAGACCACGCCGCTGGGCACCACCGCACACCTCAAACATTCGCTGCAGTCGCTGTCCGACGACGAAAAATACGGCTACCGCAGCAAGCAGGGACTGCCGGCGCCATTCGTCGAGCTGCGCGCGATGACCGATGACGGCGAAGCGCCGTGGGACGGCACAACCATGGGCGAACTGCAGGTGCGCGGGCCGTGGATTGCCGCGGGCTATCACGAATTGCCGGCGGAAGACGACAAATGGACCGCGGACGGCTGGTTCCGCACCGGTGATGTGGCCACCATCGACGCCGAGGGCTACGTCAAAATCACCGACCGCACCAAGGATCTGATCAAGTCGGGTGGCGAGTGGATCAGCTCGCTTGATCTGGAGAACGCGCTGGTGGCGCACCCGGCGGTGCTGGAGGCGGCGGTGATCGGTGTGGCGCATCCGAAATGGGACGAGCGGCCGCTGGCGGTGATCGTGCTCAAAGCGGGCGCGCAGACCGACGAACAGGCGCTGCGCGCATTTCTGGCGCCGAAGCTGGCGAAATTCTGGATTCCCGATGCCTTCGTCTTTGTGCCGGAAATTCCGCGTACCTCCACCGGCAAGATGCTGAAGGCGACGCTGCGCGAGCGTTTTCGCGAGTGGCACTGGCCGTGATGCGCCGGTTGCGGCGGCCGGCCGAAGTTGTTACCTGTTGTTACAGACGTGGATTTTTTACGATTCGCGAGCGATGATGCGCGCTTATTTGATTTCGATGATTCCGTCCGGTGGCTGCCGGACGACGGCACTGACTGGAGCGTAATCGGGTGTCCGACACGCCGACTTATCGCAATTCACTGACCCTGGGATCGATGCTGCACGAATACCGGCTCGACTCGGTGCTCGGCGCGGGCGGCTTCGGCATGACCTATCTGGGCTGGGACGTCAATCTCGAGAAGCACGTCGCGATCAAGGAATACCTGCCGGGCGATCTCGCCATGCGCGCGCTCGACGGCAGCATCGTGCCGGTCAACACGGAAAGCGAATACAACTACAAGTGGGGGCTCGAGCGTTTCGTGCAGGAGGCGCGCACGCTGGCCAGGTTCAGCCATCCCAACATCGTGCGCGTCAACCGCTACTTCGAGGCCAACGGCACCAGCTATATGGTGATGGATTACGAGGCGGGCGAATCGCTCTATCAGTATCTGAAACGCAGTCCGGCGCCCGACGAGGCATGGCTCAAACGCATGCTGATGCCGATTCTCGACGGACTGGCGGCGGTGCACAAGGCTGGCTTCCTGCATCGCGACATCAAGCCGTCCAACGTGTTTATCCGCGAAGACGGCTCGCCGGTGGTGATCGATTTCGGCTCGGCGCGTCTGGCCACCGGCGGCACTTCGAAAAGCCTGACTGCCATCGTCACGCCGGGTTATGCGCCGATTGAACAGTACGCGGGCGACGGCAATCAGGGACCGTGGACCGACATCTACGCGCTGGCCGGCGTGATGTTCCGCGCGGTCACCGGCGAAAACCCGCCCGATGCAGTCAAACGCATGCGCCAGGACACGGTGCCGGCGGCTTTGGCGAAACTGGGGCCGCGTTATGACGAACGGTTTCTGCGCGCGATCGAGGTCGGCCTTGCGCTTGAAGAGGGCGTGCGGCCGAAGTCCGTGCATGAGTGGCGCGATCTGTTCAATGGCGGCGCGCCGGCGACGGCGCTTAACAGTGCGGCGCAGGCGACCGCGGCGCCAACCCGGCGCGATGTTCCGGCGCCGGCAGCAGTCGTGCCGACGCCCGCGCCGGCGACGGTTACAGGCGCGACCGCCACGCGCGTGATGACGCGTTCGCGTCTGCGCTGGCTGCGCCGGGCGGTCTTCTTCGGTGCCATCGCGGTAGCCGTCTTGGTGCTGTTCAAGCAGCGCGCGATGGAAAAGGAATTGCGGCGTGCCGAGCAGCAGCAGCCGGGGGAGATGGCACCGCCGGCGGAGCGCCGCATGACGCAGCGCTTCGAATCGGCGGACACCGACAAAAGCGGATTTCTCAGCCGCGACGAACTTGCCAGCCGCCTGCCTGCCTACGCCAGCCGTTTCAATGAAATCGACAGCAATGCCGACGGCATGGTGTCGCTGGGCGAACTGACGGCCTTCATGCAAAAGGAAGGCCTTGACGACGAATTGCGCGACAGCGAGCGCAATGCGGCGCCGGACAAGGCCGGGTCGCCGCCACCTGACAAGAGTCCGCCGCCGCGCGCGGATAGTTCGATACCGCAATCGGTGCAATTGGAATTCAACAGTGCCGATCGTGACGGCAACGGTTTTCTGACGCCCGACGAGGTGCGTGGACGCTTTCCCTACATCGAGCGCAATTTTTCAAAAGTCGATACCGATGGCGACGGGCGCATTTCGCCCGCCGAATTGGCGGCATTGCGCAATCTGCAGAAGCAGCGCCTGCAATAGCGCCGGCGGCGTGACAGCGCGCCAGCCGGTGCTTGGTTTTCGCTGCAAAATCAGCGATGATGCCAAGGTCGCCGGATTGGAGCCGGCAACCCTCGCTGGTTATGGTTGAAATCCTGAATTACCGCAATGCGCTGCCGCTGGGTTCGATGCTGCTCGAATACCGGCTGGAGTCCGTGCTCGGCGCGGGCGGTTTCGGCATGACCTATCTGGCCTACGACAGCGTCCTCGACAAGCGGGTCGCGATCAAGGAATACCTGCCGGTGGAACTCGCGGTGCGCGCGCTCGACGGCGCCATCGTGCCGATCAACACGGGCAGCGATTACAACTACAAGTGGGGCCTCGACCGTTTTCTGCAGGAGGCGCGCCTGCTGGCCAAATTCAGTCATCCGAATATCGTCGCGGTGAGCCGCTTTTTCGAGGCCAACGGCACCGCCTATATGGTGATGAATTACGAGTCCGGGCTGTCGCTGAGCCAGTTGCTCAAGCGCATTCCGCAGCCCGACGAAGCCATGCTGACGCGCATCCTGATGCCGCTGCTCGATGGCTTGCACGCGGTGCATGAGGCGGGATTTCTGCATCGCGATATCAAGCCTTCGAATCTGTTCATCCGCGACACCGGTCATCCGGTGCTGCTCGATTTCGGCGCGGCGCGCCTCGCCATCGGCGCCACCACGCGCACCATGACCTCGATTCTGACGCCGGGCTATGCGCCGCTCGAACAATATTCGAAGGACGGCAATCAGGGGCCGTGGACCGACATCTATTCGCTGGCGGCTGTGCTCTACCGCGCGGTGGTCGGCGACAATCCGCCGGACGTAGTGACGCGCTTGAAAGACGACCCGGTATTGCAGACGCTGGTTGCCGCGCGCGACCGTTTCAGCACGACTTTTCTGCACGGCATCAATCGCGGTCTCGAAGTCGATGAGAAAAAGCGTCCGCAATCGGTGCCGGAGTGGAAGGCGATGTTCACCGGCGAAGCCTTCACCGCGCCGGCCGGCACCGACACTGCCGACACCGTGCACGATGTGCCGACCCAGCGCATCGATCCGAACGTGCTGGCGCCGACCAAGGTCTCGGTATGGCGGCGCAATTTGTCGATGCCGCAGTTGACGGCCTTCGCTGCCGGCGCGCTGGCGCTGTTTCTGGTAATCGGCGGCGCTGACCTGTTTGAGCGGCTGACGAGCGATGAGGCGCCTTTGCCTCCCCCGGTCAGGGCGGCGGCCAAAGCGCAGGATGCGGGCAAACTGACGCCGCGCGAGTTTTACCTGCTCGACCGCGACCGCTCGGGTTATCTGACGCCGGACGAGGTCAAGGGCGATGCGGTGATCGAAAAGAATTTCCGCAAACTCGACCGCAATCACGACGGCCGCCTGTCGCTCGAGGAATTCACCGCTGCGCCGTGAACGGCGCGGCGCCCGTCATGGCCACCGCCGGTCGCCGACCCGACGCGGCGGCAGCCGCCGAAACTGCGCTTTCCTGCGCCGAAGTCATTGAATTGCATGGGTTATGAACATGTCTTATCATAGATCAAGAAACGCGCGCGGGGCGCCGTGGCTACTCGGGAGAATGGTATGGGACTGAGGCTTAAATTCAATCTGGTCTTGCTGCTGGTGTTTCTGCTCGGACTCGGCGTGACCGGATACGAATCGTACGAGCTGCTGCACAAGAATGCGCGCGAGGAAGTGCTGCGCAATGCCGGCGTCATGATGGAGGCCGCCTTGTCCATGCGCGGCTACACCGTATCGCAGGTGCGTCCGGTCCTGCAGACGGACCCGGAGAAATTTCTGCCGCAGAGCGTGCCGGCGTTTGCGGCAACCGAAATCATGACGCTGCTGCGCAAGAAATATCCGGATTACGCCTACAAGGAAGCGGCGCTCAACCCGACCAATCCGCGCGACCGCGCGGTCGAGTGGGAGACTGACCTCGTCAACATTTTCCGCGGCGACACATCCAAGACCGAGCTGTCCGGGGTGCGCCAGACGCCGACCGGGCCGTCGCTGTATCTGGCGCGGCCGCTGCAGATCAAAGACGCCGCCTGCCTGGTCTGCCACACGAACGCGGAGGTTGCGCCGCCGGCGATGGTCAAGATTTACGGCACCAACAACGGCTTTGGCTGGCAGCACATGGAAGTTATCGGCGCGCAGATCGTGTCGGTGCCGATGTCGCTGCCGGTGGAGAACGCCAACCGCGCGTTTTATACCTTCATGACTGCGCTCTCCATCGTATTCGTCGTGCTGTTCGTGCTGCTGAACGTCATGTTGAGCCTGCTGGTGGTGCGGCCGATCCGCATGATGTCGAAGGCAGCCGACCAGATCAGCACCGGCAGTACCGATGTCGCCGATCTCAAGGACACGGGCAGGGACGAGGTCGCCCAGCTTGCCAAGGCGTTTAACCGCATGCGGCGCAGCCTTGAGAAGGCGATTCAGTTGATCGATTCCAAATAGCGGTGCGGCGACCCAACGAACGCGCGATGAAAGCGGAACGCTGAGATGGCGCCCCCGATGTTCGCATTGCCCAATGGCTATGCGCTGCAGGAGTATCGCATCGAGGCGATGATCGGTGCCGGCGGCTTCGGGCTGACCTATCTAGCCCACGACGGCAATCTCAACACCAAGGTGGCGATCAAGGAATATCTGCCGGCGGATTTCGCGCTGCGCAGCGAGGACCAGACCGTGCAGCCGAAATCGTCGGCGGCGCAGCCGACCTTCGAGTGGGGGCTGAAGCGCTTTCTCGACGAGTCGCGCACGCTGGCGTCGTTCCGCCATCCCAACATCGTGCGGGTGATGCGGTTTTTTCAGGCCAATCAGACGGCCTACATGGTGATGGAATTCATCGCCGGCAAATCGCTCAACGACTGGGTGCGCGCCCACGGCAGCCTCAACGAGGCCGGGCTGGTGTCGATCGCGCTGCCGTTGCTCGACGGCCTCGACGTCATACACAAATCCGGCTATCTGCATCGCGACATCAAGCCGCCGAATATTTTCATCCGCGACGACGGCGCGCCGGTGCTGATCGATTTCGGCTCGGCGCGCATGAACCTCGATCCGAACAAGGATCTGACCTCGATCGTGTCGCCGGGCTTCGCGCCGCTCGAGCAATATCACGCCAACGGCAAACAGGGGCCGTGGACGGATATCTATTCGTTCGGCGGCGTGCTCTACTGGCTGGTCACCGGCAAGAAGCCGGTCGAAGCGGTCGGCCGCATTCGCGAGGATATCCAGCCGTCCGCCGTGAGTCTCGGCGACCGCAAACTTTATGGCGTCGAATTCCTGGGGGCGATCGACTGGGCGTTGAAACCGAACGAGCAGGACCGGCCGCAAACGGTTAGCGCGTTTCGCGACGCGCTCGCGCGCGGTCGCGGCGCGCCGCCGATGGTGACTGCGCTCAGCAGCATGCAGGAGGCGGCCGCTGTCAGCATGCCCGTCAGCGTTGCTTTCGACAAGGACTGGCTCAAGCGCGTTGAACAGGATGTCGCCGGGCATCTGGGTCCGATTGCAAGCGTGATGATCAGAAACGCCGCGCGCAAATCCGCTACTGTCGTGGCCTTGCTCGACACGCTGGCGGCCGAATTGCCGGAAGGCATCGCGCGCACGGCCTTTGTTCGCAAGTTCACCGGCGATCAGGCGCCGCCTTTGTCCATGCGGCTGCAACCGGTCTCCGGCACCGCCTCGCAACAGCCGGCCTCCGAGCCGATGGGGGCAACCGCGATGCAGCGTTTCGGCATCGACGTTTTGAAACAGGCGGAGACTGCGCTGGCCCAGCACATCGGCGGCATTGCCAAAATCGTCGTCAGGCGCGCCGCGCAGAAGGCGCGCGACGAACGCGAACTCTATCTGCTGCTGGGTGATGAAATCGCGGACAGGGAAGAGCGCAAGGCGTTCGTGCGAAAGGTGCTGACGCCGCCGGCCAGACCCTAGCTGCGCGTATCGTTGAGCAGGAATTCCCTAACCACGCCGATCTGATCGGCCGCCATCAGCATCGGCGCGTGGCCGACGCCGGCGAATTCAACCAGCCGCGGGCGCGGACCGCGCGTCTGCATTTCTTCGGCGGTTTTTTTCAACAGCAGATCGGATTCGGCGCCGCGCAGCAGCAGCGTCGGGCAGCGGATGGCGTCCCAGTATTTCCAAAGATCGACGTCGAAGAGCGTGGTTTTGCGAAACGGCGCGGCGATGTCCGGGTCGTAGCACATGCCCCAGCTGCCGTCGTCATGCTGCTTGGCGCCGTGCAGCGTGAGGTGGTGCCATTGCGCGTCGGTGAGCGGGCCGAACGGTGCCGAGATCTGGCGAATATAGGCGTCGAGTTCCTCGAAGGTCTTGAACGTCGGATTCTTGCCGAGATAGGCGCCGATGCGTTGCAGAGATTCGCGCGGAATCAGCGGGCCGACGTCGTTGACGACCAGCCGCGCGATCGGCGACTGCGGCATCGCCGCCAGCAGCATGCCGAGCAGCCCGCCCATCGAGGTGCCGACCCAGTAAATCCTGCGCTCGCCCTTGCGCCCGCGCAAAAGACCGGCGAGCCGCTCAAGCCAGCCGGCGGTGGCCGGCCGCGCCGACAGGCGCGCGATCAGGGCATTCATGTCGGCGAGATATTGCGGGTAGTTGTAGTCGTCCTTGTTGGTCAGCCAGTCGCTGCGGCCGCGTCCGGCGACGTCCGGACAGACGACACGGAAGTCGGCGGCAAGCGCGCCGGCGAGAAAATCGAAATCGCGGCAGTTGCGGGACAGGCCGTGCACGCAGATGACCACGCGTTCGGCCGCCGGGTCACCCCAATCGGTGTAGGCGATGCGGTGAAATCCGCTGTTGCTGAGGCCGAGCAGGTGGTCCGATTGCATGCCAGTCTTTATCCGGGGGATTACGCCTGAAGTGTAGCGGCGCTATATGACGACTGTAACGCAAAGCGGCCGGCGCGTCCGGCGCGCTGCGGGCGCGCGATCATTGACAAAATCGCTTGCCCAATATCCAATAAATCGGTAGCCTAATCAACCCCATGCCGGTTTCCGGCCGGTCTTTTCATTCAACTGTTACCGAGGCAATCATGAGCGCTGAATTGAGCAACACCAAGGACAAACTGGCCCAGGATCTGAAAATCATCGGCGCCGATGTCGAAGATTTGTTTAAAGCGTTTGCCAGCGGCGCCGCCGATAAGGCTGCGGTTGCGCGCGAGCGTATTCAGGACAATCTGCAAAAAGCGAAGATCAAGCTCGCCGATGCGGAGGATCTGGTGATTCAGAGCAGCAAGCAGGCCGCGCGCGCGACCGATGACTTCGTGCACGAAAGCCCGTGGACCGCGGTCGGTATCGGCGCCGGTGTCGGTTTGCTCATCGGGTTGCTGATCGGCCGCCGCTGATCCCATGGCCGGGGAAGATTCCACGGCCGGTTCAGCGCGTGCGGGCGGGTTGCTCGGCTCCGTCAAGGGGCTGGCGGCAACGCTGATTGCAGCCGCGGTCACGCGGCTGCAGTTGTTTTCAAGCGATCTCGCGTTTGAGGGGCAACGGCTGCGGCGCATCGTGCTGCTGCTGGTGTTCGCGACGTTTTTCCTGGCCCTCTCCGTTTTGCTGTTCACGCTGCTGGTGGTGGTCGTGTTCTGGGACGATCATCGCCTTGCGGTGATCGGCGGGCTCGGTGTGTTGTATCTCGCGCTCGCCGCGTTGCTGGGATTCGCCGCGCAAAAATGCGGCGCTGCGCATCCGCGCCCGTTTGAGGCGACCATCGGTGAACTGAAAAAAGACCACGGCAGGTTGACGCAGTGAGCGACAAACGGCAGGCGATGCTGGAAAAGCGCGCCCGTCTACAGGCGCAGTGCGAAGCGCAGCGCGCTGAAATCGCAGCGCATGTCGCAGGGCTGGCACGGCCGATCGCGCTGGCCGATCGCATCGTCGGCATGACCACCCGCATCTCCGTTTATCTGCGCGCGCATCCGCTGGTGCTGGGTGCGCTGGTTGCCGCGCTGGTGGTGCTGCGCCGTCGCGGGCTGTGGAAACTGGGCAAACACGCGCTCGCGCAGCGCAGCCGCGTGCTGCGCTGGGGCGAACGCGGCCTGATAATCTGGCGGACCTGGCGCGCCTTGCGCAGTCGCCGCGCCAACGCCTGAGCGCGCGACGATGCCGCCGCGATTTCGCGTCAACCACATGCGCGCCGCCGGCCTGTCGGCGTTCCGGCGCATTCGCGATCTCACCGATCGTGAAAAAAAATATCTGCTGAGCGAAATCCTGCAGGTCAAGGGCTTGATGCCGCTGCTGATGAAGCCGCGCAACAAGCAGCGCTGGACGGTCGAGGACAAGGCCGAACTCCGCGTCCATCTGCGCCGGCTTTCCAACATCAGCCCGTATCTCGTCGTGCTCGCGTCGCCTGGTTCCTTCATCATGCTGCCGGCGCTGGCGTGGTGGCTGGACCGCCGGCGCAACCGCAAGCAACCCGGCACGCCCAGCCCGGCCGCGTAGCGCCCGTTGCGAGCCGGTCGCCCCTACGCACCGTCGTTGCCGAATATGCAAGCTTCTCAGCTCAAACCGTTGAACGTCGGCGCCGACGTCCACGACAAGCTGTGCGCGATGCTGCGCGGCAGTCAGTTCTTCGGTGACTTCCCGGAAGGCGAACTCGATCTGCTGGCCAAACATGTCGTCGCCTGCACGGTCGACTCCGGCGGCACCGTTTTTCGCGAGGGCGACCGCGGCGGCTTCATGTGTTTGTTGATCGAAGGCGCGGCCGACCTGTTCAAGCAGGACCGCAGCTTCGGCAGCCAGCGGATCGCCCGCATCGAGGCCGGCATGACCGTCGGTGAAATGGCGCTGGTCGATGGCGAGCCGCGTTCGGCGACTTGCGTCTGCTCGCAGGCATCGGTCTGGATCATGCTGAGCCGTGAAAATTTCGTGCGCATCATCCGCGAGAGTCCGTCGCTGAGCGTCAACATCATGCTCAAGATCGTGATGTTGATGAGCCGGCATTTGCGTCAGACCAGCGGCCAACTGGTGGATGTGCTCGAAGACCGCGCCGCCGCACGGGGGCGGTCATGAGCGGCCGGTTTCGCCGGCGTATTGCTTGCCGCATGCTACGGGGGTTCGCATGTGGTATCTCATAGTATTCGCCTGGATCGTATCGGTCGTCGGGATTTTCTGGGCCTATGGCAGAAAACGCCGGCAGGCCGGCAGCGCGCGCGCGAAGGAACTCGAGGCCATGCTGGCGCAGGTGCAGATGGGCGCGCGCGCAGTGGCGACAGCAACCTCAGCACCGGCCGCAACGGCAACACCGTCAACAGAGCCGGTCGTTGCCGTCGTCAACGCAAGCGTGCGCAAACCGCGCCTGTTGGATCAGGCCGACGGGCTGCTCTACCGGGTGTTCCGTGCCGGGCTGCCGGATCACGAGATTTTTGCGAATCTGTCGCTGGCTGATGTGCTTGAGCCGGCGCCGGGCGTGCGCGGATACGAGCGCGAGCAGGCCGCGCGCAAACTCGCGCAGCAGCACCTGAATCTGGTGGTGTGCAACAAGCAACTCGAGGTGGTGGCAGTCGTTCTGCTGGCCCAAACCGGGCCCGCGTTGCCGACGCGCGACTTTGCCTATATCAAGTCGAACCTGCTGGCGGCGGGCCTGCGTCTTGTGCGCATCGAGGCGACAGCGATGCCGCGCCACCACCAGGTGAAGGCACTCGTCTACGGCGATGGCGCGGCCGGAGTCGGCAACCCGCATTGATGCCGCGCCGCTGGGATATTTTTTGCGCGGTCGTCGATAATTTCGGCGACATCGGCGTGTGCTGGCGGCTGGCGCGGCGGTTGTCGCTTGGGCTCGGCCAGTCGGTGCGCTTGTGGGTCGATGATCTCTACAGTTTTCAACGGTTGCGTGCCGCGGTCGATCCGGCGCAGGCCGCGCAAACAATCGATGGCATTGAGGTGTTGGGCTGGGATGCGCATGCTGCCGCCGTCGAACCGGCTGACATCGTAATCGAGGGCTTCGGCGTCAAGCTGCCCGCGCGCTACCTCGATGCGATGGCGGCGCGGCAGCGACCGCCCGCGTGGATCAATCTCGAATACCTGAGTGCGGAGCCGTGGGTCGATACGCACCACGGTTTGCCGTCACCCCATCCGCGTCTGCCGCTGACCAAATATTTTTTCTTTCCGGGTTTCACGGCGGCGACCGGCGGCGTACTGATCGAGGCGGGGCTGGCAGCGGCACGCGAAGCGTTGCGTGCGGACCCAGCGGCGCAAGCGGCGTTTCGCCGAAGCATCGGTATCGCTGCGCATGCCGATGCGACGCTGTGGCTGTCGCTCTTCTGTTACGACAATCGCGCACTGGCGCCGCTGGTGTCGGCGTGGGCGGGCGATGCGCGCGGCGTCGATTGCATCGTGCCGGCGGGCGTTGCCTTGAAGCAGCTGGAAGCCATTGCCGGCAGGGCGATCGTGCCGGGCGCGTGCGTGCGATTGGGGGCGCTGCGCATCCATGCGATCCCGTTTCTCGATCCCGATCAATACGACCGCCTGCTGTGGACATGCGATCTCAACCTGGTGCGCGGCGAGGATTCGTTCGTGCGTGCGCAACTGGCGGCGCGGCCGCTGCTGTGGCAGGCTTATCCGCAGGACGAGGGCGCACATCTCACCAAGGCAGAGGCGTTTTGCGACCGTTATTTCGCGGGGCTCTCGCCGGCGGTCGGCCGCGATCTGTTTACGGCGTGGAACCGTCAGTGCGGCGATATTGCCGGCGCCTGGGCGGCGTTACGGGATGGCTTGCCCCGGCTCAACGCGCATGCGGCCGGCTGGGCCCGTCGATTGGAAGAAAACGGCGATCTTGCGCTCAATCTGGCCACATTTTGTGAAGATCGGCTAGAATAGCGCGCTTTTCCGCCAATCCAAGCAGGGCAGATCATGAAAATCGCACAGGAAATCAGGGCCGGCAACGTCATCATGCTCGGCAAGGAACCGATGGTCGTGCAGAAGGCCGAGTTCTCGAAATCGGGCCGCAATGCATCGGTCGTCAAAATGAAAATGCGCAATCTGTTGACGGATGCGCCGACCGAGGGCGTCTACCGCGCCGACGAAAAATTCGACGTCGTCAATCTCGATCGCAAGGAAGTGACCTATTCGTATTTCGCCGAGCCGAGCTACGTGTTCATGGACGAGGAATACAACCAGCACGAAGTCGACAAGGAAAACATGGGCGACGCGCTCAATTACCTTGAAGAAGGCATGGCCTGCGAAGTCGTGTTCTACAACGACAAGCCGATTTCGGTCGCGATTCCGCAGTCGCTCGAGCGCGAGATCGAATACACCGAGCCGGCGGTGCGCGGCGACACGTCGGGCAAGGTGCTGAAGCCGGCCAAACTGAAAACCGGTTTCATCGTGCAGGTGCCGCTGTTCTGCGCCACCGGCGACAAGATCGAAATCGACACGCGCACCGGCGAATACCGCCGCCGCGTTTAAGCAATTTGATCGAGAGCGCAAAACGCCACCTGCGGGTGGCGTTTTTATTGGCAGCCTCGCATACTCCCTCGCCCCGCGTCAGCGGGGTGAGGGCAGGGGTGAGGGGCAATCTGAAAGGAAAGCAGCATGGCAAATCCGATTCGCGTGTTATTGCCGGACGGCGAAAGTTACCGCTTTGCGATGAAGGTCGGCGCGATGGCCGAGGGCAAGCCGTTCGAACTGGTCATTCCGAAATCGGCCAACGGCGACGATGTTCTGAAGCTGGCAACGGACGTCGATGCCATACTTTCCTACAAGGCGCCGCTGACACGCGCCATCATCCAAGCCGCCGGCAAGGCGCGCATCATCCAGAAGTATGGTCTTGATTGCAAAAACATCGATCTCGCCGCCGCGCGCGAAAAAGGCATTCCGGTGTTCACGCGCTCGCTGATCCGCAATGCCACGGTAGCCGATCATGCGCTGGCGCTGATGCTGGCCTGCGCGCGCCGCCTGCTCGAATGCCATCGCGTGGTCGCCGAGGCGCAATATCTCAAGCACGGTTACGTGCCGAAGCCGACCGCGCAGGAAAACGTGCATCACGGCAACTGGGTCAAGGTGCAGGGCGTCGCCGATCTGTTGGAATCGACCGTCGGCATCGTTGCGTTGGGCGACATCGGCTGCGAAATCGCGCGCCGCGTGCGCCCCTTCGGCCCGCGCATCTGCTACTTCCAGCGCAACCGCCACGATGAAAAGACCGAGACGTCGCTGGGCGTCGAATACCTGCCGCTTGAGCAACTGATCGAACAATCGGATTACCTGATCCTGGTCGTGCCCCTCACACCGGGCACCGAAAACCTGCTCAGCCGCGAGCGCATCGCGCGCATGAAGCCAACCGCCTGCGTGATCAACGTCGGGCGCGGCGGCCTGATTGATGAGGATGCATTGGTCGACGCGCTGCGCGGCGGCAAACTCGCCGGCGCCGGGCTTGATGTATTCCGCTGGGAACCGCTGCCGGATACCAGCCCGTTGCGCACGTTGCAGAACGTGGTGCTGTCGCCGCACATGGCGGGCGGCTCGTCGGACCGCTACTGGCAGGTAGATGTCGCAAGCGTGCTGGAAAATATTCGGCGCTATCTGAATGGCGAGAAAGCAATGGGGTTGGTGGAGTAGGGCAAGGCGTTTGTGCAAATAAACGCCACCAAAACAATACGACCGCCCCGGCAGCCATTTTGTTTCATCATTGAGAATTGCCGAATTCATTACACACCAGAATAATATTCAATCCCGTGCGCTCATTCCGCCCCTTATCCGCGGGGGGCTTCTTCTTCCCCGTCTTTCGGGGGCGATGCACTTTGATCGTCTCCAATCAGCAGTCTTTTGCTGTTGGCGAGAACTGCAAACGATTCTCGCATGTGCTTACTCTATCTCGCGAGCAAAAACCGGCGCTCCGGCGGTGTGCCCGCCTGAAAGTGCACCGGTATCAGCGCCGGAACTTTGACTTCGTCGCAAATCTTGCGGATATGGAAGGTTTCGATCGGCGGCTTCCAGCCGGTTTTGAATTCGCAGCTGACTTCGACGCAGGAAATGCTTTTGAGCCAGGAACAGACCTTCACTTCGGAACCGTCAGCATTTCTGATTTCCGTCAGATATGGCGCATCCTTGTAGTAGGGAGCATTGCCGACGCTTTCAGAATGCACATCCTGGAGCACAGTATAAAAGCTGCCGTTCAAATCGAGAAAGTCGAGCGCCTTCTGCATGAACAGCGAAAGGTCGGCGGAGTACGAGAAGCCGCCTATGACATCGGTAATGATTCGGAAGCGGCCGAGTTCGGCCAGTGTATAGTCGCGCAGGCGTTTGCCGGTCAGATATTTCAGCTGCCGGTCGGGCAGCCGTGCGGCGGTCGACTGCCATAACGGCGTTCGGCGGTCCTCGATTGAAATGGCGACAACCTGCGCCTTGCCGCCGACGGCGGGCGTGCCGTAGGGGCGCGGCGGTTCGTAGTCCGGCGCCAAATAATCGAGCACCGCCCGTCCGCTGCCGGCGCCAATGTCCAGCCATCGTTCCTGCGGCCCCATTGCAGCCAGCGACCGGCTGAATTCCGGGTGCAGTGCGTCGGAATAGAGCGCCAGGGTACGATCCACGGTATAGCCTTCGGGTACCGCGTCGCCTTGGCTGCGATAGATATTCTCCTGTTTTGAAAACTCATCCTTTAAAGGTGCGGGCGCGGGATCAGTCTGGTCAGCCGCCGTTGCTGCGACCGTCCGGAGAATCAACAGGCCGATCAGGGCAATTGTGCAAATTGAAAGAGTTTTCATTCAGGCTCCTCGTTCCGTGCGACTTGGTACAGCGCAGTTTTTGTTTTAAATACGCGTTACTGGTTGACTGGATTCACCGGTCGTCGCTGCGCCGGAGAATTCATTTGTTTTTCGGGTTGAAAAGGGTTCCGTCTTTCAGTGCGTTGCCAAAACTGGTCCACGCATAATCGAGCTTTCCGGTCGCGGCCAGGCTTAACGCGGATACGGTCATCGCACTGGCGAAGCTGATCTGGTGCTCTTCTGTCGTTTGTGCGTCATGCGAGGGGTACTGGGCATCTTCGTGTATGGCATTGCGGATCGAAACCTCAGCGACCTGGCTGTGTATAAACCGGAAAAAGAGTTCGCGGTTTCGTGCAAGCGAAAGATTTTCATCGGCACCAAGCAGCATGACCGGTGTTGTAATACGTCCGAGATAATCCGGAATGTCGCGACCGACGGCAGCGGGGTCCAGCAGGATCGCCCCGATCGCAGGCGCCCCGGCCGACAATGCGATCACCATGGCCGACGCTCCAAAGGAGTGGCCGATAAGAATAATTTTGTTCGGATCGACGCGCCTGTCGATGATTTCCGGTGTGTTGTAAATCATTCGGGTAATTTCAGCCACGGTCCTGCCGTTGCGGCTCCACGGGCCGTCATTGGGAAGTTGAAGTACCAGGCAGTGCATTCCCCATGAGGCGATTTGCATTGCCTGGAATGCGTGGTCATCCTTGGAACTCGCGTAGCCGTGCAAAATGATGACGAGAGCCGTTTTTTCCGCCGGCGATGTCAGGTAAAGATCGGTATTGATTTGCTGGGCGGCGGATAGTTTCAAGGCGCGATCTTTTTCAATTGCCACGCCGAAAGGGCCGCGCAGCCTGAACTGATCGAGCGCGGTTGCGTTGTCAAGAAGATAGCGTTGGAGTTCGACTATCCCGGCTGGCCGCAGCAGTGTGACGCCGGTGTCGGGCAGGCGCGTGCAGCCACCAAGCAATATGGACGCAAGCATGACGAACAAAATGGCAATGCGGTGCATTTCTCATCATAGCAACATCGAATTCGCAGTGCGAATTCGCCGAATTACGCAATGTGGCAAAGAAAACGGCTGCGCGAGGCAGCCGTTTTATTTTGGTGGAGGCGGCGGGAATCGAACCCGCGTCCGCAAGTCCTCCACAGTCAGGACTACATGCTTAGCCTGGTTATTTGGGTCTCGCCTCGCACCCGCCAACCGGCAGGCTGGTGCTCAGCCAGTCGCTTCGACGGATCCGCACGGCTAAGCGACCAAACCGTGCAGAGTAGCTGATGTAAATGACGCTGCACCCTTTGAACAGTCCGGCTTGCGCCTCGCCGCCCAACGGGCCTAACCCATCAGCAGGTTAGTGCAGCGTCTCGCCGGTATTAGGCGGCGAGAGCGTAACGCTCGTCGTTTGCGTTTAAGTGTTTCCAGCGGATTAACAAGGTTACTGGACCTTGGCATGCCCTGTGCTGCTTTGATACCCACGTCGAAACCATGTCGCCCCCGGTTTACGGGGCGGTGTGGCTTTTTCCGTCACACCGCGTCTGCATTATCCCATATCGGGGGCGGCGGCACGAAATCAAGTGCCATTGTCTGCAGGGTTGCAGATTAATCGAGGCGACCGGCGTCTTCCGAGGTTTTTTCTTCCCAAGTGCACTCATGCTTGTCTTTGGGCACGGTCAGCACGCCGCTGATGACGCCGAAGGTGCCGCAATAGGGCATGCGGTCGACCTCGCGCGCGGTGATCGTGAAGTGCGTTTTGTCGTCCTCGATCAGCAGCGTGCCGCTCAACAGGCTGACGACGATGCCGAGACTCGAATCGAGCCAGTGCGATTTACCGTCGCCGGGCGCGGATTCGAACGAGCAGCGATAAGGGCCGTTGCTGCTCCAGTAGGCGATATAGACCGGCTTGCCCTTGACTGTTTCCATGACAAAACGGGTCTGCTTTTCGTAGGGGCCGATCTTGCATTGCAGCTGCTCTTTTTTGACGTAAGCAGGTTTTGCGAACGGTTTGACCGCAGGTTTGGTTGCCGGTTCAGCCGCCAGCACATCGGCAGCGAGTGCCAGCGAAGACAGCAATATCAGCACGGTAAGGCGCATGGGCCGGCTCGTTCGTAAAATCATTGGACGGGCATTCTCGGCGCAAGTTGCAGTGCGGTCAACGCGACAGGAAGTCGAGAATTTCGCGCGGTTCGTCGATCCACAGGTCGGCATCCCATTCGCGCGGCGATTTTCCATGACCAAGGTAGCCATAGACCGCCGCCGCCACCGGCATGCCGGCCGCGCGCCCTGCCAGCATGTCGCGCTCGTCGTCGCCGACATACAGGCACTCGGCAGGCGCCAGCGCGATGCGTTGGCTCGCCAGCAGCAGCGACGCCGGGTGCGGTTTCAAATGCGGTGTGCTGTCGCCGCCGACGATGCAGGCGGCGCGCGCGGTAAGCCCGAGGCCCTTGATCAGCGGCAGCGTAAAGCGCTCGGCCTTGTTGGTGACCACACCCCAGCGCAGACCGCGCTGATCGAGCGCCTCAAGCAATTCAGCCATGCCGTCGAACAAGCGCGTTTCGCGGCAGACATTCTGTTCGTAGATATCGAGAAACTCGCGCCGCATCGCTTCGTAGTCGGGATGCTCGGGCGTCATGCCGAAGCCGGCGGCGAGCAGGCCGCGCGCGCCCGAGGAGGTGACGGGCCGTGTTTTTTCGAGGGCGACCGGTGCGAGATGACGCGCGGCGCGCATCACATTGATCGCGTAACAGAGGTCGGGCGCGGTGTCGGCAAGCGTGCCGTCGAGGTCGAACAGAACCGCCTTCACCATTGACGCGATCCCTCAGCCCTTCACGCAATGCACGAGATAATTCACATCGGTGTCGTCGCCCAGCGCATAAACCTTGGTCAGCGGGTTGTAGGTCATGCCGGTGACGCTGCGCACTTCAAGTCCGGTCTGGCGGCACAGGGTCGCCAGTTCCGACGGCTTGATGAACTTCGCGTAGTCGTGGGTGCCGCGCGGCAGCAGCCTCAACACGTATTCGGCGCCGACGATGGCGAACAGATAGGCTTTCGGATTGCGGTTGATGGTCGAAAAAAACACATCGCCGCCGGGCTTGGCAAGAGCCGCGCAGGCGGCCACGGTGCTGGCCGGATCCGGCACGTGCTCCAGCATTTCCATGCAGGTAACGGTGTCGAAGTGCTGCGGTGATTCGGCGGCGAGTGCTTCGGCGGCAATCTTGCGGTAATCGACCGTGTTACCGCTTTCCGCGAGATGCAGCCGCGCCACCATCAGCGGCTTGTCGGCGAGATCGATGCCGGTAACCTGCGCGCCGCGCATGGCCATGCTTTCCGCAAGAATGCCGCCGCCGCAGCCGACATCGAGCACTGTTTTTCCGGCAAGGCCGACGCGGCCGTCGATGAAATCGAGGCGCAGCGGATTGATCTCATGCAGCGGTCTGAAATCGCCGGAGGGATTCCACCACTGGTGCGCGAGCTCGCTGAATTTGGCGATTTCCGCCGGATCGACGTTGGTGGTCATAATGTATGTATGCGGTCCCGCCAGAAGTTTGCCCGTGCGACCAGTTCGTTGCAATCGATTCCTCGCAATGTTCCGCTATCCACCACGCGCCGGCCGTTGACCCAGACATCGCTGACATGTTCGCGGCCGGCGACATAAACAAGGTGCGACAGCGGTTCGTAACAGGGTGTAAGTTCGAGCGCGGACAAATCGACCGCGGTCAGATCGGCCAGTTTGCCCGGTTTGAGCGAGCCGATCTGGCCGTCGAGTGCCAGGGCACGCGCGCCATTGATGGTGGCCATTTCAAGCGCGCGCCATGCGGGCAGAGCCGCCGCATCGCCGCCGGCGCCCTTGGCCAGCAGCGCGGCGAGCCGCATTTCGGCGAACAGGTCGAGGCGGTTGTTGCTCGCTGCGCCGTCGGTGCCGAGCCCGACATTGACGCCGGCATCGAGCAGCGCGGCGACCGGCGCAATGCCGCTGCCGAGTTTCAGGTTCGACGACGGGCAGTGCGCGACGTGGCAGCCGTGCAGCGCCAGCAATGCGATTTCAGAGGGTTCGAGATGCACTGCATGTACGGCAATCAGGCCGGGGCCGAGCAGACCGGCATCGGCAAGCCGTTGCAGCGGGCGTGCCTGATGCGATTGCAGGCTTTGTTCGATCTCGGCCAGCGTTTCGTGCAGATGGATCTGCACCGGCAGATCGAGTTCGCCGGCATAGATGGCGACCTGGCGCAGCGTTTCGTCGCTGACGGTATAGGGCGCGTGCGGCGCAAAGCAGAAATGCAGCAGCGGCTCGACCTTCATTTCGTCGCGCAGCGCCAGCCCCTTGCTCAGGTAATCCTGCGCATCGGCGGCATAGGGCGAGGGGAATTCGATGACGATGAGGCCGACGGCGCAGCGCATGCCGCTGTCGATCGCCGCGCGCGCGGTGTCGCGCGGAAAAAAATACATGTCGTTGAAACAGGTGACGCCGCCGCGCAGCATTTCCGCGCAGGCGAGCCGGCTGCCGTCATAGACGAACGATGCTGAAACGTGTTTCATCTCGGCCGGCCAGATGTGCTCTTTCAGCCATTCCATCAAATGCAGATCGTCGGCGAGGCCGCGCATCAGCGTCATTGGCGAGTGGCAGTGCAGATTGACGAGGCCGGGCAGCAGAACGTGCGCGGGCAGTTCGACGGTTTCGTTCGCGCTGTAGGTTGCGCGCGCTTCGGCGATCGGCAGCAGCGCGTCGATCCTGCCGTCAGTGACGGCGAGCGCGTGATGTTCGAGCACGCGATGGGCGGGCTCCACCGGCACGATCCAGCGTGCTTCGATCAGCGTATCAGCGTGTTTTTTTGCACTGTTCATGGATACAGCATACAAAAAAAAGCCCTGCCGGAGCAGGGCTTTTCTTCAGGAGCTTGCTTCTTAGGGCTTCGGCTTCGGAGCCGGCGGCAGTTTGGTGCCGACAACTTCAACCGTAACGCGGCGGTTCGGCGCCAAACACTCGATGAGCTGCTTGCGCTTCATCTTGTTGTCGCAGAACTTGGTGACCGGGATCGGCTGCTTGTCGGCCTTGCCTTCCCAGAAGACCAGTTTCTGGTCGATGCCCTTGCCCGTCAGGTAGTCGCGGGCTTTGATCGCGCGCTCTTCCGACAGCTTCTTGTTGAATTTCTGGGAACCGATACGATCGGTGTGACCGGTAATGATCACCGCACCAACAGTATTCAGCGGCTTCACTTCGGTCGCCAGAAACTCGTCGAGTTCTTTCTTGTTGTCGTCGGTCAGATCGGGCTTGCCGAACGCGATGCCCTGCAGTTCGATCTTCAGTTCGACGTTGATCGGCTCAACCTTGGGCTTCGGCTTGGCTGCAGGCTTGGCTTCCGGCTTGGCTTCCGGCTTGGCTGCGGGCTTCGGCGCTGCGGGCGGTGCCGGGCACAGATCGGGCGTGCACTGTTTGCAGGCGGTGGCGGCGGCAGCCAATGCCGGCGTCCAGGTGCCGGTGCGAATACAAACGCCGGCGCCGGCGGCCATTACGACGTTGCCGTTCATGTCGGTGACGTAACCCTCATTCGCCGCTTGAGCCGACGCCGCGCCAAACAATGCGACGGTAGCCAGCCCTGCGAGAATGTTTCTGGATGCTGAACTCATGATTTTTGCTCCTCCTGATCTGCAAAATAAAAACGACGAACCGGGTTACCGTCTAATCCTGACGAATACTACGCAACTTGCTGAATCTAGACCGTCAATTAGTACCACAGACGGCTGATTTAGGCAAGCCAAGGCATGATCCTAGCACAACTAATGCGACGGCCAGATGCGCAAAAACAACACCGGCGCGGCTGTTGTCGCGCCAGTGTTGTCGGGAACGCGTTTATTTGCTGCCCGTTACTTCAACCGCGACGCGACGGTCGGGTTGCAGGCAGGCGATCAATGCCGCGGATTTTTTGCCCTTGCAATCGCCCGGCTTGGTCAGCGGCTGCGACTTGCCCTTGCCCTCGGCGTAAATGCGATTGGCGGCGATGCCTTTGCCGACAAGGTACTGCTTGACGGCTTCCGCGCGGCGCACCGAGAGTTTCTGATTGTATTTCACCGAACCGATACGATCGGTGTGGCCGATGGCGAGTATCACCTCGTAAGTGGCGCCCTGCAGCGTCGTCACCAGGTCGTCGAGCATAGCCTGACCTTTCGGCTTGATTACCGCCTTGTCGAAGTCGAACAGCGCGTCAGCGGAGAAATTGATTTTCTGCGGCACCGGTTTCGCGGGCGGCGCTTCGGCCTTCTTCGGCGCCGGCGCGGGCGCCGGTGCGGCTTCGACTTTTTTCGGCGCCGCTTCGGGCTTTTTCACCAGATCGGGATCGCATTGGGCGACGGCGCGCGCCGGCGTCCAGTCACCGGTGCGCCAGCACAGGCCGGTGTTGGGGCTGGTAACAATGTTCGAATTCTGATCGATCAGATAGCCCTGATTCTTGGACTGCGCGTGACCGAGTGCGGGCGCCAGCAGGGCGGCTACGATCAGGGGCAGAATTCTCGGCATGGTAGTCA
This sequence comes from uncultured beta proteobacterium, assembly GCA_903889565.1. GTDB lineage: Bacteria > Pseudomonadota > Gammaproteobacteria > Burkholderiales > SG8-41 > PALSA-1004. Next base: position 447,578 of record CAISYC010000068.1, read on the forward strand.
TGTGCAATTGCTCCTTGCGTGGGTTGGGCACGTGCTGTTGATTCGATTCGCTGCGCATCCGGAGGTCATGGAACAGCATCTAACCGAGTGCAATGCAATCTGCCGCAGACATAAACACATTTTTCGCGCCGGCTCCGCTGCCAAAATATTCGCGCCGGCCGCAAGCAAAAATGCAGGCAAATCATAACATAATCGCGCCGCGCGTTCAAAAACGCCGACCCCTCCGGCGTGTTCATTGCGCGCCTCATGCCGCATGCTTATGACGGTGACTTCGAACAGCCTCGCATGCTAAAATCGAACGCTTTGCATCACAGTATTTTTATCGATTTTTCAGCCCCTCTTTTGCCTGAGCTTTAATGGACACATTCGCCAAAGAAACAATCCCGGTAAGCTTGGAAGAGGAAATGCGCCGCTCGTATCTCGATTACGCGATGAGCGTAATCGTCGGACGGGCGCTGCCGGATGCGCGCGACGGGCTCAAACCGGTGCACCGCCGCGTGCTGTTCGCCATGCACGAGCTGTCCAACGACTGGAACAAGGCC
>CAISYC010000069.1 GCA_903889565.1 uncultured beta proteobacterium
CGAAAGCGCCGCCGCCGTTTCGGGCCCATTGAAACTGTGAATTGATGCGATTCTTTCTCTTTGTACTGACCCTGTTGCTGACGATCGCGCTGCGCCCGGCCTGGGCGCTGGATGCGGCGACGGTCGATAAACTGGCCTTCGGCGAAGGCGATGACCAGATCGCCGCGATTGCGGCGCTGGTAGCGGAGGGCGATGCCCAAGCCCTCACGCTGCTGCAGGCACTGGCCGACGGTGAACTGCAAACCGCGGCCAAACGCGTGTTCATACTCAAGGGCGACAGCGCCACCGACGCGCTGACCGGCGAAAAAATCGACCTGCCGGCGGAACACGACGACATCAATGTCAACAACCGGCTGCGCCGTGAAATCGCCTCTGCGATCGGCGCCCTGCGCCTGATCTCGCCGGACCGCAAAGTGCGTCTTGAGGCCGCCAAGGCGCTGGTCGAAAGCGCCGAACCGGCGATGCTGCCCTTGGTATCAAAGGCGGTCACCGCGGAAACCGATACCACCGTCAAACCGCTGCTTGAACTGATCCAGGCCACGCTCGAACTGAAGAGCGACGCCAAGGAAGTGCGCCTCGCCGCGCTGGGCAAACTCGCGAACTCGAATCACTCCGGCACCAAGACCCTGCTGCTGTCGCTGCTGGAAATGAAAGACGGCGCCTACGTTGAACCGGATGAGGATATCCGCGCCGCCGCACAAAAAGCATTGCGCGCGGTCGAAGGCCGGCTGGCCTGGGGCGAACGCGCCGGCCAGCTGTTTTCCGGCATCAGCCTGGGCTCCATTCTGCTGCTCGCTGCACTGGGCCTCGCCATCACCTACGGCTTGATGGGCGTGATCAACATGGCGCATGGCGAACTGATCATGATCGGCGCCTACGCCACCTACGTCGTGCAGAATCTGTTCCGCAATCACCTCGCCGGCGCCTTCGACTGGTATCTCGCCGCCGCAGTGCCGGTCTCCTTCCTCGCCTCTGCACTCGTCGGCATTGCGCTCGAGCGGCTGGTGATCCGCTACCTTTACGGCCGCCCGCTCGAAACGCTGCTCGCCACCTGGGGCATCAGTCTTTTCCTGATCCAGGGCGTGCGCACGATTTTCGGCGCGCAAAACGTGCAGGTCGAAAATCCCGCCTTCATGTCCGGCGGCATCGAAATGCTCTCCGGCGTGGTGCTGCCATGGAGCCGCGTCGTCATCATACTGTTCGCCGCCTGCGTTGTCGTGCTGGTCTGGCTGCTGTTGACACGCACCCGCCTCGGCCTGTTCGTGCGCGGCGTCACGCAGAACCGCGCGATGGCCAGTTGCGTCGGCGTGAAAACCCCGCGTGTTGACATGCTGGCCTTCGGCCTCGGCTCCGGCATCGCCGGCCTGGCCGGTTGCGCGCTGTCACAGATCGGCAACGTCGGCCCCGATCTCGGTCAATCCTACATCGTCGATTCGTTCATGGTGGTCGTGCTCGGCGGCGTCGGTCAACTGGCCGGTACCGTATATGCGGCACTCGGCCTCGGCTTCGCCAGCAAGCTGCTTGAAGCCTGGCAGGGTGCGGTGCTGGCCAAGATCGGCGTGCTGATCTTCATCATCGTTTTCATTCAGAAACGCCCGCAGGGTCTGTTCGCCCTCAAGGGCCGCGCGGTGGAATAATGACGACAGCGCCCCTCTCAAACCGGCTCTACGGTCCGCGCGGCTGGGCCTGCATTGCCGTCTTCGCCGTCATTCTCCTGGTGGTATTTCCGGTATTGAATCTGGTGGTGACACCGGACAGTCCCTTCCACGTGTCGGCCTACTGGATCACGCTCCTCGGCAAGATCATGTGCTACATGATGGTTGCACTGGCAATGGACCTGATCTGGGGTTACACCGGCATCCTCTCGCTCGGGCACGGCCTCTTCTTCGCGCTCGGCGGCTATTCCTTCGGCATGTATCTGATGCGCCAGATCGGCGCCGACGGCCAGTATCGCGTCAACATGCCCGACTTCATGGTCTTCCTCGACTGGAAGGAATTCCCGTGGCAGTGGACCGGATCCGAGCACTTCTGGTGGTGCGCGTTGCTGGTCGTGCTGGTGCCCGGCCTGCTCGCCTTCGTCTTCGGTTACTTTGCGTTCCGCTCGCGCGTGAAAGGCGTTTACTTCTCGATCATCACGCAGGCGCTGACCTACGCGGCGATGCTGCTGTTCTTCCGCAACAACACGGGTTTCGGCGGCAACAACGGCTTCACCGACTTCAAGCGCATCCTCGACTATCCGATCACCACGCCGCAAACGCGCATGGTGCTGTTCGTCATTACCGGCACCGTGCTGGTGGCCATGCTGCTCCTGGCACGCGTGATCGTCACCTCGAAACTCGGCCGCGTGCTGACCGCGATCCGCGATGCCGAGAGCCGCGTCATGTTCTCCGGCTACAACCCGCTCTGGTACAAGCTGTTCATCTGGACGCTGTCGGCGGTGCTCTGCGGCATAGCCGGCGCGCTTTATGTGCCGCAGGTCGGCATCATCAATCCGAGCGAAATGTCGCCGGCCAACTCGATCGAGATCGCCATCTGGGTCGCGGTTGGCGGACGCGGCACGCTGATCGGCGCGCTGCTCGGTGCCGCCATCGTCAACGGCGCCAAGAGCTGGTTCACCATGGCCTTCCCCGAATACTGGCTGTTCTTCCTTGGCCTGCTGTTTATCGGCGTCACGCTGTTCATGCCCGACGGCGTGGTCGGCCTGCTCGGCAAAATTCGTAACCGCTTCAATGCGCAGCGCGCGCCGGCGGCCTTGGAGAAAGCCGCATGAGCGCCATGCCACCCGAAACCCAGCGCGAAAGCGGCGACCAGGAATCGCCGGCCTATGGCCGCGTCGCGAGGCCCGGCGTCGATACGACGCACGGCGCCATACTCTATCTTGAAGACATCACGGTCAGCTTCGACGGTTTTCGCGCGCTCAATAAACTGAGCCTTTCGATCGACGTCGGCGAACTGCGTTGCATCATCGGCCCCAATGGCGCCGGCAAGACGACCATGATGGACGTCATCACCGGCAAAACGCGCCCCGACCTCGGCACCGCATTCTTCGGTCAGACCATTGATCTCACGCGCTTTACCGAGGCCGAGATCGCGCACGCCGGCATCGGCCGCAAATTCCAGAAACCGACGGTTTTCGAGCATCACACGGTGTTCGAAAACCTCGAACTGGCGATGAAAACCGACAAACGCGTGTGGCCGAGCCTGCGCGCTCGACTGGATTCGGCGCAACTCGACCGCATTGCGGCAACGCTCGAACTCATTCATCTCGCAGCGCAATCGACGCGCCCCGCCGGCCTGCTGTCGCACGGCCAGAAGCAGTGGCTGGAAATCGGCATGCTGCTGATGCAGGAGCCGCAGCTGCTGCTGCTCGACGAACCGGTTGCCGGCATGACCGACGAAGAAACCGAGCGTACTGCGGAACTGTGCAACAAACTCGCCGGCCAGCATTCGCTGGTGGTGGTCGAACACGATATGGATTTCGTCAACCGCATCGCGCGCAAGGTGACGGTGCTGCATGAAGGCAGCGTGCTCGCCGAAGGCAACATGGAAACCGTGCAGAACGATCAACGCGTCGTCGAGGTTTATCTTGGCCGCTGACACCCTCAAAATCACCGGGCTGAACCAGTATTACGGCGGCAGCCACATTCTGCGCGATCTCGAATTCGAAGTGCCGCGCGGTGCCTGCACCACGCTGCTCGGCCGCAACGGCGTCGGCAAGACCACCCTGCTCAAATGCCTGGTCGGGCTGGTGCCGACGCGCAGCGGTGCTATCAGTTTCAACGGCGTCGATATCACCACACTGCCGCCCTACGCGCGCGCCCAGCTCGGCATCGGTTACGTGCCGCAGGGCCGCGAAATATTTCCGCGCCTGACCGTCGAGGAAAATCTGCTGATGGGGCTCGCCACCAAATCCGGCGGCGCGCGACTGCCGGCGCGGATTTTCGATTTGTTTCCGGTGCTGAAGGAAATGCTGCACCGGCGCGGCGGCGACCTCTCCGGCGGCCAGCAGCAGCAGCTCGCGATCGGCCGCGCGCTCGCCTCTGATCCGAAGGTGCTGATACTCGACGAGCCGACCGAAGGCATTCAGCCGTCGATCATCAAGCACATCGGCAGTGTGATCTCGACGCTGGCGAAAAGCGGCGAGATGGGCATTCTGCTGGTCGAGCAGTATTACGACTTCGCGAAGTCGCTGGCCGATCATTATCTGGTGATGTCCCGCGGCGAAATCATCCGGCGCGGGCTCGGCAGCAACATGGACGCCGAAAACGTAAAAGCCTGTCTCGCGCTCTAGCGCGATAATGCCTGCGCATGAACAGCAACGACATCGACGAATCAAGCGTCCGCCGCGCTGCGGCTGCGGTGGATCTCGACATCGCGCCCGCACACCTGCCCGGCGTATTGTTCTACTACAGGATGGTGGCCGGTTTCGCCGCCACCGTCGGCGACTTTACGCTGGACGAAACCAGCGAACCCGCCGGGGTATTTACGCCATGTCCGGTCAAGCCGAAAGCGTAGCCGCGATCGCCGCGGCGGTGTGCGACGGCCGCCGCAGTGCTCTGGAAGTCACGCAGGCCGCGCTCGACCGCATCGCAAAACGCGAACCGACGCTGAACGCGTTTACGGCCGTGACGACGGAACGCGCGCTGAGCGAGGCCGCCGCGGTCGATGCTGCGCGCGCTGCCGGTCGTCCGCTTGGCCCGCTGGCCGGCGTACCCTATGCAGTGAAGAACCTGTTTGATGTCGCGGGGTTGCCGACGCTGTCCGGTTCCAAAATCAACCGCGAGCGGGCACCGGCCGGCCGCGACGGCTGTCTGATCCGCCGTCTGCAGGCGGCCGGCGCTGTTCTGGTGGGCGCTCTGAACATGGACGAGTACGCCTACGGCTTTACCACCGAAAACACGCATTACGGCCCGACGCGCAATCCGCATGATCCCAAGCGCATTGCCGGAGGTTCGTCCGGCGGTTCGGCCGCCGCCGTGGCCGGCGGCGAAGTACCCTTCACGCTTGGCTCCGACACCAACGGATCGATCCGCGTGCCCTCTTCGTTGTGCGGCACCTTCGGCTTGAAGCCGACCTTCGGACGCCTTTCGCGCGCCGGCAGTTTTCCCTTCGTCGCCAGCCTCGACCATCTCGGGCCGTTTGCGCGCTCGGCAGCCGATCTCGCCGCCGTCTACGATGTGATGCAGGGTACCGATGCCGACGACCCGGCCTGCGCGCAGCGTGCCGTCGAGCCCTGTCTGCCGCAGATCGACCGCGGCATCGCCGGACTGCGCATCGCAGTGGCCACCGATTATTTTGAAATGAATGCCGGCGGCGAAGCGCTCTCCGCGCTGTCGCTGGCCGCCGTTGCGCTCGGCGCCAAATCGACGGTGGTGATTCCGGAAGCGGCGCGCGCGCGCGCCGCCGCCTTCGTCATCACCGCCACCGAAGGCGCGAACCTGCATCTGCCGAATCTGCGAAGGCGCGCGCAGGACTTCGAACCGCTCTCGCGCGACCGTCTGCTCGCCGGCGCGCTGGTGCCGGCCTCATGGTATCTGCAGGCGCAGCGCTTTCGCCAATGGTACTCGCGCCAACTCGCCGAACTGTTTTCGACTGTCGATATCATCCTCGCTCCCGCCACACCGGTTTCAGCGCCGCTGATCGGACAGGAAACCATCGAGATCGGCGGCAAGACGGTGCAGACCCGGCCCAATCTCGGCCTCTTCACGCAACCGATATCATTCGCCGGCCTGCCGGTGGCCGCGGTGCCGATTGCGCGCGCCGGAAAAATGCCGCTCGGCATTCAGGTCATCGCGGCGCCGTGGCGCGAAGACCTCTGTCTGCGCGTCGCCGCTGCACTCGAGGCGGCCGGCGTGGCGCAGGCGCCAGTGGCAGCGCATTAACATGCAAGCCTACGCGATCAATATTCCGGAAATCGTCGCCGAGGTCGAGGCGGCGTTCGCGCGCTATGAACAGGCGCTGGTCGGCAACGATGTCGCGGTGCTGGACGAATTGTTCTGGCGCTCCGAAACAACGCTGCGTTACGGTGCCACCGAAAATCTCTACGGCTACGACGAAATCAAAAACTTCCGCGCCGGGCGCTCGCCGGCGGGACTCGCCCGCACCCTGACCAAGATCGTGATCACCACCTACGGCCGCAACTTCGCCACCGCCAGCTGCGAATTCGAACGCAACGGCAAAAACGGGCGCCAAAGCCAGACCTGGATGCGCACGCCCGATGGGTGGCGCGTGGTTGCGGCTCACGTCAGCATGCTGCTCGCCTGATCAACCTGAAGGTCGCCCCCCATGTCAGCCCAAACCCTGCCCCTGCCCCTGCCGCTCGGCGCCTGCGTCAAATGCGGCCGCATTGCATTGTCCGAACAAGTGCTCGGCGGACGCTGCGCCAATCCGCTGTCTGACGGCCCTTGCGTCGGCTATTACCGCGCAAGCACCGGCGCCGGAGATTGGCTGTTGTGCCCGTCATGCCACGGCAACGGACTGTTCAACAACTACCGTTGCGCGCACTGCGACGGCAGCGGCTGGCTTTACGCGCGGCCGCAGTTTCCGTGAATTGAACTTCAGGCAGCGGCGCCCGGCACGATCTCCATGCCGATGAACAGCCGCTGTTTAAGTTTCTTCAATTCGTCGCGCATCTGCGCGGCGCGTTCGAAATCAAGATCGCGCGCGGCCTCCAGCATCTGTTTCTCCACGCGCTTGATTTCGCGCGCCAGTTCCTTCTCGCCCATCGATTCGTAGACAGCATCGGCCTGCGCCGCGCGCAGTTGCGCATGTGCGGCATCCGAATCGTAAACGCCGTCGATCATGTCGCGCACACTCTTGATGATGCCCTGCGGCGTAATCCCGTGTTCGAGATTGTGCGCGATCTGTTTATTGCGCCGGCGCTCGGTTTCGCCCATCGCACGCTTCATCGAGTCAGTGATGCGGTCGGCGTAGAGTATCGCCTTGCCGTTGATGTGACGGGCGGCGCGCCCGATCGTCTGAATCAGCGAACGCTCCGAGCGCAGAAAGCCCTCCTTGTCAGCGTCGAGAATGGCGACCAGCGACACCTCCGGCATGTCGAGCCCTTCGCGCAGCAGGTTGATTCCAACAAGCACGTCGAATTCGCCGAGCCGCAGGTCGCGGATGATTTCCACTCGCTCTACGGTATCGACATCGGAATGCAGGTAACGCACCTTGACGCCGTGTTCGGTCAGGTAATCCGTGAGGTCTTCGGCCATGCGCTTGGTCAGCGTAGTCACCAGCACGCGCTCCCTGACCTTCACACGCTTGGTGATTTCCGATAACAGGTCGTCCACCTGCGTCATCGCCGGCCGCACCTCGATTTCTGGATCGATCAGTCCGGTCGGCCGCACCAGCTGCTCCACCACCTGCGCCTGGTGAGTGCGTTCATATTCCGACGGTGTCGCCGAGACGAAAATCGCGCGCCGCATCATGCCTTCGAATTCATCGAAGCGCAGCGGACGGTTGTCGAGCGCCGACGGCAGCCGAAAACCGTAATTGACGAGGTTTTCCTTGCGCGCGCGGTCCCCCTTGTACATGCCGCCGATCTGCGGAATGGTGACATGGCTCTCGTCGATGAACATCAGCGCGTCCTTCGGCAGGTAATCGATCAGCGTCGGCGGCGGATCGCCGGCCTTGCGCCCGGACAGGTGGCGCGAATAGTTTTCGATGCCCTTGCAGAAGCCCATCTCGTTCATCATTTCCAGATCGAAACGCGTGCGCTGCTCGATGCGCTGGCATTCGACCAGACGGTGTTCGCCCTGAAAGAATTCGATGCGCTCGCGCAACTCTTCCTTGATCGCCTCGATTGCGCGCAGCGTGGTCGAGCGCGGCGTCACGTAATGGCTCGACGGATACACCGTAAAGCGCGGCATGCGCTGCAGAATCTGCCCGGTCAGCGGATCGAACAGCGACAGCGTTTCGATCTCGTCGTCGAACATGGTCACGCGCAGCGCATGTTCCGAACTTTCCGCCGGGAATATATCGAGCACATCGCCGCGCACGCGAAACACGCCGCGCTTGAATTCGATGTCGTTGCGCTCGTACTGCATGTTGACCAGCCGCGCGATGGCATCGCGCTGGGTGATCTTTTCCTTCTCGCGCAGATGCAGAATCATCTGGTGATAGTCAGTCGGGTCGCCGATACCGTAAATCGCCGATACCGTGGCGACGATCACCGCATCGCGCCGCTCGAGCAGCGCCTTGGTCGCCGACAACCGCATCTGCTCGATGTGTTCGTTAATGCTCGAATCCTTCTCGATGAACAAATCGCGCGACGGCACATAGGCCTCGGGCTGGTAATAGTCATAGTACGAAACAAAGTACTCGACCGCGTTCTCCGGAAAGAACTCGCGCATCTCGGAATACAACTGCGCCGCCAGCGTCTTGTTCGGCGCCAGCACAATGGCCGGCGCGCCGATGCGCGCGATCACGTTCGCCATGGTGTACGTTTTGCCCGAACCGGTGACGCCGAGCAGGGTCTGAAAGGAGAGGCCGTCGCGCACGCCTTCGGTCAATTTTTCAATTGCCAGCGGCTGGTCGCCGGCCGGCTCGAACAACTGGTGCAACCGGAACGGACTGCCCTCGAACGTGACAACCTTGGGTGCCGGCGAAGCGGCGATCGGCAGAACGTTGGAGTTGGCCATGGGGCTTGCGTGTCCGGTGCGCTAAACCGGGCATTGTCCCATATGAACCGCGCGTCATTCCAGCTTATCTGCGCCGCTTTAGTCCGCGGCAGCAAACGGGTAAACTAACGCCTTCGCGCGGCGAAAACGCCGCAAATTAGCATCTTTTTGACCCGATTCCATTTAAAAAGCTGATCCATGAGCACATCCCCGCTTGCCGCCGTCGAAATGGCTCCGCGTGACCCGATTCTGGGCGTCACCGAAGCGTTCGTCGCCGATACCAATCCAAACAAGGTCAACCTCGGCGTCGGGGTCTACTACGACGACAATGGCAAGGTGCCTGTCCTTGAATGCGTGCGCCAGGCCGAGCAGAAAATGGCCGCTGCCCTGTCGCCGCGCAATTACCTGCCGATCGACGGCATGGCCGCCTACAACAAGGCGGTGCAGGCACTGGTGTTCGGCGCCGACAGCGAGGTTGTAAAAAACGGCCGGGCACTCACCGTGCAAACCCTCGGCGGCACCGGCGCGCTCAAGGTCGGCGGCGATTTTCTGCGTCGCCTGAATCCGCAATCGGCGCTTTGGATCAGCAACCCGAGCTGGGAAAACCACCGCGCAATCTTCGAATATGCCGGCTTCAAGGTCAACGAATACGCCTACTACGATGCGGCAACCCGCGGGGTCGATTTCGACGCCATGCTGGCCTCGCTCAATACGCTGCCGGCCGGTGCGGTCGCCGTGCTGCACGCCTGCTGCCATAACCCGACCGGCGCCGATCTCACGCCCGCGCAATGGGAACAGGTGATTGAAGTGGTTAACAAGCGTCAGATCATGCCCTTTCTCGACATGGCCTATCAGGGCTTTGCCGATGGCATCGACGCCGATGCGTTTGCGGTGCGCCGCTTTGCCGAAGCCTGCCCCGTCGTCTTCGTCTCGACGTCGTTCTCCAAATCGCTGTCGCTCTATGGCGAGCGCGTCGGCGCACTGACAATCGTGACACAAAGCAAGGACGAAGCCGCGCGCACGCTGTCGCAGGTCAAGCGCGTGATCCGCACCAACTACTCGAACCCTTCGACGCACGGCGCGCAGGCCGTCACCCTGGTGCTTACCACGCCGGAGTTGCGCGCGCAGTGGGAAACCGAACTCGGCCAGATGCGTGACCGCATCAAGCTGATGCGCAGCAGCCTCGTCGAGCAGATTCGAGCCGCGCGCGCTGACTTCGATTTCAGCTTTGTGGTCAAGCAGCGCGGCATGTTCTCCTACTCCGGTCTCACCAAGGATCAGGTCACGCGGCTGCGCACCGAACAATCGATTTACGCGATCGACAGCGGTCGCATTTGCATTGCTGCACTCAACAGCAAAAACGTCCGCCGCGTCGCCGAAGCCATCGCCAAGGTGCTGGTTTAAGGCGGCCCGCAGCGCGTTGACCGGGCGTGGCAGTAACGGTTAAAATCCACGCCCACTGCAGCAAGCATCCAGTTCCATTCCCCGATAGCTCAGCTGGTAGAGCAACGGACTGTTAATCCGTGTGTCCCTGGTTCGAGCCCAGGTCGGGGAGCCAAATTTATCTCATTGATGCAATTGGGTCATTGAGAAATTCGACGATTCGATTCGCAACCGAATCGTCGCTATCCCTCCACACAGGGGACACTTTTGGGACAGTGAAACATTGCTGACCTAAAAAGTGCGGGTTACTTAGTTACGCCGTCTACAAATTTCCTTATCAGTCGGTTCGGCCGGGCATTTCGCTCGCGCTCGAGTTGCGGCTTCGCGCCGCGCTTACTGGAGAATTGTTATGGCTACTATAGAGCCCCGCCGTCTCACGGACGGCACTCGTTCATACCGCGTCAAAATTCGTCTCAAAGGGCACCCGCCCCAATACGCATCGTTTGCCCGCCTCACAGACGCCAAACGCTGGGAACAGAGCACCGAAGCCGCCATCCGCGAGGGCCGGCACTTTAAGACCAATGAGGCCAAAAAGCACACGTTGGCAGATGCCATGCAGCGTTACCAGTTGGAGGTAATGCCACATAAGCCCGGCTCCAACTCTCAAACACAACAAATAAACTGGTGGAAAAAAGCGGCTGGCTCCTACCGCCTGGCCGATGTAACCCCGGCATTGATAGGGGAGTATCGCGACAAGCTCCTGAATACCCCAAAACTTTCGCGGAAGAAGAACGCGTCCGGCGCGACCACGATCAAGAAACGCAGTCCATCGACGGTAGTACGTTATCTGGCACTCCTCTCCCACGTTTTCACAGTTGCGGTCAAAGAGTGGGGATGGCTTGAGGAGAACCCGGTCGCAAAGGTGCGAAAACCGAAAGAGCCGAAGGGGCGCGAACGTTACCTTAGTGACGACGAACGGGATCGCCTTGTGTCGGCGTGCCGGCAGAGCGAAAGCTCCTGTCTTTACCCCGTCGTTGTCTTGGCGCTGTCCACCGGAATGCGCCGCGGCGAAATTCTTACGCTGCGCTGGAACCAGGTCGACTTTAAGAACACCCGCATTACCCTTATCAAGACAAAGAATGGCGAACGTCGCGCCTTACCCCTGGTGGGGCTCGCGCATACCTTGTTGTTAGCGCACTCGAAGGTGCGGAGCATCACCAACGATATGGTTTTCCCGGGCGGGACGAATCGCAAGCCGATCGAACTCACTAAAGCGTGGTACACCGCCCTCAAGGTTGCGGCGATCCAAGATTTCCGCTTTCACGACCTTCGCCACAGTGCCGCCTCCTATCTCGCGATGAACGGTGCGACGACGCTGGAGATTGCGGCCGTGCTCGGCCACAAGACACTCGCCATGGTGAAGCGATATTCACATCTGAGCGATGCACACAGCCAGCGAGTCATCCAATCGATGAACGCCAAGATATTCGCCACCCAAAATTCTGAAGGAGAAAAACATCATGGATGAAATTGGACAATTCAAACAGCCCTGCCCGACCGAAGACGAACTCGTATCCTACGCAAAGGGACCGACGCTGCAACGTTTTGAGGTGCTGGCTTTAAAACAGGGTTTTTTGCCAAATCAACACACTGAGTCATACCTGGAATGCAATGCACAGCAAGCACAACGACTAATACGTGCATTCGCGGAAGGCGAACTTATAGATCCGGTTCGCCCAGAGGTCCTTGTTCGCTGGTGCGTCGATAACGACGTAGAACTCCCAGAGCCCTTCATGGCGAGAATTCTGAAAGGTATTTTTCCCGCGCGTCGCCCATCCCCTCCCGCAACGTACACCGATGAGCGCATCTGGCAAAAGACTTGTCGTGGACGGCCCAAGAAAAAGCCAAGCGCGGTCGTTCATGGGCTGGAACCTGAAATCGGTAACAGAGCACGGACATTAATGATTCTATACATCAAAGAGCACGGCAAACGCCCCGGGAAGAAGACTCTCACAGCGGGACTCGCTCGGGAAACGGGGCGTAAGCCGAGCGACATCGATCGCACATACCGCTTTAAGACGTGCATTACGCGGTCTGACTTTGAAAAGGCTAAGCGATATTGGCATTCGAATAGGAACAAAAACTGAAACGAATTTTCCCTTCATTTTTATTGTAACTATATGAATAATATCTTTAATAATATATTTTAAGGAGAATTTTAGAGCCATATTATTAGCCTTTATTAACCGCACAAACGTGCAGAAAGGCTGCGATCATGGCAACAGCTAAAAGGAACATTTCCTCCCCTGCTGACAGTTCTCCACCTACCCGGTTAATCCCGGTCCCTGACTGGAACCGGATTCACCCCTGGCCGCCGATCGGCGGCCTACGGTACCTAATTTTCCACGAGCACTCGAACGGTTTTAGTGCAGTGGTTCGACGCTGTGGGCGCCGCGTCCTAATCGATGAAACTGCATTTTTCGATTGGGTCGCCAAACAAAACGAGTCGACCCTGAAATCCCGCGATCTTCTTGGAGAAGATCATGTGTGAGATCGATTACCGCGCGGTTCATGAGCATTACTCTGATGAGGAAATCCTTGCCGACGTGACATTGGTCTTCCCCGGCGAGTCACCGTTCCGTGACACGCCGGCCAGGATCCTTCTGGAAGGCATGGAGTCTTTCACCCCGCCCGATCTTCGTTGCTGTTTAGCGGTTTGGCGCAACGGGTTATGTGGTCTTGTCTATTACGGGCAAACACAATCCCGGCCAACTCGAGAGCAAATCATATCTGCGTTCCATATGGCCTTAACTCTCGCGCATTTTCGCGAAAATGAGGAAGGGACCTGGCTATGGGCCTAGCGCGCGTCGTCCCGGATAGGTCCGCCAAGTCGGTAACCAATATCGACTTCATTGCCCATGCTTTCGCCGGCGTAGCCGACGATGAAATGCCCTGGGTAACTGGCTTCCCTGGTGACCCATACACCGTTGACCGCAAGCTATGGGGCGGCAGGAGCGCAATTCCGCTACCGTGGTTTATTGATGCCAAGAGTAACAACTATGTGGCCATCAGCACCTTCGTTCGCAGCGACGATGGAAAGTATCACCGGCGTAAGGCAAATTTCCGCGGCATGCATCTGGTAATGGTCGATGACGTAGGCACTAAGGTGCCGTTTTCCAAACTCGCAGTGTCGCCGAGTGCACTCGTGGAGACTAGCCCAAGCAACTTTCAGGCTTGGTATTTCCTAAACCGGCCTGAAACAGACCGCATGCGTGCAGAGCATCTCATTGAAGGTATGGTCGCCGGCGGTCTTACCGCAGACGCTACGGACCCCGGCATGAAAGGCGTTACTCGGTACGGACGCCTGCCCGTCGGTATAAATGGCAAGGCCAAATATGTCGAAAAGCTAGGCGGCCCGTTTGTCCAGCGTGTTGCCTCATGGTTGCCCAATTCCCGTTACAGCGTTGATGAGATCGCCGCCGCCTACGGTGTGAATTTGTCTGTACCCGTAGCGCGGGACATTTCCCCCAGGAAGCACTCGCGGAAATTGCTCATACCGGGAATTGCCAACGGCACTGACGGTTGCCTTCGCCTGCTTACTTCCGCCGGTCTTTACCTTGAACCTGCCGGCGGTCTGAATAACGTCCACCACATCGTATGTCCATGGATTTACGAACACACGGATGAAGACCCATCAGGCACCGTCTATTTCGAACCCAGCGAGGAAAACGCGGGGCGTGGGGGCTTCAAGTGCCACCACGGCCATTGTCAGCATCGCACCATCGCGGACCTCACCCATTTTCTGAATCGTCTACAAGAACTTAAAGCGTGCAACCAATCATGAACGCCAATGATCTGCCAATAACCCCAGAACTCGTTAAACAGGCTGCCATGGAAACAGCCGACCCCGCGGCAATTTTCACCGCGGCACTCGCTGCGGTGGCAACCGACCCCACAGCCCTCTACCAGGACGCCGTAATCGACGCCCTCAAAACTTTGCGCCAGAAGGATGAGGTCGCCTACACACGCCTAGTAGTTCTGGCAACTGGGCATAAGACCAAACTCGACAAGCTGACCGCCCCCGAGCGCGATAACGACAACGATGACCACTTGCAGGAAAGAATTATTGCCATCGCAAAGAGCCGTTGCACCCTTGCCCATGACCCGGATGGTCGAGGTGTGGCAATCATCGAGGATGAAATCAGACAGGTCTGGTACATGGACGGCGCCGGGTTCAAGGACTGGATCCGCGCCGCTGTGTTCGAGGTTACCCAAACCGGAATCAGCGAAACCTCTCTTGCTACCGTAATTGGCACACTCACCGCCATCGGCAAACATAGGGGGCAGGAGTTCCAAATTCATATCCGCTGCGCACGGCATGAAGACGCATATTTTATCGATCTGTGCGATGAACGCTGGCGTGCCATTCGGATCGATAAAGAAGGCTGGCAGATCGTCAACCGCCCTCCTGTACATTTCACCCGCTCGAAAAACATGCGTCCGATTTCCGATCCGCAAAAGCCAGGCGACCACGAACGTCTGTGGAGACACATTAACGTCCCAGAAATTCGCCGCCTGCCTGTACTGGCCTGGCTGCTCGATGCGTATCGACCCGATACGCCCTTTGCCATTCTTGAGCTTTCTGGCGAACACGGCAGCGCAAAAAGTTCGACCCAGCGACGCTTACGCGATCTGATCGATCCAAATAAAGTTCCGCTGCGCGGAGCGCCCAAAAGCACCGAGGACATCTACGTTAGCGCTGCCAATAGCTGGATTGTCAGCTTTGAAAACATATCCTATCTTGACCCTCAGGCGCAGGACGCGTTGTGTACACTCGCTACGGGCGGAGGTTTTGCTTGCCGGCAGTTCTATACGAACGGCGAGGAATTCGTGTTGGAGACCAAGCGCCCGGTGATGATCAATGGCATCACTCCGGTCGCTACGCAGCCAGATCTCATCGACCGCGTCATCAGCATCGACGCGCCGAATATCCCACCCGATAAACGAAAGGACGAGCAGACGCTTGAGGCGGCATGGCAGGAAGATTATCCGTATATTCTGGGTGGACTACTGGATCTCTTTTCCGCAGCGCTGTGCCTGCTACCTGAGGTAAACCTGAAACAGAAATACCGCATGGCGGACTATCAGTTGCTTGGAGAGGCGGTTGCGCGTGCCTTAGGGCATCCAGAGGGGCATTTCACCGAAGTCTACGAGGAAGCATTTGCCGAAGGCGTCGAGCGAGGCTTGGAAACTTATGGTGTAGCTAACGCAGTCCAGGTCCTAATGGCTGCTAAGAAACCATGGGAGGGTACTGTCATGGCCCTTTTGTTTGCTCTCAGTCAGCTACCCGGCGTGGATCGCTCTAATTGGCCAAAGTCACCCCGCGGTCTTTCCGGCCAACTCAAGCGCCTTGCGCCCGGCTTACGTCGCCGCGGCATCGTGGTGGAAAAACTTGAGCGCACGCGCAATGGGGCACATTTTCGCATCGCAATTTCCAAAGACGAGTAAACCTTGAAAACGACCGTCACAACCGTCACACCGTCACGCCTCTGTGATGATGTGTTGGTTGTGACGGTCACCCCATATACGCCCACATCAAAATACACTGCAACTGACTGTTAGAAGCGCTTTTTATACCCGAAGACGCCAGATTAGATCTCCAGTAATGCACGCATGTCTCTTTCATAAGCATCGTACGACCGCCATTCGATAAGGGCCGTGACGTTGTTTGCAAAGCTGGTAATCCCCTCTGTTTCAAGGTTGAACGCCGGATCACGAAATTTCTCGTCTTTTGAGTAACCGTGGTTTAGCGCGAGTCGATCAAAGACTGCAATGTTAGGCTCTCGAAGACCTTTGTCTTCAAAGTGCATGTGCTGGTTTCGCCCCGCGTAGATGACAAGCCCTAACGGAACGCCTCTAACGAGTCGCCCAACGCAAAATGGAACGGCCTTAGTACCAGGATTTATGAGTGAAGACCACTCCGAAGGTACGTTTGAATTTTTCGAGTGGCACTCAATTGCTTTGGCGGCGATCTGCAGTACTGAGCCACAGAGTGTGGCCTGTGCAAAACTCTCACCCATATACTCGCGTTGTGCATCCAAAGATGCTTTGATCGCCTGTTCGTTCTGAGTAGCCCATGCGTCATGCTGAGACCACCAGTCTTTATCGCTTGTGTACGAAGTAACAAAAGTTGCCGTCGGGTGACGCCGGAGGATGGCAAGATAGGCATCGATACCTTCGAAGAGCATGCGTGCGGCGCTTTGCGTGTTTTCGAGATACTGGGCGGCTGACTGCATAGTGGAGATCTAACTATTCATTATGATTGCACAACCGTTTTCTTCTTCATTGCCGTGTCCATTTGCAGCATCTTTTGTCATTTGTTCTGCGGTCGCTTTCCTACGCCGTGCAATTTTAATCAATTCCAATTCAGCTCTACGCCTTCATCGTTTCGCGCCTGGCCGCGAGAAGCTCCAGCAATTCGTTTGTGGACATACTTTCGAAATGATCTTTGACGCGCTGCGCCCTTGGCGACAACGACTTATTCGCAATAGGCGCCTGCTCATAGAATCCGAGTAGTTTGGCAATCTCTTTCCATCCGCTAATTTCCGTGGATGGCTTCTGAGTCTCGCGCGCCATCACAATGGCTCCCAAGATCGCTGAGATGATGTGCTCTTTACGTAACGCTAGTTGCGCCGCTTCCGCCTGCTTTCTCAGGGCTATCGCGGCCAAAATGTCAGGTTTTGTCAGGTTTTCCGAAGCGATCTGGCGAGCGCTGCGCGCACTGTATCCTGCGGCCCTTGCAGCTGCCGCCGCATTGCCGCTAACCGCCAACTCATCAACAAATCTTGTCTGCCTTACTGTCAGATTCATACTGTCCACACATTGTAGCGTCACTCATGCGCTAGCGATAAATTACGGAACAGATTTTTCTAGGCACGCACGGTATTTGTGCATGAATACAGAACATTCAGTCCTCTGTTGCATATTTTCTGGAGCGGTTCCAGGTTTAGTACCCGAGCCTTCAATACCCCTTATCCCCTTCAAATTCAAAACTTGATTGCAGTAAGTGGGTGGTTTAACGCAATTTCCAGGGGTTGAATAGACACCTTGCTGATTGTTGGCCAAGACCGCACCTGGCGAAGGAACGCTGCTTTTCCGGGATTCCATGTATTCACGCGCGACCCAGTCCTGCGCGTTCTGATTCCCATTGAAGGCTGCTTTTCGATACCA
The DNA here is from genome assembly GCA_903889565.1 of uncultured beta proteobacterium. Taxonomy (GTDB): domain Bacteria; phylum Pseudomonadota; class Gammaproteobacteria; order Burkholderiales; family SG8-41; genus PALSA-1004. The sequence continues at coordinate 17,238 of CAISYC010000069.1, forward strand.
GTATTCCGCCTTCTCCAGGCAACCGGAAACCATAGTCCCCAATTCATAAACGCGAGCGAGGTTGTATTGCTGCGTCGCATCCCCGCGTATTGCGAGGCGGCGCATTTTAATTAGCGCGGGGTGTGGTTTGGCGAGTGGCTTCGTTAGTGCCTCATCGTCCGGCGCAAAATACTGCTCCAACTCACAGACAGGTTCTGCGCTATAGGCCACAGGGTGGAACAGAGGCAACACGAGCAATGCCAACAGGATCGCAAATCGCATGGTGTCTAGGAACCCTAGTTTGTTTTCTTGTGGATAAGTCCGTAGTGCACAAAGAGAAATACTGCTCACCACTTTTATGTCAACATGATTGTTGATTATATTCCCAACATAGGTGTCCTTCAATTCACCTTTTGAAGCGCCCATTCTTGTTGATCAAAAGGACAACAGAATGGTTGATAAACACAAGGAATCTGTGCGACTTGCTATGCGCCTTGGTGCAAGAATCACCGAGCGGCGTAAGCATCTGGATTGGACTCAGGATCAGCTGGCCGAGCGCGTTGGCGTCGATGCCGAAACGATCTCCCGCTACCCCCCCGCGTCAGAATAGTTGTCGCTCCGATATGATCTTGAACTTGGGGGCGATAAGGATGAGAGATGGCTCGGTACGGAGAAGCATTCAGGAACAGAGTGGTGGCGCGGTTGTTGCCGCCGGAGAGCGCCAATGTTGGC
>CAISYC010000070.1 GCA_903889565.1 uncultured beta proteobacterium
CATTCAGAACTTGCAGGTTCGAGAGACTGACATTGCCGCGCTGGCGCGGCAGGCAATCCTCGATCAGGCGATATTGCTCTTTGGTGATCTCCATGCCAATAGCATATCATATCCACCAATTAGTGTGAACACGCCCTAGTTGGGGTTCAACCGGCGGCGCGGCCACGCGGTTGGCGGTAGGCCCACGCGAATAACGCCAAACCGGCCGCGATCATCGGCAGTGACAACCACTGGCCCATGCTGAGGCCGAACGCGAGCAAGCCGAGAAAGCTGTCGGGTTCGCGGGTAAATTCGACGGCGGATCGAAAGCTGCCGTAGCCGACCAGAAAAGCCGCGGCCACTGCGCCGCGCGGCCGCGGTTTTGCCGAGTACCACCACAGCAGCGCAAACAGTGCGACGCCCTCAAGCGCAAATTCATAGAGCTGCGACGGATGGCGCGGCAGCTCATCGACGCGCGGAAAAATCATAGCCCACGGCACGTCGGTGACGCGCCCCCACAATTCGCCGTTGATGAAATTGCCGATGCGTCCGCAAGCGAGTCCGAGCGGCACCAGCGGCGCGATGAAATCGACGATCGCCAGCCAGTTCTGGCGGTGCGTACGCGCATACCAGGCGAGCGCGATGATCACGCCGAGAAAGCCGCCGTGGAAGGACATGCCGCCCTCCCACACATAAAAGATCCGCCACGGCTCGGCAAAATACTCGCCGAACTTGTAGAACAAAACATAACCAAGCCGGCCGCCGAGGATGGTGCCGAGTATGCCGTAGAACAACGCGTCATCAAGGTCCGCATTGCTCCATACCGAATGGGCCCGCGTCTTGATCGCATGCCGGCCGAACGCCCAGATCAAGCCGAAGCCAATCAGATAGGTCAGGCCGTACCAGCGTATCGCGAGGGGCCCGAGATGGATGGCGACCGGATCGAATTGCGGGTGTACCAGCACGGAGGGCGCCCGAAGTTTGAGTTAAAATCAATCATTGTATAGTGAAAGGCGTGCTCAGCTGAGCACGCCTTTGCCCGAAGTGGGGGATATACAAGGGGGTAGGTGGGCAAGGAATGGGCCCCCCCTTCCTTGCCCCTTGTTCTTTATTACCTATAAGCATTCACTGAAGCGGACGATCATGGCCCTGAATAAACGCAGTCATCTCATCACCGCGGGTGTCGCCCGCTCGCCCAATCGCGCGATGTTGCGCGCAGTCGGTTTCGGCGACGGCGATTTCGAGAAACCCATCGTCGGCGTCGCCAACGGACACTCGAACATGAATCCCTGTAACGCCGGCATTCAGCCGCTGGTCGATCGCGCGATGGCCGCCCTGCGCCAGGAAGGCGCGATGCCGCAGGTGTTTGGCGTGCCGACCATAACCGACGGCATCGGCATGGGCACCGAAGCGATGAAGTATTCGCTGGTGTCGCGCGAAGTGATTGCCGATGCGATCGAAACCTCGGTCAACGGTCAGGCGATGGACGGCGTGCTGGTCTGCGGCGGCTGCGACAAGAACATGCCCGCCGGCATGATGGCGATGGCGCGCATCAACGTGCCCGGCATCTACGTTTATGCCGGCACCATCAAGCCGGGCAAATGGAAAGGCCAGGACCTCACCGTCGTCAGCGTGTTCGAAGCCGTTGGCGCCTACAGCGCCGGCAAGATGACCGACGAGGATTTCATCGGCATCGAAAAAAACGCCTGCCCCTCGGTCGGCGCCTGCGGCGGCATGTACACCGCGAACACCATGTCGTCGTCATTCGAGGCGCTCGGCATGAGCCTGCTCGGCTCGTCGCAAATGGCCTCGCCGGACGCCGAAAAGGCCGATTCCGCGGCGGCGTCGGCGGCGGCACTCGTCAACGCGATCAAACTCAACCTGCGTCCGCGCGACATCATCACCCGCAAATCGATCGAGAACGCGGCGATGCTCATCATGGCTACCGGCGGCTCGACCAACGCGGTGCTGCATTACCTCGCCATCGCCCACGCCGCGCAGGTCAAGTGGACAATCGACGACTTCGAGCGCGTTCGGCGCAAGGTGCCGGTGTTGTGCGACCTGAAGCCGTCGGGCAAGTATGTCGCGGTCGACTTTCATCGCGCCGGCGGCGTGCCGCAAGTGCTCAAAATGCTGCTTGCGCACGGCCTCCTGCACGGCGAATGCATGACCATCACCGGGCGCACGATGGCCGAAGAACTGGCGAAGATTCCGGCGGCGCCGCGTGCCGATCAGGACGTCATCCGTCAGTGGGACAAGCCGCTGTATGCGCAAGGCCACCTGGCGATTCTCAAGGGCAATCTCGCGCCGGAAGGCTGCGTGGCCAAAATCACCGGCTTGAAATCGCCGAAAATCACCGGCCCCGCGCGCGTCTTCGATTCAGAGCCGGCGGCGATGAAGGCAATCATGGCGCGCAAGATCAAACCCGGCGATGTGCTGGTCATCCGTTACGAAGGCCCGAAGGGCGGCCCCGGCATGCAGGAAATGCTAGCGCCCACTGCGGCGCTGATCGGCCAGGGCCTCGGCGAATCGGTCGGCCTCATTACCGACGGCCGTTTTTCCGGCGGCACCTGGGGCATGGTCGTTGGTCACGTCGCGCCCGAAGCGTACGAGGGCGGGCCGATCGCTCTGGTCAAGGAAGGCGACTCCATCACCATCGATGCGCACAAACGCCTGATCCAGGTGAACATCGGCGCGCGCGAACTCGCGCAGCGCCGCAAGAAATGGAAACAACCCAAACCGCGCTACACGCGCGGCTTGCTGGCGAAATACATGAAGCTCGTGTCGAGCGCGAGCAGCGGCGCCGTCACCGACTGACGATTTAGCGCCCGCCGCGCAGAACAAGGATCAAGCGTGCCCTCCCTCGTTACTGCCGCCTGGTCCGCCTGGGGTGCCGCTAATCTGCCGCCGGTCGGAAAATTCGCCGCCGACGATCTCGCTTCCGCCGTCGTCAAGCTCGGCGTGCGGGTGCCGCGTTCGGCGCGCACCGCCGAAACGCTCGGCGCCGAGCGCGAAGGCACCGGCGTATTGATCGACAACGACGGGCTCGTTCTGACCATCGGCTATCTGTTGCTGGAAGCCGACTCGGTGCTGTTGGTGGCCGGCGACGGGCGCGTCATGCCCGCATCCATTGTCGGCTTCGATCATGCCACCGGTTTCGGTCTCGTGCGCGCGCGCCAGCCGCTTGGCGGCACGCCGCTGCAACTCGGTTCTTCGGCGAGCGTGGTTGAACTCGGCACCGCGATCGTTGCCGCACACGCCGGCGCCGGCGGCCTTTCCCACGTCAGCATTGTGTCGCGGCGGCGCTTCACCGGCTGGTGGGAATACGCGCTCGATGACGCGATCTTTACAGCGCCCGCGCGCGACAACCACAGCGGGGCGGCGCTGATCAACGCCGCCGGCCAGTTGGTCGGCATCGGCTCGCTGTGGGTCGGCGACGCGATCAACGGCGGCGCCGCATTCCCCGGCAACATGTTCGTGCCGACCGATCTGCTCGAACCAATCATGCCCGATCTGCTCGCGCACGGCCGGCGCCGCGATGGCATCCGGCCGTGGCTGGGTGTTTATTCCGAAGAAGTGCGCGGTCACGTGCTGGTCACGCAGGTGCTGCGCGGCGCGCCGGCCGATCTCGGCGGCCTGCGCCGGGGTGACGTGATACTCGCCATCAACAGCAAAGCCATCGGCAGCCAATCGGAATTTTACGAAGTGCTGTGGGGCAACGCCGGCGCCGGCGACGAAATAACCCTGCAAATCTGGCGCAACAAGACGGTACACGAAATCAAGGTGCGTTCGATCGACCGCATGGATTACCTGCGGCCGTGGTCGGCGTCGACGCACTGACGCCGGCAACGCGGCCCGGCTTGCAACCGCCCGTTTAGTCGCCCCGGCGATATCACCGCCGCATCGTATGCCGCTGCCCGCTCCGGCGCAGAATCGGCTTATGTTAGGGCGTGTTCACACAAGTGGATAGCGAAGGCTTTCAACGATCAGGGCGAAATGGATAAAAGCCAAGAACATTATGTCGAGTTTCTCGAATCGCGAGAAGATGCGACGAAAGCCTTTGAGTCGGCGAAACAATCGTTCG
>CAISYC010000071.1 GCA_903889565.1 uncultured beta proteobacterium
ACTGAACAACAAGATTCGCGTCATCCAGCGCCGCGCATACGGACTGCGCGATGAAGAATATCTGCGGTTGAAAATCCTCACTTGCATGTTGCCAGCTCTCTAAAATGACCCAAAATCACCCACTCGACTTCCCGAAGACCCCAAAAAAGTTTGCCGTGCTTGCGGGCGCGGACATGGCCTGAGGAGTCACAGCAATGAAGAACGCAAAATTCGCCGCGCTTGTGTTAATCGGCGCCGCGCTGGCCTCGAACGCATGCGCGCAAACCTGGCCGACCAGGGTCGTGCGGGTGATTACCGGCTCGGTCGCCGGTGGCGGCGCCGACATCACCGGTCGTCCGATCGCGCAGCGCCTGAGCGAACAGCTCAAGCAGCAGGTCATCATCGATAACCGGCCGGGCGCGGCGGGCCTGCTCGCCAGCGATCTCGTCGCCAAGGCGGCGCCCGACGGTTACACGCTGTTGCTGGCACCGGGTTCGTTTTTCATCATCACTTCCTATCTGAACGCGCGCCCGCCCTACGATCCGCTGACGCTGTTCACGCCGGTGGCGCAGCTCGATTCGTACAGCTTCGTGGTGGTGGTGCATCCGTCGGTGCCGGCGAAGAACCCGCAGGAACTGCTGGCGGTGGCGCGCGCGCGGCCCGGCGCGTTGTCATTCGTCTCGTCGGGGGTGGGCAGCAACTTTCATCTTGCCGGCGAACTCTTCAAGCTGCGCGGCAAGGTCGATCTGTGGCATGTGCCGTACAAGGGCAGTCCGCAGGCGATCATCGATCTGCTGGCGGGGCGCGCCGACGTCATGTTCATTGGCGTGCCGGCGGTGCTGCCGCATATCAAATCGGGCCGCCTTCGCGCGGTCGGCGTCACCGGACTCAAGCGCAACCCGCTGCTGCCCGACGTTCCGACGATTGCGGAGTCGGCGCTGCCCGGCTACGAAATCAACGGCTGGGAGGGTTTGTTCGCGCCGCTGGGCACGCCGCGCGAGATCGTCAACCGTGTCAATGCGATGATCAATGAGATACTCGCCGCGCCGGAATTGCGCGAGCTGTGGACGAGCAAGGGTGTCGATTTCATTCCGAACACGCCCGAGCAGTTCGCGGCCAGGGTGCGCGAAGACTACGACAACGTCGGACGCATCATCAAGGCCGCCGGCATCAAGGCCGAGCAGTAGGCGCGAGCTTTTCGCGGCGCTGCCGCGCGCCGCAGCGCGGACAGAATATGTCTTTGCTGCCGAGCGGAAAATTGCATTCGTGGCAGCGGCGCAGATGGCAGGGCATGGCTGGTATCCGTGTTCGTTGCAGTGCGGCCGCAATGCCGCGGTTATTTCATTTTCGATTTCAGCTTGATAGTGTTGCCGGCCAGCATGAAGCGACCGTGGCCGCGATGATGGATGGTGCGCGGGTTTTTCGCCGCGGGGTCGATCCATGCTTTGACCACTTCGAGGACGAACAGACCGTATTTTCTGACCATGCCGGTATCGACCACGCGGCATTCGAGATTGGCGAAGCACTCGGCAATGAGGGGGGCGGCGACCTGTTGTGCGGGCAGCGCCGTGAAGCCGAATTTCTTGAACTTGTCGATCTGCGCGCCGCTGCAATTGCCGCAGGCGACGACCTTCCCGGCAATGCCGGCGGCGGGAATGTTGATCACGCACTCCCGTGTTGCCTTCAGCGCGGCGAATGAATAATTGCGGTCGCTGACCACGCAACCGACCAGCGGCGGCTCGAACTCCAGCATGGTGTGCCACGAATTGACCATGATGTTGGGGCGTCCGTCGCGCGCGGTCGTCAGCAGGACGACCGGCCCCGTTTCCAGCAGGCCGTAGACTTTTGCCAGCGCAAGCGACCTTCTGGCCGGCGTCTTTCCCGATTTCGGCGCCGGCATCCTGATTCCAGCAGGTTGCGGCTGAAGTTACTTCAGCGTCGCCGCGATCTTGCGGATTTCGTCGGGCGAGTGCTCGCCGCCCAGCGGCGTGCCCGGGATCAGATACTTGCCCATCGCTGCCAGCGTGCCGACCAGCACGGGCTCGTAACCGACGTCGCGCACGAGGGCGGACGCGACGCTGATCGCGGCGGCATCGTCGCCTGCCATCGGCATGCCGATTTTGTCGCCGCCCCTGCTCGCGGCTTCCGCCATTCTGGCGTAGCCGATTGCATTGAAGGCGCGCACGATGCGCGCGCCCGGCAGGTATTCTGCCGAGGTAACGCCGGCGCCTTTTTCGCGCGCCGCCACCGCCATGTCGCCGTCGCGCGCGACGATCGGATTCGAGGTGTCGATGACGATCTTGCCCTTCACCAGGTCGCCGAGTTCCTTGCCGATCGCGGGCACTGCGGCATAGGGCACCGACATCAGCAGCACACTGCCGAAAGCCGCCGCTTCGCGCGTCGTGCCCGCAGTCGCCTTGCCGCCGAGGCTGGCGGCAAGTTTTTTGTCGGCTTCGAGATCAAGCGAGGAGAACATGACTTCATGTCCGGCCTTTACCCAGGCACCGCCGATCGCGCCGCCGACTTTGCCGGAACCGATGATGCCGATTTTCAATTTGGCGCTGGCGGTCTGCGCAAGCGCTGAAAACGGCAGGCTGCCGATCAAGGCGGTGGCGGCAGCGACTTGCAGAAAGGCGCGGCGTTGATTCGGGTGATGTCGGCGCGTAATCATTGAAATCTCCTCGGTGGGATGGCGGCGTGCGGTGGATTCTGCGCCCGAACGGGCCGGTAGCGCAACGCGGTCTTGAGAAAGACATCCGTCCGGGATCGCCGGGCGGATTGCGTTGCTCAAACCGATGCAGTTACTTCGCCGGAATTACCGGCAGCAACAAATACGTTTCCCTGTCGCCGCCCGAATATACCGTGTTGGTGGCGCCGATATTGTAGTCGGCGCTGTAGTGCGAGAAGTGCGCGGTGCCGACGCCGTCGCGCGGGCCGACATCGAGACGGATCTTGTGGCCTTTTTTGAAAACCATCGAGGTCGGCCAGATTTCGACGCGGCACTCGACGATTTCATTGGGTGTCAGCCATTGGCGCTCGTCGTGCGCGTGGTACGGCCGGTAGGGCAGCGACTTTTCCGGATCGAGCTTGCGGTGCGAGGCGCGCAGCCAGCCCTTGGTGACGCCGGGCTGCGGTTCGCCGCGCTGCCCGGCTTCGATGACATCTTTGCCGTCGGGACCGATGTTGCGGATGGTGGCGTAGATGTCGCAGTCTTCCGAACTGCTCGAGACCCAGATGTTGAGCACGATGGGACCGGTGATTTCGGTATCTTCAGCGAGCACCGGAGTTTCGAAGGTCATGCCGCCGGCCGGGTTGTGACCGTGGCCGCTGGTTGCCGGATACGACGCGCTGGCCGTCTTGGCGAGCGGTGTTTTGACCAGTTCGCCTTCGACGCCGTCGGGATCGGGCAGCGGTTCGCGGTCGATCTTCAAATAGAATTTGGTCCACTGCGTGCGCGCGAGCGGCCACTCGTTTTCAAAGCGGTAGGGATAACCTTTCAGATTGCCGCCGGTGCGGATCTGCAGTTTGACCGGCGGTTCGTTCAGGATTCCGGTGTCGTTGTCTTTGAGCCAGTGATCGAACCAGCGCAGCTGGTCCATGCGACCTTCTTCGGAATGGAAAGGATGAAAGTGCGAGCCGCTGTGAATGCGCAGCTTCTTGTGTTTGGACGCGGCGTTCATATAGCCCTCGGTATTGCCCCTGAGATGCATGGCGTAGCCGCCCCAGTTGCCGACGCTGTACATCGGCACCGTGATCTTGTCCCACTTTGCGCTCTTCGCGCGCCAGTATTCGGAATCGAGATCGTTGCGCATGTAGTTCCACAACAGATCGTTCTGAAAGGCATCCGGGTTGTACTGGCGCGGACGGCCGAGCAAATGGTGCGCGGTCTGCGCGTTGTGCCAGGCGGCGAGAAAACCCATCGCGAAAATGCCGCCGTGATAGGCCTGGTCGCGGTACTGGTCGGCACGGCCTTCCCACGGCATGATCGCTTTGAGCGATGGCGGATTAAGGCCGGCGACCTTCCATTGAAACGCCGCGTGATACGAAATGCCGCAGGTGCCGACCTTGCCCGAACTCCACGGCTGTTTGGCCACCCATTCGATGCAATCGTAGGCGTCCACCGCTTCCTGCATCGTGCTCGGTTCCGATTTGCCCGGCGATTTGCCCGACCCCCGCGTATCGACGCGCAGCAAGCCGTAGCCGCGCGGACACCACCACAGCGGATTGAGCGTTTCCCAGTTCATGTACTCGTTAGGCGCTTCCTCGAGATCGTGCGGCGGAATCCATACCTTGTCCTTCTGATAGGGGCCGATGTTCATGATCACCGGCACCTTTTCGTTGCCGCAGTCGGGGCGGAAGATGTCGCCGTAGAGCACGCCACCGTCGCGCAGCGGAATCTTCACGTCTTTTTCGACGATCAGTTTGCAGTCTTTCGGTTGCGAGACTTTTTTGGCGTAGTCGGGCGTAGCGGACATGCGGTTCTCCAAGTCAAATCGATTTTTGTGGCACGGACGGAATGAAATCCGGACTTCGGGTTTGCTCCTTCCCCCCTTGAGGGGGAAGGTTGGGATGAGGGGTAGCAGTCGGTGATCTTTTTGCGACAGCGCTTTTGCGCGTGTGCCTCTTCACCCCCATCCTGCCCTTCCCCCGTCAAGGGGGAAGGAACCTTCCAATGGCGCCTCTCGGTTGAAAAATCCGAAATCTACTTTGCGGGAATAATCGGCAGTAACACCGCCGACGGATGCTTCGGCCCGCTGTGCAGCGTGACCTTGCCGCCGAAGATCGCCAGCGGACGGTCGGTCTCGTCATCGTGTTCGAAGGGGCCGCAGCCGCGCATCGGATTTTTCATGTTCGACAGCGTGGCGATCTCGCCGTCATAGACATAATCCTTGCCGCGCAACAGCAGCTTCACGGTATAGCCCTTCGGCACCACGATGCAGGTCGGCCAGATTTCGACATCCAGCTCATAGACCTCGCCGGGTTTCAGCGGCTGGTCTTCGTCGTGCGTGTGATAAGGCCGGTACGGCAGCGTGAGTTTCGGGTCGAGCTTGCGGTGCGAGGCACGCAGCCAGCCCTGCGCGATCGGCGTGTGCGGATCGAGCGCGCCCTTGAACACCACCTCTTTGCCCTGCGGGTCGTAGACCGTGATGACGGCGAAGATGTCGGTGTTGGTGGTCGAGTTCGAGATGAACACCTTCAAGGCCGACGGGCCGGTGATTTCGGTTTCCTGCGCCAGCGGGCCGGTCGAGAAGACGAGGCCGTCGCCCAGCGCGTCATAGCTGATGCTCTGTTCGGTGGCCGGCGGCGTCGGCGACAGCTTCATGCCGTTGGTGTCTAGATAGAAGTTGGTCCACTGGGTGCGCGCCAGCGGCCATTCGTTTTCGTGGCGGATGACGAACTTTTCGCCGGGGTGGCGCACGTTGAGCTGCACTTTCGGTTGTTTATCCCAGCCGTTCTGTTCGCCCTTGAGGAAGTAGTTGAAGAACTTTTTCTGCAGGCCGACGCCGTAGTCGGTGTAGAAGGGCGCCCAGTGCGAGCCGCCGTGCGCTTCCAGCCACTTTTGCGTCGAGGCCGCGCGCACGAAGCCCTCAAAATTGCCGCGCGTGTGCAGGCCCTGGCCGCCCCAGTTGGCGGTCGAGAGCAGCGGCACTTTGACTTTTGAAAGATCGCCGGTGCGCTCGCGGTAGTAATCGCTGTCGAGCGGGCGCGCGAGGTATTCGCCCCACATGTTCTCGCGGTTTTTGACCAGTTCTTCCTCGGTCAGCGTCTCCGGCCCGCAGACGAGTTCGCCGGTGAGTTTGCTGCGCGCGCCGCGTTCGCCGACGCCGTGCTGCACGGTCTTGACCTGCATGTCCTGCCAGTTCTTGCGGAACACGCAGATGATGCCGCCGTGGCGCGCCGAGTCGCGAAAGTTGTCGACCCAGCCCTCCCACACACAGATCGCGGCGAGGTGCGGCGGCTGCGTGGCGGCGGCGCGCCACTGGCTGGCGCCGAAGTATGAAATGCCGTTGAGACCGACCTTGCCCGAGCACCAGGGCTGCACCGCGGCCCATTCGATGCACTGATGGAAGTCGTCGTTTTCGCGTTTGTTGTTGTGCGCGAGATAACCGGGCGAGCGCCCGGCACCGCGTGAATCGACGCGCACCACGGCGTAACCGTCGGGCACCCATTTCTCTGGATCGACCACTTCCCATGACTGGTATTTGTTGGTGGTGCCCGCAACCGCATCCGGGTTTTCCTTGCACATGATGTCCCAGGCCGTCTTGTAGCCGTCCTGAAAGGCCAGCCCCTTGCCGTAGGGGCCGTAGCTCATGATCGCCGGATACTTGCCGTCGCCGATCGGGCGGAACACATCGGCGCGCAGCACGATGCCGTCGTCCATGGTGATCGGCACATCCCAATCGATCTGCATGCCGTCGCGGATTTCGATTTTCAGTGGTGCGTTCATTTACATTTCCTGTTTATCAGTGTCTCGGCGCATTACCGAACCATTCCCTCCCCTGCGCGCAAAACGCGCGAGGGAAGAGTGACGAATGATGCGCGTTATTTATTGCGAACTAGCTTGTCTTCGAACCAGTTCCACATGTCGGCGACCACCAGTGTCAGGTAATCGCGCTGGCAGTGCTGCGAGCCGCCTTCTTCGGCGGTGTAGACGCGGAAGGTTTTGTCTTTCGAGCCGCAGGCGTCGAACTGCTTTTGCGCATCGGCGAGCGGAATCTGCTCGTCCTCGGCGCCGTGCACCAGCAGGAAGGGGCAGCGCATTTTCTGCATCACGCCGTCGAGCTTGAAGGGTTCCAGCGTTTTTAACGCCTGATCGAGCGTATCGACGCCGAGGATCCAGGTGATGTGATGGCCGGGCACCGACAGCGAGGTCTTGAACTGCGCCTCAATGCGCTTTTTCCAGGTGTCGTGGTAATCCCACTGCGCGCCCCAGGCAATGCAGGCGGCGTAGCGCGGGTCCATCGCGGCGCAGCGCGGCGAGTAGTAGCCGCCGAGGCTGATCGCGACGATGCCGATTTTCTTCGTGTCGACGTCGGCGCGCGTTTCGAGGTAATCGATGCAGGCGCTGCCGGCGACTTCGTAGTCGTAGCGCAGATAGTGGTTGCGGAAGCGGATCGCCTCGCCGGTGCCAGGGCCGTCCATCACCAGCACCGAGATGCCGCGCTTGATGAGGTCCGGCACGCCGCGCATGTACTGGATTTCCTTGGTCACATCGAGGCCGTCGAAAAACACCACGCAGGGATTGCGGCCCGGCTTGGCGTTCTCGGCATGCACGAAGTAGCCCGGCAGTTTGCCGTCAGCGAAGGGCACTTCGACCAATTCGATCTTGACGTCGGTCAGCTTGATGAAGCGGTGAAAGCATTCGACGCCGCGGCGGAAGGCGTTGAGCGCCTTTTCGTCCTTCGGCGTGCGGAAGCGTTCGGCCATCTGGTAGTAGTTGCAGGCGCGCAGATAGGCGTGCGCGGCGGACGGGCGGTGGTTGCCCTCGTCGAACTGGCCGGCGTATTTGCGCACGCCGTCGGCGACCTGCACGCAGGCATCGAACCAAGCCGCGTCGTCGTCCGGCGCCTTGCCTTTGAGCAGCGTGCCGATCTTATGCAGCTCGCCGATTTCCGAGCCGCCGTAGGGCGCGGAACTGATCATGTTGATGAAGGCCGCCGACCAGCGGTAGTTACCGGGGAAATACATGAAATACGGAGGATCTTTTTTTTCAGCCATGACCGTTCACTTTCTGTTGTGAGATTTCAGAGATCGGAATGCAACGCTTATTCTTCGCGGATGCCGGCGGCCTTCGCGACTTTTGCCCACTTCTGGATTTCGGCGCGGATGAAGGCGGCGTATTCATCGGGGGCACCGCCGCCGGGTTCGTGGCCCTGGCCCTGAAAGAGTTCCTGCGCCTCGCGGGTGGCCAGCTGTTTCGACAGAATTTCGTTGATCCGCGCGATGATTGCTTTGGGCGTCGCCGCCGGCGCCAGCACGCCGTTCCAGTTGTAGCTGACATACCCCGGCACCCCCTGTTCGGCGACGGTCGGCAGATCGGGCAGCAGCGGCGTGCGTTTCGCAGACGTCGCGCCAATCGCGCGCAGCTTGCCCTGATTGAGCAGCGGCGCGCAGCCGGCGAACTGGATGATCGCGAGCTGAATCTGGCCGGCGATCAGATCGATGGTGTAGAGCGCGGCGCCTTTATATGGCACGTGGTTCAGCTTGATGCCGACCTGCGTCGCGAACAGCTCGGTCGCCAGATGGCCGACGGTGCCGACGCCGGGCGAGCCGTAATTGATCATGCCGGGTTTGCTTTTGGCCAGCGCGACGAATTCCCTGACGCCTTTGGTCGGCAGGCTGGGGTGGATGCACAGACAACTCGCGCTTTTGGCGATCAGCATCACGGGTGCCAGATCACGCAGCGTATCGTAGGTGACGCGCGGATTGATCGTCGGCGAGATCGTCAGCGGCCCCGGGTTGCCGGCGAGCAGCGTGTAGCCGTCGGCTGCCGCCTTGATCACGGCCTCGGTGCCCGGCACACCGCCGCCGCCGCCGCGGTTATCGACAATCACCGGCTGGCCGAAGGCGGCATTGAGTTGTTGCGCTGCCCAGCGCCCCTGGATATCGGTCGGGCCGCCCGGCGCGAACGGCACGATCATCCTGATCGCCTTGGTCGGATAGTTTTGCGCCTGCGCAACATTGGCAAACGGCAATCCGCCGGCGAGGATGCCGACGCCAAAGGCGAGCACAGCCTGCGGGCGGGTCGGACGGGCGGTCATCGGGGTTCTCCTGAACGCGCACGATTTTGTAAAAGCGTGAGAGGGCAAAGCAAATGCGATTCTGGCGCGTGCCTTGAAGATAGTAGAGCGGCGCGGTGCTGTCAACGCGAGGGCGCGCAACGGCGACGGCTGCGGGCCGTTACCGCGATCTGTTAAAATCTCCAGCTTGGCCGCGCATTTTTCGGGTCGCGGCTGCTTATCAAACTCAGGGGACATCATGGCGGCAAAACGCACCACGGCGCGCAGCTCGGCGGCAAAACGCAAATACAACGACATTCTGTTTGAAGTCAAAGACCAGGTGGCGTGGATCACCATCAACCGCCCGCGCGTGTTGAATTCCTTCCGCGAACAGTCGCTTGATGAAATGATCGACGCGCTCAAATACACGCGCGAAGACCCGTCCATCGTCTGCGCGGTGATAACCGGGGCCGGCGACAAATCGTTCTCGGCCGGCGGCGACTTCTACGCCATGAAACGCCTCAATTTCACCAACGCTTACATGTGGAACGACCGCATGCTGGGCCTCGCGATGACCATCCGCGGCCTGCCGATCCCGGTGATCGCGATGGTCAACGGCTGGTGCATGGGCGGCGGACACGAATTGGCGCTCTGGTGCGACGTCGTCATCGCATCCGAAAACGCGGTGCTCGGCCAGACCGGCGCCAAGGTCGGCGCCTGCCCGACGGTGGGCGCGACGCAGTATCTGCCGCGCATCATCGGCGAGCGGCTCGCGCGCGAAATGATTTTCTGCGCGCGCCGCTTCACCGCCAAAGAGGCGGTCGAGATCGGTCTTATCAACAAATGCGTGCCGCAAAAAGACCTGCTGAAAGAAACGCTCAAGTGGTGCACCACCATGAAGGGCCACAGCGCGCTGACGCTGCGCATGACCAAGCGCTCGCTCAATTTCGAATCGGACAACCTCTACGCATCGTGGCAGCACGGCATGGAACTGCTGGCCCATGTCTGGGGCTCGCCGGAAGCGAACGAGGGTATGGACGCCTTCCTCGAGGGCCGCAAGCCGAACTTCCAGCAGTTCCGCCTGCGCGACAAGCGCGAGCTGGCGAAGTATGTTGACGGCTTCAATCGCGATCTGAATGAGCCGCCGTACATGCGGAAGAAGAAAAAGTAAGGCAATAGTATTTTGCAAATATTCCCTCCCCCTTGAGGGGGGCGCTCGCGACACGGCGTTCGCGAAGCGGTCCGGGGCGGGAGCGAGCGCATGGCGAGCTACCCGCAAACGGCTGGCTTCGCCAGTAACGTGTCCGCGCGCCAGGGTGGGGGTGATCGGTACGATAAAATTCACCCCCATCCCCGCCTTCCCCCTTCGAGGGGGAAGGGGTTTTCTGGCATTTGATTCAGCCCCGGGACATACATGACCACCGAAAACACCGGCGCGCTCGCCGGCCTGCGCATACTCGACCTCACCCGCATCCTCGCCGGTCCGCTCTCGACCATGATGCTGGGCGACATGGGCGCCGACGTCATCAAGGTCGAGCCGCCCAATGGCGACGACACGCGCAGCTGGGGCCCGCCTTTTGTTGGCAGCGAAGCCGCGTATTTTCTCGGCCTCAATCGCAACAAGCGCTCGATGACGCTCAACATGGCGTGCAAACCCGGTCAGGAAATTCTTGCTGAGCTGATCAAAAAAAGCGACGTGCTGGTCGAGAACTTCAAATCCGGCACGCTCGAAAAATGGGGCTTCTCCAACGAGTGGCTGGCCGCCAACGCGCCGCAGGTGATCCGCTGCTCGATTACCGGCTACGGCGCCAACGGGCCGAAAGGTGGATTGCCCGGCTACGATTTCATTCTGCAGGCCGAGTCCGGTCTGATGAGCATCACCGGTCCGCAGGGCGGCGAGCCGACCAAGCACGGCGTTGCACTGGTCGATGTCTGCACCGGCATGCTGGCGTCGAATTCGATTCTCGGTGCCTTGCAGGCGCGCCACCGCACCGGGCGCGGTCAGCATGTTGAAGTGTCGCTCTACGAGTCGAGTCTGTTCATGCTCGCCAACGTGGCGTCGAATTATCTGGTGGGCGGACGCGACGGCGGACGCTTCGGCAACGGTCACCCCAGCATCGTGCCCTACACCACCTATCCGACGCGTGACGGCATGATGGCGGTCGCCGTCGGCAACGATGTGCAGTTCGGCAAATTTGCGGCGGCGATCGGTCATGGTGAATGGGCCGCGGATGCGCGCTTCGCCAGAAACAAGGATCGCGTCGGCAATCGCGAGGCGCTCGACGCCGCAATCACCGCGACGCTCAAAACCGACGAAGCCCCGGCGTGGATCGAAAAGCTCAAAAAGGCCGGTGTGCCCTGCGGCCGTA
This sequence comes from uncultured beta proteobacterium, assembly GCA_903889565.1. Lineage (GTDB taxonomy): Bacteria > Pseudomonadota > Gammaproteobacteria > Burkholderiales > SG8-41 > PALSA-1004. Next base: position 11,069 of record CAISYC010000071.1, read on the forward strand.
TCAATTCGGTGAAACAGGCTTTCGATGATCCGCAGACCGCGGCGCGCAACATGATCGAAAAGGTCGAGCATCCGACATTGGGCGAGGTTAAATTGATCGGCACGCCGTTCAAGTTTTCGGATACCAAAACCTCGGTGCGTCGCGCGCCGCCCACGCTGGGCGAGCATACGGAAGAAATTCTGCAATCGGAACTCGGTTACGATGCAGCGAAGATCGCCGCGCTGCGCAGCGAAAAAGTGCTTTGATTTTGTGGCGCAGGCGCCTCGCCTGTGTCGTAAATGGTCGCAGGCGAGGCGCCTGCGCCACGAAAGGCCAGACATGTTTACCGGACTCAGTCATGTTTCCATCGTCGTGCCCGATCTCGACGCGGCGGCGCGCGCGCTGGAGAGCAAATACGGTCTCAAGATCGGCCCGATCGCCGTCAACGCCGAGCAGGGCGTGCGCATGGCCTATGTCGAATTTCCCAATGCGAAAATCGAATTGATGGAGCCGTCGCGCGCCGATTCGCCGGTGATGAAGTTCCTCGAAAAAAATCCGCATGGCGGGATACACCATTTCTGCATCGGCGTTGATAGTGTCGATGCGACGAGCGCCGCCTTGGGCAGCGCCGGCGTGCGCGTGCTCGGCGACGGCAAAAAACAACTCAATGTGCACGGCGAGCGAATCGCTTTCGTGCACCCGAAGGATTTTCTCGGCGCGCTGGTCGAGCTTGAAGAACACGCGCCGCACCAACATTAACGGAACTGCATATGAGTGAGATTCTTCGTTTTGCGATCAAGGATGTCGAGGCCTTCGTCGTGCGTGCCTACGAATCAGTCGGCATCTCCGCTGCCGAGGCCAAACGCATCGCCGAGTTGCAGGTGCGCGCCGACCTGATCGGCGCCGACGGCCACGGCGTGTTCCGTCTGCCGCAGTACATCCGCCGCATCAAGGGCGGCGCGGTCAATCTCAAACCGGATATCCGGCTCGCCCGCGAAGCGCCGGCGATGGGACTGGTCGATGGTGACAACGGCATGGGCCATCTGGTGATGCGTTATGCCACCGAAAAAGCCATCGAAAAGGCGAAATCGGCGGGGGTGGCCTGGGTTGGCGTGCAACACAGCAATCATGCGGGGCCGGCGTCGCTCTATGCCAGCATGCCGATGACGCACGATATGATCGGTTTATATCTCGCCGTCGGCAACGCCAATCACCTGCCGCCGTGGGGCGGCATCGACATGCTGCTCTCCACCAATCCGATCGCGGTAGCGGTGCCGGCGGACAAAGAGCCGCCGATCGTGCTCGATATGGCAACCACAGTGGCTGCTTACGGCAAGGTCAAAACCAAGGCGCAGCGCGGCGAGATGATGCCCGAGGGCTGGATGATGGACAGGCAGGGTAAGCCTTTGCTCGATCCAAAAAAATCCAACGAGGGATTTTTGCTGCCGATCGGCGGTTACAAGGGGTACGGCCTGTCGATGATCATCGGTTTGCTCGCCGGCACGCTGAACGGTGCGGCGAACGGTCGGGACGTCGTCGATTTCAACTTTGACAGCACTTCGCCGACCAACACCGGGCATGTCATCGTCGCCATCAATGTGTCGATGTTTCAGCCGGTGTCGGAGTTCAAGCAGTCGGTCGATGCCTTCGTGCGCGACATTCGCAATTCGCAGAGGCTGCCCGGTGTCGACGCGATCCGCCTGCCCGGCGAAGGCAGTCACGCGCGTCTTGAAGAAAGTCTCAGGCTGGGTGTGCCGCTGTCGGGTCCGCTGGTCAAGGCGCTCAACGAACTCGCCGGCGAACTGAAGATCGCGCCGCTCGGATGAGTAATCAGTTTTTCACGCGCGTAATCCGGATCACTTCCGGAATGCTGCGCAGCGCGCGCATGATCTTGGCGAGGTGGGGCCGGTTCGCCACCTGCAGCGTGAAGTTCATCGTCGCATACTGATCGCCGGCCTCCGGCACCACCGCGACGTTGTCGATGTTGGAGTCGGCGTCGGCGATCTCGGCGGCGACCTTGGCCAGCACACCCTGCTGGTTGATGACGACGATGCGGATGCTGACATTGAACAGCTTCTTTGTCTCCGGCGCCCATTCGACGTCGAACACCTTGTCCGGGTCCGAGCGTGTCTTGCCGATCAGCGGGCAGTCGTGGGTATGTATCAGCATGCCCTGGCCCTTGTTGATGAGGCCGATGATGGGGTCGCCGGGAATCGGGTGGCAGCATTGCGCGAACTGCACCGCCATGCCTTCGGTGCCGCGGATGACGATGGGCGCGGCCGGTTTGCGTTCGACCAGATGCGCTTCGGAGAGCGCCAGCAGACGCCGCGCCACCACCACGCCGAGGCGTTTGCCGAGGCCGATGTCGGCCAGAATATCGCGCCGCGATTTGACGCCGCTGTCCTTCAGCAGCTTGCTCCACTGCGTTTCGGTGATGGTGCCGTTGCTCGTCTGCAGCGTGCCCAGCGCCTGATTGAGCAGGCGTTCGCCGATATGCGCGGACTCCTCGTACTGCACGGTCTTCAGGAAGTGGCGGATCTGCGCGCGCGCGCGCCCGGTGTTGACGTAATTGAGCCACATCGGATTGGGTTTCGCGTGCGAGGCGGTGATGATCTCGACGCGGTCGCCGTTGCGGAGTTCGGTGCGGAGCGGCACCAGTTCGTCGTTGATCTTGACGGCAACGCAGCGGTTGCCGATGTCGGTGTGCACCGCATAGGCGAAATCGACTGGCGTGGCACCGCGCGGCAGTGCAAGAATGCGGCCCTTGGGTGTGAACACGTAGACCTCGTCGGGGAAGAGGTCGAATTTGACGTGTTCGAGAAACTCGACGGAGTCGCCGCTGCCCGACTGGATTTCAAGCAGGCTTTGCAGCCACTGGTGGGTCTTTTGCTGCAGATCGTTGAGCGAGGAATCCGAACTCTTGTAGAGCCAGTGCGAGGCGACGCCGGCCTCGGCGATCTTGTGCATCTCCTGCGTGCGGATCTGCACTTCGAGCGGGCTGCCGAAGGGGCCGAACAGTTTGGTGTGCAGCGACTGGTAGCCGTTCGCCTTGGGGATCGCGATGTAGTCCTTGAAGCCGCCGGGAATCGGCTTGTAGAGCCCGTGCAGCGCGCCCAGCGTGAGGTAGCACGAGGGAACGTCCTTGACGATGATGCGGAAGCCGAAGACATCGAGCACCTTGGCGAAGGCGAGCTGCTTCTCGCGCATCTTGCGGTAGATGCTGAACAAATGTTTCTCGCGTCCCTGCACCACCGCCTCGACCTTGTCGTGGGCGAGTTTCTTTCTGATCGCGTCGAGCACCTTGCCGACCACCTCGCGGCGGTTGCCGCGCGCCGATTTCAGCGCTTTCGACAGCACGCGCTGGCGCGCCGGATACAGATGGCGGAAGCAAAGGTCTTCGAGTTCCTGATAGATGCCGTTGAGCCCCAGACGGTTGGCGATCGGCGCATAGATGTCGAGCGTTTCGCGGGCAACCCGGTAGCGCTTGGCCGGCGGCACCGCGTCGAGCGTGCGCATGTTGTGCAGGCGGTCGGCGAGCTTGATCAGGATCACGCGCACGTCGCGCGCCATCGCCAGCAGCATCTTGCGGAAATTCTCGGCCTGCGCTTCTTCCTTGGTTTCGAATTCGATGCGGTCGAGTTTGGATACGCCATCGACCAGTTCGGCCACCGGGTTGCCGAATTTTTTCGCGATCTCGGCCTTGCTGACCTCGGTGTCTTCCATCACGTCGTGGAGGAGGGCGGCGGTCAGCGCCTGCGGATCAAGATGGAGCTGGGCGAGGATGTTGGCCACCGCCAGCGGGTGCGACACATAGGGTTCGCCGGAGGCGCGGAACTGGCCGCTGTGCGCGTTTTCACTGAAGTGATAGGCGGTTTCAAGGCGCGTCATGTCCTCCGGCTTGAGATAGCCGGCCCACTCCTTGAACATCGTTGCGGCTTCAGGCGGCATAAGCGGTCGCGGACGTGAGTCACCAACTCCACAAATGGGGGCGAATCACCTTACCACAACCGCCGGGCACGGGCGTGCCGGTGCCGTGCGCAGTTTCACGGCGACGGGAAAAGTCTGTCGAATCTGTAATGGAACTACCCCGCGCGGCGGGGCAGGGGGGGCTGGCTTGCAAAGCCCCCCGGACAGGCAACGCTCAGGACGGCGTTTTGTCGAGGATCTCGATGCCGTACTTTTGGGCCGACATTTCGCGCAGCGCGATCACGGTCGGTTTGTCGCGGTTTGCGTCAACCATCGGCGCTGCGCCGTTGCACAGCTGGCGGGCGCGATAGGTCGCCGCCAGGGTCAGGTCGAAACGGTTCGGGATCAGCTTGAGGCAGTCGTCTACGGTAATGCGTGCCATGGTTGCACCCTCTATTTCATGCGGTTGATCAGCTCGCCGTGGCGGGCTGTTTGGACGTCCCGGCGCAGGCGTTGCGCGCGGACAACGGCGGTCAGGTCCTGCAGGGCCTCGCCGAATTTGTCGTTGATAATAACATAGTCGAACTCCGCCACGTGGCTGATCTCCTCGCGCGCCGCCGACAGCCGCCGCGCGATCACGTCCGGGGCGTCCTGGGCGCGGGTATTCAGGCGCGAAACCAGGGTTTCGAAGGACGGCGGCAGGATAAAGATGCCGATGGCGTCCGGAAACACCCGGCGCACCTGCTGTGCGCCCTGCCAGTCGATCTCGAGGAGGATGTCGCTGCCGGTCTGGCGCTGTGCGACAATCCAGCCCTGCGCGGTACCGTAGTAATTGCCGTGCACCAGCGCGCTTTCGAGAAATTCGCCGGCCGCGATCATGGCCTCGAATTTTTCCTCCGACACGAAATGGTACTCGCGCCCGTCAATTTCGCCCGCGCGCGGCGCGCGCGTAGTGTGCGAAATCGACAGCTTGATCCGGTCGTCGTGCTTTAACAGCTCGCTGACAAGGCTGGTCTTGCCGGCGCCCGACGGCGCGCAGACGATGAATAGCGCGCCGCTCATTCGATATTCTGGATCTGTTCCCGCATCTGTTCGATCAGCAGCTTGAGATCGAGCGATACCCGCGTGACTTCGACATCGACCGACTTCGAGCCCAGCGTGTTGGCCTCGCGGTTCAATTCCTGCATCATGAAATCGAGCCGTTTGCCGACCGCGCCGCCCTTCTGCAGGATGCGCTTCAATTCTGCGAGATGCGTGTTCAGGCGCGAGATTTCCTCATCGACATCGACGCGGTTGGCGAACAGCGCGAGTTCCTGGCGGATGCGCTCGTCGTCGCCGACGGCCATTGCTTCATGCAGTTTCTGGGCGAGCTTTTCCTTGTGCGCATTGATGATCTGCGGCATGCGCGGCGCCACTACCGCGATGCGTTCTTCCATCGAGGCCATGCGCTCGAGCAGGATCGCCTTCAGCTTTTCGCCTTCGCGCGCGCGCGAATCGGTGAAGTCCTCGAGCACCGACTGCAGCGCCTCGTAACAGTCGGCGCGGATTTCCTCGACCGACAGCGCCTGCACACTCAGCACGCCGGGCCAGCGCAGGATTTCCGCCGCCGACAGGCCGGGCACGCTGGGCCATGCCAGACGCAGTTTTTCGCACAGCGCGCGCAATTGTTTGAGTGCCTCGTTGTTGAGTTCGGCCGGCACTGCCGCGTTCGACAGCGGGTTGAGCCCGATGCGGCATTCGACCTTGCCGCGCTGCAACCGCGCCGCCGCGAGTTCGCGCAGGCCCGGCTCGAGCGCGCGCAGTTCCTCCGGCAGTCTGAATTGCAGATCGAGATAGCGGTGATTGACCGAGCGCAGTTCCACCGACAAAGCCGCGGTGGCAAGCTCGCGCGTGGCGCTGGCGTAACCCGTCATGCTGTGAATCATGGTTTTCGCTTCAAGGGGAGGTGAAGGGGAGGGAAGGGTAGAATACGCGCGCTGTATCGGCAGCCCCGGGCAACGCCCTGAGGCTCACATTATGACGGCATCGCCATTTACGAACACAGGAAAGATAGCACATTATGCGGCCAAGCAATCGCGAGCCCGGACAACTGCGCACGGTGCGCATTACGCGCCGTTACACCCGTCACGCCGAGGGGTCGGTGCTGATCGAATGCGGCGATACCAAGGTTCTCTGTACCGCCAGCGTCGAGGAAAAAGTGCCCGGTTTTCTCAAGGGCAAGGGTCAGGGCTGGGTTACCGCCGAATACGGCATGCTGCCGCGTTCGACCAACACGCGAATGGATCGCGAAGCCGCGCGCGGGAAGCAGTCGGGCCGCACCCAGGAAATCCAGCGCCTGATCGGCCGCGCCCTGCGCGCGGTGGTCGACATGAAGGCGCTGGGCGAACGCACCATCCAGATCGATTGCGACGTGCTGCAGGCCGATGGCGGCACGCGCACCGCCAGCATCACTGGCGCCTATGTTGCCCTGCACGATGCGGTGAGCGGCCTGTTGGCGAACAAACTGATTCAGGTGACGCCGCTCAATGATGCGGTCGCCGCGGTGTCGGTCGGCATCTATGGCGGCCTGCCGGTCCTCGATCTCGATTACGCCGAGGATTCGGCCTGCGACACCGACATGAATGTGGTGATGACGGGCAACGGCGGGCTGGTCGAAGTGCAGGGCACCGCCGAGGGCAAGCCGTTCTCGCGCGCGGAAATGAATGCGCTGCTCGATCATGCGCAGAACGGCATCCGCCAGTTGATCGCGGCGCAACGCGCGGCGCTCGGATCCTGACCGCGCGGCGGCAAAAACCCGAACGCGCCACAGAGATCACAGGGTTCACAGAGGGAAACCGGAAACAAAAGCGCATTCGATTTTGATTTTTCAATGTGAACCCCGTGTTTTCTGTGGCTGATCTTTCAAAATGAAAAAAATCGTTATTGCCTCGAACAATCTGGGCAAACTCAACGAGATTGGCGCCATCCTCGCGCCGCTCGAGATCGAAATCGTCGCGCAGTCCACGCTCGGCGTGACTGAAGCGGAGGAGCCGCATTTCACCTTCGTCGAAAATGCGCTGGTCAAGGCGCATCACGCCAGCCGCGCGACCGGTTTGCCGGCACTCGCCGACGATTCCGGCATCTGCGTCGATGCGCTGGGCGGCGCGCCCGGCGTGCACTCGGCGCGGTTTGCCGGTGAGCCTGCCGCGGATGCGCCGCGCACGCGCGAAGCGCAGGACGAGCGCAACAATCAGAAACTGCTTGCGCTGCTGGCCAACGAAAAGAATCGCAAGGCGCATTACGTCTGCGTGATCGTGCTGACGCGCGGGCCCGATGATCCGCGACCGCTGATCTGCGAAGCCGAGTGGCACGGCGAAATCATCGATGCGCCGCGCGGCAATGGCGGTTTTGGTTACGATCCCTTGTTCATGGTGGCCGGCACGGGCAAGACCGGCGCCGAATTTTCAACCGCAGAAAAAAACCGGATTAGCCACCGCGCGCAGGCGCTGGCGCAGCTCGTCTCCCGACTTCGCGATGAACCCGGCCTTGCCGCAGCGTCGCCGGACGGGCGCCGACCTGCGATCGCATCGCGCGATTCGGTGCTGGCGCCGCGCCGGCGCCCCTCGGAATTTCCGCCCGGCCGCGGCAGATCCTGAGCGCGCCGTGGTCAATGCTGCGCTCCCCGGGATGCACGCTTCCCCGCGCCTGAAAGCGCTGCCGCCGGTAAGCCTCTACATCCACATTCCATGGTGCCTGCGCAAATGCCCGTACTGCGATTTCAATTCGCACGAGGCTCGCGGCGAAATGCCCGAGCAGGATTACATTGTAGCACTCACCGCCGATCTCGAAGCGGCGCTGCCCTTGATCTGGGGGCGCAAGATTTACACCGTGTTTTTCGGCGGCGGCACGCCGAGCGTGTTTTCCGCTGAAGGCATCGAGCAGATTCTGGCGGCGGTGCGCGCGCGGTTGCCGCTGTCGGCCGAGGCCGAGATTACGCTCGAAGCTAACCCCGGCAGCTTCGAGACGGAAAAATTCCGCGCTTTCCGCTCGGCGGGGATCAACCGCCTGTCGATCGGCATCCAGAGTTTCAATCCGGCGCATCTCAAGGCGCTGGGCCGCATTCACAATGGCGACGAGGCGCGCCGTGCCATCGACATCGCGCGCGAACATTTCGACAACTTCAATCTCGATCTGATGTACGGCCTGCCGGGCCAGAGTATTGACGAGGCGCAAGCGGATATCGCGGCGGCGCTGGCGGTGGCGCCGCCGCATTTGTCGGTCTATCACCTCACGCTCGAACCGAACACGTACTTTCATCGCTATCCGCCATCGCTGCCCGACGACGACATCACCGCGGAAATGCAAAAGAACGCCGAGGATGCGCTCGCCGGCGGCGGCTACCGTCATTATGAAACCTCGGCCTTCGCGCAGCCGGGCCGGCAATCGCGTCACAACATGAATTACTGGACCTTCGGCGACTACCTCGGCATCGGCGCAGGCGCGCACAGCAAGATTTCATTTCCGGATCGCATCCTGCGGCAGGCGCATTACAAACAGCCCGCGCAATACATGGCCGGCGCGGTGGCCGGCAATGCGGTGCAGGAAAGCCACGATATCGGCGGTGATGAAGTCGGTTTCGAATTCATGATGAATGCGCTGCGGCTTAACAACGGTTTTCCGCTGCTGCTGTTTGAGGAGCGCGCGGGTGTGCCGCTGACCTCGGTGCTGAAAGAGCTTGATCTCGCAGAAAGCAAGGGACTCATCACGCGCGATCATCAGCGCGTCGAGCCGACCGCGCTGGGGCGGCGTTTCCTCAACGATCTATTGCAGATTTTTCTGCGCGAGGAAAAATAGACCGCAAGGCGCGCGAGCGGCCGGCATGGGCTGCGGCGCCGGCGGTGCTGTGATCACGCTTATTCGGCTGCGCCCAGCCGTACCGGCACTTCGACGGTTGCGCCCGCGCGCAGCAGCGTCACCATGATCGTATCTCCGGCATTGTGCCGTTCGAGCACGTCGAGGAATTCATCGATTGTGGTGATCAACCTGTTGTCCATGCCGACAATGATGTCGCCGGCGATGATTTCGCCTTTCTGGCCGCGCAGGAAGGGTTTGATGCCGGCGGTGTCGGCCGGACTGCCTGCAATTACGCCGACGATGGCGATGCCTTTCGATAATCGCAGCGCGGCCTGGATCTGCGGCGAGGCGGCTTGAATGCCGAACACCGGCCGCGTGATTTTGCCGTCGCGAATCAGGCGCGGAACGATACGGTTGACTTCATCGACCGGGATGGCGAAGCCGATGCCGGCCGAGGCGCCCGACGGACTGAAGATCGCAGTGTTGACGCCGATCAGGCGGCCGCTCGAATCGAGCAGCGGGCCGCCCGAATTGCCCGGATTGATCGCGGCATCGGTCTGGATCACGCCGCGGATGGTGCGCTGGGTGACTGACTGGATTTCGCGGTTGAGCGCGCTGATGATGCCGACCGTCAGCGTCTGGTCGAGGCCGAAGGGATTGCCGATCGCGTAGACGCGCTGCCCGACCAGCAGGTCGTTGCTGCTGCCGATGGCGATCGGCTTGAGTTTTTCGCGCGGCGCGGTGATTTTGAGCACGGCGAGGTCGCGGTCCGGAAACACGCCGACGAGTGTAGCCTTCCATTCGCTTTGATCGGACAGCGTCACGCGCGCCGCACTCGCGCCCTGAATGACGTGGAAATTGGTGACCACATGGCCGCGGTCGTCCCAGATGAAACCGCTGCCGGTGCCTTTGGGCACCTGGAAAACGTCGAGCGAAAACAGATTGCGCTGCGTCTCCAGCGTGGTGATGTTGACCACTGTCGGCGAAACGCTTTTGAAAATCGAGATATTGGATTTTTCGTCCTCGGCAAGCGGGCCGCGCGGCGTGACCTGACGCTGCGCCAGTGCGGCGCCGGTGCAGCACAGCGCAAGGAAAAAAGCGGCGGCGATCGAAAATGTTATTTTCATGGCGGGGCGCTCACACGCGGCGAAAAATGATATCCCAAACGCCATGGCCCAGTCGCAGGCCGCGCGTTTCGAATTTGGTCTGCGGGCGGTAGTCCGGGCGCGGTGCATAGCCCTCGGCGCTGTTCTTCAACAGTGGCTCGCTGCCGAAAACCTGCAGGATCTGTTCGGCGTATTCCTGCCAGTCGGTGGCGGCGTGCAGATAAGCGCCGGGCTTGAGCCGCCCGGCCAGCAGCGCAACCAGCGGCGGCTGAATCAGGCGCCGCTTGTGGTGGCGCTTCTTCGGCCACGGATCCGGGAAAAAAATATGCGCGCCGTCGAAGCTTGCCGGTGCGACCATGTTTTGCAGTACTTCGACGGCGTCGTGCTGAATGATGCGCACGTTGGTGAGCTGCTGCCCGCCGAGTTCCTTGAGCAGACTGCCGACGCCCGGCGTATGCACCTCGATGCCGAGGTAATCGTTGTCAGGGTGTGCGGCGGCGATGGTCGCGGTGGTCTCGCCCATGCCGAATCCGATTTCGAGTATTTTCGGCGCGACGCGACCGAACGCCATGTCGAGATCGATCGGTTGCGGCGCATACGGGATGCCGTAAACGGGCAGCAGTGTGTCATGCGCGCGCTGCTGGGCATTGGAGACGCGGCCCTGGCGCAGCACGAAACTGCGGATGTGACGGTGTTCTGCTGTCATAGGGGCAGCAGTTTAACGGGCGCGCGCCGCGACGTCATGCGCGGCGAAGGATTAATTCTGCAGGCTTGGCTGCGGTGCGGCGGTTCCGGGCCGGTTGTACGGCAGTTTGGCCAGCAACAGCGCCATCATGCAGGTGTCGGTGATGCCGGCAAACATCAATCCAGCGCCGACAAAACCGGAGAGGATGATGAACCATGGGGAAACCAGCCACGCCAGCAGCGCGCCGGCGAGTGCGAGCGAGCCGGCGACGATCTGCACCTGACGCATGATGCTGATCGGTTGCGTGACGTCAATCGAAGTGGTCAGCCGCGCCGATTTCCACGCGCTCAAACCGCCGTCGAGATGCGCGACGTCGGTGAAGCCCGCCGCCTGCAGTTTGGCGAGCGCCTGCGACGAGCGTCCGCCCGACTGGCAGTACAGCACGATCCTGCGGTCGCGCGGCAATTTCGCGGCGTCGAATGCCGACAGCGGCAGCGATTGCGCGCCGGCGATATGTTCGCGCGCGTATTCGCCCGCTTCGCGTACATCAATCAATAGCGCTTCGTTGCGATCAAGCGCTGCCTGCAGCGCGGCCGGTTTGAGGTGGTTCATGGCGGGGGCTCCGGTATTTCGGTTCAATTGGCGCGCTAGGCGGCGGACAATTCTTCAAAGGCGCCCAGCGCGTCGGCTGCGTACATCAGCGACGGCCCGCCGCCCATGTAGACGGCCATGCCGAGCGCTTCTTCGAGCTCCTTGCGCGTGACGCCGAGCTTGATCAGGCTTTGGATGTGAAAGCCGATGCAGGCATCGCAGTGGGCGGCCACACCCAGTGTCATCGCGATCAGTTCCTTGGTTTTTTTATCGAGCGCGCCATCGAGCGTGGCGGCGTGCGCGAGTCCGCCGAAGCCCTTCATCACGTCGGGCATGTCGGCGCGGAATCTGGCGAGTTGGGCGGAAACGCGCCCGGTGATTTCGGAATAACGCTTGCTCATGACGGCTATCCTCGGGTAACAGGTTGCGTTATTTCGATTTCTCAACGCTGCAGGTGTTGATGCCGAACGGCAGATAGGCCGGGCAGAAGCGGACGAAGGCGGTGATCAGCGGCACGATGCCGAGATAACCCCAGACGCCGATGACGCCGGTGGCGGCGAGTCCGATCAGGGCGACGCCGGCAATAATGCGCAGGATGCGGTCGGCGGTTCCGATGTTGGCTTTCATGTGCTCTCCTTGACGGGGTGACGGGGATGATTTCAATCTATGGCGTAATATTATATTAATAAGTATAATGTTGTCACGTTATTCGATTGGAGCTTGACCCATGTCAAACCCCGCCAAGGTGCCCGCCCAGGAAATGCGCAAGGCCGCCGGCAATGCGACCGCGGCGCTGCGCGTGCTGGCCAATCCGGACCGGCTGCTGCTGTTGTGTCATCTCGCCGCCGGCGAACAATGCGTCAGCGAACTCGAGGCGGCGCTCGATATCCGCCAGCCGACGCTGTCGCAGCAGCTCGGCGTGTTGCGCAGAAAGGGGCTGGTCGCGACCAGCAAAAAGGGGAAATTCGTCTACTACAGCGTCGCCGATCAATCGGCGCTGACGCTGATCGGCACGCTCTACGACCTCTATTGCAAGAAGCCGGCGAAGAAAACGCGGCGCTGAAGCGGTTACGCGCCGCGCTTCAGCTTACGCCTTGCCGATGAGGCCGCCGGTCGGCGAACTCGGCGAGGCCGCGTAGGGTTTTTTCGGCATGCGCCCGGCGAGAAAAGCCGAACGTCCCGCTTCAACCGCTTTTTTCATCGCCGATGCCATCAGCACCGGGTTTTTGGCGGTGGCAATCGCCGTATTCATCAGCACGCCGTGGCAACCCAGTTCCATCGCAATTGCCGCATCGGATGCGGTGCCCACGCCGGCGTCGACGATGATCGGCACCGTTGCCTGATCGATGATGATCTGCAGGTTCCACGGATTGAGAATGCCCATGCCCGAGCCGATCAGGGAGGCCAGCGGCATTACCGCCACGCAGCCGAGTTCTTCGAGTTGCTTCGCCGCGATCGGATCGTCGCTGCAATAAACCATCACCTTGAAGCCGTCTTTCACCAGCGTGGCGGCGGCCTTCAATGTTTCAGCCATGTTCGGGAACAGCGTTTTCTGGTCGCCGAGCACCTCAAGTTTGACCAGATCGTGGCCGTCGAGCAGTTCGCGCGCGAGTCTTAGCGTGCGCACCGCATCGTCGGCGCTGAAACAACCCGCGGTGTTGGGCAGGATGGTGAATTGCGCCGGCGGCAGCACGTCGAGCAGGTTCGGCTCGTTAGGGTTCTGGCCGATGTTGGTGCGGCGGATCGCAACGGTCACGATCGCGGCGCCGCTTTCCTCGATCGCCGCGCGCGTCTCGGCAAAATCTTTGTATTTGCCGGTGCCGACCAGCAGGCGCGAGGCGTAGGTTTTGCCGCCGATGATGAAGGGGTCGAGATTTTCGTTCGGAATCATGAATGCGGGATCGAGGATTGAGGATTGACTGAAGTATGCGCCGAAGCGGTGCGGCGCGCTAACCGCCGCCGACCGCAACGACGATTTCGAGACGGTCGCCGTCGGCGATCATCTCGTCGGCATGGCGGCTGCGCGGCACGATTTCGCCGTTGCGTTCAAGTGCAACACGTTTGCCGGCGAGTTCGAGTTGCTGCAGCAGCTGCTGGCAGGTCATCGGTTGTTCGAAGCGGCGGCTTTCGCCGTTGACGGTAAGAGCGATCACGGGGCGGTTTTCCGGTGAGCGTAAAGCGGAATTTTACAACTTCGTGCCAATGCCGATCACGCGCGGATTATTGCTTCGGCGTATTCAGCGAAAAGCGCACGCAAATCGAGATGAAGGTCGCCCAGATGAAGACGATGGTGACGCCGAGCATGATGAAAATAATCGGTTCCGGCCGCTGCTCGCTGAAAAACCCGAGCACCACCATCAGGCCGCCGAGCGCCAGCGTCGAAAGAATGCCGATGATGATCAGAATGAGTTTTACCTGTGCCTTGGTTTCGGCGCTGAAATCCAGTTTCTTCGCCATCGAATCCTCCCGAACCGGTGTTGACTGACGGCTATTCTGCCGTAGCGCCCGACTCGCGCACAACCCTGCCCCAGCGTGAAATTTCCTTTTTCAGGAAATCGGCAAACTGCTCGGGCGTGCCCGCCATTGGATCGGTGCCGACGCTGGCGAAACGCTCGCGCGTTTCCGGTGCTGCGGCTATCCTGGTGAAGACCTGATTGAGCCGCGCGATGATGGCGGGCGGCGTGCCGGCCGGCGCCAGCATGCCGTACCAAAGCACCGCTTCGAGTTCCGGATAACCGGTTTCCTTCGCCGTCGGCACGCCCGGCAACAGCGTCGAGCGCTGGGGCGCGAGCGTCGCCAGCGCGCGCAGCTTGCCGGCTTTGACATAGGTTGCCGCGCTCGCAACCGAAATAACCGCCGCATCGACTTCGCCGGAGAGCATCGCCACCGTTGCCGGGTTGATGCCTTTGTACGGCACGACCAGCGCCTTGCCGCCGCTGATCGAGCGGAACACCTGCGCGATCAGATCGTTGACGCTGCCCGGGCCGCCGGTGCCGAAGCTGACCTTGCCCTGGCCCGATTTTGCGAGCGCAACCATTTCCTTCACCGTGCGTGCCGGCGTCGAAGGATGCACGGCAAAGGTGTTCGGCGTCGCCGCCACCAGACCGATCGGCGCCAGATCCTTCAGCGGATCGTAATTGAGTTTTTTATAGAGCGTCGGGCTGACGGCGAGACTGACCGTGCACATCACGATCGTGTAACCGTCGGGCGCGGCTTTCGCGACAATCTCGGCGCCGATGTTGCCGCCGGCGCCGGGACGGTTGTCCGGAATCACCGGCTGGCCGGTTTCCTCGGACAGTCGTTGCGCCAGCAGGCGACCGACGATGTCGGTGCCGCCGCCGGGCGGAAACGGCAGAATGAAACGGATCGCGCGGTTCGGATAGACGCCGGCCTGTTGTTGCGCCGCTGCGGAAGCGGCGATCAGTGCCAGCGCGATCAGCGCAAATTTATTTGTGCGCATTGATCCAGTTCAGCATGACCCGGTTGAAGGCGTCGGGCTGTTCCATATTCGGCAGATGCCGCGCGCCGACGAACTCGTCGTAGCGGCCGTTGGCGAACAGGCTCGCAATATGTTTGACTTCTTCAGGCGAACCGGCCGGATCGTCGGTGCCGCAGACGACCAGCGTCGGCGTTTTAACCGTTTTCAACTGCGCAACGAAATTGAAGTTGCCGATTGCCTGCGCGCAGCCGATGTAACCGCCGGGCGAGCAGCCGGCAATGGTGTCGCGGATTTGCTGCCAGCGCTGCGGGTGCGCTTTTTTGTAATCGGTGGTGAGCCAGCGCGCGATGGTCGCGTCGGCGATCGGCTCAAGCGAGTTGGCTTTCAGCACCGCTTCGATGCGCGGACCCCAACGCGATGCCGCATCCGCGGGCGAGGCGGCCTGCGTGTCGCATAGCATCAGCGATTTGACGCGATCGGCGTGACGGATGCCAAGCGACTGACCGATCATGCCGCCGATCGAAAGCCCGACGAAGTGGCATTGTTTGACGCCGATCGCATCGAGCACGAGGACGATGTCGTTGGCGAGCTGGTCGATGGTGTAGGGTCCGGGCGGGGCACCGCTGCCGCCGTGGCCCCTGAGATCGACACGCAGCGCGCGGTAACCGGCGGCGGCGAGTGCAGGCACCTGTTCGGCCCACATGCCGGAGTCGGCGGCGAGCGAGTGCGAGAAGGCGACCACCGGACCGTATTCCGGGCCGACGAGGTCGTAAGCGATGTTGCGTCCAACGAGCGGCAGAAGCATTGTTGATCCCCTGAATTAAATTCTTTGTGAAAACTTGAATCACCGCGCGCAAGCAAACTCGAATCTTGCGCAAACAAAACCATTCTCAAGCCTCCTCCCGCCTTGAGGGGGAGCCTTGAGGCGGAGGGTGAAACGTCAACATGCCCCCCATCCCTGCCTTCCCCCTCAAGGCGGGAAGGGGCAGACCGTGCGCAGTACGAACTTCGATTTAGTAATTCACGCTTCAGCAATGACCTTCAGTTCCATCGTGCCGATGCCTTCGATTGTACCCTTAAGATGATCGCCGTCCGCCAGTTTGGAAACGCCGGCCGGCGTGCCGGTGGTGATCAGGGTGCCGGGCTGCAATGTGGTTACGCTGGACAGAAAGCGGATCAGGTCGCGCAGGCCGTTGATCATGTCGGCCGTGTGCGCCTGCATCACGCTGCGGCCGTTCTGCTCGACGTTGATGCGCAGATCCTGCGGCTCGCGGATTTCGTCTTTGGTTACGATCCACGGGCCAAGCCCGCAAAAGGTATCGAAGCCCTTGCGGATGTTGCGCGTGTTGTGGCGGCCCTTGCTCCACGGGTCGCGGATGCTGATGTCCCAGCACATCGTGTAGCCGTAAACGTAGTCGAGCGCATTTTCGGCGGAGATTTTTTTCGCGGTGCGGCTGATCACGGCGCACAGTTCGCATTCGAAATCGACGTGGTTGGCGATTTTCGGCAGGATCACGGTGCCGCCGGGGCCGACGATGGACGAGGTTGGCTTGAGAAATACCTCGGCCATCAGATCGTCGGCGGAGAACTGCGCGCGGTCGTAGGCGTTGACGCGCTCCTTCATCTCGGCCTGGTGCGCGCGGTAGTTCGCCGCCGCCGCCCAGATCGCCGGCGGGTTGATGATGGGCGCGCGCAGTTTCGCCGCGCTCAATGCCACCGGCCGGGCCTTGCGCGCTGCGGTCACGCCCGCCGAGGCGCCCGGATTGTTGGCGAGCACGTCGACGATCTCGGCCATGGTCGCGCCGTCGCGCACCACTTCGAGGACGGCCAGCGCATCGCCCAGCGGATAAATCGCATCGCGCTCGATAAAGCCGATCGCCCCTTCATTGTAACGGCAGAGTTTCATGCGGTTCCCCGTGTGTGGTTAGCTATGGTGTTTGCGAAACTTCACCCGTGTCCCGCGATCGCGGAGCGCGGGACGGCGTGAAGGACTAGTCGACAGGTTCGATTTTCGCCGCCTTGAACAGCCGCCCCGCGACGTCGATATCGCGCTTCAATTGCGCCGAAAATTCCTCCGGCGTGTTGCCGATCAGTTCAAAGCCGTCGGCGGTGGCCTGGGCGCGCAACTCGGGCGCGGCGACGGTTTTGGCGACTGCAGCGTTCAGGCGCGCGAGAATATTCTTCGGTAGGCCCGGCGGCGCGAACAGCGCGGTCCACGTCGGCGGCGGTTCGAATTTCGGCAGCACTTCGGACACCGTCGGCACCTCGGGCATGATTTCAAGCCGCTTGTAACCGGCCACTGCCAGCGCGCGCAAGCGACCCGCACGCAAGTACGGCGCGGCGGACGACACGATGATGATGGCCACCGGAACATCCCCGGCCATTGTGTCGGTGATCTGGCGGTTGTTGTTGTAGGGCACATGCTGCAACGCGATGCCGGCGAGGCTGGCAAAGTTGGCGCCGGCGAAATGCGCCTGCGTGCCGACGCCCGAGGTGCTGTAGGCGACCTCGCCCGGATGCGCTTTGGCATAGGCGATCATTTCCCGCAGCGATTTGGGCGGAAACACCGGGTGCGAGACGATGGCGAGCGTAGTGCGCCACAGCGCGGCGATCGGCGTCAGATCGACATTCGGATCGACCGCTTTTGCTTTCGACAGATAGCGCCGCGTCACCGGCACGTTTTGCGAGGCGAGCAGCAGCGTGTAGCCGTCGGGCGCCGACCGCGTCACCGCGTCGACCGCGAGCAGCCCGCCGGCGCCGGGGCGGTTGTCAACGATCCACTGCTGCTCGGTGAGCGCAGCGAGGCCGGTCGCCAGCGGACGGAAGAACACGTCGCCGCCGGCGCCGGCGTTGTACTCGGAAATGACGCGCACGGGTTTGACCGGATAGGTTTGTGCTGCGGCGCCTGCGCACAATACAGCCAATACAACGGCGACAGATATTTTTTTCATGCGGTGACAGGAATAAAAAACGGCGCGCGGGTGCACGCCGTCCGGTTTGGAAAAAATCCTCAGGCGGCCGGCGGACGATAAGGAAAGGCCTTGCTCGATGCGATCAGTTTTTCGTTGTCGCGCGCGGCGATGCCCCAGTGATCGCCGCGACCGGGCGGCCATTTCCAGTCTTCGGGGGCGCCGACCTTGTAATCGTCGGTCACACGCTGCACTTCCGAGGTGTATTCGATGCAGGCGCCGAAAGGCGCGACAAAATACGAAAACACGTTGTTGCCCGGGCCGTGGCGGCCGGGGCCCCACGCCGTCGGGCAGGCGGCGTCCTTCAACCGGCCCATGCCGCGCATGACGGCGTCGGTATCGACCATTTCGAACGCGATGTGATTGAGTGAAAAGTTGTCATTGTCGGCGTAGGCGATGCAATGATGCGTGTTGTCGCAGCGCACGAAATTCATGATGCGCGTGCGGTCGGACAGCCTGAAACCGAACACATCGACCATCATGCGCGTGGCCGCTTCGCGGTCGCCCGAATTCAGCGCGACATGCGACAGATGCAGCGGACGCGCGCGGTCGGCCGGCAACGCGGCAGTCTTGTCCTGTTCGACGACGAAGCGGTAGGGCTCGCCTTCAGGGCCGCTGACGCAAAAGCCGGCGCCGCGGCCCGGTTCGTCGAATGCGGCGATCCATTGTCCGTGTTTGAGTTTCGATTTCTGCACGCGCGCAAAGACGGCTTCGACTTCGGCCTTGCGGCCTTCGAACGTGATCGAGGAGACTGCTTTTGCCGGCGCCTCGGTGACGGCGATGGCGTAGGCCTGATCCGCGGTTGCGCGCAGCCATGTGGTGTTGCCGCGCGTGCCGGCATCGAGCAGGCCCCACGGGTTTTGCAGAAACGCGGCGGCGGCGGCGCGGTCCGGCATTTCAAGTTCGACGCTGCGCAATCTCATGATCTGGACTCGCGAATTGGTTGGCGATTGCCGAGGTCGGCTATAGTAGCAGATGAAATCCAACAATCTTATCGTGGGAAAAGGGGAGAGCAATGGCTGGATCCAAGCTGCCAGAGGGCGAACTGGCGTTCATGTATTTTCCGGACAACTACCGCTGGTCGCACGGCATGCTGGGCGCGCTGAGCACCGCCCCTTGGGGCGGCGCCGAAATTGACGAAGTCCACCGCATCGGTCTGCGCCTCAAGGATCATCTCGGCGACGACCAGGTGTGGTTTCGCGAATGGACGGGCGAGGCCGCGCGGCTCGAAGTCATCGGCAACCAAAAAGCCGCAGCGGGCCACGCCCACAGCGCTGCGGCTTATCTGCTGCGCGCCGCGCTCTACGCGCAGATCGGCGAGCGCTTTTTGCATCCGAAGACGGATGCTTCGCAAGCCGCCTACAAACGCAGTGTCGCAGTGTTTCGCCAGGCTGCCGCGTTGATGACGCGGCCGCGCATGGAGCATGTCGAAGTGCCGTATGAAGGCGTGACCCTGCCCGGCATCCTGGTCCACGGCGACGCAATGCCCGGCCGCCAGGGCAAGGCGCCGGTGATGCTGTTTCTCGACGGCTTCGACATCACCAAGGAGATGCAATACTTCAAGGGGATTCCGTCGCTGACCGCGCGCGGCATTTCGGTGCTGATGCTCGACGGCCCCGGCAACGGCGAAGCGATCCGCTTTCGCAATCTGCCGCTGCATTATCAGACCGAACGTCACGCCGGCGCGGCCTACGACTATCTTGCCTCGCGCCCCGAGTTCGATCCGCAGCGCATCGGCATCATGGCGCTGTCGCTCGGCGGTTATTACGCGCCGCGCGCCGCTTCGATGGATCAGCGCTTCGCCTGCTGCATTTCATGGGGTCCGGAGTGGGATTACCACAGCAAATGGCAGCAGCGGCTCGCGCGTATCGAACGCGGCGAGGCATTGTCGCTGTCGGTGCCGTGGCAGCATCTGCTGTGGGTGTTCGGCGTGGAGACCAAGGCGGAGGCATTCACGAAGCTCGAAGGTTTCAAACTCGACGGCGTGATCCAGAACATGCGCTGCCCCTACTTGCTGGTGCACGGCGAGGGCGACGCGCAGGCGCCGCGTGACCACGCCGAGCACATGATCGCCGCCTGCGGTTCGGCCAACAAACACATGAAGGTGTTCACGCGCGAAGAGGGCGGTTATCACCACTGCCAGATCGACAACCTGAGCATCGGCACGGCGTATATGTGGGACTGGTTGGAGGACGTGTTGCGGCCGGCGACCTAATTGCCGGCGCCACGCAGACCTCGATGAAACCCGGCCCTTCAGTTGCGCCGTCTGTCGCATCCACTTGCCCGTTGTGCGGTCAGTCGAACGACTGTGCATCGGCGCGAGGGCCAGCTTTCGATCAAGCCTGCTGGTGCATGAATGCAACATTCAGCGCGGAACTGCTGGCGCAGGTTCCGGAAAATGTGCGCAATGTCGCCTGCATCTGCCGGGCCTGTGTCGAAAAACACGAAGCTTTGAACCCGTAGTCCGGAAGGCGCACAGCGTATTCCGGTCTGCAGAATTATGAACGCGAAATATTCGCGTCGCGCACGATGCGACCGTATTTGGCGATTTCTTTTTTCAGGAAGTCGCCGAATTCCGCCGGCGTGCTGCCGACCGGGGTTAGCCCCCAGTTCTCGAACTGTTCGCTGTTGTGCGGCTCGCGGATCACGGCAACCACGGCGTCGCGCAGGGTGTTGACGATGGCGGCCGGCGTTTTCGCCGGCGCGTAGAGCGCGTACCAGCTCTGTACTTCATAGCCTTTGAGGCCGAGTTCATCGAGCGTGGCGACCTCGGGCAGAACTTTCGAGCGCAGCGGGCCGGTGAAGGCGAGCGCGCGCACCTTGCCGGATTTCACCGCCGTCGCGCACTGGATCGCGCCCGAGTACATGAAGGCGACGTGGCCGCCCAGCACATCCGTGAACGCGGCGGCGGCCCCCTTGTACGGTACGTGGTTGAAATGCGCACCGGTCATGAGGTCGAAAAGTTCCCCCGCCATGTGCGTGATGTTGCCGATGCCCGCCGAGCCGTAGGAAATTTCGCCGGGTCGGGATTTGCCGAGTTCGATCAGTTCGCGCACGTTGCGTGCGGGCAGCGCTGGATTGGTGATGAGGAACAAGCCGCCCGAGGTGACGATCAGCGTCACTGGTGCGAAATCGTCGGGCGAGTACGGCAGCTTGCGGTAGATCGCCGGATTGATCGCGAACGAGGCGGTCGAAATCAGTACCGTGTGGCCGTCGGGCGTGGCGCGCGCGACGATCTCGCTGCCGATGATGCCGTTGGCGCCGCCGCGGCTGTCAACAATGACCTGTTGATGCAGTTTGTCGGTAAGACCGCTGGCGATAAGCCGCCCGACGGTATCAGTGGCGCCGGAAACAGCGGTGGAAACAAAACGCACCGGTTTGCCGGGATAGTTTTGCGCGGACGCTGCGCTTGCGCACAGCATCGACAACAGGAGAGCCGGTATGCGCATCCGCCTCTTTCGTCTATGCGGTTGCCGGGGTGCGGGCCGTCAGCCGCGGGTAGCGATGCTGTTCATTTATCGCCATCAGTCGACCGCCATGTTTGCCGACTTGATCACTTTCTGCCATTTGTCGACTTCGCTGCGCACCAGCGCGCCGTATTCCTCCGGCGTGGTGGTGCGCACGGTGTAGCCCATGGCGTCAAGTTTTTCCCGTACGTCCGCACCGGCGTAGGCTTTGACGGTTTCTGCGTGCAGGCGGGCGATGATTTTCTCCGGCGTGCGCGCCGGCGCCGAGAGACCGTACCAGGTTTCGGCGGCGTAGCCGGGCACGCCGGACTCGGCGATGGTCGGCAATGCCGGCAAAGACGGCAGACGTTGCGCGGTGGTCACGGCGAGCGCGTGCATGCGGCCGGCGCGGATGTACTGCAGCGCCGACGGTGTCGAGGCGAACGACAGCGGCGTCTCGCCGGAGAGCAGCGCGATCACCGACGGGCCGCCACCCTTGTACGGCACGTGGATCATTTTCACGCCGGCGAGCATGTTGAACAGTTCCGCCGACAGGTGATTCGGCGTGCCGCTGCCGGCCGACGAATAGGCGAGTTCGCCCGGACGCGCTTTGGCCAGCGCAATCAGATCGCGCACGTTTTTCACCGGCAGCGTCGGATGCGCCACCAGCACGCCCGAAGTCGTCGCCAGCAATGTGATGGGCGCGATGTCGCGCACGAGGTCGTAATTAAGTTTGCGGTAGAGGCCGGCGCTGATCGCGTTGGCAATGCTCGACAGCAGCAGCGTATAACCGTCGGCCGGCGATTTGGCGGCGAGTTCCGCGCCGATCGTGGTGCCGGCGCCGGGCCGGTTATCGACGATGATCTGCTGGCCGAACACTTCGGGCAGTTTTTGCGCCAGCATGCGCGCCAGCGGTTCGGTGCCGCCGCCGGGCGGGAAGGGCACGATCAGGCGGATCGGCTTCTGTGGATACTCCTGCGCGCAGGCAATGCCGCCGGCGAGGCCGAGCAGCGTGCAGGCGAGCGCATTAAACGCGGGAAGTTGACGCATGTTGATTGTTCTCCTCGGAGTCGCGCGCATTGCCGGCGCGACTGGCAGGTTTCGATCTTCGCATGCAATTGCCCTGCGCTTCAAGGCGGCGCAACGCAGCGCGATTCTTCTGCTGTTATGCTTGCGCCTCGCATCGCACAAGGGGGAGCAGTCATGGAAGTGAAATCGACATTGAGAGTGATCGACGCCGCGGGGCTTGCCGCCGAAGAGGGCGTCACCACGGGCCAGACCATCAAACGCATCGTCGGCCACGCGACGGAGCCGAGCGACCGCGTGCGCATCGGGCTTGCCACGTATGAAGCGGGGTCTTATGAGCAGCTGCACTGGCATCCGATCGAAGCCTACTATTTCGTGATCGCGGGGCATGCCACGGTGCGCGACATCGAAGGCCGGGAATTTCCGGTCGGCCCGGGCTGCTCGATCTATGCGCCGCCGGGCATCGCCGGCGCGCACGAATGGGAGGTCAAGGAGAGCCTGCAGCTGCTGGCGGTGCGCGCGACCGTCGAGGCCGATCGCAAGATGCAGTTCACGGTGGACAAGAAAACAAAACGCTCGTACATCGAACTCGAAGAACTCGCCAAGCGCGGCGGTTTGAGTTTCAAGTCGCACTACTGAGCGCGGCGATGCATTGCCGCGCAATCCTTGCCGTACTTTGTCTGAGTGCCGCCGCCGCCGCGCAGAACTATCCGCTGCGCGCGGTGCGCGTAGTGGTGTGTTTCGAAACCGGCGGAGGTCCCGATACCACGGCGCGCATCCTCGCGCCGCAACTCTCGCTGCAAACCGGCCAGCAGTTTGTTGTCGATAACCGGCCCGGCGCCAACGGCATCATCGGCGCCGACCTCGTCGCCAAGGCCACGCCCGACGGCCACACCGTGCTGGTCAGTTCGGCCGCCTACGCGATCAATCCGAATATCCGCCGCACCATGCCGTTCGATCCGCTGAAGGATCTGATCCCGGTTTCGCAACTGTCGGCCTCCGACGGAATGATCCTGGTGGTGCTGCCGTCGTCGCCGGCGCACACGCTGCAGGAACTCGTCGCACTGGCGCGCAAGCCGGGCAGCCGGATTGCCTACGGCTCGGCCGGCATCGGCAACACCGTGCATCTGGCCAGCGCCCTGCTCAACGCGCGCGCCGGCACCGACATGGTTCATGTGCCGTACAAAGGCGGCGGCGCGGTGCTGGGCGGGCTGATGGCGGGCGAGATCCAGTGGATGTTCGGCAATCCATCGACCGTGCTCAACCAGATCAAGGCCGGCCGCCTGCGCGCGCTTGCCTACAACAACGCGAGCCGCGCGGCCTTTCTGCCCGACGTGCCGACGACCGCGGAAGCCGGTGTCGCCGGCACCGAAATGGATTCGAGCTGGAACGGGCTGTTCGTGCCGGCCGGCACGCCGCAGGCGGTGGTGGCGCGGCTCGAGGCTGAAATTCGCCGCGCGGTGGCGCTGCCCGAGGTGCGCGAGCGCTTCGACAAGGTCGGCCTCAACGCGATCGGCGGCAGCAGCGCCGAGTTCCGCCCGTTCATCGCCAATTCGATGCGGCGCTTCGGCGAGGCGGTGCGCCTGGCCGGCATCCAGCCCGAATAACCGCGCGCGACGGCAGCTTACGCGGCGTTGATGGTTTCGAGCAGCACAGCCTTGTTGATCGGTTTGATCAGCAGCGCATCGAAGCCGGCGGCGAGGATCTGCGCCTGTTCGTCTTTCATGGTGTGCGCGGTGTAGGCAATCACGCGCAGCCCTTTGAGTCGCGCATCGGCGCGGATGAGCCGGCACACTTCTTCGCCCGACATTTCCGGCATGCTGATGTCGAGCAGCACGCAGTCGTAGGTTTTGGCGGCGAGCATGGCGAGCGCTTGGCTGCCGCTTGCCGCCTGGTCGCATACCCAGTCGGTGCCGCGCAGCAGCACCGTGGCCAGCGTGCGGTTGATCGGATGATCATCGACGATCAGAACGTTGCGCGCAGCGGTCATGCGACCTCCCGTGCAAAACGGTCGGCGATGCGTCGCCGGATCGGCAGGGTAAAGTAGAAAGTGCTGCCGGCGCCGGGTTTCGATTCGACCCAGATGCGGCCGCCCATCAATTCGACCATTTCCTTGGCCAGCGCAAGGCCGAGCCCGCTGCCGGCATGCGCGCGCGTTTCAAACGAATCGCCAAGCTGGCGGAAGCGCTGGAAAAGCTGCGCGCGCTGTTCCTCGGTCAGGCCCTGCCCGGTATCGGTGACGGCGAACACAACCCGGCCGCTTTCGACGGCACCGCGCAGGGTAACCGAGCCGCGCTCTGTAAACTTGATCGCATTGTGCACGAGGTTGTTGATGACCTGGGTGAGTTTGGTCGCATCGCAAATCAGGTGCGCCGGCAGCGCAGCATCGAGCGCGAGTTTGAGTTCGAGCTGTTTGCTTTCGGCAAACGCGCGTTGCATGCCGACGACGCGCTGCAGCAGCGGCGCGAGTTCCTCCGGTTTGCCGGTGACGTCCATTCGACCCGATTCGATCTTCGCCAGGTCGAGCGTGGTGTTGACCAGACTCAGCAGGTGTTCCCCGGCGTCGTGAATGTTGGTGGCGAATTCGCGGTTCTCGGCCGACTCCTGGCTGGTCTGCAGGTATTCGGAAAAGCCGAGGATGCCGTTGAGCGGCGTGCGCAGTTCGTGCGCCATGCGCGCGATGAATTCGGATTTCATGCGGCTCGCCGAGACCGCCTCGCGTTCGCTCGCCGCGAGCGCCGTCTGCACGCGTTCCTGGTAGCGGATCAGGATCAGCAGCACCAGGCTGACGGCAAGAATCAATGCGCTGGCGACCGCGCCCATCACGCGCATGAAGCGGACGTGATTATTGTATTCACCATACACCTCGTCCTCGGCAAATCCGATCATCGCAATCAGCGGGTAATCCCTGAGTTTTCGATAGCTGTAGAGACGGGGCACTTTATCGACGAGACTGCGCCAGAAATAGTGGCCGGCGTCGGCGGTTTTTACGCGCTCGAACAGCAGCGACTTGCTGATGTCCTGGCCGACCGTGTTGTTGTCGTCGCTACGGCGCGCGCGCACAAATCCGTCGGTGCCGACCAGCACGGCGACGCTGGCTTTGCCGGTGTCGAGTGACTTGTAGAACTCGGAAAAATAATTCGGATCCAGGCTCGCCACCACGATGCCGCCGAAGCTGCCGTCAGGCTTGTTGATGCGGCGCGTGAACTGCACGGACCATTTGCCGCTGGAGCGGCCGAGCACTGGTTTGGAGATGAAAAGTTTTCCGCTATCTTCGGCCACGTGCACCTTGAAGTGTTCGCGGTCTGCGATGTTCGACGGCGGCAGGTTGCGGTCTGCGGCGATGATGTTGCCGTCGGGCCCGGCGAGAATGATCAGGTTGAAAAAACGATCGAGGAATACGCCGTGCCGGGCGTAACCGGCAAGATCGAATTTTTTGCCGAGGCGCTCATATTCGGTCTTGACGAACACCGTGGTCTGGTCGAGCACGCGCACCGTGCGCACCGTCTGCTCCTCAAGCAGCCGCGCGTAATTGTCGGCCTGGCGTTCGGCAACCGCGAGCGCGGTGCGTTTTTCAACCGACATATAGAGGGCGAGGCTGCCCCACAGCACGAGCAGCAGGGCGGCGGTGAGCGCGAGCACCGCGGTTTTCGGGTTGATATGGTGCCCGAGCCATTCGGACACGCGTTCGAACAGCAGCGCAAAACGGTTGTTGCGCGCAGCGCCGGCGGCGATGGCGGTCACGATGGCGGCGCCGCTTCGAGCCGCTGTGTGAGCCAGATGCGCATGCGCGCGACGGCGCGGTTGAACGCTGCGAGATCGATCGCGGCAATCGACTGCGGGGCGTTTTTCGCCGCCGCTTCGATCGCTTCGCAGGCGGCAACCAGTTCCTGCGCCGCGATGACGCGGCCGGCGCCCTTGATGCGGTGCGCGCAGCGCGCCAGCGCGGCGGCATCCCCGCGCGCCAGCATGGCGCGCAATTCCTCTTCGTCCGGGCGCAGCGAGTCGCGGAAATCGACGAGTATCGCGTGTTCGAGTTCGGCGCTGCCGCCGGTGATTTCGCGAAACTGCGCCAGATCGATCGGCAGCGCCATGGCCGGCGCCGCGCCTGCGGTCATGCCGGTGGTGTCCATGTTTTCAGCCATGCGTTGAAAGCGACGGCGTCCATCGGACGTGCCATGAAATAACCCTGGGCTGCGTAGCAACCGAGCGATTTTAGCGTGTTCCACTCGACGCGGGTTTCGACACCCTCGGCGACGAATTTCATGCCGAGCTTGGCGGCGAGCACGAGGCTGGTCTCGATCATGACGCGCAGTTTTTCCTGGCGGTCGGCACCGGACACAAACGAGCGGTCGATCTTGAGTTCGGTGAACGGAATGCGCGAAAGCTGCTGCATCGACGAGAATCCGGTGCCGTAGTCGTCGATCGACAGGCCGAAACCCTTCATGCGCAGGCGCGTCAGGTTTTCAAGGCCGACGCCGAGATCCGACATCGCCGCACTTTCGGTGATTTCGAGCACGACGTGGCGCGGATCGAGTGATTCCTCGCGCACCACGGCAGTAATCTTGTCGGCGAGCTTTTTGTCGGCGAGCATGGTCTGCGACAGATTCACCGCGACCGTCAGCGCATGGCCGGCGGCATGCCAGCCGCGGCAGGCGCGCGCCGACTTGCGCAGCATCAGCCAGGTCAGCGGTTCGATCAGATCGCCGTTTTCGATTTGCGGCAGAAACGCGCCCGGCGGCAGCACGCCGTCGCGGGGGTGGCGCCAGCGCGCGAGCGCTTCGGCGCCGATCACGCGGCCGTCGGCGAGCGCGATTGTCGGCTGGAAGAAGGCTTCGAATTCGTCGTCGCCCAGCCCGCATTCGATCTCGTGGCGGTCGTGGTGGACCGGCGCACACGGCGCTGCAGCGGTGGCGCGCTGCGGCAGCTGTAGGTGACGGCCGATCAGTTCGGCGAGCCGTGCCGGCGTAATCGGCTTTTCGATCGAGCCCAGGACTTGCACGCCGTAGGCGCGCGACATCGATTCGGCCGCGGCAATCAGCGCGTCGTCATGGGCGCTGACCAGAATGACCGATACGGCGGAGGCGTTTTCGCCCATGCGGCGGATGAATTCCATGCCGTCCATTTCGGGCATGTCGAGATCGCAAATGACCACATCAAGGTGACAGCCGGGGCTCTGCAGCAGCGTCAGCGCGGCACGGCCGTCGCCGGCTTCGGCCACCGACTTGACGCCAAGGTCCTGCAACATGCGCACGACACTGCGACGCTGGAAGGCGTGATCCTCCGCCACCAGCGTATTGATTTCAGAGATATCCATGTGATGTCCGCGTTTCCGTCGCTGCGTTATCTGAATGCGTGCGCGTGCCGCGAGAACCCCCGCTCGAAGCAATTAACGGCGGGATCGGCCGAAACTGAACGGTCCGTACGGGGTTTTACGGAGTTGGCAGCATTGATTTTCCGATCAATCGGATCAACCGATTGCGCGCGACATCGGCACAGTTATTGCTCAGCAACAGCGGTTTAACTGCAGAGCATCGCTGTGCCCAATTCACCCATCCTCCACTATCTCGAATCGCTGCATGTGCGCCATCGTGAACTCACCAGCGGTGCCGTCGCCGATTACATCCCGGAGCTTGCGCGCGTCGATCCTGACCGCTTCGGCATCTGCATCGCCACCCACGAAGGCTACGTCTACGAGGTTGGTGATACGCGCAGACCGTTCACCATTCAGTCGGTCTCCAAGCCGCTCACCTACGGTCTCGAGCTCGAACAAAACGGCGAGGCGGCAGTACTCGCGAAAATCGGCGTTGAACCGTCGGGTGATGCGTTCAATGCGATCAGCCTGCAGCCCCAAACCGGTGCTCCGTTCAATCCGCTGATCAATGCCGGTGCAATCGCCGCCTGCGGCCTGATCAAGGGCAATATGGTGGAGGCGAAGACCGGCGTCATACTTGATACATTCTCGCGTTATGCCGGCCGCGAGCTCGATGTTGATGAGCAGGTTTACGCGTCAGAAAGCGCAACCGGTCATCGCAATCGCGCATCGGCTGGATGCTGCGCAATTTCGATATTCTCGGCGACGAGCCGACGGCGACGCTGGAAGCGTATTTCCGTCAATGCGCAATCCGCGTCACCTGCCGCGATCTTGCGCTGGTCGGCGCCACGCTTGCCAATGGCGGCGTCAATCCGCTGACCGGCGAGCGCGCAGTCGCCGAACAGTACGTGGATAACGTATTGTCAGTGATGGCAACCTGCGGCATGTACGATGCCTCGGGCGAATGGCTCTACCGCACCGGCCTGCCGGCAAAAAGCGGCGTCGGCGGCGGCATCCTCGCGGTGCAGCCGGGCCGCATGTGCATCGGTGTCTATTCGCCACGGCTGGACGCGCAGGGCAACAGTGCGCGCGGCATCGCCGTCTGTCGCGAATTGGCGGCCGACCTCGGCTTGCATCTGTTCGACGGTGCGCAGCGCGCGGTGCCGGCGGTGCGGCTGGCGACGACACGCCGCAATGTCGCCTCCAAATTGCGCCGTTCGACACGGGCAGCCGAACATCTGCGCGGTCTCGGCAACAAGCTGCGCCTCTACCATGTGCAGGGCGTGCTGGCGTTTGTCGCGGTCGAACCGATCGTGCGCGAGCTGACCGCGCGTGCCGCCGATTGCGAATGCTTCATTCTGAATTTCCGCACCGTGCAGGGCATCGACGGTGCAGCGGCGCGCCTGCTCGCGGCGACTTTCAAGCAGTTGCGCGAGCGCGGCAAGACGCTGCTGTTCGCCGAGGCCGGCGTCTACTGGCAGCGCCTGACCGACGCCGGCGTCGCGCAGGAGGCGTTTTTTACCGACGACGATTTCGGGCTCGAATACGGCGAGAACCTGCTGCTGGCCGGGCGTTTCAACGAAGTGCCGGCCGCTGCGACGGTGGCACTCGCGGAATGCGCCTTGTTCGCCGGGCTCGGCGCGGACTAACTGGCGACGCTGAAGGCGCTGCTGTTGCGGCGCAGCTACTACAAGGGCCAGACCATCATCGCCGCGGGTCAGAGTTCCGACGAATTGTTCGTCATCACGGCGGGCAATGCGATGGTGACAATCCCGACGCAGGACGGCATCGCGCGCCTGCATGCCTTCAGCGCCGGCATGTCGTTCGGCGAACTCGCCTTCATCGACCGCTCGCCGCGCTCGGCCAATATTACCGCGCTCGATAACGTCGACTGCCGCGTGCTCACTCGCAGCGCTTTCGATCAGCTCGATCGCGCGGCGCCGGCGATCAAGATCCGTCTGCTCGAGAATCTCGCGCTGGGCATGACCGAAATGCTGCGTCAGGCCAACCGCGAACTGGCGGTGCTCAAGTAGGCGGCTGATCGCGCCGGGCGCGACGGCGTCTGCGCCTGCCGTACAATCGGGGCGCGAATGACGTTGAACCGGGGCGCGGCTCCGGCGCATTCGTGCCTGCGGCGCCGCGAGCAGCGGAACGCATGCTGTCGCGGACGACGACCATGGCCGATTACCTTCCACAAGTGCGCGAGCAGTACGAGGCGTTTCCGTATCCGCAGCGCGATCCGGAAAAAGAGAAGTCGTGGCTGATAACGACCTGGCTGGATGATCTGGCCATGATCAACCACCACTGCTTCGGCGGCCGCCAGACGTTTGGCGGGCGTTTCCGTGTGCTGGTCGCCGGCGGCGGCACCGGCGACGCGACGATTTTTCTCGCTCACCAGTTGCGCAATACCGACGCCGAGATCGTGCACGTTGATATGAGCAGCGCGTCGATCGACATCGCGCGCCAGCGCGCCGGGATCCGCAATCTCGACAACATTGCCTGGATCAACGAGTCGCTGCTGTCGATCCCGCAACTCGATCTCGGCCGCTTCGATTACATCAACTGCATCGGCGTGTTGCATCATCTGCAGGATCCGGATGCCGGCCTGCGCGCGCTGCTCAATGTGCTGAAAGCGGACGGCGCGATGGGAATCATGGTCTACGGCCGCTACGGCAGGGCCGGCGTTTACCAGATGCAGTCGCTGCTGCGCCTGATCAATCAGCATGAAACCACCGCCCGCGGCAAACTGGCCAATGCGCGCGCGCTGCTGGAGGTGCTGCCGAAAACCAACTGGTTCAAACGCGGCGAGGACCTGATCGTCGATCACCTCGAGGGCGGCGACGCCGGCATCGTCGATGTGTTCCTGCACGCCTGCGACTGCGCCTATTCGGCGAGCGAAATCCATGCATGGTTCGAGGATCAGCATGGTCTGCACCCGCGCCTGACCAACAGCGGCCGCGGCCGCGCGGTTTATGAGCCGGCAATGGTGCTGGGCCTCAGGCCGCCCGGGTTTCTGCAGGCGGTTGCGAAGCTGCCGCTGCGCGAGCAATACGAAATCGCCGAACTCGCCGGCGGCACCCTCATCACGCATTCATTTTTTGCGACGCGCCGTGCAGAAGCCGCCGCGCCCTATGGCGATGCTGCCTATGTGCCGTTTTTCCATTTCGACAAGACCGCGCTGCAATTGCTCGACATGATCGAGCGCAATCAGGGGCGGCCGCTGGTGGTCGATCATGCGTTGAGCGGTGTTGCCATGCGTGTCGATCCCGGGCCTTACGCCGCCTGGATCCTGCGTCACATCGATGGCGAAAAGTCGTTCGGCGAAATTTTTGCCTTGCTGCGCGCGGCGGCGGAATTTCGCGCCGCGGTGCCCGGTGACGAGGAATTGTTCCGCAGCTTCGCGCCGGTCTATGAATTTCTGTCGTCGCTCGACCGCATATTGCTGCGGCATCGTGACGTAACGCCACCGGCCGATTGATTCATTCCTTTGCGGCGCGGAAAGCTGCCGTTGATGCTTCGCCCCGAATCCGGCGTCAGCGCGGTTGCTGCTCGAGCTTGAGTTGCGTGGCGCGCGCGCAGTTCTCTGTGACGACGAAATAGCGCTGCACCCAGTCCGCGCCGATTTCGTACGGGTGCGCGCCGTCGCCGCGCCCGGCGAGCATGCGGTTCTTGTTGACTGCGTTGTCGAACTCGGAATGGTTCGAAATCAGCACCGTCGCGCCGGATTCCTTCGCCTTGGCGGCGAGGTGGCGCTGCGAGTTGATGTAGGTCTGCATGTTCTTGATGCCCCAATCCGGCTGCGAGTATTCGTAAACCAGCGCGGTGCCGCCGGAGTAGACGACGTTTACGGGCCGGCCGCGATCGAGCACCTGGAAGGTAAACGAGATGGTGCCGTCGGTGTGGCCGGGCGTGAACCAGATGTTGACCGTCGAGTCGCCAAGCGTAATTTTCATGCCGTCGGTGGCGACGATGTCGCGCTTGGGCGCCATGGTCTTGAAGCGGTTCGGTACTTTCTCGACCAAATCCCAGTCGGGGCCGGACATGACCACACGCGGGCCAAAACGTTTCTGGATCATCTCGGCGCCGCCAATGTGATCCTGGTGCGCGTGCGAGACGATCAGATACTTGATGTCTTTCGGATCGAGCCCGAGCTTGCGCATGCCGCCGACGATGAGTTCTTCGGAGTTATACGGAAAGATCGTGTCGAACAGGATGATGCCTTCGCGCGTGGCCAGCGCCCACGACGAATGCACCTTGCCGCCGACGAAATACAGATTGTCGAACACCTTGGCCGGTTCGGCATACCACGAGGCACGCGGCGGCGCCTTCGACGGATCGCTCACATAGGGCGCCGGAATGTCGCGGAAGTCTTCGCTGCGGCTGGGCGGCAGAAAGCAGGTGCGCGCGAGCGCACCGAGAAATTCGAATTCGGCGGCGTCTTTCGCCACCTGCTGCGCGGCTTCAATCGGCGACACTGCGCGTTTGGGCATAGGGGCGACCTGCTGCGCCAGCGTGCCGCCGGCGATTAATGCGAAAACGGAACCGACCAATGTAACAAGACGAACTGCCGCGCGTATTTTCATGAAATCTCCCCCCGATGAAAGTCTGCGGCACGTGATGGATGGCCGCTTGGGAAGAGAATACCGGCTTTTTTGGCAAGGGGCATAACGTTATTCGACGCCGACCCCGCGGCTTGCATGCGGCAGGCGAAAGAATAGAATCGCTGACCGTTGTTGTTTCGCCATCAAACATTTTCGATACTGCACGCGATGACCACGCCGATACTCAATCTCGCCGCTTACCGCTTCTGTCCGATTGCCGATCCGCAAGCGACGCGCGCCGCGCTCGAAGCGGCCGGCCGCGCGCTCGGCATCAAGGGCACCATCCTGGTCACGCCGGAAGGGCTCAATGCCTTCATCGCCGGCGCGGAAGCGCCCTGCCGCGACATGCTCGAACGCTTGCGCGCGGTGCCGGGCTTCGAGACGCTGGCCGCCAAGGAAAGCTGGTCTGCCGAGGTGCCGTTCAGGCGCTTCAAGGTCAAAGTCAAAAAAGAAATCATCCGCATGGATCATCCGGCGATTCAACCGGCGGCGGGGCGCGCGCCGGCGGTGGACGCCAACACGCTCGCGCGCTGGCTGGATTGCGGCCACGACGACGCCGGCAAAGAAGTGGTGATGCTGGATACGCGCAATGATTTCGAAGTCGATCACGGCCGGTTCGCCAACGCCATCGACTGGCGCATCCGCAAATTCACCGAATTTCCACAGGCGGTGCAGGGACATCGCGCCGCCCTCAAGGACAAGACGGTCGTCAGCTATTGCACTGGCGGCATCCGCTGCGAAAAAGCCGCGCTCTACATGCATGAGCTCGGCCTGACCAACGTGCTGCAGCTCGACGGCGGCATCCTCAAATATTTCGAAGAGACCGACGGTCGTCACTGGCAGGGCAACTGCTTTGTGTTCGACGAGCGCGAAGCGCTGGGGCCTGATCTTGCTGTGGGCGCGCAGAACGGCTGATCGTTGTCGTTTGGCGAGTTCGAAATGTTTGCGCGGAGCGGTCTACCCAAAGGTCCAATTTTTAAGTCGTGCAGCCGAAGCGGCGGCAGCGGAAGGGCTCGTTCGAATGCAACGGAAGATTGAACGTTAGCGATAAACGGCCTGGATCAGCGCGCGCAGATAGCCGATCATGAACGCCGTATTGGCGACCGGCGCGCCCGGAAACATCGGCGAGTGATCGAGCGAGAATGGCCCCTTGAATCCAACGTCGCGATAAGCTTGCATCGCGCGGAACATGTCGACGTCGCCGTTGTCGACGAAGGTCTCCTGAAATTTTGGAAACTCGCCGTGCACATTGCGGAAATGCACCATCACGATTTTGTCGATCGCGCCCATGTGGCGGATGGCGTCGTAGACATCGACGCCCTGCATCTCCGTCACGCAACCCTGGCAGAACAGCATGCCGTTCGAGCGCGACGGCACGATATCGAATATTTTCTGGTACTGCTCGAAATTCGAGGCAATGTGCCCGGCTCCCGCCAGCGGCGGCAGCCCGCGCGGCACCGGCGGGTCGTCGGGATGCAGCGCCATGCGCACGCCGGCCTGTTCGGCGGCAGGCACCAGTGCTTTCAGAAAATAACTGAGGTTGTCGAACACCTGCTCCGCCGGCACCGGCGGCGTGACGGGGCTGGCGGGCTTTTTGAGGTACTCGTCGTAGTCGAATGAAATGTACGTCGCCGCACCGCGCCCCGGTGTCGGCTGCGAACGCAGCAGCTTCGAGTTGAGCAGCTTGAAGTTGTAGGCCAGTATGGGGACGCCGGCCGCACCCATGCCGGTGACGGCGTTCAGCAGCCATGCGATCTCGCGATCGCGTCCGCTCAGGCCGCGCTTGATCGCGTCGAATCCGCTGGTGGCGAGCACCGTGCGCAGTTCCATGCCGTGCGCCTGCACCTTCGCCGTCGCAGTCTTGAAAAAGGCGGTGGCGGCTTCCGGCGTGGATAAATCGATCGCGGAACCCGCGCGCGGTCCGTCCGGAAGCTCGAGCGCAACACAGTCGACGCCCAAGGTGCTGAGCAGCGTCAGCTTCTGATCGATCTCCGCGTTCCACGCGACTTTGTCTTGTATGTACATTGCCGTCCTTTTGGTGATGAACCGTTACCAACCCGTGTCGTGCTATTCGCTTTTTACGCCTGCGGCAAGCACGACCTTTCGCCACTTCACAATTTCGTCGCGGATGAATTGCGCCGTCTGCTCCGGCGTCATCAGCATCGGTTCGGTGCTCTGGTTCGCCAGCGCGGCGGCAAACTCCGGCGACTGCACGCTTTTGGCAACTGCGGCGTTAAGCACCCGCACGGCGTTGCGCGGCGTGCCGGCGGGTCCGGCGAGCGTGGTCCATGTATACGCCTCGAATCTCGGCAGGCCGGATTCGATGATCGTCGGCACATCCGGCACCAGCGTGCTGCGCTGCGCACTCGACACGCCGAGCGCGCGCATGCGCCCGGATCGGACATGCGGCAGCAGCGAAGTGACCGAGCCGAACAACAGGTCCACCCGGCCGCCGATCAGTTCCGGCACGGTGATCGAGCTGCCTTTGTACGGGACGTGCAGCATGCTGGTGCCGGTTTGCAGGTTGAACAAAACCATCGTCAGATGCGTGGTGGCACCGTTGCCGGTTGACGCATAAGCAAGCTTGCCCGGGTTCGCTTTGGCGAACGCGATCAGTTCCTGCACGGTCTTGAACGGAGAGGCCGCATTGACCACCAGCATTTGCGGCGCGGTGCCCAGATTGGCGATGGCCTGGAAATCACGCCCGACGTCGAATGTAAGGTCCTTGTAGAGCGGCTGGCTGCTGACGAGCCCCGTGTTCAGCAGCAGCAGCGTATAACCGTCGGGCGCGGCATGCGCGACGAGATCACCTGCAATGTTGCCGGTGGCGCCGGGGCGATTATCGACAATGAATTGCTGGCCGCAAATCTCGCCGAGCTTGGGCGCATAGAGCCGGCCCATCACGTCTGCGCTCGACCCCGGCGGATAGGGCGCGACCAGGCGCACCGGCTTGACCGGAAAATTCTGCGCGCGGGACGGGGCCGTAACAGTAAACGCCGCCATGAGCAGCAGCATCGCGGTGCACACGCCGCACTTGCCTGTCATCGACTGCCCCCTCGATTGTCGGGTGTGACCGTAGATTCTGCGGCCGAAGATGGCTTGCCGCAAGCGCGGTCCGCGCGGGCCGGCACGATTGTCTGCAAGCAGAAGTCCAAGGCTGTTTTTCGTGTTGGCCATCTTAATGCCGTTTACGTGCAATGGCGCATACTTCGGCCGGTCAGTCCGCCAGATTGACGCGGACTTTATCGATCACGTTTGCATACTTTTTGATTTCGGATTTGGTAAACGCCGTGCATTGCTCCGGAGAGTTGGCCACAATCTCTGTTCCGTCCCTGGTGAGAATGGCGGAGACTGCCGCGCTTTGAAGCGCCGCGACAATGCCGGAATTCAGTGTCTTGACTCGGGCGCCCGGCGTCGCCGCCGGAACCGCCGCGACAAACCATATGTATTCTTCGAAGCCGGCCAGCCCGGATTCGGACATGGTCGGAATCTCCGGCGCAACCGCCATCCGATTCGAACTGGTCACCGCGAGCGTCTTGAGCTGACGATTTTCAAGCATGCGCAGCGCGATCAGCGCATTGCTGAAATACATGGTGATGCGGCCGCCGACCAGATCGATCAGGGCGAGCGGGCCGCCTTTGTACGGAACATGTACGATATCCAGATTGGCAGCCAACCTGAAAAGCTCACCGGCGAGATGCGGCGAACTGCCGGACCCGGCAGAACCGAATGTGAGTTTTCCGGGCTGCGCCCGCGCCAATGCGATCAGATCCCTGACCGAAATTACCGGCAGGGCAGGGTTGATGACCAGTATTTCGGGAAGGCGTGCGACCAGCGTCACGCAAGCAAGATCGCGCAGCGGGTCGTACGGCAATTTTCTGAACATGCTGACATTGATGGCTTGCGTGGCGGAATTGCCCAGCAGCAAGGTGTAGCCGTCCGCTGGCGCCTGAACGACGATTTCGGTGCCGATGATGCCGGTCGCACCGGGACGATTATCGACGACGACCTGTTGCCCCCAGATCTCCGCCAGTTTCGACGCCAACGTCCTTGCCAAAATGTCGGAACCGCCACCGGGCGCGAATGGCGAGACGAATCGCAGTGGGCGGAGCGGGAAGTCGGCGGCATGCGCAGGCAAACTGCTGATGAGTACCGGCGCGAAGATCCACGGCCGGAAATGCGGCACGTATTTCATTCGACATCTCCCGTGGCATCCTTGCGGCAGGTCTTATCGAAATACTCGCGTCGTGCGGGCTAAAGCGTTACTGGATAATCGTGGCGCCGCTGATGTGATCCTGGTGCGCGTGCGAGACGATCAGATCCTGTCTGGGCATCGGCGCAAGCATCTAAAAGATGCCAGCATCCGGATTATCGCAAAGTCGAAGACAATAGGTAACAGACATGACTGTGCGCCAACCTAAATATAGCAAAAGCCCCCACTATTGGTTGCAAGCAGGTTCTAGAGGCAGGTTGGTTCTGGACGCATCACCATTCCTCAGTAAAAGGCTGTGCTCTCCACCCATATACATCTTTTACTGAACCAGACTGAACCGATCAGCCGCGTTTGAGGGTGCCTCCGGAGTAGCGTAAAATCCTCTGCGCAATCGCGGGTGTAGTTCAATGGCAGAACGGCAGCTTCCCAAGCTGCATACGAGGGTTCGATTCCCTTCACCCGCTCCACGCCCCCGATCACTTTCGCGAATCCGCCATGCCGCCGCGCCGCGTTTCAAAAACCCGCACGCAGCCGGCGTCCGCCGATAACAGCGGTTTCGCCAGGGCGGTGGTGGCTTGGCAGCGTGTGCACGGGCGGCACGGCCTGCCGTGGCAGAACACGCGCGACGCTTACCGCATATGGCTCTCCGAAATCATGCTGCAGCAGACGCAGGTGGCCGCCGTGATTCCGTACTACGCGCGTTTTCTCGCGCGGTTTCCCGAACTCGCGGCACTCGCCGCTGCCGATGAAGATGCCGTGCTTGAATTGTGGAGCGGGCTCGGTTATTACTCACGCGCGCGCAATCTGCACCGCGCGGCACGCGCCGTCGCGTCACAACACGGCGGCCAATTCCCGGCGGATTTCGAGGCGGTGCTGGCCTTGCCGGGTATCGGCCGTTCGACCGCGGCGGCGATCTGCGTGTTCGCCTTCGGCGCGCGGCACGCGATACTCGACGGCAACGTCAAGCGCGTGTTCGCGCGCTGCTTCGGTGTTGCCGGCTATCCCGGTGAGGCTGCGGTGGCGGAACAACTGTGGCGGCACGCCGATCAACTGGTACCGGCAAAAAACGTCGAGGCTTATACGCAGGGGCTGATGGATCTCGGCGCCGGCGTGTGCACGCGCAGCAAGCCGCGCTGCGAACTGTGCCCGTTGAGTGCGCAGTGCGTGGCGTACAAACAGAACGCAATCTCGAAATATCCGTCGCCGCGCCCGCGCAAGGTGCTGCCGCAACGCCGGGTGCGCATGCTGGTACTGCTGCACGCGGGGCAGGTGCTGCTGGAGAAGCGGCCGTCGAGCGGCATCTGGGGCGGATTGTGGAGCCTGCCCGAACTCGCTGACGGCGAGCATGTCGACGGGGCCTGTCTGTCGCGCTATGGCGTGACGCCCGCTTTGCACAAAGTGTTACCGACGGTGGCGCACGGTTTCACGCATTTTTTGCTCGATATCGAGCCGCTGCGGGTGACGGTGAAACGCGTTGCAATGCGTGCGCAGTCGCCGGGTGTGCTGTGGTTGCCGCTGGCTGACGCGCTGGGCGCGGCGCTGCCCGCGCCGGTGCGCCGGATACTGGCGGCGCTGTAATCAGCGAAACACTAGCGCACGCTGGTTTCGCTGCGGCTGGCGCGGTCGTCGGTCGAGAGGCCGCGCGCCTGCAGCATGCGCTGGAAATCCGGTTCGCTGCGGTAATCGCGGTTGCTGACGTAGTCGAGCGCGACCAGAAAGCGCTGCGGATCGTAATAGCCGCTCAGACGCAGCACCACGCTGCCGCGCTCGTCGAAGAACAGCAGCGTCGGTGTGTAACGCAGCTTCAACTTCATCGCGAGCGCTTTTTCGCTGGCGCGGCTGCCGTCGAGCCAGACGGTTTCGCGGTCGCCGACGATATTCATCTCAATCGCATCAAAATTCTTCTGCATGCGTTCGACAATGGCCGGGTCGCGGAAATTCACCTCGACGAGTTTCCTGCACCACGGGCAGCCGTTCTGGGTGACGAACAGCATCAGGTGTTTTTTGGCGGCGGCGGCCTCACGTACGTCGTCGCGGAAATCGAGGAAGGTCGGCTTGAACCACGCTGGCGCAATGATTTCCAGTGACGCGGGATCAGCTGCTACCGCCGGCGCCGCGGCAAATGCGAACACTGCGCACAGCAGGCGCAACGCGGGGTAAAGTGGGAACCGGTTCGGCATGAGCATGCCCAAGTATAAAGCGAGCCGCGCGTAACGGTGTGGTGGAAACGATGATGGACGATAAATCCTGGCCCGCGGTCACTGCATGGCGCAAGCAACAGCGCGAGCACCTGATTGCGCAGCGTATTGCGCTGCCGCCCGCTGAGCATCAGGCGTGGAGCGCGGCAATCAACGCGCATCTGCGTGCGGGTTTCGATTGCCGCGACGGCGCAGTGGT
Organism: uncultured beta proteobacterium; assembly: GCA_903889565.1. Taxonomy (GTDB): domain Bacteria; phylum Pseudomonadota; class Gammaproteobacteria; order Burkholderiales; family SG8-41; genus PALSA-1004. The sequence goes on from CAISYC010000071.1 coordinate 49,574, forward strand.
CGGCTTCTGCTGGCCGTTCAAAAACGAATTCGATGCGCGTTTTGTCGTGCGCGACTTCCGCGCAAACGGCGCGGTGGCGGCGCTGCCCGTGGTCGTCGCCAAGGCGCAGCCATTGCAATTCCGCCAGTGGTGGCCGGGCGCGCCGATGAAGGCCGGGGTCTACGGCATTCCATTTCCCGACGCCACCGCCGTCGTGCTGCCGGATGCTGCCATCGTGCCGATGAACGGCTTCGATGGACAGGGTTATCGACTGGGCTATGGCGGCGGTTATTTTGACCGCACGCTGGCGGCGCTGGCGCCGCAGCCGATTGCGATCGGCATTGCGTTTGAATGCGCGCGTCTGCCGTCGATCACGCCGCAATCGCACGACATCCCGATGGATTTTGTGGTGACTGAAGCAGGCATACAGGTCGCCGCTGCGGGCGGCCTTGAAAAAATATACGGAGAAGAATGCCGGCGTCGCGTCGATCGCTTGAGAGAGCAACGGCGTCGCCTGACGGCGTCCGCCGCCGCCAACAGTTCGCCGGTTTGCTACAGCGCGAAAGGCGCGGATTGTTCCGGCGGTAACAGCGCTTAGCGCCCGGCGCGCGGCGCGCCCTGGTCGGTGAGCATGTGCTCAAGTTCGGTCAAGCGTTCGTGCGGGTCCGACAGTTGCAGCATGCGCTGGCGGGTGCCGCGGTCGATCGGGAGGATTTCGGACAGCCGGTAACCGATCCACGCCGCGTCGTCAAAACGATGCGGCGCCGGGAAATGTTCGGCGCCGACCTTGTCGATGATGGCTTTCAACACTTCCGCGCACAGCGTCGAGGCCGGCGTCACGCTGTCCTCGTTCGGCATTGTTTCGATGTGCGCCGAGATCAGGCCGTTGCGCGCGACGCTCGAGGAGAGGATGCGAAAGCGCTGCACGCCCTCGGTCTGCAACTGGAACACGCCCAGTTGCGGCATGTCCCATTCGGTGATGCAGGCAAGGCAACCGACCGTTTCGGGCACCGCCGGCGTGCCGACTTCCTGGCCTTCCTTGATCTGGCAGACGCCGAACGGCCGGTTGGCGGCGATGCACTGCTTGGTCATGTCCATGTAGCGTTGCTCGAACACGCGCAGCGGCAGGCGGCCGCCAGGAAACAGCACGGTATTGAGCGGGAAGATGTAATACTCGTTTTCGTTCATGCTTGACTCAATTCGCGATGGCGCACCAGCACGCGGCGCTCGCGGCCGAAATGGAGTGCGAGTTCCTCGACGAAATAAACCGAGCGGTGCGCGCCGCCAGTGCAGCCGACGGCAACCGTGACATAACTGCGATTGTCGGCGACGAAACTCGGCAGCCATCGGGCGAGAAAGGTTTTGATGTCGGAGAGCATTGCCTGCACATCGGGGACGGCGGCGAGGAATTCAACCACCGCCGCATCCTTGCCGGTGAGCGGGCGCAGGCGCGGGTCGTAAAACGGATTCGGCAGGCAGCGCACGTCGAATACCAGATCGGCGTCGAGCGGCACGCCGTGCTTGAAGCCGAACGACTGGAACAGCAGCGTCATGCCCGACTGATCGAACTCGACGATGTCCTTGACCCAGGCGCGCAGCGCGTTCGGATTCAGATCGCTGGTGTCGATGCGGTGGGCGATCTCGCCGATGTCGGCAAGCAGTTCGCGTTCGCGTGTGACGCATTCGGCGACCGTCAGGCTGCCGTCGCCGAGCGGATGGCGCCGGCGCGTTTCGGAAAAGCGTTTGAGCAGGGTGTCGGTCTTGGCGTCGAGAAACAGCACGCGCACATCGACACTGCGTGATTTGAGATCGGCGACGAGACCGGGTAACTGGCCGAGGGTGTCGCCGCTGCGCGCGTCGATGCTGACGGCGACATGCGCGTAGCCGGCGTCGCGCAGAAAATCGACCAGCGAGGGCAGCAGCAGCGCCGGCAGGTTGTCGCTGGTGTAGTAGGCGCTGTCTTCGAGCGCCTTCAACGCCACGCTTTTGCCGGAGCCGGAGAGTCCGGTGACGATGATGAGCTGCATGCTGGTGTGCGGCGGCGCGGTCAGTCGCCATCCCCGCCCATGTGCTGCGACTGGCGTTCGATGAAATCGGTGGTGCTGTCGATGCCGCGCAACTGCAGCACGCGGTTGCGCACTGCCGCCTCGACCAGCACCGCGAGATTGCGCCCGGCCGCCACCGGGATCGTCACCTTGGTGATGTGCACGCCCATGATGTCCTGCACGCCGGGTTTGAGCGGCAGGCGTTCAACCGGCGGCGCCTCGCTGCCGGCGGGTTTTTCGAGATGCACAATGAGTTTCAGGCTCTTGCGTGGGCGGAGCGCCGATTCGCCGAAGATGGCGCGGATGTTGAGCACGCCGAGTCCGCGCACCTCGAGAAAGTCGCGCAACAGCGCGGGGCAGCGGCCCTCGATCATTTCCGGCGCGATGCGGTAGAGCTCGATGACGTCGTCGGCGATGAGCCCGCTGCCGCGGCTGATCAGTTCGAGCGCGAGTTCGCTTTTGCCCACGCCGCTGTCGCCGGTCAGCATCACGCCCATGCCGAGCACATCGAGAAACACGCCGTGCATGGTGGTGGAGACGGCGAGCGCGCGCGCGAGGTAGGGGCGCAGGATCCACATCAGTTCCATGGTCTCGAACGGTGTCGCAAACAACGCCGTCTTCATCGAGTCGGCCAGCGCGGCGAGATAATCGGGCGCCCGTTCGCCGTCGGCGACGATCATGCAGGCGAGTTCCGAGGCCTTGATCTGCTGCAGCGTCTGCTCGCGCGCCGCCGGCGCCAGCCCGTTCAGATGCGTGAGCTCGGTGCGGCCGATGACCTGTATCCAGTTGGCGTGGATGAAATTGAGGTGGCCGATCAGGCCTTCGCGCGAATCGCGCAGATGTTCGTCGTCGAGTTCGCGCGCGCCGCCGGCGCGCCCGGCGACCCATTCGAGGCGCAGCTTCTCGCAGTTGTCCTCAAACAGCCGCGCTGCGCTGATCTTCGGCATCGGGTTGCCATTCGGTGATGAGACGGTGGACTTCGGCGGCGGTCGGCGCGTTCACCAGCTTGTCGCGGAACGCGCCGTCGCTGAACATCTGCGCCAGTTCGGAGAGAATCTGCAGATGCAGGTCGGTGGCGCGCTCGGGCACCAGCAGCACGAAAATTAGTTTGACCGGCGCGCCGTCGGGCGCGTCGAACGGAATCGGCTGGTTCATGCGCACCAGCGCGCCGACGGCGTCCTTCATGCCCTTGATGCGCCCGTGCGGAATCGCCACGCCCTGGCCGAGCGCGGTCGAGCCCAGCTTCTCGCGCGCGAACAGGCTGTCGAACACCTGGCTGCGCCCGATGTTGTGGTTGTTCTCGAACAACAGGCCGACGCGCTCGAACACGCGCTTCTTGCTGCCCGCGTCGGGCTCAAGCAGCACGTTATCGAGCGGCAGCAGCTTGGCGATCAGGTTCATTCGGCTTCGGACTCCTCGACCTTCCCCGGTTCGCGGCCGCCGCGGCGTTCGGCATGTTTTTCCTTGTGCTTGATGATCTGGCGGTCGAGCTTGTCGATCAGGCTGTCGATTGCCGCGTACATGTCGGCGTCGTGGCTCTCGACGAAAATATTCTTGCCGGAGAGGTGCACGTTGGCTTCGACCTTCTGCTTCAGTTTTTCCACCGAGAGGATCATGTTGACGTCGATGACGTGGTCGAAGTGGCGCGTCACGCGGTCAAGTTTGCCGGTGATGTAGTCGCGCATCGACTGGGTGATTTCGAGGTGGTGACCGCTCAAATGAAGATTCATGATGCCTCCTTGAGGTTACGGCGGGTGGACGGTTCGTGCGCCCGGTTATTCCCGGGTCAGATCGACTTGCGCAGGTTGACGGGCAGGATCTGCATCGATTCCCTGTATTTGGCGACGGTGCGGCGTGCCACCACAATACCCTGTTGGCCGAGAATTTCCGAGATCTGGCTGTCCGACAGAGGCTTGCGCGCGTTTTCCGCACTGACCAGCTGTTTGATCAGGGCGCGGATGGCGGTGCTGGATGCCGCACCGCCGGTTTCGGTTGTAACGTGACTGCCGAAGAAATACTTGAGTTCGAAGATGCCGCGCGGGGTCAGCATGAACTTCTGCGTGGTCACCCGCGACACGGTGGATTCATGCAGATCGAGGGTGTCGGCGATTTCGCGCAGCACCAGCGGCCGCATCGCGACCTCGCCGTGCTCGAAGAAGTGGCGCTGGCGGTCGACGATCGCCTGCGAGACGCGCAGGATGGTATCGAAGCGCTGCTGCACGTTCTTGATCAGCCAGCGCGCCTCCTGCAGCTGGCTGGCGAGCTGGGTGTGGCCGCTGTCGCGGTTGCGCTGCAGGATGTCGGCGTAGAGCCGGTTGATGCGCAGCTTCGGCATCGCCTCGGCGTTGAGTGCGGCGAGCCATACGCCCTTGACCTTTTTGACCACAACGTCGGCGACGACGTAACGCGCGTCGCCGGCGGAATAATTGGCGCCCGGCCTCGGATTGAGGCCGACGATCAGATGCTGCACACCGCGCAGCGTGGTGTCGTCGCAATGCAGCAGTTTTTTCAGTTTGGTGAAGTCGCGTGCCGCCAGCACTTCGAGATGGTTGCGCGCGATGTCGATTGCATGCGCGCGGAACGGCGTGGTTTCGGGCAGCGCATCGAGCTGCAGCAGCAGGCATTCGTTGAGGCTGCGCGCGCCGATGCCCGGCGGATCGAGATTCTGCAGGTGGCGCAGCGCGACGTTAAGTTCCTCGACGTCGACCTCGAGTTCGTCGGGCAGGAGTGCGGCGAGTTCGTCGAGATCCTGATGCAGATAGCCGTCGTCGTCGAGCGAGTCGATCAAGAGCGTCAGCAGGTGCCGGTCGCGTTCGGAAATGTTGATGTGCGGCAATTGCGCTACGAGGTGGGCGCGCAGCGACTGCTCCTCGGCCGCCAGTTGCGGCGAGCCGGCTTCATCGTCGTCGTCGCGCGGGCTGCCGTAGCTGAATTCGTCGCCGCCGAAATCGCCACTGTCGCTGTTTTCGTTGCTTTGCTGTTCCTCCCCGGTGGCGCGCGCCTCTTCACTGCCCGGGGCGGCGTTTTGCACCGGTTCATCGGGGGCGGGCGGCGCGCCGCTGGCGGAGGCTTCCTCGGGCGGGCCATCTTCGCGTTCGAGCAGCGGATTCTCGAGCAGGAATTTTTCGATTTCCTGGTTGAGTTCGATGGTCGACAGTTGCAACAGCCGGATCGACTGCTGCAGCTGAGGCGTCAGCGTCAGGTGTTGGGAAAGACGGAGTTGGAGCGAATGCTTCATGAGGCCGGGAGGCTCACACCAAATGGCTGCGGGGCGGTGCGGCGGGAAACGGCGCCCGACGCATGGGCCTACAGCCGGAAGTGCTCTCCAAGATAGACTTTGCGCACGCTTTCATTATAGACGATTTCGTCGGGCTTGCCGTAGGCCAGCACGGTGCCGCCGTTGATGATGTAGGCGCGGTCGCAAATCCCCAGTGTTTCCCGCACGTTGTGATCGGTAATCAGGACGCCGATGTCGCGCTCCTTGAGAAAACTGATGATTTTCTGGATGTCCATGACCGCGATCGGGTCGACCCCCGCGAAGGGTTCGTCGAGCAGGATGAAGCGCGGATTGGTCGCCAGCGCGCGCGCGATTTCGACCCGCCGCCGTTCGCCGCCGGACAGGCTGATCGCGGGATTCTTGCGCAGCGACTCGATGTGCAGGTCGCGCAGCAGGTCGCCCAGTTTCATTGAAATCTCGTCGGGGTCGTCGAGATGCAGTTCGAGCACCGCGCGGATGTTGTCCTCGACCGAGAGGCGGCGGAAGATCGAGGCCTCCTGCGGCAGATAGGACAGCCCGAGCATCGAGCGGCGGTGGATCGGCATGTGCGTCAGCCGCTTGTCGTCGAGATAGATTTCGCCGCCGTCTGACGGCACCAGGCCGACCATCATGTAAAAGCAGGTGGTCTTGCCGGCGCCGTTGGGGCCGAGCAGGCCGACGACCTCGCCGCTGCGCACGTCGAGTGACACGTCGGTGACAACCACGCGCGCCTTGTAGCGCTTCTTGATCTGGACGACCTTGAGTTCGCTCATGGCTGCATGCGCTGGCGGTGGCGGCTGCCCGCATCACCACGCGCTGGCGCCGGTTGCGGACGGTTCAACGCGCGGTGCCCGAGGGCGTTTCGCGCGGATTGGCGACATCCGGCGCCGCCTTCAGCGGCAGCGGCGGCGCCTGCGGTGCCGGCTTGTCGCGGCTCTTCGGCTGGATGATGGCGCGCACGCGCCCGTCCGGATTGCCGGGCGTGCCGGCCTGCTTGCCGCCGCCGGTGACACGGAAGAACTCGCTCGCCGAGTCGTACGAAATGTAATTGCCGCGCACCTCGTCATTGCTCTTTTTCAGGTAGGCGCGGTTGAACATCTGCAATTTTTCGGCCTTGCTGTCGTATTCGATGCGCTCAGCGTAGCCCTCGACGTATTCGTCGAAACCCTCGCGCTTCTGGCGGAAGCTCGCAAGGTTGCCCTCGGCCGCGCCGGTCTTGAAGCCGTCGGCGTCCTGCCGCACGATCATGCGGTCGCCGCGGATGGTCAGCGTGCCCTGCGTCAGCACCACATTGCCGTCGAAGGTCGCGGTCTGCTTGTTTTCATCGACGGTGACGCGGTCGGCCTCGAGATTGACCGGCTTGTCGCGGTCGGCGCGTTCGGCCAGCGCCGGCGCCGCCGTCAACACCAGGACGAGGGAGAGCAGTGCGCCGCGCAGGGCGCAGGCAGGCTCAGCGTGCCGTCGGGTTTTTGTCATACCTGCCTCGAACATTGGATAGCAGCTTCAAAATGCGGGTTTCGCTGTTCAATTCTAAGCCAACTGCGGTAATCAGCATATTGGCATCGAAAATTTTCACCGCCCGGTCGGTTTGCGCAATGTGCGTTTCCGGTATGACGTGCAGGTAGGTCGTCTCCATGATCAGCACGCCGTGGTTGTCGTGCGCCGCGCGCACCAGCTTCACGTCGTCGTTCAGGTAGGCGTTTTCGCCGTTGCTGGAGAGCAGAGCGGTCTTGGCGGTGACCGTGACGGCTTCCTCGTTGTTGCGAAAGGTCACCAGCCGCGGCAGATCGAGGTGGGTGGTATCGTCGTCCGGGTAATGCGACATGCGGTGCGCGTAGAGCACATCCTGCGGCCGGCCGTCGGGGCCGACGCGGGTGGCGGAAAAGTTGTCGACCACGTAATCGGGGTCGTGGCGCATTTTCGGATCGGCGCCCGCCTCCGGCGGCTGCACTTCGCGATCGAGCCAGAATGTCACTGCAGCCAGAATCGCCAACAGGCCCACCGGAAACCAGGCGGTGAAACGCTGTTTCATTCGAGATAGGCGCGAAGGCGCGCATCAAGGGTGCCCTGCGCATGCATGATCAGTTCGCAGGCTTCGCGCACGGCGCCGCGGCCGCCGCCGGCGCGCGTCACGTAGTGCGCGTGCTGGCGCACCAGCAGCGGCGCCTCCGGCACCGCCAGCGCGAGGCCGCAGCGCGTCAGCACCGGCAGATCGATCACGTCGTCGCCCATGTAGGCAGTGGCGGCGGCGTCGAGCCCGCGCGCAGCAAGCAGTTCGGCGAAGGCGCGCGCCTTGTCTTCGACGCCCTGATAGAGCAGTTCGATGCCGAGGTTTTTCGCGCGCAGCTGCACGCTGCGCGAAGAGCGCCCAGTGATGATGGCGAGTTCGACGCCGGACTCGCGCAGCATCTTCAGGCCGTGGCCGTCCTGCGAATTGAACGCCTTGATTTCCTCGCCGCCGTCGGTGAGATAAAGCGTGCCGTCGGTCAGCACGCCATCGACATCGAAGGCGGCAAGCCGCACGCGGCGGGCTTTGTTGTAGACATCCTGCATAGTGTCTTCCGATTGAAGGCGCGGCGGCGGGGCGCCCGCTAGATAACCTTGGCCTTGAACAGATCGTGCATGTTGAGCGCGCCGACCAGGCGATATGCGGCGTCCACCACCAGCAGCTGGTTGACCTTGTGCTCTTCCATGATCTGCACCGCTTCGACCGCCAGCTTGTCGGCGGTGATGGTGCGCGGTCCGCGCGACATCACTGCGCTGACGGCGGTGCCCTCGACGCGCACGCCCTTCTGCAGCGTGCGCCGCAGGTCGCCGTCGGTAAAGATGCCGACCACGCGTTGTTCGGCATCGAGCACGGAGGTGATGCCCATGCGGCTTCTGGTCATTTCGATGATGGCATCCGACAGCGTGGCGTTCTCGGGCACGCGCGGCGCATCGTCGCCGGCGCGCATGACGTCGAGCACATGCGTCAAGAGTTTGCGGCCGAGCGCGCCACCCGGATGCGAGCGCGCGAATTCGTCGCGGGAAAACCCCTTCGCCTGCATCAGCGCGACGGCGAGCGCGTCGCCGAGCGCGAGCGCCGCGGTGGTGCTCGCGGTCGGCGCCAGATTGAGCGGGCAGGCTTCCTTGTCGGCACCCGCATAAAGATGCGCATCGGCTTCGCGCGCAAGGCTTGATTGCGCGTTGCCGGTGAAGGCAATCAGGCGCGCGCCCTGGCGTTTTATCAAGGGCACGATCGCCAGGAGTTCGGCGCTTTCACCCGAATTCGACAGCGCAATGAAGACGTCATCGCGCGTGACCATGCCAAGGTCGCCGTGGCTGGCTTCGGCCGGATGCACGAAGTAGGCCGGCGTGCCGGTGCTCGACATGGTCGAGGCGATCTTGCGCGCGATGTGGCCCGACTTGCCGATGCCGCTGACGGTGACGCGGCCCTTGCAGGCAAGGATGATATCGACCGCGCGCTGAAACTCGCTGTCGAGCCGCGCGATCAATCCGTGGATGGCCGCGGCTTCGATTTCGAGCACGTCGCGCGCGAGATCGAGCGCGTCGCTGGTCGCCGCATGCGGTTTGCTGGAATCGCCGTTGGTCATGCGATGCAGTATAACAAAACCGTCACCAGTTCCCCCTTTGGCTGTCTTGCAATTCACCCACGATAGGGCATTATTGGGACGGAATTCCGCAAAAGACCGCCATGGACAATTCGCTGCACGCCGTACTCATTTTTCTCGCTGCCGCGGTGCTGGTGGTCATCCTGTTTCGCCTGCTCAAACTGCCGGCGATGCTCGGCTATCTGCTGGTCGGCGTCCTGATCGGGCCGCACGGCCTCGCGCTGATTGCCGACAACGAAGGCACCCGTCATCTGGCCGAATTCGGCGTGGTGTTTCTGATGTTCAGCATCGGCCTCGAATTCAGTTTGTCGAAATTGATGACCATGCGGCGCATCGTGTTCGGCCTCGGCGCCTCGCAGGTCGCACTGACACTCGGTGTGACGGCGGTGCTGGCGGTGTTTGCCGGCGGCGACTGGCGCGCCGGTGTGGTGGTCGGCGGCGCGCTGGCGATGTCGTCCACCGCCATCGTCAGCAAAATGCTCGCCGACCGGCTCGAACTGAATTCGGTGCACGGCCGCCAGGTGCTCGGCGTGCTGCTGTTTCAGGACCTCGCAGTGGTGCCGCTGCTGATTCTGATTCCGGCGCTGGCCGGCGCGCCGCAGGAGATGGCGCCCGCGCTGATGCTGGCGCTGGCGAAAGCGGCGGTCGTGCTGTCGATCCTGCTGTTCTTCGGCCAGCGGCCGATGCGCGCGTGGTTTCATCTGGTCGCCACGCAGAAGTCTTCCGAGTTGTTCGTCCTCAATGTTTTGCTGATTACGCTCGGGCTTGCCTTTGTCACCGAACTCGCCGGGCTGTCGCTCGCGCTGGGCGCGTTCGTCGCCGGCATGCTGATCTCGGAAACCGAATACCGCTATCAGGTCGAGGACGACATCAAGCCGTTCCGCGACGTATTGCTGGGTTTGTTTTTCGTCACCGTCGGTATGAAACTCGATCTGGCGCTGGTGTTCGCGCATGCGGGCTGGGTCGTCCTCGCGCTGCTGTTGCTGATCGTGTTGAAAGCCGCGCTGATCGCGGCGTTGGGCAAATTGTTCGGCAGCGATACGGGTGCCGCCGTGCGCACCGGACTCGATCTCGCGCAGGGCGGCGAATTCGGTTTCGTGCTGCTATCGCTCGCCGCGCCGCTGCATCTGGTGCCGGACGCGCTGCTGCAGACGGTGCTGGCGGCAATGGTGCTGTCGATGCTGGCGGCGCCTTTTCTGATTGAGCGCAGCGAGCGCATCGTGCGCCACATCAGCGGCGCCGACTGGCTGGCGCGCGCGATGGAATTGCACAATGTCGCCGTGCAGTCGATGGCGGTCAAGCGCCATGTCGTGATCTGCGGCTACGGCCGCAGCGGCCAGAGTCTGGCGCGCCTGCTCGGTGCGGAAAAAATCCCCTTCATCGCGCTCGACGCCGATCCGGCACGCGTGCGCGAGGCCGCAGCGGCGGGCGAGCAGGTGGTGTTCGGCGACGCGGCGCGGCGCGAAGTGCTGATCGCCGCGGGCGTGATGCGGGCGAGCGCGCTGGTGGTGTCGGTGGCCGACACTGCGTTGTCGCTGCGCGTGCTCGAGCATGTGCGCGGCGCGCGCCCCGATCTGCCGGTGGTGGTGCGCACCTTCGACGACACCGATCTCGATCGCCTGCGCGAAGCGGGCGCCTCGGAAGTCGTGCCCGAAATCATGGAGGGCAGCCTGATGCTGGCCTCGCACGCCTTGATGCTGCTCGGCGTGCCGCTCAATCGCGTGCTGCGCCGGATTCGCGACACGCGCGAGCAGCGCTATGGAATGCTGCGCGGGTTTTTCCACGGTGCTACCGACGAAGCGGAGGACGGCGCGCACAAGGGGCAGCGCGTGCTGCATTCGGTGCTGATCGCTGCGGGGGCGGCGGCGATCGGCAAGCGCCTCGCCGAACTCGGACTCGCGGCGCATGGCGTCGAGGTGCGCGCGATGCGCCGCGGCGGCGTGCATATCGAGGCGCCGCCGGCGGATGAGCGTGTAGTCGCAGGCGACGTGCTGGTGCTGTTCGGTTCCGACGAACATTGCGCGGCGGCGCAGATCCGGTTGATGCAGGGCTAGGCTGCCGCCATCGCTAAACGTCGCTACCAATAAAAAAGCCCGCCGAAGCGGGCTTTTTTATTCTGCAGGGAACAATTACTGAATCGCTGTGCCACCGCAGGCCTTGATATCGATGTTGGCGTAGGCCAACGTGTTGGTGCCGTTGGTGCCCGTGGTGCAGCCAGCAGCTTGGCTACCATAGGTGATGGTAGTGCGGAACTGACCGGAATAGGCGAGGCCGTCATCGACCTTGCGATCGAGTTCGGCAATCGTGGCCGCCGGAATCGAGCCACCGGTCTTGATGTTCAACACGTTTGCTGGTGTGGTGGTGACGCCATCGCCGTAATCCTGATCATGGACGATGACCATGAAGCCGCCGAACGGATTCGACGGCGTGTCGGCGGTGGTCGGGGTCTGGAAGGTGGCCTGAGTCGTGCCGACAACACCATTGTACGATCCACTGATAAAGCCGGACTTCGACAGATGGCTCCACGCGACGAGGTTTTCCGCCGGGTCGATTTTGCCGTTGCCGCAGAAACCGGTGCCGGCGGTGCCGCAACCAACCGTGGCATTCGGGATTTGCGCAGCCGCCTGCGCGTCACCGACGTCGCCGGGGTAAGCGCGATAACGATCCTGAAAGCCGAGATAGGCGACCTTGACGCCGTCGAGTTGGGACGCAATGTTGCGCACGCGCGCCGCATTGATCAATTCCTGGCCCTTCAGCACGCCGCCGAGCAGCAGGCCGATGATGACCAGCACGATGGCGATTTCGATAAGGGTAAAGCCCTGTTGTTTACGCATGGTATTCGTTCCCATTTGTCTGGACCGGCGGTCCAAGTGTGGTGATTCGTGCAAATCCCGTGCCATCCGCTTACAGAAGGGCTGGCAGGGGCAAATTTGCCGGTCAATAAAGTGTGGAATAGGTCACACTTTCGATAGTTGAGCGCAAAATTAATCTAAGATATTGATTAAAAATTAATGTTTTGCAATTCAGTGTTGTTGCTCAACTTCACGAGGGCGGGGTGACGAGCCGGAAATTCAGGCTTTTGTGCCTAACCCCCAGGGGATTTTGGTCGAATTTTCGACGGTGATGACGATTTTTCGTCTTTTTTCTCCAGCAACTCCAGGCGATCAAGCAGGAATCGGAGTTCGTAGGGGTCCTTGATCTGACCGCTGTCGAGCAGGCCGCCGATGAGGATTTTGGCGCTTTCGATTTCGCCCATGTCTTCGAGCAGGATGATATGCAACTGGCGTGCCCAGGCCAGCGCCTGCGGCGCGTTGTCGGCAATCGCCCGCGCATACTTCATCGCCAGCGGCAGATCCTTCAGCCGGTGTTTGCTGGCCAGCGAGGCATGCGCGAGCCAGCGCCAGCGCCGGTTCGGGTCCTCCAAAAAACGCCGGTAGACAAATTCAAACATGTAGCGAGTGCGCGCCTCATCCGGCACCTGCCCGTAAAGCTGCGACGCCATCAGCAGCGGGTACTGGGTCAGCGGATCGAGATCGAGAATGGCGTCCAGCCATTGCGCCACGCGCGGGTAATCGAGCTGCATGAACGGAATGCTGATGCCCGGCTGGTTGTCGAAGGCCTGCAGGTAGAGCGTCAGCATTTGCGCGAGCCCCACCTGTTCGCCGAAGCTGGCCGCGCGCAGCACCGGTAGCGGCGGCGGTGGTTCAAGGGCCTCGGCGCGCGCGACCGGTCTGGGCTGGGCGCTTTGCCACCCGATCTGCAGCAGCAGCGATGCCGCCAGCATGACGACGACCGAACGCGGTACCGCCGACAGCGGCCGTTCGTCGCGCGCCACTACAGATTCCGGCGGTGGAAATCGAACATCGCCGCCGCCGCCAGCAGGGCGACATACAACGCGGCCTGCGTGGCATTGGCGGCGATGGCGCCCCAGCCGGCGGCGGCATCGGCGAGCCATGCACCGGCGGCGAAACGGTCGAGCGCCGGCACGACGAGGGCGAGCGCTTCGACCAGCCATGACATGACGCGGTGCGACAGCGCATTGTCATCAATGATGGGTGTTGCGCTGATCAGACGGATCGCCGACAGCGCGCGCGCGAGCAGATAAAACGCCGACACGAATGCAGCGGCCGGAATGAGATGGGTGAAGGTGACGATGCAGAATACGCTGAGCGCCGCCATCAGCGCCAGTTCGAGTGCCAGCGACGCGCCCCACTGCAAGGCCGCCGGCAGCGGCGCCAGCAGCAGTTGCGGCAGCGTTGCGATCAGCGCCAGCGGCAGCGCCACGGCGCCGAAGCCGAGCAGGCGCCCGAGCACGTAATCGGAACGCCGCAGATCGAAACTCAGCGTCAGTTCCAGCCCCTTGTCGTTGAATTCGCGCACGATCGAGGACAGCACGTGCAGGCACAGCATGAAGACGGCGACCAGGCGCGTCGCAGCCGCCGAAAACTCGATCTGCAGCCGCGCGCTTTCGATGATCGCGAGCTGGCGGACGAAAAATGTCGCGCCGAAGACCAGCAGCAGCGCGCCGGCGAACAGCCAGAACAGGCGGGTGCGCGCGGCTTCAAGCAGGGTGAAGCGCGCAATAATCACTATTTGCCGCCGGCGCATGGAATAATCTTCGTTGTGAAAAAGCGAACGCGGGCAGTATAACGAAACTCACGGCGCCGCGGCGCCGCGCAGATACCGCGACGACGACCAGAGGAACACGCATGAACGAAGTGATCGCCACCCGGCCGCACCGCCTGATCGGTTCGCATCCCCAGTGGTGGCTGGGCGGCATGCTGCTCGCGCTGCACGCCGCGCTGGCGTGGGGCATCGACAGCCTGTTCGCGCGCGCCATGCTGCTCACGCATTTCGGCATTTTCCTGATGTGGCAGCCGGTATGGCGCGGCGAGCGCAGCCTTGAGGCGCGCCATGCCTTTGTCGTCATCGTCGTCGGCATCATGCTGACCGGCTGGAACAACTGGTGGCTGATGGCGGTGTGGCTGGCGGTGCTGTTCGCGCTGATCGGCGGCAACCTGATCGGCAGCGACCAGCCGCGCCAGCGCTTCGCGGCGATTCTGGCCGCGCTTTATCTGTTGTCTTTGCTGCTGATCTGGGTGGTGCCGCATTTATTCGCCGACCAGCTGTTCGACGCCGTGCAAACCGGCCTCGTGCGCTGGGGTCTGCCGCTGCTGCCTTTGATCATCGTGCTGGTGCCGGCGCCGACCAGCACGCGGTCTTCGCCGCTGACGGTGGACCTTTTTTACAGCGTGATGCTGTTCCTGCTGGTGACCGGACTGGTGCTCGGCAGTTTTGTCGTCAAGCAGGTCAGCCACGGCGACTACGCGCTGGCGCTGGCGCAGAGCCTGATGGTGATGGCGATGGTGCTGATGACGCTGAGCTGGTTGTGGAATCCGCGCAGCGGCTTCATGGGCCTTGGTCACGTCATGTCGCGTTATCTGATGAGTCTCGGCCTGCCGTTCGAGCGCTGGGTCAAGGGGCTCGCGGATCTTGCCGAGCGCGAGCGCGAACCGGAGCGTTTTCTGCAACTGGCGCTGCACGAACTGTGCGCGTTGCCGTGGGTTTCGGGCGTGATCTGGCGGGTGCCGCACGGCAGCGGCGAAATCGGCCGGCGCTCGCGTTTTCAGGCCGAATATTCATTTCAGGATCTGACGCTGACCTTTCACACGAACTGGTCGCTGAGCCCCGCATTGCTGCTGCATCTGAAATTGCTGACGCAGATGCTCGGTCATTTCCATCAGGCCAAGGTGCGCGAAGAAGTGCAGCGCCAGAACGCCTATACGCAGGCGATCCATGAAACCGGCGCGCGGTTGACCCACGACGTGAAAAACCTGCTGCAGTCCCTGCGTTCGCTGTGCGCCGCCGCCGAGAGCAGCAGCGCCGGCGAGGCGGCTGCGCTGCAATCGCTGGTCAGGCGGCAGCTGCCGCAGATCGCGCAGCGGCTGACCACCACGCTGGAAAAACTGCAGGAGCCGGGCAAGAGCGAAAGCACGCGCGCCGCCGCCGATGCGTGGTGGAACGGACTGAAACACCGCTACACGCGCAGTGAAATCAGCTTTTCCGATGACGGCGGCATGCACGATCTGCAACTGCCGGTCGAGTTGTTCGACAGCGTGGCCGAAAACCTGCTGCAAAACGCGATTGCGAAATCGCAGCAGCACGCCGACCTGCGCATCACGGTGCGGTTTGCCAGCGAACGCGGCGGCACGCTGCTGGTCTGCGACAGCGGCGACATGGTGTCGCCGGCGATTGCCGGCAAGCTGCTGTCGGCGCCGGTGCCGTCGCAGAACGGTCTTGGCGTCGGCCTCTATCATGCCGCGCGCCAGGCCGAGCAGCTGGGTTACCGGCTGGAGTTGTCCGACAATCGCGCCGGCAGCGTGTGCTTTCGTCTGGCCGCCGCAGTCACGGCAGTTTCTGCGCCGTAATCATCTTGTTCAGCAGCAGCGCGGTCGATAGCCACGATACGAGGTCGTCGTATTCGCCGGCCGCCGCGCCGTTTGCGCTGATGGTGCGGCTGACGAATATGGTGTTGCCGTCGGTGTTGGCGAGTTCGTCCGCGCTGGCCGGCGCCGGATTCACGCTGCGCAGTGCGGCACTGATCGCGCCGTAACCATTGCGGCCGTGCGAGAGCACCACCGCGGGCGCCGTGTTGGTGTAGACGGTCGTTGCGCCCCAAGCGCTCGCCGGACACTGCACGGTGAGATTGCCGCTGCTCGCCAGCTTGAACAGATTGGCGCGGTCGGTAAAAACAGACGCCGCCCGATAGCGGAAAAAATTGCCCCAGGCATCGCTGCCGGCGATGCCGAGCGTTGCCCACGGCAGATTGCCTTCGGCGACCGCGCAATTGGTGGCGCCGGCATTCAGATCCTCGATGCCGTCATTGGCACCGGCGCCGCTGCTGCGATCGTGGCAGGGCAGATAGCCGTTCGAAATCGCATAACCCATCAGCGCATCGGCGATCTGCGTCAGCGCGTTCTGTGTGTCGGCAATCTTGCGCTGCTCGACCTGTGCGGTCAGCGGAACCAGCAGCGTCGACAGCAGCATGCTCAGCAGCAGCATGCCGATGGCGACTTCGATGAGGGTGAATCCGGTTGCGCCGGCGCACTGCGCGTTGGCGGGTGAAGGGCGAAGGCTGTGTTCATGCATGGCGGGGTCTCCGTTATTTCAAGGCGATCAAGAGGCGGGTCTTCTGCATGCTGCCTGCATTGGCGAACCAAAGCAGGGCGCGGGTGCCGCTATTGCCGGCGCCGACGACGGTGGTCGTGGCGTCGATCAGCGAGCGGTCGAGCGTGACGAATGCATTCCCGCACTGCGCGGCAGTGCCGCCGGTCGCGCAATTGGCGTCGAGCAGATAGTTGAACGTGGTGCGCCACTGGTTGTGGTCGAACCAGCTCATGCTTTTTGCCGCCATGATCTGATTGAGCAGAACGTCGTCGCTCGGCAGATAACCGCGCAGCACGGTCGTGCCCGCAGCCGGCGCACTCGCGTTGCAGACAACGGCCGAACTGCAGTTGGCCGCCGGCAGCGGCAGGCGGCCCTGGCCCTGCGCGGCGGTTGTCGTGAAGTATTGCGCGAGCACCGCCTGCAACTCGTTGGCGAGCCGGCGCTGGGCGATCGCAAAAATGTCGGCTGCCGCAATTGCGGCCAGGCGGTCGTTGTATCCCTGGTCGGCGGCGATGCGCAGGCGGAATGGATCGGCCGGGTTGTAGGATTCGATGAACTGCGTGTGGTCGCCCGCGCGCGCCGCCTCGCGCGATTGCGTACCGAATGCCTTGCCCGCCGAAAATACCACCGCGACCCAGGGGCCGGCGACCGCGCGCGGATTGTCGCAGGGTCAGCGTGTTCCGGTCGACGGGCCGGAGCAATCGTAGCCGTTGATCTGGCCGCTGGTGCCGGGATTGACGATTTTCGAGGTGCTGTCCTGAAACGCCGGGGCAACCATGTACCACAGCCGTTCGCCGTCGCCATCGCGCAGGTCGGGCAGACCGAGCGTGCGCCATGGCAGCCGGCCGATCAGGCTGGGGCAGCTCTGGCCGGCGAGCAGATCGGCAATGCCGTCATTGGGCACGTTGCTGCCGGCGATGTTGGTTACCGCGTCGGGGCAGGGCAGACTGCCCGGATGATTGGCGTCGCTGGCGGCGCGGCTGATCAGGGCATGTTTGGCTTGCGCCAGCGCATTGGTAGTGGTCTGCGCGTTTCGAGTGCGGTTAAGCGTGCTGCCGAGGCCGGAGATGGCGAACGAGGCGCTGACGCCGACAACCGCAACCAATCCCAGCATCGCGTAACCGCGCTCGCGGTGTGCCTGCATGATGCTGCGTGATTTCGCCATCGAACCCCCCGTCGGTTTGCGCGCGCCGACGACCGGGTGATGGTTGCGTCTACCGGTTGTCGGTGCCGCCTGCGGCTGCTGCGTCCTGCGCGTCGCTGCTGTCGATGCGCTGTTTTCGTTGCAGCCTTGTGGAGGATTCTATGGAGTCGGTGGCTGCCCCGGCTGTGCGTTTTTGTACCGCCTGGGCGTTGTTGTCGGCGGGGGACGCGGGTTTTTCCTCGATTTTCGGCGGCAGGCGGCGACGGAAACCTTCCTCCACGGTACCGCTGAGTATTTCGACCGTTTGTCCGACCTTGAGATCGACGCTGCGTCCGCTGTCAGGCACCGACAGCTGGACTCTGGTGTCGCCCTTGCGCGTGGAGATGTTGACGCCGGCGGCGTTGCCGCTGCTGACCGGCTTGTTGTTCAGCCAGACCGTGCTGTTGCCGTCGCTGCGCTGAATGAGCCCGTTGACGCTGACATTGCGCGGCGCCGGCGCTGCCGCCGGGGTCGTGGATTTTTCGCTGTCGTCGTCGCCGAAATCGACGCGCACATTCTGTTTGCGCGCGGCATCCAGCGCTGCGCGTTGCGCCGGCGTGAAGAACATGCGGCCGAGATCGGCGGCGTTTGCGGCGCCGGCGGCCATCAGCAGCACGCTCAACAGAAGGCGCGCGCTCATGGTTTTTTGTCTCCGCCGGCAGCGGTCGGCGCGGAAACCGTAATCCACGTCAGCTCGCAGTCGGCGCGCAGATTCGGCTGGTAACGCACGTTGACCGTGGCGCCGCCGCCTGAGCGTTCGATCTGGCACTGATTGACCGAGAAGAAGCCGGCGCCCTGTTTGCCCAGCGTGCGCAGCAGCGTCATGAGGTCGCCTTCATGCAGCAGGCTGAAGTTGATCTTCATCGCCGACTGGTGCATCAGGAGCTGGCCGGTATTGAGTTCGCTCGCATAGGGATAGGGTTGCTGGGCGCCGATCTGATAGTTGATGCCGAACAACTGCGCCTGCTGGTTTGCCAGGCGCAGCCCCTCGACCCAGTTCAGGCGCTGCTCCTCGCCGGCAAAGCCGAGCTTTTCGAGTTTTTGATAGTCGGGCAGATAACGGACGATGACATTTTTTTCGTCGCCAGAGCGCTGCAGGCGCGTGCGTGCTTCGCGCATCTGCGTGGTGTGCTGGGCGAGATCGCGTTTGGCCGCGGTGAGATTCTGGTCGAGGTAATAAATTCCGCCGATGCCGGCGGCGATGATCGCCAGCAGCAGCAGCAGCGGATTGCGCAGTGCGTTGAGATCGTCGGCGTTCATAGGGTCGGCTTCAGCACGATGACCATTTTGAATTCGGCGCGGCCCACCTGCTCGCGGTTTTCGATGGTGTTGCCCGACAGCGACAGCGTCGGGTTGATGTCGAGCGGCAGTTTGAGCACGCGGACTTCGGCCACTTCGGGGCGCGCCGACAGCGTTGCCGCAAAGCGGTTGATGGATTCGATCGCCGCGCGGAAATCGCCGCGGAACGGACGCACCTCGCCGTCGATGGCGGCGCTTTGCTTGCGTGCCCCGCTGGCTGTGCCCGGCGGCGGTGAGGCGGTGGCCGGCGCGGCCGTTTTCGCGCCGCCGTCGGTGCCGATTTCATTGCGGTCGTATTTCCAGCCGAAGTTGCGCAGATAAATTGCCGGATTCTGCTCGAGCGCGTCGCTGATCAGCGACATGGCGAGTTCCGGGGTGCGCGTGGTACTGCCGATCCTCTGCGAAATTTCGACCGTGCGCTGCAGATTTTCCGCGGTGGTCGGCGCCGCCGGGAACAGGCGCGTCGCCTCCAGATAACGCAACTGCAGGTCGGCGGTCTGTTTTTTCGCGTTTTCGATATCGAGTTCGGTGTCGTAGATCTGGTAGGCGGTCAAACCGCACCATGCGGCGATGGCAAAGGCGGTGACCGCGGACAGCGCATAAAGGCCGCGCCGCATCTGGTGCTGGCGAAAGCCGGCGGTGACGGCCGCGGGCGCCAGATTGTTTTCCGGCGCGCGCAGTCCCAACAGGTGCAGGTAGAGCGAGTCGTTCGATGAGTCGAGCGCGGGCACCGCGATGCCGAGACTCGACGAAATCTCCTGCCGGCCGACGCGGCGACAGTCGATGTTCGGGCTGTCGCGCGCAATCGTTTGCGCCAGATCGGCGAGGGTGTCGTTGCGGTCGACGATCAGTACCGACAGGTGTTCGTCGAGGGTCATCACGCGCAGCGCATGCAGATAGAGGCGCGTGTTGGAAATTTCCTCGGCGTAACCCTTGATCGCGTTGGGGCCCTTCGATTCGGCGCGTGCAAGCCGGCTGATGCGCAGCTTTTGATCGCGGAAATAGGTCAGCCGCATGCCTGCCGTGTGCAGTGAGACCAGCAGCAGGTTCGGTTGTTTGATGCCGAGCTTTTCCGGCATTGCCGCGCTGACCGTCGGCAGCAGGAAAATTCCGACCACCGGAAAGCCGAGTTCCTGCACCGGCTTCAGCCAGTTGCTGACGAGTTCGGGGTTGGTCAGCGCGCAGAACAGATAGCGGTCGTCGCGGCGCTTGCCGACGTCGCGGCCCTGCAGACGCGCGCTGAAGTACGGTGTGCTGCGGTAATGCTGCTTGAGCTTGCGGTTGAGCATTTCCGCGCGATCGCTGCCGAAGCTGTGCGGCAACGACTCGAAACGGTAATCCTCTTCCACCGCGTCGACGATGATCTTGACCGGCAGGCGCTTTGCCGCCTGCAGAAACTCGCGGAATCCGGCGACGCCGTTGTCATCGTTTTCAAATACCGTGCAGGCGGCGAAGCGGCCGCCGCGCCACAAGGCTGCGCTGACTTGGGCGGCGGATACGCAAACCAGAATACTGTCGGACATGGTGTGTGGGTTTCCGGCGCGCGGCTAAAACTTTATCTTGCCCAGAATATCATAGACCGGGCCCAGCACCGCCCACATGATGAATGCCATCATGCCGCCCAGACACACGGTCAATGCCGGTCCGATCATCGCCATGCCCTTGTCGACCGAGTCCTTGACGTCGCGGTTGTAAAAGTAGGTGCAGTTCATCAGCGCCGTGTCGAGCGCGCCGGTGGCCTCGCCGACGCGCAGCATGCGGATCACCAGCGGCGGGAAAATGCCCAGATTCTGGAAAGTCTCCGTCAGACTTTCGCCGGCGTTGATCTGCTGGCCGGCGCGCACCAGGCCGTCGGCGATCACGCGGTTGCCGACGATCTCCTCGGACGTCTTGATGGCATCGAGAATCGTGATGCCCGACTGGTACATCAAGGCGAAAAAATTGGTGAAGCGCGACATGATGATTTTCTGGATGATCGGACCGATCACCGGCAGATGCAGCTTGGAGTAATCCCACAAGTACTGCGCTTTCTGGTTGCGCCGGATCGTCGCCACCAGCGCTATGACCACCACGGTCGGAATGCCGAATACCAGCGGCCAGTAATTGATGACGAAATTCGAGGTAAAAATCAGGAACTGGGTCTGCAGCGGCAGGGTGATGCCCATCGCCTTCAACAACTGCACCACCTGCGGCACCAGAAACACCAGCATGAACAGCAGCACCGCGACCACCACCACCAGCACGAATGCGGGATACATCAACAGGCGCTTGGTCTGCGCCGCCAGTTCGTCCTGCCATTTGAGCGTGGCGCCGAGGTTGGCGAAAACCTCGGTCAGCCGGCCGGCCTGCTCACCGGCGCGAATCAGGCTGACGAACACGTTGTCGAACACCGAAGGGTGCTGCGACATCGATTGCGAAAGAATGCGGCCGCCCTCCATGTCCTCGGTAAGGGTGGTGAGAATTTCGCGGAAGCGCGGATTCTCGATCGAATCGCGCAGGTCGCGCACGCCTTCGAGCAGCGGGATGCCCGAACGCGTGATCTGTTCCATGTCAAAGCAGAAGGTGATGAGGTCGCGGCGCGTGACCTTGCCGCCGGCGCCGAAGCTGCTGGCGGATTTTTCGAGTTCGCGGAAAGTGATGAGATCGAGGCCCATGCGGCGCAGCCGCAATTCGAGATCGACCTCGTTGGCGGCGTCGAGGGCGCCGCGCGCCGGCTGGCCTGTTTTATCGACAGCCTTGTACTGGAATGAGGCCACGGCCGGGGGTCAGGCAAAGCGACCGGTGAGGTCGATCGAGCGCGAGACTTCGGCGAGGCTGGTGGTGCCGTTAACCACCAGCGCGACGCCTTCTTCTGCGAGCGGGCGGAACTGCTTGGCCAGCGCGGCGGCGCGCATTTCCTTGGCGGTCGCGCGGCGCGCCACCAATTCGTCGAGGTCGCCGTCCATCACCAGCAGTTCCATCACCGAGCGGCGCCCCTTGTAGCCCTTGTTGTCGCAGCGCGTGCAGCCGACCGGGCGGTAGAGGCTTTCGACACTGGCGCCCTCGGCGCCGAGAACCTTGCGCTCTTCCGGGCTCGGCACATAGGCTTCCTTGCAATGCACGCACAGCGCGCGCACCAGTCGTTGCGCGATGATGCCGATGATGTTGCCTGCCATGATGTCGGGCTGGATGCCGATATCGAGCAGGCGCGGAAATGCGCCGAGCGCCGAGTTCGAGTGCAGCGTCGAGAATACCTGGTGGCCGGTCATCGCCGCGCGGAAGGCCATCTCGGAAGTTTCCTTGTCGCGCATTTCGCCGACCAGAATGATGTCCGGGTCCTGCCGCATCATTGAGCGGATACCGTTGGCGAAGTCCATGCGCACGGCTTCGTTCACCGATGTTTGCCGCATCAGCGTCAGCGGATACTCGACCGGATCCTCCAGCGTCATGATGTTGACCGCTTCGTCGTTGACCTGCGAGAGCAGCGAATAGAGCGTGGTGGTTTTACCGGAACCGGTCGGGCCTGTCACGATCAAAATGCCTTCGGGCCGCGCCAGGATCAAATTCAACCGCGTCATGGTCTGCGCCGGCAGATTCATCTTGTCGAGGCTGATGATCGATTTCTCGCGGTCGAGAATCCGCAGCACGATATTTTCGCCGTGGATGGTCGGGTGGGTCGAAACGCGGAAGTCGATCGGGCGTCCGTTCAATGTCAGCGACAGCCGGCCGTCCTGCGGCGCGCGCGTTTCCGCGATATTCATTTCGCTGATGACCTTGATGCGCACGGTGATGCCCGGCATGTAGGTCTTGTGCAGGCTGCGCACGGTTTCCAGCACGCCGTCGATGCGGTAGCGGATGCGCAGAAAAGCGTATTCCGGTTCGAAGTGGATGTCCGAAGCACCGCGCTTGACTGCATCGACCAGCAGTGCGTTAACAAGGCGCACCATCGGCTGCGTGTATTCGTCGCCGCCGCCGCCGAGACTCTGGTAATCGATCTCGCCGGTTTCGATTTCCTGCAGGATGCCGTCGACCGACAGTTCGTAACCGTAGAACTGGTCGAAATAATCCTCGAGCTGGGCTTCGCCGGCGAGCTGGGTCTTGATTTCGATGCCCGCACCCAGCGAAGCGCGCAATTGGTCGAGCGCGACGACGTTGAATATCTCGGTCGTCGCGATGGTGAGCTGGCGCTCGTCGGCGTCGTAGGCGATCGGCAGCACACGGTGGCGGCGCGCGAAATCCTGCGGTACCAGTTTCAGCGCCTCGGGGTCGGCGACGACGTGCGCCAGGTCGATCGACTCCTGACCAACCGTGCGCGCCATGATGTCGCGGATCGCGGCTTCGGTGATGAAGCCCAGACGCACCAGTTGGCGGCCGATCGGGATGTTGTTTTGCTTCTGCTCGGCGAGCGCGATGCCGAGCTGATCGGGCGTGATCAGCCCCTGCTGCACCAGCAGTTCGCCCAGTCTCAGCTTTTTGCGCTGTTCGGCCATGATTTTATTTTACCGTTGCCCGCGCGTGATGCCGTAGGGAATGCCGGCCGGGTCTGTCCGTTGCGCGCCGCGGCACCGGCGGGCTAGCGGAAGGCTTTTTCGAGTTTGCCGATGCGCTCTTCGGCGACGGGCACGCTGAAATCGGCGCGACCCTTGGCGGTGGCGAGCTGAACGGCACGGCGATAAAAATCGAGCGCGGCCTTCGGCTGGCCGATGTGTTCGAGAGCGACCGCCAGATTGTAGGCGTAGTCGGGATTGTCCGGCTGCAATTGATGCGCCTGAAAAAACGCTTGCTGTGCATCGGGCCAGCGTTTCTGGTCGATATAGGTGATGCCGAGCGCAAACTGCAGGAAGGCGGTGGAGGGCTCGCGACCGATCAGTTGCTTGACGCGTGTTTCCGCCGCCTGCGGATCGGCGCGGCCAAGGATGCCAATGAGGCCGGCCTGGGCCGCGGCATTGCGCGGTTCGAGTTCGAGCACCTTTAGGTAGCGGCGCGTCGCATCGTCATTATTGCCCTGCTGCGTGGCGATTGCACCGAGCCCGAGCAGCGCGTCGATGCTGCCGGGATCGCCGCGCAGCATCTGCTCGTAGAGCCGCTGCGCGGCGTCGAACTTGCCGGCATTGAGCGCAGCGTATGCTTCGGTCAGCAGCGGATTGACTGCGCTGCTGGTGCTGCCGGCGGTGATCCTGATCGAATCGCGCGCGGCGTCCGCAGTCGGCGCGGCGGGCGTTTGCGGCGGTGTTGCTGCCGCGACCGGGATTACGGTCGGTGTCGTCGCGGCGCTCGACTTGCCGGCACCGCTGGCTGCGGCTACCGCCGCGGGCGCAGTACCGGCAGCGGTGGCTGTGGCGGGTTTTCCGCCGTTTGCGGACGTGGCGTTGGTTGCCGCCGGGGCATCGCTGCCTTTTGCCGCTTCGGTGTCGTTCAGCGTCAACGGCGACAGCGCTTCGTTTGTTTGCACGGGGGCGACGGGCGCCGGTGCTGCGACCGGCGGTTTCGCCGCCGGCGCAATCTGCGCGACGGGTGCCGGCGTGCCGGCGAACAGCCCCGGATTGGTCAGCTGCAGGTATACATAGCCGCCATAGCCGGCGATGGCGAGACCGGCCAAGGTGCCGAACACGGCGAGCGGGCGATCGCGCAAAAAGGCGCCGACGCCACCACCACCGCGGCCCGCGCTGATGACGGTAGCCGCTTGCGCGGGTTGGCTTGCGGTTGCGTTTGTCGATGCCGTCGCTGCCGAACTGCGTGGCGCCGCCGGTGCCGGCGCCGTTTTTGCTGCGGGCGCGGATTGCGCCGCCATCGGCTCAAGCGACAGACCGCTTTGCGCGGGCGTCGCTTCACCCCCTTCGCGATCCTTGGCGGCCTTTTCCAGGGCCTTCATCAGCAGGCTCATTTGGCTGCGCCAGTCTTCTCGCCGGGAACGGATTCATTCGGCGTATCGGTCTGCTTCGGCAGCATGCGCTGGAAAAATTTCAGCTCGTCGCTTTCCAGCGAGGGATTGGTGATGACGGTGGCGCGCAGAAAAATCACCAGTTCGGATTTGGTCAGCGCGTCGTTGTTGAATTTGAACAGGTTGCTGATCACGCCGGTGTTGGCGGCATTGCCGATGCCGGGCACGCCATTGCTGAGATACGAAATGTTATCCTGCATGAGGCCGCCCAGTATGGCGGTCTGGCCGCTCGTCAGCTGGAGTACCGATTCCATTTCGCGCGTTTGAATTTGCGGCACCGGGTTGGTCAGGCATTTGCCTGCATTCAGGTTATTGACGTTACACAAGCTGGGATTCGGGTCGTTGGCGAAGCCGTTCAGGCGCGTGATGGTCGGCCGCACCGACAGAGTGACCTGGCCATTTTCGTTGATTTGCGGCGTCATGCTCATGATGAGGCCGACCGGCACCGTCTGCGGTGTCGTATTGAAGGTGGTGTTGGTGCCGACGTTGGCTGCGGTCGTGGTCGTCGCTTCAATCGAAAAGTAGACGATGTTATCGACGATCTTCATCAGCGCGGTCTGGTTATTGAGCGCCATCAGCTTGGGGCTCGACAGCACGCGCGTGTTGCCGAATTGCTGCAGCATTTTTACGCTGGCAGCGAAGTTGCCGATTTGTGAAGTCGGATTGGTGTAACCGACGGTGAGATTGCCGGCGGTGAAGGCATTGGAGACACCCGCGATCAGCGACTGCTGAACGCTCAGTCCGCCCGAAATGGGCAGGCGGCTCCAGTCGATGCCGGCCTGGTAAGCGTCCGACAGCGTGACTTCCGCGACCGTGGCCTCGATCAGCACCTGGCGCTGCGAGACCTGCGAAATGCTGTCGATGTGCTGCTGTATCAGCGCATGCTGCTTTTCTGTTGCCAGCACGCTGATCGTGCCGGCCACCGCATTCACCACAATATCGTCGCGGCCGTCGTTGGGAATGGATGTGAGCGGCGACTGGCTGCCGAACACGCTGTTGAACAATTGCGGTGCGCCCTGGCCGGCACGGGCGACGGCCTCGGCCTGCGCCAGGCGTTCTTCGCGTTGCGCGCGCGCGGTTTCGGCGCGTTCGGCGCGCTGGTCGGCGGTCAGGGTTTGATTGCGCGTGGAAGCAAGGATTGCGCGGATATTGTCGCGCAGCGTATCCCAGAAATTGTTGTTCGAGACCGTCTTGACGACCGTATTGGATGCGTTGGTGCCGCTGCTGCTGCTGCTGGATCCGCTGCTGCCGCCGCCGCTGCTGGAACCGCTGCTGCTTGAACTGCTGCCCTGGATGGCCCCCGACACGCCGATCGTCGATGTTGTTTCGCGCGTCATGTTGACGTAATTGACGCGGTAGGTCTTCATGTACGCCACGTCCGGCGAGACGAGGATGGTCGGGCCGTCAATTTTGTAACGCATGTTGACCTGTTTCGAAATGCGCTCGAGGATGCCCGGCAACGTTTCGTTGATCGCATTCAGGCTGACCAGTCCCTGCAGGCCCGGGTGAATATCGATGTTTTGCTTGGTGTCACGGGCCAGCGCAAACAACAGTTCCTTGACCGGCACTTCGCTGACCACAACCGTGTAGGTCGGCGCTTTGACCGCCGCTTTGGGTGCGGGCACGAAAGTGTTGACGCGCGCCGGCGCCGGCACATCATCGAGAGCGGGTTTGTCTGCCGCTGCGGTGATGTGGCCCTCGGATTGCGGCATCACCGATTTGTGGTAACAACCCGTCAACGTCGTCAGAGTGATTCCGAGCAAAGCGCAGGCCAGCGTCGCTGGCACGGTTGCGGTTCGCATTGCCGGAACGCTTGCTTTGCCGGACGTCAATTGTGCAGACATGTTTCGATCCCCTAGCGTCGCTACAAAATCGGCACGCGCGCGAGGCATGCCGGTGTTGCGCCAAACAGTGTTGCAGCCGCGCGGGGAGCGCGACCAGGCGTCAAGGCGACGGATGCTGGGCGATCTCTGCGCGTATTCCTTGCGCCGTACGCAGGATCGGTTTGAAGGCTTTTAATGCCGCCGGCAGTTTGCTCAGCGCTTCTTGCGCGCTGCGGCGATCACCAAAAGTCCCATACAAAACGGTCAGCGACGGTTTTTGCTTTGCGATGGTACGGTACACAAAAACTTCATGTATTTCAATATATTTGGTAATTACGTTCAGATGATTCTTTAGCTGTTGTTGGTTATCTGCACCAAATAATTGAATTGTGTAGCTGCCGTTACCCGGCTGGGCCAGCCATTCGCTGGTGGCGCGAAGGCGTTCTTCGACCACATCGCCGGGTATTTTCGGTTTGGGCGGCGTTGCGGCAACCCCTTGTTTATTTATTGGTTTTATTTCACGAGTTGAAGCGGCGACCGGCTTTTCCGGTGCCGCCGGCGTCGCGCCTGCGGGCTGCGGGGCGGCAACCGACGGCGCCGTAAAGGTTGTTGGCGCTGTTGTTTGATTCTCGGCTGCAACCGGGGCGGGCGCGGGCTCCGTCGGTGGCGGCGCCGGCACGGCGACGACCGCCGGCGCGCGCACCGGCGACGGGTCGGCAATCGAACTCGGGGCCGGTTGCATCGATACGAGCAGCCCGTAGAGGCCGGCGCCGGCGAGAGCGGCCAGCCCGAGTGCGACCAATGCAAAGCTGCGACGCACCGGTGGTTTGAGCGAATCATAATGACTGAATTCGCTGTCGCGAATCGCGGCCCTGACGTGCTTGAGCTTGACGGTGTGCGTGTTTTCGGCGAATGCCGCCAGCAAGGCCTTGTCGGCGATCAGGTTGATGCGTCGCGTGAGGCCGCCGGATGCTTTGGCCATCGCGCGGATGACGGCGGGCGAAAACAAATCCGGTCCGCGATAACCGGCGGCGCGCAGCCGGAAACTCAGGTACTCGCCGATCTCGTTTTGTTTGAGGGGGCTCAGCCGGAAGCTGTGCGTGATGCGCTCGCGCAACTGCCGGATATTCATTCCGCGCAGATTGTCTTCCAGCTCGGGCTGGCCGAATAAAACGATCTGCAGCAGTTTGCTGTGCGCCGTTTCAAGATTCGACAGCAGGCGGATTTCCTCAAGCGTCGCAATCGGCATGCTTTGCGATTCCTCGACGAACATGACGACCTGTTTGCCCTCGGCATGGCGCTCGAGCAGATGCGCGTGTATCAGCTGCATCAGTTCGAGGTGGCCGGCATCGCGCGGCGGTTTGAGGTGCAGCTCGAGTGCCACCGCATGGATGATCTCTTCGGGCGAAACGCTCGGATTGGCAATGTAGACGGTTTCGACGTTGGCCGGCAGGCGCGACTGCAGCATGTTGCACAACATGGTTTTGCCGCTGCCGACCTCGCCGGTAACCTTGACGATGCCCTCGCCCTGGCTGATCGCGTAGATCAGCGCTTCGAGTATGGGGCCGCGATTGCCGCCGCTGAAAAAGAACTCGGTGTTCGGGGTGATGCGGAACGGCGGCTGGGTGAGTCCGAAGTGGCTGTAATACATCAGCTACCCTGCCTGCGCGCATGTCGATGGCGGCTGCGCTGTCATGCCGCTACTGCGATTTGTCCTGCTCTTCGCCCGCCGAGCCGTAGTTTTGCATGCGGCTGTAGAGCGTCGTGCGGTGGATACCGAGCAGCTTGGCCGCCTGCGAAAGATTGCCCTGCGTGATTGCCAGCGCCGCCTCGACATAGCCTTTTTCCCATTGCTGCAAAGTGAGGTCGAGATTGAAGTTCTTCTGGATCTGCAGATGTTTTTTCGCCGCCTCCAGCACCGCCTTGAAATCCTGACCGGCGGGCAGGCCGGGCAGATCGACCGTCATGCTCTCCATGTCGAGTTCGGATTGCAGTTGCTCGGCATTCACCGCTTGGCCGGCGTACTTGGTGGTCAGGCGGATAACGATGTTGCGCAGTTCGCGCACGTTGCCCGGAAAGCCGTAGTCCAGCCACAGGATGCGCGCCGCGTCGTCGAGATCGAAAGGTTTGGAGTTGGCCTGGCGCGAATAGAACTCGCGGAAATGATCGAGCAGCATCTGCTTGTCGTCGCCCAGGTCGCGCAGCGGCGGCACCGCGATGGTAAACACCGACAGCCGGTGATAGAGGTCGGCGCGGAAGCGGCCATTGCGGATTTCCTGGCGCATATCGCGGTTGGTGGCGGCAATCACGCGCGCGTTGCTCACACGGCTCTGCGTTTCGCCGACGCGCTGGTACTCGCCGTTTTCAAGCACGCGCAGCAGCTTGGCCTGCAATTCCAGCGGCAGCTCGCCGATTTCGTCGAGGAACAGCGAACTGTCTTTGGCGTCCTCGAAATAACCGGCGCGCGAGGTGGTGGCGCCGGTGAAGGCGCCCTTGCTGTAGCCGAACAGCGTCGGTTCGACCAGATTGGGCGAGATCGCCGCGCAATTGAGCGCGAGAAAAGGTTTGGAGGCGCGCCCGCTCTGGCGGTGCAGCGCGCTGGCGATGAGTTCCTTGCCGCTGCCGGATTCGCCCTCGATCAGCACCGGGAAGGGCGCATTCGCATACTGGGTGATCTGCTGGCGCAACTTCTCGATCAGCAGGCTCCTGCCGATGAAGTCGCCTTCGCCAGGCGCGGCGCTGATTTCCGCGCTGCGGATCTGCAGCGATTTGACCAGCAGTTGCTTGATCGTTTCCGGTTCGCAGGGTTTGGCGATGAATTCGATCGCGCCCAGCGTGCGCGCATGCCGCGCGTTGGTTTCGTCGTTCTGACCGGACAGCACGAGTATCTTGATCGTGGGCGAACTGGCGATCAGCTCGCCGATCAGCTTGAAGCCCTCATCGGGGCGGTGCGGCGTCGGCGGCAGCCCGAGGTCGATCAGTGCCAGTTGTGGCGGGCTGTCGAGCTGGCGCAGCAGGCTTTTGACCTGCGCGCGCGATTCCGCGACGTAGACGTTGAAGTCGCGGCTCAGCACGAAGTTCAGCGTGTCGCTGATCAGCGGATCGTCATCGACGATCAGCAGGTCCGGCTTTGTTTGCGTTTGTTCCAACGATCCCCCTTGACCTGACCGCGTATTCTGCCAGATCGCAATACGCGCTGATAGCCTCGCCGGCACAGCGCAACCCGGCGCCCGCGCCCGCGCAGCCGACCGCGGCGGTGAGTCAACGCGGCGATCAGGCCGCCGCGCCGCTGCCGATACAGGTCAAAAAAGCCTGCTCGAGATCGTTGCAGGCGAATTCGCGGCACAAACCTTCCGGGCTGCCGCAATAGCGCAGGCCGCCGGCGTGGATCACCGCCATGTGATCGCAGACTTCGGCGACGTCCGCCAGTGCGTGCGAGGTAAACAGCACCGTGCGCCCCTCGCGCTTGAGTTCCTGCAGCTGGCGCTTGAACAGCGCGCGCGCCTTCGGATCGAGACCGCTGGTCGGCTCGTCGAACAGGTAGAGATCCTTGCGCGAGAGCAGCGCTGCCGCGATGCCGAGTTTTTGCGTCATGCCCTTGGAATAGGCGCGCACCGGCCGTGTCAAAGCCGCGGTATCGAGGTCGAGCGCCTCCAGCATGCGTATGGCCTCGCCGCGGTCGAAGGCCACCGCTTGCATGTCGAGCGTGTAGCGGATGAAATCCTCGCCGGTCAGGTAGTACGGCGGATTCAATCGTTCCGGCAGAAAGGCCATGCGCGCGCGGGCGCCGGCGGCGGCATGCGCGGTGCCGAAGATTTCAATGCTGCCGCCGTCGAAGTCGCAGAAATCGAGCAGGCATTTGAGCAGCGTGGTCTTGCCCGCGCCGTTGATGCCGACAAGGCCGAAGAACTGGCCGGCGGCAACGTCGAAGCTCACCCCGTGCAGCACGCGGGTGCGGCCATAACTCTTGGTAACGCCGGCGAAACGCAGCGCGGAAACGGACATAGGGGCTGGCTGGCTGTGAGCAGGGCCTATCTTATCGCATCGGCGCAGGCCGCTGCCGCCGCGCGGGTCGATTTGTGATGTTGGTGCCGACTGTTTAGAATCCACAGTTTTGCGACTGCGTACCTAACCTTGGCAAGCGACAACCTCGTCGAAATCAGTGCTGTCGGCTATTCGTACGACAAACGTCGTACGATCCTGAGCGGCATCGACATGAAGATCCCGCGCGGCAAGGTGGTCGCGATCATGGGCATCAGCGGCTCGGGCAAAACCACGCTGCTGCGCCTGATCGCCGGCTGGTTCAAGCCGACGCAGGGTGATATTCATGTCGACGGCGTGCTGACGCGCGATCTCGACCGCGACGGCCTTTATAAAATGCGCCGCCGCATGGGCATGCTGTTCCAGTTCGGCGCACTGTTCACCGACCTGTCGGTGTTCGATAACGTTGCTTTCCAGATGCGCGAACACACCGACCTGCCCGAATCGATGATCCGCGACATTGTGATGATGAAGCTGCAGGCGGTGGGCCTGCGCGGCGCGCATCATCTGATGCCGTCGGAGCTGTCGGGCGGCATGTCGCGGCGCGTCGCGCTGGCGCGTGCGATCGCGCTCGATCCGATGCTGATGATGTACGACGAGCCGTTTACCGGGCTTGACCCGATTTCGCTGGGCGTCATCCGCAACCTGGTGCGGCGCCTGAACGACACCCTCGGATCGACTTCGATCGTCGTCACCCACGACGTGCAGGAGGCGCTCGACACCGTCGATTACGTCTATTATCTGTCCGAGGGCGTGATGGTCGCGCACGGCACGCCCGAGGAAATGCGCGCGTCGAAAGATCCGCTGGTGCACCAGTTCGTGTGGGGCGAGGCCGATGGCCCCGTCGCCTACCAGTATCCGAGCCGCAAATACAACGAGGAGCTCGAACTTGTTTAACCGCGGCACCATCATCAACGTCCGCGCAATCGGTCACCACACCATCGATTCGGTGATGCGCTTCGGCTATGCGTCGCGTTTCTTCGCGCTGACGCTGCTCAACTCCGGTTCCAGCTGGCGCCGCATTCATCTGATCATTCGCGAACTCTACTTCACCGGCGCGCTGTCGATGGTCATCATCCTCGTCTCGGGGCTGTTCGTCGGCATGGTGCTCGGCTTCCAGGGTTATCAGACGCTGAAGACCTACGGTTCGGAATCCGCGCTCGGCGTGCTGGTCGCGTTGTCGCTGGTGCGCGAACTGGGGCCGGTGGTGTCGGGTCTGCTGTTCGCCAGCCGCGCCGGCTCGGCGATGACCGCCGAGATCGGCCTCATGAAAACCACCGAGCAATTGTCGGCGATGGAAATGATGGCGGTCGATCCGATCGCGCGCGTGGTCGCGCCGCGTTTCTGGGCCGGCGTGATTTCGATGCCCTTGCTGGCGGGGGTTTTCAGCGCCATGGGCATCTACGGCGGATACCTGATCGGCGTCGTGCTGATCGGTGTCGACGAGGGCTCGTTCTGGTCGCAGATGCAGAGCGCGGTCGATTTTCGCGAGGATATCGTCAACGGCGTGATCAAGAGCGTCGTCTTCGGCATCGCCGTCACCTGGATCGCCTTGTTCGAAGGCTACGACTCGCCGCCGACGGCGGAAGGGGTGTCGGGTGCCACGACGCGCACCGTCGTCACCTCGTCGCTGGCGATCTTGGGACTTGATTTCATCTTAACCGCATTCATGTTTCGGGGGGTCTAATGGAACGCTCGACGATCGATCTTTGGGTCGGCTTGTTTATGGTGGCGGGTCTCGGCGCGCTGACAATACTGGCGCTGAAGGTCAGCAACATGGGCAGCCTTGGCAGCAACGAAACCTACTCGTTGACGGCCGAATTCACCAACATCGGCGGCCTGAAGCCGCGCGCCGCGGTCAAAAGCTCGGGCGTGGTGGTCGGCCGCGTTTCCGGCATCACTTTCGATAACGACAAGTTTGTCGCGCGCGTGACCATGAACGTCGATGCCAAATACAAGTTTCCGCAGGACACTTCGGCGTCGATTCTGACCGCCGGCCTGCTCGGCGAGCAGTATGTCGGGTTCGAAGGCGGCGCCGACGACAAGATGCTCGCACCCGGGGCCACGCTCAAGCTGACGCAGTCGGCGGTGGTGCTGGAGAAGCTGATCAGCCAATTCATGTATAACAAGGCTGCGGAAGGCTCCGGCAGCAAGTAGGCCGGAACCGCGCGCCAAACGTTTTAGTCAGGAAGGAAGCGATATGAACATCAAATTCATCAAACAAGCGATAGGCGGCCTGTTGTTGGGCGGCCTGCTGGGTTTCTCGCTCGCTGCGTGCGCGCAGGACGTCGCGCCGGATGCGCTGGCCAAAAAGGTCACCGATGAGGTGTTGACCATTTTGCGTTCGGACAAGGACATCCAGTCCGGCAACACGCGCAAGGTCTACGATCTGGTCGAGGCCAAGGTGCTGCCGCACTTCAACTTCGCGCACATGACGCGGCTGGCGGTCGGCGCGCCGTGGCGCCAGGCCAATCCGGCACAGCAGCAGAGCCTGACCAATGAATTTCGTTCGCTGCTGGTGCACACCTACGCCAGCGCGTTCACGCAGTACCGCGATCAGAGCATCGAGTACCGCCCGCTCAAAATGCAGCCGGCCGACACCGAAGTGACGGTGCTCTCGCGCATCAAGCAGTCCGGCGGCCAGGACCCGATCGAGGTCAACTACAACATGGAAAAGACCGACCAGGGCTGGAAGGTCTTTGACGTGGTGATTGCCGGCGTCAGTCTGGTGCAGAATTACCGCAGCACGTTCAACACCGAAATCCAGAAGAGCGGCGTCGATGGCCTGATCGCTTCGCTGTCGGCGAAAAACAAGTCGCTGGCCCAGCAAACCGCCAAGAAATGAGCGCGCAACTGGTCAGCGAAGGCGGGCGTCTCCGTTTGAGCGGGCCGGTCACGCTCGCCACCGCCACCGCGCTGGCCACCGCGGTCGAACAGCATCTCGACGCCGATCTGGTGGTCGATCTCGCTGCGGTGACCGAGGTCGATTCGTCGGCGCTGAGTCTGCTGTTCGAGTGGCAGCGCGTCGCCAAAAGCCGCCAGCGCAAGGTGTCGTTTTGCAATCTGCCGGCCAGCCTTTCGAGTCTGGCCGAACTATACGGCGTCAGCGATCTGATACCCGCGGCTGCCTGAGTTTGCGCGCGCCGCGCGCAGAGCGATTCCGCCGGGCGCTTGCCCCGCCGCCGTTTTTATTCATGTCGTCAGTTCTGTTGCGGTCACGATGAACGCTGCCATCGAAGTTGATAAGGTCGTCAAGCGTTACGGCGGATTGACCGCGCTTGGCGGCGTCAGTCTGCGCGTCGATTGCGGCGAATTTTTCGGTCTGCTCGGACCCAACGGCGCCGGCAAGACCACCCTGATCAGCATCCTCGCCGGGCTCAATTATCCAAGCAGCGGGCACGCGCGGGTGATGGGTCACGATGTGGTGCGCGACTACCGCGACGCGCGACGCGTGCTCGGCGTGGTGCCGCAGGAACTGGTGTTCGACCCGTTTTTTACGGTGCGCGAAACGCTGACCATCCAGTCGGGTTACTTCGGCCTGCGCAACAATGGCGCGTGGATCGACGAGGTGCTGCACTGCCTCGATCTTACCGACAAGGCCGACGTCAACATGCGCCAGTTGTCGGGCGGCATGAAGCGGCGCGTACTGATCGGTCAGGCGCTGGTGCACAAGCCGCCGGTGATCGTGCTGGACGAACCGACCGCCGGCGTCGATGTCGAGTTGCGCCAGTCGCTGTGGCAGTTTATCCGCCGTCTCAATCAGGACGGTCACACCATCGTGCTGACGACGCACTATCTCGAGGAAGCCGAGGCGCTGTGCGGCCGCATCGCCATGTTGAAGCAGGGCGAGATCGTCGCCGACGACAGCACGCAAAATCTGTTGAAGCGTTTTTCCGGCTGCCAGATCAAGCTGAAACTCGCCGCGCCAGGTCTGCCGCCGTCACTGCAACCGCTGCGGGTGGAGGGCGATGGCGGCGATTGCCGCCTTGCGCTCGACGGTTACGACGGCGTCGAGGGCGTGCTTGCCGCGCTCCGCAACGCCGGCGTGGCGGTGCTGGAAATGGAAGTCGCGCAGCCCGATCTCGAAGAAGTATTCGTCAAGATCATGAGTCATTGAGGCGGCGGTGAGCGAATCTTCAGATAAATTGCAGAGCACGCCGCGGATCGGTCCGCTGACCGGCTTTTCGACGCTGTTCTACAAGGAATGGCTGCGTTTCTGGAAGGTCAACGTGCAGACGGTGCTGGCACCGGTGCTCTCGGCGCTGCTGTTTCTGCTGGTGTTCGGCCACACCCTTCGCAACACCGGCGAACCCTACCCGGGCGTGAATTACACCGCCTTCCTCGCGCCGGGACTGGCGATGATGTCGGTGTTGCAGAATGCCTTCGCCAATTCGAGTTCCAGCCTGATGCAGTCGAAAATGACCGGCAACATCATTTTCGTGCTGTTGCCGCCGCTGTCGCACCGCGAATTCTTCTTCGCCTATTTGCTCGCCGCGGTGGCACGCGGCCTTGTCTGCGGCGCCGGCGTGCTGCTGTGCACACTGTGGTTCGTCGATCTGCGCTGGGCGCACCCGCTGTGGGTGATTGTTTTCGCGCTGCTCGGCAGCGCGGTGATGGGCGTGCTCGGCATCATTGCCGGCATGCAGTCGAACAAGGTCGATGAACTGGCGGCATTCCAGAATTTCATCATCCTGCCGCTGACCTTTTTGTCCGGCGTGTTCTACTCGATGTATTCGCTGCCGCCGTTCTGGCAGCAACTCTCCCACCTGAATCCGTTCTTCTACATCGTTGACGGGTTTCGTTACGGCTTTTTCGGCATCGGCGATGTCTCGCCGTGGCTGGCGGCCGGAATCGTGGCAGTATGCCTGCTGGCGCTGTCGCTATTGACACAGTGGCTGATCAAGACGGGTTACAAATTGCGTCACTGAACGGCGCAGCCAAATTTTGCGGGAAATATTTATGACCACACCGGAACAGATCAAACAATATATCGAGGCGGGCCTCGCCTGCCAGCATGTCGAAGTGTCCGGCGACGGCCATCACTTCGAGGCCGTGATCGTCAGCGCGGCCTTTGCCGGCAAGCGCAAGGTCCAGCAGCACCAGCTGGTCTACGCAGCGCTCGGCGACCGCATGCGCGAGGAAATCCACGCGCTGTCGATGCAGACCCTGACGCCCGAAGAGTGGGCGGCGCGCTGATTCGTTCATGGACAAACTGATCATCGAGGGCGGCGTACCGCTCAAGGGCGAAGTGCGCGTGTCCGGCGCCAAGAATGCGACGCTGCCGATTCTGTGCGCGGCGATCCTCAGCGCTGAACCGCTGCGCGTGGCCAACGTGCCGCATCTGCATGATGTGACGACGATGCTGGCGCTGCTGGCGCAAATGGGCATCGCGGTTTCGGTCGATGAAAAACTCGGCGTCGAGCTCGATGCCGGCAAGCTGAACAATCCGGTCGCACCGTACGAGCTGGTGAAAACCATGCGCGCTTCGGTATTGGTGCTGGGGCCGCTGCTGGCGCGTTGCGGCGAAGCGCGCGTCTCGTTGCCGGGCGGCTGCGCGATCGGCATGCGGCCGGTCGATCAGCACGTCAAGGCGTTTCAGGCGATGGGCGCGACGATCACGGTCGAGCACGGCTACATGCTGGCGCGCGCGCCGCGGCTCAAGGGCGCGCACATCGTGACCGACATGGTCACGGTGACGGGCACCGAAAACATCATGATGGCGGCCACCCTTGCCGACGGCGAAACGGTGATCGAGAATGCGGCGCGCGAACCGGAGGTGGTCGATCTCGCCAACTGCCTGATCGCGATGGGCGCGAAAATCCGCGGCGCCGGCAGCGACACCATCCGCATCACCGGCGTGGCTAAACTCGGTGCAGCCAGCCATCAGGTGATGGCCGACCGCATCGAAAGCGGAACATTTCTGGCGGCCGCCGCGGCGACCGGCGGCGATGTGCGCCTGCGCGATGCCAATCCCGGGATACTGGACGCCGTGCTCGACAAGTTGCGTGAAGCCGGCGCGCAGATCGAAACCGGCGGCGACTGGATCCGTCTGCGCATGGAGGGTGAATTGAAGGCGGTCGGTTTGCGCACCGCGCCGTACCCGGCGTTTCCGACCGACATGCAGGCGCAGATGATGGCGCTCAATTGCGTCGCGCGCGGCACTGCGCTGATCACCGAGACGATCTTCGAAAACCGCTTCATGCACGTGCAGGAACTGCGCCGGCTGGGCGCAAAAATCGACGTCGAGGGCAATACCGCGGTAGTGACCGGGGTCGATCATCTCGACGGCGCCGCCGTGATGGCGACCGACCTGCGCGCGTCGGCGAGCCTTGTCATCGCCGGGCTGGTGGCGCGCGGCGAAACTGCGATCGACCGCGTCTATCACCTCGACCGCGGTTACGAATCGATCGAGGAAAAACTCTCGCGGCTGGGTGCGCGCATCCGCCGTGTGCACTGAATTTCTGCTAACGTACCGCCCATGACCACCGACAATCTTGTTGAAATCAGCGGCCTGCGCTTCAGCTACGGCGAGCGGCCGCTGCTCACCAACATCACGCTCGATATTCCGCGCGGCAATGTCGTCGGCATCATGGGTTCCAGCGGCTGCGGCAAATCCACGCTGCTGCGCCTGATCGGCGGCCAGCTGGCGCCGCAGGCCGGCACCGTCAAGGTGGCCGGGGAAGATGTGCACAAATTGAGCCGCGACGCGCTCTACCGCCTGCGCCGCAAGATGGGCATGCAGTTCCAGCAGGGCGGTTTGTTCACTGATCTCACCGTGTTCGAAAACATCGCTTTCCAGATGCGCGAGCACACCAGACTGCCGGAGAGCATGATCCGCGACCTCGTGGCGATGAAGCTCGCCTCGGTCGGTTTGCGCGGGACGGGCCACCTGATGCCGGCCGAATTGTCGGGCGGCATGGCGCGCCGCGTCGGCCTCGCGCGCGCGATCGCGCTTGATCCGATGCTGATCATTTACGACGAGCCGTTTGCCGGCCTCGATCCGATTTCCTGCACCGTCGTCGGCAATCTGATCCGCAAGCTCAACGATGCGCTGGGCGCGACCTCGATCGTGGTGTCGTACGATGCGGCCGAATCGATGCGCGTGATCGATCACGTCTATCTGATTTCGGATGGCGTGGTTTCCGCTTCCGGGCCGGCGGCTGAAATGGCCAAATCGGCCGACCCCTTCGTGCACCAGTTTCTGCACGGCGAACCGGACGGTCCGGTGCCGTTTCAATATCCGCACAAAGAGTACGCCGAGGATCTCGGCCTGCCCGCGCGCGCCGCCTGAGCGCGCACCCGGCGCGCGGCGACTGCGCGCACCTTTGCGGTAAAATGAAAATCTTTTCCATGTGTGGGCGCCAGCCGTGATCAGTCTTGCCTTGTCCAAGGGCCGCATCCTCGACGAAACGCTGCCGTTGCTGACGGCGGCCGGCGTGGTGCCGTCTGAAAACCCGGATACTTCGCGCAAACTCATCATTCCGACCTCGCGCAGCGATGTGCGGCTGATCATCGTGCGCGCCACTGACGTGCCGACCTATGTGCAATACGGCGCCGCCGATCTCGGCGTGGTCGGCGGCGATGTGCTAGCCGAATACGACGGCAACGGGCTTTATCAACCGCTCGATCTGAAAATCGCGCGCTGCCGCCTGATGGTGGCGGTGCGGCGCGGCTTCGATTACGAACAGGCGGTGCGCTCGGGCGCGCGTTTGCGCGTGGCGACCAAATACCTGAAGACGGCGCGCGAGCATTTCGCGGCGAAGGGCGTGCATGTCGATCTGATCAAGCTTTACGGCTCGATGGAGCTCGCACCCTTGACCGGGCTCGCTGACGCGATTGTCGATCTGGTCAGCACCGGCAACACCCTGAAGGCGAACAATCTGGTCGCGGTCGAGGAGATTGCCCAGATCAGCTCACGTCTCGTCGTCAACCAGGCCGCCTACAAACTCAAGCGCGCCACCATCCAGCCGCTGCTCGATGCGGTGAGGAAAGCGGTGCGATGATCCCCCTGAAGCGGCTCGCTGCCGGCGCGCCGGATTTCGAGCAACGACTCGAAGCGCTGCTGGCCTTCGAGTCGGCGCAGGATCCGCAGATTGACACCGCGGTGGCGGCGATACTCGCCGACGTCAAACAGCGCGGCGACGCCGCGCTGATCGAATACACCAACCGATTCGATCGCGTCGCGCTGACGTCCGCCGCCGCGCTGGAAATTCCGCGCGCCGAACTGGCACGCGCGCTCGCAAACCTGCCGGTGGCGCAGCGGACGGCGCTCGAAACGGCCGCCGCGCGTGTGCGCGATTATCACCAGCGCCAGCTTGCGCAGTCGTGGAGCTATGTCGATGCCGACGGCACACGGCTGGGCCAGCAGGTGACCGCTCTCGAACGCGTCGGTATCTATGTGCCCGGCGGCAAGGCGGCCTACCCGTCGTCGGTGCTGATGAATGCGCTGCCGGCGAAAGTTGCCGGTGTTGATGAAATCATCATGGTGGTGCCGACCCCCGGCGGCGAACGCAATCCGCTGGTGCTTGCCGCTGCGGCGTTGGCCGGCGTCGATCGCGTGTTTGCGGTCGGCGGCGCGCAGGCGGTGGCGGCGCTGGCCTACGGTACCGCAACCATTCCCGCGGTGGACAAGATCGTCGGCCCGGGTAATGCCTATGTGGCCGCGGCGAAACGGCGCGTGTTTGGTGTGGTCGGCATCGACATGGTGGCGGGACCGTCGGAAATCCTGATCATCGCCGACGGCTCGACCGATCCCGACTGGATCGCGATGGATCTCTTTTCGCAGGCCGAGCACGACGAACTCGCGCAGGCGATTTTGCTCGCCCCCGACGCCGGTTATCTGGAGCGTGTCGCCGACAGCATCGAGCGCCTGCTTGCCGAAATGCCGCGGCATGTCGTGATTCGCGCGTCGCTCGAAAATCGCGGCGCGCTGATTCTGGTGCGCGATCTCGATGAGGCCTGCGCGGTCGCGAATCGTATCGCGCCCGAACATCTCGAGTTGTCGATCGCGGACGCCGAGGCGTGGCTGCCGAAAATCCGCAATGCCGGCGCGGTGTTTCTCGGCCGTTACACGTCGGAAGCGCTCGGCGATTATTGCGCCGGCCCGAATCACGTATTGCCGACTTCGCGCACCGCGCGGTTCTCGTCGCCGCTCGGGGTCTACGATTTTCAGAAGCGCAGCAGCGTGATCGCGGTGTCGCAGCAGGGCGCGGCGACGCTGGGCGCAGTGGCTTCCGTGCTCGCGCACGGCGAGGGCCTCACCGCGCACGCGCGTGCCGCCGAGTATCGAATAAAAAACCCGGATGAAATGAGCCGCCGATGAGCCGCTACTGGAGCAAGGTGGTGCAGGGACTGACGCCCTACATGCCGGGCGAGCAGCCCAAGCTGCCCAATCTCGTCAAACTCAACACCAATGAAAATCCCTACGGCCCCAGCCGCCAGGTGCTCGACGCCCTGCGCGCCGAGGTCGGCGATACGCTGCGGCTGTATCCGGACCCGGGCAGCGACCAATTGCGCGCGGCGATCGCCAAACGCTACGGTTTGACGCCGCCGCAGGTGTTCGTCGGCAACGGCTCCGACGAGGTGCTGGCGCACGTGTTTCTCGGCCTGCTCAAGCACGCGCGTCCAGTGCTGTTCCCGGACATCACCTACAGCTTTTATCCGGTCTACTGCGGGCTCTACGAAATCGGTTTTGAGCAAGTGCCGCTCAACGCAAATTTTGAAATCGATATCAATGATTATCTGCGGCCGAACGGCGGCATCATTTTTCCGAATCCGAACGCGCCGACCGGCCGGCTCGTGCCGCTGGCGGAAATCGAGCGCCTGCTCAAAGCCAATACTGAATCGGTGGTGGTGATCGACGAGGCCTATGTCGATTTCGGCGGCACGTCCTGCGTATACTTGATCAATCAGTACCCGCAGTTACTGGTAACGCATACGTTGTCGAAGTCGCATGCGCTGGCGGGTCTGCGCGTCGGTTACGCAACCGGGCAGGCGCCACTGATCGAGGCGCTTAACCGCGTCAAGGACAGCTTCAATTCCTATCCGCTGGACCGCTTTGCGCAGGCCGGCGCGACCGCGGCGATCGGGGACGACGCCTATTGCGCGGCGATGTGCGGGAAAGTGGTGGCAACGCGAACCGCGCTGGTTGCCGAGATGCAGGCGCTCGGCTTCGAGGTGCTGCCGTCGGCGGCGAATTTCATTTTCGCGCGCCTGCCCGGGCGCGACGGCGCCGAAATCGCCGCAAAATTGCGCGAGCGCAGCATCATCGTGCGGCACTTCAGCAAGCCGGCACGGATCGCCGACTTCATGCGCATCACCGTCGGCACCGACGAGCAATGCGCGGGGCTGGTCGATGCCTTGCGCAAAATCGTTTAGCATGGACCTTGCAAGGCGGCTCGCCCGCTTGCAGACAACCCGGCATCCGGTGCAGCAATCGATCGAGTAAACGCGTACCCGACATCAGCCCCCTGCTTCCTTTATACTGATCGAACAAACAGTCGTTGAAAGTCCGCGGACATCATGGCACGCCAGGCGCAAGTTACCCGCAACACCAATGAAACGCAGATCAGCGTTTCGCTCAATCTCGACGGCAGCGGCAAATCGAAGCTGGCCACCGGGGTGCCCTTTCTCGACCACATGCTCGACCAGATCGCGCGTCACGGCGTGTTCGACCTCGAGGTCACAGCGAAGGGCGACCTGCACATCGACGCCCATCACACCGTTGAAGATATCGGCATCACTATCGGTCAGGCGTTTGCGAAGGCGGCCGGCGACAAGCAGGGGGTGCGCCGTTACGGCCACGCCTACGTGCCCCTTGATGAGGCACTTTCACGTGTGGTGGTCGATTTGTCGGGGCGGCCCGGGCTTGTGTTCAAGGTCGATTTCGTGCGTGCGCGCATCGGCGAATTCGATGTCGATCTTGCCCACGAGTTTTTCCAGGGCTTCACCAATCACGCCCTGATCACGCTGCACGTCGATAACATCCGCGGCGACAACGCCCACCATCAGGCTGAAACCGTGTTCAAGGCTTTCGGTCGCGCGCTGCGCATGGCGGTCGAGGCCGATCTGCGCATGCAGGGCGTGCCTTCGACCAAGGGCAGTCTTTAACCCCTCACCGATCGTCGCGCGGGATCCAAACATGGCTGACATCGCCGTTATTGACTACGGCATGGGCAATCTGCGCTCGGTTTCGAAAGCGATCGAGCACGTGGCGCCCGGGCTCAGCGTGGTCGTCACCGACGACCCTGCGGAAGTCGCGCGCGCGCAGCGCGTGGTGTTCCCCGGGCAGGGCGCGATGCCCGATTGCATGCGCGAGATGGATGCGCGCGGCCTGCGTCAGGCGGTGATCGACGCCGCGCATGCGAAACCGTTTCTCGGCATTTGCATCGGCTTGCAGATGCTGTTCGAGCGCAGCGAGGAGGGCGACGTCGCCGGCCTCGGTTTGCTGCCGGGGCAGGTGCGGCGTTTCGCCGCCGACGCGATGGTCGATGCGCATGGCGCGCGGCTCAAGGTGCCGCACATGGGATGGAACCGCGTGCGCCAGTTGCAGCCGCACGCGCTGTGGGACGGCATCGAGGATGATGCGCGCTTCTATTTCGTGCACAGCTACTACGTCGAAACCGCGACCCCGGCGCTGGTGTCAGGTCAGACCGACTATCCGCGCCCATTTACCTGTGCGATCAGCCGCGACAATGTGTTCGCGGTGCAGTTTCACCCCGAGAAAAGCGCTGCCGCCGGCCTGCGGCTGCTCGCCAACTTTGTGCAGTGGCAGCCGTCCGACCGGTTGCCCGAAACAGTCTGAAAGGCCGCCGCTAGGCGAATGCAAATAACGTGGTGTATGATGACTTTCGATTCATTTAAAGACGTGCCGCAGCTTTCCAAAATCGCCGCCATCGCCATCGTCTTATCTCCAAGCCGCCCGCGCAGCGCCTCCCGAATTCCCCAGAACATTTATAGCAATCACGTAGCATGCTGATCATTCCGGCGATTGATCTCAAGGACGGCAAATGTGTGCGCCTGAAACAGGGCGACATGGATGACGCCACGATTTTTTCCGATGATCCCGGCGCGATGGCCGCGCAGTGGGTCAAGCAGGGCGCGCGCCGCCTGCACGTCGTTGATCTCAATGGCGCCACCGCCGGCAAGCCGAAGAACCAGGCCGGCATCAAGGCCATACTCGATGCCGTCAACGGCGCGATCCCGGTGCAACTGGGCGGCGGCATTCGCGACCTCGACACCATCGAACATTATCTCGATCTCGGCGTCAGCTACGTCATCATCGGCACCGCCGCAGTGAAGACGCCGGGTTTTCTGCACGACGCCTGCAGCGCGTTCACCGGCCATGTCTATGTCGGCCTCGACGCCAAAGATGGCAAGGTCGCGGTTGACGGCTGGTCGAAGATGACCGGGCACGATGTCGTCGATCTGGCGAAAAAATTCGAAGAGTACGGCGCCGAGGCGCTGATCTACACCGACATCGGCCGCGACGGCATGCTGACCGGTGTCAATATTGACGCCACGGTTGCATTGGCCAAACACCTGACGATGCCGATCATCGCCAGCGGCGGCGTCGCCAATCTTGATGATGTCACAGCACTCTGCAAGGTCGAGTCCGAAGGCATCATGGGCGCGATCACCGGTCGCGCGGTTTATCAGGGCACGCTCGACTTTTCCGCCGCGCAGAAACTCGCCGACAAACTCTCCGGCAAGAAGGATTGAGAATCGGGAATTGCGCCTGACACGGCGCCTCTGTTCATTCCTGAATTCCCGCGCTGAACCCCCATGCTGGCCAAACGTATCATTCCCTGTCTCGACGTCAAAGCCGGCCGCGTGGTCAAGGGCATCAATTTCGTCGGCCTGCGCGACGCCGGCGATCCGGTCGAGGTCGCGGCGCGCTACGACGAGCAGGGCGCCGACGAGCTGACTTTTCTCGACATCACCGCCAGCAGCGACGAACGCGATCTGATCCTGCCGATTATCGAGGCGGTTGCCGCGCAGGTCTTCATTCCGATGACGGTGGGCGGCGGCGTGCGCAGCGTCGCCGATGTGCGGCGTTTGCTGAATGCGGGCGCCGACAAGGTCAGCATCAACACCGCCGCCGTGCAGAACCCGCAACTCGTCGCCGATGCCAGCGCGCGCTACGGCGCACAATGCATCGTCGGCGCGGTCGATGCGCGGCGCATGCCCGGCGAGGGCGCGCCGCGCTGGGAAGTCTTCACGCACGGCGGACGCAAGCCGGCGGGTCTCGATGCGATCGAATGGGGCCGTGAGCTGCAGCGTCTCGGCGCCGGCGAAATCCTGCTCACCAGCATGGATCGCGACGGCACCCGCATCGGCTTCGATATCGAACTGACGCGCGCCTTCACCGACGCGCTCGATATTCCGGTGATCGCCAGCGGCGGCGTCGGCACGCTGGAGCATCTCGCCGACGGCATTTCACTCGGCGGCGCCGATGCGGTGCTGGCGGCGAGCATTTTTCACTACGGTGAATTCACTGTGCAGCAGGCCAAAGCCTTGATGGCACGGCGCGGCATCGAAGTCCGTCTCTAACTGGATTCCCTCGCCCCCGCTTAGGGGGAGAGGGTGAGGGTGAGGGG
Organism: uncultured beta proteobacterium; assembly: GCA_903889565.1. Taxonomy (GTDB): domain Bacteria; phylum Pseudomonadota; class Gammaproteobacteria; order Burkholderiales; family SG8-41; genus PALSA-1004. The sequence continues at coordinate 93,496 of CAISYC010000071.1, forward strand.
GCGTTTGCCTAGCGCGACCTCGCTACACCGGCGACGGCACCCGCACCGGCACGCGATGCAGCTTCATTCCCATCGATACCGAGCTGTAATAGCCCAGCAGCCCCAGCACTTCGGCGATGCCGTTGCGGCCGAGCAGCTGCTCGGCGCGGTTGAATACTTCGTCGGAACCGGCACCCGGCGCCATTGCGATGGCGGCCAGATCAAAAATCGCGCGCTCGCGCTCGTTTTCGAACACCGGCGCCTTGCCCGCGCGCATGGCTTCGAACACGCTCTGCGGATAACCGAGCTTGAGGCAGATGTTCACATGCGCCGACCACACGTATTCGCTTTGCCAGTGGTTGGCGACGATGCAGATGACGAGCTCGACCTCGCGCTCGCACAGCGAACCTTTCTTGTTGAGAAAGGTGCCGATGGTTTCCAGTGCAGCAGCGAGTCGCGGCGAATGGATCCAGATCTTGTAGGGCGCGAGAAGTTTGCCGCGGCCGGCCAGCAGGTCGGCGAACACCTTTTGCTGCTCGGCGGTCATTTCGGCTTCGGGGATTTCCTTGAAGCGATTCGGTTCAGCCATTGCAATTTCTCCAAACGAGTTCGTGCGATCGTATCATTCTCGATTGTCATCGCGCCGCAAGACAGGCAATCTATTCGGTGGATCAGGGCGCTTTGCGCTTAATTTGCCCCGCGACTTTTATCTTTCCTGCATGACGTGGAGAACTTTTTCTACAAAATTGCGAGTTTGGCCAATTTGATCAGTACTGCCGCCATTCGTTGGAAATTTGGGACACGCATGACTCGCTGCCAACAGCCAAGGCGAGCTGCCACCCGACGTATTGCCCTGCGCTCTATCCATCATGTAGCCGATGCGCTCGGCTACAACTTCATTGGTATAGAGATCGATCACCTTGAGCGAACTACCGGCGATCCAGTATTCGCGTTCCTCGCGAGTTGAGATGTCATCGTAGGTGACGCCGTAGCGCGGTGGCGGCCCGCCTGTCGGCGTTTTGTCTAACGCGAATTTTGTTATCCGTATGGTTCCTCCACCGCTGAGGCCGGACAACCTTTCTTCTACCTCTCTTACCGATCCGGCAAACCGATAACGTTTGCCATTAGCGGGATCAGTGGCCTCGACATAACGGTAGCCAAGACGAGTCGCCCGATCTGGTTGAGCGAGATACCCGTTGGAATTGCGGCCATACAAAAAGCTTTTGATGTATTCGTCCTCGGTCGAGTCGTGCCTATACGGATCATCCAATCGAAACTGATCCCCATAATTTGTTATTCCGAGCCTGATCTTCATCAGCAACACCCCCTCGACATTCTCCGCCTTGCAATAAATCTTCTCGCCCGCAGTTTTGCAGCGCTCCTGAAACATCGCCTCCGCGGTTGCAAGCCGCGACTTTGCGGTCGCAGCATCGGGGCGAGTGGAGGGCGCCCCGCCGCAGGAGGCCACGAGCGAGATGAGGGCGATTGTGAGAAAGCACATTTTCCGCAAGCAAAAAAATGGCTGTTTCATTTTGATCACCGTTTTCGATTGATGCGGCAGGGCGCACAACCCGCGCAGTGCGTTGCGCCGCAAGCAATAAATCCGCCCTGCGATTGTGCAAACCATAATCCGCCCGGTAACCCTGCGCAATACCGCCAACGGCTGAGTGCACCGCCGCCGCCTTGTCACGGCTGAATGCGGTATCCTCATGCCTGTTCATTGGGATTTGTCATGACTGCGCAATGGCTTGAAGAAATTCAGTGGACGGCGGAAGGTCTCGCGCCGGCGATCGCGCAGGACGCGGCGAGCGGCCGCGTGCTGATGTTCGCGTGGATGAACCGCGAGGCGCTGCAGAAAACGCAGGCAACCGGCGAGGCGCATTACTGGTCGCGTTCGCGCGGCAAACTCTGGCACAAGGGCGAGGAATCCGGCCATGTGCAGAAAGTCAAAAGCATCCGCATCGATTGCGACGCGGATGTGATTCTGCTGGCGATCGAGCAGGCAGGCGGCATCGCCTGCCACACCGGCCGCGAAAGCTGCTTTTTCCGCCGGCTCGATGGCGGCGTGTGGGTGGAAACAGACCAGGTTCTGAAAGATCCGCGGGAGATTTATAAATGAGTGATCCGGACGTTTTGCGCCGACTGTCGGCCACCATCACGGCGCGGCGCGGCGCCGAGGCCAAGAGTTCCTACGTCGCCAGCCTGTTTGCCAAGGGCCACGACACGATTCTGCGCAAAGTGGCGGAGGAATCGACCGAAACCCTGCTTGCCGCCAAGGACGGTGATAAACTGCAGATCGTTCGTGAAACCGCCGATTTGTGGTTTCATTCATTGGTGCTGCTGGCGTGGCACGGATTGACCAGCGACGATGTGCTGGCGGAATTGCAGCGTCGCGAGGGCATTTCCGGGATTGATGAAAAAGCCGCCCGCAAGTAGTGCGCAAAATCGAATTGCAATAGGAGCAGAGACATGGGTTCACTGAGCATCTGGCACTGGCTGATCGTTCTGGTCATCGTGGTGCTCGTTTTCGGCACCAAGAAGCTGCGCAACATCGGCACCGATCTGGGTGGCGCGGTCAAAGGCTTCAAGGACGGCATGAAAGCCGGCGACGAGCAGCAGGCGCAGGCGAAAGCGGAAATCGCCGCTACCGCCAGCGGGCAGACGATCGAAGGCGAAGTGAAGAAGGAATCGTCGAAGACCTGACGCCAGTGGAGCGATGCGGCATCGCCGCCGCCCCCGGCATTCGTCGCGCGCAATGGTTTCCATTTCCCTCCCCGTCATCGCGCACCGCACCCCGCATGTTTGATATCGGCTTTTCCGAGATGATCGTGATCGCGGTCGTCGCCCTGGTCGTGATCGGCCCGGAGCGGCTGCCGAAGGTCGCGCGCACGCTCGGCCATCTGTTCGGGCGCATGCAGCGCTATGTTAACGACGTCAAATCGGATATCTCGCGCGAAATGGAGTTGGAAGAACTGCGCAAATTGCAGGCCACCGTGGAGGATGCGGCGCGCGCGATCGAAACCAGCGTCACCCAGGAAATCAGCAAAACCGAAAGCGAATTGAACAAGGTGGCCGCCGAAGCCTCGGTCAGCGCGGAACTGCAATCGATCGCGGCCCCGGCTGCGGTGGAATCCGCACCTGCCGCGGCGCCGGTCGCCGAACCGGTCGTCGCGACGGCAGCACCCGAACCGGCCGCCCCCGCAGTGGCGGCGCCGCAACTCGAACTCGGCCTCGAGCCGCCGCCGCCATCCGGCTCTTCCACCGCGCAGAAGCAGTCCTGAGCCGCGCGCGGCGTCAGGCGAAACAACCATGACTCAGGATACTTTCATTTCCCATCTGATCGAGTTGCGCGACCGCATGCTGCGCAGCATGCTCGCGCTGGTGATCGTGTTCCTGTGCCTGTTCCCGTGGGCGAAGGATTTGTACACGCTGCTCGCCCAGCCGTTGCTTGCCGTGCTGCCAAAAGGCGGCCAGATGATCGCCACCGACGTGGTCGGCGTTTTCCTGGTGCCGCTCAAGGTGACGGCGCTGGTGGCGGTGATGGTGACCATGCCCTATCTGCTCTATCAGATGTGGGCCTTTGTCGCGCCCGGCCTGTATGCGCACGAACGGCGCCTCGTCTTGCCGCTCGTTTTCACCAGTTCGGTGCTGTTCCTGGCCGGCATGTCGTTCGCCTACTTCGTGGTGTTTCCGCTCGCCTTCCGCGTACTCGCCTCGTTCGCGCCCGACGGCGTGGCATGGATGACCGATATCGACAAGTATTTCAGTTTCGTGCTCGGCATGTTCGTCGTCTTCGGCGTGACCTTCGAGATTCCGGTCGCCGTCGTGCTGCTGGTGCGCATGGGGGTGGTCAAGGTCGAGCAGCTGGTCGAGGCGCGGCCCTATGTCATTGTCGGCGCCTTTGTGGTCGCGGCGGTGCTGACGCCGCCGGATGTGATCTCGCAGCTGCTGCTGGCGTTCCCGCTGTGGCTGCTCTACGAGATGGGCATCATCGCCGCGCGCATGATCGGAAAGGCGGCCGTCGCCGAAGAGGCGTCCGCCGCAACCGATGCGGCCAGCAAGGACTGATCGTTACTGCTGTTCGTCGCGGCGCGGCTTCGGCCGCAGGCCGACGTTGACCGGCAGATTCAGTTCGCGCGACTCGCGCTGCACCTTCAGCACTGCCGTCGTATCCGGTTTGAGTGCGGCGATCGCTTCGAGCGTGGTCGGGTAATCCTTCACCGGCTTGTCGCCGACGCTGAGCAGCACATCGCCCGGTTTCACGCCGGCTTTGTCGGCGGGCCCGCCCGGAACCACTTCGGTGATGAGTGCGCCGGTCGTTTTTGCCAGTTTCAGCGACTCGGCGAGTTCCGGCGTGATGTCCTGCACGCCGACGCCGACCCAGCCGCGGGTGACCACGCCGTGTTCGATGATCTGTTCCATCACCTGTTTGGCGAGGCTAGACGGAATCGCGAAACCGATGCCCTGCGAGCCGCCGCTGCGCGAATAAATCGCGCTGTTGATGCCGAGCAGATTGCCGCTGGCATCGACCAGCGCGCCGCCCGAGTTGCCGGGGTTGATCGCGGCATCCGTCTGGATCGAATTCTCGAAGGTGCTGATGCCGAGGTGGCGGCCGAGCGCGCTGATGATGCCGTGGGTGACCGTCTGGCCGACGCCGAACGGGTTGCCGATGGCGAGCACGACATCGCCGACGCGGGCCTGTTCCGAAGAGGCAAAGGTGATTGCGGGCAGGTTCTTGACTTCGATTTTCAGCACTGCGAGATCGGTCTCGGGGTCGGTGCCGACCACCCGCGCCTTGGTGCGCCGCGTGTCTGCCAGCGCCACTTCGATTTCATCGGCGGCTTCGATCACATGATGGTTGGTCAGCACATAACCCTTGTCGCTGACGATGACGCCGGAACCGAGGCTGGACGAGCGCCGCGTCTGCGCATCGAACTGGTTGCCAAAGAAATAGCGGAACACCGGATCATCCATGAACGGATGCCGCGGCACTTTGGTTTCCTTGCTGGTGTAGATGTTGACCACCGCCGGGGTCGCCTTGCGCACGGCGTCGCTGAACGACAGCATGCGCTGGTTCGCCGCCGGCGGCGCCGCTTCGCGTGTGGTCACCACATCGACGCCGCGGCGCGCGCCGTCGCCCAGCAGATCGGGGCGCAGCGTCGACACCACGAACAAAACGGCCAGCGCGATGGTGGTCGATTGGGCGAAGATGAGCCAGAGTCTGCGCATGCGGGGTATGTGGTCAGGTTAGAATGCGCACTGCCATCTTGCCGGTGACGGTTTCATGCAGCGCACTGAACTCGATACCTATCTGAACCAGTATCTCGAGGTTGCCCGGTTCCGCGATTATTGCCCAAATGGGCTGCAGGTGGAAGGGCGCGCGGAACTGCGTTCCATCGTGACCGGTGTTACCGCGTCGCTTGCGCTGCTCGATGCCGCGCGCGATGCGGGTGCCGACGCGGTATTGGTTCATCACGGGTATTTCTGGCGCGGCGAAGAACCGCGCGTCACCGGCACCCGGCGCGCCCGCATCGCTTTGCTGCTTGCTCACGACATCAATCTGTTCGCCTTTCATCTGCCGCTCGACGCCCACGCCGAGGTCGGCAACAACGTGCAACTCGCACGCATTCTCGAACTGCCGGTGGCGGGGCGTTTTTGCGAGCAGGATATCGCCCTGCATGGCGCGTTCGACGCGCCGCTGCCGCTGTCGGCGCTGGCGCGTCGTGTCGCCGAGCGGCTCGGCCGCGTACCGCTGGTCATCGGTCGCGATGATCAACCGGTACGCCGCATTGCCTGGTGCACCGGCGGCGCCCAGGGTTATCTGGAAGAAGCGGTGCGCCTTGGTGTCGACGCCTTTATCAGCGGCGAGATTTCGGAGCAGACCGTGCATCTCGCACGCGAATCGGGGGTTGCCTATATCGCCGCCGGTCATCATGCGACCGAACGCTACGGCATACGCGCGCTGGGCGAACATCTCGCCGCGCGTTTCGGTCTCGCGCACACCTTCATCGACATCGACAATCCGGTCTAGGCGGTGCTGGCCGCGGTTTTTTCGATTTCGGCCTGATTCCGGTTTGCGGCGCGCGGCAGATTTGCGCGTGTAATGCCATGAGCAGATAGAGTTTTTTCAAGTTTTGCTTAAGTTTTTCCGCAGCTTTCGCTAGAATGGCGTCTTTTCCTTCCAAATGCCAGCGGGGAATTCCATGTCGGATCAGGAAGTAGACAAGAGCAAGCGCGTGTTTTTGATCGGCACCGGTGTGGTCGGCGGCATCGCCGCGACTGCCGCCGCCGTGCCGTTCGCCGGCAGCATGCTGCCATCGGAACGCGCCAAAGCGGCCGGCGCGCCGGTCGAGATTGATATCAGCCAGATCGCACCCGGCGAAATGAAAGTCGTCGAGTGGCGCGGCAAACCGGTGTGGGTGGTCAACCGGACCAAGGAAATGCTCGACGGCATTACCAAGACCGATCCGAAAGTGTCGGATCCGAAATCCGAAGTGCCGCAGCAGCCCGAGTACGCAAAGAACGAATTCCGCTCGATCAAACCGGAAATCTCGGTACTGGTCGGCGTTTGTACCCATCTGGGTTGCTCGCCGCAGTTCAAGTCGGTGGAGGCGAAGGGCGATATGGGGCAGGACTGGGAAGGCGGATTTTTCTGTCCCTGCCACGGTTCGAAATTCGATTTCGCCGGCCGCGTGCTTGCGGGTTCGCCGGCGCCGACCAATCTGGTGGTGCCGCCATATAAATTCGTCGGCGATGCGAAAATCATCATCGGCGACGACAGCAAGGGGGCGTGACCATGGCAGCAGCTGAAAAACAACCCGTCACCGTCACCTTTGCCGGGCCGCTCAACGGCGTCGCCAGCGGATTGCTCACGTGGGTCGACCAGCGTTTTCCCCTGATGTCGAGCTGGCGCGACCATCTGTCCGAATACTACGCGCCGAAGAACTTCAATTTCTGGTACTACTTCGGTTCGCTGGCGATGTTCGTGCTGGTGCTGCAGATCGCCACCGGCATCTTCCTCACCATGAATTACAAACCCGATGCGGCGAATGCCTTCGCCTCGGTCGAGTACATCATGCGCGACGTGTGGGGCGGCTGGTTCATCCGCTACATGCATTCAACCGGCGCCTCGGCATTCTTCATCTGCGTCTACCTGCACATGTTCCGCGGGCTGATGTACGGTTCCTACCGCAAGCCGCGCGAACTGATCTGGATTTTCGGCATGCTGATTTACCTCTGCCTGATGGCCGAGGCTTTCTTCGGCTACCTCCTGCCGTGGGGCCAGATGTCGTACTGGGGCGCGCAGGTGATCGTCAATCTGTTCGGTTCGGTGCCGTTTATCGGGCCCGATCTGTCCGAGTGGATTCGCGGCGACTATGTGGTGTCCGACGCGACGCTGAACCGCTTTTTCGCCTTCCACGTCATCGCGGTGCCGCTGGTGCTGCTCGGGCTGGTGGCGGCGCACATACTCGCGTTGCACGAGGTCGGCTCGAACAACCCGGACGGCGTCGAAATCAAGGCGAAGAAGGATGCCAACGGTCGCCCGCTCGACGGCATCCCCTTCCATCCGTATTACACGGTGAAAGACACGCTCGGCGTGGTGGTGTTCCTGATCGTCTTCAGCATCGTCATGTTTTTCCTGCCCGAGGGCGGCGGCTACTTTCTCGAGTACAACAACTTCATTCCGGCCGATCCGCTGAAGACGCCGCCGCATATTGCGCCGGTGTGGTACTTCACGCCGTTCTACTCGATCCTGCGCGCGGTGCCGCCGATGTTCGGTTCGCAGTTCCCGGGCGTCATCGCAATGGGCGTTTCCACGCTGATTTTCTTCCTGCTGCCGTGGCTCGATCGCAGTCCGGTCAAGTCGATCCGTTACAAGGGGCCGTTCTTCCGCGGCGCGCTGGCGGCGTTTGTGGTGGTGTTTCTGATCCTGGGTTATCTCGGCACCGAGCCGACCAACGTGTGGGGACAGTTCGGCAGTTGGCTGAGCAACGCCGACCGCGCAACGGTAGTGGCGCGTTTCTGCACCGCGATTTACTTCCTGTTCTTCCTACTGATGCCCTGGTACTCGAAGATCGACAAATGCAAACCCGAGCCGGAGAGAGTCACATGGTAAGCCCGACGGTATTCCGTTTCCTGCGCGCCGCGGCGCTGGCCGCATCGCTGCTGCCGGTGGCGGCGGGCGCCAATGAAGGCATGCGCCTGCAGCCGGCGCCGATCAATTCGCAGGACCTCGCGTCGTTGCAGAATGGCGCCAAGCTGTTCGTCAACTACTGCCTGAATTGTCACAGCGCGGGTTACATGCGCTTCAATCGCCTGCGCGACATCGGTCTGAGCGAGGCGCAGATCCGCGACAACCTCATTTTCACCGGCGTCAAGGTAGGCGAGTTGATGCAGGTGGCGATGGACAAGAAAGATGCCAAGGCGTGGTTCGGCGCGCCGCCGCCCGATCTGACGGTGATCACGCGTTCGCGCAGTTCGGCGGCCGGCAGCGGCACTGACTGGGTCTACAATTATCTGCGCGGCTTTTATCGCGATGAATCGCGGCCGACCGGCTGGAACAACCTCGTGTTCGAGAATGTGGGCATGCCGCATGTGTTGTGGCAGCTGTCGGGCCAGAATACCCTCGAGAAGAAGGAATTCGAGCGCCACGAAGAAGCCGAGGCGGCTTACATTGCGGCGAAAACGCTGTCGCGCCTCGATGAAGTGACCATGGCCGGCAAGGACGGCAAGATGAGCACGCATTATGTGTTGAACAGCATCGTTCCGGGCACCGGCACTTTGACGACCGGCGACTACGACCGCGCAGTGATCGATCTGGTCAACTACCTCAACTACATGGCCGAGCCGGCGCGGCTGCAACGCCGCCAGATCGGCATTTATGCATTGCTGCTGCTTGGCGTGCTGTTCTTGTTTGCATTTGGGTTGAAGAAGAGTTTCTGGAAAGACGTGCACTAGCGTAGCGGCGCCGGTCGCGCGCGGCTGCGGCTGCGCGCGTTCGCGGCGCCTTTTTGATCAACAATGACTACGCGATAAACCGAGGCGGCCACACTCATGATGACCCTTTATTCCGGCACGACCTGCCCCTTCAGCCAGCGCTGCCGCAACGTGCTGTACGAAAAAGGCATGGATTTCCAGATCGTCGATGTCGATCTGCACAATAAGCCCGAGGACCTGGCGGTGATGAATCCGTACAACCAGGTGCCGGTGCTGGTCGAGCGCGATCTGATCCTCTACGAATCGAACATCATCAACGAATACATCGACGACCGCTTTCCGCACCCGCAGCTGATGCCGGCCGATCCGGTAATGCGCGCGCGCGCGCGGCTGTTCCTGTTCCGCTTCGAGCGCGAATTGTTCAGCCATGTCGAGACGCTGGAAAAAGGCCAGCAGCGCAACGCCGACAAGGCACGCGCGGCGATCCGCGACGGCCTCACCCAGATCGCGCCGGTGTTCGCCAAGCAGAAGCACATGCTGGGCGAGGAGTTCTCGATGCTCGACGTTGCAATCGTGCCGCTGCTGTGGCGCCTCGACTATTACGACATCCAGCTGCCGAAGGCGGCAGCACCCTTGATGAAGTACGCCGAGCGCCTGTTCAGCCGCCCCGCCTACATCGATTCGCTGACCGCCTCCGAAAAGGTCATGCGCAAGTAGGTCCGCGGCGATGGCCAAAGAGCGTTCGACCAAGCCGTACCTGATTCGCGCGATTTTCGAGTGGTGCGTCGACAGCGGCTACACGCCCTATCTGTCGGTCAAGGTCAATGCCGATACCAAGGTGCCGTACGAGTATGTCAAGAACGGCGAGATCGTGCTCAATATCAGTCCCGACGCCACCCATCGCCTGACCATCGGCGATGACGTCGTGCAGTTCTCGGCGCGCTTCAACGGCGTCTCGCGCGAGTGTTCGATCCCGCTGCCGGCGGTCACCGGCATTTCCGCGCGCGAGAACAATCAGGGCCTGTTCTTTCCGCCGGAAACCGGCGACGAGCCGGCGGAGGCCGCGCCGTCGGCACCCGAAACCGAGCCGACGCCGCCGTCCGGTGGCGGCAAACCGCGCCTGCAAATCGTCAAATAGGGCGGCCGGGGCCGCAGCGTTCGCCCGATTGCAGATTGTTTAACCTTTCGATGGCGGCAGCGATGCCGCTTTTTCGTTTTCGCGAAGGAGCATCGCATGTCCGCTGCCGACCAATCCGCCGCCGCAACCCTGCGCTTTAGCGTGTTGCCGGAGCGCCTGCCGCCGATCCCGCTTGATCAGATGAATGACGCGCAAAAGAAAGTCGCCGCCGTGCTGGCGGAGTCGCGCGGCTCGGTACGCGGACCGTTCGGCGCCATGCTGCGCAGCCCGGAACTGGCCGACTGCATGCAGAAGGTCGGCCAGTACGTGCGTTTCAAATGCGGCCTCGACAAACGTATCAACCGGCTGGCCGGCATGCTCGCCACACGGCACTGGAGTAATCAATACGAATGGAACGGCCATGTCCCGTATGCGCTGAAGGCGGGCATGGAGCAATCGCTGATCGATGCCATTGGCGAAGGGCGGCGCCCCCCGGCAATGCGCGATGACGAAGCCGCCGTGTACGACTTCGTGACCGAACTCTACGCCAACAAGGGCGTCAGCGATGCAACTTATGTGCGCGCCCTTGAACAATTCGGCGAGGCCGGCGTGGTCGATCTGATCGGCGTGGTCGGGTATTACGCGACCAACGCAATGCTGATGAATGTCGCGCGCACGGCGGTGCCGGGCAACGACACGCTGCCGCTGCTGCCATTGCCGTTGCAATTGCAGCGCGAAGCATAGAAACGCCAGGTTCAGGCCGCGCGCCGCCGTACTATTGTTTCGCTGGCAGCGGCCAGCCCAGCCATTCGCACAGGCCGCGACCCATGATCCACTCCTTGTCCTGTTCGCTCAGCCACGGCAGTTCTTCGGTGAACAGCGTGATGGCCTGGCGATAGGGGCAGGGCAGGCGCGAATAATCGGTGCCCCAGAAAATGCGTCGTGGACCGAAGGCATCGTAGACGCGGCGCAAATGCGGATGCAGGTCGCGCCAGGGATAGGCTTCGGTGGAGTAGCTCGGCATGCCCGACGCCTTGACCGCGAGATTCGGATATTTCGCCAGCGCCAGCAGATGATCGAGTCCGGCGAAGGCCTCGGCGCCGCGTGTTTTGGTCGGAATCGACAAATGGTCCATGGTAAACCGCAGCCCCGGGTGGCGCGCGACGATCGGTTCCAGCGCGGGGATCAGGCGGTGCGGCACCAGCACCATCAGCGGCACACCGGCGCGTTCCGCCGCCGGCCAGAATTTGTCGAGCTTGCCGTTGGTCAGCAGCGGTTGCAGCAATTCGGTGTGAAAGGTCAGGCGGATGCCGAGCATGCCCGGCTGCGCGCGCCAGGTTGCGAGCTGTTCGAATGCGCCCGGCACTTCGGGGTCGAGCCGCCCCATCACCGCGAAGCGTTGCGGGTGTGCCTGCGCGGCGGCGAGTGCGAGATCGTTGCGGTCGCCTTCCCATCCCGGCGGCACGACAACAACGCGATCGACGCCCGCAGCGTCCATCGCGGCGAGCATTTCATCCTTGCCGAGCGGCACCGGCCGGTGCGGCTGGTTGCGCTTGGGCCAGGGGCGTTCGGGCGTGTCGGCGCCCCAGAGATGGACTTGCGCGTCGGCAATCAGCATGGATCGGCTTTCCAAAAAAGTCTCGAGTTTAATCGAGACGCATGCCGGTTGCTTTGACCAGCCGCGCGAACTTCGCCATCTGCCCGCGGATATAGACGTCAAGTTCCTGCGGCGAGCTGCCGACCAGTTCCAGGCCCTGCGCGGCGGCCTGTTCGCGGGTTTCGGGATTCTTCGCCATCTTCGCGAGTTCCCCGCTCAGCCGCGCAATGATGGTTGGCGGCGTGCCGGCAGGGGCGAGCACGCCGTGCCAGGTTCCGATGTCAAAACCGGGCAGCGTTTCGGCCACCGTCGGCACCTCGGGCAGGCGCGACGCGCGGCGCGGTCCGCCGAGCGCGATTACGCGCAGGCGTCCGGAATTGATCAGCGGCAGCGCGGCGGGCAGGGTGACGAAGCTGACCTGCACTTCATTGGCGATCAGTGCATTGAGGTTCTCCGCAGTGCCTTTGTACGGCACGCGCAGCATGTCGATGCCTGCCATCAGTTTCAAGAGTTCGCTGCCGATATGCGCCGACGAGCCGTTGGTGCCCGAGGCATAGTTGAGTTTGCCCGGGTTGGCCTTCGCATAATCGATCAGTTCGCGCACGCTTTTTACCGGCAATGAGGGATGCACCAGCAGCACGCTGTGCGTCAGCGCCACCAGGCTGACCGGTGCAAAGTCCTTGATCGGGTCATACGGCATCATGGCATGCAGGCTCGGCTGCACCGTGTGCGCGGTGTTGGCCATCAGTATCGTATAGCCGTCGGGGTGCGCCTTGGCCGTCAGATCGGCGGCGATGACGCCGCCGCCGCCGGGCCGGTTGTCGAGCACAACCGGCTGGCCGAGCCCCTCGCTCAGCGCGCGGCCGACCGCGCGTGCCACCATGTCGGTGCTGCCGCCGGCCGAAGAAATCACGATCATGCGGATCGGTTTGTCGGGGTAAGCGGCGTGGGCTGCGCCCGCCGCGAGCAGCATCATGCCGAGGGCGGCGAGCGCGCAACGCAGCGCGCACGGAAAACGTTGCCATCGAAGTTGCGATGAAATCCAGTTCATGACATTGCGGTACGCGCGGCGATGCGGGAAAACAGGAGGCGCCACGATACGGCGCAGGCGCCGCGATGTAAAGCGGGCCGCGCGCCCGCGGCGGGTGCGAATGCTAAAATCGTTTCACACTTTGTTCCGCGACGGCCCGCGCCCTGGCGTCGGACGCAGGATCATTAAACCGCCCGCCGACGCCATCATGCTGATTCTGTCCAACGACGATGCCGAGAAACTGCTGACGATGGGCGATTGCATCGCCGCGCTCGAGCAGGTGTATGGCGAGATGGCCGAAGGGCACGCCGCCAACGCGGTGCGTTCCGACGCGGTGACGCAGACCGCGCGCGCGGACACCGTGTATTCGCTGAAAATGATGGGCGGCGTGGTGCAGGCCTCGGGCATCGCTGTGGTGCGCATCAATTCCGATATTCTGAGTTTCGCCAACAAGCGTCAGGTCAAGCTGCCGCTGGCGCCGGGCAACCGCTATACCGGGCTGGTGCTGCTGTTCAGCATCGCCACCGGCGAGCCGCTGGCAATTTTTCCGGACGGCATACTGCAGCGCCTGCGCGTCGGCGCGACCTCTGCGCTGGGCGCCCGCTATCTGGCACGCAAGGATGCAAGCATCGTTGCCGTGATCGGCGCGGGCTGGCAGGCCGGCGGTCATGTCATGGCGATCGCCGCCCAGCGCAAGCTCGACGGCTGCAGGCTCGACGAAATCCGATGCTACAGCCCGACGGCGGACAAACGCGCCGCGTTCTGCCGCGAAATGGAAGAAATTACCGGCGTCAAAGTGCGCGCCGCAGCATCGCCGGAAGAAGCGATACGCGGCGCCGGCATTGTGTTGTGTGCAACCAACGCATCTCAGCAGGTGTTCATGAAAAGCCGGGTCGAGCCGGGCATGTATGTGTGCACTATCCGCGGCCCTGAACTCGAACCTGCTGTGGTGCTAGACGCCGACATTGCCGCGGTCAACGACCGTGTGGTGCACGAAAACGTCGCCACCACCAAAGGCGTGGTGTTGCCGAAGCAACGGCATGCCATCGCCGGCTTCGACGTTGCATCGGCGCCGACGCTGGCCGAACTGGTCGCCGGCATGGCCAGGGGGCGCCAGACGCCGGAGCAGACCACGGTGTTCGTCAATCTGCCGGGCCTCGGGCTGCAATTCGCCGCGGTGGGTGCGGCGCTCTACGAGAAGGCGCGCGCGGCCGGTCGCGGTCACGAACTGCCGACCGATTGGTTTACCGAGGATGTGGTGCCGTGAACGCGCCGGTCGCCAAAGCGCTGCCGCCGCACGGTTACAGCATCACACGCCCGGTGCGCGGTTCGCCGATCCCGCTGGAACTGACCTTCGTGCTCACGCGCGACGAAATTTATGTGCCAATCGGCATTCGCAAGCCGGCTGGCAACGGCCCGTTCCCGGTGATCACGATGGGGCGCGGCGACGGCAAGGGCGGCGTGCCGCATCTGGAAGCACAGGTTGATCTGCTGGCGTCGATGCAGGACGAAATGATCAGGCGCGGTTACGTCGTCGTTTACGTCAATTACCGCAACGAAGTGCCGCACCTTTACGAAGACAACGAGCGCGCGCAAAACCTGCCCGACGACATCAGCGGCGGCGCGCGCCGCACCGTCAAGTCGTCGCCGACGCTCGATTCGGACGATCTGATCGCCATTTTCAAATATCTGCGCACGCTGCCCTATGTGAAGCCCGATGCGATCGGCGCCATCGGCGTCAGTCACAGCGGCGAGTTGATACTCAAGGTTGCCGCCGAAATGGATTTTGCGGCGGGCGTGGCGATCGAAGGCGCCTCGCACGAATTCATCAGCGTCGATACCGGGCCTTCGGCGCCGCGCAAGGGCAACGAAATCCAGTATCAGGACGTCGAAGTCGTGCGCAAAAACACCGACAAGGCGCGCGCGATGGCGCGCATCGGCCGCATCAACACGCCGATCCTGCATCTCGCGCGCGACGGCGATCATCTGCAGGGCATCTTCAAACTGGTGCACGAATGGATGCTCGAGGCGGGCAAGGATTCGACGCTGGTCAGCTTCGATCATTCCTCGCACGGTTATCCGTTTATTTACCGCAAGCCCGACGGTTCCTATCAACCGGAGGCGATCCAGCAGCAGGCCTACGATCTGTTCATGGCCTTCTTCGACCGCCACTTGCAGGGGCGCGCATGACCCGGCTGCCGTTCATGCTGGTCTGGCTTGCCGCAACCCTTGCGGCAGCGCAGGCGGCGGCGCAGACCTATCCGGTGAAGACGGTGCGCGTGGTGCACGGTTTTGCGGTGGGTTCGGCGATCGATATTTTTTCGCGGCCGCTGGCGCAGAAACTGTCCGAAGCACTGGGCCAGCAGTTCGTCATCGACGCGCGGCCCGGCGCCACCGGCACCATCGGCAGCGAACTCGTCGCCAAAAGCGCGCCCGACGGCTACACGCTGCTGGCTGCGCCGTCGTCGGCGATGGGCAGCACGCCGCACCTGCAGAAACTGTCGTTCGACCCCTTGCGCGACTTCGCGCCGATCGCGCAGATCAACGAGTTCTACAGCGTGATCGTTGCCCATCCTTCGGTGCCGGCGCGCAATGCCGCCGATCTCATCCGGCTGGCGAAGGCGCGGCCCGGTTATCTGACTTACGGTTCGACGGGGGTCGGCAGCGGTTTTCATCTCAACTTCGAATACTTCTGTCAGATGGCGGGCATCCGGCTGCTGCATGTGCCCTACCGCGGCGGCGGCTCCGCTGCAATTGCAGACCTGATCGCCGGTCGCGTCGATCTGATGCTCGACAACATTGCAGTCGTGAAGACACAGCTCGACGCCGGCCGCGTGCGCGCCCTCGGCGTCACCGGCTTGCGACCGGTGGCGGCGCTGCCCGGCGTGCCGCCGATCGCCGACAGCGGCTTGCCCGGTTACGAATCGGTTGGCTGGCACGGCTGGCTGGCGCCGGCGGGGACGCCGCGTGAAATGGTCGTGCAGCTGAATGCGGCGATCCGCAAAATACTCGCCACACCGGAGATGAAAATGTTATGGAACGCACAGGGCGTCGAGACCATCGATACCACACCGGAGCAGTTTGCCGGGCGCATGCGCCGCGACTACGACCGTTACGGACGCCTCGTGCGCAGCCTCGGGCTTGGTATCACGAAATGACATCATGACGCGCATCGAACAAGTCAGGCAGGATCTTGCGACGGCACCGGCACACTGGCTGATCACCGGTGCGGCCGGTTTCATTGGCTCGAATCTGCTGGAAGCGTTGTTGAAACTCGGCCAGCACGTCACCGGGCTCGACAATTTTTTTACCGGTCACCGGCGCAATCTCGAAGAAGTGCGCGCGCGCGTGACGCCGGCGCAGTGGGCGAATTTCAATTTCATCGAGGGCGACATCCGCGCACTGGAGGCGTGCCGCGCCGCCTGCGATGGTGCCGACTACGTGCTGCATCACGCCGCGCTGGGCAGCGTGCCGCGCTCGCTGCAGGACCCCATACTCACCAACGAATGCAATGTCAGCGGCTTTCTCAACGTGCTGGAGGCGGCACGCGGCGCCGGCGTCAAGCGCTTCGTTTATGCGGCGTCGAGTTCGACCTATGGCGACCATCCCGATCTGCCGAAGGTCGAAGAGAAGATCGGCAAGCCGCTGTCGCCGTATGCGGTCACCAAGTACGTGAACGAACTCTATGCCGATGTGTATTCGCGCTGCTACGGCATGCAGACGGTGGGGCTGCGCTATTTCAACGTGTTCGGGCCGCGTCAGGATCCGCAGGGCGCCTATGCCGCGGTAATTCCGCGCTGGATCGCCGGCATGATCGGCAATCAGGCGGTCGAGATTTTCGGCGACGGTGAAACTTTCCGCGATTTCTGCTACGTCGAGAATGTGCTGCAGGCCAATCTGCTGGCGGCGACTGCCGCGCGGCCGGATGCCCTGAACCGCGTTTATAATGTAGCGCTCGGCGACCGCACCACGCTGAACGAACTGTTTGAAATGATCCGCGTGCTGCTGGCCGAACGCTTCGAACACCTGCAATCATTCAAAGCGCAATACCGGGATTTCCGTGCCGGAGATGTGCGTTTTTCGCAGGCCGATATCGGCAAGGCGCGCGCATTGCTCGGTTACGCGCCGACCCATCGCGTTGCCGACGGGATGCGCGCGGCGATCGACTGGTATGTGGCGCGCGCCACCGAAAACGGAAAATAACGAAGTGAAAAGTCTGGACGCCATGCAAACGATCGCCGTTGTCGGCTTGGGATATGTCGGATTGCCGCTGGCGGTCGAGTTCGGCAAAGTGCGCACCACCATCGGTTACGACCGGGCGGACGCGCGGATTGCGGAACTCGCGCGCGGTCATGATCACACCGGCGAACTTTCCGAAAGCGAAATCGCGGCGGCGAAACTGTTGCGGGTGACGGCAGACGCCGCGGTACTGCATGAAGCCGATTACATTATCGTCGCCGTGCCGACGCCGGTGGACGCGGCGCGCAAACCCGATTTCGGTCCGCTCGAATCCGCCAGCGAAACGGTCGGCCGCCACATGAAACGCGGTGCGATCGTGATTTACGAATCCACCGTCTATCCGGGCGCGACCGAGGAAGTGTGCGTGCCTATTCTCGAGCGCTATTCGAAACTGCGCTGGCGCGAAGACTTTCATATCGGCTATTCGCCCGAGCGCATCAATCCCGGCGACAAGGAGCACACGCTGGCGCGTATCGTCAAAATCGTTTCGGGCGACGACGCGGCGACGCTCGACAAGGTCGGTGATTTATATGCGACCATCGTCAAGGCCGGTGTTTATCGCGCGTCGTCGATTCGCGTGGCCGAAGCGGCGAAGGTGATCGAAAACACGCAGCGCGACCTGAATATCGCGTTGATCAATGAATTGGCCATCCTGTTCGGCCATCTCGGACTCGACACGCAGGAAGTGCTTGAGGCCGCCGGTACCAAATGGAATTTTCTGCCGTTCCGGCCCGGACTCGTCGGCGGCCATTGCATCGGCGTCGACCCGTACTACCTGACGCACAAGGCGGAGAGCGTCGGCTACCACCCGCAGGTCATTCTTGCCGGGCGCCGCATCAATGATGGCATGGGCCGTCATATCGCGGAAAAAACGGTCGCACAGATTGTCGCCGCCGGCCGCGCGGTCAAGGGCGCGCGCGTCAACGTGCTGGGGCTCACCTTCAAGGAAAATGTGCCCGACCTGCGTAACTCCAAGGTCGCGGACGTGATCGCGGCATTGCGCGAAGCCGGCGTCGAGGTGCATGTGCACGATCCGCTGGCCGATGCGGCGGAGGCGCAGCACGAATATGGCATTGATCTTGAGCCATGGGAGGCGCTGCCCAAAGCCGACGCGCTGATTCTCGCCGTGCCGCACCGCAGTTATCTCGACATGCCCCTGCCAGCGCTGACCGCGGCATTGAATCCCGCCGGTTGCGTGATCGACATCAAGTCGGCCCTCGACCGCGCAGAGCTCGAACGCGGCGGACTGAATGTCTGGCGGTTGTAGCGGGCTTGCCGCCACCTTGGTCGGGTGCGGCGCGGATATGCGAAAATAATCGGGAGCCGCTTTAGCTCAGTGGTAGAGCAACCGCCTTGTAAGCGGTAGGTCGTCTGTTCAATCCAGACAAGCGGCACCATCGATTTTGCTTTTTGCGGCGGCGGCCTTACGCCCTCAGGCATGTCATCGGCGCGGAGATTCACCATCATGCTGGTGCGGACGTGTGTGGTTCTCCTTTACGCGCTGGCCGCGTTGCCGGCAGTTGGCGCCTCCAATCTGGTGACGTTTGTCGAAGGCAGGGGCTGCAAACTGCTCGGCTCCGAAGCCGCTGTCGCGCGATTGCAGGAAATCGCCGCGCAGGGTGCGGTTGTCTGGCAGGGCCGCTGCAAGAGCGGCTTCATCGACGGCCGCGGCGTGCTCCGCGAAGAAGGCAGTGTCAGCGTCGATGGCAG
Organism: uncultured beta proteobacterium; assembly: GCA_903889565.1. Taxonomy (GTDB): domain Bacteria; phylum Pseudomonadota; class Gammaproteobacteria; order Burkholderiales; family SG8-41; genus PALSA-1004. Next base: position 112,105 of record CAISYC010000071.1, read on the forward strand.
AACGCGGCACTATGCTTATTTTCTGACGGGCATCGCGCGCAAGGGCCTGCGTCAGGGGCGCTGGACGCGCGAAACTTTCGAGCGCTTTGTCGACAGTGCAAAGTTTTACACCAGCGCGGCGACGGTCGTATTCGCTGCCGGCATCGCCAAAGGTCGACCGCGCCTGACGCCGATACGCGGCGTCGAGCAGTTGACACCAGCGTTCCGGCAATTCGTTATCGATGCGCGGCGCGAGGCAACCCCCGCCAACGCGGCACTGCAGAAGCCTGACGCCGGCGATGCGCCGGTTGCAGCGCCGATGGCGCCGGCGGCGCCCGCGGCAAATCCGCCCGCGAAAGCCATTGCGGCGAACCGCGTCACGGCCAGTTCGCAGCACGAATTTTTCGGCCCCGACGGGCTGCTCGCATCGACGCAGCCGGGCTGGCAATCGGCCAGTCCACCCGATTATCCGGAGTGGATTGCGGTGGACTTCCGGCGTTCGCGCAAAATCACCACGCTGGGATTGCGCGCGCAGGACGGCAATCCCGGGCGCGCGCCGAAAGTGATCCGCGTCGAATCGAGCGAGGACGGCGCCACGTGGTCGGCGCAGGTTGCCTCGGAAATTCCCTGCGCGCCGAACAGCGCCGACGGCTGGCTGAACATGCAACTGCTGGCGCCGGCGGTCGGCCGCTATCTGCGCGTCGTGATTCTCGCCAATTGCGGCGACGCCGGCTTCGTCGCGCTGCGCGGCATGCAGTTCAAGTAAGCGCGCGCCGGCGGTCTGCACGTCGCGGGGGAAACCTGCGATAATGGCGCCCGCACAGGAAGGCTTGCCGTCGCGCAGGCCTTATTTTCGAGGGCGAAGGTCGCTTCTGCGGCGCCGGCGGGGAACCTAATCCGGCGGCGCCGGTCGCATACCTTGCGCAGGACTTGAAAGCGGGTTGCGCAGACCCCATACAGGCAAAAAAATCGCGCGCAGCCGGCGGGAGCCGGCCGACGTCGTGGAGGACAGCAATGATCAAGGTTGAAAATCTGGTGAAGGCGTTCGGCGCCAAGCGCGCCGTCGACGATGTTTCGTTTACCGTCGAGCGCGGCGAAGTGCTGGGCTTTCTGGGGCCCAACGGCGCCGGCAAATCGACGACGATGCGGATCATCACGGGCTTTTATCCGCCCACCTCGGGTCGCGTCACCGTCGGCGGTTTTGACATCGTCGAGAATCCGCTGCCGGCCAAGCGCCTGATCGGCTATCTGCCGGAGAATGCGCCCGGCTATGCCGACATGACGGTGCACGGGTTTCTCGCCTTTGTCGCCGATCTGCGCGGACTCACCGGCGACGCCAAGAAAAAGGCGATTCATCGCGCGGTCGAAACCTGCATGCTCGACGGCGTGCTCTATCAGACGATCGACACGCTGTCGAAGGGCTACAAGCATCGCACCTGTCTCGCGCAGTCGATCATTCACGATCCTGACATCCTGATTCTCGACGAGCCGACCGACGGTCTCGATCCCAATCAGAAGCACGAAGTGCGCAGCCTGATCAAGCGCATGGGCGAGAACAAGGCGATCGTGTTCTCGACGCACATTCTGGAAGAAGTCGAGGCCGCCTGTTCGCGCGTGATCATCATCGACCGCGGGCATGTGGTGGCCAACGGCACGCCGCAGGAACTGAAGGCACGCGCGGAAAATGCCGGCGCCGTTCGTCTGACGGTTCGCGGCATCGCGGCGGCGGCAATCGGCGCGAAGCTGGCGCCGGTCGCGTTGCGCACGGAAATCCTGTTCGAGCAGGGCGGGGTTGCCGTCGTGCGAGTGTATCCGCAGGAGCGCGGCGGTAACGCCGCCTTCGTCGGCAGCGTGGCCGAATTCGCGCAGCGCGAACAATGGAAACTCGACGAGCTGCATGTCGAAGAGGGACGCATGGACGATGTGTTCCGCAGCATCACGCTGCCTGACACTGTTAAGAGGGCCGCCTGATGAATTCGTGGAACAACGTCAAAGCAATCATGAAACGCGAACTCGGCGGATATTTCACCTCGCCGGTCGCTTATGTGTTTCTGGTGATTTTCCTGCTGCTGACCGGTTTCTTCACGTTTACGGTCGGTAATTTCTTCGAGCGCGGCGAAGCTTCGCTGGTGTCGTTCTTCACCTGGCATCCGTGGCTTTACCTGTTTCTGGTGCCGGCCGCCGGCATGCGCCTATGGTCCGAAGAGCGTCGCCTCGGCACGCTCGAATTGCTGCTGACCATGCCGATCACGACCTGGCAGGCGATCGTCGGCAAGTTTCTTGCCTCGTGGCTGTTCCTCGGCATCGCGCTGGCGCTGACCTTCCCGGTGTGGATCACGGTCAACTGGCTGGGCAGCCCCGACAACGGCGTGATTCTCGCCGGCTACGTCGGCAGCCTGCTGCTGGCAGGCACTTATCTCGCCATCAGCTGCATGACCTCGGCGATGACGCGCAATCAGGTCATCAGCTTTATCGTTTCAGTGATGCTGTGCCTGTTCCTGATTCTCGCCGGCTTCACGCCGGTCACCGACCTCCTGGTGCGCTGGGCCAATCCGGCAGTGGTGCAGACCATCGCCTCGTTCAGCGTGATGACGCATTTCGAAAGCTTCCAGCGCGGCGTGATCGATTTGCGCGACATCGTGTTTTTCGTGTCGGTGATGGGCTTTGCGTTGTTCACCACCGGCGTCGTGATTCGCGGCCATCGCGCGGGTTAGGAAAAAGATCATGCAGAAAAAACATCTTGAACATCTGTTTTATTCCGCCGGCGGCGTGGTAGCGCTGGTCATCATCCTGATCGCGGCCAACTTCATCATCAGCTCGCTCAACCTGCGCGCCGACCTGACCGAGGGCAGCGTCTATACGCTGTCGCCGGGTACCAAGGCGATCCTGTCCAAGCTCGAGGCGCCGGTCAAGATCCGCTATTACTATTCGCAGGGCAACAGCGCGTTGCCGGTCGGCCTCAAGACTTTCGGCAAACGCGTCGAGGATCTGCTCGGCGAATTCGCGCGTGCAGGCAACGGCAAGGTCATCATCGAGAAACTCAATCCGGAACCGGATTCGGATGCCGAGGAATCGGCCACGCTCGACGGCATCGAGGGCCAGCTCACCGATACGCAGGAAAAATTCTATCTCGGCCTGTCGGTCGGCTTCCTCGACCAGAAGGCGGCGCTGCCGGTGCTGGCACCCGATCGCGAACAGCTGCTCGAATACGACATCGTGCGCGCGATCACGCGCGTGGCCTCCGCCAGCAAGCCGGTGATCGGCGTGATGAGCGCGCTGCCGGTGCTCGGCCAGCCGCTGAATCCGATGAAGAAGCAGCAGCCGACCGAACCGTGGACGCTGATGACCGAGCTGCAGAACCTGTTCACGGTGAAGAAGATCGAGATGAACGTCGACAGGATTCCCGACGACATCAAGGTGCTGCTGGTGATTCATCCGCGCGACATCACCGAGACCACGGAATTCGCGATCGACCAGTTCATCCTGCGCGGCGGCAAGCTGATCGCCTTCATGGATTCCTTCGCCTACTTCGACCAGCAGCCCGATATGCAGAACCCGCTCGGCGGCACGGCGGCGGGGCAATCGACCTTCTACCGCCTGCTCAAGCAGTGGGGCCTCGGCATGGAAATGGGCAAGGTGGTCGCCGATCTCACTTACGCCAGCGGCGCCGGTCCGCGCATATTGCCGACCCTGCTGTCGCTGCCGCAGGAGGCGCTGAACAAGGATGACGTGGTGACCAGCCGCGTCGGCACCTTGCTGGTGCCGTTTGCCAGCACCTTTACCGGCAAGCCGGCCGAGGGCATCACCCAGACCATACTGGCGCAGTCGTCGCCAAACGCGATGCTGGCCGACCTGATCATCGCGACCTTGTCGGGCGAGCCATCAACGCGCGGCTTTCAGCCCAATGGCACGCCCTATCCGATCGCGATCCGTCTGTCGGGAAAATTCAAAACGGCCTTCCCCGAGGGCAAACCGAAACCGTACGAGCCGCCGCGCGATCCGAAGGCTGGCGACGCGAAGAAGGATGAGGCGAAAGCCGACGATGCGCTGAAGGTCGCGGCGAAGGACAATTCGGTGGTGCTGGTTTCCGACGTCGACATGCTGACCGACAACGCGGCAGTCGAAGTGCAGGATGTGTTCGGCCAGAAGGTTATCGTGCCGCGCAACGGCAATCTCAACTTCGCGCAGAGCCTGGTCGAGCAGGTCGCCAGCGATTTCGATCTGTCCAGTCTGCGCAGCCGGGCCGCGTTCACCCGGCCGCTGACGGTGATCCAGCAGATGGAGTCGCGCGCGCAGCAGAACTACCTCGGCAAGATCAAGGAACTCGAGGACACGCTGCAGCAGACGCAGGAAAAACTCACTGCGCTCCAAAAGCAGCGCGGCGGCACGCAGAGCGCGATCCTGACGCCCGAGCAGCAGACCGAGGTCGACAACTTCCGCAAGAAGACAACCGATACCAAACGCGATCTGAAGGAACTGCGCAAGAACCTGCGCGAGGAAAGTGAACGCCTGCAGTTCTGGACCAAGGTCATCAACATCGGCGCGGTGCCGCTGCTGGTGGTGATACTCGGTGTGGTGCTGGCGCTGGTGCGCCGGCGGAAAGTGATCGCCAAATGAACCGCAAATCGTTTTTGGTGCTGCTGGCGCTGGTCGCGGTGCTCGGCGGCATCGGGCTCGGCCTGTTCTGGAAGGACCTCGGCGCATGGCGCAATTCGGATGCCAAGATCGGCGCCAAATTGTTCGACAAACTTGCTGTCAACGACATTACCGGCATCAAGCTTACCGACGGCAAGGACAGCGTCAGTCTTGCGATCAAGGACAAGCACTGGGTGGTCGAACAGCGCAACGGTTACGCCGCCAACAATCAGGACATCGGCGACCTTCTGATCAAGTTGACCGACCTGAAGGTGGTGCAGACCGAGGCGGTCGGCGATTCGCTGCTGCCGCGCCTGAACCTGGTCGATCCGGCCAAGGTCGATGCCAAGGACGCGAAGTCGGTCGAGGCGGCAGGCACGCGCCTCGAGTTGCTCGACAAGAGCGGCAAGGTCGCGGGCACGCTGTTGCTCGGCAAAAAGGTCATCAAGACCGAGGACAGTCCGCTGCCGATCAAGCCGCAGACCCCGGTCGGCCGCTACGTGCTGAGTCCCGCCAGCGCCACCGTGCTGGTGGTGTCCGATGCGCTGGTGGTGGCCGAGGCGAATCCGGCGCGCTGGCTGGCGAAGAATTTCTTCAAGGCCGATCGCATTCGCACGCTGAGTTCCGGCGGCGATGCGGCATGGAAGATTGCGCGCCCCGAAGAATACGGTCAGTGGAAGTTTGCCGACGGCGGCGGCGAACTCGACGCCAGCGCGGCGGTCGGCGCGGTCAATGCGCTGGCCGGACTGGCGTTCTCGGACATCGCGCTCGACGTCAAGCCGGACAGTCTGGACAAGCCACGCACCTTCGTGGCCGACACCTATGACAATCTGGTTTACACGATCAAGGTGGCGAAGAAGGCCGACAGCGACGATTATTTCCTGACGGTCGCCATCAGCGGCGAGGCGCCGCGCCAGCGCACGCCGGAGAAGGGCGAGAAAGCCGAGGACAAGGAACGTCTCGACAAGCAGTTCAGCGAGACGCTGGCGAAGCTCGATGAACGCGTGAAGGCGGAGAAGGAACTGGCGCAATGGACCTTCGTCGTCGCCGGCAAAACGCTGGAGCCGGTGCTGAAGACGCGGGCCGATCTGATCGCCAAGCCGCGCAAGCCCGGTGGAGGAATGCCGCCCGGCATGCCGCCGGGCATGTTCCCGGGTATGCGCTAGAATGATCGCCTGATAGCAATTCCACCGCAGTCGCCCGGAGTGCAGCCATGAAATTTTCGGAAATTCTCAAGTCGCCCGTATTTCCCCGCGGACATCGCTGGGTCTTTGAAAAGCGCAAGGGAATCTACGAATCCGACGCAACGGCGTTGGTGCGCAAGATGCTGGAAGACGAAAGCATACAGCGCGACCAGCGGTTTGCCTGGGAACGCTGGCGTGCCGACGATCGCGCGGCCAAGAGCTGAGCGTCTGCTGCGCGCGATCGCGCTATGCCTGCTCGGCGCGGCTGCCGTCGCCACCGCGGAGGAAACGGCTTATCCCTCGCGGCCGGTGCGTTTCATCGTGCCGTTTGCACCCGGCGGCAGCACCGACACGCTGGCCCGCACGCTCGCTATCCGGCTCACTGACGCGCTCGGCCAGCAGGTGGTGGTCGATAACCGCTCCGGCGGCAACGGCAATATCGGCACCGACATCGTCGCCCACGCCGTGCCCGACGGCCATACCATTCTGCTTGGCTATATCGCGAATCTGGGCATCGGCCCCGGTCTTTATGCGAAGCTGCCGTTCGATCCGCTGAAGGACTTCGCACCGGTGACGCAACTCGCGGTGTCGCCGAATATTCTGGTGGCGCATCCCTCGCTGCCGGTGAAATCGGTGCGCGAACTGGTTGCCTATGCCAAGGCCAATCCGCAGAAGGTCAATTACGCTTCGGCCGCGGTGGCGAGCCTCGGCCACCTCGCCGGTGAACTGCTCAACAGTTCCGCCGGCATCCATATGCAGCACGTGCCCTACAAGGGCAGCGGGCAGGCGGTAATCGATCTGCTCGCGGGTCAGGTGCAGATCATGTTCAGCGGCATGTCGTCGGTGATGACGCATATCAAGGCCGGCAAGCTGCGGCCGCTGGCGGTGACCGGCGCGCAACGCTCGCCAGCCACGCCCGAGGTGCCGACGATCGCCGAATCCGGTTATCCTGGGTTCGAGGCGAGCGCCTGGTACGGCGTGCTGGCGCCGGCCGGCACGTCGAAAGCCATTGTCATGCGCTTGAACGGCGAATTGCTGCATGCGCTGAAAATGCCCGAAGTCAAAGATCGGCTCGAAAACGTCGGTTTCGATCTCGTCGGCAGCAGCCCCGAGGCGTTCGGTGCTTATATGAAGAGCGAAATCGACAAATGGGCGCGCGTGGTCAAAGCCTCCGGCGTGAAAGCCGAATGAGGCGGATCGCGTGGCTGGCTCTTCTGTTGCCGGCGGTTGCCTCGGCACAGACCTGGCCGTCGAAACCGCTGCGTCTGATCGCCGCCTCATCGCCGGGCAGCGCGGTGGATATCGTCTCGCGCATCGTCGCGCAGAAACTGTCCGACCAGCTCGGCCAGCAGGTGGTGGTGGACAACCGTGCCGGTGCCGGCGGCAATCTCGGCGCCGAACTTGCGGCGAAGGCGCCGCCCGACGGTTACAACCTGTTCATGGGCACGCCGGCGCAGGCGATCAACACAGGCCTTTATCGCAAGCTCGATTACGACCTCGTGCGCGATTTCGCGCCGGTCAGCCTGCTCACTATCGGCCACTATTGCGTGGTGGTGCATCCGTCGCTGCCCGTGCAGTCGGTAAAGGAGCTGATTGCATTGGCGCACACGCGGCGCGGCCAGCTCAATTACGCCTCGGCCGGCAACGGCAATGCCACCCATCTGGCCGGCGCACTGTTCACCGGCATGGCGCATATCGAACTCGTGCACGTGCCGTACAAAGGCACCGGCCCGGCGCTCACCGACCTGATCGGCGGTCAGGTGCAGATCATGTTTCCGAATCTGACCGCGGCGATTCCCTATGTAAAAGCAAAGCGCCTGCGCGCGCTGGCGGTCAGCGGTGAAAAGCGTTCGGCAATCGTGCCGGAATTGCCGACGGTCAGCGAAGCCGGGCTGCCGGGTTATCGGGTGATCTCGTGGTTCGGCCTGATGACGCCGGCGGGCGTGTCGCCGGACATCATCGCGCGCCTGCAGCGCGAATTGACGGTCGCCATGCGCGCGCCAGAAGTGCGCGACAAACTCGCCGGCGAGGGCGCCGAGCCGACCACCGGCACGCCGGAGCAATTCGCCGCCTTCATCAAGAGCGAGATCGCGCAATGGGTGAAGGTCGTGCGCGACGCAAAAATCACGGCGGAATAATAATCGCGGGCGCGCCAGCGCCCGACTGTCACAGGGGAGAGCGTTGTGAAATCATTGAGGACCATTCTTGTACTGTTGTTGACGGCGGGCATGATGAAGTCGTTGCTGGCCGCCGAAACGGCGTATCCGGTCAAGCCGGTGCGCATGATCGCGCCGTATCCGCCGGGCGGCACCTCCGACATCATCGCGCGCATCGTCGGTCAGAAACTGAACGACGCCTGGGGCCAGCAGATCGTGGTCGACAACCGTGCCGGCGCCAACGGCGGCATCGGCAGCGAGCTGGCGGCGAAATCCCCCGCCGACGGCTATACGTTGCTGGTCGGCAACATGACGCCGATCGCGGCGAACCCTTCGCTTTACAGCAAGCTCGGGTATGACCCGTTGCGCGATTTCGCGGGCGTTACGCTGGTTGCCGCCGGCCCCAACGTGCTGGTGGTCAATCCCGCATTGCCGGTGAAGTCGGTGCAGGAACTCGTCGCTTATGCGAAAGCCAATCCGGGCAAACTAAACTTCGGTTCCGGTGGTGCCGGCTCGCCGGCGCATCTGGCGGGGGAAATGTTCAAGTCGCTGACCGGCGTCGCCATGACCCACGTGCCATACAAAGGTACCGTGTTGTCGGTCAACGATCTGATCGCGGGCCAGGTGCAGGTGGTGTTTTCCGATGCGCCGCCGGCAGTGCCGCATGTGAAAAGCGGGCGCCTGCGCGCGCTGGCGGTCACCGGCGCCAGACGCACGCTGCTGCTGCCGGACCTGCCGACGGTAGCCGAGGCCGGCGTGCCCGGTTTTGCGCTCGACAACTGGTGGGGCATACTGGTGCCGGCCGGCACAGCGAAGACCATCATCGGCCGCATCAACACCGAGATCGTCAAGGCGATGCAGACTGCGGATGTGAAAGAGCGCTTCGCCAGTCTCGGCGTCGAAGCGGTTTCGAGCACGCCGGCCGCCTTCGACGATTACATCAAATCCGAATCCGCCAAGCTGGCGAAAGTCATCAAGGCTTCAGGCGCGCGCGCCGATTAGCCTCGCGCGGCCCGCCGCTCACGTGTGCTGGCGCGCGACGTGGTGGGTGACCACATCGAGCACCCGCGCGCCGCTGTCGGTCTTCACTTCGGTGCGCACCACGGCGATGGTTTTGCCTGCATGCACCACGCGCGATCTCACCGCCAGATATTTGCCGCGGCCAGGACTGATGTAGCAGGCAGAGATATTCGACAGCAGCATGTGCGCGGGTGCTGCGACGCAGGCCGTGCGCGCGGCGATGCCGACGGAAATCCCGCCCTGCACATGGCCGACGCGGTTGGTCAGATGCGGACCGACCGTGAAACGCGTGCGCGCGCCGCCTTCGTTGCGCACCGGCAATCCGCCCCAGAAATGCTGAATGAAGGCGGGATGCGCGACCGCCTTGTTGAGAGCGCTGTTGCAGGCTTTGAGGATTGGTTTTTCCGCGGCGGCGAGTTCCCGTTCGCCTAACGCGACCGGTTGTGGCGGCGTTGCGTACTGCCACGGCAGGGGAGCCAACTCGACGCCGGGCGGCGGATCGAGTGCTGCAAATTCGCCGCTGGCGTGGCAGACGGTGTTGCCACCGGCGGTAATGGTTGCTGCGGCGAGCAATTGGCGCACCGAGCTGCCGGCAAAGGTTTCCAGCGGTCGCGCAACTGAATGCACGTCGCCCGCTGCCGGCACACCGGTGAATTGCAATTGCAGATGCAGGGTCGCGAGTCGCGCGCCGTCCGGCACATGGCTGCGCGTGGCGGTGGCGAGCGAACTGTCGGCGAGCATGCACAGCGCGGTGAGATCGATCAGTCCGTCCGCATCGCGCGTGTGCAGCGCATGCGGCACCGACATCTCGACGCGTTCGCCCTTGATTCGCGGCAGCGCCATATCGAGAAAATAGCCGGCGAAATGCAATCCTGGAATGCGATTGCCGGCGATGCCGCGCAGGACTGCGGCGCGAATCGCAGCGGCTTCGGGGTGGGGTGTGTTCTTGTGTGTCGGCATGGGCCTCGATTGTCTCAGGAAGTGGCCTCGATGCCGAGGCGGGCGTAGGTTTCGCGCATGTCCAGGCGCAATTGCGGCAGCCGGCGCGCAAGGTAGAGCGCGCCGCAGAGGCAGACCAGACCGCCGGCGAGCAGCGTGTGCGACGCGCCGATGCGATCGGCCAGCGCACCTGCCATCATGGCGCCCAGCGGCACCACGCCAAGAAACGCCGCGGTGTAGAGGCTCATCACGCGACCGCGCTTGTCGTCATCGACGATGGTTTGCAGAATCATGTTGATCGACACTGAGGTGACCAGAATGCTGCCGCCGATCGCCGCCATCAATAAAAGCGACAGCGGCAGCAGCCGCGACTGCGACAGCGCGATCAGCGCAAACGCCGCGACCAGCGCCGCGGCGGCAATGAAGCGGAGCAGTCCGCGCACGTTGCCGCGCGACGCCAGCAGCAGCGTGCCGCAGACCGCGCCGCAGCCGGCGGCGCCGACCAGAAAGCCCAGCGTCTGCGCATTGCCGCTGAAAATTTCATGCACCACCGCCGGCATCAGCGTACTGTAGGGCGCGGCGGTCAGCGCGATCAGCGCGAGCAGCGTCAGCAACAGCCGGATCGGCACCGAATGCCAAGCGTAAAGAATACCTTCCTTCAAGCCGTGCAGCGCCGGCGGATGCGAGCCGGTCGCCGGCTGCGGCTTGACGCGGATGAAGGCGAAGCTCGCCAGCACCGCCATGAAGCTCACGGCGTTGATCGCGAAACAGAGCGCCTCGCTGAAATTGGCGATCAGCAGACCGGCAATCGACGGACCGACCAGCCGGCCGCAATTGGCGACCAGCGAGGTGGTCGCCACCGCATTGGGCAGATCCTGTTTGTCGCCGACAAGTTCGAGCAGGTAGGCGTGACGCACCGGCAGTTCGACGGCGACGCAAAGACCGAGCATCACTGTCAGTGCGACAACATGCCAGACCTCGATCCAGCCGCCGTAGGCGAGTACTGCCAGCGCGATGGCCTGCAGCATTTCCAGCACCTGGGTGGCGAGCATCATGCGATGGCGGTTGAAGCGGTCGGACCAGATGCCGGCCACCGGCGCCAGCAGCAGCACCGGCACGTTGGCGGCGAAGCTGAGCACGCCCAGCAATGTCGCCGAACCGGTCAGGCGGTAGACCAGCCAGCTGACGGCAATCTGCTGAACCCAGTAACCGATGAGTGCGCAAGCCTGGCCGGCGGTGAACAATGCAAAATTGCGATGGCGCAACGCGCGCAGGGGTGACGGCATGGCAGCGCGATTTTAAGGGAAGGGCACTGGCGTGGCTACGCGCGGATTGCAGCGCGAGTCTGTCATAATCGCGCGCATGAACAATGCAGGCGGAACCGCGCAATCCGAAGAATTGCTGAAGGCGGCGGCAGGACAAATCGAAGCCCGCGATTACGCGCGCGCGCGGCAGTATTGCGAAGAGGCCCTGCAGGCGGCGCCGCAGGACATCGATGCACTGGCCATGCTGGGCCGCATCGCGATGTTGCAGTATCGCTGGCCGGAGGCGGTTGAATTGCTCGATCGCGTGTTGCGTCTGCGCGTCGATCCGTGGACGCTGGCCAATCTCGGCAACTGCCACTGGAAACTCGGCGATCTCGACCGTGCCGAGTACTGTCTGCGCGGCGCGGTCGAACTGCTGCCCGATCTGATCGCCTCGCGCGTCAGTCTCGCCACCGTGCTGCACGCGCGGCAACGTTTCGACGAGGCGCTGCAGGAACTCGAGATCGCCGCGCGTTCGCCGCTTGCTGATCATCAAATCGATGCGCGACGCGGCTGCACGCTGGCGCGGCTCGGGCAATTTGACGAGGCGCAGGCCGCGTTCGAGCGCGCGGCACGCAACGCCGGCAAATTCACTTATTCGCGGCTGGTCGCGTTCGACCGCAGAACATGGGATGCGGTCAGCATGGCCGGTGTTCCGCCGGGTCCGCCGATGACGGCGATCGCGGCGCCGGCACTGTCACAGGGGCATGTCACGCTGATTTCCTGCAATCCTCCGTATGTGCGCAAGTTCGGCCTGCCGTTTCTGCGCTCCTACGCCGCCTGCGCGCAACGCGACGGCGTGCTGCATTTGCATGTTTACGATCCGGATGACGGCATTATTGACGAGGCGAGAACGGTGGCGCGCGCCTGCGCGCTGACGAATCTCGCAGTGACCACCGAACACAGCCCGTTTCCGGCGGCGCGTCCGCAGCAGCGCAAAGCGTATTACGCCTGCGGTCGCCTCGCGCACATGGAGCACTGGCTCACGCTGTATCAACGCCCCGTGATGAGTCTGGATGCCGATTTTATCGTCGAAGGGCCGCTTGCCGGCATCGTCGCCGCCGCGCACGGCGTCGATCTCGCGCTGAATCCGCGCGAACCGATCGATTCGCCCTGGCTCGACCTGATCGCCAATATCATCGTCGCCAATCCGACGCCGGCCGCGCGCGCGTACTTCAGTGCGGTCAGGAGCTACGCGATGGCGGCACTGGCACGCGAACCGGATTCATGGCTGGTCGATCAGTCGGCGATGTATTGCGTGCTGGAAATGGCGCGGCGTTATGCCACGCCGCCGGCGATTGCGTGGTTGCCGCGTGACATCGAAAGCGGCCGGCTGTGGCATATCGGGCACGCCTACGATCATCTGCTCGACGACCCGCGCTACCAAAAATACGCCAGTTAGGGATTGCGCCGGTCAGGCCAGGCGGCGGCGGAAATACGCAATCGTCTCGCGCAGGCCGTCGTCGAGTTCAGTATGCGGCTGCCAGCCGAGCCGGCTGCGCGCCAGCGCGATATCCGGCTGGCGCTGCTTCGGGTCGTCGGTCAGCGCAGGCTTATACGACAGTTTCGATTTCGAGCCGGTCAGCGCGATGATTTTTTCGGCCAGCGCGGCAATCGAGATTTCGTGCGGATTGCCGAGGTTGATTGGCCCGGTAAAGCCATCGGCGCTTTCCATCAGCAGGATCAGGCCGTCGATCAGGTCGTCAACGTAACAAAACGAGCGCGATTGCGTGCCGTCGCCGTAGATCGTGATGTCCTCGCCGTGCAGGGCCTGCACAATGAAATTACTGACTACGCGGCCGTCATTGGGATGCATGTTCGGGCCGTAGGTGTTGAAGATGCGCGCGACCTTGATATCAACGCGATGCTGGCGGTGGTAATCAAAAAACAGGGTCTCCGCGCAGCGCTTGCCCTCGTCGTAACAGCTGCGCGGCCCGATCGGATTGACGTGGCCGACGTAGTCCTCCTGCTGCGGATGAACCTCGGGATCGCCGTAGACCTCGGAGGTCGATGCCTGCAGGATGCGCGCCTTGACGCGCTTGGCGAGCCCCAGCATGTTGATCGCGCCGTGCACCGACGTTTTGGTGGTCTGCACCGGATCGAACTGGTAATGCACCGGCGAGGCCGGGCAGGCAAGGTTGTAGATCTGCTCGACTTCGACAAACAGCGGAAACGTGATGTCGTGGCGCATTAATTCGAAGTAGGGTGTGCCGGCCAGATGCGCGATATTCTGTTTGCCGCCGGTGAAAAAATTGTCGACGCACAACACGTCGTGGCCGCGCGCGAGCAGCTTTTCGCACAGGTGCGAACCGAGAAAGCCGGCGCCGCCGGTGACGAGGATTTTCTTCACGCAACCATCCTTCGCTGATGCAGTCGCTGCATTGTATTGGAATGACGCCGGCCTGACCATGCGCGGCCGTCTGCTATAGTCGCGGCTCGAAAAATCGACAAAAAACGCGCGCCGCGGCGATGAACGTTTATCTGATACTGCTGGTCGTGTTGTGCAACATCACCTGCCTGCGCGCCAGCCGCATGCTGGTGTCGCTGTATGCGATCGACCTCGGCGCCGAACAGTACGTAATTGGCCTGGTGATCGCGCTCTACGCGCTGTTGCCCGCGTTGCTGGCGGTGTTCGCGGGTCGGCTTTCCGATCGCATCGGGCCGCGCTGGCCGATGCTGGGCGGCTCGGTCGGCGTCGTCGCCGGATTGGTGATTCCCTGGCTGTGGCCGACATTGCCGGCGCTGTGCGTGTCGGCGGCCCTGTTCGGCGCCGCTTTTATTTTTTATCACGTCGCCGTGCAGAACCTGCTGGGTGCGATCAGCAGCGATCACAACCGCACGCAGAACTTCAGCAATTACAGCCTGATGATCGCGGCCGGCGGTTTTCTTGGTCCGCTGGGCGCTGGGTTTTCAATTGATCATGTCGGCTTCAGCCGGACCTATTTGTATCTTGCGCTGGTCGCCGTGCCCCCTTTGCTGTTGCTCGCCGCATCGCGCGGGTTGCGCCGCCAGTCGCGCCGCGTGCCTGCAACCGCCGAAGTTATCGAAAAAAAGGCCATGCTCGACTTGTTGCGTCACCGGCCGCTGCGCAGTCCGCTGATCGGCAGCGCGGCGGTGCTGACCGGTACCGATCTGTTCCAGTTTTACATGCCAATCTACGGCCACTCGATCGGCTTGTCGGCGTCGCAAAGCGGCTTTGTGCTGAGCGTGGTCGGCATCGCCGCGTTTGCCGTGCGCATCGGCATGACGGCGCTGGTGCGGCGCACCGGTGAGGCCGCGTTGCTGGCGTGGTCGCTGTTTCTGGGCGCGCTGGCCTTCATGGTGTTTCCGCTGTTCAAGAATGTCGCGGTGCTGACCGTATTCGCCTTTCTGCTCGGGCTCAGTCTCGGTTGCGGACAGCCCTTGTCCACCATTCTGATCTACGCCAGTTCGCCGAAGGGCCGCACCGGCGAGGCATTGGGCCTGCGTCTGGCGATCAACAACATGACCCAGGTGCTGATTCCGCTGGTGGCCGGATCGATCGGCTCGGTGTTTGGTCTGGGCCCGGTGTTCTGGGTCAACGCGATGATGCTTGCCGGCGGCGGCGTGCTGGTCCGGCGCGGCAGGGCATAATAGCTTTTTTGAAAAGAGGAACTCATGAAAATTGCCGTTATCGACGACTATCAGGACGCCTTTCGCCATCTCGCCTGTGCGGCGCGATTGCAGGGGCACGAGCTCATGGTTTATCGCGACACCGTAAAAGATGCCGCCAAATTCGCCGCGCGGCTCGAGGGTTGCGAAGCGGTGATCATGACCCAGCAGCGTTCGCCGCTGCCAAAGACGCTGGTCGACCAATTGCCCGCCAGCGTGAAGCTTCTGTGCAACACCGGCCGCAACGTCGGTCACATCGATGTGGCCGCCTGCACGGCGCGCGGCATCATCGTCGCTGCAGCCGGCGGCGGCTTGCCGAACGCGACGGCCGAGTTGACCTGGGGCTTGATTCTGGCCAGCCTGCGCAGCATCCCGCAGGAGGTCGAGCAGTTGAAGCAGGGCGTGTGGCAGACCACTGTCGGCACCGGCGCGCACGGCAAAACGCTGGGCATCTACGCGCTCGGCAAGATCGGCAGCGTGACCGCACAGGTCGGCAAGGCGTTCGGCATGAAAGTGACGTGCTGGGGGCGCGATGCGTCCAAGGCCAAGGCGAAGGCGCTGGGTTACGAAGTGCCGGGCAGCCGCGAGGCGTTCTTCGCCGGCGCCGACGTGATCTGCCTGCATATCCCGCTCAACAAGGAAACGCGCGGTATTGTCACCGCTGCCGATCTTGCGCAGATGAAACCGACCGCGCTGATCGTCAACACCAGCCGCGCCGGCCTGATCGCCGAAGGCGCACTGGTCGACGCGCTGAAAAAAGGCCGGCCGGGTTTCGGCGCGATCGATGTCTATGAAGAGGAGCCGGTGGTCGGCGGCCATCATCCGCTGCTGAAAATGCCGAATGTGGTCTGCACGCCGCATCTGGGCTATGTCGAGCGCGGCACCTACGAAAGCTACTACGGCACCGTCGTCGACAGTATCCTTGGCTACGCCGCCGGCAAGCCGGTCAACGTGCTCAATCCCGAAGTTCTGAAGTAATTGCCGGGCGTCGGGCGTGGTGACACGCCGGCAAATTTTTTCGGGGTGATTTAACCCCATTGCCGGTTCCCCTGCGTTTACAGCGCTGACATCGACTGGATGTCGAAACCGGGGAGCAGGGCATGAATATCAAAGCAGCGTTTTTAGCAATCGGCGTGGCGCTGGCGACGGCCAACGCCTGCGCGGTCGGCAGCGTCGCCGACCTCAGCGTATTCGACCGTTCGGAAAACCGCGTATTGCCGGTGTATTTTCATGAAGGCCGCTATTACGTCGCCGGCAAACCCGGCAACGAATACCAGTTGACGCTGCGCAATGCGCAGCCCGGCGAGATCATGGCCGTGGTCGCGGTCGATGGCGTCAACGCAGTCTCCGGCGAGACCGCCGACTGGGCGCAGACCGGTTATGTCTTGAGCGCCGGCGCGCGTTACAGCATCAAGGGCTGGCGCAAAAGCCTGCAGCAGGTTGCGCGCTTTTATTTCACCGAACTTGACGACAGCTACGCTGCAC
Organism: uncultured beta proteobacterium; assembly: GCA_903889565.1. Classification (GTDB taxonomy): domain Bacteria; phylum Pseudomonadota; class Gammaproteobacteria; order Burkholderiales; family SG8-41; genus PALSA-1004. Next base: position 128,437 of record CAISYC010000071.1, read on the forward strand.
GCAGCGGGCGGCCCGACAACGTCGGCGTGATCGGCGTGGCGATATTCCGCAGCAAGCGCGAGGAACCGGTCGGCGCCATCGGCGAGCCCTTGCGTTCCCGCGATCGAGCCGAATCGCGCGGTGCTGCCGAGGCCTCGGGCAGCAGTGTCGATTTGTCGAATCGCCAGCCGGCGGCGCCGGCGATCGAAAAAAGTCTGGGTACCGGCCACGGCGCTCACGAAAACGCGCCGGTGCAAACCACCCGGTTCGAGCGCGCGGGACCGGTGCCGGATGAGGTGATCACCATATACTATGACAGCGACCGCAATTTGCTGGCCTCGGGCGTCATACGCGCGCCGTCCATCGCGCGCCCGCTGGCCTTTCCCGGCCGGTTCGTGCCGGACCCGCGGTAATCATCCGGTCGCAGTAACGGCGGGGGCGTAACGGTGGTTGCAGCAGCAGCGCGCGGCGACGACGCAGCGAGGGTTGCCGCGCGCGGGCGCCTTGCGCATACTCTGCACCCGATGCCTGCGGACAGTCCTGCCAGCGATGAAGAACTGATGGAGCGCTACCGCGACGGCGACGCAGGCGCTTTCGATGTTTTGTACGGTCGCCACAAGGGCGGCGTATTTCGTTTCATGTTGCGGCAATGCGGCGACCGCGGTGTGGCGGAGGAACTGTTTCAGGATGTCTGGATGAATCTGATACGCGCGCGCGCAGCCTATGCGGTGAAGGCGAAATTCACCACCTATATCTATACGCTCGCGCATAACCGACTGATCGACCACTATCGCGCGAACCCGGGCGGACTGCCGCTGTCTTTCGATGTCGACGGTGGCCCGCGGCTTGAGGAAATCGCCGGTGCACGTGATGCCGATCCGGCGGTCGGCGCGGACGCGCGCGAGCAGGCGGTGCGTCTGCTGCAGTTGATCGGCGAGTTGCCCGAGGCTCAGCGCGAGGCATTTTTGATGCAGCAGGAATCCGATTTGAGCATTGAGGATATTGCCCGTGCGACCGGGGTCAGCCGGGAAACGGCCAAGAGCCGCTTGCGTTATGCGCTGGCGCGCTTGCGCGCAGGCATGCGGGAGGGCGGATAGATGAACGAAACGCCACAATCCGGTCGCGAACCCGAGGCTGAACTGGCGGCTGCCTATCGTGCGGCCGCGCCGGCCGAACCGCCGGCGGCGCTCGATGACAAGATCCGCGCGGCCGCCCGCCGCGCGGTCGGCGCGGGACCGCAACGGCCGGCGCCGTTGTGGCGCCGCTGGCAGAAGCCGTTGTCGATTGCCGCGGTGCTGCTGTTGTGCGTCAGTCTCGTTGCGGTGATGCGTGACGAGGGCGGCGAATTGACCCGGGTGCCGCGGGCAGAAGCGCCGGCGCCGATTGCCACCGAGTCTGCTCGCGCAACCGCAGGCGAATCGGCAATCCCGCGGGTCGAACTGGCCTCGCCCGCAGGCTCGAGCGGACTGGGGCTGAAGCCATCCGGCTCCGGGGCCGACCGCTTTGGACTCGCCGGCGCGAATTCATCGGTCGGAATCCGCGCGCCGGCGGCGAGTTCCCCCGAGGCCCCGCGCGATGCCGACAGACTGGCGTCCGCGGCGCCGGCACGCGTTCAGGAATTGAAAGCTGCGCAGCCGGCATCGCCGGCCATCGCTGACAGGATGCGTGGTCGTCTGGGTGACAGCGCGAACATGGCTGCACCGCCCGAAACGGCCAAGTTCGCTGCACCGGCTGCCGCACCGCGTGAAAGCGAAGCTGATCGCAGTGCGCGTGCCGAAGCACCGGTCGCCGCCAGGATCGCGGCTGCGCCCGCCCGGTTGCAAGCGGCACCCGCCAGCATCAAGGCGGATAGCGCCGAGCCGCCGGCGGTTTTGGAAAAAAGTGAAAAGCAGGTTGCCGACACGGTTTCACAGATGTCACAGCTGCCGCCCGAAAAATGGCTGGATCGCTTGGAGGAACTGCGGCGGGCCGGGCGGCTTGACGAGGCGCGTGCCGGCTTGAGCGCGTTTCGCAGCCGTTACCCCGACTACAGTTTGCCGCCGTCGCTGCAGAATTTGGCGCGGCCGTGAGTGACGGCATCGCAATGCGACCGCCCCGCCCCGAGCCTCCGCGCGAACCGGAGGCTGCCGAATGTTGCCAGAGCGGCTGCGATCCCTGCGTATACGATCGCTATTGGGAAGCCTGCGACAAATACGAGCGGGCCCTGGCCGAATGGCGGGCGACAGCCCCCAAAGAGCCTGATCCGCGTTCACTACCGGATCAATAAGTATTTAATCATTAATAATAAAAATACATTCCAGGCAATTTTTTCGAACCGATCACCGCCAGCGCAGTCGAAAACGGGCGTAATCCGGCATATTCCTCGAAAGCGGCGCACCACGGTCAGGGTTTTTGCCGGCTTGTCAATTTGACAAGTCTTGGAAACCACATATAATCCGCCCCCTGCTGCGTCGCACCAGCCCGGTTTTGAGGGCGTTTCGGGCTTCATGTAAACGCAATAATTTCTGTTGCGTCGCCCAAGTCAGACCACTAGAATTGCCGAGAATTTTCAGGGTGACCACAACATATTGTGGTCACGATCCGTAACCCGTAGTTTCAAGGAGCACCGTTACCCTAGCAAGGTAACCCACCCGCCGGCGGGCAGTTGGGCCGGCGTTTAACGAAAGGAGGTTTTGCGTCATGGCAAAATCACACCCCGCATTTTTTCACCATCGCCTTTTCGCGCGCCCGATTTTCTGGACGCACCATTCAAAAACCAGCATGGCCTTGCTGGCAACCATCGTGGTCCTTAGTATTGTCTACCTGCCGCTTGGCCGGCTGGCAAGCCTGTTGTCACCGTTGCAGGCTTTGGAGTTGACCCGGTTCCCGGGCTATCTGGCGCAGCCGCGGCAGATTTCGGTCGATCCCAACGCGTCCAAATATCGCGCCATCGGTGAAGATCTCGCGCGGCGCTTTCAGGCGCCGTCAGAACTGACGACGCAGGTTGTAGCCAAGGCGTTCGATGTCGGTCAGGCGCTCAAACTGGACCCGCTACTGATACTCGCCGTGATCGCCGTCGAATCGCGTTTCAACCCGGTGGCCGAAAGCGGCATGGGGGCCAAGGGGCTGATGCAGGTGATTCCCCGCTTTCATCCGGAAAAATTCGAGCCTTTGGGGGGCGAACGCGTGGCGTTCGAGCCGTCGGCCAATATCACGGTCGGAGCGACGATACTGAAGGAATACCTGCGCCGCACGGGTGACCTCGGGGACGCGCTTCAACTGTACGTCGGCGCCACCACCGAGGAAAATGAAAACGGCTACTCGGGCAAGGTCATGGCCGAGCGCGAGCGCCTGCAGGGCGTGTTGCGGCAATTCAGCCGCGGCAACATGCAGCAGCAGGCTCAGGCCAAGCCGCAGTTTTCAGCCATTTGACCCGGGGGCTTTTCCCATGTCGCAGCAGGAGATTCCGAAAGACTGGTTCGAATTCATGCAAAAAGCGTGGAATCCGATGTCTTTCCCGCTGCCCGGCATGATCACGCCGACGGTCGATCTCGACGAAATCAGGAAGAAAATTGCCGAATTGAAGGCGGTCGAAACCTGGCTCACAATGAACACCGGTTTTGTTCAGATGACCGTCAAGACGCTGGAAATGCAGTTGTCCGCACTGGAAAGTCTGCGTGCGGCGGGCGAAGCCGCAGCGAAGCCGCCGTCCGGCGCCGGCGGGAAATAGCGCCGCGGCATCAATACCGCCGAACCTGCCCACATTCAGTGAGCAGGCCCTTACTTCCGTTCAGATATACGAAGATATACGATAGTGGTGCCGGTGGCACCAGCGGTCGGCTTACTTGCCAATACGATTGCGCAGTTTACCGAGCCCGACCACCTCGGTTTCCATGATGTCGCCGGGTTGCATGAACTCGGGCGGCGTTCGCGCATGGCCGACGCCGGAGGGTGTGCCGGTGGCGATGATGTCGCCCGCTTCGAGCGTGAGTCCGGCTGACAGTTCGGCAATGATGCGCGGCAGTTTGAAATATAGATGCCGCGTGTTCGAGTTCTGCTTGATCGCGCCGTTGACGCTGCAGCGGATATCCAGATTGTTCGGATCGGCGACTTCGTCGGCGGTGGCGATCCACGGCCCCATCGGGCAGTGGCCGTCCAGACTCTTGCCCTTGAACCATTGCTGGCCGTGGCGGCGCTGAATTTCGCGCGCCGACACATCGTTGATCACGGTAAAGCCGAACACGTGCTTCATCGCGTTGGCCTCGGTGATGTTGCGGCCGGGTTTGCCGATGATCATGCCGAGCTCGACCTCCCAATCCAGCTTCTCGGTGACGCCCTGGTGCGATGGTACGTCGTCGAAGGGGCCGTTCATGCAAGTCGCGGCCTTGGTGAAAAACGCCGGGTGCGCCGGCATTTCCTGCACGTGCGGCCGCGCCTTGGCGCCTTCCTCGAAGTGGTCGAGATAATTCCACCCCACGCAAAATATGTTCTTGCGCGGACGCGGAATCGGCGACAGCAGTTTGACCGCCTTCAGCTTGATGCCCTTGCCCTTGTACAGTTTGATCAGCCCTGCAATGGCGGCGAGGCCGGTTTTGCCGGAGGCGATCAGCGACACCATATCGGCGGGGTCGAACGGCAGGCGTTTGCGCGCGCGTTTGGCGACCTCGCCGATGTCGAACGCGGTTTCCGCATCGAGCAGCACACCGGTGCGCGCGACGCCGCCGCGCTTGGGTTTGAAGGTGATCAAACGCATGGTGAATTCCTTTTCATTTTGCAATAAGAGTTTTGAAGCGCTCGGTCGCGCGCATGAGTTGGGCGCTGATGCCGGGTTCCCAGGCCGCGTGGCCGGCTGCGGGCACCACCACGTATTCGGCTTCCGGCAAGGCAAGATGCAGGTCGTGCGCACTGACGGCAGGGCACACGGCGTCGTAGCGCCCCTGAATAATGACCGCCGGCAACCCGCGCAGGCGCCCGACGTTGTCCAGCAGCGCGTTGCGCGGCAGGAATATATCGTGGGTGAAGTAATGCGCTTCCATGCGCGCGAGGCCCAGTGCAACGACATCGCTGGCGAAATACGCGACGGTATCCGGGCTCGGCAGCAGCGTCGAACAGGAGCCCTCGTAGGTGCTCCATGCGCGCGCCGCCGGCATATGCACCGCAGGGTCCGGATCGGTCAGGCGTTTGTAATATGCGGCGAGCAGATCGCCGCGTTCGTGGTCGGGGATCATCTGCACGAAGGCCTGCCAGGCTTCCGGGAAAATGTTTTTCAGGCCGTACAAAAACCAGTCGATTTCGCCCCGGCGACAAAGAAAGATGCCGCGCAGTACGAAACCCGTGCAGCGCTCGGGGTGGGCTTCGCCGTAGGCCAGCGCCAGGGTCGAGCCCCAGGAACCGCCGAATACCAGCCAGCGCTCGATGTTCAGGTGCCGGCGCAGGGTTTCGATGTCGGCGATCAGCAGCGGCGTAGTGTTGTCGCGCAATTCGCCCAGCGGCGTGGAGCGGCCGGCACCGCGCTGGTCGAAGACCACGATGCGGTAATGCGCCGGGTCGAAAAAACGCCGGTGATTGGGCGTGCTGCCGGCGCCGGGTCCGCCGTGCAAAAACACCACCGGCACGCCTCGCGGATTGCCCGACTCCTCCCAATACATGGTGTGCGTGGCATCGAGCCGCAGCATGCCGCCGCGATTCGGTTCTAGCGGCGGGTAGAGTTCGTGGCGGTACGCGGGGGGGGTGTCCATTGCCTGAATCGAGCAGTCCGCGCAACGCGCATGGTGGCGTGAACATAACACAAACGCTGCTTGTGACGGAACGCCCGTGGGCGCCGCGCAGGCGGGCGACGACGGTGCGTTATAATGCGCCTCCCCTCTGAAGCAGACGCGAAAATGGATGATTCTTTGCGCAAGAGCGCGCTCGATTACCACCGGCTGCCGACACCGGGCAAGATTTCGGTTGCGCCGACCAAGGGTCTGCTGAACCAGCGTGATCTTGCGCTGGCGTATACGCCCGGCGTCGCCGCCGCCTGCGAAGCCATCGTCGCCGATCCGGCCGAAGCGCGCAATCTGACCGCGCGCGGCAACCTCGTTGCGGTGATTACCAATGGCACCGCCGTGCTTGGTTTGGGCGCGATCGGACCGCTCGCCGCCAAGCCGGTGATGGAAGGCAAGGCGGTGTTGTTCAAGAAATTCGCCGGCATCGATGTGTTCGACATCGAGATCAACGAGCGCGATCCGGACAAACTGGTCGATATCATCGCCAGCCTCGAGCCGACCTTCGGCGGCATCAATCTCGAGGATATCAAGGCGCCGGAGTGTTTCATCGTCGAGCGCAAGCTGCGCGAGCGCTGCCGTATTCCGGTTTTTCACGATGACCAGCACGGCACCGCGATTACCGTCAGCGCGGCCTTTCTCAACGGCCTGAAGGTTGTCGGCAAGGACATCAAAAAAATCAAGCTGGTCGTTTCCGGTGCCGGCGCTGCCGCGCTGACCTGTCTTGAACTGATGTGCAAACTCGGTTTGCCGCGCGAACATATCATCGTCACCGACATCGAAGGTGTCGTTTACAAGGGGCGCAGCGTGCTGATGGATCCGGACAAGGAGCGATTCGCGGTCGAGACCAAGGCGCGCACGCTGGCCGAGGTGATCGAGGGCGCCGACGTATTCCTCGGTCTGTCGGCGGGGAAAGTGCTGAAGCCCGAGATGGTCAAGCGCATGGCCGAGCGGCCGCTCATACTGGCGCTGGCCAATCCCGAGCCGGAGATCCTGCCCGAACTGGCGCGCGCAGCGCGGCCCGACGTAGTGATGGCGACCGGCCGTTCGGACTATCCGAACCAGGTCAACAACGTGTTGTGCTTTCCGTTCGTGTTCCGCGGCGCGCTCGATGTCGGCGCCACCACCATCAACACCGACATGGAAATGGCCGCCGTGCACGCGATCGCCGCGCTGGCGCAGGCCGAACAATCCGATGTCGTGGCGATGGCCTACGGCGAAAAGAATATTTCGTTCGGCCCCGATTACCTGATTCCGCGGCCGTTCGATCCGCGCCTGATCGCGCAGGTCGCACCGGCGGTGGCGAAGGCGGCGATGGACAGCGGCGTGGCGACGCGACCGATTGCCGATCTCGACGCCTATCGCGATTCTCTGCAGCAGTTCGTCTATCACTCCGGCATGATCATGAAGCCGATGTTCGCCGCCGCCAAGGAGGCGCAGGCGCGGCGCATCGTTTACGCCGAGGGCGAGGACGAGCGCGTGTTGCGCGCTACCCAGGTGGTGGTGGATGAAAATCTGGCGCGGCCGATCCTGGTCGGCCGGCCGTCAGTGATCGAACGGCGCATCGAACGCTTCGGCCTGCGCATCAAGGCCGGCATCGATTTCGATCTGATCAATCCCGAATGGGACTCGCGCTATCGCGAATTCTGGGAAGAGTACTACCGGCTGACACAGCGCAAAGGTGTCTCGCAGGAGTATGCCAAGATCGAAATGCGCCGCCGCAACACGCTGATCGGCGCGATGCTGGTGCGCCGCGGCGAGGCCGACGGCATGCTGTGCGGCACCTTCGGTGTCCACGGCACGCATTTGCACTACGTCGATCAGGTGATCGGCCGCCGTCAGGGCGTCAACAATTATTACGCGATGAATGTGCTGCTGCTGCCAAAACGCACGGTGTTCATCTGCGACACCTACGTCAATTTCGATCCGACCGCCGAGCAGATCGCCGAGATGACCGTGCTGGCGGCGGAGGAAATCCGGCGCTTCGGCATGACGCCGAAAATTGCGTTGTTGTCGCATTCCAGCTTCGGCAGCGCCGACACGCCGACCGCGCAGAAAATGCGCACGGCGCTGGCGATCCTCGAAAAGATCGCCCCCGACCTGGAAATCGACGGCGAGATGCACGGCGATGCGGCATTGTCGGCCGATGTGCGGCGCGGCGCGCTTCCGAATTCGCGTCTGAAAGGCGACGCCAACCTGCTGATCATGCCGACGCTGGATGCGGCGAATATCGGCTTCAATCTGCTCAAGACCGCCGCCGGCGACGGCATTACGGTCGGGCCGATCCTGCTCGGCGCCGCCAAGGCCGTGCACATCATCACGCCGACGGCGACGGTGCGGCGCATCGTCAACATGACCGCATTGACCGTGGTCGATGCAGGCGCGGCGCGCGGCAACCTCGCGCTGCCGTTCTGAATTCAATCGCATTGATTTGATAAAAGGCCGATCGATGACCACCATCAAACAGGAAGATTTCGTTCAAAGCATCGCCGACGCATACCAGTTCATTTCGTACTATCACCCGGTCGATTTCATCAAGGCGATGGCGGAGGCCTACGAGGCCGAGCAATCGCCCGCGGCGAAGAACGCCATTGCGCAGATTCTGATCAATGCGCGCATGGCCGCAGAAGGCCATCGCCCGATCTGTCAGGACACCGGCATCGCGGTGGTCTATCTGAAGGTCGGCATGAACGTACGCTGGGACGCCGCGCTGTCGGTGACCGACATGGTGAGCGAGGGCGTGCGCCGCGCTTACACCAACAAGGAAAACCCGCTGCGCGGCTCGATCGTCGCCGACCCCGACGGCACGCGCAAAAACACGCGCGACAATTCGCCGGCGGTGGTGCACATGGAACTGGTGCCCGGCGACAAGGTGGAAGTGAAACTCGCCGCCAAGGGTGGCGGCTCGGAAAGCAAAACCAAATTCACCGTGCTCAACCCGAGTGATTCGGTGGTTGACTGGGTGCTCGAACAGGTGCCGACCATGGGCGGCGACTGGTGCCCGCCCGGTATGCTGGGTGTGGGCATTGGCGGCACGCCGGAGAAGGCGATGGTGCTGGCCAAGGAATCGATCCTCGACCATCTCTCGATGCACGAACTGAAGGCGCGCGGGCCGAAAAATCGCGCCGAGGAACTGCGCCTCGAATTGTTTGAAAAAATCAACGCGCTGGGCATTGGCGCACAGGGCCTCGGTGGTCTGACCACGCTGCTCGACGTCAAGGTGCTTGATTACCCGACCCACGCGGTGATGAAGCCGGTGGCGATCGTGCCGAACTGCGCGGCGACGCGCCATCTCGAATTCGAACTCGACGGCTCCGGGCCGGCGAAATTCGAAGTGCCCAGCCTCGACAACTGGCCCAAGCTCAGCATCGACATGGCCGCGGGTGCCACGCGCGTCGACCTCGCCAGGCTCGACAAGGCTGAAGTCGCCACATGGAAGGCGGGCGACCGACTGTTGTTGAACGGCAAGATACTGACCGGCCGCGATGCCGCGCACAAACGCATCGTCGACATGATCGCCAAGGGTGAAAAGCTGCCGGTCGATTTCACCAACAAACTCATTTATTACGTCGGCCCGGTCGATCCGGTGCGCGACGAGGTGGTGGGTCCGGCCGGGCCGACGACCTCGCGGCGGATGGACAAGTTCATGGAGACCATGCTCGGCAAGACCGGCCTCATCGGCTCGATCGGCAAGAGCGAGCGCGGCGCGCAAACGGTCGAGACCATCAAGAAGTACGGCGGCGCGCATCTGATTGCGGTCGGCGGTGCCGCCTATCTGGTGTCGAAGGCGGTCAAGGCTTCCAAGGTGCTCGCCTTCGGCGATCTCGGCATGGAGGCGATCTACGAATTCGACGTCAAGGATATGCCGGTGACCGTCGCCGTCGATGCGACCGGCAACGCCGTGCACGACAGCGGCCCGCGCGAATGGCGCAGCAAGATCGGCAAGATTCCGGTCAAGGTGGTTTGAGCGCGGGCGCGCAATGGCTGCCTCACTGAGCGGCGCCGTCGCGGTCGTCACCGGCGGCAATCGCGGCATTGGCAACGAAATCGGCCGCCAACTTGCGGCGCGCGGCCTGCGTGTGGTGCTGACCAGCCGCCATGTTGACCAAGGCGAGGCTGCCTGCAGGATCATCAATGCAGTGCACGGCGACAAGCGTGCCACCACCTTCAAGCTTGAGGTCACCGATGGCGGGGACATTCAGGCGCTGGCCGCGCATGTTGCAGCCGTGTTTGGCCGTCTCGATGTGCTGGTCAACAACGCCGGCATCCAGATCGACCCCAAAGGGTCGCGCGCCCTCAATGCCGATCTGCAAACCTATCGCGATACATTCGAGACCAATGTGCTGGCACCACTGGCGCTGATCCAGGCCTTGTTGCCGCTGATGAAGAAGAACGGCTACGGGCGCATCGTCAACCTATCGAGCGGGCTCGGCCAGTTGTCCGAAATGACCAGCGGCACGCCGGCCTATCGGATGTCGAAGACCGCGCTGAATGCATTGACGCGCATCGTTGCCGCGGAGGTCCGCGGCAGCAACATTCTGGTCAATGCGATGTCGCCGGGCTGGGTCAAATCCGACATGGGGGGGCCGTTCGCGCCGCGCACCCTCGAACAGGGTGCGGATACCGCAGTGTGGCTGGCGTCGCTGCCGGACGGCGGACCCAGCGGCGGATTTTTTTATGATCGCGCGCCGATTGCATGGTAATGACTTGGTCGCGGCAGCGCGTTACCGGCCATGCCCGCGATTGAGCCGGCGGGCGCGGCAACGCTGACGCGCGACCGGATCGCCGAGCGGCTGCGCCGTCCGCCGCCGCCGCCGCTGGCGGAGGACAAACACCAGTCGCCGGTGCCGCCGGGGGCGCGCGTGACGCTGGCGGCGGTGCTGGTGCCGCTAGTCGAACGCGACGGCGCGATCCATGTGCTCCTCACCCAGCGCAGTGCGCATCTGCGCGATCATCCGAACCAGATCAGCTTTCCCGGCGGCCGCGTCGAAGGCGGCGATGAAAACCGCATCGGGACGGCGTTGCGCGAAGCCGAGGAGGAAATCGGGCTGGCGCCCGCACACGTCGAGATACTGGGCATGCTGCCGGAGCATGAAATGTCAACGGGATTTCGCATCAGTCCGGTGGTCGGCTGGATCGAGCCGCCGTTCGACCTCAAGCTTGATCCGTTCGAAGTGGCCGCGGCGTTCGAGGTGCCGCTGGCGCATTTTCTCGAGCCTGCCAACCACCTTCGACGCCATTATTTTTTCAACGGTCGCGACCGCGATTACCTTGCCATGCCCTATGCGGGCCGCTACATCTGGGGCGCCACCGCCGGCATGCTCTACAGCCTCTACCGTCAGCTCACCGCCGGCTCAAGCTGAGCGGCGGGCCGGCCGTTAACGGACGGGATGGCGTTTATCCGCCAAAGCGCCCGAACGGTGTGGCAATATGGACCCATTCGATTTCCGGGGATTGCACAGTCTGATGGACAGCGGCGGGCGCCCGAATCAGCCGAAGGTCGGCCTGGTCATGAGCGGCGGCGGCGCGCGCGCGGCCTATCAGGTCGGCGTGCTGCGCGCGATCTCCGAAATGCTGCCGGCGGATTCGCCGGTGCCGTTCAAGATCATCTGCGGCACTTCCGCCGGCGCGATCAACGCGACGGTGCTGGCCGCCAATGCCGGCAATTTTCGCCAGGGCGTGCGCCAGCTGATGACGGTGTGGAAAAATTTCCACGTTCATCACGTCTATCGTGCCGATCCGCTCGGCGTCATTCAAAACAGCAGCAAGTGGATTGCCGCCGCGCTGACCGGCGGCCTCGGCAAGGAAACGCCGATCTCGCTGCTCGATAACGCGCCGCTGGCACGGCTGCTCGGCAGCCGTCTTGACTATCCTGCCATTCAGGAAAACATCAATCGCGGCCACCTGTCGGCGTTCAGCATCACCTGCTCGGGTTACACCTCTGGACAGTCGGTGACGTTTTTTCAGGCGGCGCCGGGCGTTGAATCGTGGCAGCGCGCGCGCCGCATCGGCATCCCCGGCGAGATCCGGCCCGATCATTTGCTGGCATCCTCGGCACTGCCGTTCATTTTTCCGGCGGTGCATATCAATCGCGAATATTTCGGCGACGGTTCGATGCGGCAGATTGCGCCGGTGAGCCCGGCGCTGCATCTGGGCGCCGACCGCGTGTTCGTGATCGGCGTCGGCCGCCAGTTGCAGGCGCAGCAGGAGCGCATCAAGACCGACGCCTATCCGTCGCTGGCGCAGATTGCCGGTCACTGCCTGAACAGCATTTTTCTCGATAGTCTTGAAGTCGATCTCGAGCGTCTGCAGCGCATCAACCGCACACTCGCGGCAATGCCGCCGGAAGCGCGGGCCGCCAACAACATGCCGCTGCACGAAGTCGATTTCCGCGTGATTTCGCCGAGCGAGGCGCTCGAAAAAATTGCCGTCGCCCATGTGCGCGAACTGCCGCTCACCATTCGCACCTTGCTCTATACCGTCGGCGCCCTGAAGAAGGGCGGCTCCAATCTGATCAGCTATCTGCTGTTCGAGAAGGGCTACTGCCGGGCACTGATCAAGCTTGGCTACCAGGACAGCATGCAGCGGCGCGACGACCTGATGCGTTTTCTCGGTTACGAAGCGTGCTGGTTGTAAGCGGCGCCTGTTGTTGATGGAAAAACCCTACGCGGAAGCCTGTGCGCGCAATCGCGAGCCGCTGCTGGAAGTCCTGCGCGAGGCGTTCGCGCAATCGCGTCGCGTGCTCGAAATCGGTTCCGGCACCGGCCAGCATGCCGTGCATTTTGCCGCGCATCTGCCGCATCTCGTCTGGCAGACCAGTGAGCTGCCGCAACATCACGCCGGCATCAACGCCTGGCTGGCCGACGCGCGCCTGCCCAATCTGCTGCCGCCGCTCGCGCTCGATGTCGCCGGCGCGTGGCCGCCGGGTCCCTTCGACGCCGTGTTCAGCGCCAACACCCTGCACATCATGGCATGGCCGCAGGTCGAACAGTTTTTTGCCGGGGCCGCGCGCGTGCTGGCGGGTGGCGGCGTGCTGGCGGTCTACGGGCCGTTCAATTACGCCGGCGCCTATACGTCGGAGAGCAATGCGCAGTTCGATGTCTGGCTGAAGGCGCGTTATGCCGGCGGCGGCATCCGCGATTTCGAGAACGTTTGTGCGCTCGCGCGGTCACAAGGCTTCGAATTCGCGCACGATATCGCGATGCCGGCCAACAACCGCACGCTGCTGTGGCAGCGATTGAGCGAAAGCGCGGCCTGACATATAGTGGGGCCTTGTTCCGGGTTGATTTGTCATTCGAGGCGTTGACGGGCCATGAGCCGCGCATTTGTCAAAGAGAACGACGAAGAGTCTGCAGCCGCCGAGTTGCCGGAGCGCCCGCTCGCCGATTATCCGAACTACGTCACGCTGCGCGGTCTCGTGCAGCTGCGCGAGCGGCTGGCGGCACTCCACGCCGAGCGCGACCGCCTGGTTGCCGCCGACGATCCGCAGTGGCGTCAGCGCCTGCTTGAAGTGAAACGCGATATCCGCTATTTCAGCGCGCAGATCGATCGCGCGGTGGCCGTCGATCCGGTCGCGCAACCGCACGACGAGGTGCGTTTCGGCGCCCTCGTCACTCTCGTCGATGACGAGGGGCGGCAGCGCCGCTTCGAGATCGTCGGCGACGACGAAGCGGAGCCGGCGCAAAGCCGCATCAGCTGGGCCACGCCGCTGGCGCGCGCCCTGATCGGCGCGCGCCTCGGCGAGCGCGTGAAATGGCCGCGCCCCGGGGAGCACGCGGAACTGGAGGTGGCGGCGATCGATTGCGCCGCCGCCGGCGCGCCATGACTTTTCTCGCGCTCATCCTTTCGCTGCTGGTGGAGCAGTGGCAGCCGCTGCGCACCGGCAATGTGCTCTATGTCGCTTTCGCCCGCTATGTCGATCGCATCGCGCAGTCTTTCAATGCCGGACAGACTCGCGATGGCGCGATTTCGTGGGCGCTGGCGGCGCTGCCGGCGGTGCTGCTGGTATTTGTCGTTCATCTGCTGGCGCGGCAATTGAGCTGGATCGCGGTGCTGGGCTGGAATGTCGCGGTGCTGTACCTCGCGCTGGGCTTTCGTCAGTTCAGCCATTTTTATACAGATATCGCCGCTGCGCTGCGCGCGGGCGATCTTGCGCGCGCGCGCGACGGCGTGGCGCGCTGGCGCGGCGAAGGCGCGCATGAGCTGACACCGGGCGAAGTCGCGCGGGTGGCGATCGAGCTCGGGCTGCGCCGTTCGCACCGGCATGTTTTCGGTGTCATTTTCTGGTTTGTGCTGGCGGGTGCTTCTGGCGCGATTGTTTATCGGCTGGCCGCGCTGTTGAGCGACCGCTGGGGCGACAAAACTGAAGGCGATGCCGCGGTGTTCGGCCGCTTTGCCGCGCGCGCCTTTCTCGTCATGGACTGGCTGCCGCTGCGCTTTACCGCATTCAGCTTCGCGGTCGCTGGCGATTTTACCGGCGCGGTCGAATGCTGGCGCACGCAGGCGGCAACCTGGCGCTCGCGTGCACAGGGCATTCTCCTGGCGTCGGCCGCCGGCGCGCTGGGCATCAAACTCGGCGGTGTGCTGCATGCGGATGGCGGCATCGAGTACCGGCCGCAGCTTGGCGACGGCGAGGAGGCCGATGTCGACAGCATGGATGCGGCGGCCGGCCTGATCTGGCGCGCGCTGGTGTTGTGGCTGTTTCTCGTGCTGCTGGTGACGCTCGCGCGCGCAGTCTGACGACGCGTCAATCGGTCGTTGCGCCGGAAGTCCTGATCACCTGCATCCAGCGTGCCGCATCGGCGTGGATGAATGCGGAAAATTGCGCCGGTGTCATGCCCGCGGGTTCGCCGCCGTCGGCGGCGAGGCGTTCGCGAATTTCCACGCTGTCCATGATGCGCACGGTTTCGGCGTGCAGCCGCGTCACCATTTCCTGCGGCAGCGCGGCCGGGCCGAACAGGCCGAACCATTGCTGAGATTCAAAGCCGGCGACGCCCGCTTCGATCATGGTCGGCAGCAGCGGCACCGCGCGCGAGCGTTGCGGCGAGGTCACCGCCAGCGCGCGCAACCGTCCGCCCTTGACCTGCGCAATCGAGATCACGATGGTCGTGAACGAGAGATCGATTTGGCCGCCGACCAGCGCCAGTACGCTCGGCGCCGAACCCTTGAACGGAATATGCGTGATGCGTGTGCCGGTGGCTGCCTTGAACAACTCGGCGGTCAGATGCGCCGGCGAGCCGTTACCGCCGGAGCCGTAGCTCAAGCGGTCGGGTTGGGCGCGTGCCAGCGCGATCAGCGCCTTCACCGCCCCGGCCGGCACCGAAGGGTGCACCACCAGCATCAGCGGCGAGGCGGCGACAAACGCAATCGGCGTCAGTTCGCGCAGCGGATCGTAACCGAGCTTCGGATACACGCCCGGATTGATCACGATCGGCCCCGCCGACGACAGCAGCAGCGTATAGCCGTCGGCCGGTGCCCTGACTGCGGCTTCGGTGCCGATGGCACCGGCTGCCCCCGCGCGGTTCTCGACGATCGCCGGTTGTTTCCACGCCTCGCTGAATTTCTGCGCCAGCGTGCGCGCCAGCATGTCGGTGACACCGCCGGGGCTTTGTGCGGCGATGATGCGCAGCGGACGCGACGGCCATGCCGGCGATTGTGCGGCGACCGTCAAGGTCCATGCGCAGGCAGCGCAACAGCACAGCAGTTGCCTTGCGTTCAAATGCGATCCCTCCGTGACATCAATCGCGGCGGCGCGCCTTGTTTTCGATCTGCAGCAGCAGCTCGCGGTAGGACTCGACCCGCGCGGCGGCAATGACGCCGTTTCCCATCAGCGCAATAATGGCGCAACCGGGTTCGGCCATGTGCCGGCAATCGTTGAACTTGCAACGCCCGAGATGCGGCCGGAATTCGACATAGCAATGCGCGAGCTCGACCGGGTTGACGTGCTGCAGTCCGAATTCCTGCAATCCCGGCGAATCGATGATCGCGCTGGCGGCATCGAGATGATAGAGACGCGCATGCGTGGTCGTGTGCCGTCCGCTGCCGAGCGCTGCGGACAAATCGCCGACGCGCGCTGCCGCATCGGGCAGCAGGCGGTTGATGATGGTCGATTTGCCCATGCCCGACTGACCGACCAGCACGCTGGTGTGGCCCTTCAACGCAGCGCGCAGCGGTGCAATGTCGATTTTCGCCGCCAGCGGCAGCACCTCGTAGCCGAGCGCGCGGTACGGCTCGAGCGCGGCGAGCGCGGCGTCGGCCTGCGGCAGATCCATTTTGTTCAGCGCCAATAAAACCGGAATCCCGGCATATTCGGCGGCAGCCAGACAGCGGTCGAGCAGGTGACGGTGCAGTGCCGGCACCGCGAGTACGACGACGATGCGCGTGACGTTGGCAGCGATCAGTTTCTGACGCTGGATGTCGGAGCGGTAAAACAGCGAGACGCGCGGCTCGATGGCGTCGATCACGCCCTGTTCGGGCGCGGTTATCGCGATGCTCACGCGGTCGCCGCAGGCGATGTCGGTGCGTTTGCCGCGCGTGGTGCAGGTAACGAGCGAGCCGTCGGCAAGCTCAACCGTGAAGCTGCGGCCGAAACTCGCAACGACGCGGCCGCGGTGTGTCGGCGCCGGATTTTTGTCCGCGCGACTGCTCAAAGCTCGAACAAGGCATCGACCTTGGCGGCGCAGATGAAATCATTCTCCGTGAGTCCGCCCGCGGCATGGGTCGAGTAATCGACGCGGCAGCGGTTGTAACCGACCAGCAGATCCGGGTGATGGTCTTCGCGGTGCGACAGCCAGGCCACCGCGTTGACGAAGGCCATCGTCTGGTAATAGTTTTTGAATTCGTACTGCCTGCTGATCACATTGTTGTCGAGCCGCCAGCCTTTCACCTGACCCAGCAGATCGGCCGCTTCGGACGGTGTCAACGGCGACACGCCGCCTTCGCAGGGCTTGCATTTTTTTGCAGCAAGGTCGGGCACGCTCATGCGTGAACTCCGGTTGGCAGCGCGGCGCGTCGCATCATGCCGATTTCAGCCGCGCGATGCGCGCCGTCGCCGGCGGATGCGAATCGTAAAACAGCGAATGCAGCGGGTCCGGCGTCAGCGTTGCCGCGTTATCGTTGTAGAGCTTGACCAGCGCGGTGACGAGGTCGCCTGCCGCCGCATTTTGCGTGGCGTAGCGGTCGGCCTCGAATTCATGTTTGCGCGAGTAATAGCTCGTCAGCGGATGCAGCAGAAAGGTGAACTGCGGCACCACCATGAAAAACAGCACCAGCGCCATCGCGGTCGATGGCGAGTAGACGCCGAGCCCGCTGTAAAACCACTGCTGACCCATCAGCTGCGCCAGCAGCCACAAAAACGCGAGGCTGACGGCGAACGTCCACACCATGCGTTTGATCACGTGTTTGAGTTTGAAATGACCGAGCTCGTGCGCGAGCACCGCCTCGACCTCGGTCGGCGACAGCCGCGCGAGCAGGGTATCGAAGAACACGATGCGCTTGGTCTTGCCGAAGCCGGTGAAGTAGGCGTTACCGTGACTCGAGCGTTTGGAGCCGTCCATCACCATCAGGCCGCCGACCTTGAAGCCGCAGCGGTCGAGCAGGCGTTCGATGCGGTCCTTCAACTGCGCATCGGCCAGCGGCGAAAATTTGTTGAACAGCGGCGCGATCCACGTCGGGTAAACGGCGAGGATCACCAGATTGAAGGCGACCCACACCAGCCATGCATAAAGCCACCATGCCGCGCCCATGCCTTCCATTACCCACAGAATGCAGGAGATCAGCGGAATGCCGAGAATTGCGCCGAGCGCGGCATGCTTGAGGCCGTCGATGATGAACATGCCGGGCGTCATCTTGTTAAAGCCGAAGCGCTGTTCGATGACGAAGGTGCGGTAGACATCAAAGGGAATTTCAATCAGCGTCATGACCACGCCGAGCAGCACGATGAGGGCGACACCGTGGGCGACGCCGGCGCCAAACCAGCCGGCGCTCAGCGCCTGCAGCGCCTGCAGCCCGCCGCCGAAGGTCAGCACCAGCACGACCACGCATTCGAACAGTGTGGAGAACAGCCCGAGGGTCGTTTTGGCGTTGCTGTAATCGGCGGCCTTGGCATGCGCCTCCGGCGTGATCTCGCCGGCAAACTCGGCCGGCACGCGGTCGCGATGGGCGCGCACATGCCGGATGTGACGCAGGCCCAGCCACAGCTTGACGAGGGTTGCCAGCGCAAGCGCGGCGAGGAAGATCATGGCGAAGGTCGGCATGGGAGAAGATTATCCTATCTGGGCGGGATATGACAAAATACGCACCCTTTTTGCATGAACCGAGTGGTGGTGGTGAATGGCTGCGAATCCCGACAATCTGCTGTGGATCGACATGGAAATGAGCGGTCTCAATCCGGATACCGACCGGGTGCTCGAAGTGGCGGTCGTGGTCACCGATTCTCAGCTCAACACGGTCGCCGAGGCGCCGGTGCTGGTAGTGCACCAGAGCGACGCCGTGCTCGACGCGATGGACGCCTGGAACAAGAGCACGCATGCCAAATCCGGCCTGATCGACCTCGTCAAGGCGTCCGCGCTTGACGAGGCGGCGGTCGAACGCCAGTTGATCGATTTTCTCGCGCAGTACGTACCGACAGGCATTTCGCCGATGTGCGGCAACACCGTGCATCAGGACCGCCGTTTCATGGCCCGCCACATGCCGGCGCTGGAAGCGTTTTTCCATTACCGCAATCTCGATGTCAGCACGCTGAAGGAACTGATGAAGCGCTGGCGGCCGGATCTGGCGGCGGGCTTCGCCAAGCACGGCAAGCACGAGGCACTGGCCGATATCTACGAATCGATCGACGAGCTCAAGTATTACCGCACGCATTTCCTGAAGGTCTGAACCGCCGCCGACGGGCATGAGTGACGCCACTCCGAATCCGTACCGTCGCGGCGGCCGCTGGATGCTGGCGGCGGCGTGGCTGCTGATCCTCGGCGGACTCTATTGGTATTTCAGCGCCTGGACCTCCGCCCAGAACAACCCGAATACCGCGGCGGTTCTCGACGCCCAGCAGGGTGAACTCACATTGCTGCGCAACCGTGCCGGCCACTATGTCGCCGACGGTGAAATCAACGGCCGCCGCGTCAGTTTTTTGCTCGACACCGGCGCCACCGAAGTTGCGCTGCCGGTTGCGATTGCGCGCGAACTCGGTCTCAAGCGCGGCGCCGCGGTGACGGTGCAGACCGCCAACGGCGCCGGCGCCGGTTTTGAAACACGGCTCAACCGTGTGCGCGTGGGGCCGATCGAGATGCGCGATGTGACGGCCATCGTCGGCGACGGCATCGCCGACGACACCGTGCTGCTCGGCATGAGTTTCTTGAAACGCGTCGAATTCACCCAGCGCGGCGACCGGCTGATCCTGCGTCCGCTGGCGTCGCGCTGAAGCGGGCGCGTGGCGTAAGGGCCGTGGTCAGGCCGCCTCGCGCGGAATTGCGGTTACCGTGGCGCAACTGCCGCAGCGCGTGCCATGCACCTGGTTGCGGCCGTTGTGCTTGGCGCGGTAGAGCATTTCGTCGGCGGCGGCCACCAGCATCTCCGGAGAGCCGGCGTAGTCAGGCACGATGGTGGCGATGCCGACACTGACCGTCACATGGGGTTCGGCCGCCGATTTCGCGTGGGCGAGGCCCAGCGCGATCACCGCCTCGCGCAACTGCTGGCCGATGATCAGCCCGCCGGACAGCGGCGTTGCCGGCAGCACGGCGACGAATTCCTCGCCGCCGTAACGCGCCAGCATGTCGCCCGGGCGCAGCAGCGTGCGTTGCAGCGCCCGCGCGATCCTGCGCAGGCATTCGTCGCCGGCGAGGTGCCCGTAATAATCGTTGTACTCCTTGAACGAATCGACATCGATCATCGCCAGCGACAAGGCGCTGGCCGCGCGCGCGCTGCGCCGCCACTCGACCAGCACGGTCTCCTCGAAGCGGCGCCGGTTCGGGATGCCGGTGAGGCCGTCGAGATCGGACAGGCGCTGCAATTGCTGATTGACCGCATCAAGCTTGCGCGTGGTTTCGACCAGCGCGGCGCGCATGTCGAGCAGCCGCTGCATCGCCTTGATTTTTGCCGCCAGCACCACCGGGCTCACCGGTTTGACCAGATAATCGTCGCCGCCGGCTTCGATGCCGCATTTGAGATCCTCCTCGGCGCCGAGGCCGGTCAGAAAGATGATCGGTGTCCATTGATTGCCGCCCTCGAGCGCGCGGATGCGCCGCGCCGCCTCGTAGCCGTCCATTTCCGGCATCGTCACGTCCATCAGGATCAGGTCGGGCTTGCAGCGCGTGTAGACGTCGAGCGCCTCGACGCCGTTGCGCGCGGTCACCGCGGTGTGACCGAGCAATTCGACATGCTTGCGCACGATCAGCAGGTTGACCTGGGTATCATCGACGACGGCGATATTCATGAGGGTACTCCGCACAACGCAATTTCATGGGTGATGGCGCGCCCGGCCGCCAGCGTGGAAAACAGTTGAGCGGATGCGCTGCGCAACGCCGGGTAGGCGGCCCGCGCCGCGTCCAGTTCGCCCGCGCGCGCCGCCAGCTCGACCGTGCGCGCGGCGGCGACCACCGCAGCCGCCGACAGGTTGGCGCTGCTGCCCTTGATGGTGTGCGCGGCGCGAAATGCATTGTCGTGGTCGCCGCGGTCGAGAAACTCGCCGAGTTGCGCAACCAGTGCCGGCGTTTCTTCCAAAAAGATGGCAACGATCTGCGCCAGGAGTTCGGCGTCGCCCCCGGCGCGTTCGAGCGCTTCGGCGCGGCTGTAGACGGCTGCCGTTACCGGCGCGGTTGCGGTCGCTGCGCCCGCGACGGACTCCGCCGGCGCGTTGCCGGCGGTGACGCGCAACAGTGCCGCGACCAGCGCCTCGGCTTCGATCGGTTTTGATACATAGTCGTCCATGCCGGCCTCGATGCAGCGTTCGCGGTCACCGCTCATCGCGTTGGCGGTCAGCGCGATGATCGGCGTGTGGCGGCCGCCGTTTTCGCGTGCGCGGATCGCGCGCGTCGCCGCGATGCCATCCATCACCGGCATTTGCATGTCCATCAGAACGACATCGAAATCGCGGTCGGCGGTCATCGTCAGCGCCGCGCTGCCGTCGTGCGCCTCGGCGACGCGGTGTCCCATGCGTTCGAGCAGGCGGGTGGCGAGTTTGCGGTTGACCGCGTTGTCCTCGACCAGCAGCACGTCGAGCGCGCGCGCCATGCGCATCGACGGCGCGCTGGCCGGGCCGCTCGACGATGCGGCGGACTTGTCGGCCAGCGCCGGGTCGAGCACCACGGCAACGCCGTCATAGAGGCAGGATTGCGAAACCGGTTTGATCAGCGCATGCATGCGGCCGTGCTCGCGCGCTGCGGCCAGCGCCGGACCCTGTGTGGTGTCGGCGAGCACCAGCACGGCGGTCTCGTCGCTGGCGGTGTCGGCGGCGAGCTTGAACGCGTCGCCGTCGGGCAGCGTGCCGTCGATGAGGGCGAGGCGATACGGCCGGCCGGCCGCGCGCGCGGTGGTCAATTGGGTCAGCGCCGCCGCGACCGAATCGCAGGCGGTCGGCGTCATGCCCCAGGATTCGAGATAGGCGCACAGCAGCTGGCGGCAGCGCGCATTGTCATCGACTACCAGCACCGGCTGGTTGAGCAGCGCGCCGGCCGGCGATTGATCGGCGATCGACGGCGCATACTGCGGCGCCTGCTGCAGGCCGAGGCACAGCGAAAACTGGAACAGGCTGCCGCCGCCGCGATTGCTTTGGACTTCGATCGATCCGCGCATCAACTGGACCAGGCGGCGGCAGATCGACAGGCCGAGACCGGTGCCGCCGAACTGGCGCGTGGTCGAACTGTCGGCCTGTTCGAAGGCCTCGAAAATCGAGCCGAGCTTTTCCGCCGGGATGCCGATGCCGGTGTCGCGCACGCGAAAACGCAGCTGCACTTCGCGTTCGCGTGCGTCGTCGAGCGAAACCTGGATTTCGACCTCGCCCTCGGCGGTGAACTTGATCGCATTGCCGACCAGGTTGAGCAGGATCTGGCGGATGCGCAGCGGGTCGCCGATCAGCGCGTCCGGCACCCGCGAGTCGACCGACCACAGCAGCTCGAGGCGCTTTTCGTGGGCGCGCACGGCGAGCACGCGGATCGTCTGCTGCAGGCTTTCGCGCAGACCGAATTTGATCGTCTCGATGCCGAGCTTGCCGGCCTCGATCTTCGACAGATCGAGGATGTCGTTGATGATCTGCAGCAGCGCGTCGGCCGACGATTTGACGGTGGTCAGATAATCGCGCTGTTCGGCGTTGAGCGGCGTGTCGAGCGCCAGATTGGTCATGCCGATGATGCCGTTCATCGGCGTGCGGATCTCATGGCTCATGTTGGCGAGAAACTCGCTCTTCGCGCGCGCCGCCGCCTCGGCCTCTTCCTTGGCGCGGCGCAGTTCCATCTGCGTGCGCTCGAGCCAGGTCGTGTCGTGGGTGACGGCAATGTCGCCGATCAGGCGCCCGTTTTCATCGGTCAGCGGCCCGCTGGTGCCGACGATATGCACGCGCTTGCCGCCCTTGCCGGGGCGCCAGCCGCGGATCGAAAAAGTGTTGCCGCTGCGCAACCGCTTGAGCCAGGCCTGCCAGTCGTCCTCGCTGATATCCTTCAGAATCAGCTTGCGCATCGAGCGGCCCACCGCCTCCTCTGCGCTATAGCCGAAGAGGCTCTCCGCGCCGGTATTCCACGTCGTGATCACGCCGTTCAAGTCGCGGGTGACGATCGAGTCGCGCGACTGCCCGACCACGCGCTCGAACATGCGCGCGCGGCGTTCGCTGTCGGCGAGCGCATGCTGCTGTTCGCTCATGATGCCCTCGGCGCGGCGCACCGCCAGCATCAGGAAGATGTAAAGGGCGAGCATGCAGAAGGCCAGCACGCCGGCGATGCGGATCTGGTCGCCGCGCGAGGCATTGAGTTCGCCCGAAACGTCGGTGTACATCTCCAGCACGCCCTGGCGCTCGCCGGTCTGCGGGTGATCGATCGGCATGCGGGTGGTGACGATGCTGCGGTCGCGCACGGTGCCGTCGATCGCCTCGAACTTCGGCATGAAGGCGAGTTCCGAATCGATGCTGCCGCCGAGCGCGCGTTCGATCGCGCGGTCGCTGTTCTGGATGCGTCCGATCTCGCCGTCCCAATTCGAGAACAGGATCTGCCGGCGCGTCGAGTAAATGCGGATCTTGACGACATTCAGCAGGTGAGTAAGCCGGTAGATTTCCTGGCGCAACTGTATGTTTTCGATCTGATCGACCAGTTCGGCCGGCGGCAGTGTGTGCGCGCGGGCGGCGAGCCCGGCGTAGTGCGGCCACAGCGAATTGAGCATGGTGCGGCCGAGCGCGAGGTTCTGGTCCGACTCCTGGCGCACCAGCGTGTCCTTCATCGACTGGTTGGACAGCGCGAACATGACGGCGATGACGATGCTGATGCCGATCACGCTGACCGCGGAAAAATAGCGGCTCAGCCGGAACGGCTCGTGTGTTGCCGGCAGCGTTGCCGGAAAGGGATTGATTTCGTTCATGAAGGCCGCCCGCAAAAATGCCGCGCGACGGCCGGTCAGGGGCCTAAGCCCGGTCCGTTTACGCGGTCTGTGGGCTTTTTACGGCGCGACCCGGCGCCGGCTTGAGGGCGCGATTGCGTTTTCGCAAATGTGCCGCGGTCGCCGCGTCCGGCGCAGGCGGCTATTCGAGCTGGATTTCGCCGTCGAGCGTGATATCGAGGCCGACTGCCTCGATGGTCAGGCGCATGCGCGCCGGAAACGCGGCATCGCCTTTGATTTTGCCCTCGGCCAGCGCCTTGGCCACGGCGCGTTCGACTTCGCTCTGCGAGCGGATGCCGACGACCTTGAGAAAGCGGCGGATGCTCATGTTGAAGGCTTCGTCGTTCATTGCGGACCCCTTTCGCGGAATTGTGCCTCGCGGTTGGCTTTGTAGAAGTCGATCAGGCCGTTGGTCGAAGCGTCGTAGCCGCTGACCGGCGCATTGTCGTCGAGATCGGGCAGGATGCGCGCAGCGAGCTTTTTGCCGAGTTCCACCCCGGGCTGGTCGAAGGCATTGATGCCCCAGATTACGCTCTGCGCGAACACCTTGTGTTCATACAGCGCCAGCAACTGGCCGAGCGAGTGCGGTGTCAGGCGGTCGATCAGCAGCGAATTCGACGGCCGGTTGCCGGGAAAGCGCTCGTGCGGATTGTCGGCGAACGGCGCGCCGTTCATCAGCGCCGCGGTCTGCGCGAAGAAATTCGCCATCAGGATGGCGTGATGTGATTCGACCGTGTGGTGCGGCTGGCAGGCGGCGATGAAATCGGTCGGCACCAGGCGCGTGCCCTGATGCAGCAGCTGGAAAAAGGAGTGCTGGGCGTCGGTGCCGGCCGCGCCCCAGATGATCATGCCGGTGTCGCAGTCGACCGGGCTGCCGTCGGCGCACACGCTTTTGCCGCAGGATTCCATGTCGAGCTGCTGCAGGAAGGCCGGCAGCAGCGCCAGCGATTCGTCGTAGGGCAGCACGGCGTGCGAGGCGGCGCCGAAAAAATTGTTGTACCAGATGCCGATCAGCGCGAGCAGCACCGGCATGCTTTTTTCGAACGCCGCGTTGCGGAAATGCTCGTCCATCTCGTGGGCGCCGCGCAGCATCGCGCGAAAGCGGTCCATGCCGACGGCGAGCGCGATCGGCAGGCCGACCGCCGACCACAGCGAATAGCGGCCGCCGACCCAGTCCCAGAACGGAAAAATGCGCTCGGCGGCGACGCCGAATTCTGCCGCGCGCCCGGTGTTGGCGGAAACGGCGACCAGTTGCTGCGCGGCGGTTGCGCCGAGCGCGCGCGTCAGCCAGTCGCGCACGCTCTTCGCATTGGCCAGCGTCTCGCTGGTGGTGAAGGTTTTCGACACCACGATGACCAGCGTGGTCGCGGGATTGAGCGGCGCCAGCGTGCGTTGCAGCGCCGCCATGTCGATGTTGGAGGCGAAGTGCACGCTCGGGCCGTCGGCGTAGGGAGCGAGTGCGCGCGTTGCCAGCATCGGGCCCAGATGCGAGCCGCCGATGCCGATGTGTATGACATCCGTGTAGCGGCCGCCCTGTCCACAGATGCGGCCGGCGCGCACGCCGTCGCTGAAGCTCTGCATGTGATCGAGCGCCGCGCGCACCTGCGGCATCACATCGACGCCGTCGACGAACACCGGCTGTTCGCCGCGCAATGCGGTGTGCAGCACCGCGCGGTTTTCGGTGAGATTGATCTTGCCGCCGTTGAACAGCTCGCGCATGCGCTCGCCGAGTCCGCGTTCGCGCGCGAGTTCTGCGAGCAGATGCATGGTGTCGCGATTGACCAGATTCTTCGAGTAATCGAGCAGCAGGCCGCCCGCGCGGAGGGAGAAATGCTGGAAGCGCGCGGCGTCGGCTTCGAACAGTCCGGCGATGCTCGCGTGCGACATGGTCTGCCGGTGGCTGTGCAGCGCGCGCCACGCGGGGGTTTCGGTGAGCTTGGTCATGGGATTGGAAATCGGGCGAGGTTGGACGGCGACAGGCGCAAACGGTCGGATGATTGTAGCGAGTTTCCGCGGCACTGCCCAAGCACATTAGAATGCCCGGCTGCGGCGGCATTGTCGCCGTCATTCACTGCAGATCCTTCGTTATGTCGGATGTATTGATCGCGTTTGCGCGCGCCTGCCGCGACCTCTGGCATCCGCGCCTGCTGGCGGTGGCGCTGTTGCCGATGCTCGCAGCGCTCGGCGCGTGGCTGGTGCTCGCGTTTTTTTATTGGTCGGTCTGGACGCAGGCGCTCGACGCTTGGATCAATACCTCAGCCGCGGGCGGCTGGGTGGCCGCCCATGCCGCGCTCGACGTCGGCCGCTATGCCGCGTGGATTCTGCTGGTGCTCGTGCTGGTGCCTCTGGTGTTCGCCACCGCGTCGCTGCTGGCGGCGCTGCTTGCGATGCCGCTGATCGTCGGTTTCGTTGCCGCGCGCGACTATCCGCGGCTCGAACGTCTGCGCGGCGGCAGTTTCGCCGGCAGCCTGTTCAATGGATTGTTCGCCGTGACCGCGTTCGTTCTGCTCTGGATGCTGACGCTGCCGCTGTGGTTGACCGCGGTGCTCGGTCCGCCGGTCGCGGTGGCCTTGTCGGCGTGGCTGAACCAGCGGTTGTTTCGTTACGACGCGCTGGCCGAGCACGCCAGTGCCGATGAATTGCGCGGCGTCATCGCCGGCGCGCGCGGCTCGTTATTCCTGCTCGGTTTCCCGGTGGCACTGCTCTACACGATTCCATTCGTCAATCTGTTTGCGCCGGTGATCGGCGGGCTCGCGTTTACGCATTTTCTGCTCGCGCGGCTGGCCGCCGAACGCGCTTCCGGCATTGTCATCGACGCATAAAGCCACGGCAAAAAAACGGGGCGCCCAAGGCGCCCCGCAGATTGTAAGTTGACGCAATTATTTACAGGCGCTCGAAGATCGCAGCGATGCCCTGACCGCCGCCGATGCACATGGTGACCAGCGCGTAACGGCCGCCGGTACGCTGCAGTTCATACAGCGCCTTGACCGTGACCAGTGCGCCAGTGGCGCCGATCGGATGGCCGAGGCCGACCGCGCCGCCGTTCGGATTGGTTTTCGCCGGATCGAAATTCAGATCGCAGGCCACCGCCATTGCCTGCACCGCGAACGCCTCGTTCGCCTCGACGACATCGATGTCGCCGATCTTGAGTCCGGCGCGGGCGAGCGCCTGGGTGCAGGCCGGCACCGGGCCGATGCCCATGATTTTCGGATCAACACCGGCGATGCCGTACGACACCAGGCGCGCCAGCGGTTTCAGGCCCTGTTTCGCCGCGGCCGACTTTTCCATCAGCACCACGGCGGCAGCGCCGTCGTTGATGCCGGAGGCGTTGCCGGCGGTGACCGAGCCGTCCTTCTTGAAGGCGGCGCGCAGCTTGGCCATGCCCTCGAGGCTGGCATCCTTTCGCGGATGCTCGTCTGTATCGAAGACCGTGACGCCTTTGCGCGTCTTCAATTCGATCGGCAGGATCTGATCCTTGAAGTAGCCTTTTTCAATCGCCGCAATCGCGCGGCGATGGCTCTCGACGGCGAAAGCGTCCTGCGCTTCGCGCGTGATCTTCCATTGCGTCGCGATGTTTTCGGCCGTGATGCCCATGTGCACGGTTTCGAAGGGGTCGGTCAGTGCGCCGACCATCATGTCGACCGCGGTGGCGTCACCCATGCGCTGGCCCGAGCGCAGTGTCGGCAGCAGGTAGCCGCCGCGGCTCATCGATTCGGCACCGCCGCCGATCGCGACATCGGCGTCGCCGAGCATGATCATTTGCGCGGCGCTGACGATCGCCTGCATGCCGCTGCCGCACAGCCGGTTGACGCCGAAGGCGGTGGATTCCTGCGACAGGCCGGCCTTGATCGCCGCCACGCGCGAGATATACATATCCTTCGCTTCGGTATGGATCACATTGCCGAGCGCCAGCGCGCCGACCTGTTTGGCCTCGATATTGGCGCGTTTGATCGCTTCGCGTATGACCTGCGCTGCGAGTTCCGACGGCGGGATGTCTTTAAGCGCGCCGCCGTAATCGCCGATTGCCGTGCGCACGCCGCTGAGAATTACGACTTCACGATCTGCCATGTCTGCTCTCCTGAATGCGATAGTGCCGGTTCGGGTGACCGGTGTCCGTTAATTGAAAAACTGACGCAGTTTACGCCTGTGCCCATGGCATTGCCATGCGCTGGATCATTGTTCGATGCGGATATTGGCGGCCTTGGCGATCTTGTGCCACTCGGGAATTTCGCGCTGTAGGAGGGCGGCGAATTCGTCGGGCGTGTCACTCAGGGGTTCGAGGCCGGCGGTTGCAAAGCGCTCAAGCACCGCGGGCGCCTTGAGCAGGCGGCCGATTTCGCCGGCCAGCTTGTTGATGATGGGGCGCGGCGTGCCGCCCGGCGCCATCATGCCGTACCAGACATTGAAGTCGTAGCCGGGCACACCGGCTTCGGCCACCGTCGGCACCTCCGGCGCCATGCGCGAACGCTGCGCGCCGGACACCGCGAGCACGCGGATCTTGCCGCTCTTCGCCTGTGGCAGCACGGTCGCGAGTCCCGCCATCAGCATTTGCAATTCGCCCGACATCAGCGCCGACATGGCGGGGCCGGTGCCTTTGTAGGGGACGTGCAACAGCGTGATACCGGCCTTGAACTGGAATAATTCAACGCCCAGATGCGAGGCCGAACCGGTGCCGCCGGAGCCGTAGGTGATTGCACCGGGCTTGCTTTTCGCCAGCGCGACGAATTCGCGGATCGAATTGGCCGGCACCGCAGCGCTGACCGCCAGCACGAAGGGCTGATTGGCAACCAGTGAAATCGGCGCAAGATCTTTCTGCGGATCGTACGGCAGCTTCGGATTGACCGCCGAGGCGAACGAGAGGTGTCCGTTGCTGCCGAGCACCAGCGTATAGCCATCGGCTGCGGACAGCTTGGCTGCGACGGTAACGCCGGCAATGCCGCCGGCGCCGCCGCGGTTATCGACCACCACCGCCTGGCCGAGGCTCTCGGTGAGACCCTGCGCGATCAGGCGCGCGGCGATGTCGGTGCCGCCGCCGGGCGCCGAGGGCACGATCAGGCGGATTGGTTTGATCGGATAGCTTTGCGCGAGTGCCACGCGGGTGCTGGTCGCCGCAACCAGCGCGCCGATCGCCGCCGTCATGACGGATCGAATTGCTTTTCTCATCGAGTGGGGCCTGCCTGAATCAAACGGATTCGCATCTTACACCCGGCCGTCGCCGTCCCGTTTTGCGCGGCGTCAAGCCGCCGGCCGCGCCGTCGCGAATGTTAATATTCGTCGCTTGCCGGCCGTGCATTGCGGCGCAAACAAAAAAATCATCGAGGAGAGTCATTTGAATTCCGGATTCTGGATCAGTTGGTACAACCTGCCCGAGCAGGGGCGCGACGAATATCTGGCGTGGCTGCACGGCAGTTATATTCCGGCCGTGCTGAAGCGCCCCGGCGTGCTCGGCGCCGCGCACTACGCGTCGGAGGCCAACCCGCCGATTTCCGGTGCGCCAGGCCGCTTGCGCAATATCGCCGACCCGAAAGTGCCGGTAGGCGATCGCTACATTCTGGTTTTCGGCGGCAAGGAGCCTTATGCCTTTGCCAATCCGGCGCCCTCGATTTATCACGCCGGCCTGCCGGCCGCCGATCGCAAAATGCTGGCGATGCGCATCGGCGAGCGCTCGAACGTGATGACCGTCGAAGCCACCGCTTACGGACCCGAGGCAAAGGCCAGCAGCGACGAGATGGCCTTCATGCCGGGCCTGCAATTGGGCAGCTTCAACGCCGGCGCGCTCGAGGACGAAGACGAACTGATGGATTGGTACGCGACGTGGCGGCTGCCGTGCATGGAAAAACTGCCGGGCTGCGTGCGCGTGCGCAAGCTCGTTTCCATTTCGGGCTGGGCCAAGCACGCGATCCTGTATGAATTTGTGTCGGTCGAGGCGCGCAATCAAAAATTTGTTGACCATGAGAATTTCAATCGCGAGAAAGAGGCGTGGACCGATGTCGTCGTGCGCAAGCTCGTGCATGCGCCGGGTTCGCCCAATGTCGCGCGCCGTATCTGGCCGCCGGTTAAATAACATCGTGGGTCCGCCGCGCATGGTCAGGGTCGTCGCGCCGTTGTTGATGTTGTGTGCCGCGGCGGCGTGTGCGCAGACCGGCACCGCCTATCCGGTCAAGCCCGTGCGCTTCGTTGTGCCCTACACGCCGGGCGGCGGCACCGATCTGATGGCGCGCGCATTGGCTGCGCGCATGACCGAGAACATGGGTCAAAGCGTGATCGTTGACAACCGTGCCGGCGCCGGCGGCAATCTCGGCATGGAGTTCGTTGCCAAGAGTCCGCCCGACGGTTACACCATCGCGCTCGCGCTGACCGCGCAATACGCGGTCAATCCGGCCTTGTATCCGAAGCTGCCGTACGACCCGGTGAAGGATTACGCGCCCGTCATGCTGGTCGCGCGCAACCCGTATGTTCTCGTGGTGCATCCGACGGTGCCGGCCAAATCGGTGAAGGAACTGCTCGCGCTGGCAAAGGCGCGCGCGGGCCAGCTGACGTTTTCATCGTCGGGCAACGGCAGCGGCGCGCATCTGTCGGGCGAGATGATGAAGACCATGGGCGGCGTCAACATGCTGCATATCCCGTATAAGGGCGCCGGCGCGCTGCTGCCCGATCTGATCGCCGGCCAGGTTCATCTGTCGTTCGTGACCTGGAGTTCGGTCGGTCCGCAGGTCAGGGGCGGGCGCCTGCGCGCGCTCGGTGTGACCACCATAAAACGTTCGCCCGCTTTGCCCGAACTTCCGGCAATTGCGGAGACGCTGCCTGGATACGATCTGCCGGTGTGGTACGGCATCGTTGCGCCGGCCGGCACGCCGCGCGAGATCGTCATGCGTCTGAATGCGGAATTGCTGCGGG
Source organism: uncultured beta proteobacterium (assembly GCA_903889565.1). Lineage (GTDB taxonomy): Bacteria > Pseudomonadota > Gammaproteobacteria > Burkholderiales > SG8-41 > PALSA-1004. The sequence goes on from CAISYC010000071.1 coordinate 158,628, forward strand.
TCATTGCGCTGCCGGACTTCAAGCAGCGCATCGAAGGCGATGCGGTGGAGCCGATCGGCAGTACGCCTGAGCAGCTGGGCGACTACATCAAGGTCGAACTGGTGAAGTGGGCGAAGATTGTCAGGGACAGCGGCGCCAGGGTCGATTGAGCGCCGGGCACCACGCGGCGGCTCAGCGCCCGCCGGCGGCGTCCATGCGTCGATACAGGCGATAGCGCTCGACGTTGTCGCCGGGGCGCGCGCCCTCCCAGATTTTCTGCCAGCGCCCGTCCGGCACGCGTTCCTCGCTGCCCACGCCCTGCGACAGCACCAGACTGCAATCGCGCTTGCGCGCGGGCTCGTCCAGACGCCAGGTAATGATGCCGGCGAAATACTGCAGCATCGCGCGCTGCGGTTCGCCCAGCGTCTGGCTCGCGATGCAGTCGTATTTCGCCGGCAGTGTTTTCTGCATATCGATAATCATCGAACGATAACTCTTGCCGGCATCGAGCCAGCCGACAAACAGAATGGCGAGCAGGCCCCACACCATGGTCATGGTCGCCGCCCACGCGATCACCGGTCGCTCGCGGCTCTTGCGCAGTTTTGCCAGCAGCACGATCCAGCCGATTGAATAGGCGGCGCCGAGCATAAACGGCAGCCACTTGAAACCGGGCGTGTAACCCGGCTGCAGCGTGTGCAGATGCAGATGCAGCTTTGCCGGCAGCGCAAGTTCGAGCGCGCACCAGTAGAACCAGGCGACGATCATGAAAAAACCGCCGCCCATCAGGCTGAACCAGTACATCAGATTGGCCGCGCCGCGGCGCAGCGTGTCGATTGCCGGCGTCGCCAGCAGCGCCAGCGGGATCAGCATCGGCAGCGCATAGAGTTCGCGCGCGTCGGCTGACGCGCTGAGCACCAGCAGAATCACCAGAAAGCCCGTCAAGGGCAGTGCGACGGGCGCGGCCGACAGCCCCTTGACGCGTGCGCGCCACAGCGCCCAGCCGGCGAGCGGCAGCGTCGGCAACGCGTACCAGGGCAGGATGCGCAGGTAATGCGCGCTGTCGGCATTCGGGCCGAGATCGTTGTTGCCGAGAAAGCGGCCGAAGTTGTTCACCACCAGCCAGTCGTTGAACAGCGCGGGCGATTGTGCATAGAGCGCCCACGGCCACAGCAGCAGCCACGGCAGGCAGGCGACAAACGCCACGGCCAGCGTCTTCGCATAGTCGCGGTTGCGCCACGCCGGCAGCAGCGGCAGCAACACGGCGACAATGCCGAAAATGCCCGGGGCAAGCAAACCCTTCGACATGAATCCGATGCCGACACCGGTGCCGAGCCAGGCGCCGCCGGCGAGCGGCCGGCGCAGCGCGAGTGACAGACCGTAGAAGCCGGCGGCGAAGCCCGCCAGCAGCGCGACATCGGTGATCAACTGGTGGCTGCGGATGACGATGCCGAGACAGGCCATCATCAGCAGCACCGCCAGCGCGCCGCGGCTTTTGCCGTAAAGTTCGCGCGCCGCGCCGCCGACAAAGGCGAAGGTGAGCGCCATGTAGAGGCCGGTGGTCAGGCGCGCCGCGTCGTGCGTTGCAAGCGGCGGCGAGAGCAGTTTCGCCACCAGCGCCGCGCTCCAGTAAAACAGCGGCGGCTTTTCCATGAACGGCTCGTCGGCCAGCGTCGGCACGATCCAGCTGCCGCCGTGCAGCAGGCTGTAGACCAGCCCGAAGGTATAGGCCTCGTCGGGCTTCCACGGATCGTGACCGAGCAGGCCGGGCAGGATCCACGCCGCGGCGAGCGCGACGATCCAGGCGATGGCAATCGGTTGATGGGCTGGCGGAGCGCCGCTGGCGGTTGTCATGTTCTTGTTTTCATCGGGTGCGGCAACGCAGTCCGAAGGATAAGCCGAAGCGGCGCCCGCTGCACGCCCGCTATTGTACTGATTACCAATCAGGCCAGCGCGCGCTGATAGATTTTTTCGAGGCGGCGCAGCGGCGCGCGTGCCTCGTCGCGCATTGCCGGGGGCGGCAGGTAGAACGTCTGCTCGAACAGGTACTGCCCGCTCAGCACCGCGTGCATGACCAGATCGGTAAACACGATCCATGTCGAGTTTGCCGGCAGTTCGAGGCGCGTGCGCGCGCAACTGCGCTGGTAGCCGTCGTCGAGCTTCGCCTGGTCGTGCAGGCCGAGCATGATGTGATCGTAGGCGCTGCGGCGGCCCTTGGTAACGTGCAGCTTGTCGAGCAGCCACGCGCTGCCCGGCCATTGCGGCGCAATGCGGTCGCGAAAGCGCGCCGCCACCGCGTCGAAGGGTTCGCCGATCTCCCACACGCGCGGCGCGCCGTCCGGATTGATGTTGCAGAACACGCGCAACAAGCGGCGGCCGCGCACCGGCCGCGAAGCGAAGGCGTCGAGATGCAGGCGCATGTCGTCCTTGCGCACCGAGGCTTCACGGTTGGCCGCGCTGACCGGGCGGAAACTCGTCAGCCCCCATTCCAGCGCCGGCACGTAATGCGGGCAGAGGCCGGACACCAGCGCGCGCGCGGCGCCGGCATAACGGTCCATCATCGCCGCCAGCGCGCTGCGGTCATTGCCTTCGGCCGAGGTGTGCCGCACCGCCTGTGCCGCCGGATCGTAACTTACGTTCTTGGCCTTGCCGTCCGACCACTGCGGCGACAGAAAACGTTTCTCTGCGTCGGACATGGCGAACGCCAGTCGCGGCATGAACAGCATCTGGCCGTTTTCAAGCGCGTCGGTGGCGGCGTCTGCGATGGCGGGTTGCAGCGCCGGATTCCAATCGGCGGTCTCCAGCGTGTGCAACGGTTGATTCATTCGATCACCTTCAGCGGTTGTCCGGCGCCGGGTTCGCCGGTTGGATAAATTCCGTTGATCAGGCGCAGATACGACTGCGCGTTTTTGCCCAGCGGCGAGCCGCGGGCGAGTTCCGCAAAGCGCGCATCGGGCGGCGCATTGATTATCCGCAGCGTCAGCGGGCGCGCCAGCCTGCGCTCGGCTTCGCCGATACTACGAAAACTGTAGATTGTCGCATTGATCTCGGTCAGGGCGCGCTGCATCGCCTGCGCGGTCTTGGCCTGGCCGCCAATGATAAACGCCGACTTGCCGAGAAACACCACCGCCACGCGGGTCGGCAATCCCTGCAGCGTGGTGGTGGTGATGGCGGCCTGCAATCCGTTGATCGACTGTTGCACGGATTCCGGCCCGAGGTTGCCGCGCAGCACCTTGCGCATGACTTCGAGCGGGGTGCCTTGCGCGGGGCCGGCGCCGCGCAGATCGATCAGCACGTCGTCGGCGCTGTTGCGCGCGACCACGCGGTCGGCGCCGTTCTGGATGCGCCAGTCGCGCGGAAAGGTCAGCGCCATGCCGAAATCGACGTGATAGAAGCTGCCGTTGCGGATCACGCCTTGCGCCGGACTGTCGGCGAACACCAGATAGTCGATGGTGCGCAGATAATCGTCCTGATTGGTGCGCGCACCGCCGCTCGCGGGGCCGGCTTCGCCGACGACCTGCTGCAATCGCGTATCGGCGTCGGGGTGCGACGCGAACACGCCGTGATAGGAGCGCGGCTTGCGACCTTCCGATTTGGCCACCTCGGCATCAAACAGTTCCTGGTTCTTCAGCACGCCGAGCACCTTCAGCATCGCCTGCGGATCGTAGCCGCTGCGCGCGAGATATTGCGCGCCAAGGCGGTCGGCTTCGAGTTCGTGATCGCGGCCGTAGCCCGACAGCAAGGCATTGCCGAGCAGCCCCATCACGTTGTTGCCGAGCGAATTCTGCAACGCCGGCACGAAGATCTGCAGCACCGTCGCGCCGACATTGGCGGCGGTCGCCGCGCTCAGCTGCTGCACGCTGTGGCGCGCGGTCACGTGGCCGATTTCGTGGCCGAGTACGCCGGCGAGCTCGGCCTCCGAATTCAGATAGGCGAGGATGCCGCGCGTAATGTAGACGTAGCCGCCGGGCAGCGCGAACGCATTGATCTCGGGCGAATCGACCACCGTGAAGTGATATTGCAGATTCGGCCGGTGGCTGACGCGGGCGAGGCGCTGGCCGACGTCATCGACATAGCGTTGCAGCGCCTTGTTATCGTAGACGCCGTACTGCTGGCGCACCTTGACGTCTTCTTCGCGGCCGATCTCCACCTCCTTCGATTCCGACATGGTCACGAAGTTGGGATTGCCGGAGACCGGGTTTTGCGCGCAACCGGCAAGCAACAGCGTCAGCAACACGGCGCCGAGGACGGCGCCAGCGATCGATTTCATGAGCAGCATTTTAGCGGTTGAGCGGGCAATCAACCATTGCCCCGCACGGTCCGGGTGCGCACCGCACCGATAGCGTGCGCGCGCGGTTTGCGATCACCGCGACAGGCGCGCGATGCGATGGATCGATGAACTTGTTTCGTCAATGAAAACAGATTTTTGCGCCGCCGTTCGAGGTTCGTGCAGGCGGTCGCTGCGGGGCTGGTATGCAATCTGCTGGCATCAACGAACTTTCTTCATTGAAGATGCCATGGGCGCAGTTTTCGATTCTCACACCGGGTTCAGCGAGTACGCGCGCGCCCGCGGCAGCGTTGCGGGGGCGGTTGCCGCCGGCAAGCCGTGGAACGACCGCCTGACCTTGTTGCTGGAGTCGACCGGCGAAGGCATATTCGGCATCGACCTTGACGGCCGCTGCACCTTCATCAACCGCGCCGGCGCTGAAATGCTCGGCTACCGCCCCGAACAGGTACTGGGCCGCAACATGCATTACCTGATTCATCATGCGCACGTCGATGGCAGGCATTACCCGATTGACGAATGTCCGATATTCCGCGCGTTCTGGCAGGGCCTGCCCTGCCGCATCGATAGCGAAGTACTGTGGCGCGCCAACGGCGGCTTTTTTCCGGCCGAGTATTCCTCGCATCCGATTATCGATGCGGGCGCGGTGCAGGGCGCGGTCGTCACCTTTGTCGATATATCGGAGCGCAAGCAGGCGGAGGAAATGCTGCGCCAGACGAAAGACGAGCTTGAGTTGCGCGTTGCCGCGCGCACGCGCGAATTGTCGGCCGCGCTCGCGCAACTGCGCGAACTGTCGGCCTATGCCCATAGCGTGCGCGAGGAGGAGCGCCGCCGCATCGCGCGCGAAATCCACGATGAACTCGGCAGCCTGCTGGTCGGCCTCAAGCTCGACGTCAACTGGCTGAACAAGCGGCTCGACGGCGAAACCGAGACCGGCCGCAAGTGCCGCGCGATGGGGCGCCTGATTGACGGCGCGGTCGAAAACGTCGGCCGTATCATCACCGATCTGCGCCCCAGCATACTCGACCATCAGGGCTTGTGGGCCGCGCTCGAATGGCAGGCGCAGGAGTTTGCGGAGGCGGCCGAGATCACCTGCGAATCGCAGTTCGATATCGATCCGGACGCCGGGGCGCCGGCCGGCGCGCTGGCGATTGCGGTATTCCGCATTTTTCAGGAAATGCTCAGCAATGTCGCGCGGCATGCGCAGGCGAGCTCGGTGGTTATCCGCGTTGCGGCCGGCGACGGCGCGCTTGCGATCGAGGTGGCTGACAACGGCCGCGGCGCGGCGCCCGATGCCTTGGCCAGTCCGCATGCCTACGGCGTGCTTGGCATGCGCGAGCGCGCCGGGCATTTCGGCGGCGCGTTGACGATCGACAGCGCTCCCGGCGCCGGCACCCGTGTGCGTTTGCGCATCCCGCTGGGCGGGCCGGTGCCCGAGGCGGAGGCGCCGTGATCAACATTCTGATCTGCGACGATCACCTGATCGTGCGCCAGGGCCTGAAGCAGATTCTGGCCGATGCACCTGACATCGCGGTCGGCGGCGAGGCCACCAACGGCGTCGAGGCAGTGCGCATGGTGCGCGGCGGCGCATTCGATCTGGTGCTGCTTGATATCGCGATGCCGCAGGCCGACGGGCTCGATGTCCTCAAGCAATTGAAAAGCGAGTTTCCGCGCCTGCCGGTGCTGATGCTCTCGACCTATCCCGACAAGCAGTATGCAATTCGCTGTCTGCGGCAGGGCGCCGCCGGTTACCTCAACAAGAGCGTGGACACCGACCGCCTGATCGAAGCAATCCACAAGGCCGCCGGCGGCCGCATCTACGTGACGCCGCAGATCGCCGAACTGCTCGCGGTGACGGTGAGCGCCGGCACCGCGCAGTCGCCGCATGAAATGCTTTCGCATCGCGAATATCAGGTGTTCCAGCTGATTGCCGCCGGCTGCAGCGTGGCCCAGATCGCGGAAAAACTCTCGCTCAGCCCCAATACCGTGAGCACCTACCGCGCGCGCATTTGCGAGAAAACCGGCGTGCGCAACGACGTTGAAATCGCGCTCTACGCGGTGCGGCAGGATCTGTTGCAGGTGTAGTGGCACCACTACAGGATTTTGCCGGATGCCGCGATACGCCAATGGCCTGCGCGCCCGTATCGTCTGTCCTGAGAAGCTTCATCGCTCAATCGGCCCGTTTCAAGGAGAATCCACATGTCCTCGTTTCAAGACCCCTTCGACCCCGCCAGCGATCTCGATGCCGGGTGCGCATGCGGCGCGCATGCTAGTCAGGCCGCCCACGACGCGGTCGCGGCGAGCAGTGATGCTGAAACGCTGAGCGCACGTTTCGTCACATCGTCGCTGGTGCGCGCCCTGTTTCCGCACGACGAGACGCGGCGCAACTTCATCCGCGCCGTCGGAGCCACCACCGCGCAGGCGGCGATCGCCAGTCTGCTGCCGCTCGGCAGCCTGACGGCGATGGCGCAGGACAAGGCGCCGCTGGAGAAAAAGGATCTGAAAATCGGTTTTATTCCGATCACCTGCGCGACGCCGCTGATCATGGCCGGCCCGCTCAAGTTTTATCAGCAGCAGGGTTTGAATGTCACGCTCAACAAGACCGCCGGCTGGGCGCTGATCCGCGACAAGATGCTGAACAAGGAACACGATGCGTCGCATTTCCTGTCGCCGATGCCGCTGGCGATCTCGCTGGGTCTGGGTTCGGTTGAGCAACCGATGAACGTGGCGACTATTCAGAACGTAAACGGCCAGGCGATCACGCTGCACGTCAAGCACAAGGACAAGCGCGATCCGAAGCAGTGGAAGGGCATGACCTTCGCGGTGCCCTTCGATTATTCGATGCACAACTTCCTGTTGCGCTATTACGTAGCCGAACACGGCCTCGATCCGGACAAGGACATCCAGATCCGCGTCACACCGCCGCCCGAGATGGTGGCCAATCTGCGTGCCGGCAACATCGACGGCTTCCTCGGCCCGGATCCGTTCAATCAGCGCGCGGTCTACGACGAAATCGGCTTCATTCACCTGCTGTCGAAGGAGTTGTGGGACGGCCATCCGTGCTGCGCGTTCGGCGTGTCGGGCGCCTTCATCAAGGAGAACCCGAACACCTTCGCTGCGCTCTACCGCGCCGTGCTCAACGCGGCGGCGATGGCGCGCGAAGCGAAGAACCGCGAGTTCATCGCCAACGTGATCGCGCCGGCCAATTATCTGAACCAGCCGCCGGCGGTGCTCGAGCAGGTGCTGATGGGCAAGTACGCCGACGGCCTCGGCAACATCAAGACCGACCCCAATCGTGTCGATTTCGATCCCTTCCCGTGGCAGTCGATGGCGGTGTGGATGCTGACGCAGATGAAGCGCTGGGGTTACATCAAGGGTGACGTCAATTACAGGCAGATTGCCGAGCAGGTGTTTCTTGCCACCGACGCGAAGAAACGCATGGCCGATCTCGGCATGAAGGCGCCGGCGAGCGCCTATGCGAAATTCAAGGTCATGGGCAAGGAGTTCGATCCCGCCAAACCCGACGCCTATCTGGCCAGTTTTGCAATCCGGAAAACGGGCTGATTCATGCGCGGTTCGCTCGGCCTGCGCGCGGGTGTGCTGTCGGCGCTGATTTTCCTGTTCTTCGTGCTGATCTGGCACGTCGGCACCATGCCGGTGGAACGGGCGGTCAACGCCGATCCGGAATACGCAAAGCTGGTCGGCGGTGGCAAAAGCGCGGGCCTGCCGACGCCGTTGATGATCGCGCAGACGGTGTGGACGCAGATTCGCGATCCGTTCTACGACCGCGGACCCAACGACAAGGGCATCGGCATCCAGCTCGCGTATTCGATGGCGCGCGTCGGTTTCGGTTTCGCGCTGGCGGCGCTGCTGGCGGTACCGCTCGGTTTTTTGATCGGCATGTCGCCGCTTATTTATCGCGCGCTTAATCCTTTTATTCAGGTGCTGAAACCGATTTCGCCGCTGGCATGGATGCCGCTCGCGCTCTACACCATCAAGGATGCGACGATCTCCTCGATATTCGTCATATTCATCTGCTCGGTATGGCCGATGCTGATCAATACCGCGCACGGTGTTGCCTCGGTCAAGCGCGAATGGCTGAATGTCGCGCGCACGCTGGAGGTCGGCCCCGTGCGGCGCGCGTTCCGCGTGATCCTGCCCGCCGCGGCGCCCGTGATCCTGACCGGCATGCGCATATCGATGGGCATTGCGTGGCTGGTGATTGTCGCCGCCGAAATGCTGGTGGGCGGCACCGGCATCGGTTACTTCGTGTGGAACGAGTGGAACAACCTGTCGCTGACCAACGTGATATTCGCCATCCTCGTCATCGGCATCACCGGCATGCTGCTCGACCTGGTGTTCGGCTGGCTGACGCAGCTCGTCACCTACCGCGAATAAGCGATGGAAAAATATTTTCTCAAGGTCGAGGATCTGGCGCGGCGTTTTCCGTCCGCGCGCGGTGGCCCGCCTTTGCCCGTGTTCGAGCACGTCAATTTCACCATCGAGCGCGGCGAGTTCGTCTGCATTATCGGCCATTCGGGCTGCGGCAAATCGACCATCCTCAACATTCTTGCCGGCCTCGATGAAGCCAGCGACGGCCTGGTCATCATGGACGGGCGCGAAGTCGCCGGCCCCAGTCTCGATCGCGGCGTGGTGTTTCAGGGCCATGCGTTGATGCCGTGGCTGACGGCAAAAAAGAACGTCGAGTTCGCCGTGCGCTCGCGCTGGCCCGATGCCGGTCGCGCAACGATCGACGAAATCTGCGCGCGCTATCTGGCGCTGGTGGGCCTGGAGGGTGCGGCCGACAAGAAGCCGGCCGAGTTGTCGGGCGGCATGAAACAGCGCGTCGGTATCGCGCGCGCCTTCGCCATCGAACCGAAAATGCTGCTGCTCGACGAACCCTTCGGCGCGCTCGATGCGCTGACGCGCGGCGTTATTCAGGACGAGTTGCTGAAAATCTGCGCGGCCACCGGCCAGACGGTTTTCATGATCACCCACGACGTCGATGAGGCGATCCTGCTCGCCGACAAGATTCTGCTGATGTCGAACGGTCCGGGCGCGCGCATCGCGGAGGTCGTCGTCAACACGCTGCCGCGCCCGCGCAGCCGCAACGCCATCCACCGCGATCCGCAGTACTACCCGATCCGCAACCATCTGGTCGATTTTCTGGTCAGTCGATCGAAGGATTTCACCGCGAAGCCGCCGGCCGATTACGACCCGCTGCGCCCGCCGCTGGTCACGCCAGGGCTCACCGATACGGCGCCGGCCATTCAGACCTCGATTCTGCAATCGCAGGGTGCCACCGCGCGCCTTGCCTGATGATCAAATCCGTTCAACAAGGAGAAAACCATGCAAATCATGAAACGCACCGACGTCACCGAAATGGTCGTCATGTCGAAAATCAAAAAGGGCCTGAGCTGGACGAAGATCGCGAAGGTCGTTGGCGAGAGCAAGGAGTGGACGACGGCCGCGCTGCTGGGCCAGATGCAGATGACGAAAAAGCAGGCCACAGCCGCCGGCAAGCTGCTCGGGTTGCCGCCCGACGCAGTGCTGCTGCTGCAGCAGGTGCCCTACAAGGGTTCGCTGCCGACGGCGGTGCCGACCGATCCGCTGATCTACCGCTTTTACGAGCTGGTCAGCGTCTACGGCACCACCTTCAAGGAATTGATACACGAGGAATTCGGTGACGGTATCATGAGCGCGATCGACTTCAAGATGGATCTCAAGCGCGAAGCCGATCCCAAGGGCGACCGCGTCAATATCGTCATGAGCGGCAAGTATCTGCAGTACAAGACCTATTAGCTGCGGAATGCGGACGCTTAGGCGCCGCTTCCGCTTTGCGCGTTGGAACGAACGGCCCGGCCGCCGTTCAACGCGCGGTTTTTTTCGGCTGCGGCATTGCGAGGCCGGTGTGCTATTGTTTTCGATCAGATGAAAACCGCTTTTAAACGCTGAGGGAGCCAATATGAAAGTTGATCGTCGAAAGTTTCTGACCGCCGCCGGCGGTGCCGCCGCGGTATCGGTCGCCGCACCCGCCATTGCGCAATCGATGCCGGAGGTGCGCTGGCGCTGCGCCTCGAGTTTCCCGAAAAGCCTCGACACGATCTACGGCGGCGGCGAAGTCATCGCCAAGCGCGTGGCCGCGATCACCGGCGGCAAGTTCCAGATCCGGGTGTTCGGCGCCGGTGAAATCGTGCCGGCCTTCGGCACGGTTGATGCTGTCCAGCAGGGCACGGTCGAGTGCACGCACACAGCGGGTTATTACTTCGTCGGCAAGAACAAGGCCTTCGCGCTCGATACCACGATCCCGTTCGGCATGAACCAGCGCCAGCAGAATTCGTGGATCTACTGGGGCGGCGGCCTGCAGTTGATGCGCGAGTTTCTGCGCGACTACAACATCATTTCGTTTCCGGCGGGCAACACCGGCACGCAGATGGGCGGCTGGTTCCGCAAGGAAGTAAAAACGGTCGCCGACCTCAAGGGCCTCAAGATGCGCATCGCCGGCCTCGGCGGCGAAGTGATGGCGCGTCTGGGCGCGGTGCCGCAGCAGATCGCCGGCGGCGACATCTATCCGGCGCTCGAGCGCGGCACCATTGATGCGGCGGAGTGGGTCGGTCCCTACGATGATGAGAAACTCGGCTTCTACAAGATTGCGCAGAATTACTATTACCCGGGCTGGTGGGAGGCGTGTTCGATGTATGGCCTCTACGTCAATATCAAGGAATGGGAAAAGCTGCCCAAGGAATACCAGGCCGCGCTTGAGGCCGCGTGCTACGAGGCCAACACCGACATGATGGCCGAGTACGATTTCAAGAATCCGCAGGCGCTGCAGCGGCTGGTCAAGAACGGCGTGCGCCTGCATGCATTTTCGACCGAGATCATGCGCGCGGCTTACAAGGCGGCGTTCGAACTTTACGAGGAAGAATCGGCCAAGAATCCGGCATGGAAAAAAATCTACGAACCGTGGAAGAAATTCCGCGACGACGAACTGCTGTGGCACCGCGTGGCCGAGCGTTCGCTGTCCGAGTTTCTCAACAACAATCCGGGTGGCGCTCCAGCCAAATAGCAATCGCGCGCGTACAAACAACGCCCCGCTGCCGCGGGGCTTTGTTTGTACACTTTCGCGACCGATGAAAAAAGGCGGCCGCAGCCGCCTTTTCCAAGGGCTTGAACCCGAGGTTCAGGCAGCGACGCTCTTGCCTTTCGAGCTCGGCGTGCGTGCGAACTTTTGCTTGAATTTCTCGACGCGGCCGGCGGTATCGACGATTTTCTGCTTGCCGGTGTAGAACGGATGGCACTCCGCACACACTTCGACCTGCAGTTCCTTGCCCAGCGTCGAGCGCGTGGTGAACTTGTTGCCGCAGCTGCACGAAACAGCTATCTCATTGTATTCAGGGTGAATTGTTGCCTTCATGGCGGGTTCCTCGGGGGTGTTCCGGGTCGCGAAAAGCGGCGATTATCCCTTAGCGGACGCGTACTTGCAAGCCGGCATTCGGCGGCAGTTACCGTTGCCAGTTACAGCGGCACACGGTTCTGGCCGGGTTTCCAGGTATCGAGCCGGTTGCAGCAACGAAGGATGGCGGCGCGCCCGGACTCGGGGGGCACCATCTTGAATTGGCTGCCGAAGCCGCCGTCGATGGCGGTATTGGAGATGGCGACAAAATAAACCTCGCCGCCGAGCGTCGTTAACTCGAGCCTGCCGGCATCTGCTGTGCCGGCCGTAATCAGATTTTTTCCGGGGCGCACGGGCACGCGGAAGTATGTTCCGGGCAGCGATTCGCCAACCGGGCGTCCATCCATCCAGAGATCGACGACGCTGGTGCCGGGCGGGTCGGCACGATACAGATAAACGATCGCGGCACCCGGGGCGGATTCGAAGAGCTTGGCCGACGCGTCGTCCGCCGGAGTTGCTTCCGGCGTGGCCATGCAGCCACCGAGCAACGCGCAGGCAAGCGCCAATTTCAGTACAGACTTGAAGTGGTTAATCATCGTCGAAGCATCCTACTCCAAGTCAACTGCGCCTGCCATTTGCCGCATGTGCCGGCGAAGTGTCCCGATCTGGGAATTGGCGGCCGTGACCCGTTAGCCGCAGGCCCGGTTGCGGGAACGGCCGCCGGGCGTTCGGATTCCATGGGGCTGCGACTATAAATGTACCGCAGTTTGAACGGGAGATTAACCGCGGCGCATCGAGTCGAAGAATTGGCGGCCGTGACCCGTTAGCCGCAGGCCCGGTTGCGGGAACGGCCGCTGGGCGTTCGGATTCCGTGAGGCTGCGGCTATAAATGTACTGCAGTTTGAACGGGAGATTAACCGCGGCGCATCGAGTCGAAGAACTCCGCATTGTTCTTGGTTGCGCGCAGCTTGTCGACGAGGAATTCGGTCGCTTCGAGTTCGTCCATCGGGTAGAGCAGCTTGCGCAGCACCCAGACCTTCTGCAGCACGTCCTGCTTGAGCAGCAGTTCTTCGCGGCGCGTGCCCGAACGGTTGACGTTGATCGACGGGTAGATGCGCTTCTCGGCCATGCGGCGGTCGAGGTGCACTTCCATGTTGCCGGTGCCCTTGAATTCCTCGAAGATCACGTCGTCCATGCGCGAACCGGTGTCGATCAGCGCAGTGGCGATGATGGTCAGCGAGCCGCCTTCTTCGACGTTACGCGCGGCGCCGAAGAAACGCTTCGGGCGCTGCAGCGCGTTGGCATCGACACCGCCAGTCAGTACCTTGCCGGAGGCCGGCACCACGGTGTTGTAGGCGCGCGCCAAACGCGTGATCGAATCGAGCAGGATGACAACATCTTTTTTGTGTTCGACCAGGCGCTTGGCTTTTTCGATCACCATGTCGGCGACCTGCACGTGGCGCGTGGCCGGCTCGTCGAAGGTGGAGGAGACGACCTCGCCCTTTACCGAGCGCTGCATTTCGGTCACTTCTTCCGGGCGCTCGTCGATCAGCAGCACGATCAGGTAGACCTCGGGATTGTTGGTCGAGATCGAGTGCGCGATGTGCTGCATCAGCACGGTCTTGCCGGCCTTCGGCGGCGACACGATGAGGCCGCGCTGGCCCTTGCCGATGGGGGCGACGATGTCGATGATGCGGCCGGTCAGGTTCTCTTCCGACTTGATGTCGCGTTCCATGATGAAACGCTCGTCCGGGAACAGCGGCGTCAGGTTCTCGAACAGGATCTTGTGCTTCGAGTTCTCGGGCGGCTCGTCATTGACCTTGTCGACCTTGACCAGCGCGAAGTAGCGCTCGCCGTCCTTCGGCGTGCGGATTTCGCCATCGATCGAATCGCCGGTGTGCAGGTTGAAGCGGCGGATCTGGCTCGGGCTGACGTAGATGTCGTCGGTGCCGGCAAGATAGGACGTGTCCGGCGAGCGCAGGAAGCCGAAGCCGTCGGGCAGCACTTCGAGCGTGCCTTCGCCGAAAATGCTTTCGCCTTTTTTGGCCTGATTTTTGAGCAGCGCGAAAATCACTTCCTGCTTGCGCAGGCGGCTGGCGCCTTCGATTTCGTTGGCGATCGCCATTTCCACCAGTTCGGTAACGGGCAGATTCTTCAGGTCGGATAAATGCATACGGTCGGCAGACTTATGGAGTTGGGGTGTGACTCGGGAACTGCGTTGGGTGTGGGAAACGCGGAGAAACCAGGATGAATCGGGGAAATTTGGGAGAACGTTCGGGAGCGTGTTGCGGAGAAATCCCGGCCGGACCGGCTCTAGCGCCTTATCCGGCGCCGGCGTCGTTTCCGCTCGCGTCAGAGGAGCGGGCGCCGGAGAATTTGCAGGAAGGTTAACCAGTTCAGATATTGCTGTCAATAAAGGCCGCCAGTTGTGATTTCGACACCGCACCGACCTTGGTTGCCTCGACATTGCCATTCTTGAACAGCATCAGCGTGGGGATGCCGCGAATGCCGTATTTCGGCGGCGTGGCCTGGTTTTCGTCGATATTGAGTTTGGCGACCTTGAGCTTGCCCGTATATTCCTTGGCCACCTCGTCGAGCACCGGGGCAATCATTTTGCAGGGTCCGCACCATTCGGCCCAATAATCGACCAGCACGGGGGTCGCCGATTGCAGCACTTCAGCTTCGAAATTATCGTCCGTGACGTGATGGATGTGCTCGCTCATAAAATGCTCCTGATCCTGAAACCGTGGGGATAGACGCCGGATATGCCGCCCGGGGAATGAGTCGGATTGGGCGGTCGAATGTCTGAATGATCCTATGCTAGCAAAAAAAAGCCGCGTTTGGGAAGCGAGTACGGGGCTAGCCGGTCCGGCGAACGTTTCTGCTAAAATATTCGCAACAAGAGGCGCCGGCCCGTGCCCGGTCCCGAATCGTTAATTCAGGGATTACCATGACTTACGTTGTCACCGAAAATTGCATCAAGTGCAAGTACACCGACTGTGTTGACGTTTGCCCGGTCGATTGCTTCCGCGAAGGCCCGAATTTCCTCGTCATCGATCCGAACGAATGCATCGACTGCACGCTGTGCGTCGCAGAGTGCCCGGTCGAGGCGATTTTCGCCGAGGACGACGTGCCCGACACGCAAAAGGAATTCATCGCCCTTAACGCCGAGTTGTCCAAGGTCTGGAAGCCCATCATCGAGAAGAAGGATGCGCCGGATGACGCGGATGAGTGGGCGAAGAAGACCGGCAAGAAAGCGCTGCTCGAGAAGTAAACAAACCAGGTGGCGGCGCCTGTCGCCACCGTGAATCCCGCCTGTTTCGGCGCTATCATGCGCCGGATGTCCGACCTCTCCGATTTTCCCCCAATCAGCAAGGCCGCGCTGTTCGCGCGCCTTGAAGCGGCCGCGCAGGGGACCATCGCGGTCGTCACGCCGAATCGCCGGCTGGCGCAGGAACTCGCGCGCGCCTTCGATGCCACCCGCATGGCCGCGGGACTCGCCGCGTGGGAGGCGGCCGACATCCTTCCGTTCAGCGCCTTCATCGAACGCCTGTGGGAGGCGGCCACGTATTCGGATCGCACCGCGGCCACACCGTATTTATTGAGTCCGTCGCAGGAACAGGCGTTGTGGGAGGACGTGATCGCAACAAGCGCAACAGGCGGCGATCTGCTGTCGCCGGCGCGCGCCGCGGCGCAATGCCAGCAGGCGTGGAAACTGGCGCATGCCTGGCGCATCGATGGCGCGCTCGAAATGTATCCCGGCAACGACGATGCCCGCGCGTTTGCCGGGTGGGCGCGCGCCTATGCCAGACGCGCAGGCAACGACATCGACGGCGCGCGCCTGACCGATGCGGTTTCTGCGATGCTTGCCAGTGAAGCATTGGCCAAGCCGCGCACACTCATCCTGCACGGCTTTGAAATCATGCCGCCGCAGACGCGCGATTTTCTGCGCGCCTGCGCAACGCAGGGCATCGAGGTTCTGGTGTGCCGCAACGAACGCGAGGCCGGCACGGTCACCCGCGTCACCCGCGCATCGGCGACCGAAGAACTGGAAACGGCCGCCCGCTGGGCACGCACGCGGCTTGAAGAGGCGCATGCGCGGCTGACTGCGGGCAGGGCCGATGCGATCTTCGTCTATCCGCGTATCGGCGTGGTGGTGCCCGATCTTCAACAGCGGCGTCGCGAGGTGAACCGCGTTTTTTCGCGCGTGATGGCGCCGGCGTGGACGGTGCCCGGTGTCGAGACCGCCGCCTTGCCCTTCAATCTCTCGCTGGGCCTGCCGCTCGCTGACTACCCCTTGGTGCATGCAGCACTCGGCGTGCTCGCACTCGCCATAGGCGAAATTGATTTCGTGCTGGCAAGCCGCCTGATCCGCTCGCCTTTCATCGGCGGCGCCGATGAGGAATTCGCCCAGCGCGCGCGGCTCGACGCCGATTTGCGCACACGCCTGCCGGCGCGCGTGACGCTGGCGCGCCTCACCGGCGCGGTGTCGCACTGCCCGCAGTTGCGCGCGCGGCTCGAAGCGCTCTACAAAATTGTCGAGGCACGAAACGAACATGCGCCGTCCGGCGCGCGTTCGCCGCACGATTGGGGCCGCCATTTTTCCGCATTGCTCGATGCCGCGGGCTTTCCGGGCAAACGCGCGCTCGATTCGAATGAATTCCAGACGCGCAGCAAATGGTATGAAATGCTCGCTGAACTCGCGCGCCTGGAGCGCGTCGCGCCGCGCCTGACGGCGGCACAGGCTTTGCACAAATTGCGCAAACTCTGCGCCGACACATTGTTCCAGCCCGAGGCGATCGACGCGCCGGTGCAGGTGCTGGGCATCCTCGAGGCCGACGGCATGGAGTTCGATCATTTGTGGGTGAGCGGCTTGACCGACGATGCGTGGCCGCTCGCGGCGCGTCCCAATCCCTTCATTCCGGTCGCGCTGCAGAAGAAAGCCGGCATTCCCGAGGCGGCCGCGGAAACCGCACTCGCGCTCGATCGCCGCATCACCGAAGGCTGGCTGCAGGCGGCAAACGAAGTGGTGTTTTCGCATGCCTTGCGCGAGCAGGATCGCGAGTTGACGCCGAGTGCGCTGATCGCACACGTGCCGGCGGGCGAAGTCGGTCCCGCGGCGTATCCGCGTTACCGCGAAGTGCTGCATGCGGCACGCGCGCTCGAGGAAATTCCGGACGGCGCAGCGCCTGCTTATGCGAAAAAAGCGGTCAGCGGCGGCACCCGCGTGCTCGCCGATCAGGCCGCCTGTCCGTTTCGCGCTTACGCGCATCATCGATTGCGCGCCAGGGATCTCGAAGTGCCGGCCGATGGTCTCGACGCGCGCGACCGCGGCAATCTGCTGCACGCGCTGATGGCCGAAGTCTGGGGCGCGCTCAAAACGAAAGCGCGACTCGACGGCATTCCCGCCGGCGGGCTGGCCGGCGTGATCGAGCGCGCCGCCGACGCCGCGGTGACCAAGGTGCGCAACGATCGCCCGGGTGTGCTCGACGGTCGCCTTGCCGATCTCGAGCGTCTGCGGCTGGCGAAACTCGCGCGCGAGTGGCTTGAGGTCGAGCGCGCGCGCGGCGGTTTTGAAGTGGTGGCGCGCGAAGAGCGCCGCACCTTGCACGCCGCCGGTCTTGAAATGCACGGCCGCATCGACCGCATGGACAAACTCGACGGCGGCGGTCATGTGCTGATCGATTACAAAACCGGCCGCGCCACGCCGAAGGACTGGCTCGAAGAGCGACCCGACGATCCGCAGATGCCGCTTTATGCGCTCGGTGCGACTGAAAATATCGACGCCATCGCCTATGCACGCGTGAAAACGGGCGACATGAAATACATCGGCATCGCGCGCGACGACGGCGTGTTGCCCAGGGTCAAGGCCTTCGAGTCGTGGCCGGGCTGGCCGGAACTGTGGCAAAGGAATCTCGATGCGCTGGGTGCCGAGTTTGCCGGTGGAATTGCCGAAGTCGATCCGAAGCGCGGTCTGAAAACCTGCAAGTACTGCGATCTCCAATCGCTGTGCCGCGTGCACGAGCGGCTCGCCGCGATCGAGGACGAAGACGGCGAGTCCGACGAAGGCGCTGCGGAATGAGCGCGCCGTTGGAAAAAATGACAATCGCCGACGCGCAGCAACGCACAGCCGCGCTCGATCCGCGCCGCTCCTTCATCGTGCAGGCGCCGGCGGGCTCGGGCAAGACCGAACTGCTGGTGCGGCGCTATCTGGAATTGCTGCGCGTGGTCGAGCGGCCCGAGGAAATTCTCGCCATCACCTTCACGCGCAAGGCGGCGGCGGAAATGAAGCAGCGCATCCTCAAGGCGCTGACCGCCGGGCCGATCGCCGGCTTTGCCGCCGCGGATATCTCGTCGCGCATGCGTGTGCAAACCATCGACGCGCTGTGTGCAGCGCTGACGCGCCAGATGCCGGTGCTGGCGAAATTCGGCGCGCAACCCGAGACCGCCGAAAAGCCCGAGACGTTGTATGAGGTCGCGGCGCGGCGCGCGTTTGCGCTGGAGCCGCGCAATGCGCCGGCCGAAACGTTGCTGGCCCATCTCGACAACGATGTCGCCGCTGCGGTTGAACTCGTTGCCGGCATGCTGGGCAGGCGCGATCAATGGCTGCGCAAGACCGGGCAAGCGCCCGCGCGCGCCGAACTCGAAGCGGCCTTCACCGCCGAGCGCGAGCGTTTGACGGCAGTTGCGCGCGAATTTCTTCCCGACGCCAGCGCCGAACTTGCACAGGAACTGCTGACCAAGACGTACACCTGGCGCAAAAGGAACAAACGCGCGCAGGCGCTCGAGGCCGAAGACCGCGACGGCAGCGTGCGTGCGGCGCTTTCGTCATTGATGAGTTTGCCGCCCGCGCACTACAGCGAAGCGCAATGGGCGGTATTGAGCGCGATGCTGCTGTTGCTGCCGCGCGCGGTCGCCGAATTGAAACTCGTGTTCGCTGAACGCGGCCAGGCCGACTTCACCGAAATTGCGCAGGGCGCGGTGCGCGCACTCGGCGACCCTGATGCGCCAACCGACCTTCTGCTTTCGCTCGACGTCGGCATCAAACATATCCTGATC
Organism: uncultured beta proteobacterium; assembly: GCA_903889565.1. Taxonomy (GTDB): domain Bacteria; phylum Pseudomonadota; class Gammaproteobacteria; order Burkholderiales; family SG8-41; genus PALSA-1004. The sequence continues at coordinate 177,341 of CAISYC010000071.1, forward strand.
GACGAATTCCAGGACACCTCGATCAGCCAGTGGGAATTGCTCGAGCGCCTCACCGCCGGCTGGCAGACGGACGACGGCCGCAGCCTGTTCGTCGTCGGCGATCCGATGCAGTCGATCTATCGTTTTCGCGAAGCCGAAGTCGGTCTCTTCCTGAATGCGCGCCGTCAGGGCATTGGCGGCGTCGCGCTGGAATTTCTGCAGCTCAAAACAAATTTCCGCTCGCAGGCAGGCATCGTCGATTGGGTCAACGCAACATTTCCAACGGTGTTGCCGCTGCGCGAAGACGCCGCGGCGGGCGCAGTGCCCTATGCGCCATCGGTCGCGCATCATCCGCCGGCCGGCGGCGCGGCGGTCGGCTGGCATCTGTTCGACGAACGCGCCGATGAAGCTGCGCGCGTGGTTGCAGTCGTGCATGCCGCGCGCGCCGCCGCTGCGAAAGGGTCGATCGCGATACTGGTGCGCAATCGGGGCCATCTCGATCACATCGTGCCGGCGCTGCAGGAAGCCGGTATCCGTTATCGCGCCGTCGAGATCGAGCATCTCGGCGAAAAGCAGGTGGTGCAGGATTTGTTCGCGTTGGCGCGCGCGCTCACCCATCCGGCCGACCGCATCGCCTGGCTGGCGCTGCTGCGCGCGCCGTGGTGCGGTCTCACGCCGGTCGATCTGTCGCTGCTGTGCGAGGGCGCCGATGACGTCGTGTGGGAAATCATGCGCGACGAAACCCGCGTGGCCAAACTCGAAGCATCGGCGAAGGCGCGTGTCGCGCGCATGGCGGTCGTGCTCGAACCCGCGTTGTCGAACCGGCTGCGCTGCAATCTGCGCGACGCGGTCGAGGGCGTGTGGCTGGCGCTCGGCGGGCCGGCGTGCTGCCGCGATACGACCGAACTCGAAGACGCCGCGATGTTCCTCGATGAACTTGAGCGCGTCGAGGAAGCCGGCGACCTTGCCGACCCCGCGGCGTTCGAAGAGAGTCTCGAAAAACTCTTTGCGCTGCCCGATCTCGACGCCGGCGACGACGCGGTGCAGATCATGACGGTGCACAAATCGAAGGGCCTCGAATTCGACACCGTGATCGTGCCCGGGCTTGATCGCGCGCCGCGCAACAACACGTCGCCGCTGATCGTGTGGAAAGAGTTGCCTGATGAACGCCTGCTGCTGGCACCGATCCATGAATCCGGCAGCGGCAAGGATCCCTGCTACGAATACGTCCGCGCACTCGAGCGCGCCGCCGGCGATCTGGAGTCGGGGCGTCTGCTGTATGTGGCCGCCACGCGCGCGAAGGCGCGTTTGCATCTCCTGGGCTGCGTCAGGCGCGATGATGACGGCGCTGCAAGGGCGCCGAACAGACGTTCGTTGCTGTACAGCCTGTGGCCCTTCGCTGCCGAAAAGGTGCCTCCACCGGCGTCGCGCGACGCGCCGCCCGCGGCGGCGATCGCGCGCGCTGCCATGTTGTCGCGCTTTCCGGATCACTTTGATTTGCCCGCGCCGCCACCGGCCGCGAACTGGTGCGCGCCGGCGGTCGCCCGCCAGGACAATGACGTCATCGAATTCTCGTGGGTGGGCGAAACCGCGCGCCACGTTGGTTCGGTGGTGCACCGCTGGATGCAGCGCATTGCCGACGACGGTCTCGACGGCTGGACGCGCGACCGCATCGCCGCCTTGAAACCGCGCCTGGTGCGCGAACTCGAGCGCCGCGGTGTGCCGCGCGACGACTGCGCCGAGGCTGCCGTGCGCGCGATGCGCGCGCTCACGCTGACCCTCGAAGATGCGCGCGGCCGCTGGCTGCTCGATGCGCACGACGATGCGAAAAGCGAATACCGCATGCGCGTCGCCGCCAATGGCGCCGTCTACAGTTGCATCATGGACCGCATCTTCCGCGACAAAGAGGGCAGGCGCTGGATTGTCGATTACAAAACCAGCGGTCACGAGGGCGGCAACGTCGAGGCCTTCCTCGATCAGGAGCGTGATCGTTACGAGAAACAACTGGCGCGATACGCCGCCGCACTGGGCGAGCCATCGACCATGCTGGGATTGTATTTTCCGTTGTTGTCGGGGTGGCGGGAGTGGCAGGAGAAATAGCGATCCAATCGCCGCGCTTTTGTAGCGCAGGCGACCCGCCTGCAAGCAATGCTTGCATAACTCGACGATACATTTCCTTAGTGGTATGCAGTTTGTAGGGCGGAAAAGCGAAGCGCATTCCGCCGGATGGATATGCATTTGAATCTGTGCGTCGTTTCCACGATTAAATTCGCCGGGGGCGGCCCGGCGGCCGGTTACTTTTCTTGTCTCGCCAAGAAAAGTAACTAGGGCGTGTTCACACTAATTGGTGGATATGATATGCTATTGGCATGGAGATCACCAAAGAGCAATATCGCCTGATCGAGGATTGCCTGCCGCGCCAGCGCGGCAATGTCAGTCTCTCGAACCTGCAAGTTCTGAATG
>CAISYC010000072.1 GCA_903889565.1 uncultured beta proteobacterium
ATTCAGAACTTGCAGGTTCGAGAGACTGACATTGCCGCGCTGGCGCGGCAGGCAATCCTCGATCAGGCGATATTGCTCTTTGGTGATCTCCATGCCAATAGCATATCATATCCACCAATTAGTGTGAACACGCCCTAGTTCTGCCTGGTCGTCGGCGACAACTTATCACTAAGATATAAACGAAATAGCGTCTGGAAAGCCCATCGACGTGAGACTGCCGCTAAATAACTCGCTGTCAGCTGGTGTGCGACTTGCGGCGCCCGTGGCTGTATTGGCCATTTTTTGCACGTTCGCTTGCGCGCCCTTACTTACCAATAAAGGGTTGGATAATTTAGTCCGCCTTCTTGGTCCGTTGCCAGGCACTCTGAGTCTTATCCCTATTGCAGCAATCGCCCTTGCCGGCCTCTTATCAATTCCGGTAACGGGTTTTATCGGGCTGGCGGGGCTGTCTTTGTCTTACAAGCATGGGTTCAAGATGGGAGTGAACGGCCTGATTGCGGTTTTGGCAAGCGCATACCATCTATTCTGGTGGGTCAAATATGGTGGATTGCCCATATAAAAACTTATTTCCGGTTTGAGACGGTTGCGAATCCAGAAACCGGACACACATTCAGTAGCTACTCGCGCTTGACAATTTTTCAGCAGTGCGAAGCCTGGTTCCGGGGGCGCAATAACTAAATGGCATTGCGCCGCATGAATCCCGTTCGGTGCAATGCGCTGCGCTTATTGCACTCTACAAACCTGTCCAATGGGCTTCGCATTTTGCAACCTGTGAACATGTGCTTAGGAGGAACCATGAAATTTGCCGCCGCTCTGTTCGCTACGCTATTGCTTGCCGCCTGCGCAACTACGCCACCCGCCCCGCCTGCCGCGCGCGCCGAACTCGCGCCGACCGGCAAACTGCGCACAGGCATCAATCTCGGCAATGGCGTGGTCGCTACGCGTGACCCCGCCACAGGTCAGACACGCGGTATCGCCGTCACGATCGCGCGAGAGCTTGGCAAACGACTCGGCGTTCCGGTCGAACTGGTGGTGCTCGATCAGGCTCGCATGGCCGTCGACGCCACGCAGGCAGGCGACGTCGATGTCGTATTTGTCGCGATAGAGCCGGCACGTTCCGCGGCGATCGATTTCACCGCACCCTATGCGGAAATCGCCGGCACCTATGCCGTGCCGCCCGGCTCAAAGATTCGCAGCAATGATGAAGTCGATCGCCCCGGCGTGCGCATTACGGTGGTGGCACGCAGCAATTACGATTTATTCCTTACCCGCACGCTGAAAAATGCCCAGCTCCTGCGCACCGAAACAACCAAGGGATCAGAAGAAGAATTCGTCGCCGGCAAGGTTGACGTCTACGCCGGCGTCAAACAGCGTGCCGAAGATGCCATCGCGCGTGTGCCCGGCGCCCATCTGCTGCCCGGTCAGTTCATGTCGATACGCCAGGCGATCGGCACGTCGAAAGGGCGTGCTGCAGGACTCGCTTACCTCAGGGACTTCGTTGAGGACATCAAGGCGTCGGGTCTGGTTGCGCGGGAAATCGAAGCCGAGGGACTGAAAGACGCGAGCGTCGCGGCGCGCGCGCAGTAACGATCCGTCCGCGCCGGTCATATCTTCGATTTGGGCATCGACAATCCAGTTCAGCTCAAAACGAATTGCGAGCCCGGCCCCTTTGATTCGCTGGTCAAACTCCCCCGCCGACGCTAGAGCGGCGGCCAGATACGGCGGCCCGCGAGCGGGCCGTGGGGTGCATGCGTGACAATCTTCAGCACATGCCGACCAGGCCATCGTTCGCTCATACCTGCTTCGCGAAATCGCCGTTCGAAATCTTTCTCGCCGGGATCCATGTCTGTGAACTCGTAGAGGACGCCATGCTTGGCCCAGCCGACGATAGAGACCAGTTTGCGGGCACCGATGCAACCGCGCGCACGCGTTACCTGCGGCAACTTCATCTGCCGGTACCATAAACCCAGTTCCATGTCGTCATTCTGATTGTGCGTCTGGTAGTTGCCGAGCTGGATCGCCGGCGGAGCCCCGGTGCCGGGCAAATGTCGGTACCAGTCAGGGCCGCTCACCCGCGTTTCTTCAATGAAAATGCAGAAGCGGTAGCCCTTGCGCTTCGCGAGCATTGCCGCGCTTTCGGTATCGAACTGCGCAGCGTGATTGGGATCGAAAAAGACGTCGGGCGTCGCGGCAGCCGTGACCAGCAAATACTGCGAACCCCGGGGAACGGTCATATCGTCGGTCTCGATACGGACAGGATGTCCCGGCGGATCTGCATCGGTGCCGGTTTTCGGCGCGCGCGCGTAGTGACCGATCCAGATATGGCCCGGCCACGCCTGCAATTTCGGCAGGTGGTGCGTATGCAGCCACGAGATAAAGCCTTCACGATCCGCATCGTCGAGATCGTACCATTCGGCTTTGATTGCTGTGTCCATGAACTACTTCCCCCTTGCTATTCAGGTTTGATACCCGCCGCCTTGATCACCCTCGCCCACTTTTCAGATTCTGACTTGAGGTGTGCGGCAAACACTTCCGGCGTGCCATCGACCACTTCTGCGCCGTCAGCAGCGAGCCGCTCCAGCATGTCCGGCATGCGCAGCACGCGCGAGATTGCCTTGTACAGAGTATCAATGACGGCACGTGGAGTACCGGCCGGCGCCAATACGCCGTACCATTGCGTCGACTCGTAGCCGGGCAGCGCTGCCTCGGCAATCGTCGGCACATCCGGCAGCACTTGCGCGCGTTTGGCACTGGTGACGCCAAGCGGCCGGAGTCGGTTATTCTTGAGGTACGGCATGACGGTCGGCGTGGTCGGAAACGCAACCGACACCTCGCCCGCGATCAGACTGATCATGCCCAGCCCCGACCCCTTGAACGGCACCTGTTCCAGATCGACTTTGGCCATCACCTTGAAAAGTTCTCCCGACAGATGCGGGCTGGTGCCCTGGCCCGGCGACGCAATGACCAGCCGACCCGGTTTCGATTTCGCCAGTGCAATGAATTCTTTGACCGACTTCACCGGCACCGAAGGATGCACGACCAGCACGTTGGGGGCCGCAACCAGCTCGGATATGGGTGCCAGATCGCGCAGCGCATCGTAAGGCATATCCTTGATCATGCTCGGATTGATCGCGAGCGAAGTCTGCGTGATGATCAGCGTGTATCCGTCGGGCGGCGACTTGGCGACCACATCCACACCGATGATGCCGCTGGCACCCGCGCGGTTCTCGACGACAACCTGCTGTCCCAGCAATTCGGTCAGCCGTTGCGCGAGCAAGCGCCCTAGAATGTCGCTCCCGCCACCGGGTGAAGACGCTACTATCATCCTGACCGGTTTAACCGGGTAGCTTTGGGCCTGCGCCAGTCCGGCGCCCGCCGCGGCCAGCATCAACGACATCAGAAGTGCGTTTCTGTTCATTGTGACTGCCCCCCGGTACGTTGATCGGTTGTCGATGCGAGGCATGGTCTGCCCGCAAATATAAATAGGGGCAGCGTAAGATTTCCGCGACAACCAACGTTCCGAATATGGAAATCTTACACTGACCCTATTTACTCACCAACACTCCTTCCTCGCGCCGGAGTTAGGGCCTGCCTGCTCGGGCATAATAGGGATTTGGGTGGAGGAACATCATGAATGACCGCACACCGTCCATACCACAGAGCGCCATGTCGGCGGGCGCTCGTTTTCGTCAGGCGCTGGAGGTGACTTCGCCGCTTCCCATTGTTGGAGCAATGAACCCCTATTGCGCAATGATGGCCGAGCGCGTCGGTCATAAAGCGCTCAAGGTCTCCGTCGGAGCCTACTCTCATGGCCTTCCCGATCTCGGTGTTACAACGATGAACGATCTACTCAACGAAGTTCGCCGTGTTACAGACGCGTGTGCTCTGCCGGTCATGGTGGATGCCGAGACGGGATACGGCGGCACGCTTAACATCTCGCGGCTGGTGAAAGGCCTGATCAAGGACGGTGCCGCCGCGATGCACATCGAAGATCAGGTGCAGCAGAAACGTTGCGGTCACCGGCCCGGCAAGGCAGTCGTGTCGAAAGATGAAATGCTGGACCGCCTCAAGGCGGCGCTCGATGCAAGAACCGACTCGTCGTTCTTCATCTGCGCGCGAACCGACGCGCTGGCGCCAGAGGGTCTTTCGTCTGCAATTGATCGCGCGTGTGCGTACATGGAAGCCGGCGCCGATATGATATTTGCCGAAGCATGCAGCGACCTTGCGCAGTACCGCGCGTTTGTCGACGCCTTGGACCGGCCACATTCGGTTCTCGCAAACATGGCAGAGTTCTCAAAGACACCCACATTCACCCTCGACGAGCTGCGCAGCGCAGGCGTATCGGCTGCCGTCTTTTCGACCGCAGCCTCCCGCGCCATGGCCGCCGCAGCGCTGAAGGTATATCGGGCGATTCTCCGCGACGGCAGCACGAAAAATGTCATCGACATCATGCAGACGCGCGACGAACTCTATGAGTTTCTCGGCTACCACGCCTACGAAGAGAAGATGAACAACGTATTGGCCGGAAAAACCCGGGAATAAACGAGAGCGCTCGACTGGACTGCCGATGTGCCTGCCCGGCGCAGAGCAGTTGACGCGGCGGAGGGCTTGACGTCGACGAACAACCACTCCGTCAATCTGACGAGTGTTCGCACAGGCGAAATAAACAAGGAGAGTAAGGATGCGGCATGACAGCAAAGATGAACTTCAGACATTTCTCGTAGACTATGCCGCTTCGCTTGCCTATGCGCAGTTTTCTGAAGACGTTGTACACGTTGCCAAAGTAAGAATGATCGATACCTTCAGCGCACTGCTGGGCGGATACTCTGGAAAACCCTGCCGTATTGCGCGGAATCTGGCTGCTCAAGTTACCAGCAAAAATAATGGGGCGTCCGTCATAGGCGCCGGCTTTAAAACTTCGCCGGAAATGGCGGCATTTGTAAACGGCTCCACAGCCCGGTATGTGGAGATGAATGACGTTTATCATCGACCGGGAAGCTTTGGTGGCCATCCGAGCGATGTAGTGATGCCTGTATTTGCAGCGGCCGAACATGTCAATGCGAATGGCCGGGACTTGATAACGGCGCTGGTTCTTGCCTATGAGATTTACATGCGAATTACAGACGAGTATCAGAAGGGAGGCTTTGACCACACCAACTTTTGTTGCCTGGCAAGCGCGGTAGCTGCCGGCAAATTGTTCGGCCTGAATCCTGAACAGATGTCTCACTGCATATCGATGGCTGTAGTCCCGAACAACAGTCTCCGGCAGGTCAGGCTCGGCCATTTGTCCATGTACAAGGCCGTGGCATCCGGGCAGGCTGGACGTGCGGGACTATTTGCAGCATTGCAGGCACGTGCCGGAATGGAGGGACCGCATCTGCCATTCGAGGGCGAAGCGGGCTGGTTCGATCACGTTGCAAAGAAGAGGATAGTACCCAAGGAGATGGGCGGTTCTTCTGTTCCGTTCAGAATCAAAGATACGCTGATCAAGCAGCGCTCGTCGTGCGCGACCACGATCTCGTCCATTCTTGCCGCGGAAAAAGTTGCGCCAATAAGGGACTTGAGCCAGGTCAAAAAGGTAACCGTCGAGGTCTACAAATCAGCCAAGGAAGGAATGGCGACAGGCGAGCATCATTGGAACCCGGATTCCAGGGAGACGGCCGACCACAGCATTCCGTACGTCACAGCCGCCACACTGATCGACGGAACGCTCACACCCGCCTCTTTTGAGGATGATCATCTGAAGAGCCCGGAATTACGCGCTTTGCTCTCCAAGATAGAAGTGATATCAAACGACGAGTTTACTCACGCATACAAGCAAATGCCGGTAGAACATCGCACCCGGATTACGGTTGAAACGACCGATGGTAAACGGAGCGTGGGTGAGGCCGGCGGCAAATTGGGCGATCTTTCGGAGGCCAAGAGCGATGCTCAGGTCGAAAGGAAATTTCAGGAACTCAGCGAATCATTGATAGGGCCGCAGCGCGTTAAAGCCACACTGGACCTGCTCTGGGACCTGGATCATCTGGACGACCTGACGCTGATTGCGCAAAATACCGTGGCGCTGGCTCAACAGTAGCCGGCAACAGGACGCACGGAGATGATCGTGGAAGTCTATTCAGATTGCGCCTGTGCCTATGCCAGCGCTCTTGATAACCTTGCCCATTTTCGACATTTCCGCTTTCATCGTGGCCTCAAACTCCGCCGGCGTGCTACCCACGGCTTCAGTGCCGGCATTCATTAATTTTTCCTTGATGTCCGGCAACTTCATCGCTCGAATGACTTCCATGCTTAACCGGGCGATGATTGGCTGAGGAGTCCCTGCCGGGGCAAGCAAGCCAAGATTTGATCCCGTCTCATAACCCGGCAAGCCGGAACTAGCTACCGTCGGCAACCCGGGGAAGAGCGCGGAGGGCTTTGCGCTGGTGACCGCCAGCGCCTTCAACCTGCCCGACTTCATCAGCGGAACTACGGACGCTGCAGTGGCGAACGTCATGTGAACCTGTCCGGCCAGCAGGTCGGTGAGCGCCGCGCCGGCGCCTTTGTAATTAATCTGCGCCACATCGACTTTCGCCATGTATTTGAACAACTCTGCCGCCAGATGGCCGGAAGATCCGATTCCCGCCATGCTGTAATTCATCGCGCCGGGCCTGGCCTTGGCTAGCGCTATCAATTCTTTTACGGAATTGACAGGCATTGACGGGTGCACCACCAGAACACTGGGCTGGGTCGATATCAATGAGATTGCGACAAAATCCGTTATCGGGTCGTAAGACGTTTTTTGAACCAGCGGCCCAATGACAAAGCTGCCGCCCGAGAGCAGCAGAGTATAACCATCAGGAGCTGCCTTCGATGCGATCTCGCCGGGGATGGGGCCGGTCGGCCGGTTGTCAATAACGATCTGCTGTCCGAGGGGGCCAGTGATCGCTTGTGCGAGCAGGCGGGTTGTAAAATCCGAACTTCCGCCGACGCCAGGCGTGATAATTCGAATCGCGCGAACAGGATACTCTTGAGCGGACGCGTCGTGTGCCGCGAGTGCAATCATGCTGATGACGGCAAGCTCGCAAAATTTTTGGATGGTCAAAGGTCGCTCACCAGTTTGAAATCCGTTCGGTGCAGTTTGAAATCCGTTTGGTGGCACTGCGAGACGCCGCGACCGCGAGACCGTGATCAACCCCTTACGGGCGGTGAACCTCGGCCCGAGCTGAGAAATCGCATGTATTCACGAGAGTATAACGTGGCTATTTGCTGGTCAATAATTCCATCCATCCTATCCGCTGGCTATCGATGGCTGGCGTGCCGCGGCCGCCGCCAGCTAATCGCGAGGGCGTCTTGGCGCCTGAAAGGCACAAAATCCCGCGCTGAAAAAGCGGACAATAGCGGCTCAATTATTATGGATGCCATCTCAAATTCCCATGGAAATCAAAGTCAACTTTCTCGACAAGCTTCGTCTCGAAGCCAAATTCGATGACTTCACGGTGGTGGCCGATCAGCCGATCCGCTACAAGGGCGATGGTTCGGCGCCGGGGCCCTTCGACTACTTTCTGGCCTCGTCGGCGCAGTGTGCGGCGTACTTCGTGAAGCTCTACTGCCAGACGCGCAACATTCCCACTGAGAACATCCGGCTGTCGCAGAACAATATCGTCGACCCGGAAAACCGCTACAAACAGATTCTGAAAATACAGGTCGAATTGCCGGCCGATATTTCCGCCAAGGACCGCCAGGGCATCCTGCGCGCGATTGACCGCTGCACCGTGAAGAAGGTGGTGCAGGCCGGGCCCGAGTTTGTGATTGAAGAAGTGGAGAACCTCGATGCCGATGCCCAGGCCCTGCTGACGATCAACCCTGCTGCAGAGGCGCGCACCTGCATTCCGGGCAAGGACCTGCCGCTGGAACAGACCATCGCCAACATGTCGGGCGTGCTGGCGGGCCTCGGCATGAAGATTGAAATCGCGTCGTGGCGCAATATCGTGCCGAACGTGTGGTCGCTGCATATCCGCGATGCGCATTCGCCGATGTGTTTTACCAACGGCAAGGGCGCGACCAAGGAAAGCGCGCTGGCCTCGGCGCTGGGCGAGTTCATCGAACGGCTGAGCTGCAATCATTTCTACAACGACCAGTTCTGGGGCGAAGACATCGGCAACGCGGCCTTCGTGCATTACCCGGAGGAGCGCTGGTTCAAGCCCGGCCGCAAGGATGCGCTGCCGGACGGGCTGCTGGATAAACACTGCCTGCGGATCTACAACGCCGACGGCGAACTGCGCGCTTCGCATCTCTACGACACCAACTCGGGTAATACCCAGCGCGGCATCTGCGCCCTGCCCTATGTGCGCCGCTCCGACAGCGCAGTGGTCTACTTCCCGACCAACCTGATCGACAACCTGTTTCTCAGCAACGGCATGAGTGCGGGTAACACGCCGGCCGAAGCGCAGGTGCAGTGCCTTTCCGAAATCTTGGAGCGCGCGGTCAAACGCGAAATCATCGAAGGTGAATTGACGCTGCCCGATGTGCCGCAGAAGGTGCTGGCGCGCTTCCCCGGCATCCAGGCCGGCATCAAGGGGCTGGAGGAACAGGGTTTTCCGGTGCTGGTGAAAGATGCCTCACTGGGCGGCCAGTATCCGGTGATGTGCGTCACGCTGATGAACCCGCGCACCGGCGGCGTGTTTGCCTCGTTCGGCGCGCACCCGAGTTTTGAAGTGGCGCTGGAACGCAGCCTGGCCGAGCTGCTGCAGGGCCGCAGCTTTGAAGGCCTCAACGATCTGCCGCGGCCCACCTTCGAGAGCAATGCGGTGACCGAGCCGAACAACTTTGTCGAACACTTCATCGATTCGAGCGGCGTGGTGTCGTGGCGGTTTTTCAGCGCGAAGGCGGATTTCAAATTTGTGGACTGGGATTTTTCCGGCAAGGGCAAAAAATCCAATGCCGAAGAAGCCGCAACGCTCTTCGGCATCATCGAAGGCCTCGGCAAAGAGGTTTATGTCGCGACCTATGAGCATCTGGGGGCCAGCGCCTGCCGCATTCTGGTGCCCGGCTATTCGGAGGTCTATCCGGTCGAGGATCTGATCTGGGACAACACCAACAAGGCGCTGCAGTTCCGCGCAGACATTCTGAATCTGCACCGGCTCGACGACCGCGCCCTCAAGGCCTTGCTCAAGCGCCTGCAAGACAGCGTGCTCGATGACTACATGGACATCATCACCCTGATCGGCATCGAGTTCGATGAAAACACCGTCTGGGGGCAGCTGACCATTCTGGAGCTGAAGCTGCTGATCAATCTGGCGCTGAAGAAATTCAAGGCGGCGCACGATCTGGTCGGCGCGTTTCTGCAATACAACGAGAACACGGCCGAGCGCGGCCTGTTTTATCAGGCGCTGAATGTGGTGCTGGAAGTGCTGCTCGACAAAAAGCTGAAGCTCGACGATTACGTCGCCAGTTTCCGCCGCATGTTCGGCGACGAGCGGATGGACGCAGTGATGGGTTCAGTCGACGGCAGCGTGCGCTTTTACGGTTTGACGCCGACGAGCATGAAACTGGAGGGGCTCGATCGGCACCGGCGGTTGATCGACAGTTACAAGAAGCTGCACGGGAAGCGGGCCAGCGTCGCACAGATCAGCGTTTGACCGCCCCCAGCGCTTCAGCGCGTGCAGCCACTTCCAGTGCAACGCGGATCAGCGCTGCCAGCAGCGCCGCATCGACATCGAGGTCGCCTTCGTATTCGGCAAGATTGCGTTTGCGGTGCGCTTGATCAAGCACGCGCCACTGTTCTGCCGGCAGTTTGAGTGTGTGCGTGAGACTTTGAAACACCGTGTAACGGTGCTCCGAGCGGTATCCGTGCCAGCGCAATGCCGCCAGCGACAGCGCATGCGCCGCGTTGTAGGCGAGATCAAAACGGCTTTCGAGACTGTTGGCCGTATTCTGCGCATCCTTGAGGCGCACGCTGCCCGAACGCAACAAGCCATCGAACTCGCCTTGCGTGCCGGCCTCGGCCTTGAGCGAGCCGATGCGCACCAGGTTGTCGAGCTCAGGCAGGGCCATCAAGACTTCCGATCAGCGGCAGATACCGGCCCGCCAGCACTTTGGACAGAAACGCATTGCCGGCGGCGCGGCGCCGCTGGAACTCCGCCGGGGTATAGAGCGTCGGACTGACCGGGCGACCGAGGCGCTTCTCCGCGGGCGCCAGCGCCGCATAGACGGCTTCGAGCGTCAAACCGTCGGCGACGATCAGCACGTCAATGTCGCTGGCAGCGCCGTCGCCGCCTTTGGCCACCGAGCCATAGAGCAGGGCCGCCGTTATTTTTTCTGCAAGCGGTGCCAGTGCCGCCCGAATCACGCCGGCGGGGCCAAGCGTCTTGACCACGATCCCGTGCAGTTCGTGGTAGATGGGCGCTGCACGATTAGCCTGATAGTGCTTCTGGTTGCCAAGCTTCGTGACGGTGAGCAAGCCGCTTTCAACGAGGCGCTGCAGTTCGCGCTGCACAGCCCCCGAGCCGGCGCCGGCCAGGTTGATCAGTTCTGTGGCGAAAAAACTGCGTTCCGGCTGGCCGAACAGCAGGCCCAGTACGCGCTGTTGCGTCGCCGAGAACAGCGCACCGGCGAGCCCCGTGCGTGCAGATGCGCGCGGCGCGACCTCGTAACGCGCCCGGCTTTCGCCAGCCCCGAGCGCCGGCTTACGTTTGGTGACGGCTTTTATACCCATTTCGGGTATCTTACTACCCATTTTGGGCATATTCAAGCCGGTGACGCAGTCGCCGGCAATGCAGGCGCAGCGCATTCAGGCGGGCTACAAAAACCGAAAAAGGGTGCAAGCTTTCTTTGTATTGGAAAATCCGGGGCCAGCCGCCTTTGATCGTTCAGACACCACAGGAACAGGTGAAAATAATTCAACCCGCGGTCGAGGACTTGTCGATTTCCATCTCCCCCGTTCGATTACGCTGCAAGCGGGCCAAAAAGCGGTTCCGCCGGTGTAGCAAGCAAATCAATTCAGGAGAACGAAATGTCCGATAAAAACACGATATGTCTGTGGTACGACAGCGGCGCGCTGGAAGCGGCACAGTTCTACGCAAAGACTTTTCCGAACAGCGCGGTCGGCGAGCTGATGTATGCGCCGGGCGACTACCCGGACAGTAAAAAGGGCGCACTGCTGACCGTCGAATTTACGGTGTGCGGCATTCGCTGCGTGGGCATCAATGGCGGGCCGCAATTCAAGCATAGCGAGGCGTTCTCGTTTCAGATTCTGACCGAAGACCAGGCCGAAACCGACCGCCTGTGGAACGCGATTGTCGGCAACGGCGGCAAAGAAAGCGAATGCGGCTGGTGCAAGGACAAGTGTGGCCTGAACTGGCAGATCACGCCGCGCGCCCTTCTGGCGGCGGTCAAGAGTCCCGATCCTGCGGCGGCGAAGCGCGCCTTCGAATCGATGATGACGATGAAAAAGATCGACATCGCGAAGATCGAGGCGGCACGACGGGGCTGAGGCTTGATGATCAATGGTGCAAGGCCGTCAATCAATGCTGCACCCATCAAAAACAAAGGGGGCCTGAGCCCCCTTGTTTACGGCACAGCTGAATCCGAAATCACCAGCCCTGCGGCTCACTGCCATCAAACGCGCCAAGAATCTCCAGCTCCTTGCGCAGCGTTGCCTTCTGCTCGGCGGTGAGCGGGCGCATCGGGCCGCGCACGACGCCGACCGGGCGGCCCATCATTTCCATCGCGGCCTTGATCGGCGACGGATACTCGGGCTTGAAGATCTGCCAGTAGTGCGAAGCCTTGTCCTGCAGCGGCAGCGCTTCGCCGTATTTGCCGGCGGCGCAGAGGTCATAGAGCTTCTGCATGATGTTAGGCGCCACGCTGCCGGCGATCGACATCGAGCCGACGCCGCCCATCGACATCGACGGGATGATGTATTCGACGCCGAGAATGAGGCCGAACTCGGGGCGCACTTTCTGCGTGAGGCGGCGCGCTTCGATGAAGTATTCGAAGTTGTGGCTGGCTTCTTTTTCGCCGATGAAGTTCGGCAGCTCTTCGATCAGGCGCACCAGGAATTTCGGCGACAGGCTGGTGCCGTGGAAAATCGGCGAGTTGTAGATCATGAACGGCAGCGCGGAGGCCTTGGCCACGCGGTAGAAGTGGTCATGCAGCGCTTCTTCCGGCACCGGCCAGTAATAGGGCGCGAGGCTGATGATGGCGTCGGCGCCGACTTTTTCGGAATGGCGCGCGAGCTCGATGGCGATTTCGGTGCCGGCATTGCTGACGTTGGCGATCACCGGCACGCGGCCGTTGGTGACCTTGACCGAGATCTCGATCAGCTTCTTGTGCTCTTCAAGGGTCAGGCTGACCGATTCGGCGATGTGCAGGATCACGCACAGCGACGACGGTTTCTGCCGCACATGCCAGTCGACGAGTTTTTCGAAGGTCGCGTAATCGACCGAGAGATCGTCCTTGAACGGGGTGACCGGCACGTGCATCACGCCACGGGGCACGGTACGCAGAGGCTGCTTGCTCATGTTCGTTGTTCTCCGGAATTTTTCATCAATGAATGCGCGATTTTAGCGTACCCCGCCGGCCGCTCCGGTAGAATGCCGCGCCATCATCACTCACCCTAAGACGCCGACATGACCGCACCGACCCGCGAACAAATCGCCACCGACAAATTCGAAGTGCTCGAAAACTGCATCACCTCGCTGTGCCATCGCGACAACGGCGACTGGGCCGGGCTCGGCAGCTGCTTTCACGCCGATTCGCGCATCACCACCTCGTGGTTCGAGGGCACGGCGGCCGAGTTCGTCGCGCAGTCCAACGCCATGATGGACGGCCACCATCCGAAAGACACCCAGCGCCACATGATGAGCAACCCGCGCGTCACGCTCAACGGCAGGCGCGCGATCTGCGAGTATTACGTGATCCTGCATCAGGGCCGCACGCTCGACGGCTACGAATTCGATTTCCAGACCTGGAGCGTGGTACTCGATCTGTGCGAGAAGCGCGACGGCGTCTGGCGCATCTGCACGCGCAAGATGATTTACGAAAAAAGCCGCATGGATCCGCATGTGCCGGGTTCGGTGCCGCAGTCGTACTACGACAGCCTCGACCTCTCGCATTTTCCGCCAGCGGTGCAGTTTCACTGCTATCGCAATCAGAAAAGCAGCGGCCAGCTGCCGAAGAACCTGCTGCTGAAAAACACACCCGAGGAAACCGCCGCGCGCAAGCAGGCCGCGGAGTGGCTGGCACAGGGCTAGCGGAATCGGCGGACTACTCCTTCCCCCTTGAGGGGGAGGGAACCTGTTAATCAGGCCTGCACGCTTGAGAGCGATAAAGCGCGCCTGACGTCGCTCATTCCGGTTTGAGGTTGGCAGATTTGACGATCTGCCCCCAGCGCGTGTGCTCCTCGCGCATGAAGCGCCGCAATTCGTCGGCGCTCACCGTCTGCACGATGCCGCCGACCTCTTCGAACTGCTGCCGGAGGCGCGGCGAGTTCACTGCGCGGTTGAATTCGGTATTAAGCAGATCGACAATCTCTTTCGGCGTGCCCTTGGGCGCCATGATCACGTACCACGCGGTAAGCGGCGTATCCATCAGACCCAGTTCGACCCAGGTCGGCACGTCGGGCAGAATTTTCAGCCGCGTCGGACTCGTCACCGCCAGCGGCGTCAGATCGCCGGAGCGGATGCGCGGCAGCAGAGGTTGCGGCAGATCGACCCAGATTTCGACGTCGCCGCGCTTCAACGCGCTGAACGCATCGGACGACGTATTAAACGGTATGACCGACAGCTGAATATTCTGCTTCGCCATCAGCGCGGTGGACACCAGATGCGTCGAGCCGCCGTAACCGAGGCGCGCCACGCGCAGCTTGTCCGGCTCCCGGCGTGCCTGCTCGACGAGGTCGCGCAACGAACGCCACGGCGCGCCCTTCGCCACCGTCCAGATCAGCGGCTGCTGGACGAAACGCGCGATCGGCTCGAAATCCTCCGCGCTGTTGTAGCGCGCGTCCGGCTGCACATGCGGATTGACCGCGGCCATGGTCATCGAGGCAAAAAGCAGCGTGTAGCCGTCGGGCCGGGCGCGACGAAACGATTCGACCGCGATCGAACCGTTCGCACCGGGACGGTTGATGGTGACAAAACTCTGCTGCAGCGCGTTTTTGACTTCCTCGGTGACTGTGCGGGCGAGAATATCCGAGGCATTGCCGGCGGCGTTGCCGACGATCACCGTAATCGGATGGGACGGATAGGGTTGGGCGAGTGCCGCGGTTACAAAAACTGCAGCCGATATCGAAGCAATGACAATACGCCGCACGTTGATGGCCAGCCCCATTGATTTTTTCTCCCCGAATAACTGCGCGAAATGTTTTTCAATCCACTGTTGCGCGCGAAAACCTGACCGATTGTCGCATTTTTTGAATTTCATCATGGACGAAGGCGCGCAATTCATCCGGTGTGCCGGTCTCGATGTTGACGCCGGCGGCGACCATGCGTTCGCGCACTTCGGCAGTGCCGAGAATTTTCACGATCTCCGCATTGAGACGTGCGGTGATCGCCCGCGGCAAACCGGCGGGACCGACGACGCAGAACCACGAAGTGGTATCAAAACCCGGCAGCCCGGACTCGGCGATGGTCGGCGTATCCGGCAACGCCGCCGATCGCCGCGCGCTCGACACCGCAATCGCGCGGATGCGCCCGCCCTGCACCATCGGCACGATGGTCGGCACGGTGGCGATATACAGGTCGAGCTGGCTGGCGAGCAGCGCAGCCATTGCCGGCGCGCCGCCCTTGAACGGCACGTGCACCATGTCGATGCCGGTGGCGGTCTTCAGCATTTCGCCGACGACATGATTGGAACTGCCCGTGCCGGCGGAGCCGTAACTCAGTTTGCCCGGGCGCGCCTTTGCATAAGCAACAAATTCCTTGAACGTTTTCGGTGGAAACGCCGGCAATACGCTGAGCGCGAGCGGCACCTTGCCGGTCAGCGCGACGGGCGTGAAATCCGTTTCCGGGTTGTAGCTGAGTTGACCCTCGCGCAGGGTAACGTTGATCGCCATCAGGCTGACCGACGCCAGCAGCAGCGTGTAACCGTCCGGCGCGGCCTGCGCCGTGAGTTCCGCGCTGACGGTGCCGGCGGCACCGGCGCGATTATCTGCGACCACCGGCTGGCCCAGCGCATCGCCGAGGCGCTGCGCGATCACGCGCGCGATCAGATCGGCGGTGCCGCCGGCCGGCGATTGCACGATCAGGCGGATCGGCTTGACGGGATATTTCTGCGCGACCGCGGGCGCTGCGACAACGACAGCCATCGCGGTTGCCAACCACCACGCACGCATCGGCGCTTATTCCCGGTTGATGGCGATGGTCTTCGCCAGCCGCGCCCACTTGTCGGTATCGGCCTTGATGAAAGCGCCGAACTCCTCGGGCGTGCTGCCGACCGCCGTGCCGCCGTCGGCAACCAGCGGTTTGGCGTTGGCCGGTTCGCGCAGCACGGCGGCCGTTTCGCGCTGCAGCTTGAGCACGATCTCGCGCGGCGTCGCCGCCGGCGCGAGGAGACCGGTCCAGAACAGCACTTCGTAACCCGGCAGGGTTTCGGCCAGCGCCGGAATGTCGGGCGCGGCGGGATCGCGTTTGGCGCTCGTCACCGCGAGCGCGCGCAACTTGCCGGCGCGCACCTGCGGCAGAGTGGACGCCATGGTCGTCATCATCATCGGAATATGGCCGGCCATCGTATCGACCACGCCCTGTATGCCGAATTTGTACGGCACGTGATTGAGTTTCAGCTGCGCGAGGCTCGCCAGCAGTTCCATCGACAGATGATTGCTCGCGCCGCTGCCGGCGGAGGCGTAGGACAATTCGCCGGGTCTTGCGCGCGCCAGCGCGATCAACTCCTTCACCGATTTGGCCGGCAGCGCCGGATGCACCACGAACAGATAAGGCACCACCAGCACCAGCGACACCGGCGCGAAATCGCGCAGCGCGTCGTAGGGCATGCTCTCGTAGACCAGCGGGCCGGTGGCGAGCGCATTGATGCCCATCAGCAGGTTGTAACCGTCGGGGGCGGCCTTCGCCACGCTCTCGCCCGCCATGCGCGTGCCGGCGCCGAGCCGGTTGACCACCACCACCTGCCATTTAAGCCGCTCGCCGAACACCCGCGCGAGCAGGCGCGCCGCGGTATCAGTGCCGCCGCCGGGGCCGGTGGGCACGATGATCTGGATCGGCCTGGTCGGAAACGTATCCTGCGCGAGGGCCGGCGCGATCGCCGCGAACATTGCGGCGAGCGGCAACACGGCATGGCTGAAAAACGCACGGCGTTTAATCAAGATCGCAGCCCGCAAAATAAACCGCGTCGAGTATAACGCAGCGCCGCGGCCGTTCTGCGGGCGCGGCGGCGGCAGGCTAGAATCGGCTATCCGCGCGGGTCGAGCGCGATCACAATCAACCGGAGGACTGCAGCGTGGACAAGCCGTACGGATATCTGACCGTCGCCATGAACTTCAAGGACATCGATGCCGAAGAGTTCAACGACTGGTACGACACCGAGCACATGGTCGAGCGCATCCACACGCCGGGCTTCATGAATGCGCGGCGCTGGCTCGGCGCCTACGATCCGCGCATTTCGCTGTCAAATTATGATCTGGAAAGTTTCGACGTGCTGAAAACGCCGGCCTATCAGGCGATCGTCGGCGTCAATCTCTCACCGTGGTCGCGCCGCATCGTGCGCAAGGCCACGCGTATCTGCCGCTTTCTGTCGGAGCAGGCGGTGCCGGGCCGGCTGGAAGGCGCGATGGAGGCCGAGGGCCTGCTGCTCTACGCCGCCACGGTGCCTGAAGCGATGGAAGACGAGTTCAACGCCTGGTACAACGAAGAACATCTCGCCCGCATGTCGAAAGTACCCGGCGTGCTGCGCGCGCGCCGCTTTCGGGTGCGCGAATCGGAGCAGCCGCACAAGTTTTTCGCGATATACGATCTCACCGAACCCGGGGTCGAGAAGTCGCAGGACTGGCAGGACGCCCTCAACACGCCGTGGACCGCAAAACTGATTCCGCACCTGCAAAACGAAATCGAACTGGTGCTGCGGCGTTATCACATGAACGGTTGATGGCGTCAGGCATTGCTCAACCCGTCATTCCCGCACGGGCGGAAATCCAGCTTGTCGCAGCCCGGATGGAATGAAATGAAATCCGGGAATCCGCATCCCGACATTGAAAGGTTCACCGACATGCGCGCAATTCTTGCCATCGCAATCGTGACCGTTTTTGCACCAGCGATCGCGTCTGCGGCCGATGCATGGCCGACCAAACCGATCCGGCTGATCGTGCCGCAGGCGCCGGGCAGCAACAGCGACATCGTCAGCCGCATCATCGCCGGCAAACTCTCCGATCTGCTCGGCCAGCAGATGGTGATCGATAACCGCACCGGCGCCACCGGCATGATCGGTGTCGAGATGGCCGCCCATGCCGCCGCCAACGGCTACACGCTGCTGGCGGGCTCGGTGGTGACACATGCGCAACTGCCGATCACCTACAAAAAGCTGCCGTACGATCCGGTGAAGGATTTTGCGCCGATTTCCATTTTGTACCTGACCGATGTGCTGCTTGGCGTGCATCCGTCGCTGCCGGTGAAGACGGTGAAGGAATTCATCGCTTACGCCAAGAGCAAACCGAACGAACTCAATTACGCCTCGGCGGGCACCGGCTCGGTGGCCCATCTCGCCGGCGTGATGCTGATCAGCATGACCGGCATTACCTCGACGCATGTGCCGTACAAAGGGGGTGCCGCCAACATCCTCGCCGTTGCCGCCGGTGAATCGCAATGGCTGGCAGCGCCGCTCGGCTCCACCATCGGCCAGGTGCGCGCCGGCCGCATACGCGCGCTCGCAGTCGGTGGCAGCGAACGCTCATCGTTCATGCCGGAACTGCCGACCCTGAGCGAAGCCGGCGTGCCCGGTTACCAGTTCTATACGTGGAACGGCCTGATGGCGCCGGCCGGCACGCCGCGCGCCGTCATCGACACGCTGCACGCCGCCGTACTGAAGGCGGTGAAACTGCCCGAGGTGCGCGAGCAGTACGCAGCCGCCGGCATGGAGGTGCGCAGCAGCGCGACACCCGAAGAATTCGGCACATTCATCGCGCAGGAACAGGCGAAGATGCGCCGGCTCGCCGCCAGCGGCGGGCTGAAACCGGAGTAGCGCCGGAGCAGCGGCGCGCCCGCACGACCGTCAACGCTTGAGATAGATTTTGTGGCAGGCGGCGCAGGTTTCATAGAGCGCATCGCCGGCATCCTGCACCGCATCGGCATTGCGCGCCTTCGCCGCTGCGAGCGCTTTGGCCGCAGTCTCGCCCATTTCGCCTGAATATTTCTGCCACGACGCGGCACTGCCGGCCGGCGCCAGCGCATCGAGTTTCTTCGCCGCATCGACCAGCGCGGCCGCGCTCTTCTGCACCGCTGCCCATTCGGCGTCGTTGGCCGGCGCCTTGTTGCCGACGCCGAACACCACGTTCGAATCCGGAATGACCGTCGCCTTCATCAGGTCCATCACACCGTTCGTCTGCGCGAACGACACGCCGGCGACGGCCAGCGCTGCAAGCGCAATCGAAATCCGGACTTTGCTCATGATTCATCTCCCCCGCGGCTTGTTTGCCCGAGTGTAACGCAGCAACCCTTTCGCACCGCTTACAAGCCCGCTTTGACGCCGGCCACCAGTTCGCCGAGCGATGCAAATACAGTCACGCCTGCCGCGTTCAACGCCGCGCGCTTGGATTCGAAACTGCCGTGGCTGCCATGCACCAGCGCGCCGGCATGGCCCATGGTCACGCCTGCGGGCGCGCTGCGGCCGGCGATCAATGCAAACACCGGTTTGTCGAACTTCCGCGCAATCAGCGCCTGCGCGAATTCCTCCTCTTCGTGGCCGCCGATTTCACCGATGATGAGCAGGCCCTCGGTGTGCGCGTCCTCCTGATAAAACGGCACCAGATCGGCGTAGCGCGTGCCTTTGACCGGATCGCCGCCGACGCCTACCCACACCGACTGGCCGATGCCGGCCTGCGCCAGTCGATAGCCGGCTTCGTAGGACAGCGTGCCCGACTTCGACATCAGGCCGAGCGGGCCGGGCAACAGCGAATCGTGCGGCAGAAAACCGAGCTTGGCTTCACCGGGCACCGCCATGCCCGGCGTCGATGCGCCGATCCACAGTACGCCGGCCGCGCGCGTGAGTTCAAGCGCGGCAACCGCATCGTGCACCGGCATGCCTTCGGTCGGCGTCACCAGCAATTGGATGCCGGCGGCGACCGCGTCCTTGATTGCATCAAGGAGTTGCATTGCGCCGACCAGCGCCACGCAGGCGGTCGCCCCCGTTGCGCGCACCGCGCTCACCGCGTCCGCAAATACCGGCACGCCATCGACGTCCTTCACATCAGCGCGCGGCGACACGCCGCCGACGATGTTGCTGCCGTAGTCGCGCATGATGCGGCTGTGCTGGCGCCCGGCGCGGCCGCTGATGCCAAGCACGATGACTTTGGTATTGCCGTCGATGCGCGGCAGCTTCACGCTGCCTCCAGCCGGCGTTTCACTTCCGCCACCGCTTCATCCAGATCGGTATGCAGCGCAATCCCCGCCGTCAAAAAAATCTCGCGCGCGGCGGCAAGCCCGTTGCCGGCCAGCCGCGCCACCACCGGCACCCTGAATTCCGGCACCAGCCTGATCGCCTCGACCAGCAGGCGCGAAAATTCGCCGAGATCGGTGATGCCGGCGAATATATTGACGAGCAGGATACGCACCCGCGGCCCCGCGCTGATCCACTTCAACACATTGATGAGGCGCGCCGGATCGCCGCGAAAACCGCCGGTGCGCACGTCGAGAAAATTGTACGGCTTCAAATCCTGCGCGCGCAGCTCGTCGATCAGCATCATCGACAGCCCCGCCCCTGTCGTCAGCAGACCGATCTCGCCGTCGCCATCGACCACCACGTAATCGAAACCGTGCTCGAGCTTGACCGCGGCTTCGACGTACTGCGCCGCTTCTGTCCGCACCAGCGCTTCCAGCGCGGGCTGGCGCGACAGCGCGTTTTCATCGGCGACCACCTTGGCATCGCCGGCCAGCCACGATCCGTCGGGCCGCACGAACAGCGGATTGATTTCGATCAGCTGCAATTCCGAGGCAACGAAGGCGTGCGCGAGCTGCGCGCAGGCTTCGCGCAAAGCCTGCGCTGCGGCCGCATCGAAGCCGATTGCCTGACGCGCCGCGCAATCGGCGATGGCAATGGTATCGAGCCGCACGACCTCGCTGCGAATCTCCGCCGCCGGCACGGTTTCGATATCCATGCCGCCGCGCGCGGACAGAATCACGCGCACACCGCCGGTTTCGGCATCGAGCAGCAGCCCGATATACAGTTCGGCGGCGCCCTCGACGCAGCGCTCGATGCGCACACGCTCGACACGGCGGCCCTTGACCGTGCGGCCGAGCATTGCGCGCGTTTGCCGCTCGACGTCCTCGCGCGTCGCTGCCGTCTGAATGATGCCGGCCTTGCCGCGGCCGCCCGCGCTGATCTGGCCCTTGACCACCCACGGGCCGGGTTGCGGCAGTTGATCCGGCAGCGCCTGCCCGACGCAGACGCAGACGCCTTCCGGCACCGGCACGCCGTAGCGCGTCAGCAATTCCTTGGCATCGTGTTCGTGTAGATACATGAAAGCTTCGCGCCGCGCGGCGCCCTGTAATCGGCCGCCGGTTAACCCAAATAGTCGCGCAGTGCAGCCGCGTAACGCGCCGCCGCGGTGAATTGTTCCATCTCCTGCGGTGTGGCCAGTTTGGGTTTCAGTTCCGCCGGATCGCCGCCGGCATGCAGATGCGCGTAAACCTCGCGCAGCGCTCTGGCGACCGCGCGCACCGGCGGATGCCCCTGCAGCAGGATGCGCACGCCGCGCGCGGCAAGGTCCTCGCGCTCGACCTCCGGCGCGGTGCCGACGATGATCGGCAAGCCGACCGCGGCACGCACCGCATCGAAGTCCGCGAGTTTCTTCAGGCCGGTAATGAAAATCGCATCGACGCCGGTCTGTGCATAGGCGCGCGCCCGTTCCACCGCGCGCGTCGTATCCTCGCCCTTCAGCGCCGCCGTGCGCGCGGCGATCACCAGCGCGGGATCGCGCCTTGCCTGCAGCGCCGCGCGCAGCTTGGCGGTCATTTCGGCGATCGACACCAGGTCGAATTCGCCGGTTGCGCCAAAACGCTGCGGCATCACGAGGTCTTCGATGGTCAGCGCGGCCACCCCCGCATGCTCGAGCTCCTGCACGGTGCGCATCACGTTCAACGCATTGCCGTAGCCGGTATCGGCGTCGACGATCAGGCTGAGATTGCTGTCACGCATGATGCGGCGCACCTCGTCGGCGAACTCGGTCAGCGTCTGCAGCACGAGGTCGGGCACCGCGAGTTCGATGGCCGCGCACACCGAACCGGCGAAAATGCCGAGACGGAAGCCGACCGCTTCGGCGACGCGCGCCGACAGCGCGTCGTAGACAGTGGCGGGCGACAGGCAACGATCGCCTGCCAGCACGCTGCGGAGGTATTGGCGCTGCGCCGCGTGACTCATGGGTTGTCCGCGCGCTGCATCGCGCGCAGGCCGATTTGCGCGGTGATCATGCCGGTCATCGGAATGACGCTGCAGATCGCTTCCAGCACGTTCTTTTTGCTCATGCCGTAATCGTAGGCGCGACGGATGTGTTCGGCGGCGAGGTCGGCTTCGCCACGTGTGCACAACGCGGCGATCGCAATCAGTTCGCGCGGGCCCGGCCCGAGCAGTTCGTCATCGGCATCGCCGTCAAGCAGGCAATGATCGATGAAGGCCGTAGCGCGCCGGGCCAGTTCCGCATCGATGCCAGCGGCGTAACGCCAGTCGGCGTTATTGGCGAGACTTTCAGCATGCGTCGATTGGCGTGTGCGTCCCATGCTCAATTCGGGAAACGGCGTCAGTTCCTGCGGCGCGCCGCCGGCCGGCATTTCGCCGTAGGGATAGGCCGGATTGTTCGCCTCCATGATGGCGAGCGAGACCTGCAAAATGGTCGAAGCCCAGCCGGCGACCGCGGCATAGGCGGTCGCGCCCTCGAATATCACGCGGTCGGTCATGCCCATGCGGTAACAGCGCCGGATGTGGTTGGGCGTGTGCCGCATGTCACCCTTCGCGCACAGCGCCGGAATCGCGATCAGTTCGCGCATCTGCGCCGACAGCTTGCCGGCGCCGCCGGCCTGGCCGTGATACTGGTGGAGATAGCTGCCGGTCTCGTTGATCAGGTGATAGGTCCTGGGAATCGCGTAAGCAACCGGTTTCCACTCGGGAAAGATATCGCCGCGCGCTTTGGTGGCGCGCGCGAGCACGGCTTCCGGGCTCAGATCGTGTTCTGTTTTTTCGGCGGTCATATTATTTTTTGGCCGCCGCGCGCTGTTCGTCTGCCGGCGTGATCGGCAGCTGAACGGCCGTTTTCAGACGCGCCGACAAATCATAGGCCTTGGCCAGCATCAGACGGTGATGGCCTTCCTCGGCGGTGGCATGCGGTGTGGCAACCCCCATCGACAGCCGCATCAGCCACGACTGGGTCTCTTCATGCAGCGGCCCGCGCAGCGCGCCCAGCGCAATGTCGCCGGCCGGCGTGCTGCCGACGAAATCGACCAGTCGGCTGCCGTCGGCGACATAACCCATGCCCTGCGCTTCCGACGCCGCGAGCACGAAATCGCGATGCGTGTCGTCGATGGTCATTACGCCGTCGGCGCCGACGATGCCGACCTCCAAGCCATAGACCGCACCCGGCCACGACACCGGCAGCGCCCAGCTGACCACGCTGTTGTAGAGCGTGCCGTCGCTGAAGACCATGGTGCCGACCGTCGCATCGGTGCCCTTGCACAGCGGCCCCAGCGCCTTGTCGGTCGAGCGCGCCCACAATTCGACCGGCGTTTTGCCCTCCATCATCCACATCACGATGTCGAGCGCATGGGTACCGGAAATTACCATCGGCGAATTGAGCGCCGGATCGGAATCGCGCTTGTAGTTGTTGAGCGCAACCAGCCGGTTGAGAAAGGCGCGCGAACTCACCGTGGAGATGTCGCCGAGGCCGCCGCCGGCGACCTTGTCCTTGGCCACCATCCAGCGGCGGCGAAAACGCTGCGTGTATCCGATCAGCGCATCGTTGCCGGCGGCGCGTATTGTGTTCAGCACCTTTTCCGACTGCGCCAGTTCGTTGGCGATCGGCTTCTCGATCAGCAGCGCCAGCTTGTTCGGATTTTCCAGCGCGGCCAGCGTCGGCTCGACGTGCAGATGACCGACGGTGGAGATCAGCGCCGCAGTCGCCTCCGGGCGCTTCAAGAGTTCGCGGTAATCGGTGGTGTAAAAATCGGCGCCGAGTTTATCGGCGACGAACTTCGCGCGCGCCGGATCGATGTCGGCGATGCCGATCCAGTCCACCTGCGGATAACGCGCGGCGATTTCGCCGCGCTGCAAACCGATGCGGCCCGCGCCGACGATGGCGAGCCCGATGCGTTGCGGATTCTTTTTCTGCATCAAATGCTAGCCGATCTCCACCATTTCGAAATCGCTTTTGCCGGCCGCGCAATCCGGACAGGTCCAGGTCCCGGGCACATCGGCCCAGCGTGTGCCCGGCGCGATGCCCTCGTCCGGCAGACCGAGTTCTTCGTCGTAGTAGAAGGCGCACAGCACGCACTGCCATTTTTTGAAGCCGCCGGCCGGCGCCGCCGCAACCTCGGCCACGCGCGGCGCGACCTGCGGAAAATTGAGGATCAGCCCCTGCGCACCCTGCGGGCCGGCCCTGAGATCGAACGCGGGTTCGTCCGGTTTGACGAAAATCACCGTCAGCGCCTGCTGTTCGCGGCCGCCGTGCATGAGGCTGCCGGACAGCGCCACGATGTACTGGCCGTCGCCATACGAGGGCGCCGGCGCAATACTGCGCGCGTTGGGCGCCATGGTGAACGAGCAGGCATAGAGGCCGCGATCGTCGCGCACCTCGGGCATATCCTGAAAAATCACGCCGGCGCCCGCCTCCGGAAAGCGGGCCTGGGTGGTGACCTGCCACGGCTTGCGGTCGGGCATCTGCTTCAATTGGTCGAGTTTTTCGGGCAGGCGCTGGGCGCCGGCATCGTAGCGGGTGCGCAACGTCATGAAGGTCCAGCCGGTCTTCGCATCGGCATGCAGCGGGCCATAGGGCGTGTAGGCGCGCGAGAAATGCACGTAATAGGGGGCGACGTCGTGGCGGCCGAGCTGGCCGCTGCCTTTGACCAGAATCTGGAATTGATCGACCACGTGATAATGCGCGGTCGAATTGTCGCCGGGCGGATATTCGGCGAGAAATGCGCTCGGCGCCGCCGGGGTTTCAGGCGTTGCCATGAAGAAGCGGTAGTTGGTCGAGGCCGGCGCGCCGTTGCCGCCGGGATTGCGGCGGATGCGGTCGGGTCCGATCTCGTCGTACGATGCAACCAGCGTCATGATTCCCCCCCTCCAAAGGAGAGGGGATGATACCACCGCGCAGGGCCGCTCAGCGGCACGCGGCCGCCATGACGCATGGCACAAAAAGAAAAACGCGAAGATGACTATGGCCATCTTCGCGCCCATCCCCTCCCTGGGGTATTTTTATTGTGACGGCTTTTGTGCCTGCGGCCGATTCCGGCCGCGACGCCGCTTGTATTTCGAGATCGACTCAGATCCCGTTGGGCTCCGCTTTTATGTCCTGCGCGGAAACCTCCTCCTTCGAATTCCTGTCGCACTGCACGCTGCGCATCGAACTGCAAACCTGTATCCGGCGCACAAAATAGCTTTTGGCGTAGAATTCGTCTATACGTTTATCGGAATAATACTTATCCACATGAAGAATATTGATGGCGTCGAGGTTTTTTTGCTGCGCAGCTTCGCCGCATTGATGGCGCAGCGCAGTGTGTCACGCGCCGCTGACACACTGAACACCAGCCAGCCGGCGGTCAGCAAGGCGCTGGCCCGGCTGCGCAATTTGTTCGAGGATCCGCTGCTGATCCGCGCCCATGGCCGCATGGTGCCGACCGACCGCGCGCTCGAACTCGACGACCCGGTGCGGCGCATCCTTGCCGATCTGGCCACCGTCATCGAGTCGCCGCGCAGCGTCGATCCGCAGACCGCGCGCATCACCTTCCGCCTGACCGCGCCGGAAACGGTCGAGCATCTGATTCTGCCGCGACTGATCGCGCATCTGGAAAAAACAGCGCCGGGCGTCCGTGTCGAAGCGCGCCACCCCAGCCGCGACCAGGCGCTGCGCTGGCTCGAGACCGGCGAAATCGATTTTCGTCTGGGCTGGCTGGAACGCCCGCCGCAGGCCCTGCATTCGGCCATACTCTACCGCGACCGTCTGGTCTGCCTCGCGCGCAAGGACCACCCGGAGATCGACGGCCGCATCAGCCTCGAACAATATCTGTCGCTGCCGCACGCGCGCCTCGAAGTCGCGCCGCACGGCATGTCGGGCCGCGCAATCGACCGCGCGGTCGCCAAGCTGGGCCACAAACTGCGCATCAGCCTGGTGGTGCAGAACTACGGCACCGTGCTGCATACGGTGGCGCGCTCCAACCTGATCGCGACCGTGTCCGAACGCATGATCAAGAGCAGCGCGCCGCATCTCGGCCTGCAGGTGCTCGATCCGCCGCTGCGCCTGCCGGAGACGCGCATCAACATGTTCTGGCACCAGCGCACGCACAAGGACAGCCGCCACCGCTGGTTCCGTCAGCAGATCAGCGCAATCGCGCGCGAACTGTAAACGCTGCCGCTGCGCAAGCGCTGAATTCGGCGGTATTCAGCCCTCTTTTCGCAGCATGCCGGCTGCGCGGGCCGTAGAATAATTCAACCATCCACCCGGACAGGGACATGGCCGGCAGCCGGGGGGATTGATCAGGAGGCCATGTACTCCGATCCCTGATCCCGCACGCAGCGGCATCTGCAGCGATTTACTGCTTGAGCAAGCCGAGTTGTTTGAGCAAAGCGCCGTAGAGCTGGTTGTCGCGATCGAGCGCGGCACGAAAGCCGTCGGCCTCGAAGGTATTCACCCACTGGTTCCTGTCGAGCTCGGCCTTCCACGCCGCGCTTTGCACCATTTTGCCGAGTGCCGACTTCCAGTATTGCACCACCGCCGGCGGCATTTCGGGCGGACCGAACAGCCCGCGCCAGTTTTCGTTGACCACGTCGTACCCCTGCTCGACGAAGTTGGGCAGTTTCTGAAAGCGCCCGCCGAGGCGCCTGGGCGAACTGATCGCCAGTACGCGCATGCGCCCGGACTCGACGTGGGTAATGAGATCGAGCCCGCCCATGCCGACATCGACGTGGCCGCCGATGATGGCCGGATTCGATTCGCCGCCCGAATACGGAATGTAATTAAGCCCGGCCGGATCGACGCCGATCGCCCTTGCGAACAAGGCAACCGTGATGTGATCCGAATTACCGAGCGAGGCGCCGCCGAAACTGAGGCTGCCCGGGTCTTTTTTCAGCGCGACCTCGACATCCCTGAGGCTTTTGATCGGCGACTCGGCGCGCACCACCATCATCTCGTATTCGGAAAATACCTTGGCGATCGGCGTCATATCCTTGTACGAGTACCCGGTGCCGAGCGTGAGCGGCGTGACCACCGCGTGTATCGCGATACCGAGCAGATTGTAGGGGTCGCCCCTGCGCTGCACCATCAGCGTCATGCCGAGCGAGCCGCCGGCGCCCGGCTTGTTGACGACCTGAATCGGCTTGCTGACGATTTTCTGCTCGTTGAGCAGTTGCGCGACGGTGCGGCCGAACAGATCGACGCCGCCGCCGGGCGCGAACGGAATCGTCAGCTCGATATAGCGGTTCGGGTAATCGGCCGGCAGCGGTAGCGCCTTCGCCGGCTCGGCGGCAAAGGCATGGCAACCAATGCAGAACAGTGCCGCTGCGGCAAGCCGCGCACCGGCACGCCGTGCACGAAAAGATTTCAGCATGGCAGTCTCCTTCGTTGCGAACCGCGGACTAGATCACGCCGTCGGTTTTGAGCGCGTCGAGTTGTTCGCGATAACCGAGTCCGCCGAGAATCTCGGCGGTGTGCTGTCCGAGCAGCGGTGCCGGCGTGCGCACCGTGCCCGGCGTCTCCGACAATTTGACCGGCACGCCGACAACGCTGATTTCGCCGGCGGTCGGATGCTGCTGCTTGACGATCATGTTGCGCGCGATGACCTGCGGGTCCTCGACCATGCGGCCGACCGTGTTGACCACCGCCGCGGGCACCCCGGCTTTGACCAGCAGATCGACCCAGTAATCGACGGGCCGGGTCGCATAGATAGGTGCAATGATGTCGTGCAGCGCCTCGGCGTTGACGGTGCGCGCGTCGCGCGTGGCGAACCGCGGATCGTCCGGCAGATGCTTGAGATCCATCACGTCGACGAAGCGATCCCACAACGCCGGGTAACTGGCGAACACCGTCAGGTACTGACCATCCGCGCATTTGAAAAATCCGGACGGCGCGTTGCTGTCGTTGCGCCCGGTCTGCGCGACCCAGTCGCCCTTGACGTGGAAGTGCTGCGCAACCGGACTTACCATCAGTGACAGGCCGGCCTCCAGCAGCGACATATCGACGTGCTGGCCCTTGCCGGTTTTCAGGCGCCGGATGTAGGCGGCCTCGATGCCGTGGGTTGCCCACATCGACGCCACCACGTCGCACAGCGCGTAACCCAGCGGCACCGGCGGCAGGTCGTCGATGATGGTGGTCGCCGCCAAACCCGACTCCGCCAGCGCAATCATGTTGACGCCCGGATACGACGTCTTCGGTCCGCTGTTGCCGTAGCCCGACAACGAGGCATACACCAGCGCCGGGTTGATGAGTTTCAGCTCGTCATAGGTGAGGCCGAGTTTTTTCATCAGACCCGGACGGAAATTCTGGATCAGGATGTCGGCCGTCTTCACCAGATCGAGAAAAATTTTCTTGCCCTCGGGATTTTTCAGATCGATGGTGACGCTCTTCTTGTTGCGGTGGAGCATCATGAAAATGACGCTCTCGCCGCCGACATAGGGATAGCCGCCGCGCGCCTCGGTCTTCTGCTTCGGGTTCTCGATCTTGATCACCTCGGCGCCCATGTCGCCCAGCATCATCGCGCAATACGGTCCCGCCCAGGCGTGGGTCAATTCAATGACCCGCACACCGTCCAATGCGCCTTCGCTCATGCCGCCGCTCCCGATTCTGTTTTGATCCAGCTTTTTAATGGCGACGGCTGCCCCGCGCTCGCGGTGCCCGCCGAGGTTTTGCGGCCGTCCTGATTTTCGCACCACACCTGCAGCGTGACGCGCGGTTTGCCGTCCACCTCGCCGACTTCGGTGACCAGGCCCGTCGCCGTCAATCGATCGCCGGCGTAGACCGGGTGTATGTAGCGCAGTGAAATTTTTCCGCCGTAGACCCAGGCGTCGCCGAAGTTTTTTTCCAGCAGTTCGTGCACGAATGCCATCTGGTTCTGCCCCGAGGCAATGGTGCGCGTGATCCCGTCGGCCTTGGCGGCGTTGATGTCGCTGTGCGAATTGCGGCCGCGGTCCCACACGCATTTCTCGAATTCGATCATCTTGTCGTTGGTGACTTCGTGCGTCACCGTCTGCAATTGATCGCCGACTTTGAGCTGCGCCGTCATCATGCCCCCCACTTTTTCGCGATCGTCTCGTGCGCGGCTTCCCTGCCGACTTCGCGCGCATGACCGACCAGTCTGCTTTTTTCGATCAGGCGGCCGTCTTCATCGACCGCCACCGCCTCGACGATGATGTAGGGGTGGCCGCGCCGGATGTACTTGTCGGCAATGCGCCCGCTGATGGTGATGCGCTTGCCGGCCACCGGCGGATTGAAGTATTCGGAATCGTGGCCCATGTTGGGCACCCGCATCACTGCCGCATATTTGCGATAGAACAGATTGGCCGGATGGCGCGCCGCCACCGTCGGATAAGCCGCCTGCGGGTTGTCCACCACGCGGCGGTAATCGGCGACCATTTGCTCGGTCAGCACGTAATCGAGCGAACCCAGATCGTCGCCGACCGGGATTGATGCCCACACCTTGTGTTCGTCTAGTTCTGCCGACACGCCATTTCTCCCCGTTTTCAACCGCCGCTGTCAGTGCAGCGGTTCACCCGTCAATTCAGCGCCCGCCGTGCAGCGCCTCGAGCCGGTAACGCAAACCGTTTTGCAGATGCGCGCGCACGGCTTTTTCGGCGCGCTGCGGATTGCGCGCGCGCAGCGCCTGCAGGATTTCCCAATGCTCTTCGACCGCGCTTTTCAGATCGGTGCGCGGATTGATGTTGCGACCGAGCCCGCGGAACAGTTCGATCTGGTGCTGCATGCCCTCGATCGCGCGGATCAGGCGCGCGTTTCTCGAGGCCCGGATGAACATGTTGTGAAAATCGCGGCCGAGCTGGCGCCATTTGCCGGGATCCTCCTGGCGCAATGCCGGCCGCGCGCGATAGCGCTTGAGCTGCGCCTCGTGATGGTCGATCTCGGCACCGGCAAGATGCTGGCAGGCGAGCCGCGCCGCCAGCGGCTCCAGCCCCTCGCGCATCTGATAGATCTCGATCATGTCTTCGAGCGTATAGGAGGCGACAAAAGCACCCTTGCCCTCGACCACCCGCACCAGGCCCTCGCGCTCGAGACGGAATATGGTCTCCCGCACCGGCGTGCGGCTGACGCCCAGGCGCTCGGCCAGCGGGCGCTCCACCAGCGGCTCGCCGCCGGCGAGTTCACCGTCGAGGATCATCAGCTTGAGCTTTTCGTAGGGGCCGGCCGCCGGCTGAAGGCGTCCGGCTTTGTGCGCAATGGCGGCAGACATGGTTTAAGAATACCGTTGGTATACCAAAACGGTCAAGCCCCGGCCAAGGGGCTTGCAATGGACAGCGCGACTAATCGCGCAAGGCGTCGAGCAGCGCAAACGCGCGCTGCATCGAGAAATCATAGGTCTTCTGGTCGAAGGCCTTGGCATTGCCGCGAATCATGTAGGCATGATGAATGCCCGGAAAGATATGCAGTTCGAGGTTTTTCTTCTGCGCTGCCACTGCGCGGTATTTGTCGGCGAGTTCGGCCGGCAACTGGTGGTCCTGATCGCCCCAGATCAAACACACGGGCTGCGTCATGCCGTCGAGTTCGGCGATGTAATCGCCCATCTGCGAGCCGTGACAGGCGAGGCCTGCCGCAAAGCCGAGCCGTTTCGGGCCGACGATCGCGTAGGGGCCGCCGTAGCAAAATCCTGCAGAAACCGCGCGGCCGTTGAAGCGCGGTCGCGTGTTCAGATGCGCGAGCACATCGAGCATGTCGGCCTCGCCGGCCTTGATCCGCTCGAGACGCGGTCGCGAGCGTTCCGAGCAGCGCGCATCACCATGCGGCAGCGGGCCCGGAATCGTGCGCCAGAACAGATCGGGCGCAGCGGCAAACACGCCATGCGCGGCAAATGCGTCGGCCAGCCCGCGGATATCCTGATCGACGCCCTGCACCGCCGAGGCGATGACGATGCCCGGCGCCTTGCCGGCGCCATCCGGCGTTGCGACATAACAGTCGAATGCGCCGCCGGCGCGCGAAGTGATTTTGATGTTTTCGCCTTGCATGATGCCTCCCGTCGATGAGGCAGCGAAACTACCGTGCGGCGGCTGATTTGTCCATCCGGCGATCGACATCCGCGATTTCGCTGCCGTCGCGACCTACTACTTAAGAACGATGTGCGCCGGCATTCGATTTGCTACGCTCAAAGCAGTACCGACAGTGAAGAATTGGCAACCCGATCATGCGTTTGACCTCGTTTACCGATTACAGTCTGCGCGTGCTGCTGTATCTGGCGGCGCGCCCCGGCAATCGCGCCACCATCGGCGAAATCGCCGGTGCATTCGATATTTCGGAAAACCATCTGATGAAGGTCGCGCACTTTCTCGGCAAGGCGGATTTTCTCGTCACCTCGCGCGGCAAGCACGGCGGATTGAGCCTCGCCCGGCCCGCCGAGAAAATCAACCTCGGCCAATTGGTGCGGCTGACGGAAACGCGCGCGCTGCCCGCCGAGTGTTTCGACCGCCACACCAACCGCTGCGTGATCGCGCCGGTCTGCCAGTTGAAGGGGGCGCTGATGGAAGCGGTCAAGGCTTTTAACAGCGTGCTCGACCGTTACACGCTGGCCGATATCACCGGTAATCGCGACGCGCTGGGCAAGATCCTGTTTATCGACCCGCCGTCGCGCCACAGAGGACGCGCCGCCCGCCCCGCCTGAACGCCGACCGCGCGTTCAGGATCGCTTGAGCACGCCGTCGTTGCCAAGTGCCCAGCTCAACGGATCGATGCGGATGACCGCCGCGGTGTTGACCTTGATCGCCTGAAAAGCCTTGACCAGCCGGGTCACGCGCTCGGGATCGGCCATGTGCACGAAGGCGAGCTTGTAATCAACCACCGGCGTCGGATCGCAGATGAATACTTCCGCCACCGCGCCATGCAATGCGCAGCGTTCGGCGACGATGCGCTGGATATCCGACTCGGGCAGTTTGTTGATGTCGATCTTGAGCATGGCGGTTCCGGCTTGCCGGCGCATCGGCCTTCGCGTACGAACCTGCGCCTGCAATCCGTTTAACGGCAGGTCGCGGTGGCGACTTGAACCGCGACATCGGCCCGCTAGTCCGCCTTGAATCCGCCCATGCCCCGTGCCAGTTCGCGGAACCGGGCCAGTTCGCGCGCAACGAACAAGCCAAGTTGCTCCGGCGTGCCGCCGCGCAGTTCTGTGCCGTCGGCGGCCAGCGTGGCGGCGATGTCGCGATCAAGCGTCGCCTGCACCACCGACTCGTGCAGACGCGCAATAACCGCCCCGGGCGTATTGCGCGGCGCGAACAGCGCATGCCATTGCGTGAAGCGGTAGTTCGGTACACCGCCTTCCTCGATCGTCGGCACCTCCGGAAATGCCGGCGAACGTTTCGCCGAGGTCACGCCCAGCACT
The DNA here is from genome assembly GCA_903889565.1 of uncultured beta proteobacterium. GTDB lineage: Bacteria > Pseudomonadota > Gammaproteobacteria > Burkholderiales > SG8-41 > PALSA-1004. The sequence continues at coordinate 31,935 of CAISYC010000072.1, forward strand.
TTCAGTTTGCCGGCCTTCACCATCGGCATCAGCGTCGGACCGAAAAACGAATAGGCAATCGCGCCCGCGGTGATATCGGTCATCGCCGCCGGGATCCCCTTGTAGCTGATGTGCACGGTTTTGAGCTTCGCATAGGCATTGAGCATCTCGCCGGCGAAATGCTGGGCCGAGCCGACGCCGGTCGAGCCGTAGTTGTAGGCGCCGGGTCTGGCGCGCGCCAGCGCGAGCAGCTCCGGTATCGATTGCGCCGGCAGCGACGGTGACGCAAACAGGAACAGCGGAAACTCGGTAAACAGGGAGACCGGCGCGAAATCTTTTTCGATGTCGTAAGGCAGATCCCTGCGGATCGCCGCATTGGTGACGTGCGCGCTCAGCGTAAACAGCAGCGTATAGCCGTTGGGCGGCGCCTTCGCCACGATGTCCGTGCCGATAATGCCGTTGGCGCCGCTGCGGTTATCAACGACCACCTGCTGGGCGAACAGATCGCCGAATTTTCTCGCCAGCAAGCGGCAATAGACGTCACCGCCGCCGCCCGGCGCAAACGGCGCCACCATGCGGATCGGCCGCTCCGGGAAAAGTTCGCCGGCATTTGCAACAGTGGTCACGGCAACGACACATGCGCCGATGACCATGACGCCTCCGCGCATTGAGCGCGCGCGCGAAAACTGCGACATCCAGCCCCCCTGTGCCGCGCTCAGCGTTCCGGCAGCGGTATGAAATCCGTTTCACCGGGCACCGGCGCGAAGATCTGCGCGCGCCAGCGCGCCTTGGCGTCTTCGATCAGTTCTTTCGTGCTGGCGACGAAGTTCCACCAGATAAATCGCTCGCCGTCGAGTTTGGCGCCGCCCAGCAGCATCACGCGCGCTGCAGTTGTCGCGCGTATCTCGATCGCGGCGCCGGCCGCGGCGACCGCCATGTGCTGCGCAGCGAGCGGACTGCCGGCGACCTTGACCTCGCCTTCGACGACATAAACCGCGCGCTCTGCGTATTCCATCGGCAGCGTACAAACCGCACCGGGCGCGAGTTCGGCGGCGACATAGAACATTTCCGAAAACGTGCGTACCGGCGAACGACGCTCATAGGCCCTGCCGACCACCACCGTCAGGGTTGCACCGTTATCCGCGATCACCGGCAGACTCGCCTTCGGGTGATGACTGAATTCGGGCGCGCAGCTTTCATATTTGACCGGCAGCGCCACCCAGATCTGCAGGCCGTGCAAACGGCTGCCCGCAGCGCGGTCGTCCGGCGAGGAACGCTCCGAATGCACGATGCCGCGACCGGCCGTCATCCAGTTGACATCACCCGGCGCAATCTTCTGCACGCTGCCAAGGCTGTCGCGGTGCATCAGCGCGCCCTCGAACAGATAGGTCACGGTGGCAAGCCCGATATGCGGATGAGGCCTCACGTCGATCCCGCTGCCCGGCGCGAAGTCCGCCGGCCCCATGTGATCGAAAAAGATGAAGGGGCCGACGGTTTTTTTCGGAAACGCCGGCAGCAGACGTCGCACCTCGAAGCCGCCGAGATCCTTGGCGTGCGGATTGATCACAGAAGCGATGGCGGCGGTCATGGCGGAACGGTCGAACTCAGACGGATTCGGTGACGACTTCGATCTCGCCGTGCATCAACTTGTGGATCGGGCATTTGTTGGCGATCTCAAGCAGACGCGCCGACTGTTCCGCATCCAGCGCGCCGACCAAGCGGATTTTTCGCGTCAGCTTGTAGTGCCCGGCCGCTTCGCGGCTGCTGTCGCGTTCGACCGCGACCTGCACGTCGTCGAGCGGCCACGCCTTGCGCGCCGCGTACATTTTTACCGTCAGCGCGGTGCAGGCGGCGAGCGAGGCATCGAACAAGTCGTGCGGCGAGGGGCCGAGATCGTCGCCGCCGAGCGCCGCTTCGACGTCGGTCGTCATCACATGACGACCGGCTGTCAGGTTGAAGGCGACCTTGCCTTTGCTTGCGCGCTGCGCGGTAATGGTCATGGCGGGGCTGTCGAAAAAGTGGGGAAAAAGATCTTAACGCAAAACCGTTCGCCGCTGATGACAACGCGCGAAGCGGCGCTTACATCGCATCGATCAACTGCGTCGCCCCCAGATGCAGCAGCATCGCAAGGCCGTCGGCGTAATACCAGCTGTCGGTCCAGCGCGCGCCGTCGAATTTCATGATGCCGACTTCGGCCATCTCGACAAAGCGCCCGGTCGGCGGCTCGCCGTAAAAACTTTTCGTGTTGGTGCCGCGCAGATTGAACAGCATCCACACGCGGTCGCCTTCAGCGAGCAGGCCGGTGATGTGGTCGCGCCGGTCCGGAAACGCCGACATCGGATCGTATTGTTCGAGGCCGCGCGCCTCGGCGTAATCGCGCATGTGCTGCATGCCCCAGTGCCGCAATGTGTGATGCGCGCGGTCTGCCGCCGGCGGCGCCGTTGTTTTGGAGCGAGCGACGACGATCTTGTTGCGTTGCTGCGCGCCGGCCGGCTCTGCCTCCAGTCGCCGCAGCACGTCTTCGGCGAATTCACCGGCAACCGGCGGCGCCGGCATGACGCGTTGTCCATCGGGGCGCGCCGGCAGATTGACACCGAGTTGACGCAGCACGCCGACCTCGTCGGCCATGAACCAGCCTTCGGCGATTCTGCCGTCGATTACGCGAAACACGCCGATTTCCCAGATATCGATTGTTTTGCCGGTCTCCGGAATGCCGAACAGCGTGCCGCGATGCGTGCCCTGCAGGCGCCAGATCATGCCGACGCGATCGCCCTCCGCAATGATGTCTTCGATCACATCGACACGGTCCGGAAACGCTGCGCGCAGTCCGTGCGCCGTTTCCGGAAATCCCGCGCCGCGCGCATTGGCGGCAAGATTGGCCATGCCGCCGCGCAACCGCTGGTAATGCGGAGAGAGAATTTCGCGCATCACCGCGGTTTCGTCCCGCGTGCCCTGGCATTCCTTGAAACTGCGCACGATTGTTTTATTGCGTTCGAGTTCCGCCGCCGACGTCATTGCCGCTCCCTTTTCACCTGCACCGGCGCTCAGCGCACCGGCACCTGCACCAGTCCCTTGTAGACGAATTTCTGCACGCGCTTGCCGTCCTGCACCTCGGTGACATAGAGATTGCCTTTGGCATCGACGTTCATGTGATGCATGACATAGAACTCGCCGGGCGCGATGCCCGGCCGACCGAACGAATCGAGCGGCTCCAGTGTCTTGCGGTCGAGTATCCACACGCGCGCCGGGCTGCGGCTGGCGACATAGAGGAAGCGCTGCGCCGGATCCTGCGAGAACGCTGTGCTCGCCACCGTCTGTCCGTTGCCGCAATGCGGCGCCTCGCACCAGCGGTCGATGAAGACCTGATTCACGTATTTGCCGTCGAGCGTGAAGATCTGCACGCGCCTGCCGCCGCGATCGGAAACATAAACCAGGCCGTCATTGGAGACGCGCGCCGCGTGCACCGGCGGTTCGAACTGTTCGGGGCCGCGGCCGGTTTCCATGCTCGCCGGAATGCGCGACTCTTCGGGCACCTTCGCCGGCTTCGGCACATTGTCTGACGGCACGTTGCCGAAGGCGCCCCACATGCGCTTGAACGCGCCGGTGTCGGCATCAAACACGATGACGCGACGGTTGCCGTAACCGTCGGCAACGAACAATTCGTTGGTCTTCGCGTAGTAAAAGGTGTCGGCCGCCATGTTGACGTTCTGCGTGTCCGTGTTGCCCTTGCTCTGGCCTTTGCGGCCGATCTGCATGACGAACCGGCCGTCACGCGTGAACTTCAGCAGATGGTTGTCGGTCTTGCCGTTGCCGCCGATCCAGACGAAGCCCTTGCCGTCGACATAGACGCCGTGCTCGATTTCGGGCCAGTCGTATCCGGCGCCAGGGCCGCCCCATCCCTGCACGAATTTTCCGTCTTCGTCGAACTCGATCAGCGGCGGCGCCGCCTTGCCTTTTTGGTCGGTGCGGATGGTGCCCGGCCGTTGCAGCACCCAGGCATGATTGCGCTCGTCGATCGACACCGACGACACCTGCCCCCACACCCATTTCGACGGCAGTTGCGGCCAGTTCGGATCGACTTCGAATTTCGGCACTTCGCGTGTCTGCGCGAGTGCGAGCGGCACAGCGAACAAGGTGCACAGCAATACTGCGATCCAGCGGATTTGATTTTTCATGATCTCCCCCCTGTTAAATATATTTCCCTCGCCCCCGGCAGGGAGAGCGGGGCAAGGTGAGCGGGAATACCTTTCACGGCAGCAGACTCCCCTCACCCCTGCCCTCGCCCCGCGTTGCGGGGCGAGGCGGTCTTTTAGGATTAATCGATTTTCAAATTAATCGCGCGTGTCACCCTGCCGTACTTTTCGATTTCACCGTGAAGATAGCTGCCGGCTTTTTCCGGCGTGCTGCCGAAGGGTTCGGCACCGATCGCGGCGAGACGTTCCTTGAGGTCCGCGCTGTCAAGCGCCTTCATGATCTCGGCATTGAGCTTCATGATGACCGGCCGCGGCGTGTTGGCTGGCGCAAACAGCGCCGTCCACAGCGCGGTCTCGAAGCCGGGCACACCTGATTCGTCCATGGTCGGGTATTCCGGCGCGATCGCCGCGCGTGTTTTGGTGGTGACCGCGAGTCCGCGCACCCGTCCCGCCTTTGCCAGCGGCAGTCCGACCGCAATGCCCGAGAAATACATCGAGACCTGTCCGGAAACGACATCCGCAGCAGCCGGCGCGCCGCCCTTGTACGGGATGTGCACCATGTCGATGCCGGCCATCGCCTTCAACATTTCGCCCGGCAGGTGGTCCGAGTTGCCGGTGCCGCCCGAGGAAAAATTGAGTTGCCCCGGCCGCGCCTTCGCCAGCGCGATCAGTTCCCTGATGCTGCGCACCGGCAGCGAGGGATGCACGATCAGCAGATGGCAGGAGGTGGCAACCAGCCCGATCCGTGCGAGATCGCGTTCGGCATCGTAATTGAGTTTGCGATAGGCGCTCGCGCTGATGGCAAGCGCGGGGTTGGCCATGAACAAGGTGTAGCCGTCGGGCACGGCTTTCGCAACCTGCTCAACCGCGATGTTGGCGCCGGCGCCGGGCCGGTTGTCCACCACCACGCCGACGTTCATCGACTGCGCCAGTTTCGGCGCGACGAGACGTGCGACGATATCGACGGTGCCGCCGGGCACGAAGCCGACCAGCATGCGAATCGGCCGGTTCGGATAATCCTGCGCCGCCGCGCCCGCGGCAAACGCCAGCGCCAGCAATGCGCCGGCACGACAGCAGACAACCATGACGCTCCCCCGCTTGTTGTGGTCCGCGCGTCAGGCCGCGCGGCGCGCCCGCATCATTGGCAAGCGCACGCAAGCATCCGCCAGCGCCGGCGATACGTCAAGACAACGCGCAGTTGTAGCGCAGGCGCCCCGCCTGCGAGAACTGATTGACACCGACGCAGGCGAGACGCCTGCGCCACAAAACCGGGCGCGCGACGACTAGGGCGTGTTCACACTAATTGGTGGATATGATATGCTATTGGCATGGAGATCACCAAAGAGCAATATCGCCTGATCGAGGATTGCCTGCCGCGCCAGCGCGGCAATGTCAGTCTCTCGAACCTGCAAGTTCTGAATG
>CAISYC010000073.1 GCA_903889565.1 uncultured beta proteobacterium
TCGGCACCGGCAGCACCCTGCCGAACTTTGGCGAGACCCAGAGCTACTACGGTCTGCGCATGACGCACGTGTTCTAAAACGGAAGCCGGCCAAGCCGGTTTCACGCAGGTCTTTGACGGGCACCTTCGGGTGCCCGTTTTTTTTGGGTTGCGTCTGCGGCAGGCGTTAGAATTCGCCTTTCGCGTTGGCACTCGAAAGTCCAATCGTCATGGCGAACGACGACCCATTCAACGGTGCCGAAGCCTCGGCCGTGCACTGGCGCGATCGTGGCATCGAACTGAGAAAACAGGGCAGGCCTGCCGAGGCCGCACAGGCGCTGCGGCGGGCGTTGAGTCTTGCCGGCGATGATGCGGTCGCCTGGAGCGAACTCGCGCATGCCTTACGTTGGCAGGGCAATCTCACGGAGGCACAGCAGGCTGCGGAGCGCGCGATCGGGTTGCACCCCAATCACGCGCCGGCGTGGTTCAACCTTGGCGCCGTGTTCGCGCAGCAGGGCGACAATGAGCGCGGGATTGAGGCCTACCGAAAGGCCTTGCAGTGGCAACCGGACTTTGCCGAAGCGTGGAGCAATCTGGGTCTGGCGCTGTGTGCGGGGGCAAAGCGCGAGGAAGGCATTGCGGCGTTCAACCGCGCGCTGGCAATCAATCCCGGCCTGATCCCGGTCTGGAACAATCTCGGCGGCGCCTTGAGCGAGGCCGGGCGCTGGGACGATGCGATTGCCGCCTACAAGCGTGCGGTGGCGATTGCGCCCGACTACGCGCAGGGCTGGTCCAATCTTGCTGATGGCTATTGCGAGACCGGGCAATTCGCTCTGGCCGTTAACGCTTGCGAGCAGGCGTTGCATTACGACCCGAACCTTGCAGCGGCGTGGCACAACCTGGGCAACGCAAAAATGGCCACCGGTGAATTGTCCGGCGCACGGGCGGCGTTCGAAAGGGCGCTGGAACTGGATCCGCGCGTGGCAAGAACCTGGAGCACACTCGGTGCGCTGCATTTGCGCCAGGGCGCGACCGACGAGGCGATTGCCGCGCAACGGCGCGCGACAGAACTCGCGCCGGGCGATGCGCGATGCTGGCGCAGTCTTGCACACGCTTTGATGGTCGGCAACCGGTTGGGCGATTCGATCGAAGCCTTGAGCCGCGCTGTGGCACTGCAGCCCGCGCATGCCGGCATGCGCGCCGACCTCGTTTACCAGAAGTTGGCGATTTGCGACTGGCACGATCTCGATGCGCAACAGGCGATACTGGGAACCGGTGTCGACGGCATGCCGCCGGGCGAAGAAGAGACGCCGCACGGCAACCTGATGCGCTGCGATGACGAGGCGTGCAATCTTGCGGTGGCGCGCCGCTGGGCAGGCCGCGTGAGCGCGCGTTTCGCGCCGGCGTTTACTTTCGACGACCGTGCGCCGGCAGCCGATCGCCGCATCGTCATCGGTTACCTTTCAAGCGACATGCACGATCACGCCACGGCGCATCTGCTGCGCGGCGTATTCCGGCAGCATGATCACGCGCGGTTCCGCATTCACGTGTATTCCCATGGTCCGGAGGATGGCAGTTCGATTCGCGCCGCGATACGTGCCGCCAGCGATCTGTTCCGCGATATCCGCGCGCTGTGTCATCGCGAGGCCGCGGCGCAGATTGCCGCCGACGGCGTCGATATTCTGGTCGATCTCAAAGGCTGGACTCAGGGCGTTCGCTACGAGATCTGCGCGCTGCGACCGGCGCCGCTGCAAATCACCTATCTGGGATTTCCGGGCAGCTGCGGCGCCCGATTTATCGACTACGCGATTGTCGATCCCGTCGTCGTTCCGGCCGCAAGCGCCGTTCACTACAGTGAGCAATTGATTTATCTGCCGCATTGTTATCAGGCCAACGACGACCAACAGCCAATCGAGGATACTGTCACCAGCCGCGCCGAATATGGTCTGCCCGAGCACGGCGCGGTACTGAGTTCGTTCAACGCCAATCAGAAGCTGGACCCGGTGATCTTCGGCGTCTGGATGCACATTTTGCAGCGCGCGCCCGATGCCGTGCTCTGGCTGCTGGCGAGCAACCGGTGGGCCATGGACAATTTGACCGCGCAGGCGCGTGCGCACGGTATCGCCGCGGAGCGGGTGATTTTCGCGCAAAGCATGTCGCGCGACCGCCATCAACGGCGCTTGCGGATGGCGGATCTCGCCCTTGATACACGGATGTGCAACGGGCACACTACCACCAGCGATTCGTTGTGGGCGGGCGTGCCGGTTCTCACGCTGCGCGGCCGCCATTTTGCTTCGCGCGTTTCGGCAAGCTGTCTGGCGGCCATCGGCATGCCGGAACTGGTTGCCGGTTCGCTGCAGGAATACGAAGACCTCGCTGTGCGGTTCGCGACAGATCAGGATTTTCTGCGCGCAACCACAATCAAATTGCAACACAACCGAAGGTCGTATCCCTTGTTCGACACCGCTCGATTTACGCGGAATCTGGAGCGGGCCTACCTGCAGGCGTGGCAGCGGCATCAATCCGGCCGGCAGCCCGAGACCTTCAGCATTCACGACGCGGAGCCCCTGCATGGCGGCTGAACCGGCGGACGAGCGGCCCAGCGTCCAGGCGGTTTTGCAGCGCGTGACCGAGGTGCTGCGCAGCCACCAGCAAAAGCTGCAGTCGCGCCACGAGGCACCCGCTCCGCAGCAAGTGGAAGCGCTGTTGCACAAACAGGATCTGGACGCGCTGCAGGCCAGTCTCGACCAGATCCATCCCGCCGACGTTGCCTATATTCTGGAGGCATTGCCCGTCGACGAGCGCCTCGTGGTGTGGGATCTCGTCAAGGCCGAGCGCGATGGCGAAATACTGCTCGAGGTTTCCGATGCGGTGCGCGAAACGCTGATCGCGCACATGGAAAACCGGGAGCTGGTCGCGGCGACCGAGCAGCTCGATACGGACGAAATTGCCGATCTGGCGCCCGATCTGCCGCGCGAGGTCATGCAGGATGTGTTCCGCTCCCTGCCGCTGGAGGAGCGCGAGCAGCTGCGCGCCGCGATGTCCTATCCCGAGGACACGGTCGGCGCATTGATGGATTTCGACATCATCAGCGTGCGCGACGACATCACGGTCGAGGTGGTGCTGCGCTATTTGCGGCGGCTCGACGAGATGCCGGATCACACCGATCAGTTGTTCGTCGTTGACCGCACGGAGCATTTGCGCGGATTGCTGCCGGTCAACCGCCTGCTCGTCACCGATCTGGATGTTCCGGTTTCAAAAATCATGGTTGATGAAACGATCCGGTTGAACCCGGAGGAAAAGGCGCAGGACGCCGCACTCGCATTCGAACGTTACGATCTGGTTTCCGCGCCGGTGATCGACCGCGACGGCAAACTGGTGGGCCGGGTCACCGTCAACGTGGTGATGGACTATATACGCGAGGAAGCCGAGAACGAAATGCTGTCCGCCGGCGGCCTGCGCGAGGAGGAGGACCTGTTTTCGTCGGTATGGAACAGCGTGAAAAACCGCTGGACCTGGCTGGCGATCAATCTGGTCACCGCATTTATCGCTTCGCGCGTGATCGGCGCTTTCGAAAACTCGATCGGCAAGCTGGTCGCACTGGCGGCCTTGATGCCGATCATCGCCGGCATAGGCGGCAATTCAGGCAACCAGACGATCACGATGATCGTGCGCGCGATGGCCCTCGGCCAGATATCGGCCGGCAACGCGCGCAAGTTATTCGCCAAGGAAATCGGCGTCAGCTTTATCAACGGGCTGATCTGGGGCGGCGTGGTCGGTTTGTTTGCATTTCTTATTTATCACAGCTGGCAGCTCGGGCTGGTCATGATGAGCGCGATGGTGCTCAATTTGCTGCTGGCCGCCCTGATGGGAGTGTCGATACCGTTGCTGATGCAAAAATTCAACCGCGATCCGGCGGTCGGTTCCAGCGTGCTGATCACGGCGATCACGGATAGCGGCGGTTTCTTTATTTTCCTCGGCCTTGCCACGATATTTCTGGTTTAATTCCGGCTCTTCGATTCAACCGGTAGGCAATCATGAAACCAGGGATGATCAAGGCATGTTAGGCGATAAACTGGCTGCGGCTTTGCAACGGTTCAATGCCGGAGATATCGGCGGCGTCGAGCATTTATGCGGCGAAATCCTGCGCGAATCGCCGCAACAGGCGGATGCCCTGCATCTGCTCGGGGTGGCCCGCCTGATGAGCGGCCGTGCCGCCGATGCCGCCACCGCCTTGCGGCGCGCCCTGGCGGCGAAACCGGGCGACGTCGCGATCCTTGAGAATCTTGGGCTGGCCTGCCTTGCTGTGCAGGATCACGTGCAGGCGGAATCGATCCTGCGCCAGGCGCTTGCAGCCGGCAGCAGCAGCGGGCTGACCTATATGCGCCTCGGCATGGCGCTCGGATTGCAGCGAAGGTTCGCCGAAGCGTTATCCCTGTTGCAGACGGCGGCGGAAAAATCGCCGAACGACGTGGACGTGCTTTTGAATCTTGGCAACGCGCATTGCCAGCTCGATCAATGGCAGGAGGCGGTTGGCATTTACCAGAGGGCGCTGGTTTTGCAGCCGCAGAATGCGGATGCGCACTTCAATCTGGGCACGCTTTACCGGCAGATCAAACGGCTCGACGAGGCGGAAGCGTCCTTTCAGCGGGTGCTGCAGATCGCGCCGGGCTATGCGGAAGCGCATATCAACCTCGGGCTGGTCTACGCCGAGCAGGGGCGCCTTGATGATGCCATCGGCAGCTATCGTCGCGCGCTGGAACTGGCGCCGCAAATGGTCCAAGCCCATAACAATCTGGGCAATGTATTGATGCTGAAGGGGGCGCGCGATGAAGCCGTTGCCAGCTATGAGCGGGCGCTGGCGATTGATCCGCAGCATCCGGACGCATATGTAAATCTCGGCGCAGTAAGGGCCGTCGACGGGGACCTTGTCGCCGCCCGTATGCTTTATGAAAAAGCGTTGCAGTATGCGCCGGCAGATTTCGATGCCCATCGCGGTCTGGCCGTCGCCTTGCAAATTGCGGGCAGGCGACAGGAGGCATTGAACCATTTCCGACAGGCTTTCGAAATCAACCCGCGCAGTGCCGACACCTGCAGCGATCTCGGCCGCGTCTATCGCGACATGAGTGATCTTGGCGAGGCGGCGCAGTGGTTTCGCAAAGCGCTTGCTATTGATACGAATTACGTCGAAGCCCACTACGAACTCGCCGAAACTCTGAAAGTCGGCGGGCGCTTTGACGAAGCCGTTGCCGGCTACGAGCGTGCGCTCGCGATCAAGGCTGATTATTTTCCGGCGCTGAGCGGATTGATTTACGTGCGCCAGCATATGTGCGCATGGGATGGCATCGAGGCGCTGTGGGAGCGCTCGCGCCGGGAGGCGATCGGACGCGCCGGGTCGGGCGTGACGCCGTTCAGCGTGCTGTCTCAGCCGACCACGCCGGAGGAGCAACTCGCCTGCGCGCGCGCGTGGGCGCAGCAACAGGCCGCGCCGTTCGCCAGGCAGGCGACGGTGCTGGGTTTCGATTTTGCACATAGAAAAGCCAACGAGCGCCTGCGCATCGGCTACCTGTCGTGGGATTTTCACGCGCACGCGACGTCCTATCTGATTGCCGAGCTGTTTGAATTGCATGATCGCCGGCGCTTCGAAATATTTGCGTATTCGATGGGGCCCGAGGACGGCAGCGAAATCCGGCAGCGCGTGCGCCGGGCTGTGGATCATTTCGTCGATGTCGCCGGCGAGTCCGAAACAGCTGCTGCGCAGAAGATATACGCGGACAACATCGATATCCTGGTCGATCTCAAGGGTTACACCCAGGGCGCGCGCACCGGCATCATGGCGTTGCGCCCGGCGCCGCTGCAGCTGAACTGGCTGGGATTTCCGGGCAGCATGGGTGCCGAGTTCATCGACTATATCGTCGCCGATCCCTTCGTCATCCCGGAGGGATTTGAAAAATACTATTCCGAGCAGGTTTTGCGCCTGCCCGATTGCTATCAGAGCAATGACCGTCACCGCCCGATCGGCGAACAGGCAGGCGGCCGCGAGGCCTGCGGGTTGCCGCCGGCCGGGTTCGTCTTTTGCTGTTTCAACCTCACGCACAAGATTTTGCCGGACGTCTTTGCGTGCTGGATGCGGATACTGGCGGCAGTGCCGGGCAGCGTGCTGTGGCTGCTCGAGGCCAATCCCTGGGCGGTGGAAAATCTGCGGCGGGTCGCCGCTGCGCACGGCGTTGCGCCCGAGCGGCTGGTGTTTGCTCCAATGAAGCCATTGGCGGAACATCTCGCGCGCTATCGCCTGGCCAATTTGGCGCTCGATACCTTTCCCTACACGTCACACACGACCGCCAGCGACGCATTGTGGGCCGGTTGCCCGCTCGTCACCCGTACCGGCGCAACTTTCGCTTCCCGCGTCGCCGGCAGCCTTTTGCGTAATGCCGGATTGCCGGATCTGGTTACCGATTCTTTGGACGGCTACGAGAAACTGGTGCTGGCGCTCGCCGGCGATCCGCTGCAGTTAGGCGAATTGCGGCAGCGCCTTCAGGCGAACCGCGACAGCTGCGCGCTGTTCGATACGCCGCGCTTCGTGCGCAACCTTGAGGGTGCATACGAATCGATCGTCGAAAAATAACGGCCGAAGAATTTTTATTGCGCGGCATTTTCTGAATGTCGCGCTGTCCGCCGAAGAATGGATGGCAGGCGTCATTCGTTTCGCGCATGCGGTCGTCAACCAGACCGATCCATCCAAAATAAATAGGTTACGTGCGTGACAGAATCGTCGGCCGCGCAACTGTGCGCAGATGACCGCCGGACAGCGGAAAAAATCAAAAACGATTCAATGACTTGTAATGCGGGATGCGGTTAGTGACGAAACCGCAGGGGGGATGAAGGCTAACCCAGGGAATGACTAAGGGGGAGGGAACTGCGTTGGCTGCGCTGGATGCAGCCAGGTACTACACAAGAGCAAATAACGGGAGCCGGGGAGCCCAGCTCCCGCTCAAGCAACTTCCGTTACTTCTTCTTTTTAGCTACTTTCTTTTTGGCTTTTTTCTTCGCTGCCATGTTGATCTCCTTACGAGTTATGTAGTTGGCTTTCGTGCAAACAGCTTTTGTTTCTGCACTCCCAAATCATCGATCACGTTTTGATCCGTGACTCCCGTTTTGTTTCCAATTCAGGATTACGACGCTTGGTGCGCCAATTCTAAGCTACGTTCAAAAAAAAATGCAACACTTTTGTAAAGGAATTTGATATGCGTTGCAAAAGTTGTTGCGCGTATACCGCTGGAATTATTTTCAATGCCGATCATTCATGCGCGATTTTTTTGCGAGCAATGCAAATTTCGGCAGAAAAAATCTTCAGAAACGGAATCAAACGATGAAATTTCGACAGTTTTAGTTGATCAAGGCAGAATTTTTTCCGTCGCGATCATTTGTTCGAAGGTCTCACGCGATCGAATCACGTGAAACTCTTCGCCCGCGACCATCACTTCGGTGGCGCGTCCACGTGTGTTGTAGTTCGAACTCATCGACATTCCATACGCGCCCGCCGATATGATGGCGACGAGATCACCTTCTTCGAGATGCAATTCACGATCGTGGCCGAGGAAATCGCCGGTTTCGCAAACCGGTCCGACCACCTCGTAGCGCCGCGTCGTGCCTTGGCGCGGTCGCACCGGCTGGATGTCGTGCCATGCGTCGTATAGGGCGGGCCGCATCAAATCGTTCATCGCGGCATCGACCACCGCAAAATTGCGTTCGGCGCCATGTTTCAGATACTCGACGCGGGTCAGCAGGATGCCGGTGTTGCCGACCAGCGAACGGCCGGGCTCGAGCAGGATGCGCTGCTTGCGGTCGCCCAAACAGACGCTCAATGCCTTGATGTATTCGGCGACCGGCGGCGGCGTCTCATCGCGATAACGAATACCGAGGCCGCCACCGATATCGATCTGGCTGATCTTGATACCGGAAGCATCAAGCTGGTCGACCAGCCCCAGAAGTTTTTGCAGTGCAGCGACAAACGGCGGAATTTCCGTGAGCTGCGAGCCGATATGGCAGTCGATGCCATGCACTAGGAGGTTGGGCATGCCGGCCGCTGCGCGGTAAAGCGCAAGCGCATCTTCAAATGGCACGCCGAATTTGTTTTCCTTGAGGCCGGTCGCGATGTACGGGTGCGTCTGCGCATCGACGTCGGGATTGACCCGCAGGCTGACCGGCGCGATCTTGCCCATCTCGCCGGCAATGCGGTTAAGGCGCGTCAGTTCGCTCGCGGATTCGATGTTGAAACACAGGATGCCGGCTTCCAGCGCCGCGCGAATCTCGGCAACCGTCTTGCCGACGCCCGAGAACACGATTTTCCGCGGATCGCCGCCGGCCTTGAGCACGCGCGCCAGTTCGCCGCCCGAAACAATATCGAAGCCGCTGCCGAGCCGCGCAAAAATATTGAGGATCGCAAGATTTGAATTGGCTTTGACGGCATAGCAAACCAGATGGTCGCGGCGCGCCAGCGACTGATCGTAGGCGTGGTAGGCAGCCTCCAGCGCGGCGCGCGAGTAGACATAGCAGGGCGTGCCGCAACTTTCGGCAATGCGCCCCAGCGGCACCCCTTCAACGCAGAGTTGCCCGTCGCGGTGCGTGAAAAACGTCACGGTGCAGCAGTGCCGGTGGTCTTTTTCTCGTCCGTCGGGCTGTCGCCCGACGGCGTTGGCGGATTGGCGCCGGGTTTCTGCTGCGGCAGGTAAAGCGGTCCCTTGAGACCGCAGGCCGGCAGCGTGGCCGCAATGGCCAGGGCAATAATCAGTTTTCGCATGGAGAGTTGACCCGTGTTCGCGCGTTTGAATATTAGCATAGCGATGTGGCCGCGCCGGTCACGGCAGCAGGTAGCGGTGCGCCTCGATCCGCAGAATCCGCCGGCGTTGCAGATGATCGGGCAGCACCGCCGCGACTCGCCGCCAGAAACGCGAAGAATGATTCGGTTCGTGCAGATGCGCCAGCTCGTGCACCACGACGTAATCGATCAGCGCAGGCGGCATATGGATCAGGCGCCAGTTTAAATGCACGCGACCCTGCGGATGGCAGGTGCCCCAGCGCGTGCGCGCATTCGATAATCGGATCACCGGCAGCCTGACCCTCAGTGCCGGCGCAAAATGCGCCACGCGCTGCGTAAACCACGCCTGCGCGGTTGCACGCAGCCAATGATGGCCGGCAGTTGCGGCAGCCGCAGGCGCGGACAGCGTGGCAGGCAGAATCAGCACGCCCTCGCCCTGTTCGATCACGCCGGCCGCCGCATCGAATCGCAAAGTCAGGGCATTACCGAGCAGCATAAGGCGGTCGCCGGCGCTCCAGTTGAATGGAGCGGGACGTCGCGACGCCCATTCCGTCAGCTTGCGCACGATCCACTCGGCGTGCCCCGCCAGCACGCTGTCGATGCGCGTTTGCGGCGCACGCATCGGCGCGCCGACCCGCAGCCCGCTCTCGTCGATCGTGAGGGTGATGCTGCGCCGGCGCGCGCTGCGGTTGAGCGTGTATTCGATCGTCTCGCCGGCGAGGCGGCAGCTTTGACGGATCGCGCTGCGTGCCGGCGCCGGATCGAACAGCAGGGAACGCTGCTGCGGATCAGGCCGCGGCATGATCGATCCGCTGCATTTCGGTTTCGATCCAGTCTTCGACTTCGCGCGTCAGCGCATCCGCTTTGCGACCGCGACTGTCGATTGCAGGGCCGATGCTGACCGTGATGATGCCCGGGTACTTGAGAAAGGCGTTACGGCGCCAGCAGCGCCCCGCATTGTGCGCGACCGGCACGACCGCGGCGCCGGAATGAATGGCGATGGCGCTGCCGGATGACTGGTACTTGCCGCGCGTGCCGGGGGCGACGCGGGTGCCCTCGGGGTAGACGACCACGCAAAAGCCGCTTGCGATGCGGTCCTTGCCTTGCGACAGCATTTGTTTGGCGGCGCGCGATCGCGCGCCGCGGTCAATCGCGATCGGCGAGCACATCGCCAATCCCCAGCCGAAGAACGGGATCCACAGTAATTCGCGTTTGATCACGTAAACCTGAGGTGGAAAGATGACCTGGAAGGCGAGCGTTTCCCACGCCGATTGATGTTTCGACAGAATCACGCAGGGTTGCGACGGAATGTTTGCCGCGCCGAGTACGCGGAAGCGGATGTCGCAGATGTGCCAGAGTGCCTGCATCATCAGGCGCGCCCACTGCGAAATAATCCGGTAGCGCGTCAGCGCGCTGAACGGAAAGCTCAGCAACGCGATGATCGCGAACGGCGGCGTGACGACAAGCTGGCAGACGGCAAACAGGCAGGAACGCAGGACGATGCCGGCGGTCATGAGACGATCGATTTCACCGCTGCCGCCAGATCGGCAAAGATTTGCGTGCGCGGCGGCAGTCCGCCTTTGGCCTTGGTCTGCTTGCCCTTGCCCGTCAGCACAAGGATGGGCGCGCCGCCGACCGCCGCGGCCGCTTCGAGGTCGCGCAGCGAATCGCCCACGCAGGGCACGCCCGTCAGATCGACGTTGAAGCGGTGGGCGATGTCTTCGAACATGCCGGGTTTCGGTTTGCGGCAGTTGCAGCCGGCATCCAGCCCGTGCGGGCAGTAAAACACGGCGTCGACGCGTGCGCCGGCGTGGGCAAGCGCAGTGTGCATCTTGTCGTGAATGGCACAGAGGGTGGCAATATCGAGCAGCCCGCGCCCGACGCCGGACTGATTGGTCGCCAGAACGACCTGGTAACCGGCCTGGTTGAGGCGCGCGATCGCCTCGAGGCTGCCGGGAATCGGCGTCCATTCTTCCGGATTCTTGATGAACTCGGCGCTGTCCTGGTTGATTACGCCGTCGCGGTCGAGAATTACAAGCTTCATGCGGCCAGTCTCGAGATGTCTGCAACCGTATTCATCAGCCCGTGCAATTCGCGCAGCAAAGCAATCCGGTTGGCGCGTTGCGCCGGATCCTCGGCCATTACCATGACGTCGTTGAAGAAGGCATCGACCGCGGTGCGCGTCTGCGCAAGCAGTTTCAGATTGCCGGCGTAATCGCCGGCGGCAAAACAGCGCGCCGCACCCGGGCGCAGTTGCTCGATGACTTCGTGCAGCGCGCGTTCGGCGGGCTCCGCAAACAATGTCTTGTTGATGGCAGTGGCGGCATCCCCGGTCTTTTTGAGAATGTTGCCGATGCGCTTGTTGGCGGCCGCCAGCGTCGCCGATTCCGGCAGACTGCCGAACGCCAGCACCGCATTCAGACGCGGCACCACTTCATCGAGCGGTGGCTGCAGGGCGATGACCGCATCGACGGCGCTGCGGTCAAACACGCTTGCCAATTGGTTGCGATAACGCTCATAGACAAATTCGCGGATTTCGTCGGCTGCGGTTTTGGCGAGCAGGCCGGGTTTGAACAGTTCACCGGCCTGCCGCAGCAGATCTTCGAGGCGCAGGCCGAGCCGGTCGCCCTTTGCCTTGGCCGCCGCGCCCAGCAATTCGAACGCGCTGATCAGGCCCAGTGCGGCGCGGCGCAGACCGAAAGGATCCTTGTCGCCGGTCGGCTTCAGTCCGATGCCCCAGATGCCGACCAGCGTTTCGATGCGGTCGGCGATATACAGACTGAGGCTGGTCAGATTGGCCGACGATTCATCGCTAACGCGGGTGCGATATTGGCCGCCAATCGCCGTGGCCACGTCGATGCTTTCGCCGTCGCCCTGCGCGTAATAGCACCCCATCGTGCCCTGCAATTCCGGAAACTCGCCAACCATGTTGGTGACAAGATCGGCCTTCGCCAGCCACGCCGCGCGCTCCGCCAATACCGGATCGGCGCCGATGGCGCGGGCGACATTACCGGCAAGAATCTGCACGCGCTCGGTGCGTTCGAGCTGGCTGCCCAGTTTATTGTGATAGACAATGCTCGCCAGTTGCGGCACGCGCAGCTCCAGCCGCGTCTTGCGGTCGGTATCAAAGAAAAACCGCGCGTCGGCCAGGCGCGGCCGGATCACGCGCTGGTTGCCTTCGACGATATTTTTCGGATCGTTCAAACGCATGTTGGAAACGATCAGAAAGCGGTTGGTGAGTTTGCCGGCGGCGTCGAACAGCGGAAAATATTTCTGATTCGCGCGCATCGTCAGTACCAGGCATTCCTGCGGCACTGCCAGATATTCAGCTTCGAAAGTGCCGACATAAACGGTCGGTGTTTCGACCAGCGCGTTAACCTCGTCGAGCAGCGGTTCGTAATCCTCGCCGGCGCCCAGCGTGGCGCCGCATTCGGCGGCGTGTTGCTGCAGCTGCGTGAGAATGTCCTGTCTGCGCTGAGCAAAGCTCGCGATGACTTTGCCGTGTGCGGCCAGCGCTTCTGCATAGGCATCGGCAGTCGCGATTTCGATGTCGCGCGCGCCCTGGAAGCGGTGTCCCTGCGTGATGCGCCCCGCCTGCAGGCCAAGCACGCTGACCGGCACGACGGTTTCACCATGCAACGCAATCAGGCCGTGCGCCGGGCGCACGAACTGCACCGTGGTGGCGCCATCGGCCAGCTGGTAACTCATGACTTTCGGAATCGGCAGCTGCGCAATCGAGTCTTCGATTGCGGCTTGCAGCGCGACTTGCAGCGATTGGCCGGGCAGCAGCTGCGTGTGAAAGGCAAATTCGTCCTTGCCGTCCATCCTGCGTTCGACGATGCCGTCGATCTTCACATCCGCCGGATAACCTTCCTTCTCCAGCCGTTTCAACAGGGCCGCACTCGCTTTGCCGTCGGCGCCGAACGCCACTTTTGACGGCATCAGCTTTTTCGTTTCGCTGCGATCGCTGCCGCGTTCGAGCACACCGTCTATCTTGACGGCGAGGCGTCGCGGCGTCGCGTACACCGTGCGTGCGGCGTCAGCCGCCGCGAGACCGCGCGCGGCGAGGCCGTCGGCAATGCCGTTGGCGAATGCGTCGGCGAGAAGCTTGAGCGCCTTCGGCGGCAATTCCTCGGTCAGCAGTTCGACCAGCAGGTTGGCGCTCATGCAGTCGCCCTTTCCGCTGCGGCCGCCTTGAGGGCGGCGACGTCGATGCCGAGGCGTGCCAGTTGCTCCGGCGCGCACATCGGGAAATCCTGCCGCAGGCGCGAGTCGAAATACGATTGCGACACGCTGCGCGCGAGATTGCGGATGCGTCCGATGTAGGCGGCGCGCTCGGTCACCGAAATCGCGCCGCGCGCATCGAGCAGATTGAACGTGTGCGCGGCTTTCAACACCATTTCATAGGCGGGCAGCGCGAGCGCGGCGGCCATCAGGCGCTTCGCTTCGCCTTCGTAATGACCGAAATGCTCGAACAGCATGGCGGCGTTGGAGTGTTCGAAGTTGTAGGTTGATTGCTCTACTTCGTTTTGATGGAACACGTCGCGATAGGTCACCCCCGGCGTCCATACGAGGTCGAAGACATTCTCGACATTCTGCAGATACATGGCCAGCCGCTCGATGCCGTAGGTGATTTCGCCGGTAATCGGTTTGCAGTCGATGCCGCCGACCTGCTGGAAATAGGTGAACTGGGTGACTTCCATGCCGTTCAACCATACTTCCCAGCCGAGTCCCCACGCGCCGAGCGTCGGGTTTTCCCAGTTGTCTTCAACGAGGCGGATGTCGTGCGCAGCTGGATCGATGCCGAGATTTTTCAGCGATCCCAGGTACAGTTCGATGATGTCGGCCGGCGACGGTTTGAGCACCACCTGAAACTGATAGTAATGCTGGAGCCGGTTCGGATTTTCACCGTAGCGGCCGTCTTTCGGGCGCCGCGACGGCTGCACGTAGGCGGCGCGCCACGGTTCCGGGCCGATCGCGCGCAAAAAAGTCGCGGTATGCGAGGTGCCGGCGCCGACTTCCATGTCGTAGGGTTGAAGCAATGCGCAGCCGCGGTCGCCCCAGTATTGTTGCAGGCGCAGAATGATTTGTTGGAATGTCAGCATGGGCAGGCGGTCGCCCGCGGCAATTGATCGAATGAGGGCGGATTTTAGCTTTTCCCCGACGCGCGGAACAGTGCGCTTGCGGTTTGCGCCGCCGACCCGCAAATTCGCACCGGCGGCACTAAATCGGCGCGACCGGGCCCGCATCCCGCGGCCGGCGCCACCAGGCCAGCCCGACCATCAGCACTGCGCCGGCAAGCACCGGCAGATCGCCCCACCCGACATAAGGCGTTGCGCCGGTGTAGCCCTGCACCTCGCCGCGCAGTACTGCCGGGGCGAACTCGGGCGCGACGCCCAGCACCGTGCCGCGGGGATCGATGATGGCGGTCATGCCGGTATTGGTCGCACGCAACATGGGGCGCCCGGTTTCGATCGCGCGTGCCTGCGAAATCTGCAGATGCTGCTGCGGTGCGATCGAATGGCCGAACCACGCCACATTGCTGACGTTGACCAGCAGCGTTGCCTGCGGCAACTGGCGCGCGATCTCCGCGCCGAAGGCATCCTCGTAACAGATATTGACCGCGACCCGCTGGCCGGCGACCGCAAGCGGTTGCTGGTGTTCGTCGCCGCGCGAAAAATCCGCCAGCGGAATCTGCGCGACATCGAGAAACCAGCCGAACAGCAGCTTGAGCGGCACGAATTCGCCGAACGGCACCAGATGCGATTTGCGATAGAACTGCTGCGGAGCGCTGCCGATCGACATCACTGTATTGAAATAGGTATGCGCATCGCCGCGTTCCGGTGCGCCGATCAGAATGTCGCCGCCGTTGCGACGCGCCTGCGCGCGCAGTTCATCGAAGTAGTTTTGCGGCACGTTGTGCAAAAACAGCGGCAGCGCGGTTTCCGGCAGCACGATCAGTTTTGCGTCGCTGGCCGCGACCAGATCGCGATAGGTGATGAGCGTTGATTGCACGCGGTCGTCGCGCCACTTCAGATCCTGCGCGATGTTGCCCTGGATCAGAGCGACGCTGACGGGTTCGCCTACAGGCAGCGTCCAGTTGAGCTGGCCCAGCACGTAGCCGCCGGTCCATAGCGCGACCAGCGCCAGCAGGGCGGCCCGGTCGAGCACGGATAACAGTCTGCGCGACCATCCCTGCCCGCATTGCGCGATTGCGCGCGCCCACAATACGTTGAGCAGTGCCGCCGACAGGATGACGGCCATGGTTACGCCGTAGACGCCGGCGAGCGGCAGATAGCCGGCCAGCGCGCTCGCCGGAACCTGCGAGTAGCCGAGCGCCAGCCACGGGAAACCCGTGAACAGCCAGCCGCGCAGCCATTCGGTCAGGGTCCACAGCGCCGGCAGTGCTGCAAGCGTGGCCAACAGGGAGGCAGCGCCGAGCCGGCGATAGAGCCAGCCCGCCAACGCGGGAAACAGCGCCATGTAGGCGCAGAGCAGCAGCGTCAGTGCGGCGGCCAGCCACGCCGGCATTGCGCCGAAGTCATGCATGCTGACGTAGACCCAGCTGACGCCGGCGCTGAAACAGCCGAGACCGAACAGAAAGCCCAGCCGCGCCGCCGCGCGGGCGCTCACCGCATTGCGCCACAGCGTAATCAACAGCGCGCAGGTGATTACCGGTAACGGATACCAGTAGAACGGCGCAAAACCGAACACGGTGGCGGCGCCGGCAAGTGCGGCGACGAGCGACGGATACGTGTGGCGCGCCATGCCGGCTATTTGGCGGCGGCTTTGTTTTCCACCAGCAGCAAATGCAGGCGGCGGCTGTCGGCGCGCAATACCTTGAAGGCGAGCTCGTCGATGACAACCTGTTCGCCGCGCTTGGGCAGGCGGCCCAGCCGGTTGAGGACCAGTCCGCCGACCGTGTCATGTTCATCGTTGGCGTAACGGGTGCCGAACGTTTCGTCGAAGCGCGTCAGTTCGGTCGCCGCTTTTACGCGCCAGGCGCCGCTGCGGTCGGGAATGATGTCGTCGGCGGTTTCGTCGAAATCGTATTCATCCTCGATGTCGCCGACGATCTGTTCGAGCACGTCTTCGATGGTGACCAGGCCGGCAACGCCGCCGTACTCATCGACTACGATCGCCATGTGATTGCGATTGGCGCGAAAATCCTTGAGCAGCACGTTGAGCCGCTTCGATTCCGGGATGAACACCGCCGGGCGCAGCATGTCGCGGACGTTGAATTCCTCCTCCCCGGCGTAATAACGCAGCAGATCTTTGGCGAGCAGTATGCCGATCACACGGTCGCGGTCGCCCTCGAACACCGGGAAACGCGAATGGTTGGTCTCGATCACCAGCGGCACGAAGTGGTCCGGCGCCTCGGCGACGTCGATCATGTCCATTTGCGCGCGCGGAATCATGATGTCGCGGGCCTGCATTTCGGAAACCTGCAATACGCCTTCGATCATCGACAGCGCATCGCTGTCGAGCAGCCGGCGCTCGTAGGCCGAGCGCAGCAGGGTGATCAGCTGCTCGCGATCCTCGGGCT
Organism: uncultured beta proteobacterium; assembly: GCA_903889565.1. Classification (GTDB taxonomy): domain Bacteria; phylum Pseudomonadota; class Gammaproteobacteria; order Burkholderiales; family SG8-41; genus PALSA-1004. The sequence continues at coordinate 16,343 of CAISYC010000073.1, forward strand.
CGCGCAACAGCAGCGCGCTGATGCGTTCGAGCCAGCCTGTTTTCGGCGTGTCCGGTTCTTCGCTCATAGTTTGCCGCAGGCGTCGCCGCGATAAGGGTCGGGGTAGCCGAATTCTTTCAGTATGCGTGCTTCGAGCCGTTCCATTTTTTCCGCATCGTTTTTGCGCAGGTGGTCGTGACCCTGCAGGTGCAGCACACCGTGCACCGTCAGGTGGGCGTAGTGCGCGGCCAAATCAATGCGCTGCGCACGCGCCTCGCGTTTCACCACCGGCGCGCAGATCGCGATGTCGCCCGCCAGCGGGCGTTCGTCGGCATAGACAAAAGTCAGCACGTTGGTGGCGTAATCGCGCCGGCGGTAGCGTTTGTTGAGGGCGCGCGCCTCGCGCGCACCGACCACGCGCAGCGTGATGCGGGCGTTGCAGTCGAGCGCCGCGCGCGCCCAGCGCCGGAAGCTGGCCGCCGCCGGCAGGCCTGTTGTCGCGACCGCGAACTGCACGTTCACGGCGGCCTCAGGCGGGGCTGCGCGTTTGCGCTTTGCTGTGGCGTTCATAGGCATTGACGATGCGCTGCACCAGCGGATGGCGCACGACGTCGCCGGATTGGAAGCGCGTAAAGGCGATGCCGCGCACGCGCTTTAAAATCTCGGCGGCTTCGATCAGGCCGCTCTTGTGGCCGCGCGGCAGATCGATCTGGGTGACGTCGCCGGTGACGACGGCGCGGCTGCCGAAACCGATGCGGGTCAGAAACATTTTCATCTGCTCGGGCGTGGTGTTCTGCGCCTCGTCGAGAATGACGAAGGAATGATTGAGCGTGCGCCCGCGCATGAAAGCAAGGGGTGCGACCTCGATCACGCTGCGCTCGAACAGTTTGGACACTTTTTCAAAGCCCATCAGGTCGTAGAGCGCATCGTAGAGCGGGCGCAGATAGGGATCGACCTTTTGCGCCATGTCGCCCGGCAGAAAACCGAGCCGCTCACCGGCTTCGACGGCCGGGCGCACCAGCACCAGTCGCTTGACGCTGTCGCGTTCAAGCGCATCAACCGCGCATGCAACCGCCAGATAGGTCTTGCCGGTGCCGGCGGGGCCGATGGCGAAGGTAATGTCGTGGTGCTGGATCTGTTCGAGATACTGAATCTGGCGCGGCGTGCGGCCGTGCAGATCGTGGCGGCGGGTTTTCAGCGCGATGCCGCCGGCGGCGGCCTCGGCCGGAATGCCGCGTGCCACTTCGATCAAGCCCAACCGCACGTCTTCGAGCGACAGGTCGTGCCGCGCCTGTCCGTAGAAATTGCGCAGCGCCTGCGCCGCGAGTTGCGTGCGCTCGGATTCGCCCGACAGCGAAAAATTCTCACCCCGGCGCGCGATCACAACATCGAGCGCCGCTTCGATCTGGCGCAGGTTCTCATCGAGCGTACCGCACAGATTGGCGAGCCGCTTGTTATCGACCGGTTTGAATGAGACTTCGAGGGTTTTCAAGCGCGTGCTGCCGCGAGTTCGCCGCGCAGCGTGTGCGCCGCGGCGGCATTGATCTTGATCTCGATGAATTTGCCGACCAAGGCGGCATCGCCGCGAAAATTGACCACGCGGTTATTGTCGGTGCGCCCGTAGAGCTCGTCCGCATTGCGTTGCGACCGTCCCTCGATCAGCACGCGCTGGGTCGTGCCGACCATCGCTTCGCTGATGGCGCGCGCATTGTCGTTGATTTTCGACTGCAAGCGCTGCAGGCGCGCGAGTTTTTCCTCGTGCGGTGTGTCGTCGACCAGATTCGCCGCCGGCGTCCCCGGGCGCGGGCTGTAGACAAAGCTGTAGCTGTCGTCAAAGCCGACGCTGTCGATCAGATCCAGCGTCGCTTCAAAATCCGCGGCCGTTTCGCCGGGGAAGCCGACGATGAAGTCCGACGAAACCGAGAGATCGGGGCGCACTTTGCGCAGGCGCCGCAGGATCGACTTGTATTCGAGCGCGGTATAGCCGCGTTTCATGGTGGCGAGGATGCGGTCGGAACCCGCTTGCACCGGCAGATGAACATGACTGACGAGCTGGGGCACCCGCGCGTAGGCGTCGATCAGGCGCTGGGAAAATTCGTTCGGATGCGAGCTGGTGTAACGGATGCGCTCGATGCCGGGAATTGCCGCCACGTATTCGATCAGCAACGCGAAATCGGCTGCATCGCCGTCGTCGGCGCGACCGCGCCACGCATTGACGTTTTGCCCGAGCAGGGTAACTTCGTGCACGCCCTGAGCCGCGAGTTCGGCAATGTCCGTCAGAACGTCGGCGAGCGGCCGCGAAAATTCTTCGCCCCGCGTATAGGGAACCACGCAGAAGCTGCAATACTTGCTGCAACCTTCCATGATCGATACGAACGCCGTGCAGGCTTCGACGCACGCCGGCGGCAGATGGTCGAATTTTTCGATTTCGGGAAAAGAGATATCGACCTGCGGCGGCGCGCCGGCGCGCCGCGCCTTGATCATCGCCGGCAACCGGTGCAGCGTTTGCGGACCGAACACCAGATCGACGAAAGGCGCGCGCTTCACGATCGCCGATCCTTCCTGACTCGCAACGCAACCGCCGACACCGATGATGAGTCCGGGGCGTGCCTGCTTGAGGTGTTTGACGCGCCCCAAGTCATGGAAGACCTTTTCCTGCGCCTTCTCGCGCACCGAACAGGTGTTGAACAGAATTACGTCGGCGTCCTCGGGCGAGTCGGTAGCGACCATGCCATTCGACGCATTGAGCACGTCAGCCATTTTTGCAGAGTCGGACTCGTTCATCTGGCAGCCGAACGTCTTGATGAATAGCTTGCGCGTCACCGCAGTCACTGCGTCTTGTCGATCAGCGCCAACTCGGACGCCGACAGTATGTAGATGCGCAGAATGTCGCCGCCGAGTTCGAAGCTGTAGGCGACGCGCACCCCCGCAGGCAACTGACTGTGCAGGATGGTGCGATTGTTTTCATCGTAAATCACGCCGCCCGGAGCGAGCTTCAGTAGATTGCCGTCGATCATCACCATCGGCAGCGGTTGCGGATTGCCGGTCCGACCGATCTTGGCGCCTTGGGGCAACGTACGAAATTGGGCGAGCGCCTGGAGGTTGCCGAGCAGACCCAGCATAAACAATACGGTGGCCAATCGAAGCAGGTGCCGGCGCATGGGGAACGGTTCGAAACCCTTTTTAAATCAGTACTATGGATTATAGCGAAGTCTTGCCGGTGGCGCCTGTTGGCGCGCCACGCAGGGGGAGGGATGGTGGGATGGGTACTATCGAATAACGGCTGGGCAACCGCGTCAATCCTTGATCCATGTATTTCACGCTCAGAATATGCCCCCAAAATTACCCCTGTTGGCGTTGTGTTACTTCGGTTCAAGGGTTGATTAGGCACATACAACAGCCGGTCTGAGCGGACCACGTGGTAACTACTATTTCTTCAGTGCCGCCATTCCAGCCGATATTGTGCCGCAGGTCGGTGATGAGGTCTATGTGTGTCGCCGGCTGGTGTGGATCGGCGTCTTGCTTGTCGTCCGGCCAAAAGCCGGATGCCGTCCGGCGGGAACCATGTCAGTATTGGCAGTGTAAGCAGGATTTATAAAGCGGGTCAGCGTAATCTACCCGTGAGAGATGCGCGCAACGTCGTCCGAACCGTTACCACAAAAAACGCATTGTAATGGCTGCTAGAAAGCTGTTCGATACCGATTCCGAGCAACCGTTCGCGCTCAGCCGCGCAACCTTCATCACAGTCTTAACTTCTCGTGATCACCCGGTAAACAAGAAATATTCGCTCGACTCGGTTGGCCTAGTCCAGGTAGCGCCTTATCAAAACGCAGCGCGATTCAATGCTGCAGCCCATCCTGTTGCCAACATTGTAGATTTGGCGGATCTGCTCGATCGGATCTCCCGGGGCTCCCGAAAAATCATAATTCGTGGGATTCATCCATTACGAGATGCAACCAACGTTGCACGCAACAAAGCGAACTTTCCCGAGCATCCGGATGGAACGCCTTGGGTAATGCTGGATTTTGATGATGTAACGTTACCACAGGGATTGGATCCTCTGTCCATTGAAGCGATCGAGTGGGTCGTGGCAAAACTTCCTGCCGAATTCCAGAATGTTGCGTATTTCTACCAGTTCAGCAGCAGTGCAGGAATACTAGGATCAGACGGAACCCCGAAGAAGAAGGGATTGAACGTCCACCTGTTCTTTTGGCTTTCACAGAGAATGCCCGGTGAAGTCTTGGCTGCATATCTGAGGCTGCATTGCCTGCAGACTGGCTTTTACTGGTTTAAGGAAAACAAGGGCGGCCTAGTCAATCTGAAGCTCGGAATTGATCCTGCTCCGATCAGGACCACCGTTCAGCCACACTACGTGGCTCTTCCCGAAATCGGACCGGGTGTGCAGTGTCTCTTAACGCGAGACAAGCGCCAAGACCTTATCAGAAAGCCCAAACTATCGGTCGCGTTCCCTACCTTCCCCGCTGACATTATCACCAATGCCAATCAGATGCAGCGCCGCATTCGCAATGACTGGATGAGAGATCATGGCTATCGAAAACAGACACTGATTACCCAAACGTCAAACGGCGTTACGGCAAATGCGTATTACAACGCACCCAACCATGTGGTGGGAGGCGGGCGGACATTCGTCGATGGCAAGTTGTCTGATGATGAGGAGTATTTGATTCTCTATTTCGATGACGAAAGCACTCCCGGATCTTGGTATGTAGCCAAGAAGCGCCCCCAGATCGCTCGCAGATATGGCGATGGGGCATCACTGGCACTCAGAGAGTTATCCGCAGATGCTCATGCTTATGTCAGAGACACGTTGCGCTGGTTTGTCGAAGTTCCAATACGGAATATTTCCTTGAATGAGCAAGGTTATCTTCCCGCTATTGGGAGCTTCGCAACCGCCAAGGTTGCGCTCGTTCTTGCACCGACCGGCAGCGGTAAATCGAGGCAAGCCATCGGCTGGATCAGGCCGCTTTGTAATAAAAGGCTCGTCATTTACGCGGTTCCAACGATCGCATCGGTAAATCAAATTCAGGCAGATTTTAAAGCGGCGAGGCTGACCCCGGAAAAATATAACGAAGTGGGGCCATCTCATTTTCCGAACGTTGGGATTGTGATAACGACCAATGGATCGTTACCGCGAATACTCAAGATTGCTCACCAGAGGGGTCTGAGCCATGACTTGGTTGTCGATGACATTCACGCCGGGCTGGACAACTTAATGCGTTCCAGCAAACGCAAAGAGCTGCTTGAGCAAGCGATTGCGAAATCAAATCAGACGCTGTTGCTCGCCGGACCACTGACGACACTGCAGAAACTGAAACTGGTCGAGTTAGCTATGCATGCGGTTGGAGCTGGCAAGAACTTTTGCATTTACGAGTTCCGGCGATTCAAGTCCACTGCGGTGTAGGGTCCATCGAACCAAACAAATGGATTATGAGGATGTTTTCAAGTCGATTTGGGAATTTCTTCCCATCGTTGCAGATGCGCATAAATTGGCGGCGCAATTAAATTGGATGTTACGAGCAAGATGTGTGAAGTTAAGCCAAAGCCATGGCGACTATATTCGCGGCCGACGGCTCAAGACGAGCATCACGGTAAAAGCTGACGGCGCGGTGATTTTGGAGACCGTCGGTCGTGGAAAAGCCGCGCTCCGATGGCTTGACCGCATGAAGGGCAAGAAGATGATTAGCCTAATCAACTGATGCCTGCGCGCCGCCGACTCTGGAAGCGGGCTACGAGACGGTTCCCGTGCACAAATGCAGGCCCACCGAAAGTCACGCGTTGACCGGGTTTGCTCCCATACGATACCGAAATCACCGGTCATGATGGTCCGAAATACCCACCCACATACATCTCGTGCGAGGGGCACCAATGCGACATCGACCTCGCGCGACGTCTTGCGGGGACAAGAGGACACAACTCGGATTGTCGGATCGGTCTTGCCTGCAACGGCGACGACGAGGTTATTTCCCTTTCGAAGATGGCAGAAAAGCCGCGAGCATTTGGGCGATCGTTGTAAGTGTATGTGGTTCGGGGAGCGGCAATCGGAGATAGCTTCGTCCGCTTTTTGCGTCGGTCTCCAGAAACGGATTTTGGTGGGTGTGTGCTTGGTCTGTTCCGGACTGTTGCGATGCGGCCGCGAGCTGTGTCAGGAACTTGATTCCAGTGTCGATCAGTCCCCGCAGCGCGTCGTGTTCCGGACCCGGCCTTTCCGGCGCTTGATCACGAACCGGTGACTGGGTCTCTGCGTTTGCAGCGCCTTCATCCTGACGCGGCGCGTCCGGAACCTTGGTTTCGGTTGCCGATTGTGACGGCGGTTCCTGAATTTCCACACTGCCCATTGCGCCGGTCGCCTTCTCCACCCCCTCGATGAAGCGCGCAAGGCGCGTACCATTCATTGAGATTTCACTGCTGCCGCCGTCGAGTACTCCCGCAAAAAGCGACTTCTTGAAACTAAGCAGCGACAGCATGCCCTCTTCGATGGTGCCCTGCGCGATAAAGTTGACGACCTGTACGCTGCGTTGCTGGCCCATTCGGTGCACGCGCGCGATGCGCTGCTCCAGCACTGCAGGGTTCCATGGCTGGTCCATGTTGACCACGGTCGCGGCGTGCTGAAGATTGAGTCCGACTCCGCCCGCATCAGTGGAGAGAAACAGCCGGCACTGCGGATCGTCGCGAAAGCGGTCGATCAGGCCACCGCGCTTCTCTGCTGGAACGCCGCCGTGGAACAGCACGTGGCCCCAACCCCGCTTACCAATTCGGCGTGCGATGAGCTCGTGCGTCCGGACCCATTGGCTGAAAACTACGACCTTCCCCTCCGGATCTTCAAAGATGTCCTCCAACAAAGCCGTCAGTTCGTCCGCTTTGACGCCGTGGTCGGTTTCGTGGTCGAGCAGGAATGTGCTGTTGCAGGACATTCGCATGTTCTGCAATGCGCAGGTGAGGCGCCGCTGGTCGGCGTCCGATAAAAAGCGGTACTTGCGCCATTTGTGAACGACACGCGCGACGGCTTCCCGGTTCTCCTCGTGCAATATCATTTGCTGGTCGGTCATTGCCACGAACACGTTCTTGTCGGTGCGTTTTGGCAACTGCGACAGCACTTCGCTCTTGCGCCGGCGGATCATCACAGGCGCCAGGGTACGGCCGATAGCGTCGAGTTTGCGGTATCCCACTACTCGCCCGTGGTCGTCGCGGACCTGGTGTTCGTGCAGCAGCCGCCAAGTGGGGCCCAGGCGATGCTGGTCGACGAACTGCACAATGGATATCAGTTCCTCCAGCCGGTTCTCGAGCGGCGTGCCGGTCAGCACGAAAGCGTAAGGGCTTTCGATGCGCTTCAGCGCCCGCGCCGCGATCGTATTCCAGTTCTTGATGCGCTGCGCTTCATCCACGATCACCACATCGGGCGACCATCCCGCGATCAAGTCAAGGTCGCGCGTCAGCGTGTCGTAGGCGGCGATCTTCCATGTGTTGCTTTCGGCATACTGCTGTCGGCGCTTGGCTTGGCCACCACTGATGACGAGGGCATTGCGTCCCGTAAAACGGGCAAACTCTAGTTCCCACTGGTGCTTGAGCGACGCCGGACAGACGACCAGCACTCTCTCTGCTCCCAGATGCCGAGACAGGATTTCCGCGGCAGCGATGGCCTGGATTGTTTTTCCGAGGCCCATGTCGTCGCCGATCAGGCATCGGCCAGCGCGCGCGGCGAACAGGGCGCCTTCGGCTTGATAGGGATGCAACCGTGCTTTCAGCATTCGGCGCAATGCCGGGCTTTCTGCGCCGTCGGGGAAGGCTTTGTCGATCACTCGCCTGCGTTGTTCCGCGTCACGGTTCTGAGCAATGAAGTCCAGTGCATCGTCGTATACGCGTATTTCGTGCTTGCCCGCTTGCTCAGCGAGGAATCGGTCGAGTCGCAAGAAGTGCTCCGGTGCGAGTGTCCAGCCCGCATGCTCGTCGAATAGCCGCGATGCGGCTGCGCGCAGGGGCGCCGGGCATTTCGCGCCCGCGCGGAAATGCAGGCTGCGGCGTGAACCGTAGCGAACAAAGATCTCGCTGAACGGTGCGTGATAGCCTTGCTTAAGCGCGGCGCGTCCACCGCGCCTTTTTTCCAGTTTCGCCAAGGTGAACTCGATGTGCTTGCAAGTCCCCAACTCATTGGTGGCGAAGTCGGGACAGGAGCAGTAATTGTCGCCCAGACCGGTTCCCCGAATCGCGACCCGGTAATGGCCGTGCGAGGTTGTGTTAATGACGCGGTACTCGGAAAACACCGGTTCGGTCCCGATGTTTTCGATTGCGAAATTCTGTTCCCGCCCGTACTGCCGGCGCAGGGTGGTCTGCCATGCTTCCAGAGCCATATCCGTCGGCGGATGCAGGCGGGATAGGCGGGGTTCGAGTCTAGTGACCTTCTTCTTGGCCGGGCGTGTAGTGTTTTTCATGTACGGGTTCCTGAGGATTTGCGACACTGCCTGCAGTTTGGCCGGCGGTTAGCCAGAACTGTCCAATGTTTCTTGAATGCAGGATTATGTGCGGGGACGAGTGGATTATCGGGAGTCCTTATTATTCTCAAAAATCCGTTGTAGCCGCGCCGACCTGTCGGCTATGGTTTTTAATATACCTTCAACCAGGATCTTTTCCTCGTTCGAAAAATCCATCGATTTTTCTACATCCAACGCTATGGACGGAAGACGTGAGGCCAATTCGATGCAAACACTTGCTATGTACCGTTTGTTAACGCCTGCAGCGTCCGCGAGTTTCTCCCAGTGTCGTAACTGAATCCATTCCGGCCGGTTCTCGCCGCCGATCTTGAACGCAAGGTTGTGCGTCAGCCCTGGATATACCGCAGTGCATAGCAGATCGTAGAACGGAGCAAGCTCGACGCCGGCGGCAATCATCAGCAGCGACAGATTTTTGCCGTGCGCGTCGCTGTTCCCGATAAGATAATTAAAGACCGTCCAGGAAATTAGATTTTGCACATCCTTTGCCGGCTCCCGACAGTAATTCCGTAAGATGGCAAAGCAATCGGTGAGGCTCGGTCCACCCTCCCTTTCGTATTTTTTGGAGGAGGGGAGATTCAATGCCTGGCAAAAGTCGATCTGGTGCAGTCTCGTTATTCGTTCGCCGACCTTGACGCGGTCGTATCGCTCAACCAGGTACACCGTTTCCGGTTGTCTATGAAGCGATGCCTTGGGAACAGGTAAGCCCGCTTTATCTGCAAGCGTCATGCAAAACATTTCATTTGCGGTGGTATTGGCGAAACCCGCAATGTTGGGCTTAAGGATATGCGAACTCGGCGCGTTCCCGCGCCCTAGAAAAAACGCGCCGTCCTTTAGCAGAACTGGAAGCTTTTGCTGCGCACCCGCCAGTGAAAGTCTCAGTTCGTTGTCCGCCGTTATGAGTGGCCGCTTCTCAAGTGAGTGCAGCATTTCATTTAGCTGCTTGTCTGGAAGCGGTTCGTAGTCGCCGGTACCGGGCGGTGCGCTCTCGGGCAATAGTAGCGAAATTGCGCCCGCGCAATCGCCCCCGATTTCTTCCAGGAGACCAAAGGTATTTTTTTCAGACACCTGCTTCAGGTGCGCGATGGCGCTGCGAATCTCGCCTTCTGGCAATAGATTCTCGAAAAATGGCCGAACGACGTCGTCACCGTACTCATCTGCGGAAGGCGGAAGCGGAATGGAAAGGGCCACGAGATTGGGCGAACGTAACCACGCGGGCGCATACTGAAAGTACAGTCGTCCTTTCTCGTCGCGAAGCATCCCGGCCAACTCCGCATTAAAGTAGACGTTAAGGACGTTGGCCATTTTCGGTCCAGAAAGGCTTCTTAGGGCCAAGATATGCCGCAAGTCCAAGTCCGTTGAGCACTTGAAGGACCTTTCCGATATGGAGCGTCGCTTTGCCGTTCTCCAAATCAGAAAGAAAACGCACCCCCACCCCACAAAGCTGCGCTGCCTGTGATTGCTTTAGCAGCATTCGCTTTCTGGCATCACGCACCGCATCGCCAACATCTTTGGCGGTGGAGATTTTCCCGATCGGGGCATTGATCGTCATTTGGCCGCTCAAAAAGTCTATTTATTACCGATCGGTAATATTGTGCGTATGGGGGCGGTTTGTCAAACACATATTCCTGATCGGGAATATAAGCGCTCTCAGGTGAAGTTGTTGCATAAATATTCCCGATCGGGAAATTATCCGGAAGCTCGCGCTAGATGAGGACCGTCGAGGTGGCACTTGGCGGTTGGTGGTATTTGCGAAACTCACATGCGGTTTGACAGTTGGCTAATCATTGGATATCTTATAGATATCTAATTTATGAGGTTTCCACCATGCCAATCCGTACGCTCAGCAAACAAATCGCGTTTCGTTACCGTTCGATCGACAGCGCTACGGGTGTCACCCGTGAGACTGCGAAAAAATTGGCCGAACGATTAGGCGTCGACGAAACGCAGGCCATTCATCATGCTTTGCATGAACTGGCAGTCAAGTTGCTGCCGCAGTACGAGGCCGACGACGGTCCGCTGACCGCTGCACAAGTTCGCCAGATCAAGAAGCGTATTCCGCAAGGCGGCAGACGCTCCGTCCGCTCGAAATTGTTTGAGACGGAAACTGCGTGACCCAACAGTGGTGGGGCGAGCCCACGGCCGGCGAGATTGTGTGGTGCCACTTCCCCGACCACATTCATCCGCGTCCGAAACCGCGCCCTGCTCTAATCCTTGCCGTATTCGACGACAACGCGCCGCAGTTCGATGTTCGTGTGGCATATGGCACCAGCCAGCGCACGACATCCTTGCATCGCGGTGAGTTCGCCATCCTTCAAGACCGAAATGCCGCAGCCTACGCCGCAGCGGGCCTGAGCTACGACACAAAGTTCGATCTGAGACAGGTGCTGGACCTGCATTACACGTCCGAGTGGTTCTCCGTTCCTCCGGCTGCACCGCATGGTCAGACGCCAAAACTCGGAACCCTGCATCCATCAATGGTGCGCGCCGTGGAAGCAGCGTTCCGCGCCGCAAAAGAGTGAAAATTGAGATCAATTTGGAAGCATACGAGAGTGAGCAGAGCTTACGGCGTGCAGAATTCAATGATCCGTGAGGGCACTTCGTGCGCTAGCGCGCCACTGCGTTCCCGATCTGGCCGCGTGCGCCTCGCTAATGAACCGTGACGCCGTATTTTTCGATCAAGTCGAGTAGCAGCACGCCGTCGTATTTGTCGCGCGGGATATGCAGTTCGCAGCTTGCCCGCCCGCGGATCGCCAGCGCGAGGACTACGACCCCGGGGGCAGCGTCGAGATCGGTCAGCACGGCATACCGGGTGCCGGGCCTGGCTTCGAGCATCGCGAGTACGCGCTGCCGCCGGGCCTCGATTGCCGGATCACGTTGTGGCGGATCGCGTTCAGCCCCTTCCAGCGCGGCCAGGATGCCGGGCTTGTTTTCCCGGAGCACGGGAAGCCAGCGCGTAACCGCGGCCTGCTCGCCGGTCGCCCTGAGGGACCCGGAGGAGGTTCGGACGAGAATTACCCCGTCCGCCGCCGCTTCCTGGATGATCGCCGCCGGCTTCATACATCGACCTCCACCAAACCGGAATCACCTCCGGAATTTTGCCGAAGGGTGCCAAGATTCCCGAAGGCTGCCACGTTATTTGCGTGGCGTTCTTCGGTTTCGTTGGCGTCCTTCGTGGGGAGCTTCCACTTCCAAGCGCCTTTCATGCCGTCTTTCATGGCCTCCAGTCCAAGTGCCTTTTTCGCACGCTGGATCGTCCGCCAGGAATGCCCGGCTCCTTCAATATCGGTGCGAATCTGCTTGGACGAGACCGGACCATCAACCAGCAGCTCACGCAGAAACTCCTTCGCATCCTCAATCTCGCTATGTCCTTCCAAGTCACCTTGCGGGATCATGGCTTCATCCGCAGTCACGGTCACCGCACTGGATTCCCAGGCTACGAAAGACGTGTCGATCAGCCCCGCCGCGCTTTTGACTTGCGCTGATTGCACGCTGAAGGCGAGCCCGGTCTGATCGTTGCCGAGATTGTTCTTGAGAGGCAGCAGCAACCGCCGGGTCCCGTTCTCGGGATCTTTCACCACGATGAACGCGGCGCGCGCCGCCGCCACAAAGGCCGTGCTGCCGGTTACGCGCATCAGGGCTTCGCCCCCGACGCTCTTGTTAAGGTGTGACACGCAGACCACTGCTGCCCCGTGCTTCGCGGCCAGGTCGGACAGAGGGGAAAGAAGCGCGCGGATTTCTGCGTTATTGTGACTATTCGTGTCCCCGAGATAGGCGGTGACCGGGTCGATGACGACCATGGCGACGTCGCCGATTTCGGCAAGCACCTCCTCCAACCGGGTCAGATCGGTTTTAAGATTGAAGGCGCGCACCACTTCGCCACCGTCTGCCCGGTAGCACTCCACCACGGCGCTGATGATGTACACACGCGACAAGTCTGCGCCCGCCGCTTCAAGGCGCGGCCGGATCGTGTCCTCAGCATCATCTTCGGCGGACAGAAAGATCACATTGCCGCGCTCGCAGCGCGTCCGCTCCACCGGCCACGTGGAACCGTTCGAAACCACTGCCGCCATGCTGACGGTCACCTGGCTTTTACCCAGGCCTGGATTGCCGGCGAGCATGGAGACCTTGCCACGCGCGAAGCGGTTGGGCCAAAGCCAATGAATCGGCTTCGCCTCGATTTCGGATGCGCGGCGGTAGGCGATGCGGCCCGCAGACTCGTGAACGGGTTCATGGTCGTTTTTAACGTTTGCGGGTGTGGCGGCGTTCGCAATGGCGCGTGCGACTGCTTCTTCACCGCAATGCACGGCCATGTCGTTAAAGTCATTGGCGCCCTGCGGCCGGTCGGCGCCGAAGTCAGGCACGGCGACCAGCCCGCCCGCAGCTCGCGCCGTTTTGTGGGCTTTTTCCAAGCCGACATTGCACCTGCCGTAGACGTCGTCATCGGCGCAAATGATGATCTGCATCTCGGGATATTTTTCGCGCAGTGCGTGGGTAACCGGGGCGAGGTTGCTCGCATCCAAAGCGACGGCCACGGCGTATCCCGTTGCCGCATGGACGCTCGCCGCGGTTGCGTATCCCTCGGCGATGCAGAGCGTGCCGTTTGGCCTGCCGATAGGGAAGTAAAGACCGGCTACACGCCCGCCTTTGAGGAAGCGCTTGTCTCCGTGCGCGCCGATGAACTGCAGGCTGTGCATCTCGCCGGCTGTGTCGTACAGCGCCACGACCAGGGCGCCCTTGTACACGCGCAATCCGTGGGCGCTGACGCCCTTGCGCACAAGATAGGGGTGGGTATCGTCGGCGGGTTTCGAACGATTCCAGATGCGTAGAGCGCGGGAACGTGCGGCGGCATGACGTTTTTCGTTCTGTGCGTCTCGCTCGCGCCGGGCAGTCGTCGCTTTCTCACCCACGGCGTCAAGCTCCGGTTGCGTTAGCGCACGTCCGATGTCGAAGCGCCAGTTTTCCCAGCCTTTACCGTCGCGCCAGTTCTCGAATCCGCCGGCGGGAATCCCGTCCAGATGCAAAAGGTATGAGGCGTCGCCTTTGCCATTCTTGCCCTCAGCGTCGCATCGATGGATGCGGCCATCGGCGATGATTTCGGAGGGGGCAATGATGGCGCGCAACCCTATCGCGCTACGAAACCGTTCGACCGCTTCCCTGATGCGATCAATCACTGGACCGCGCTTCTGCTCTTGGGGCATGGACGCAACCGATCAGGCCGTGGATTTGGTGTCACCGCGGGCGATCCGTACACGCTCGGCAATCCAATCGCTAACCTCGGATTCGAGCCACCCGACCGCGCGAACGCCCAACGGCACCGGGCGCGGAAATGTACCGCTCTTGATGTTTAGATAAATCGTGCTGCGGGCAAGCCCCGTGCGGGCCTGGACTTGTTTGAAGCGAAGAATCGAAGGGCCTTGCTGGTTCGTATTACTCATGTTTATGTCCTCTTGGTTCTCATTAAATGGTGATGACATCGTGGCGCAGGATCAGGGCGGTTCAACGCCGAATCAGGCTCTCGTTAGGGCACTGAAAACGCCTCCTTTCGCGAACGAAAATCCAGCAAGACGGGGCGTGATAAAACGCGTTCAGACATGGGGTTTTTCATAGAGAAAATGAGCACTGCTGCATCACGTGAGAACCGGGCAAAAGGCATTTCACCGCCCCCCGGAATCAGTGCCCTAACGAGGATCTGAAAAGCGGCAGGTCGCGCGTACGCAGAACCATAAAAGCGGAACCTCATGAAACGGGTCGGCATGTCGTTTCTCTCATCCAGTAATGTCACCAATCGTCCTGGGCGGATGCTAAAAGTCCGTGGTGGTGTCGTCTCGCATTTAGTCTCAAAATCTTTTGAGACTAAATCGCTGACAAGAGTTTTGAATTGTGCTAACCCGTCGTTTTTTTGCAGACGAACTGCCGTACGATCGCAGTCGGATTGCCGTCCGTCTGCAGCCGATTTGCAGTCGTTGCGCCATCGTGAGTCGGGTCTAGCGCCCACAATAGACCGCCACTATGTCGATGCGAGAATGACCAAGTTCCGCACTGATCGTGAGCCGCGCTTCGCGATCGATTTGCCTTTGCTCACGAGAGAGCTGTTTCCATGTCGGCCCGCCTTGCGTCGGGCACGCCCGGCCGATCAGTTCTTGATAGCGCTGCTGCGCATACTGGTGGCGATGGCCATGCACATGCTGAATGCCGGCCGCCATGCACTGCGCTTTGAAGCGGTTCAGCTGTTGTTTGTACGTCATCGTTTTCGGGATCAGACTTCCTCTCTTCGCAAATTGCTTGGCCGCGTCCAGCAGTTGCCGCTGCTCGGCATTGCGGATCGGGATTTCGCGCGCGCGTCCACCCTTGGTCCAGCTAGCCTTCAGCGCCAGCCGGTCCGCTTTGTCTGCGCTCAGCGGCCGGATCTTGATCGACTCCTCGCGGCGCAAACCGAATGCGGCCTGCAACTTCAGCGACAGCGCCGTATACGGGTCGGTGATCTTCGCCAGCTCCCCGGTGGTGAGTTCGCGCGCCTTGCTCACATTTGTTACGTATTTACGCCTGGCAATGCCGTATTGATCGTTGTTCTTGAAGATGACGTTTTGCTTGGCGATTTTTTCCGCCCACCAGCGAAGCTCCGTCATCCGGTTCTTGATCGTTCCGGCAGACAGTCCTTCGGCCTTCCAGCGCTCTACCAGCGCCTGGACGTGCTTTGGTTTCAGGCTCATGGCCCGCATGTCCTTGAAACCCATCTCGTGCAATTGGTTTGCGACCATCGTCAGGATGCGCTCGCGCGCATACTGGGTGGCGAAACTGCCGTCGCGGTTGCGCAGGCAGAGTTGCTTTAATTCATAGTTCAGTTCTCTCATGGTGTCCTCGTGCAGATATCGATGTCCGTGTTCCAGATCGTCCAACGAGCGTTACTGACAACATCGATTTTCCGGAATTGCCAGCATCCATTCCTCGCCTAACCCTGCCAAAAATGAGGGGGGTTGGACCGGATCTGGCAGCTTTTTGCATTTCAATGTTCATGTTCCAGATCGTCCAACGAGCGTTTTTGCCAATTAGGATTTTCCGGATTTGCAAGCGTTCGCGCCTCGCCTAACCCTCACACTTATGAGGGGGGTTGGGAGGGAAATGGCGCGGTTATTGGGTTTGCGGGCGGTTAAATTCAGGGTTTTGCTCCATTCTTTGTTCGTTATTCAGCGTTTCTGCTACCGGTGTGTGTTGCCAGTCAGGTTAGTGTTGCTGTCCGTCCCGGCTGCCTAAGCAGACGAGCGCTACGAGGGACACGGGACACCACTCCCGTTGTGTGCAGAGTTTCATTTGCTACTTGCCGCGGCTGCACCCGCTCTTGGCGTCGATGGCGATTCCTGTGGGAAGTCGGCCCATCGAGTTGAACCATTGACCCAGGGTTCAGGGGTGCGCGGGTTGCGCGCAGATCAAACGACGCCCGTTGAAGAACGGGCCGATGGACGAACCGCGTTGCGCGGTTGTTACGGTGCGATGCGCCAGAAGAGGCTCATCACGAGGGCTGATCACGGCCAAAAGCACCGGTTAACTTCTTGATGCTTTGAGGATAGTGCGCGCTGTCACTAGCAGCTGGGCTGCCAGTAACAGCGCGCCATTGGCGCAGACGAATTGCCGCAGAAACACGGCAGAACGCTGGCGCAGGACAAGCGACGGCCGGGCCGCCGCAACAGGTCGCACGAACGTAACCGCAAGCTTCACGCGTGGGCGCATGGTTGGCGCACCCAGCATTCGGCGTGTGGCAGTTGTGCCGACACTGAACGGAGTGTGAACCCCCCGTTCAACTATGGCGCGCAAGCAGTAGCAAATCGCTATGCCGGCGCGAGACGTTGTACTGCGGCAGGGACGCGAACAACGATTGCGTCATGCGCAGTACCAGGCCCCGAAGGGCATTTAACTTACAAGCACCCCCAGACCTTGCGGCCACCGGCTCTCAGGAGATCATTCCGGTTTTAACAAACACGTGCTGCCATCCAGCGACAGCTATTTGCTACTGACGAATATCTCCGAGCCTTGCGGCTCCACCGGCATTGCAGGAGATCTGTCCGGTTGCAGGCGCTCTTGCGAGCAAAGGGCGATGCGTAACGCGCATCAAACGGGCTGACACAGCCAACGAAATTCAATATGGTCCGGCAAAGTCCATTGACATATTGCGTCGATGGCTTTCCGAGCGAGATGGCAATTCAACGGCACATCTCGCACGTTGACGCTGTGACTGTGGAATCAAATTAAAAGTTCCCACGCGCTTAGTCGCCGCGTGCGTAACGTCAATCTTGTTAGCAGTGCTAACAGACGCAGCAGCGATGCGCGCCTAGCCCGGCATCGACCGCGGGGAACTGTTAGTTCGGGGATGAGCCAGCGCTTCCGCGTAAGCTTGTTGTCAGGTGTTGCATTCACGCACGCTCCCCCCACGGTTCATGTGCGGAGAGTGTTTCATGGAGAGTAAGCGATGTTCAGCGTGCGGCAAGTCATTTCGGCCGCGTCCTCAAGTTCCACGGCAATGTTATTGCGTGGCGCCCGCCTGTCAGCGCGAGCGCCGGCGGCGCTGGCAGCAAGCCAAGCGCAAGGGTGATCCCGCCTATCAAGATAATCAGTCGCGCGCACAGCGGGCTTGGCGCGAACGCAATCCTGACTACTGGCGCGAATACCGCCGCACCCATCCAAAGTATTCCGAGCGAAACCGCACACAGCAACGCGAGCGCAACGTTCGGCGGCGCCAGCGCCTGATTGCAAAGATGGACGTGTCAAAACCGACTTCCCCAATTCCCTCAGGCATATACCAGATCAGCCAAGCGCCGCCGGCTGGAATTGCAAAGATGGACGCGTGGACGGTGCAAATCACTTTGCTTCCAGCGCCATACGACTAGCCGCGCGTATTGCAAAGAGATGACTTGATAGGTGCTGCAAGCCGTGGCTGCTACCGTGGCGCATTTTGAGGTTCGTTGTCGATTTGTCCTGTCGCAGCAGCCTTGAAGCCCACCTCTCATTTGCGACCGGAACACATGGAACAACACCAGATTACTCAGGAGGACAGTGCACCAAAACCCGCTCTGTTCAGGGCAGCCGAGTACGTTCGGATGTCTACCGATCATCAGCAGTATTCCACCGATAACCAGCGTGACAAGATCCGTGAATACGCCGCCAAGCGCGGCATGGAGATCGTCCGCACCTACGCGGACGAGGGCAAAAGCGGCCTACGCATCGACGGCCGGCAGGCCCTGCAGCAACTGATCAAATACGTCGAGAGCGGGCTCGCTGATTTTCAGGTAATCCTTGCCTACGACGTGAGCCGCTGGGGACGGTTCCAGGATGCCGACGAGAGCGCCTATTACGAATATATCTGCCGGCGCGCGGGAATTCAGGTCGCGTACTGCGCCGAGCAGTTCGAAAACGACGGCTCCCCGGTCTCCACCATCGTAAAAGGCGTCAAACGAGCAATGGCCGGCGAGTACAGCCGGGAGCTTTCGGCCAAGGTTTTCGCCGGCCAGTGCCGGCTGATCGAAAAGGGTTATCGGCAGGGCGGCCCTGCAGGATACGGGCTGCGACGTGTTCTGATAGACCAAAACGGTTCCATCAAATGCGAACTTACCCGCGGCGAACACAAGAGTTTGCAAACGGACCGCGTGATTCTGATGCCCGGCCCCGAGGACGAAATCCGGATCGTCAATCAAATGTACCGTTGGTTCATCGACGACGGGCTAGTCGAGTCAGAGATCGCCGGGCGTTTGAACGGCATGAAGGTACGCACGGATCTCGACCGCGCCTGGACCCGAGCGACGGTGCACGAGGTAATCACCAATGAAAAATACATCGGCAACAATATCTACAACCGCATTTCGTTCAAGCTCAAAAAGCTACGGGTGATCAACACCCCCGATATGTGGATAAAAAAGGAGGGCGCATTTGATCCGATCGTTCCGCCCGACGTGTTCTACACCGCGCAGGGCATTGTTCGCGCCCGCGCCAGGCGTTATACCGACGAGGAGTTGATCGAGCGCCTGCGCACGCTTTATCAAAACCGGGGTTTCCTCTCCGGCCTCGTCATCAACGAAACGGATGGCATGCCCTCCTCGACGGTGTACGCCCATCGCTTTGGCAGTCTGATTCGGGCATACCAAATGGTCGGTTTCACACCGGACCACGACTATCGATATCTGGAAATCAATCGCTTTCTGCGGCGATTGCACCCAGAAATCGTGGCGCAGACTGAAACGCAGATCGCCGCGTTGGGCGGCGAGCTCCTGCGCGATCCGGCGACGGATCTGCTGCGCGTGAATCATGAGTTCAGCGTGTCGCTTGTGCTCGCCCGTTGCCAGACCCACGATTCCGGCCACAACCGCTGGAAAGTGCGGTTCGACACAGGCCTTGCACCGGACATTACCGTGGCGGTTCGACTGGATCAGGAAAACAAGGCGCCGCTGGACTATTTCCTCCTGCCGCGCCTCGACTTCGGGCAGCCGCGCCTCAGTCTGGCGGATGCGAACGCCGCCGAATTTGAAAGCTACCGCTTCGATACTCTGGACTACCTCTATGGCATGGCCGAACGGGCACGCTTCAGGAGAGTTGCATGAACAACCATCAACCGGTCAAGATTCAGATGATTCCCATCGACCGAGTCGATGTTCTCAATCCACGCGAGCGCAACGGCAAAGTTTTCGAGGAGATCGTCGGCAATATCAAAACAATCGGGCTCAAAAAGCCGATTACCGTTACCCCTCGAAAAGGGTCGGACGGCGAGGAGCGTTATCTGCTGGTGTGTGGCGAAGGCCGGCTCAAGGCTTTCAAATCCGCGGGTGAGGCTAAGATTCCCGCCTTGGTCATTGAGGTCAGCGACGAGGACGCTTTCATCATGAGCCTCGCGGAAAACATCGCCCGACGCCAATACCGGCCGTTGGAACTGCTGGTCGGCGTCGAGGCCTTGCGGGACAAGGGCTACGACAAGAAGGTCATCGCCTCGAAAACAGGTTTAACAGTGGAATACGTGACCGGCATTCTGACCCTGCTCAAGCATGGCGAAGAGCGATTGCTGGTTGCAGTCCAAAAGGGACGGATTCCGCTGAACGCCGCATTGGCCATTGTCGGCGCCGGCGACGATGACAAGGCCGTACAGGCAGCCTTGCATGATGCCTACGAGACCGGAAAGCTACGCGGCAAGAACCTTTTGGCGGCAAGGCGGGTCATCGAGCGCCGGCAGACGCTCGGCCGGTCAGTGGCTCGCGGCACGCCACGCAAGCGGGCGGATGTCACTACGTCAAGCTTGGTCAGGACATATCAGAGAGAGGTGGAAAGGCAGCGGATGATGGTAAAAAAGGCAGAATTCAGTCAACAGCGTTTGCTATTTGTTGTGGGTGCGCTGCGCCAACTTCTCGCCGATGAGAATTTCACCAACCTGCTACGCGCAGAATCGCTGAACACGTTGCCCCGGTATCTGGCCGATAGGGTTGCGGCGGGCGGGACCATGGCATGACCGGCATTTCGCTTGGCTTTGCGCTCGACCCCTTGTCGGTTCCACTGGACAAAATTCTACCTTCAAGAAAATTGCCGGAGGGACTCGACATATCGAGAAAGTTCAAACAAATTCGCTCGTCCATTGCAGAGATAGGTCTGATCGAGCCGCTGTCGGTCACGCCGGCCATCAAAAAATCCGGCCAGCACATGCTTCTCGACGGCCACATTCGGCTGATTGCCCTGCGTGACATTGGCTTCGCCGAGGCACCGTGTCTCGTCGCTACCGACGATGAGGGGTACACCTACAACAACCGGATCAACCGGCTTTCGACCATCCAGGAGCATTACATGATTCGCCGCGCCATCGAGCGCGGCGTCTCTCCGGAGCGCCTGGCTAAAGTACTCAGCGTCGACGTAAGCTCCATCACCAAGAAGATGAAGCTTCTGGACGGGATTTGCGCCGAGGCCACCGAACTCTTGAAGGATCGGCAGTTCTCGCCAGAGATTTCACGTGTAATACGAAAGATGAATCCGACTCGGCAAATCGAGTGCGTTGAACTGATGGTTTCGGCCAACAACCTGTCTGTCTCTTACGCTGAGGCTATGCTCGTGGCTACCCCCGCTGAATTGCTGGTGGACGGCAAGAAGCCACAAAAGCTGACTGGCGTGACTCAGGAACAGATGGCGAAAATGGAACGCGAAATGGCAAACCTGCAGGGGCAATACAAGATGGTCGAGCAAACGTACGGGCAAGATGTCCTGAACCTCGTACTCGCCCGCGGGTACCTCGCCAAATTGCTGGAAAACAAACACGTCGCGCGCTATCTCAAACAGCGACAGCCAGAGGTGTTGGTTGAATTCGAAACCATCGTCCAAACTGTGTCATTAGAAAAATAGCTGTTCTCGGCACACGTGGTGTAATTGGTTGGGCGTTCTAACTTAGAGCTTTCTGAGCCGTACAAGCAAACGCAATGCGAAGCGCTGGGATACCCGCAAGGGATTGCCATCCCCTTCTCCGCCGCTTTGATTTCCCTTGACAGCGGCATATCCCCAAATGACCATAGACTGGGGATCTGGAAACCATGCTGGAAGTCGAGTGTAATCAATTTTCAGCCGCAGGCGACTTTATGGGGGCTTTCTTGCTTCTACAATTTGTGACCTGAAAAACTCGGCGCATAATAGCCGAGCTCTTCACGACGTATAAGTCAAAAAATGGTCAAAGTTCGGCAAAACATATCTCAAGTAAATAGCAGCGGCATCGAGCCATTGCGCCGTGATGGTTATAGGGGGCTGTGATGATTGTTTTTCAGACGCACTCCCGCATCGTCTCGGATTACGCAACTTATATCCGCAGCTTCCTCAAAATCGCTGATCCGGCTATTCGGGCGACGGTCGAAGGCGAGTTGGAGAAAGGCAAGTTGTGGCCAGAGCCGCTGTTGCAGTTCAATCCGTCATTCAAGATGTTTGGCAGCCTGGAAGATCTTGCTAAGGCGGGGAAGTTACACCCGGATATTCGCGATATCTTCAAGGGTTATACGCTCTATCAACATCAGGTTCAGGCGATTGAGTTAGGAACTGCGGGCCGGGATTTCGTAGTTACCTCTGGCACAGGGTCGGGTAAATCACTCACTTACATCGGCTCGATCTTTCATCACCTACTTTCAAATCCTGGCGCTCGCGGAGTGGTCGCCGTCGCCGTGTATCCGATGAATGCGCTAATCAACTCACAGTTCGATGAGTTCACGCGCTACAAGAAAAACTACGAGGATTCTACCGGCCAGACATTTCCTATCTCGTTTGGTCAGTATACGGGGCAGGAGAAGGAGGAGGCGCGCCAGAAGATGCGTGAGAATCCTCCACAAATTCTCCTGACGAACTACATGATGCTGGAGTTGTTGCTTACCCGGTTGAGGGAGCGCTCCATTCGCGACGGCATTTACGAGAATCTGCGCTTTCTCGTATTTGATGAACTTCATACCTATCGAGGACGGCAGGGCGCAGACGTTGCGATGTTGGTGCGTCGCATTCGCGCGCGCTGTGCGAATCCGGTGGTTTGTATTGGTACATCTGCCACCATGGTGTCAGTTGGTTCCCTTTCGGCGCAGCGGTCTGAAGTTGCCAAGGTGGCGAGTAAACTTTTCGGGAAGCCTTTTGTTCCTGAACAAGTTGTAAACGAAACGCTTGATCGATCTCTTGCGTATACCGGTACGCCTCCATCGGCCGCTGTGCTTGCCGCAGCTATCGCTGCAGGAGTTGATCCAAGCGAAGATCCGGCGAAACTTAAGGCGCACGCCGTCGCAGTTTGGCTTGAAAACGAAGTCGCGCTGGAGTCGCGCGATGGCATTCTTGTTCGCCGCAAGCCCCAGCGGATGACTGAGATTATCGCTGGGCTTGCGCGTGCCTCAAATCAGTCTGATTCGACATGTCGACAATTTCTTGAACAATTATTGCAGTGGATTAGTGCCGCGAACCAGAAGCTGCAGGACGCTGGGGAGCGTTACACGCTTTTGCCATATAAATTGCACCAGTTCATTTCTCAGACAGGCTCGGTTTATACAACACTCGATCAAGACGAAAATCGGTTTATCACGCTCGAGCCCGGCGTCTATAAGCAAGATGAAGAAGATAAAAAACCGATCTTCCCCAATGTCTTTAGCAGGGCGACTGGCCATGCATTCATTTGTGTCTCGCGTGCAAGCGATCGTCTTGAGCCTCGTGAGTTTCGTGAAAGTTCCGACGACGATGAAGATGTTACAGACGGCTATCTGATTATTGGCGAGGACGTTTGGGATCCGTTGGAGGACAGTGAGCTTCTGCCGGACGCGTGGTTGCGCAGGACAAAAAGCGGGACTGTCCCGGACAGCAAAAAGAAAGCGTTTTTCCCAATAAAACTCTTTTTTGATGAATTGGGGAACTGTTCTGAAACCAAGCCTCTCAAGTGGTGGGGCTGGTTCATGCGCGCCCCATTGTTGTTCGACCCGACAGGCGGCGTTTTCTACGATACAAAGACAAACGAAGGAACCAAATTAACCAAGCTTGGAAGCGAGGGCAGGAGCACGTCGACGACGATTACTGCATTTTCGATACTCAATCGACTCGACGATTCCGGTTTCGCGCAAGCAGATCAAAAACTTTTGAGCTTTACCGACAATCGGCAGGATGCCGCGCTGCAGGCCGGGCATTTCAACGATTTCGTTCAGGTAGTTCGACTTCGGGCCGGTATACACAAGGCGTTGCAGCAGGCTGCAGTGGGCCACCTTACCTTCGCGACTATTGGCGAGGCAGTGTTCAATGCTCTCGGGCTTCCCTTTCTGGATTATGCGAATCGAAATGAGGAACCAGCTCTGGCGCCAGTCAGGCGTAACTACGAACAGTGTCTTCAGACCTATCTTGTTTATCGCGCGATTGCCGATTTGAGGCGCAGCTGGCGCATCGTATTGCCGAATCTGGAACAGTGCGCACTTCTCTCCGTTGAATATACGGATTTAGATGAAATCGCCGCGGCGGACGCGTTTTGGAGTGGCACGCCGATTCTTGCTGACCTGAAACCGGAAGACCGTAAAGAGTTTATCGGCACGATCCTCGATTTCTTTCGTCTTGAATACGCTATTCATAGCGAAAATTACCTCACCCAATCCAAGATCAAGGAAAACGAAAAACAGTTCCGTGAGCTGTTGCGTTCTCCGTGGACGCTAGATAGAAACGAGGAGCTGCGAGAGCCTTTTTTTATTCGATACGACACTCTCCCGCGCGCTGCAAAAGTTTTCACAAAAAGCATGGGGCCGGTTAGTTCGCTTGGGAAGTACATTAAATTATACGTTCGTCAGCACGAGATCGATCTCGACTTGAAGGGGGGGGCTTACCGCACCTTCATTCTTCAGGTCATGAAAAAGCTTGAGCAGGCGGACTACCTGAAGTCACAGCCGGCCAGGAATGAAAAGAACGAAGAGGTTCCGTTATATCGATTGCGACTAGAAAAGATAATCTGGAAGGCGGGCGATGAGAAATCCGTAAAGGCGGATGTAATTAAGCGGCGTTCATACAAAGAACAGGCGCCGCGCCCAAATGAGTTTTTCCAAAATCTTTACAAACGCGACTTTGCCAAAATGAAGCGCCTGCGTGGTGAGGATCACACGGGTCAATTGAATACGGATCAGCGCATTGATCGGGAGAATAAGTTTCGCGAAGGGGAAATTAGCGCTCTGTTTTGTTCGCCGACCATGGAGCTGGGCATTGATATACGCAATTTGAGCGTAGTGCACATGCGCAACGCGCCGCCAAACCCGTCAAATTATGCGCAACGATCCGGGCGGGCCGGTCGTAGCGGGCAAGCGGCGTTGGTTTTTACCTATTGTTCGAGTTATTCGCCACACGACCGCCATTACTTTAATGACCAGGAATCGCTGGTTGCTGGCGCGGTCATAGCGCCGAGGCTTGATCTCTGTAACCGGGAAT
Organism: uncultured beta proteobacterium; assembly: GCA_903889565.1. GTDB lineage: Bacteria > Pseudomonadota > Gammaproteobacteria > Burkholderiales > SG8-41 > PALSA-1004. Next base: position 40,744 of record CAISYC010000073.1, read on the forward strand.
TACTGGCCTCCCATCTCAACGCGTTGGTAGTTTCGGAGATCGGCTTGCCAGGGCTTGATGACGTAGGGGTGGCGAAACCGTCGATCATGCGCCTCGTAATCGACGATAACGACAAGCTTCCGATTTCACCAAGTGTACGTGCAGGCCTCGAAATCTCCCCATCCCAATATGACAGTTTGAAGAGCACTTTCAAAAGGGTTATCAGGGATTTTGCGCCAGAGCTCGAGGGCAAGGCCTCGATGTGGTACTCCGATCAATGGATTGAACAAAATCTTGGCAAGATTGCAGATCATCTTGATGATGCGCTTGTCCGCTGGCGCAGGCTTTATAGATCGGCACGATCGATTCTCACGCGCGCGACGCAAAAAATTGAGAGTGGTACGCTGAGTCTTACAAGCGATGAATATCGCAAGCACAAGCGGAATCAGGACCAGGCCACGCGTCAACTGGACCTCCTCCGGAACGACCTCAAGGGAAGGTCAACGGAGCTTTCGGAGTTTTATCCCTATCGCTATTTCGCTTCTGAGGGATTTCTTCCGGGCTACAACTTTACGCGGCTACCGCTCCGTGTCTTCCTGCCGACGAGTGACTCTTCCGGCGAGTTTGTTTCTCGTCCCCGGTCAATCGCTCTGCGCGAATTCGGTCCGATGAATATTATTTACCACAACGGCCGCAAATACCGTGTCTGCCAGCTCGTGGTGCAAGATGCCGAATCTACGCTAACCGAAGCAAAGATCAGCACGAAGGCTGGCTACTTTCTCCCGATGGATCAAAAGGATCTCGAAATTTGCCCATTCTCCGGCCTCAATCTCGGAGATCAGGCGAACAAAGAGCATCTCTACGACCTTATGGAGATGGCGGAGTCACGCGCCGAGGAAATTGACCGCATCTCCTGTGAGGAGGAAGAACGGGTGTCCCGAGGATATGACATCAGTACTTATTTCTCAGTGGATGGCGGTCATCTTGGGCGGGTGCGAAAGGCGATAGCGCGGACCAGCGAGAATGCCTTGCTAAATCTTCGCTACGTTCCGGCGGCAAGGCTGGTGCATGTCAATTACCAGTGGCGCTCACAAAAGACAGAGGGTTTTCCCATGGGGTTGATCTCCGGGGACTGGCGCAGCTCAATGCCGGAACCCGATAGCAATCTCAATGAGGAATTTCGACTGGTCAAATTGTGGACGTCTAATCTTGCGGACGCGCTTTACATAGAACCAATCCAACCACTTGGTTTGAAACCTGATGGAGTGGTGACGCTTCAGCATGCGCTCAAGCGCGCCATCGAAGGTGTTTTTCAGGTGGAGCCAAACGAGATTGGTGTTGTTGCTGTGGGCAATCCGGAGATGCCCAACATTTTACTTTACGAGGCCGCGGAAGGCAGTCTCGGAATTTTGTCTCAATTTGTTGAGGATGTGCAGGTCTTTCGCAAGGTCATAGAGCAGGCGATCAAGCTTTGTCGGTATGACGATGAGGAATACAAAGGGCCGGCAACGTATGATGACTTGCTGAGTTATTACAACCAACGCGATCACAAGATCATTGATCGGCATCTGATCAAAGACGCGCTGGAAAAATTGCTTGTTTGTGATGTCGAGATACAGGCAAATCCGAATTTCAAGAATTACGAGGATCATTATCAGACGCTGCTGCGAGGGCTTGACCCAACGTCCTCCACCGAACGAAAGTTTATCGAATACCTGTATCAGAATGGCTTGCGCCTGCCGGATGCGGCGCAAAAACGGGTGGAGGATTTATACGTCCAGCCGGATTTTTACTATGAGCCGCGTATCTGGGTTTTTTGCGACGGCACCCCTCATGACGAGGCGAGGGTGATGGAAGACGATCGCGTGAAGCGGCAAGCGATCATCGCGCGTGGCGACGAGGTGTGGGTCTACTACTACAAGGACAGCCTCGCGGAAAAGGTTGCCGCGCGGCCTGATATTTTCAGGAAAGTGCGATGACTGTCCAGTTGCAACCCGGCAAACTTGTCTCGCTACGCGGGCGAGACTGGATCGTGCTTCCATCCGACGATAAGGATTTGCTCGTCATCAAGCCGCTGGGTGGATCGGACGACGAGATTGCAGGCATCTACCTACCGCTTGCAATAGAGTCTGACCAGCCGACGGACGCCCGCTTTGACAAGCCAACCAGTGCGGACTTGGGGGACATCAGCACCGCCCGTCTGCTTTACGATTCCGCTCGCCTTGCCTTTCGCAATGGAGCTGGACCGTTTCGTGCGCTTGCCAAGCTATCTTTCCGGCCGCGTTCCTATCAGATGGTGCCCCTCATCATGGCACTGCGTCTGGATACGGTGCGCCTGCTGATCGCAGATGACGTGGGGGTCGGAAAGACCGTCGAATCGCTGCTCATCGTCAAGGAGTTGCTGGAGCGCCGCAAGATTCGGCGCTTTGCAGTAGTTTGCCTGCCGCATCTTTGCGAACAGTGGCAGGAGGAGATCCGCGCCAAACTTGATCTTGAAGCCGTCATCATTCGTTCCAATACCCAAGCACGTCTCGATCGGCAGATTCAAGGCGACACTAGCGTCTACGACTACTATCCTTATCAGGTCATCAGCATTGATTTCATCAAGTCCGAAGCGCGGCGCGATGTTTTCATTGAGCAATGCCCGGAGATGGTAATTGTCGATGAAACCCACGCGTGTGCGCGTCCAACCGGCGCATCCAACAGTCAGCAGCAGCGCTATCACCTCGTTAGCCGTATCGCTGCAAAACCAGGGCAGCACCTTATCATGCTTACCGCGACGCCCCACAGCGGCAAGCCGGAAGAGTTCCATTCACTGCTCGGCTTGATCAAGCCTGAATTTGAAGCCATCGATCTGCCCAATGCCACACAAAATCAGCGTCGTGAATTGGCACGGTTCTTCGTGCAGCGTAAGCGGGCCGACGTCGAAAAATGGATGGGGGAGGACACGCCGTTTCCGGAGCGCGAAGCATTTGAATGGCCATACGATTTGTCAAAAGGCTATGCGCAGTTTTTCGAAGAAATAATCGATTTCGCCCGCAAACTGATTTCGGCAGCACCGGGGCGAGACCGTCAACAGCGCGTTCAATACTGGACGGCACTGGCCCTTCTGCGCGGGGTAATGTCCAGCCCCAAAGCCGGTATTGAGATGCTCAACACGCGGTTATCGAATCTCGCGGGCGCGGCTACCGACGACGGCGAGATCGCGGCTGCAGAGCGGGACGAACCCGCGGAAAACCCCGTTGGCGATACCGAGTTTGGTTTTGAAGGTGATTTTGCACCGACGCAGGTTTTGGAGCGCAACGACTGGACCGAAAACCAGCGCCGCCAGCTTCGCTATTTTGCGCAACAGTTAGAGCAACTGGTCGGTAGCAAGAACGATCTCAAGCTCGCTTCCGCCGAATTGATCTTGGAGGATTGGCTCGCTAGTGGGTTTAACCCGGTTATTTTTTGCCGCTACATTGCCACCGCAAATTATATTGGCGAACAACTCGCGCCCGCACTGAAGAAAAAATATCCAAAAATTGATGTGCAGGTCATTACCAGCGAAATGCCCGATGAGTTGCGCAAGGCGCGCATCAGTGAAATGGGCAAAGCGCCAATGCGGGTGCTTATTGCCAGCGATTGTCTCAGCGAAGGCATTAACCTGCAGGAACATTTCACTGGCGTGCTGCACTATGACCTGCCTTGGAATCCAAATCGCCTTGAGCAGCGGGAGGGCAGGGTAGATCGCTACGGACAATTGGCCGATAAAGTAAAAGCTTGCCTGCTCTATGGCGCGGATAACCCAATCGACGGCATTGTGCTGGATGTCTTGCTACGCAAGGTCCGTGAAATTAAGCGTGCGACCGGGATCAACGTTCCGTTTCCAGAAGATTCGCAGAGCATCATCGACACCATCACCCAAGCCCTGTTATTGAATCCAAACCGTCAGATTGCAAAGAAACGCGACAAGCACCAGATTCAGTTCGACTTTGGCGAATTCGGCGAAGCCGCTACCGCAAAAGCCAATGTCACCCGCAAGCTGGATGAAGCCGCCGAACGCGAAAAAGCTTCACGTAGTATTTTTGCGCAGAACACGATCAAAGCGCAGGAGATCGAGGATGATCTGCGTGAAGTCGACGAAGCCATCGGCAATCCCAAGGCGGTGGAAGAATTCGTAACTTCCACGCTGAGCAATCTGTTTGGTGTCCAGGTGACACAGGATCGCAAGGGTTGGCGCTTTGTGACCGGCAATCTGCCTCCGCAATTACGCGATCTGTTGCCTGCAGGCGACACGGTCAAGATCAGCTTCCAGTCGCCTACGCCCGAGGGTTATCACTACGTTGGGCGCAACAATCGCTTCGTGGAGCAGCTTTGCCAGCTCATTATGGCCAACACTCTCTCGCAGGTGGACAGGCGCGCAGCACGTGCGGCGGTCATACGTACGAAGCAGGTAAAAATAAAGACGACCCTGTTGCTATTTCGTTGCCGCAATGTGATCGAGCAGAGTAAAGGCGGTCATCAGATCGTCGCGGAGGAAATGCTGCTTTGGGGATGGCGCGGTACTCCGCAGGAAAAGGAGTTCCTCGACCATGCCGAGGCGAAAAAATTGCTCGCTGAAGCAAGGGCATCATCTGACCTCTCGCCGCAGGCGCGCGCGAGCTTCCTCGACAACGAACTCAAACTCTTGATCGCTCTCGATGACGAATTCAGCGCAGTTGCCGAGCGTCAGTCCAAGAAGCTGGTTGAGGCGCATGAGAGGTTCAGCGGTTTGATGGACCGGCAGCACTTTCAGGTGGTCTATCCGGTTCTTCCAATGGACCTGCTGGGTCTTTACATATTGCTTCCGGACGCGGTTTGAGGAGCGACGTGCTAATTCCAGTCGCTAATCTCGACGCTCTTCGGCCCTTGCAAGCGCTGCCTGTAGTGGCAATCGATCTCGGCTTTTCCCGGGATCAGCGCTCCTGCGGTTTCGCATTTCGTGAGCCTGAATCGACTTCGATCAAATCCACGAATCTGCGCTATCAGGAATGCGTGAAAACCACCGCCGAAACCCTTAGGGCTTTTGCGCAATCTGTTTTAATTATCGAGGCGCCGCTGTCAGGTGCTTTTGACGCAAAGGGCAATCCTCAGTCGAGGGGCGCGTTTGAGGGGGCGCCGAAACCGCGCTGGTGGAGTTTGCGTGCCGGTGCGGCAATGGCATTGGCAGCCCAGTATTTCTTGCGCGATTTCTGCAAGCTTGCCTCGACAAATTCAAAGTATTTCCTTATCGAGGGCTTTGTGTCCGGCGTGGATTCTGGCAATCACATTGATGTGGCAGAACGCTTGCTCGGTGCGCTAGATAGTGCAAAGGGGGCGAGCTGGCAGCAACCTCAGGGCGCATCCCTCACTTCAATTGTGGATTGGATCCAGCCCGGCACGGCTCATCCGAGTCCCATAGTCCTCATACCGATATCGCTATGAATTTCTCCAGCATCCGTATTGAGGGGTCGATTCTTTCACCGGACATCCTCGATCATCTCGAAGATGCCGTGGGCCAGCGTCCGGCGGACTTCAGCCTGGACAGCGGCGCCAAGGTCAAGGATGAAATTGTCCGCGCGTGGGCCGATGCGCAGGACTATTGGCGAATATTCCAGCGCAAGCTCGAAACGCTCAAAGCAGATTCGCCCGCGACGACCGAAACGCGCAATAACTGGATCGTGCCGTTATTGGGGTTGCTCGGCTACCAGCTTGAATATCAGGCGAAGGGGGCGGAAGCAAACGCCAAGACCTACTCAATTTCGCATCGTGTCATCAACCGCGCACACACGGTTCTGCATATTGCTGGTTATCGCGAGCCGGCCGGTCTGGACCGCAAGCCCGAGAGAACGGCAACGCGGATGTCGGCCCACGCGATGGTGCAGGAATATATCAACCTGTCCGATGAACTCTACGGGTTGGTTACAAACGGTCGTATTCTCCGCCTGCTGCGCGACAGCTCACGCCTCATCAAGCTGAGTTATCTCGAATTTGACCTCGATCGCATCTTTACTGATGGGCTGTTCGCGGACTTCGCAATTCTCTACCGGTTGCTGCACATCACCAGGCTGCCAACCAGTACCGAGGCCGCAGCGGAAAGCCTGATCGAGCGTTACCACCAGGATTCTCTGGATTCCGGCGCTCGCATACGCGATGGTCTTAGCCAAGCCGTCGAGCAGGCGATTCGTGCCTTCGGCAATGGTTTTCTGGCGCATACCGACAACGATCCGCTGCGTGCCGAAATTGCTGCGGGCAAGCTCACTTCAGATACCTATTACCAATATCTATTGAGGCTCATCTACCGCCTGCTGTTCCTGATGGTGATTGAGGAGCGTGGTCTTGTGTTCCCTCAGGGCGCCAACCCGACGCAGCGCGAAATCTATGAACGCTACTACAGCCTGCAACGTCTACGCCGGTTGTCGGAGAAACGCCATCTTGCGGATCGGCGTAAGCGTGATCTATGGCTCAGCTTGCTGGCGACCTTCAGGCTGTTCGAGGCCCACGGTCCTGGCGAGAAGCTTGGGCTGGCCCCGCTTGCCGGCGACCTTTTCAGCTCGGACGCAATAGGCGTACTCGAGAAAAGCACGCTAGGCAATGACGTTCTGCTCGGCTGTCTGCGCGCGCTAAGCCTTTATCAAAATCCCGATACCAGCCAGCTCATCCGCGTGAACTACGCGGCGCTCAATGTTGAGGAGTTTGGCTCGGTTTATGAGGGTTTGCTGAAGTACAGGACAGGTTTTGAACTCAATACGAATTCGCCGAGCTTTGAATTGCGGCCCGGCGCCGACGACACGCAAAGCCATTACACGCCAGACGACCTGGTCCAGCCGCTCATCAAGCACTCACTGGATTATCTGATCGCCGAAAAGCTCAAGGCTCCCAATCCCGCGCAAGCTCTGCTTGAGTTGCGCGTTGCCGATATTTCCTGCGGCTCCGGCCACATTCTGCTGGCCGCCGCACGGCGTATCGCAATTGAACTCGCGATTGCACGTACAGGCGAGGAGCAGCCGTCGCCGCCGGCGTTCCGCGCGGCCATTCGTGATGTGATCCGCGAATGCATTTACGGCGTGGACTTGAACCCGCTCGCTGTGGAACTTTGCAAGGTCGCACTATGGCTGGAAGCGCACAATCCCGGGGAACCGCTTAACTTTCTCGATCACCACATCAAATGCGGCAATGCCATCGTTGGCTTTGCGCGGCGTGAGGAAGTCGAGCGTGGAGTGCCTGACGAAGCTTTTGCGACCATGCCCGGCGATGACAAGGAAACCGCGGCCATTCTTCGCAAGCGCAACAAGCAAGAACGCGTCGCGCACGAGGCAGGCCAGATACCAATTGCTCCAGCCTTGCAGAAACAACTCGACGACATTTTGCGTGGCTGGCGCGACCTCGCTACTTTGCCGGAACACACACCGGACGAAATCGACGCCAAAAAGGCGCGCTACCTTGCGTTCACGCAAAGTCAGGACGCATGGATGCTAACTCAGATCGCTGCTATTCCCATTGCACAGTTTTTCCTGTCCAAGACCCCGGCCAATTTACAAAAATTCGTCACCGATGACGCCTTCCGCCGTTACTGGAAGGGGGAAATGAGTCCACAGAGCCAGGCCACCGCTGAAGCTTGGGCGATGGCCGAGCGTAAGCATTTTTTTAACTGGTTCATTGAGTTTCCCGAAATCATTCAGCGCGGTGGGTTCGATTGTATTCTTGGTAACCCGCCGTATCTCGGTGGCCAGGCATTGAGCAGCACTTACGGCCATGCGTTTTGCGAGTATGCAAAATGGGAATACGCTCCGGCGGGCTTAAGCGACCTTGTGGTCTATTTTGTCCGCCGTATCTACGGACTTTTGCGGCCCGGCGGTTTCACCGCATTCATAACGACTAATTCCATCAAGGATGGTGACATCCGAAAGGATGGACTTGAACAGGTAATAGCGCGTGGTGGCACAATCAACTTTGCGGTCCGTGGTATCAAATGGCCGGGGCGTGCACATCTTGTGGTTTCGTTGGTGGCGTTGTACCGGGGGGAATGGCGAGGCAAGCGGGTGCTAGACGGTAAGGGCGTACCTGTTATCAGCGCTTACTTTGAGGACACTGAGGATGCGGGTGAACCGATGGCGTTACTGGAAAATGCCAACAGTCTCTATCAAGGCTCGATCTTTCTAGGTGATGGTTTCTTGCTCACTTACGATGAGGCTGACAAGCTGATCGAAGCTGACTCGCGGAATCGAGAGGTAATTTTTCCGAGCGTAAGTGCCCAACTTCTTAATTCATCTCCTGACCAACGACCTGAGCGGCTGATAGTTAATTTTCGCGATTGGAGTGAAGAAAAGGCATCGTTGTACCAAGCCCCATACTCTCGAATCAGAGAATTGGTTAAGCCCGTAAGAGATATGGACAAGCGGGCTGCAAGGCGAGAAAGATGGTGGCAATACGCAGAGAAGGCTGTCGGGCTTTACACACATCTTAAAGGGTTGCAACTCTGCTTTGCGGCGGCGATTACTACCAAGTACCTCAACTTCAGCGCCCAATCTACGAATCAGGTTTTTGTTAGTGGCCTATACGTCTTTACTACTAACCGATGGGATCTCTACACCCTTGTCCAATCCACGCTGCACGAAGTCTGGGCGCGCAAATACAGCGGCGCATTAGAAACCCGGTTGCGCTATTCGCCATCGGATTGCTTTGAGACCTTCCCTTTCCCCGAGGGATTGTGGCAGACCGCCAATCCGAATTTGGCAGAAATCGGCGAGCGTTACCATGATCACCGTCGCGTCCTTATGAGCCAACTTTGGCTCGGCTTGACCGAAATCTACAACTTGTTCCACGCCCTCGACCTTACTCCCGACCGGGTCGCGATGGTCAGCGAGAAATCGGCGGAACAATCCGAGGCGGGCTACAAAGGTATTATTGAACTGCGCCGTTTGCATCGTGAACTTGACGAAGCGATCCGTGACTCCTACGACTGGAGCGACCTCAACCTCGGCCACGACTTCCATGAGATCGAAACGCTGCCTGAAAACGACCGCATTCGGTACACGATAAGTCCGGCCGCACGTAAGGAAGTCCTTAAGCGCTTGTTGGCCTTAAATCACAAACGAGCCAAGGCCGAGGCGACTGCGAGTCCTGAGGCTGGTAAAAAGCCGCGGGGCCGCAAGGCCGCCAAAACTAGCGAGGCGCAGAACCTGCTCGACCTATAGACATGGCGCGTATTTACGAAATTAGTCGCCTGCCCTTTTCAAATTCAACTTTCACATCGAAGACCCGCAAATGGCTATCAGCAGCAAGCGCATTCGCATTCCTGTGCAATTGGTGGATGGCCAGTGGGAGTTGTTATACGGTGGCTCCGTGAAGGTCAAGGACGGCTGTATAGGCGAACTTGAGGTCGCGGTTAGCGACATCGTGGACAAAGCGTTCCGGGAGGCGTTGACCGCGAAACGCCAAGTCCGGATTCTTGATCAAGGCACCGAATTGCGGGTCGCATTGAGTGTCAGGGCACCCTTGGACCAGGCATTGGGAAAGTGCTTTGTAACGGGCCCAATGAAATGGGACCGCGAGGCAAAGGTAAGTGCGGAAAGCCGTTTCGTTTCAATTTTTCTCGACGCACCTAACCCGCAGCAGGTCAAACGCGGGGAAAAAAGTGGTGGCTTATGGCTGGCGCTGGAAGGGATGACGCCCCGCGGATTGGAGTCCAGTCAAGTGCGATTGCCATCCATACTCGAATTGGAGCCAGCAATCAGCGTCAACCATGCCTTCACCCTTTTATCGGAGCGTTTCGAACCTTGGCGTAAAGCGCACACCGCCAGCATCTACGAGCGGGTCTTTTACCAAGAGGCGAACGGGCAGTGGTATCGGTTGGACGATTTGCGCGAGAAAGAACTGGCAACTGCTGAACGCGCGATTGTGCAGGCGCTTTGGAAAGAAGTGGAAGCTACGCTGGGTACGGCCAAATGAGCCTCACGATCGATTACGAATCGGCGGGATTTCCCAAGGGCGCGCCGGTTGCAAATGGTCATGGCACGCTGGCAGTTACTTGGGACGATTTGCTGTGGGCCGCAATTACTGTGGGACGGCCGAATCGGCACTACGTCTTCAAATACGGCAGGGCATCCCGCTACGAAGCCTTATTCCGCTGGTCGATGATGCGAATGGCGCTTGAGCAAAGCGGGCCCAGAGCGAGGCGATTGCGCCGCACGGAACTCGCGCGCAGGCTGGATCCAACTGAAAAGGGTGCAGTTAATTATTTCCTGGGGCTGGCGATTGCGAAACTCATGGCAGATAGATTGCTCGATGCACCCTGGATGCTCCATCTCGACGTATTCGGGTCAAAGTTGAGCGCGGTATTGAAGGGGCGTTCGCGACCCGATCTGGTTGGGGAAACGCTTGCAGGGGAAGGGATTGCACTCGAATGCAAAGGTCGATTGAGCGTTCCCTATAAAAAGGCCAAGGACAAAGCCAAGGCGCAGGCACAAAGGATTGTCAGCATTCGCGGGTACCCTCCAAAGTACCAGATCGGGGCGATTACCTATTTCAAGAAGGACGTGCTTAAGTTTTATTGGCAGGATCCGGAAGTCGACCCCAACATCAAGAACGCAATCAAGGTCGAATTTGAATCAGAAGATGTCTGGCGCCATTACTATCAGCCGATACTCGATTTGGTTCAGGCGAATGCTAGCTATTTGGCGCGGATGCGTGAGGAGGAATGCCTGATGCCGGTGCCACATGCGGACGTTCAGATTGGAATTCGGCCACGGGTGCTGAATCGTTTACTCGACGCGAAATGGGCGGATGCACGTAAATCGGTAAGAGGGAGTGATAACTCATCTTCAATTATTGGTTACCGCACCGACGGTATTGCAGTTATTGCGGGTGAAAGTTGGAAATTGCCGTTTGAGGGAGATCAGGGTAGCGATGGATAGCGAATCGTTCGCCTTTTCGGAAATCGAGGGCCGGTGATTGGATAGTTCATTAGGGTGGAGCCAGATCGCGCGCTCGGACGTGGCGAAGGCGACCGAATTGCTGAAGGGCAGTGAACGTGGCGTTCGCGACGAAATTGGATTTCTGACGCTGCATCAAGGCTTCTCGGACCGCTTTTTTCCAGGCACGTCTGTACTGCAAACCCGATTGCGCTACGCGCTATTCGTCCCCTGGCAAATTCAGGACCTCGCCGATCAACGCGTTGGATCGGCTCCGGCCAGTGTTCGGTTGCAAAAAGCGGAGCGGGAACTGGTTTTGCGTTTGAAACTAGGAACCAGTGCAAATGAAGATGACGATGGCGGGGTGATCGGAATCCGCAGCGAGAATTTTCAGCCCGCGCAGCCGCCAGCCTACGTCTACTGGACGGCGTTGAGGCTATGGGGAATCTTGGATCCAGTCGTAGAGGGCGTTTGGCCAGGCCGTGCCGAAATTCTCGCTCGGATCGATGGCGCCGGTGGTTTGCGGGATGAGCGGGACGACGAGACAACGCACGTGCGCAACGATGCTTTTTTCTTCGCACTCCCGGAGCGCCCGCGGCATTGGTATCGGGAAGGCGGGGCTGGCCTTACTCCTCTTAATTTTCAGCTTCCTTTCAATGAACGGAAATACCTTCGCGACCGTTTAGTGTCGGTAAGGAGGGGCGGGGCGATGCGGTCAGACGCTGATAGTTTGCTGGCGCGCCTGGCTGCCGTGAAATCGCCAAAATTCTCATGGAAGGATCTGGATTTTGATTCCGACGCCGTCAAACAAATCGCGGATGCCGAGGATCGCGATGCGCTGGCGGTCGCGCATGCGGCATCGTCGCTGACGCGAATTGGTCGATCGGTGTACGGTGCGCTGATCGAATATATTGCCCAAAAGTGCGATAAGCGGAAGGCTGAAAACCAGCTACACAAAAGGCTGGCTGAGGCAGTAAGCAAAGAAAAAGCGATTGCGCTGACGTGCCGACTTGATGAGGTTGCGGCATTGATTGGGCCGCTTGATCCAAAATTTTCTGCGGCACTGGCTGAGACACTGATTTGGCTTAAGGGCAACACTAAAGACGTCGCGGACCTTTGGCCCGCATATAAAGCTTCCGAAGAAGCGCGTAAGGATAGTCGGGCGCGTTTGCCGAATACGCCACGTGCAGCGGTGCTACGCGCAGTATGGTTAGCAGAGAATGCGCGTGAGTCCGATGGCCTTAACTATCGATGGCACCGAGTCAGCCAGCTACTCGATGACTTGCATGGTGGAAAATCGTGAGTGGCCAGCCAGATTGGCAAACGCACTCGTTATTGGCGCAATTTCGACCGGAACCCGGTTGGGTGCTCGATCGCGCATGTTTTGCCACTTACAGTGCGGATATTCGCGTGGTTACCGCTGCTTTGCTGGCAGTTGCGGGTGTTACTAACGATCCAGAGTCCGGGTCTGCAGTTCAATTGGTGCAAGCATTCCGTGATCTGCGCCGGCGTGTTTCGTTTGTAGTGCAGCGTGGGCGTATTCATTGGCCACGCAACATTCCACAAGTGAGCGGCTTGCTGGATCGATTTATATTTGAAGCCAATTACGATGAGCGTGGGCACAGCGGACGCTCATGGCACCCTAAGTTTGCAGTGATGCGCTGGCGGCGCGTGGACGACGACGCGATATCGTGGCGTGTTTGGCTAGGCAGTAGGAATCTGACGCGCGACTTGTCGTTGGATGCTGGGTTGTTGCTGATTGAAGATGCTGACCGTGAAAGCGGCAATGCGACTCCGGAATTAAAAAAAGCGGTCGAAACACTCCAAGCGCATTTACCCAAGCACGGCGCGCAGTTTGCGCAGCGCGAACTGGATGAACTTGCCAAAGTTCAGTGGATTTCCCCGCCCGGCGTAAAAAAAATAAAAATTCACTGGCTGGATGGCGCCTCTAATCACTTCCCTCAACCGGACGGGTTGCAGCAGGAGGCTATTGTCATTAGTCCTTTTGTGGACAGGGCGTCGATGCATCGCACGACTGGTTGGATAAAGGCGGGAAAGCCTATTCTTGTGGCGTCGCCAGTTGAATTGCAGCGCGAATGTCAAAGCCATCCAGAGCTGACCAAGGCATTGGATTTGCGGGTGCGAGCGCCTGCCATAGAAGAAGGCATTTCTTACGAACCCCCGGCGGACCTCGTGACCCAGGATCAGGGGGAGGGCGAAGGCGAGATTGATCGTCGCGATGAAGCTAGAGCGCTGCACGCCAAACTGATGTATTGGCGGCAGGGTAAAGAGAAGCGATTGTGGATCGGTAGCCCGAACCTTACGAGTCGTGGCTGGAGCAGAAACTTGGAAATTGTTGCGGAGCTGCTCTCGGTGGCGCCTAAGGACCCGTGGGGTCCGGTTCTGCGGGAAATCGCCGAGAAAGCAGAGCGATTTACGCTGCTTGAGGCCGCTGCAGACAGCGAGAATGAAACGCAGGACTTGCTCGAAAATGTTCGCAAAGATCTTTCCGCTGAATTCGTTTGCCATCAGCAGCGAAAAGGGGATGTCGTTGGCGTGGTTGCGAAGCAGACATTGCACATTGAAGCGGGAGTATCGCTTTGGGTAGGCCTGCCGTGGGCGGGCAACGCGCCCGTGCAATGGCCGGACGGAGCTGACCGCATATCGCTTGGCCCAGTGCCGCTTTCCGCATGTAGCGATCTTCTGTTATTCCTCCTCCGAAAGGATGGGAACGAGGTTGGCTGGCTTATGCATGGGCCGTTCAGCCCACCTCTTGGCGAACCGAGAGATCAAGCAAGCCTCGCCGAATATCTTGGGCCGCGCGGTTACCTCCAACTCATACGTGCGGAGTTAGAAGCTACTTCAGCGGGTTCTGCGCCGCCGTGGGATTCCCCTCCTCAGGGCCGAGGCGGGTCGCAGCATGGTTCGTGGAATCGCTATGACTTGCCGACGTTGGAAGGCTTATTGCGTTTGTTTTTGAGAGACCCGGAGCACCTTCAAAAAGTGGCAGATACGGTCGCGATGCTTGAAAAGGAAGCGATTAAGTGGGAATCGGATGACGCGGCCGTCACGCCGGAAGTCCGCAGGGATCTCATCAGTTTTCAGGAGCTATGGCGAAGCGTTGGGAAGCATTTAACAGATCGAGCGGTTTCGAGTGAAACCTAAGCCGTTTCAGTTGCGCACCGCGGATGCGGCTCTGCAGGCACTTACTACAGGCAGCCGTCGCTTTCTTCTCGCTGATGAAGTCGGGTTGGGCAAAACAGTAGTTGCGCGCGAGATCATAGGACGGCTGGCGCACCGCCGGAATAGCCGGCCGCTTCGAGTATTTTATTTTGCATCTGGTCAGGCGGTCGCTGCCCAGAACGCGCGCCGTCTAATTCCGGCAGACGGTCAGGGCGAGGACGTTTCCTGTACGTTGTTTGATGCCAGCCGCCCGTCGCTGATCCCTATGGTCCCGATGGAAGATATAAGTGAAAGCGAAAAACACCGGGTGCAGCTATTTCGATTTACGCCAGAAACGGCCGTTCCTATTGTCCAAGGTCGTGGCCGCAGCGGAGTTGTGCAAGAAAGGGCCTTGCTTCGTGTGCTTGTTTCTAGAGTGTTGCATTGGCGATTCCCTCGAGGCTCCGGTCTTCGGAAGGCCTTTCAAGGCGGCGCCACAACGGCCAATTTTTCTAAGGCTGTACGCGTCGCGCGTGGCCGGTACAGCGATGGCAGCCTCTTGCGAGGTTATCAGTTAGTCAGCCACTTTCGTGACGCGGTAAGGGAAACGTTTGAGGTAGCTGCTTACGAGCCTCTGCATTTGAAATTGGAAGCGGAGGCATCAAACCCACGATTGTTTATCGGGAAATTGCGGTTGGCACTGACAAAGGCAACCTTGCGGTGCCTCCCGCCCGATTTGATTGTCCTTGACGAATTTCACCGATATCGCAAACGAGTTTTCTCATTACCGCTGGCGAGCGGGCAATCTGGTCAGATAACTGATGCGGACGAGAACTTTTGTTCACTATTGCCTAACGACAATAAACCTGCACTGCTTCTCTTGTCCGCTACGCCTTTTCATTTGACGGATAGCCATGCATCTGAGCATAGGGCTGGTGATGACGCGGCAGACTTTCACCGCCTGGTTGGATTTCTGCATGGAGATGGAGAAGTTGGCCAAAGCGCATATCGCAAGTGCCAGGGGCTATTCGCCGAATTCGAGCGTGAGCTCGCGGCAAAAAATCTGGATTCCGATAGCCTTCGCGCCGCACGAAAAAAATTGGAGGAAGAACTGCTTCGTCCTCGCATTGCTCGGATGGAGCGATCTTCCTTCAACTTCAAGCGAGAGCAGGCGCCGGATCTCCATACTTTGACCGAGCTCCCTTCAGCAGATGATCTTGATTTGTTTATTCGCTTTTCGTCCGGACTGAAGGATAAGGACCGTAGAACCGCGATTCCCTATTGGCGCGCCGTGCCATATCCGCAACAGTTACTGGGAAGAGGATATTTGGCTTGGCGACGCGCGTCGCGATCCAAGTGGCGCGGTATGCCGGGCATCAATGAGGAAGATCGGGAAAAGCTTCTTTTTCGGGGTTCAGTGCCAAACGCGAGATTCCGCGATCTCATGAAGGTGTTCCCGCCGGAGCAATTGGCAATGCCGTGGCTTGCGCCATCGAGGCCGTGGTGGCCGTTGAGTGGTGCATGGCAACAGAAACCGGGAGAACCGCCGCCGATTGAAAAAGGTCTTTTGTTTAGTCGATTTCGGGCGCTTCCGCCTGGATTGGCCGGTTTATTGAGTTTCATGGTTGAGGACTGGGCGGCGCGGAAACACGGATGGAGAAGTCACAGAAAACTTAGCCGACAATCATTCCTTGCACCGAAGAGCGTGGTTGTCGTCGCTCTTTTTCATCCTTCTGCTTGGCTCGCTGATCGAGTGAATCCTGCTTGTCTGGAAAATCCGTCGCGAAAAGAACTAATTCAAAATGCGATGCTTTCGATAAAGGAGGGGCTTCCAGCGAGCGTAAAGTTTAACCGCAAATCCAAGCGACATCGCCCAGTGTGGAAGCTCATGATGATGTTGGAACATGAAAGTCATGAATGCGTTCCGCCCGGTGAACTCTGGCGCGAAGCGATTGGCACGCAAAGCCGAGGCGGTCGCGTTGGACGTGCATTAAAAAGAATGGAGCATGCAGGTGCATCTGTTGAGCGTTGGATTTCACCCGTCGAACTTGAAGACCTCGCGTGGTTTGGCCTGACAGCTCCCGGGATCGTCATGCTGCGCGCGCTCAAGAGACATTGGGCTGATGCAACTGCAGAAACAAACATGCCGGCGGTGGTAGATCTCGCATGGAATGGGTTGAGACCGTATCTAGATCGACCATGGTTTGTCGCTCGGCTTGCTAGGCGGCGAAGCGGTAGTTATACGGATGCATTGCAGCATGCATCGCTGGATGGCAATTTAGAAGCTGTATTGGACGAGCATTTCTGGCTGCCGGACGCAGACAATCAGTCATGGGTTCGAACTCGCAAGCAACGGGGCAGGCTGGCAGCATTGCGCGAAACCTTGCGAATTCGGTCTGCCCCAGTTTCCATATTCGTGCCGACGGGACATAAGCCTGAGCGGAGAATCACTCTTTCTGCGCACGCGGCTTTGCCTCTCACGGACACGCCGGCGAAATTGGCCGCTAGCGCTGGCACCCAGCAACTCAGAGCGGATGACCTTAGGCAGGCATTTAATACCCCGTTTTGGCCCCACGTACTCTGTACGACTTCAGTTGGCCAGGAAGGGCTGGATTTTCATCTCTGGTGTCGTCGGGTTGTGCATTGGGATCTGTGCTCCGATCCGATCGATATCGAACAGCGAGAAGGTCGAGTGGATCGATTCAAGAGCCTTTCCGTAAGACGAGCTCTAGCTGTGGAATTGACTAAATCGAATCCCAGCCAAATTTTGTGGAAGGATATCGAATTGGCCGCGGAGAAGCATTCAGATGATCCGGGGCTAGCACCCTGGTGGACGTTTCAAGGCGCTCTGATTGAAAGAATTTTCTTGGATCTGCCCTCAAGTGAGGAGCGCTTGCGACGCGAACGCCTTGAACACTTGCGCGACCTTTATCGGCTTGTGCTTGGGTTGCCGCATCAGGCAGACGTATTACGACGTTTGGCTACCGTCAAAATGGATGTTGAATTAATACGCGCCTCGTGTCTTGATCTCGGCGCGTGGCGCAGATCTTAGACCAATTTCAGGACACGGGGCAGGTTTGTCTGATTAGTGGTGGTGGTCGTAAATTGATCTGACAGGGCTATGTCCGGCTAATTGCAAATGCTCTACAAGGCTTGGTGTTTGGTTGTCAATAAACCAAGCGCCCGAGCGAGTGTAGATGGATTTGACGCGGGTCGTCTGTAACAAGCAGATAGCGAGTAATCCTTGTGGAGGCACGGAATGGCACTCTATGAAAATCAAACCATTGGGCAATTTTTAGCATTGCTTGGCTACAAGATGGGTAAAGATAAGCTGGACATGCAGTGCAGTATCAATTTGCTGCAGCAGACGAAACTTGATTCGGGATTGGCCGATGTTCAGGTCGGCCCTAAAAATCGCTACGTGATGGTGGAATTTAAGCGGGACGACTCGAACTCTTCCGAGAAGAACAAGAAAGGCCTTCGGCGCTCTGTAAATCGGCGTATTGAAAATTTAAAGATGCTCTCTCCCGTTAAGTATGCTGGACTACGTGATATTTCGGTCAGAGCGCACTGGGCGGCTCTGGGTAAGTCCGGGGTAGGCATTTCCGCTCCTGATGCGTGCTTTACCGCGCTTCTCAATTTTATGGTTCCAGGCCTGGAGTGGGCATACCGACTAGATTTGCACAAGAATTATTCGACGATGGGTGCATTCATTGATGATCTGTTCGATCCAGATGACGACTTCATTGGCGTGGATCAATTAGAATTTAAGAGTTACCTTGACTATTTGTTTGAAGACGCAGATAAGGCGGTGGCTGCTGAAGCAATTGCTGACGCAGCTGCCGCACAAGCGAAAGCGGCTGCGTTAGGAGTGCTCCCCCTAGCACCTGGGCCAGCGCCACAAGGTTTGCAATCTGCCGCAGCGGCAGATTGGTTGATCATGAAGGTATCGCCCCAGGGAGTTACTTGGACACTTACAACGGTAGGTGAATATTTGAGTCCATCAGTAAAAAAACAAGGTCCTTAACCGGTAGACGTTTTGGTAATTTTTCTGCCGCACTTTCGCTAGTGATTTTTCGATTTAAAGTGCCACCAACGCTTTTACCGCCAATGGTTTGAGTGGCGCCATCCCCAAACATCATGCAATTTCTGGTGATACGGTTTCATCTTCCAGGAGATATCGTTCGACGTTTGCGTTGGCGCCGGCACGTTTGATAACTTCGCAAAAATAGCAGCGCGGTGTGGGCTCGTCCTTGCTAACGGTTACGATCCCTTGGTTGCCCCTATAAAAGATTAATCGTTTGGGTATTCTCAAGCCCGTTACGTAGACCATAACTTCCGTTACCGCGAGAGAGGCTACAACCCCATTTATGGACACAACTGACGGCCCGCCTTCGTCGAGGGCAGATTTGTTAATGCCGTAAATGCGTTCGCGATCGCGACGGCTCGCATCGCTTTCCAAATCTATGCGCGCTTGTGCTAAGTCAATTTCCCCGAAGCAGATAGGGCAACCGTACTCTGCTCCTGTAAACAGAATGCGACCGCCGTAACGAAGGCTGCCTTCGGCAGATATGTCGCTGGCAAGATCAAAATAATCCTTCCGATAAGCAAGTGCAAATTCTGTCAGCACCAAACGCGCGCCGTCGTTATCGAAGCACCCGATGATTAAGTTGGCGCGATGAAGCGCCTTGAATGCCGCGATTGATCGAAGCCCCTTTCGCACCTTATTAATCTTGATATCCGGGTCAATCGCCGACACCGCGCGCGCGACAATATCGACCTTCGCCGTGCCGGGAATAGGGTCTTCATGCCGCGCAAGGGGGTACCGGTTCAAGTTCGACCGACTTAGGTCTTCATCGTCAATCAGCGTTAGTTCCCCGACCCCTAGTAATGCAAGCTGTTGAGCGACGTACTCTCCCAAGCCACCGCATCCTGGGACTGCGATGTGAGTGCGCCGGAGTTTTTCTTGCCCCTCTCGTCCGAAAAGTCGTTCATTCCGGTCAAATCGGTTCATATGTTCTCCGTCTCGAAATTCTGAAAGAGAGTCCGGTCGCCTTTACGTGCTGATTGCCAACCAGAATGGAATTCAACATCATGGGCGGGGCTTTCTGGCTCAGCCAAGCAAGTCCGTCTATGCCACTTTCTGTAACTACCACTGCCGCATACGGTCGTCCTTTCAGCCGCCAAATCACGTGGGGGGCGAATTCACTTAGGCCCGCCATGTCTGATGGCGACAGGCATGCCGGATAAGGGCCAATATGCGAGTGAAATTCGACGAGACTGGTCTGTTGATCGTGAGCGAGCTTGATCAGCCGCCCTTTCGTGGCGTCCGTGAGTTCAAGATAATCGCTTTCCTGAAACTCATAATCGTCACGTGTAAGTAGAACCGTCTGAATATGTTGGAAGACCAATTCCTGTTCGCCCGTTATTTTGTGCCGTGCCAGAATAAATGCACCTTCCTCTATCTGGCAGTTGGGCGGGAGCAAATGTTCTTTCAGCTCCCGCCACGCGGCGTCGGACATCTCAATGACGCCGCTTGCCATCACGCACCTTCCTTGAATCGCTTGGCGATCCCGATTGCAAAGTTGAGCAGGTTGGTTCCGGCCCTGGGGTCTGTCGTCGGGCGCCATGCGCCACCATCAGGCGCCCAGGAAAACATCCCCCACTCGCCTTCAAAAGGAGGGCGGTTGGCTACCGGCTCTTGATAGTTGGTTGCCATTGCGTCCTTAAAGCGAAGACCGGCCGGAACATAGATGCCGTAAGGTTGCGTCGCCGGATACCCCGCTTGAGCTTGAAATGCGACGGCGGTCGCGGCGCGATTCCAACCGTCATTAAAAGTCGGGTAAATCGGGATGCGGAACCACCCTGACAACATCTGCACGTCCGGATAGCGGCCGCGTAGCATTTCCAGTTCTGTCGAGAGACGCTGCTCGTAAAGGTTGTCGCCGCGAGTGAATTTGACCTTTTTTGAGAATCCGTGGCCGGGCTTTAGGTGGACAATCTCACCCGGCGTAAGGGTTCTCTCAACATTATCAGCATCAACCTCAATAACTCCGTCACCGGAAGTCCAGCCACCAAGGGTTGCAATTTCCTCAGTGGTGATGGTTGGCGACGACCACGGAACGCTGCGGCCCTCGATATCCAGAATGAAATGTTGCTGATGGTCGTCGCCGTGCTGTGTTACAGCTTGTGTTTCACTGTTCATGGTATTTCTCCAATGTAAGTAAGTACTTACCCGGTTTTTCCGGGTCGACAAAAATCACATGGAGCTTGACAGCGGGAAGGAGCCGGCGGATAGTTCAAGTCGCCAAACCGAACAGGCCTCCGGGCTCGTTCACTGCGGGCAAGCCCTTAAAAGCTTGCCCGTTTTCAATTGTGGTTCATCGGTAGCTCCTTTTTTTGACCAGACGCTTGCAAGTGTAGGACTCGCCCCAATTGATGTCAATATCAGATGTTTGGATGTCAATATTATTGACATCTTACTTTTATTATTGACCGCGTTCACGTCCCCTGCTAACCTTTTACCGCTTTCAGCGGAGCGTAAATGATCAACGAGGATGCTCTTTATGAGCAAATAGGGAAGCGGCTGAAAACTCTCCGCCTCGGAGACAAGAACCGTCAGCTAACCCAAGAAAAGTTGGCGGATTCCGTCAGTCTCGAGCGTACTTCCATCACCAATATTGAAGCGGGGAAGCAGCGCGTTCCTCTTCACGTCCTGTACGAATTGTGCAACGCGCTCAATATTGAAATCTCGGAAGTGTTGCCGCGTTATAGCGAAATTTCGGTCGAGCCCAAACCGGAAACGGTAACGCTTGGAGATTTGTCTTACAGCGTTTCAAGTCAGATTGCGGATTTGGTTCGCACTACTAAGTAACGACCCAAGCCCAAATTGAGGAATAAATGAGTACGTCGAGCGCCCCAACGAAGAGCCCAGAACAACTATTAAAAGAACATGGGCTGTTTAAGCAACCGGTGAATGTTGAAGCTTTAGCTGAGGCATTAGGAATTGCGGTCAAGTACGAAGAACTAGAGGATGATTTCTCTGCTTTTCTAATGATTAAGCATGGAAAACCAACCGCTTTTGTGAATGGCGCGCATCACCTGAATAGACGACGGTTTAGTCTTGCGCACGAGATTGGCCATTTCATCAAACATTACAAAAAAACTAATCGGGATCGACTTTTTCTTGATCGAACTCTGACGTTATATACACGGAAGGAAAATAGCGCGTCCGAAAACGTCGATTTTCAGATGGAGAGAGAGGCAAACGTTTTCGCTGCAGGTTTGCTCATGCCGGACAAGCTACTCAAGGAGTATATATCCCGGCACGATCTCAACATAAGTGACGAGTTTGATGTGTCTCGACTAGCGATCGCTTTTGGCGTGAGCGAGCAGGCTTTGCAGATCCGATTAAACAATCTTAAATTGGCCAAGCCCAATTTCTGATTTGCATACTTTAGAATCTGTCTACCACTGACGCATCCCGTTATGCCCTGCTTATAATCGTGAAGCACCTATTCCTACTGATGCGCACATCGCCGTCGGCCCCATGGTGGTAGGCCGGCTCCGTCCAAAGGGTTCCTTCGCCCTCCTTGCTAATTTCGGTGCTATGCAAATATTTTTTTTATTTGAGTTGCGCAATGGATGCTAAGGCCCTTAATTGGGAGCGGCTATTAAGTCCGGTCCGGCGCAAGAAGGAAGGTGCTGAGTCCAAGGATCCCAAGACCGTCTCGGAAACACGTACCGAAATCGAGCGCGACCATGACCGTATCCTATTTTCTACGCCGGTTCGGCGTCTCGCCGATAAAATGCAGGTCTTTCCACTAGATAAAAATGATAGTGTCAGGACGCGTCTAACGCACTCCCATGAAGTTTCTAATCTGGCACGTAGCATAGGAACAGCGCTGGCGTTTCAGCACAACATTGCTTCCGAAATTCCCGATTCGCGTCGCAATATCCCCGCTTTGCTGGCTGCCATCGGACTTTCACATGACTTGGGCAACCCTCCCTTTGGTCACCAGGGCGAGTCGGCCATCCGAAGTTGGTTTGAGCAAAATCAAAGCAGTGTATTAGGCGCTCTCGAGGATCCGCAGCACCGAAAGGATTTTTTAAAGTGGGAGGGTAATGCGCAGGGTTTTCGATTAGTTACGCGCCTGCAAGTGCTGAACGACCACTTTGGTCTGGACCTCACGTATGCAACGCTTGCGGCAATGATGAAATATCCGACCAGTTCAAAAGACACTGGGGATAGCGCCGCAACGAAAAAGCACGGGTTTTTTGCTTCTGAGCAAGATATTGCTGAAAAAGTACTTACGAAAGTGGGCCTTGGCTTTGGAAAGCGACATCCATTGGCCTATGTCATGGAGGCGTGTGATGACATTGCTTATGTTGTCTTAGATGTCGAAGACGCAGTTAAAAAGAGCCTAGCGTCGTTCTCGGACGTCATCGCATATCTTAGACACGGCGGTGGTGCTGACGAGCTAATAGAAGCAGTCATAAAACAAAGCTGTGAAAAGCATGATGAATATCGCTCTTCGAAGTTTGCGCTTTCAGCGGCTGAACTCAACGACGTATCAATGCAACGGTTCAGAGTGGAAGCGATAGGAGCAATGGTCAGAGCTGCCACGCAGACGTTTGTGGAAAACGAAAATGAATTCGTGAACGGAACATCGACCAAGGGTCTGATGGCATTGAGTAAAGGGGAGAAGCTCCGCGGGCTTTTAAAACAATTTGGATATATTCATGCGTATACCCATCGCTCCGTATTAAGAGTGGAGCTACAGGGATACAACGTAATTCACAAGCTTATGGACATGTTTTGGGCGGCGATTGTGCATCGTAGAGGTGCTAAAGATGCTGGGTCGATCGAACATCCATTCACAAGGTTCGTATACGGCAGAATTTCGGAGAACTACCGAAGAGTTTTCGAGCACCCGGCGCCCGAGTTGGTGGGTTTTCCGCAGCTTTACAGAGAATGCTTGCTGCTGACCGATATGATCTCCGGTATGACGGATTCCTTCGCGATGGATTTATATAGAGAGTTCGAGGAGCTAAGGGGCGACTTTGATTCTAAAAAAGCTTGGGAAAAAGTGGCATGACCACGCTTGATAAACTTAAAGTCCGCGTCCGTCAGTATCTGAACCATGGATCAGCGGAAAGGGTTGCACTTAAGTCCGTACTGGATGCGCTCGTATCAGGCTTGCCAGAAACCGTTATTTTCGGGGGCATGCTCAGGGAATTTGCGCTAGGAAATGCGCGAGATTTCACATCAGATATCGACTTGGTAACGTTGGAAAGCCGGCAAGAAATTTACAGGGTAATTGCGCCTTTCTCCCCGATAGAAAATAAGTTTGGCGGATTCAGGTTTGTGGTGGCAAAACGCAGATTTGATATTTGGGCATTTGACGACACTTGGGCATTTCGCGAGGGTATCGTTCGCGGATCGGGATTTGGTGACCTGCTAAGGACCACCTTTTTTAATTTAGATGCCGCTGCTCTTCATTTAGGGCGGAAAGAGTTGTTTTGGACAGAAAGCTACAAGCTAGGCATAGAGAAACGCGTTCTTGAAATTAATCTGGTCGAAAACCCTTTTCCTGAGCGCATGGTGCGCAGGGCCATTCGAATGGCACTAGAAAAAGACTTAGCCATCGGCGCAAATCTTGCGGCATTCATTTTGGCGCATGCTAGACCAGATGATCTTGATTGGGAAAGCCAGTTATTTTTTGAAGGGCTTGAAAATCATGTTCACACACGAGGCGACCGAAGCTATACGTTCGCTCCGCAAAAATCAGTTCTGGCACAATAGTAAGTAATTTAAAACCATACTCAGATTTGTCCCGAGAATGGATCCAAAACTGTCAAGCCGCGTTGCCGCGTAATTGGATAACGTCGGCCCCTGCCTTCAATTTGTCCAAGTAGTCCGCCCACTGCTGCATCATCTTCCGTCGCTCGGCCAGGTGCGCAGTCCGGTTGTACGCGCGTCCGTTCGGATCGCGTACCGCGTGGGCCAGTTGGTGTTCAATGAAGTCGGGGCGCACGCCTAGTATTTCGTCAAGGATGGTGCGCGCCATTGCCCGGAAGCCGTGGCCGCTCATTTCATCCTTGGCAAAGCCCATGCGTCGCAATGCCGCGAGAATGGCGTTGTCGCTCATCGGTCGGCCATTAGTGCGCGCTCCCGGGAAGACGTAGCGCCCGCCGCCAGTCAATGCCAGAAGTTCGGTCAGGATCGCCACCGCTTGTGTCGCGAGTGGCACGAGGTGCGGTTCACGCATCTTCATACGCTCGGCAGGAATGTTCCATTCGGCGCGCTCAAGGTCGATTTCCGTCCATTCGGCTTTGCGAAGCTCGCCGGGTCGAACGAATACCAGTGGTGCAAGTCGCAGGGCGCATTTGGTTACGAGTGAACCTTGGTAGCCATCGCAGGCGCGCAGCAGACCGCCTACAGCCGTAGGCTCGGTGATGCTGGCTAGGTGTGTTCCCTTTACGGTCGACAATGCGCCCCGAAGGTCACCTGTAGGGTCGCGCGCGGTGCGCCCGGTCGCCACTGCGTATCGGAATATCTGCCCGCAGCTTTGTAGCGCCCTATGCGCGGTTTCGACCGTGCCTCGGCTTTCAACCCTACGCAGGCACGCGAGCAAGTCGGGAGTTCCCACGTCAGCGATAGGCGTGCCACCAATCCATGGAAACATGTCCCGCTCAAGGCGCCTAATCACCTTGTCCGAATGGGCTTCAACCCAGTTTGGTTTGAATTTGGCAAACCATTCCCGCGCCACCACTTCAAAACTGTTTGCGTTGCGATCAGCGCGTGCCTCCTTATGTGCCTTGCGGTTCTTGCTTGGGTCAATCCCATCAGCTAACAGCTTGCGGGCTTCGTCGCGCCTCGCTCTAGCTTTTGCAAGCGACACATCAGGATAGATGCCCATCGAAAGCGACTTGTGTTTTCCGTCGAAACGATAACGGAACCGCCACCACTTACCTCCGGACGGAGCAACCAAGAGGAACAGTCCCCGCTCATCGAAAAGCTTGATCGGTTTGTCGGCGGGCTTGGCTGTGCGGATCGCAGTGTCGGTCAGGGGCATGGCTTCCTTAAGCTGTCAATTTGACCAGTAAGTCTTTGACGTCTCGCGCTTCTTCCGAATTCAAGCGCGCCACGGTGCGAACTTTCCAAATTTCCACAGCACCATCCAGGGCGATGGAAACCTGAACGGTTGATGCGCACTTTGCCGCCAACCTTTCGGCGGTCTCTCGGCCTTTTTCTTCGTGCCCTACTGCCCCGGGACATGCCCCGCTCCGGTAATTGTTTCGGAGTGTTTCCCCCCTCCCGCGCTTCAATCAATCCTACGTCTGGATAGACGCCAAGTACCGATCGGTTGCATTTACCGATGAAAATATATTTGGGTCGCCGCCATTTATCGCCAGTACGTGCTACTTCGAGATAATGGCCGCCGCCGCCAAATTGGCGATTCGACTGGTCTCCAGGATCGGTAATCTCAAGTTTTTTGTTGGGCAGCATTGTGGGGTAACTCATTTTATAGATGGGCAGTTACCTCATAAGTTACCCCAATAAACGGCTGGATTGCAATAAGCTGGGCCGGACTGCTCCGGACAATAAAAAGTCCGGAAGCCTTGTTTTTACTTGGCTTTCCGGACTTCTTTGGACTACTTAGAACTTCTTGGAACAATGTTACTGGTGGTGATGGGTGGAATTGAACCACCGACCTTGGCGTTATGAGTGCCACGCTCTAACCAACTGAGCTACATCACCAAATTCCGAATTCAGGCTACAGCCACGGATGATTCGGAGGAGGCGCGGGAGTCTATGTTTTGGCTCGGATAATGTCAAGATTTGGCTGGGCTCCGTTCGTCGCGACGGGATGACCGCCCGGCTGCCGTTTTTGCCGCGACCCGGCCACCCGTTTACACTGCGAGCCTCGATACAGCAAACCAACGGCGCATGTTATTCGACGTCATCATTGTCGGCGGCGGACTGGTCGGCAGCAGCCTCGCGCTCAAATTGGCGCGGTCGGGGCTGATCGCCGCCATTATTGAGGTGCGGCAGCCGCAAACCGTGGCACCGGTCGATGGCTGGGACAGCCGCATTTATGCGCTCGGTCCGGGCAGTGTCGCCTTTCTTGAAGAATGCGCTGCCTGGAAGGGTGTTCAGCCCGACCGTGTCTGCGCCGTCGAGGACATGCGGATATTCGGCGACGAGCCGGGCGCCGAACTTGATTTCAGTGCCTACGAAGCCGGCATGCGCGAACTGGCGGTGATTATTGAAAACCGTCAGCTGCAGGCCGCATTGTGGCGTGCACTCGGCCAATATCCAGATGTGCAGGTGATTGCTCCGGCGGCCTGCGCGGCACTCAACATCAACGCCGATTGCGCCGAGATCGAACTCGCCGACGGGCGCCGCCTACAGTCGCGGCTGGTGGTCGGTGCCGACGGCGGCGATTCCTGGGTACGTGCGCAGGCCGGAATCGTGGCGGAAGCACGGCCTTATGCGCAAACCGCCGTGGTCGCGAATTTCGATTGCGAAAAGCCGCATCGCGGCATTGCCCATCAGTGGTTCCGGCGCGACGGCATTCTTGCGCTTTTGCCGTTGCCGGGCGAGCGCGTTTCGATGGTGTGGTCGACGCGCGACAGTCAGGCGAGCGAATTAATGGCATTGCCCGAGGCGGCGCTGGCCGCGGAAGTCACCGCCGCCAGCGCCGATACTCTCGGCGGCTTGCGCGTAATCACGCCGGCGGCGGCTTTCCCGTTGCGTATGCAGCGCGTCCAGCAGCTGGTGAAGCCGCGGCTTGCGCTGATCGGCGATGCCGCCCACAATGTGCACCCGCTGGCCGGGCAGGGCGTCAATCTCGGCTTTCGCGATGCGCGCGAACTGGCCGCCGTGCTGGCCGGTCGCGGCGCCCAGCACGATTGCGGCGATTATCATTTGCTGCGGCGTTATGAGCGCGCGCGCCGCGAGGATGTCGCTGCCATGCAACTGACCACCGACACGCTGCAAAAACTGTTCAATAACGAATCAAACGTGCTGGCGCGCGCGCGCAATTTCGGCCTGCGCCTGACCAACCGGCAATCCGCATTGAAGAACCTTTTGGTGCGTCATGCGGTCGGATAGAGCACCCCATTAACCTTTCCAACCTCAAGGATCATCATGCGTACCCTTAGCCTGTTTCTCATTCCGGCAATGCTTGCCCTGCTCGGGCAAAGCGCATTTGCCGACGAAGCCAGCGTCAAGGCGGCACTGCAGAAAAAATATCCCAATCAGATTCAGATCGAAAGCGTGACCAAGACGCCGCTGGCCGGCATTTACGAGGTTTACGCCGACGGGCAGATTCATTACACCGATGAAAAGGCCTCGTTTTTGTTTCTCAATGCGACGATGGTGGACACGGAAAAGAAAACCAACCTGACCGAAGAGCGGATGAGCAAGCTGAGCGCGATTAATTTCGACCAGCTGCCGCTGAATCTCGCGTTCAAGCGCGTCAAAGGCAACGGCAGCCGCAGGCTGGTGGTGTTTTCGGATCCCGACTGTCCGTTTTGCAAGCGCGTCGAGGGGGACCTTGCCAAGCTCGACAACGTGACGATTTATACTTTCCTCTATCCGATCGACTCGCTGCATCCGCAGGCGCGTGACAAGGCGAAGCGGATCTGGTGTTCGTCGGATCGCGTCAAGGCCTGGGACGACGCGCTCGTGCGCGGCGTGTCGCCGTCGGCTTCGCCGGCATGCGACAACCCTGTCGATCGCACTGTCGAACTCGGCAACAAATACAAGGTGACCGGTACGCCGACCTTGGTGTTCGCCGACGGCACGCGCATCCCGGGCGCCATCCCGTTCGAGCAAATCGAGCAGAAACTGGCGTCGGCGCGGCCCGTCAAATAGTCGCGGCAGCGGGCAGGCGCATTGAGTGCGGTTGCTTATCACGGCGGGCATAGTGCGGTGACAGCGTACGCCATTGCCATGCCGGAGGCGCCGGGTCAGCGTGCATGGCTGCGTTTGCTCATGGCCTGCGCGCTGTCAGTACTGTTGCATCTGCTGGTGCTTGGAGTGCCGGTCAATCCGACCGGTGGCACGCCCAACGTGGTCTCGACCATACAGGCGCGCCTGGAACCGGCGCCGGACGAGCCGGCGACCGAAGCGGCGATCGAGCCGTTGCCCGAAACAGCCCCGGCGCCTCTAGCGCCTCGCATTGATGCCGCCGCCGACAAGCCGGCGCCGGCCAAAACACCGGCGCCGCCCAAGCCTTCCGCAAAACCGGCGTCTTCGCCCGCCAGCGGTGTCGAGTTGCCGTTGATCCGCGATCCGGTGTATTACCCGGCGCGGCAGCTTGATGTATATCCGCAGCCGGTGGTTATGATCCAGCCGAAATGTCCGGAGCAGGCGGTCGCGGAGCGCATTAACGGCCGCGTGCAGTTGCTGCTGCTGATCGACGAGTTCGGTGTTGTCAACGAAGCATCGATTGTCGAGGCGCAGCCCGAAGGCATGTTTGAGGACGCGACATTGCAGGGATTTCGCGCCGCGCGTTTTCTGCCTGCGCAGAAGCAGGGCAACAAGGTCAAAAGCCGTGTTATCCTGCGCGTCAATTTTATCTGCAACGAAAACGAAGCGGCGGCCCGCTAGCGCAAGGAGCTAGTTGCTGTTCGGAAGTGTCGCCGGCACCGGATACTCGTTCGGCAGCAGCACCCAGATGCGCCCGCTTTGCCGCATGCGTCCGGCCTGTGCGCCGGCTTCCTCGCCGAATCCCCAGAAAAAATCCGCGCGCACTGCGCCGCGAATGGCGCCGCCGGTGTCCTGCGCGAACATCAAGCGGTTGAGCGGTGTGCGCGTGTTGGGTTGTGTGGTCGCCAGAAACAGCGGCGCGCCGAGCGGCACATAGCGCGCATCGACCGCCACACTGCGCTGCGCGGTCAGCGGCACGCCCAGTGCACCGAGCGGACCCGGCAGATCAGCGGGCATTTCGCGGAAGAAGACATAACTCGCGTTGTAGTTGAGCAAATCCTGCAGCTTGTCCGGATTCTGCGCCGCCCACGTCTTGATGCCCTGCATCGAAGCGCGTTCCAGCGGCAGGTCGCCGCGCTCGACCAGCAGGCGTCCGATCGAGCGGTACGGAAAGCCGTTCTGATCGGCATAGCCGAGACGGATCATGTCGCCGTTTTCCAGCCGCACCCGCCCCGAACCCTGGATTTGCAGGAAAAATAACTCGACCGCATCGGCGACCCAGACGATTTCCTTGCCGGCCACCGGCGCGGTGCCGTTCTCGATTTGCGCGCGGTTGTAGTACGGCACGACGCGGCGGCCATCGACGCGGCCGCGCAGACGCAAATTTTTCAGTTCCGGATACAGTTCCGACAGGTCGATCGTGAGCAGATCGTCTGGCGTGCCGTAGACCGGATAGCGGAAGGTGGCGCTGGGTTTGCGGCTGCCGCGCAGCAGCGGCTCGTAGTAGCCGGTGATCATGCCGCTGTCGCTGCCGTCGGCGTTGAATACCTGATAAGGCGTAAAGCGGCTTTCGAAAAAATTACGGATCAGTTCGCGCGACGGCTCGGGCACGGCGGCGGCGGCCTCGCACGCGGTCTGCCATGCGGCTTGGGTCTTCAGCGCGGCACAGCCGGCGAGAAATGCCGGCCACGCCTGCTGCAGATTGTCATCGCGCCAGCCGGTCAGCGCATCCCAGCTGCTGGGGAGCAGCGGATTTGCCGCGGCAACCGGCGGTTTGGGTGCCGGCGGTTTTTCGGCCGGCGTTTCCGGCGCGGGTTTTGTCGGCGCGGGCGTGGGCACCGGCGGCGGCGGTGCGCCGATGCGCAGCGACTCGCAGGCGGTCAGCGCCAGCAGCGCGGCGAGTGACAGCGTGCGGCGTAGTATCATGAGATGGGCGTTGCACAAGATGCGCCGCAGTATATCCCAACGTAAATCCGGATTTGCAAAGCGCGCGACCATGTTCTGGCTGGTGCTCGAGGCGGGTGTCGCGCTGGCGATACTGATTCTGATCGTGTGGTGGACGTGGCCGCGTCCGCCGCGCGAATAGTCGGCATTACGCGCGCTTGACGAGTTCGATGCCGCGAAACCAGCCGCCGGCCAGCAGCGGTTCGTCGCGCATGACACTAAGCGCCGGCGTCGCTTCCGCGATGTCCTCGAAGACCACGTTCAATTTGGTGACAATGCGTGCCGACAGCGGACTTAAAGCGCGGCGCATCGGCGCCCACTGTCCGCGGCGCAAAAATTTGTCCATCACGTAGACGCGTCCGCCCGGTTTCAGTATGCGCGCGGTTTCCGCCAGCGCACGCGCCGGATCGGGGACGATTGCCAGTATCAAATGCAGCACTGCGTGATCGAAGCTGGAGTCGGCAAACGGCAGCGCCAGGCTGTCACCCTGTACCAGCGCGAGATCGAGCCTGCCGTCGCGCGGTCGCGCGCGCAGGAGCATGGCGCGCGTCAGATCGAGGCCGACGTAATGATGCACTTGCGGCAGCCACGGCAGATCGAGACCGGTACCGATGCCGTTGATCAGAATACGCTGCGCGGGTTGCGTCGGCAGCCGTGCCAGCGCGCGTCGCCGCACGCCGGCCAGCGCGCCGCTCAAGACCAGGTCGTAGAACGGCGCGATCAGCGAATAACTGCGCTTGAGGCTCACGTCGATGGTCCGCGCAGTTCGCGCCCGCTGTTCAATGCAGAACGCGCGGCATCGATAGCGTGAACCCCGGAATCACCGCCTCGAACTGATTGCCGTCGGCGGCCTGCATCTGATAGCTGCCGCGCATGGTGCCGACCGCCGTCGCGATCACCGAGCCGCTGGTGTATTCGAACGCTTCGCCGGGCTGCAACAGCGGCTGCTCGCCGATCACGCCGAGCCCCTTGACCTCCTGCACGCGGTTGTTGGCGTCGGTAATGATCCAGTGGCGGCTGATTAACTGCGCCGCCACCGAGCCGGTGTTTTCGATGCGGATGGTGTAGGCGAAGACATGGCGGTCGTTGTCGGGGTCCGACTGATCGGCAATGTAGGCGGTGCGCGTAGTCACCGCGATGTCGTATTTTTTCTCGTTTGTCATGGAGGCGCGGTTGCGGCCGATGGTCGCGGGAACTCATTGCACACCAATTTGCGGCGCGCCGCAACCGCCGTTGCGCCGAAGCTGTGCCGCGCGTCCGGACGCAGGTAGAATGATGTCATCCACGGGTGGAATTCCATCATGTATCGCATTGCTCCCAGCATTTTGTCGGCCGATTTTGCGCGCCTCGGCGAAGAGGTCACCGGCGTTATCGCTGCCGGCGCCGACATTATTCACTTTGACGTGATGGACAACCATTACGTGCCCAACCTGACGATCGGGCCGCTGGTCTGTTCGGCGATCCGGCCGCTGACCAAGGCATTGATCGACGTGCATCTGATGGTCAAACCGGTTGACCGCATCATTCCGGATTTCGCCAAGGCCGGTGCCGACATCATTTCGTTTCATCCCGAGGCCTCCGAACATATTGACCGCACCATCGGCTTGATCAAGGAGCAGGGCTGCAAGGCGGGACTGGTGTTCAATCCGGCCACGCCGCTCAATTACCTCGATCACGTGCTCGACAAGCTCGACCTCGTGCTGATCATGTCGGTCAATCCGGGTTTCGGCGGTCAGCAGTTCATTCCGCAGGCGCTGGTCAAGTTACGCGAAGTGCGCGCGCGAATTGACGAGTCCGGCCGCGACATCTGGCTGGAGGTCGATGGCGGCGTCAAGACCGACAACATCGCCGAAATCGCGCGCGCCGGCGCCGATACCTTTGTCGCCGGTTCCGCCATTTTCGGCGCCAAGGATTACAGGGCGGTCATCGCCAAAATGCGCAGCGAACTCGCCGCCGCCTAGCCCCCGCGGCACGCGATGCGGCCGCAGTTTATTGTTCCCGGATAATTTCCATGCAGAAAACGGCATTCCCGCTGCGCGTCAAGGCCGTGATGATCGATCTCGACGGCACCATGCTCGATACCGTCGAGGATCTTGCGATCGCGGTCAATCTCATGCTCGAACGCATCGGCCGCGTGCCGCTCGACCAGGGCCTGATACGCAATTTCATCGGCAAGGGCATCAACAATCTCGTTGAGCGCGCGCTGGTCGGCGCGATGGAAGGCAGGCCCGACGCCGCGCTTTACGCCCGCGCGCTGCCGATTTACATGGAATGTTATGCCGAAGTGAATGGCCGCCACACCACGATGTATCCGCAGGTGCGCGAGGGACTCGATGCGTTGAAGGCAGCCGGCTTTCCGCTCGCCTGCGTCACCAACAAGTCCGAGCGCTATACGCTGCCGCTGCTGGCGCAGACCGGGCTCGACCGCTATTTTTCGCAAGTGGTCGGCGGCGACACGCTGCCGCGAAAAAAGCCCGACCCGCTGCCGCTCACTCACGTCTGCGAAAAATTCGGCATCGCGCCGGCCGACGCATTGATGATCGGCGATTCGCTCAATGACGCCGAGGCCGCACGCGCGGCGGGCTGCGCGATTTTCTGTGTCGGCTACGGCTACAACGAGGGCACCGATGTGCGGTCGCTCGACGTTGATGCTATAGTGGAAACGATATTCGACGCGACCAAACTGATTGTCCGATCATGATCCATCCACATCCGAAAAAACTCCTGCCGGCGCCTTCTGCGTGCTGGCGTCGCTGGCGTGCAGGCTAAGTTGTTAGTTTAGTTGCTGCGCAGTACGGCGTTTTTCCGGATCAGACGTGGAGTCCAATCATGAACGAATCGCAATTCAAGGAACTGGCGGCGGCGGGGCATAACCGCATTCCGCTGGTGCTGGAAACCTTCGCCGACCTCGACACCCCGCTGTCGGTTTATCTCAAGCTTGCCAACCAGCCATACACCTATCTGCTCGAATCGGTGGTCGGCGGCGAGCGTTTCGGCCGCTATTCCTTCATCGGACTCGCCGCTCAGGCAAGACTTGAAGTGCGCGGCCACGTGTGCACCGAGTTCGAGGCCGGCAAGCCTGCACGCGTGACAAGCTGTGATGATCCTCTGCAATTCGTGCGTGATTATCAAGCGCGTTTCAAGGCGGCGAGTCAGCCGGGGCTGCCGCGTTTTTGCGGTGGGCTGGTCGGTTATTTCGGCTACGACACCATCCGCTACATCGAGAAGAAACTCGCCGCGACCGTGAAACCCGATCCGCTCGGCGTGCCCGACATCGTGCTACTGGTGTCGGAACAACTGGCGGTGGTCGATAACCTGTCGGGCAAAATTTATCTGGTCGTTTACGCCGACCCGCGCATGCCCGACGCCTATGCGCGCGGCAACGCGCGCCTGCGCGAACTGCTCGAAGCGCTGCGCCGCCCGGTTGCGCTGCCCGCGGCGCCGCCGGCAGCGCCGCAACTGGCGCAATCCGAATTTGGCGAGGCCGCGTATCTGAAGGTGGTTGAACGCGCCAAACGTTACATCTTCGACGGCGACATCATGCAGGTCGTGTTATCGCAGCGCATGAGCCAGCCGTTTCCGGCGGCGCCGTTGACGCTGTATCGGGCGCTGCGCGCGCTGAATCCCTCGCCCTACATGTTTTTCTACAACTTCGGCGATTTTTACGTTGTTGGCGCTTCGCCCGAAATCCTGGTGCGGCTGGAAAACGGCAAGGTCACGGTGCGCCCGATTGCCGGCACGCGCCCGCGCGGCAAGACACCGGACGAAGACGCGGCATTGGCTAAAGAACTGCTGGCCGATCCGAAAGAACGCGCCGAGCATGTCATGCTGATGGATCTGGGGCGCAACGACATCGGCCGCGTGGCCGAAACCGGCACGGTCAAGGTCACCGACAACATGACAATCGAGCGCTACTCGCATGTCATGCACATCGTTTCCAATGTCGAAGGCCGCTTGAAGGCGGGACAGGATGCGATCGCGGTGATGAAGGCGACCTTTCCGGCCGGCACCGTCAGCGGCGCGGCCAAGGTGCGCGCGATGGAAATCATCGACGAGCTCGAACCGACCAAACGCGGCGTTTACGCCGGCGCGGTTGGCTACCTCGGTTTCAACGGCGACATGGATCTGGCGATCGCGATTCGCACCGCGGTGGTCAAGGACGGCCGGCTCTACGTGCAGGCTGGTGGCGGCATCGTCGCCGACTCGGTGCCCGCTAACGAATGGCAGGAAACACAGAACAAGGCGCGCGCCGTATTGCGCGCCGCCGAGATGGCGCTCGCCGGCCTCGATACGCGGCTGGACTGATCAGCGCGGCGGAATCAGCGGCAGCAGCACGCTTGCCGCCTGCGCGCCGCCGGTATGCAGCGTGGTGTTGCCGCCGTACAGCGACGGCGGCCGCAGTTGCGGATTGGCATGGGTGTAGATGCCGACGCCCTTCAACTTGCTGTTCTTGAAAAAGCCGAGTTCGGCGACTTCGCCTCCGTATTCATAATCCCTGCCGCGTACCGTCAGTGCGATTCGGTGGCCGGCCGGCACGATGACGCTGGTCGGCCACACCTCGATATCGAGTTCGTAAATCGTTCCCGGTGTCAGCGGCTGGATCTCGTCGTGCGGATGATAGGGCCGCCACGGTTGCGACAGCGCCGGGTCGAGCTTGCGGTGCGAGGCGCGCAACCAGCCGTGACCGAGCGGCGTGTGCGGATCGACCGCGCCCTTGAACACGACTTCGCTGTCATCGGGCCGGAACACGCGCAGCACCACAAACAGGTCGGCGTCGGCGGTGTCTGAAGATACGAACAATTTAACCGCGACCGGACCGGTGATTTCACTGTCTTTTTCCAGCGGCGCGGTCGAGAACGTAATGCCGTCGCTGGCCAGCGCTTGGAATCCGGCCTGCGCGCCCGCTGGCGCGGCGGTGGACAGCGTGCCGTTTGCGGCGTCGAGGTAAAAGCGCGTCCATTGCGTGCGCGCGATCGGCCATTCGTTTTCCGCGCGGTCGATGAACTCGTCATTCACGGTGCGCACCCGCAGCAGCACCGGCGGGGTCTGCTCCCAGCCGTTATCGAGCCGTTTGAGGAAATGATCGAAAAACCGCTTTTGCAGCGCGATGCCGTGATCGGTGTAGAACTCGGTCCAGTGTTCGCGACCGTGAATTTCCAGCCATTTTTGTTTTGATGCGGCGCGCAGGAACGCTTCGACGTTGCCGCGCAGGTGGAGCGACGAGCCGCCCCAGTTGCCGGCCGACAGAAACGGCACCGTCACCCGGTCCCAGCGCGCCGAGCGGTCGCGATGGAAAGCGTCGTCGAGCGGATGCGCATTGATCGCGCCGGGGAAGTCGGAACGCTGTCGCGCCAGTTCGTCGTCAGGCAGCGTTTCGGGGCCGGCGACCAGTTCTCCGGTATTGCGGTTTTTCAGGGCGCGCGTGCCGAGGCCGTGCTGCACGGTCGTGATCGTCCGCCGGTACCAGACGTCCTTCATGTCGCTGCCGATGCCGCCGTGATAACAGAGGTCGCGGTAAAAGTCGGCGAAACCCTCCCACGGGATCATCGCCGCCAGATGCGGCGGTTGCAGGCCGGCGACCTGCCACTGGTTGATCGCGTAGTAGGAAATGCCAAGCAGGCCGACCCTGCCGTTGCTCCAGGCCTGCGTGCCGGCCCATTCGATGCAATCGTGCATGTCACGTGCTTCGCGCGGACTCCAGGGCTCGATATATCCGGGCGAACGGCCCCAGCCGCGCGCGTCGATGCGGATGCAGATGTAGCCGTCGGGCACCCAGCGCTCGGGGTCGGCGACTTCCCACGCCTGGTATTTATTCGACGAATGCGCCGCGACTTCCGGATGCGACTTCACCATGATGTTCCAGGCGTCCGGATAGCCTTCGGCGAAATTGAGGCCCTTCGCATAGGGGCCGTAGGCGAGGATTACCGGATACCTGCCGGCCGCCGCAGGACGAAAAATATCGGCGCGCAGGCACGCGCCGTCATCCATCGTGATCGCGACGTCCCAGTTGATGTGCATGGCGCTGCGGTTGCTCAAGGATCTAATTTTGTTCCGGTCCGCAAAAGCGGCAGGCGTACTCGTCGAGCGTGGCGCGCGTAACCTTGACCGCGCCGTGCTGCCGGCGGTTGTATTCCTCCGGCTCGAGTTCGGTGCGAAACGAATCGTTAAGCCGGTTGATCATGTTGAACATGCCGCACGCATACGAAATTTCGACGATCTCGGCATCGCTGAACAGGCGGCGCACCTCCGCCCATACCTTGTCGTCGCGTTTGGCGGTATTGAGCGTCATCGCCTCCGACCACCACATGGCGGCTTTTTCCCGCTCGTTGAACAGCGGACTGTCACGGTAGTTGTCTTCCTGCAATGCGTCGAATTCCGCGTCGGTGAGTCCCAGTGCTTGACCAAGCACCCGGTTGTGTTCCGTTCAGTAGCGGCAGCCGTTGAGCGTCGAGGTCTTGAGCACGGCAAGATTGCGCAGGCGCACGTCTGAAACTGCGCCCGCGTCGGGCTGGCGCACGGCGGCGACAAAGCCCAGATACCATTTGGTCAGATGCGGGCTGTGCGCAAGGATGCGCATCAGATTGGCGGTGCGCCCGAGCAGCCGGTTTGATGATTCGAAGATTTCCCTGGCGGCGCCGGTGGCTTCGGCGTCGGTGATGCCGCGCAGTCGCTGTGTCATGCGGTTTCCTCCATTTGTTTGGATATGGTTGTCGCGCGTTCAAATATAGCGCAAGCACGACGCCGGCGGCACCTTTTCAATCTGGATTCAGACAAGCTGTTTGCGCTACACTGCCGACCATGGACTCCAGGGACAGCCGCCGCACCAGCAGCCCGCCGGCCCGTCGATGGCGCCGGCCGGAGTATTGCTGACCGCGTTGATATTTCGCCGCCGTTGCGGCAAGGCCATCGGCCTTCACTCCCGATTCCAGGTGCCCCATGCTGCTGATGATCGATAACTATGATTCGTTTACCTACAACCTCGTGCAGTATTTCGGCGAGCTCGAGCAGGACGTTGTGGTGTATCGCAATGACGAAATTTCGCTCGACCAGATCGCCGCGCTCAAGCCTGCGCGCATCGTGATCTCGCCCGGCCCCTGTACGCCGAACGAGGCCGGCGTTTCGGTGCCCTTGATTGGCCGCTTTGCCGGCGAAATTCCGATCCTCGGTGTTTGCCTCGGTCACCAGTCGATCGGCCAGGCGTTCGGCGGCAGGATCATCCACGCCAAGCAGGTCATGCATGGCAAGACATCGGCGATCCATCACAAATCGAGCGGCGTGTTCCGCGATCTGCCGAATCCGCTGCAGGCAACGCGGTATCACTCGCTGGTGATCGAGCGGGCGACCATTCCCGATTGTCTCGAAATCACGGCGTGGACCGACGACGGCGAAATCATGGGTGTGCGTCATAAAACACTGCCGGTCGAGGGCGTGCAATTTCATCCGGAATCCATCCTGACCGAGCGCGGTCACGCGCTGCTCGGCAATTTCCTCACAGGAGCGACGGCATGACACCGCAGGAGGCACTCGCGCGGGTGATCGAGCACCGCGAGATTTTTCACGAAGAGATGCTGTCGCTGATGCGCCAGATCATGCGCGGCGAGGTCTCGCCGGTATTGATCGCCGCGATCATCGCGGGACTGCGCGTGAAAAAGGAAACCGTCGGCGAAATTGCAGCGGCGGCCCAAGTCATGCGCGAGTTTGCGACCAAAGTGCCGGCGGCCGGCACCGAAGCACTGGTCGATACCTGCGGCACCGGCGGCGACGCTGCGCACAGCTTCAATATTTCAACGGCGGCGGCCTTCGTCGCTGCCGCTGCCGGCGCCAAGGTCGCCAAACACGGCGGCCGCTCGGTATCGAGCAAGTCGGGTAGCGCCGATGTGCTGGAGGCGCTCGGCGCCAACATCAATCTCACACCTGAACAGGTCGCGCACTCGATCGAC
This sequence comes from uncultured beta proteobacterium, assembly GCA_903889565.1. Classification (GTDB taxonomy): domain Bacteria; phylum Pseudomonadota; class Gammaproteobacteria; order Burkholderiales; family SG8-41; genus PALSA-1004. The sequence continues at coordinate 78,624 of CAISYC010000073.1, forward strand.
ACGGTCGGCGTCGGTTTCATGTTTGCGCCCAATCATCATGGCGCAATGAAATACGCCGCGCCGGTGCGCAAGGAACTCGGTGTCCGCACCATTTTCAATATTCTCGGCCCGTTGACCAATCCGGCCGGCGCGAAAAATCAGGTGATGGGCGTGTTTCATTCGGACCTCGTCGGCATACAGGCGCATGTCCTGCATCGTCTCGGCAGCAGACACGTCATGGTGGTGCATGGACTCGAAGGCCTCGACGAAATTTCGGTGGCGGGTCCGACCATGATCGGTGAAGTTCGCAACGGCCAAGTCAGGGAATATCGAATCGCACCGACCGACTTCGGGCTGCCGACGCATGACAACGCGGCGATTCGCGTTGACGGACCGGAAAAATCGATGGCGATGCTGCTCGACGCGCTTGCCGACAAACCGGGGGCCGCGCGCGATATCGTCGCGCTCAATGCCGGCGCCAGCATTTATACCTCGGGCGTTGCGCCGACCCACGCGGACGGCGTGCAGCGCGCGCTGGCGACCATTGCCAGCGGCGCCGCGCGCAGGAAGCTCGATGAATTTGTCGCCTTTACCAAAAGCGTCTGAGCGCGTGTCCGACATTCTGCAGCGCATATTGACGGTCAAGGCTGCCGAGGTCGCCGCGGCTCAGGCGGCGCGCAGCCTCGCCGCCGTGCGTGCGGCAGCTGCCGACGCCGCTGCACCGCGCGATTTCACCGCTGCCTTGCGTAAGCGTGTTGCGGCGGGCAAATCCGCCATTATCGCCGAGATCAAGAAGGCGAGTCCGAGCAAGGGACTGCTGCGGCCGGATTTCGATCCGGCGGCGATTGCGGCGAGTTATGAAAAACATGGCGCCGCCTGTCTGTCGGTATTGACCGATGCGCAGTTTTTTCAGGGCGCTGCGGATGACCTGGTGCGTGCGCGCGCGGCCTGCGCGCTGCCGGTGCTGCGCAAGGACTTCATGATCAACCCGTACCAGATCTACGAAGCGCGGGCCCTCGGCGCGGACTGCATCCTGCTGATCGTCGCCGCGCTCGACGATGCGCGCATGCATGAACTCGAAGCCGTCGCCCACGCGCTCGGCATGGCGGTGCTGGTCGAAGTGCACGACAGCGCAGAACTTGAACGTGCGCTGGCGCTGAAAACGCCGCTGCTCGGCATCAACAACCGCAATTTGCGCACATTTGACACCAGGCTTGAGACCACGCTCGGGTTGCTCGAGACAATTCCGGCCGGTCGTCTGGTTGTCACCGAGAGCGGCATACTCGCTGCGGCCGATGTCGCGCGCATGCGCGCCGGCGGCGTGCACGCGTTTCTGGTTGGCGAGGCGTTCATGCGCGCAACCGATCCCGGCGCGGAACTGCAGCGGCTGTTCGCAAGCAGCTAACATTTGGCGGACGCGCCGATGTTCCGATCACTGCTCAAAAGTGCGCTGCGCGGAACGCCGGCCAAGACCGCAGCGTTGGTGACTGACCCGATACGCTTGCATATTGGCGGACAAACACCCCACTCCGACTGGAAAATTCTCGACGTGCGTCCCGGGCCGCACGTCGATTTTGTCGGGCACTGCGCGAATCTGTCCTGCTTTAAGGATGCTTCGGTCAGCGAAATCTATGCGTCGCACGTGATCGAACACCTCGGTTTCAAGCGCGAACTGCCGGCGGCGCTCGGCGAATTCAACCGCATTTTGATTCCGGGCGGAATGCTGCGGGTCGGCGTGCCCGATCTGGCTGTCTTGTGCGCGCTTTACCTCGAGCCCGCTTTCGACGCCGAGGACCGCTACCAGGTCATGCGGATGATATTCGGCGGGCAATTGAATGTCGCCGATTTTCACTATGCCGGTTTTGACGAGGAATCGCTGACCGCGCGACTGCACAAGGCCGGATTTGTCGATGTGGCGCGGGTTCCGGCCTTCGGCTTGTTCGATGATTCGAGCAACTATTGTTTCAAGGGCCGGCCGGTCAGCCTCAATATGTCTGCGCGCAAGTCTCTGTCGAAGTAAACCAGCGCTTGCAGGATGATTTCAGCGCCCGTTGTTTTCCCATGTAAACTAGTGTGCATGGACTTGGATCGCCTGATCATCGCGTTCGACAACGGCCTGCGCACGCTGCTCGCGTCACCGCGCAGCGCCCGCCCGCATCCCGACGCCGCCATTGACGAAGCGGAACTCGCGCCGCCGGAGCGGGAACTGTCAGCGGCATTGATGCGCGTCAATCACACGGGCGAAATCTGCGCGCAGGCGCTTTATCAGGGTCAGGCCCTGACCGCGCGCAATCCGGCCGCGCGTGCCGCGCTCGAACAGGCGGCGGCGGAAGAAACCGATCACCTCGCGTGGACAGCGCGGCGCATCGAAGAACTGGGCGGGCGCACCAGCCTGCTCAATCCGCTGTTTTACGCGGGGTCGTTTGCGCTCGGCGCGGTCGCCGGCATCGCCGGCGACAAATGGAATCTGGGCTTTCTTGCCGAAACCGAACGCCAGGTCGAGAGCCATCTGTCGGGCCATCTCGGCCGCTTGCCCGACAAGGACGCGAAAAGTCGCGCAATTGTCGACTCCATGATGACGGACGAGGCTCGCCATGCACAGACGGCGGTCGCGCACGGTGGCGCTGAATTGCCGGCGCCGGTGCGGCAGGCGATGAAACTCGGCTCAAAGGTAATGACCGGGTCGACGTTCCGAATCTGAGCCAAGCGGGCCCGGGTTCAGGCCTCGCGGATTTCGAAATCGTGGGTGATCGCGGCGGTTTTCGCCAGCATGATTGATGCCGAGCAGTATTTTTCGGCCGACAGGTGGATGGCGCGCTCGACCTGCTGCGGCTTAAGTGCTTTGCCGGTAACGACGAAGTGAAAATGAATCTTCGTGAAGACCTTGGGGTCTTCCCCGGCGCGTTCCGAATCGATCTCGACCACACAATCGGTGACGGCGGCGCGTGATTTTTTGAGAATGTGCACGACGTCGTAGGCGGTGCAGCCGCCGGTGCCGATCAACACCGTTTCCATCGGCCGCATGCCCAGATTGCGACCGCCGCCTTCCGGCGCCCCGTCCATGACAAGGGCGTGCCCGCTGCCGGACTCGCCGACAAAACACACATTTTCAACCCACTTGATCCGCACTTTCATGCACATTTCCCATTGAAAACGTTGGATTATGCCCCAGCGGGCCGGATTTGGCGGTGCCGCCGCGGTGTGGCGCCGCCAAAAGGCGGGCGACGACGTCGATTGACAGGCCTTCGGATATCGTAATAAAATCCAAGGCTTTCCGTCGTTTTCAACTGTCAGAGATTGCGGGTTCGGTTTATGAAGACCTTTACAGCAAAAGCCCAGGAAGTAACACACGACTGGTTCGTCGTGGACGCGCAGGACAAAGTGCTTGGGCGGCTTGCAGCTGCGCTCGCACACCGGTTGCGCGGCAAGCACAAACCTGAATTCACGCCGCACGTCGATACCGGTGATTTCATCGTCGTCGTCAACGTCGACAAATTGCGCGTTACCGGCAACAAGGCGGAAGCCAAGATGTATCACCGTCACAGCACCTATCCGGGCGGCTTGTATTCGACCAACTTCCGCAAACTGCACGACCGTCATCCGGGCCGCGTGCTCGAAATCGCGGTCAAGGGCATGCTGCCGAAGGGCCCGCTCGGTTACGCGATGCTGAAAAAACTCAAGGTCTACGCCGGCACCAGCCATCCGCATGCCGCGCAGCAACCGAAAACTCTGGAAATAAGGGCCTGACATGGCGACGAAATACCCTCAGTACAACTATGGCACCGGCCGCCGCAAGAGCGCCGTGGCCCGTGTGTTCCTCAAGAGCGGCAAGGGCGACATCATCGTCAATGACAAGCCGGTCGATACGTTTTTCTCGCGCGAAACGGGCCGCATGGTCGTGCGTCAGCCGCTGGTGCTGACCGATCGCCTGACCGCGTTCGACATCATGGTCAACGTCAGCGGTGGCGGCGAATCCGGCCAGGCCGGCGCCGTGCGCCACGGCATTGCCCGCGCACTGATCGAATTCGACGCCGCGCTGAAACCGGTGCTCAAGAAGGCCGGTCTGGTCACCCGCGATGCGCGCGAAGTCGAGCGCAAGAAGGTCGGTCTGCACAAGGCGCGCCGCCGCAAGCAGTTCTCGAAGCGTTAATCGATTTTGCTTCGGAGAAAAAAGCCGCCTGCGGGCGGCTTTTTTGTCACTTACAATATTGACGTGTGCGCATCGCATGACGAGGGCGGATAACGACAATGGCAGGCAAGATGATCAAAATCGGGGTGGTTGGCGGCACCGGTTATACCGGGGTTGAACTGCTGCGGCTGCTGGCCATGCACCCGCACGCTGAAATCGCTTTGATTACTTCGCGGGCGGAAGCCGGCACCCGGGTTTCGTCGATGTTCCCGAGCCTGCGCGGACATGTCGATCTCGAATTCAGCGCGCCCTCCGATGCGGCGCTCAAGCAATGCGATCTCGTATTTTTCGCCACGCCCAATGGTGTCGCCATGCAGCAGGCGCGCGCGCTCCATGACGGGGGCGTGCGCATGATCGACATCGCGGCGGATTTTCGCATCAAGGACATCCCGACCTGGGAGAAATGGTACGCGACCAAACACGCCTGCCCTGAACTGGTCGCGGAGGCGGTCTACGGCTTGCCCGAAGTCAATCGCGAAAAAATAAAGTCCGCGCGCATCGTCGCCAATCCGGGCTGTTATCCGACCGCGGTGCAGCTGGGTTTTCTGCCGCTGGTGCGGAACAAGCTGGTTGATCTCGGTCATCTGATCGCCGATGCCAAATCGGGCGTCAGCGGCGCCGGCCGCAAGGCCGAAGTGCATTCTCTGTTTGCCGAGGCGTCCGACAATTTCAAAGCCTATGGCGTCAGCGGACATCGTCATCTACCCGAGATTTCGCAGGGTCTGCAGGCGATGGCCGGTGCCGACGTGCGGTTGATTTTTACGCCGCATCTGACGCCGATGATCCGCGGCATTCATGCCACGCTCTACGCGACCTTGCGTGGAGAGGCCGATCTGCAGGCGCTGTTTGAAAAGACCTACGCCGATGAACCGTTTGTTGATGTATTGCCTGCGGGCAGCCATCCGGAGACGCGTTCGGTGCGCGGCAGCAACCTGTGCCGCATCGCCGTGCACCGCCCGCAGGGCGGCGACACTGCGGTGGTGCTGTCGGTGATCGACAATCTGACCAAAGGTGCCGCGGGTCAGGCGGTGCAGAACATGAACCTGATGTTCGGCTTCGACGAAACCGCGGGGCTGGAGCAGATCGCATTAATGCCCTGATCAAACGGCTGAAGCGCATGTTCGGTATCTCGGCGCCGCGGATGGCTGTGCGCACCGCGGTCCCGTGGTACTGGCGCTGGCTCGGCTTGATCGTGCTTGCTTTGGTCATCATGATGTTTTCGCGCACGGCTTACGATTTCGGCAAGAAATTCGCCGGTTTCGACCAAAGCGAGGCCGACAGCGAGGTGCAGCGTCTGACCGTCGCCAACGGCAAACTCGAGCAGGAAGTGGCGCGTTTGAGCGGAAATCTGGCCCAGATGGAGCGCCAGATGCAGATCCAGAGCGCCACTTACGACGATCTGGTCAAACAGGTGAAGGCGCTGACCGATGAAAACGCCGGACTCAAGGAAGACCTGGCTTTTTTCCAGACCCTGATGCCCTCGGGCGGCAAGGAGGGCGGGGTGGCGGTCAACCGCTTCCTGGTGCAGAATGATGCCCTGCCCGGCGAGTACCGTTACCGGTTGCTGTTGACGCAGACCGGGCAGCGCAGCAAGGATTTTCAGGGCAGGGTACAGTTTGTGGTCAACCTGCAGCAAGACAGCAAAAAGACCGTGTTGTCTCTGCCGGCTGAAGACGACAAGGATGCCAGGGGATTCACGCTCAATTTCCGTTTTTATCAGCGCGTCGAGGGGACTTTTCGCGTCGCGCCGGGAACAGTGGTCAAAAGCATGCAGGTGCGGGTGTTTGAAGGCGACGGCAAGGAACCCAAGCTGACGCAGGCTGCCAACCTGTCTTGAGGGAGCAAACATGTTCGGAAGCAGCAACAAGAGCAACAAACCGCAGAACCGCATTGACTGCCTGATCGGCGCCGGCACGGTCATCGAGGGCAATATCACGTTCAGCGGCGGGTTACGCGTTGACGGGCATGTTCGTGGCAACGTCATTTCCGCCGAGGACAAACCGGGCACTCTGGTGTTGTCGGACCAGGCACGCATTGAGGGTGAAATCCGCGTTGCTCACGCGGTTATCAACGGCACTGTCGTCGGCCCGGTGCACGCGGTCGAATATGTTGAACTGCAGGGCAAGGCGAATGTCACAGGAGACGTGCATTACCGTACACTTGAAATCCAGCTTGGCGCGGTCGTGCAGGGCCGGCTGGTTTACCAGCCGGAGGGCAAATCGGACAAGGTTGTGCCGATCAAACCCGCCGCCGCCGAATAACTTTTCGCAGGAGAACGCCATGAACGCAATGACAGAAATGCCGGCACCGCTGGTTTTTACCGATAACGCCGCCAACAAGGTCAAGCAATTGATCGAAGAGGAAGGCAATAACGAACTCAAATTGCGCGTATTTGTCACCGGTGGCGGTTGCTCGGGTTTCCAGTACGGCTTCACGTTCGAGGAGTCGGTCAACGACGACGACACGCCGATGAATAAAAACGGCGTCACCCTGCTGATCGATCCGATGAGCCTGCAGTACCTTACCGGCGCCGAAATCGATTACCAGGAAAATGCCGAAGGCGCGCAGTTCGTGATCAAGAACCCGAATGCAACCTCGACTTGCGGTTGCGGATCGTCGTTTTCGGCCTGAAGTACGCCAGCTCCGAAAAAAGGCGCCATTGGCGCCTTTTTTCTTGCCCGTCGTTTATGCGCGCCACCTTGCACCGCCTGATGCCGGCGGCGGGTCCTGCGCCGGAATCTAGGCACGATAAATGGCGCCGAGTATGCGCGGCCCGCGCGCGCCCGTCACCGCCGGCAGATTGCCGGGCTGCGATGCCAGCGTGCGCGCGGCGAGCCATGCAAACGCCATTGCTTCGACATTTTCGGCATCGATTCCGAGCGCGTCGGTTATTGCAATTTTCCGCGGCGCCAACAGCGCGGCAAGCGCCTGCACCAGCGTGGTATTGCGTGCGCCGCCCCCGCACAAATATATTTCGGTCGCGGTTGCACAATAGCGCGTGATCGCATCGGCGACGGTTTCGGCGGTCAGCGCGAGCAAAGTCGCCTGCACATCGACCGCCGGCTCCGACCCGCCCAGTCGCGCGGCCAGCCATGCGGCGTTGAACAAGTCGCGTCCGCTGCTTTTCGGCGGCGCGCGCGAAAAAAATTCTTCGTCGCGCAATCGGGCGAGCAGCGCCGGTATCGTCCGGCCGCTCGCCGCCCAGGCGCCGTTGCGGTCGAAGGCTTCGTTGCGATGCTGCCGTGTCCACGCATCGAGCAGCAGATTGCCGGGGCCGCAATCAAAGCCGCGGACCGCGCCGTCCGCCGGCAAATCGGTCAGGTTGGCGATGCCGCCGATGTTGACGACAACACGGTGCACATCGCCTGACGCGAACACGGACTGATGAAAGGCCGGCACCAGGGGTGCTCCTTCGCCGCCGGCCGCGATGTCGCGGCTGCGGAAATCGCAGACGACATCGACGCCGGTCAATTCGGCGAGCAACGCGCCGTTGACCAGCTGTATCGTATAGCCGTCGCGCGGACAATGACGTACGGTCTGGCCGTGGCAACCGATTGCGCGCAGTGCGGTGCCGGGTGCTTGTTCGTGCAGCGCTTCTACGCAATGCGCGTATTCCGCGGCGAGCGCAATGGCCGCGCGCGCCGCGCGTGCCAGTTCATCGGCGCCGCTGGTATTCAGTGCGAGCACTTCATCGCGCAGCGCCGGCGCGAACGGATGGTGGCTGTGCGCGATCAATTTCGGCGCGTCGCCGGCGAGATCGACCAACACGCCATCGACGCCGTCGAGGCTGGTACCCGACATCAAACCGGCAAACAGCGCGTCCATGGCGATCAATCGAGACGCGCAAGATTGGTTGTGCGCAGGAGTCCGAGCTGCTCGCCGAGCGGGCGCGCCAGTTCGGCGAAGCGCGCCTTCTGATCGGCGGTGATCGGCGGCGCTTCGGGCATGGCGACGCGCAGCGGATTCTGCTGCACATCGCCAACGCGGAATTCGTAGTGCAGATGCGGACCGGTGGCGAGACCGGTAGCGCCGACAAAACCGATCACCTCGCCTTGCATCACGCGCTTGCCCTTGTGCAGGCCCTTGGCGAATCCGGACAGATGGCCGTACCAGGTGGTGTATTTCGATTGATGGCGCAGCACGATCAGATTGCCGTAACCGCCCTGGCGGCCGGCGATATCGACCACGCCGTCAGCGGTTGCCTTGACCCGCGTGCCGGTCGGCGCGCCGTAGTCGATGCCTTTGTGCGCGCCCCAGCGCTGCAGAATCGGATGAAACCGCGCATTCGTATAACCCGAGGTAATGCGTGAAAATTCCAGCGGCGTGCGCAAAAACTGCTTGCGCAGATTTTTGCCGTCGAGCGAATAGTATCCGCCTTGTTTCGGCGCGTATTCGAACCACACGGCGTTGAACGGCTTGCCCTGGTTGATGAATTCGGCGGCGAGCACGCGGCCGCTGCGCACGGCTTCGCCGCGGTTGTAAAAAACCTCGTAGATCACGCTGAAGCGATCGCCCTTGCGCAAATCGCGATGAAAATCAATATCGGATGAAAAAATATCCGCAAGCTGGATCGCGATCGAGTCGGACAAGCCTGCCGCGTCGGTAGCGCCGAACAGCGACTGGCGGATTTCAGCACCCTTCATCAATACCCGACGCTCGAGCTGCGCCGCCTCCTCGCGGACCTTGCAGCCCTGCTCGCCGCAATCGACGGCGAGCAGATTGTCGTCGTCGAGGTAGCGCAGATTGACCAGCCGGCCGTCTGCAGTGGTGACGGCGCGCACGGTCCGCCCGGGCACCAGATGGTGCAGCGAGCGCGCCTGTTTGTAGTGCCCCAGCAACTGTTCGGCGCCTTCGTCCCGGACCTGCAGGCGTTCGAGCAGGTCGCTGATGCGATCGCCCCGCTGAATGCGTTCTTCGCGCGTGTAAGTTGCCGCCGCGTCCGACGCCGCCGCATGAGGAACTAGAGGCAATTCCTCGACCACCGTTTTAACCTGCAGTCGTTCGAGCAGCGTATCCGGCGCAATGCCGAGGGTAACGATGACGCCGAGGCAGGGCAGCGCGACCAGGGTTGCGACGACACGGTGACGGCGCGCGAAATTGCGCAAATAAGCCGCAAACTTTTGGGCTAAAATCATGCTTTTAGCGGCGTAACTTGAGTGCCCGGCTGGACGACGCCGCAAGCTTAGCAGAACACCGCCTGGACGCAAATCAAAGCGCCCGCGCCACGCCGACGGAATCCTGCAGTGAACGACATTAACGCTCAACTCGAAATCATCAAGCGCGGCTGCGACGAACTGCTGGTCGAGTCGGAGCTGGTTGAAAAACTCAAAAGCGGGCGCCCGCTGCGCGTGAAGGCGGGCTTCGATCCGACCGCGCCCGATCTGCATGTCGGCCACACCGTGCTCATCAACAAGATGCGCCAGCTGCAGGACCTCGGTCATCACATTCTGTTTTTGATCGGTGATTTTACCGGCATGATCGGCGACCCGACCGGCAAGAACGCGACGCGCCCGCCGCTGTCGCGCGAAGATGTCGAGCGCAATGCCGAGACCTACAAGGCGCAGGTTTTTAAAATTCTCGATCCCGCAAAAACCGAGGTGGTCTACAACTCGACGTGGATGAACAAACTGTCGTCGGCCGAGATGATCAAGCTGGCGGCAACGCATACCGTCGCGCGCATGCTCGAGCGCGACGATTTCGGCAAACGTTATCGCAGCAACCAGCCGATCGCGATCCACGAATTCCTCTACCCGCTGGTGCAGGGTTACGACTCGGTAGCGCTGAAAGCGGATCTCGAACTCGGCGGCACCGACCAGAAATTCAACCTGCTGATGGGCCGCGAGCTGCAAAAGCAGAATGGCCAGCCGCCGCAGTGCGTGCTGATGATGCCGCTGCTCGAAGGACTCGACGGTGTAAACAAGATGTCGAAATCGCTCGGCAACTACATCGGCATTACGGAAAGCGCGAACGAAATTTTCGGCAAACTGATGTCGATCTCGGACACGCTGATGTGGCGCTATATCGAGTTGCTGTCGTTCGAGTCGCTCGCCACCATGCGCCAATGGAAGGCCGAGGTCGAAGGCGGGCGCAATCCGCGCGACATCAAGGTCGGTTTCGCGCAGGAAATCGTCGCCCGCTTCCACGGCAAGGCGGCGGCCGAGGCGGCGCTGGCCGATTTCGAATCGCGCTTCAGGCAGGGCGAAATTCCCGCTGACATCGCGACCATCGTATTGCAGGGCGGCGCCGACGGCATCGCCATCGCCTCCGCGCTCAAGGAGGCGGGGCTCACCGCGAGCACCTCCGAGGCGCTGCGCATGATCGCGCAGGGCGGCGTCAAACTCGACGGCGAGAAGGTCGGCGACAAGGCGCTCAAGCTCGCTGCCGGCACTACCGTGGTGGCGCAGGTCGGCAAACGCAAATTCGCGCGCATCCAAGTCGTGTGAGCGCATTCCCCGCCGTTTTTGTTTCACATGGCGCGCCAACGCTGGCGCTCGAAGATGGCGCCGCGCATCAGTTTCTGCGTGGCTTCGGTGAAACACTCGGGCGACCGCGGGCGATCCTGGTCGCTTCGGCGCACTGGCTGACGCCGGCGCCTTCAGTGTGTGCGGTTGAAACACCAAAAACCATACATGACTTCGGCGGCTTTCCGCGCGCCCTGTATCAATTGTCCTATCCAGCGCCCGGCGCGCCGGAACTGGCGGAGCAGGTTATCGAATTGCTGGCGGCGGCAGGCATTGTGGCTGTGCCCGATCAGGAGTGGGGGCTGGATCACGGTGCTTGGGTGCCCTTGATGCTGATGTATCCGGCGACCGACATTCCCGTGCTGCAGATTGCCTTGCAGCCGCAGTTGGGTGCGCAACATCATTTCGCGCTCGGTCGCGCACTCGCCGCATTGCGCGAGGACGGCGTACTGATTCTCGGTTCCGGCGGCGCCACGCACAATCTGCGCGAGCTCGGCCCGTCGGCGCTGCCGCCGGCGTGGGCGCGCGACTTCAGCGACTGGCTCAACGAGAAAATCGGCAACGGCGACACCGATGCGCTGATCCATTACCGCACACTGGCGCCGCAAGCCGCGCGCAATCATCCGACCGAAGAGCATTTCCTGCCGTTGCTGGTGGCCGCTGGTGCGGCCACCACCGGGCGCGGCCGCCGCGTGCACACCAGCACCACCTATGGTTCGCTGATGATGGACAACTACGTTTTCGATTAGAGATGGTCTCTACGGCGATCTGCAGGGGATGACGGCGGTAGGGTTCGGCTATAAGAACGGCAGCATCGTCGCGCCAACCTGCCGGCAGGTCTGTAGCGGCGCTACGGATCAGGCCAGTGTCGTGCACGTGACCTTCGGTCCGGCAGTGATCACGTTTCGCGAAATCCTCGAAGTGTTTTTAGTCATGCATCGTCCGATCACGTTGAACCGGCGGAGCAACGACGCCGGCACGTAATACCGCGCGGGCATTTATTACCATTCGGCCGCGCAGAAGGCTTTCGCCTGTCAATTGATCGCTGAACTCACTGCGGAAAAGTCTTGCGTGGTCCCATCGACACCGAGGTGGTGGCGCAGACGTTTTATGTCGCCGAGGATTACCACCAGGAATATTTTGCGCATAACAGCGCTTAGCCCTACTGTCAGTATGCGATGGCGCACAAGCTCGACCAATGCAGGGCGAAGTTCGCCGTGCGCATAAAAATCCGATTGCCCGCGGCAATTGTTACAATGAATTAGTTATATTTATCAGTGCGATAGAGCCTGTCACCGCGTTGTAACAATCGACGCATACCATGCGCCTGATCCCAAATCTTATGGGGCATGGAGAGCGATCAATGAAAACCCAATGGTTACAGAGTTTCCTCAAGTGTTCGGCGGTTGGTTTTGGTCTGGCCGTCGCAGCAGTGGCGGGCGCGGCAGATCTTACCGGTGCCGGGGCAACTTTCCCTTATCCGGTTTATTCCAAGTGGGCCGAAGCCTACAAGGCAAAGACCGGTGTCGGTCTTAACTATCAGTCGATCGGTTCCGGTGGCGGCATCAAGCAGATCATCGCGAAGACGGTCGATTTCGGCGCCTCCGACGCGCCGCTTGAGCCGGCCGTTCTTGAAAAAGAAGGTCTGATGCAGTTCCCGATGGTGATGGGCGGCGTGGTGCCGGTGTTCAACCTTGAGGGAATCAAGCCGGGTGGCTTGCAGCTCTCCGGCACCTTGCTTGCCGATATTTATCTCGGCAAGGTCACCAAATGGAATGCGCCGGCGATTGCAGCCCTGAACAAAGGCGTCAAATTGCCCGACCAGGATATCACCGTGGTCTCGCGTTCAGACGGTTCGGGCACCACATTCATTTTCACGAACTACCTGTCCAAGGTCAGCGCGGAGTGGAAGGACAAGGCCGGCAACAATACCTCGGTAAAATGGCCGACCGGCGTGTCCGGCAAGGGAAACGAAGGTGTCGCCGCTTACGTTCAACGTCTGAACGGTTCGATTGGTTATGTTGAATATGCCTACGCTCTCCAGAACAAGATGTCTTACGCCTTGCTGCAAAACAAGGATGGCAATTTTGTCGGTCCGGATGATAAGACTTTCCGCGCTGCCGCGGCCAACGCGCAGTGGGACAAGGCCCCCGGCTTTTACCTGCTGCTGACCGACCAGTCCGGCAAGGACAGCTGGCCGATTACCGGCGCGACCTTTATCCTGATGCACAAAAAGCAGGACAAGCCGGAAAACGCACAGACCGCGCTCAAGTTTTTCGACTGGGCGTACGAAAGCGGGGACAAGATGGCATTGGATCTCGATTACGTGCCGATGCCGGACAGTGTGGTCAAACTGGTCAAGGCCGAGTGGAAAAAGATCCAGGACGCCTCGGGCAAACCGGTTTACTGAGTTACGGCGGATACCCCGTCAGCACAAACGATGCCGCGAGGGGCCGAAGTGCCCCTCGCTTTTTTCCAGGATAGCAATGATGCCGCCTATGGATGCAGTGATGACCGAAGCGGGTTTTCAAGAACGCAGCCAAACCGGTAATAATAAACAGCCAACGCCTCCTGCGAGACTGCCCTGGATGGACGCATTTTTTAAGAACCTGACGCGCTTTTTTGCCTTTATCGTATTTTCGATTCTGGCTGCGATCCTGATTTCCCTGATTTACCACAGTCAACTGACGCTTTCGAAATTCGGCTTTGGTTTTCTGTTTGTTGATGAATGGGATCCCGTCAAGGAAGAATTCGGCGCCCTGGTGCCGATCTACGGCACGCTGGTCAGCTCGGCCATCGCCATGATTATCGGCATACCGGTCAGCTTTGGCATTGCGTTGTTTCTGACCGAGCTTTCGCCAAACTGGCTCAAGCGCCCGCTGGGCACCGCAATCGAGATGCTCGCGGCCATTCCCAGCATTATTTACGGCATGTGGGGGCTCTTCGTATTTGCGCCGCTGTTTTCGCAATACGTACAACCGCTGTTGATCAAGACTTTCGGTCCGTTGCCGATCTTCGGTCCGCTGTTCAAGGGGCCGGCAATGGGCATTGGCATGCTGACCGCCGGCATCATTCTTGCCGTAATGGTGATCCCCTTTATCACAGCGGTCATGCGCGACGTATTCGAGCTGGTGCCGGCGATGTTCAAGGAATCCGCCTATGGTCTCGGCGCCACGACGTGGGAAGTGGTATGGAGCGTGGTCTTGCCCTACACCAAAATCGGTGTCGTTGGCGGCATCATGCTGGGCCTCGGGCGCGCGCTCGGCGAAACGATGGCGGTGACTTTCGTCATTGGCAATTCGCATCGGCTGAGCGCCTCATTGCTGGCACCGGGCAACAGTATCGCATCTTCACTGGCCAATGAGTTTACCGAGGCCGTCGGCGAGCTTCACTCGTCCGCATTGATCGAACTGGGTTTGATCCTGTTTCTGATAACAACCATTGTTCTGGCGTTGTCCAAGCTATTGCTGCTGCGGCTCGCCATGAATGAAGGCAAGCAGTCCTAGGAGAACCGGATGGCAAGCGCAATCTCTCCCGACAACCCGATTTACCGCCGCCGCCGTGTGGTCAATGCAATACTGCTGTTTGTATCCGGGCTGACGCTTTTGTTCGGTTTGTTCTGGCTGACGTGGATTCTGGTGACGCTGTTTTACGAGGGCTTCAACGCGCTCGCGCCTTCGCTGTTCACGCAAAACACACCGCCTCCCGGCAGCAACGGCGGATTGCTTAACGCCATTGCCGGCAGCCTGATGATGGCGGTAACCGGAACGCTGATCGGCACCCCGGTGGGAATACTCGCCGGGACCTATCTTGCGGAGTATGGCCGCCGCGGCTGGCTCGCGCCGGCGACCCGTTTCATCAACGACATCCTGTTGTCGGCGCCGTCGATCGTGATCGGTTTGTTTGTTTATTCCGTCTACGTTTCCCAGGTCAATCACTTTTCGGGCTGGGGCGGAGCGCTTGCCCTGTCTTTGATCGTGATCCCGGTGGTTGTTCGTACCACGGATGACATGTTGAAGCTCGTGCCCGACAGCCTGCGCGAGGCCGCGGTAGCTCTTGGCGCGCCGTCCTGGAAGATGGTGGTGTTCATATCGTATCGCGCGGCAAAGGCGGGCATTATTACCGGCATCCTGCTGGCGGTAGCGCGCATCAGCGGTGAAACGGCTCCGTTGTTGTTTACGGCGCTCAATAACCAGTTCTGGTCGCTCAACATGAACGCGCCGATGGCTAATTTGCCGGTGGTGATTTTTCAGTTTGCGATGAGTCCCTATGAGGACTGGCACCGGCTGGCGTGGGGCGGCGCTATTCTGATAACACTTTCAGTGCTTGCTCTCAATATCATCGCACGTGCGCTGTTCCGGCGCTGAGACCAGAACCGCGATTTAATTGGACTGCCCCATGAGTGAAAAAACACAAATAGAAAATCCGAAACTGAAAGTTCAGGATCTGAATTTTTATTACGGCAAGTATCATGCAATAAAAGGCGTGTCGATGGATATCCCGGGCAACAAAGTGACCGCCTTCATCGGTCCCTCGGGTTGCGGCAAGTCCACGTTACTGCGCACCTTCAATCGCCTTTATGAGTTGTACCCGGGGCAGCGTGCAGAGGGCGAAATCCGGCTTGACGGTTCAAACATACTCGCCAAAGACCAGGACATTACCCTGTTGCGCGCCAAGGTCGGCATGGTTTTTCAGAAGCCGACGCCGTTCCCGATGTCGATCTACGATAATATTTCCTTTGGTGTAAAGCTGTACGAGAACCTTAGCCGCGGCGAGATGGACGAGCGCGTCGAATGGGCGTTGTCGAAGGCGGCGTTGTGGAAAGAGGTCAAGGACAAGTTGAACCAGAGCGGCAGCAGCCTCTCCGGCGGCCAGCAGCAGCGGCTATGCATCGCGCGCGGCATAGCAATCAAGCCCGAGGTATTGCTGCTTGACGAACCCTGCTCTGCGCTTGATCCGATTTCCACTTCGCGCATCGAGGAACTGGTTGACGAACTGAAGGCGGATTACACGGTGGTGATTGTCACGCACAACATGCAGCAGGCGGCGCGCGTGTCGGACTTTACCGCTTACATGTACCTTGGCGAGTTGATCGAGTTCGGCGCCACCGACAACATCTTCATCAAGCCTACGCGCAAGGAAACAGAGGATTACATCACCGGCCGGTTCGGCTGACACCGGTATTGGAGAAACGCATGGCACAAGAACATTCTTCAAAGCAATACGATCTTGATCTGGAAACGCTGCGTTCCCGCGTCCTTGAAA
Organism: uncultured beta proteobacterium; assembly: GCA_903889565.1. Lineage (GTDB taxonomy): Bacteria > Pseudomonadota > Gammaproteobacteria > Burkholderiales > SG8-41 > PALSA-1004. The sequence continues at coordinate 94,518 of CAISYC010000073.1, forward strand.
TGGGCGGCCTGGTCGAGTCGCAGATTCTGTCGGCAATCAACGGTCTCGCCACAGGCGATACCTCGACGCTCGACAAGGTGATTCAGGAGGACACGCGTGTTAACGCGCTTGAAGTAAGCATCGACACCGATTGCAGCCATTTGATCGCACGTCGTCAACCAACTGCCGGCGATCTGCGCATGGTGCTGGCTGTGATCAAGATCGTCGTCGATCTCGAGCGTATCGGCGACGAGGCGGCGAAGATTGCGCGTATGGGCAAGCGCAGCAGCGAGCATATGCGGCTGCCGCGCACGCCGATCGCGGCGGTCCGGCACATGGGTGAAATCGGCATTGGCATGCTGCGCAAGGCGCTCGATGCGCTGGCGCGGCTCGATCCGGTGGCGGCGGCGGCGATCGTCCGGGAAGACGTCGAAATCGACGAGGAATTCCGTTCAATCGTGCGCCAGCTGATCACATTTATGATGGAAGACCCGCGCACCATTTCGCAGTCAATTGATATTTTATGGGTCGCCAAGGCAATCGAACGCATCGGCGATCATTCGAAAAACATGGCAGAACAGGTGATATATGTCGTCAAGGGCACCGATGTCCGGCACACCACGGTCGAACAACTCGAACGCGAGGCACTGGGTTGATCCCGGTGCACGTGAACCCATGATCGGCGGCGACATTCTTGTTGTTGAGGACGAGCCCGCGATCCAGGAACTGGTCGCGGTCAATCTCGAGCACGCCGGCTATCGCGTGCAACGTGCCTACAGCGTTGGCGAGGCCGAGTCGCTGATCCGCGAGGTGCGCCCCGACCTCATCCTGCTCGACTGGATGCTGCCCGATCTGGCCGGCACCGTGCTGGCGCGCCGGCTACGCGGCGACCAGCGTATGAAGGACATTCCGATCATCATGCTGACTGCGCGCGCGCAGGAAACCGACAAGATCGAGGGCCTGGAGTCGGGTGCTGATGACTACGTGACGAAGCCGTTTTCGCCGAAGGAACTGCTGGCGCGCATCAAGGCGGTGTTGCGCCGTCGCGCGCCGCAATTGACCGACGACCTGATCGAAATCGGCGATTTGCGGCTTGACCCGGCGGCCCACCGCGTCAGCGGCAACGGCAGCGACATCAATCTTGGCCCGACCGAGTTCAAGCTGCTGCATTTTTTCATGACCCACCCGGAGCGCGTCTATTCCCGCGTGCAGCTGCTTGACCAGGTGTGGGGCGACCATGTGTTCGTCGAGGAGCGCACGGTCGATGTGCACATCCGTCGTTTGCGGCAAGCCCTTGAATCCACCGGTCACGATCGGCTGATCGAAACCGTGCGCGGAACCGGTTATCGCCTGCACGCGTAGGGCGCGGTCCTCCGGCAGCGGCCGGCGGCCGGTTCATGCGATAATGCCTCCGCCATGACGAGGCGAATGCATTGAATCATCTGGTTTTCCGCACCTTGCTGCCGGTTGCATTTATTGCGCTGGCGGCCCTTTTACTGTCATTCATGTTCGGCACGGCCGTCGGCGTATTAGCGTTTGGCGGCGCGGTCGCGGCCCTGCTCGTCTACCACGCACGCCATATCTCGCAACTGGCGAGATGGCTCGAAGAGCCTGTGCTTGATCAGATGCCGCGCGGTTCGGGATTGTGGGACGACGTCTTTGCGCTGCTTTATCGATATGAAAGGGTGAAGACCCGCGAACACCAGCAGCTGGCAAAAACGCTGGTGCGCTTCCGTCAGGCCGGCCGCGTGCATCCCGACGGCGTGGTTATTCTCGATGCCGAAAACCGTATCGACTGGTGCAACGACATGGCAGAGCATCATTTCGATCTTACGCTGGACGGGGATCATGGCGCGCCGATTACCAACCTGCTGCGTCAACCGGAGTTTGTCGGGTACATTGAAGCGGGAGACTATTCTTCGCCGCTGGAACTGCGTTCGGCGCGCACCAGCGCAATCATTTTGTCGCTGCAGATCATCCCATACGGGGACGCGCAAAAACTGCTGTTATCGCGTGACGTCACCCGTCTCGAAAAGCTCGAGAGCATGCGGCGGGATTTTGTCGCCAACGTTTCCCACGAATTGCGCACGCCATTGACGGTACTGTCCGGATTTCTCGAAACCATCCGCGAACTGGACCTTGATCCCCAGCGCATGCGCGATTACAGCGACCTGATGGCGGACCAGTGCAAGCGCATGCAGCACATCGTCGATGACCTGCTGACGCTGTCCACGCTCGAATCCGCACCGAGTCCGTCGCTCGACGAGCGCGTATGCGTCGCGCCCATGCTGGAGCGCCTGCGCGTCGATGCCGTCGCGTTGAGCGGCGGCAAACACCGCATCGTACTTGACGCCAGCGGCGACTACGATCTACTGGGCGCCGAGAGTGAAATCGTCAGCGCTTTCGGCAACCTTGTCAGCAACGCGATCCGCTACACGCCGGAGGGCGGCGAAGTGCGCTTGAGCTGGCGCGCCAGCGAGGGGGCCGCCGAATTCGCCGTCGAAGACACCGGCATCGGTTTTGCGCCCGAACACATTCCGCGCCTGACCGAGCGCTTTTACCGCGTCGATCGCGGCCGTTCGCGCGCCACCGGCGGCACCGGTCTGGGGCTTGCCATCGTCAAACACATCCTGAACAGGCATCAGGCCACGCTCGAAATTCACAGCGTGCCGGACAAAGGCAGCCGTTTCGCGGTGCGTTTTCCAGCGCGCCGCGTAGTGCCGGCGACGACCGCCGCCGCGGCCCGCGGCGAGGCCTGAGCCGGCTGTCGCCTGATTCGCATGCCCGACGTCATCGATTACGAACACGGCATCAGCGCGATCGACTCCGGTTATCTGCGCACGCGGCTCGACGCCATTCATCTGATTATCGAGAACGGCCGCGCCGCGATCGTCGATTGCGGCGTCAACAGTTCGGTGCCGCAGGTGATGGCGGCGCTGCGCGCGAAAGGGTTGCGCGCCGAGGATGTCGATTACGTCATTCTCACGCACATTCATCTCGATCACGCCGGTGGCGCCGGCCTCTTGCTGTCGCAACTGCCGGCGGCGCGGCTGACCGTGCACCCGCGCGGCGCGCGCCATCTGGTCGATCCGCGCCAGCTGATCGAGGGCACGGTCGCGGTCTATGGCGAGGCGCACATGCGCGAACTCTATGGCGAGATCATGCCGGTGCCGCGCGAGCGCATCGTCGAAACACCGCACGAGGCGACGCTGGAACTGAACGGCCGCACGCTGGTGTTTTACGACACGCCGGGGCACGCGCGGCATCATGTCTGCATCCACGACACGAAGTCGGGCCACGTGTTCACCGGCGACACTTTCGGCCTGTCCTATCGCGAGCTCGATCGCGACGGGCGCCAGTTCGTGCTGCCGACCTCAAGCCCGGTGCATTTTGATCCGGTCGCCGCGCATCGCTCGGTCGATTTGATCGCCGGCCTGCGCCCGTCCGCAGTCTACGTCACACACTACAGCCAGATCGGCGACATCGCGCGCCTTGCCGACGACATGCATCGCCTGCTCGATGCTTACGCCGAGCTGGGGCGAGCGGGCGGGGCGGCGGAGCCGTCGCGCCACGCCCGGCTGAAGGCCGGCATGACCCGGCTCGTGCTCGACGAAGCGCGGCGCCATCGCTGGCCTCTCAGCAGCGAGGCGGTGCTGGAGGTTTTTGCCGGCGATATCGAGCTCAATGCGCAGGGTCTTGCCATCTGGTTCGACGGTCTGGCCGGCGTTCGTCAATAAGCGGCGGTTGTCGCGCGACATGGAATATGCAACGCTGTCGGGGCGAGACCGTGGGCAGTTTCGCGGCGCCGGTTGATTGAAAGCGGAATCGATCGCGACGGACGGGCGGGGGGAACGCGATGAATTTGCAACCTGAACAGGCGGTAACGGCAGCGACGCTGAGAGAACGTTTTTTCGCGGTGCGCGCGCGGACGCTGCAGTTGGCTCAGCCGCTGTCGGCCGAGGATTGCGCGCTGCAATCGATGCCGGACGCGAGCCCGGTCAAATGGCACCTCGCGCATACCACCTGGTTTTTCGAGACCTTCGTGCTGGCGCCAGCGATTCCCGGTTACCGGCCGTTTCATCCGGAATTCCGCAGCCTGTTCAATTCGTATTACGTGGGCGTCGGTCCGCGCCATCCGCGGCCGCAGCGCGGCCTCATTTCGCGGCCCTCCTTTGACGACATCCTGGCTTATCGTTGTCATGTCAATGCCCGCATTGCCGCCTTGATGGATGCCGGCGCGCCGGCGTGGGACGCGTTGATCGAACTCGGCATCCAGCATGAGCAGCAGCATCAGGAACTGATCCTGACCGATCTCAAGCATCTGCTGTCGTGCAATCCGCTGGACCCGGTTTATCTCGAGGCGCGGCCGATCCCGCAGGGACAGCGCATGCCGCAGCACTGGCAGTCCCTGCCGGACGGCATACGCCGCATCGGTCATGAGGGGGACAGCTTCTGTTTCGACAACGAACTGCCGCGGCATCGCGTGTTTCTCGATGCCTTCGACATCGCCACGCGACCGGTGACCAACGGCGAATATGCGGATTTCATCGCCGACGGCGGTTACGAGAGCCACGACCTGTGGCTGTCCGAAGGCTGGGACCAGCGGCACGCGCAGGGCTGGCAGGCGCCGCTCTACTGGCGGCGCGAGGCCGCCGGCTGGACTGTTTTCACCCTGCACGGCCGCCGCGTGCCCGAGCCGTCGGCGCCGGTCTGCCATGTCAGTTTTTTCGAGGCCGACGCCTATGCGCGCTGGGCCGGCGCACGGTTGCCGACGGAAGCGGAGTGGGAATCGTATGCGGCAACGCAACAGCTTGCCGGCCATTTTGCCGAAGCAGGCGTCTTTGAACCGCGCGCGCCGGCCGCAGCCGGCGCCACCCAGGTGTTCGGCGACGTGTGGGAATGGACGCGCAGCGCGTATGAGCCCTATCCGGGTTACCGCAGCGCCCCCGGTGCGGTCGGCGAATACAACGGAAAATTCATGTCCAATCAATACGTGTTGCGCGGCGGTTCGTGCGCCACGCCGCATTCACACATTCGCGCCTCCTATCGTAATTTCTTTCCCGCCACCGCCCGCTGGCAGTTCAGCGGCATCCGTCTGGCGCGCGACACGCGCTGATTTTTCGCCAGCCGGATGCGCCCTCCCGTCGGCAGTTTTTCCTTGGCCGGTCTTGGTTTACGGGGGGAAACTGCGAATTTGCATCAGCGGAGTCAGTCGGCGGCAGCAATGCATTGTGGCGATTTCGACATGTGCCGGCACCGCCCTTGCGCTGCTTTCCAATTCGATGATGCGCGCTGCGCAGCGCGTTTTTGCCATTGCCGCACGGACGGGAAAACCGCTTTTTCTCTATGAGGATTGCGCTGTGCGCATTAATCTGGTTTACAATCGCCCCAACCCAATGGTGGGTGTTTTTCGTGTCTTTAAAGGAGAGAAGACTATGGCCGTAAAAAAGAAAGCCGCAAAGAAACCCGCGAAGAAAAAATCCGCACGCAAGCCCAGCGCAGCCTTCATGAAGCCGATGCAGATTACGCCGGCTCTCGGTGCAGTCATCGGTGCCGGCCCGTATCCGCGCACTGAAGTGACGAAGAAGCTGTGGGCCTACATCAAGAAGCACGGCCTGCAAGACAGCAAGAACCGCCGCAACATCAATGCTGACGAAAAGCTCAAAGAAGTTTTCGGTGGCAAGAAACAGGTGTCGATGTTCGACATGACCAAACTGGTCAGCAAGCACCTGAAGTAATTGTTTGCGGCAAGCGCCTGCGTGGCGCCTGCAATCGCAAAATAAAACGGCCGGCAACGCATCGCGTTACCGGCCGTTTTTACGTAAAGTGTGCCTCTGCCGTTAGCCCTGCTTGGACTGCAGCGCGGCGATCCGCCGCTCGATCGGCGGATGGGTCGAGAACAGCGCCATGAAGCCCGGCACGTTGTTGATGCCGGCGGAGGCCACCGATTGCGGCAGCCCGCCCGGCTGCAGTCCGCCCAGCCGCGACAGCGCGTTGATCATCGGTCGGCTGTTGCCCAGCAGTTGCGCAGAGCCGGCATCGGCGCGGAATTCGCGCTGACGAGAAAACCAGGCGACGATGATGGACGCCAGCACCGAGAACACGATTTCGCACACAAAAGTGGCGACGTAGTAGCCGATGCCGACGCCGCGTTCGTTCTTGAGCACGACGCGGTCGACCACATATCCGACCACGCGCGCGAGAAACACCACGAAGGTATTCACCACGCCCTGGATCAGCGTCAGCGTCACCATGTCGCCGTTGGCGATATGCGCGACCTCGTGACCGAGCACCGCCTCGACTTCTTCGCGCGTCATCGACTGCAGCAAACCGGTCGATACCGCGACCAGCGCGGAATCGCGAAATGCGCCGGTGGCGAAGGCATTCGCCTCGCCCTCGTAATACGCGACTTCCGGCATGCCGATGCCGGCGCGGTCGGCGAGCCGGTGCACGGTATCAACCAGCCAGCGTTGCTCGGCACCTTCGCTGCCGTCGATGACCTGCGCGCCGGTCGACCACTTGGCGATCGGTTTCGACATCAGCAGCGAGATAAAGGAACCGCCGAAGCCGACGATGAGTGAGAACACCAGCAGCATGCCGACGTTCAATCCGTTGGCGCTCAAAAAGCGGTCGACGCCGAGCACGCTCAGCGTGATCGACAGCACCAGCATGATGGCAAGGTTGGTGATCAGGAACAGGACGATACGTTTCATGGTGTATAGCCTCCTCGGCTTGAGTAGATAAGGGCGGGGTGCGCGCATTTCAAGCCGCCGCTGCGGCACGATTTTACCCGCAGCATAGGACCGTGCGGCGGCGCCGGTGTTCCCTTCCGGCGTACCGCAGCGCGGTTCAGGCCAGTCCGGGGCCGGGTTTACGCAGCAGCCAGCCGCCGCAGGTCAGGCCTATCGCCATCAGCCAGAATACCGGGGCGATGCCGAAGGCGGCACCCAGTGCGCCAAAAACCAGCGGGATGCCGGCCTGGCTGCAATTGAGTAGCAGAGTACGTACGCCGACCGCCTCGCCGCCGCGGCCGGGCGGCGCGTGCGATACCACCAGCGACATGATCATTGGCTGCGCGCCGCCGAGACCGATGCCGAGCAGGAATGCGATCAGCATCAGCACGGCGAGCGCCTCGAACAGCGGGAACACGAAAAACATTGCACCGCTCGCCAACATCGCGATGATCAGCATGCGCCATTGGCCGATGCGTCGCGCCACCAGCGGCAGCGCCACCCGCACGGTGAATATTGCCGAGCCGAAGGCGCCGAGAACGAGGCCGATGCGCGAGGCCGAAAGACCGATCTGCGAACCGTAGATCGGCACCAGAAAGGTAAACATGTCCCACGCCATCGACAGTGCGGCGCTCACGAGCAGCACACGCCGCATGGTTGGGATGCGGAACAGGTCGGCGATGCGCCGCTTGTTCTGCGATTCACCGGCCTGCGCGGCGGGCGCGACGTGCAGGCCGCGCGTGGCGATGACGACGATCGCGGCGCTCGCGCTGCACGCCAGCATGAGATAGGTGTTGCGGTTGCCGATCAGGTCGATGGCGAATCCGGTCGCAGCGGGGCCGATGAAATTGGCGGTCGAGAAGCCGAGGGCGAGGATGCCGAAATTTTTCATGCGGTCCTCGGGCGCGCCGAGCGCGCCGGTCGCATGATTGACCGCGATATGAAACAGCATGAAGCCCGACCCGGTCAGCGCGCTGACGACGAACAGCACTTCGAGCCGCGGCCACACATAGCCGATGACAAGTCCGCTCAATTCCATTACGGCGCCGAGCAGCATTGGTTTGCGCGGACCGGTGCGGTCAATCATGCGGCCGGCGCTGACCGCGAACAGCATCGGCAGCAGTGCCAGCATCGAGGCGATCGCGCCGACGGTGGCCGGCGAGGCGTGCAGGCTCAATGCGGTCAGCGACAGATTGACGCGGCAGCCGGAGAATGCAAAATGCAGCAGAACGGTCGGCAGGATGACGCGGGTGAGGATCAGTTTCAAAGCGTGTTCGCTACGGCGGGGTGGGAAAGCGCGCGCGGTAGCCAGTGGCGCCTGGCGCATTCAAGCACTCATTCTACCTGCCTTAGACGCAGGCGCGCCGCCGTCACCAGCGCGACGCCGGCGCAGGTGACGGCCATGCCGGCAAGCGAGAGCGCGCTCGGCACCACATCGAATAACAGGTACTCGAGCGTAACTGCGAATACCGGAGTCAAATAGATCAGGCTGCTCACGCGGGTGGCTTCGCCGCGCCGCATCAGCGTATGCAGTGCGTTGACGGCGAGGATGGAGGCACCGATCACCAGAAAGGCAATCGCCGCCAGCATCTGCCACGCCCAGCGCACCGCAAAGCCCTCAAATATCCACGCCAGCGGCGCCAGCGTCAGTCCGGCCGCGACAAATTGTACGAGGCCCGAAGTGCGCAGATCGACGCGCGGGCAGAACACGCGCTGGTAGAGCGTGCCGGCGGTGACGCCGAACAGCGACACGCCGACGGCAATCAAACTGCCGAGGGTCATTTCGCGCACATCGATTTTGTGCCACACCACCAGCACCACGCCGCCGAGCCCCAGTGCGATGCCGGCCCATTGGCGTGGCATCAAGCGCTCGTTCATCCAGCGCGCGGCAATCAGCGCCGTGAGCAGCGGCTGCACCGACAGCAGCACCGCGGCGATGCCGGCGGAGACGCCGAGGTACTGCGTATAGTGGCTGCCGCCCAGATGCACGCTGTGCATCAGGAGGCCCGCCACCACCACGTGCAGAAAGTCGCGGCGCGAGGCCGGCCACGGCGCGCGACTCATCATTACGATCGGCGTCAGGCAAACGATGCCGAACATAAAACGCAGCGTCAGGAAGGTGAACGGCGCGGCGTAATGCAGGCCGATCTTGGTGGCGAGAAAGCCCGAACCCCACACGCTGACGAAATACCAGGCAAGCAGGGTTTCGAACCAGCCGCGGGAGACCGGTGGCGTTGATGGTGCGGCGTTATTTTGTGCAGGAGGCGATGCCAAATGCGTAATTTTCTGATTTTCGTCCAGTAGGGCGTCCGATTTCGGGCAGGCCGGCGCAAAAACACATTACACTATTGTTACAAAAACAGTGCGCGTCGGTTGGTGCTGATCGCGATAAGGGGGGCGACCATGTTCGGACGGCTGTTGCCGAAGGAAGGGCGGTTTTTCGATTTGTTCAATGAGCACGCGGAACAGGTCGTGGAAGGCAGCCGCGAACTGGCGGCGCTGATGGCGACCGGCGATGATTTGAAGCGCCGCACCTACAATATCGAATCGATCGAAAAGCGCGCCGACAAGATTACGCGTACCACCATCGAGCTGTTGCACAAGACTTTCATCACGCCGCTCGATCGCGAGGACATCCACCAGCTGATCAGCAAGATGGATGACATTCTCGACCTGATCGAGGATTCCGCCCAGTTGATGTTCCTCTACGACGTACGTGAGCTGACGCCCGAGGCGAAAAAACTCGCCGAGATCTGCGTGGCCTGTTGCGAAAAGGTCAAGGCCGCCGTCGGCCTGTTGTCGAACATGGACAATGCCGCCGAGATCATGACCCTGTGCACGGAAATCGACCGCCTCGAATCCGAGGCCGACCATGTCATGCGCGACGCCATTGCGCGCCTGTTCCGAGATGAACCCGACGTGCGTGAGCTGATCAAGCTGCGTTCGGTCTACGAACACCTCGAGACCGTGACCGACCGCTGCGAAGACGTCGCGAACATCATCCAGGGCATCGTCCTCGAGAATTCATGAGGCGGCGTCGGGGCGGGGAGCGTAGCGCATGAGTCTGCAAGTCCTGGTCTGCCTGGTCGCGCTGGCGCTGGTGTTCGATTTCATGAACGGCTTTCATGACGCCGCCAATTCGATCGCGACCATCGTTTCGACCGGCGCGATGCGCCCGCAATGGGCGATCGTGTGGGCGGCCTTCTTCAATTTCATTGCCTTCCTGTTTTTCGGTCTGCATGTCGCCGGCACCGTCGGCAAGGGCATCATCGATCCGCTGATCGTCGATCATTACGTGGTGTTCGGCGCGCTGATGGGCGCCACCTCGTGGAACATCCTGACCTGGTATTACGGCATTCCGTCGAGTTCCTCGCATGCACTGATCGGCGGGCTCGCCGGCGCGGCGGTGGCCAAGGGCGGCACCGGCATGCTCGTCGGCAGCGGTTTTTTCAAGACTGCGCTGGCGATCATCCTCTCGCCCGCGCTCGGCTTCACGCTCGGCGTCGTGCTGATGATCGCGGTGTCGTGGATATTCGTGCGCAGCACGCCGCGCCGCGTCGGCAATCTGTTTAACGGGCTGCAGTTCGTTGCCGCCGCCTTTTACAGCCTCGGCCACGGCAGCAACGACGCGCAGAAAACCATGGGCATCATCTGGATGCTGTTGATCGCCTCCAGCGTGGTCGGTCCCGACGACGCATTGCCGCTGTGGGTGGTGCTGGCCTGTCAGGCTGCGATGGGCCTGGGCACGTTGTTCGGCGGCTGGCGCATCGTCAAAACGATGGGCATGCGCATCACCAAACTCAAACCGGTCAGCGGATTTTGCGCCTCGGCCAGCGGCGCGATTACGCTGTTCATCGCGACCTGGCTTGGGGTGCCGGTCTCGACCACGCATACGATCACCGGCGCGATTGTCGGCGTCGGCGCGTCGCAAAAGCTGTCGGCGGTGCGCTGGGGTGTGGCCGGCAACATCGTGTGGGCATGGATATTCACGATTCCCGGCTCGGCCTTTGTGGCGGCGGTGTCGTGGTCGTTCGCGCAGCGCTTTTTCTAGCCCCGCGCCAAGATCTGGATTACGGTTTCACGGCGCGAGCCGCTCGATCTGCCAGCTGCGTCCCTTGCGGGTGTAGAGCACGCGATCGTGCAGGCGGTTGGGCCGGCCCTGCCAGAACTCGATCGCTTCGGGCACAAGGCGGTAGCCGCCCCAGTGTGGCGGCCGCGCCGGGTGCTCGCCGGATTTTTTTTCAGCTTCGGTGAAACGCGCCTCCAGTGTTGCGCGGTCGGCGACGACCTCGCTTTGCGGGCTGGCGATGGCGGCGTGGCGGCTGCCCAGCGGGCGGCTGGCAAAATAGCTGTCGGATTCCTGCGCCGTTACTTTCTTGACGCGCCCGTCGATGCGCACTTCGCGCTCGAGTTCGCTCCAGTAGAACACCAGCGCGGCGCTCGGGTTGGCGGTGAGCTCGCGGCCCTTGCGCGATTTGTAGTTGGTATAGAACACGAAGCCGCCGTTATCGACGCCTTTCAACAGCACGATGCGCGCCGAGGGCCGGCCTTCCGCCGACACCGTGGCCAGCGTCATCGCGTTGAGCATCGGGTGTTCGGCCTTGACCGCGTCGTCGAACCAGCGGTTGAACTGTTCGAACGGGTCGCGCGCGATGTCACCTTCGTCGAGACGGGCCCGCCGGTATTCTTCACGCAATTCGGCAATGTTCATCGGTCGGCGGCTGTCGGGCAAAACGCCATTTTAATCCCTGTCGTCGCGCCGTGTTACCGGTCCGGTCATCGCATGCGCCTCCGTTGTCGCAGCCAGTGCGAAGCAAAGCCGGCGACGGCAATGGCGAGAATGACCGCGCCGTAGGCGAGCCAGCGCTCACGTTCGTCCGCCGCCGCCGGACTCTTCTGCATGGCGTTGACCCATGGCGCCGCTTCGTGCGGCGGCACCTCGCGCGAGATCCACGAAAGTTTTACCGGCAAGGCAAGTTCAACCGCCGGCTGCGCCTGTTTGGGCGCGCGCGCGACCAGTTTGATTTCATCGACGCGCGTGGCGTAGTCGCCCCAGAAAAACAGATAAGCCACCGCGCTGCCGCCGCCGGCCGGCATCAGGACGGGCGCGCTGGTGCCGAGATTCGCCGACAGCGGCTGATGGTCGAAATAGGGGTCGAGGGTGACCACCAGCGGTGTCTTGCTGTCGAGCGCAAACTGGATGTGAAAGCGCTGCTGCGCGCCGAGCACCGCCTCGCTGCCGGGATCGGTGGCAATCACGCGCAGCTGCGGCGTGTCGCCGGTCGGCATGCAGGCCGCCAGCAGCAGCACGCTGCCGGCGAACAGCGGTTGAAGTCGATGAAGCATGCGGCGAAGGACGGTAGTCATTGCAAATCCCGGACGGCGGATCAAGGCGGCCGCAGTCTAACATGAGCCCCTCCCGCGCAATGCCGATACCGTCCTGCCGCCTTGTTGCATCGGGCTCTACTTCACTTCGAATTCGCCGACATAAACCGTCTCCGAGCGGCCTTTCAATCGCAGCGTGATCGCCTGTTCCTTTTGTTCCGTGCTGCCGAATTTTCCAGTGAGCATTACCTGCAGCGTGGTCGGTCCGGTGACTTTCTGCTGGCGGTCGCCGAAATACTGCGCTTCGACTTTGTATTTGCCGGGCTTGGCGCGCTTCAGCGAAAACTCTTCCGGCCCGTAGCCGCCGGTGAAATCGAGCGACATGCGGCCGCCTTGATATGTCAGCCGGTTGCCGTAGTAGGCGCGCTCGCCGTTCGGGTCGGTCACCCACAGATCGATGTCGGTATTGTCGGCGTCCCAGGTCAACACCACCCTGAGATCGAGCGGCAGATTTTTCACGAGGCGCGGATCGATGCGGCTGAGGTCGAGCGACTCGCCGCAGGTGGCGAGAATGGCGTTGAGTTCCGCCAGCGCGATCAGCTCGACATCCGGAAAACGGCCGTGCCAGGGTCTGATCACGACTTCGTTCAACGCATCGATCGCTTTCTGAAACCAGCGGTCGGCGGCGTAAGCGAGGCCGAGATCTCGATACGACTGCGGTTCTTCCGGCGAGAGTGCGAGCACCTTCTTGAATACCGGTAGCGCAAGTGCGGCGCGCCTAGCTTGCAACAGGCGGTAGCCGAGCACGCGCAGAATGTGGCGGTTCTCCAGATCCATCTCGGCCAGATTCGACAGCACGCGCAGCGCCAGTTCCGGTTGCTGTTTATCGAACAGAATATCGGCGGCATCGAGAAAAAACGCGGTGCTGTCGAGGTATCCCGCGCGCTCGTCGAGATAGACGCGATAAACCGAGCCGGCATCCGCGTTGCGCATGCGTGTCGCGTAGGGCGCATCGGGTTCCCATTTTTTGAGTTGTATCGTCGCCGTGGTCGCCGCCGGTTCGCCCGCAGAAGCGGTCAAGGCATCGGCGGCGCGCGCGCCGGCGCTTTTCGCCACTTCCATGCGTTGCATGGTGCGCGCTTCGGGTATTGCCGCCGGCGCGGCGGGCGAAGCGAGATTGCGCGCTGGCGCATCGCGGCGATCCATTTCCTGCAGCCGGCCGTTCGCGCCGGCGACCGGTTTTAACGCCGGCTGCGGTGCCGGCTTTTCGCCCTTCGGAAACTCGCGGTTCCACCAGGAAATCTTTTCCTGAAAGCGGCGCACGACGTTTTCCAGATGCGCATTGCGATCGTCGCCGCGGCTGCGCGCCGCCGTCTGAATCAGGCGCTCGTATTCGGGCCGCAACTCCGCCGGCGGCGTAATTTCGAAACGCACATAGTCTTCGACGCGGTCGAGCACGATCAGCGAAGTCTCGCGCGTGACCAGACGAAACGCCTGACCGAGGCGGCGGATCTCGGTGCGGTTGATTTCGTAATCGGCTTCGAGCGCTTCGATCCTGAGGCGTGCCCACAACGGGGCCACCAGTGCAAACGGTGCTTCACCCGCGCGCACCGGCACGTCGATCACGCCTGTCTTTCCGTCCGGCTGGCGGATGCCAAGTTTGAGCCGTGTCATCTCCTCGGTCAGCACGCCAGCAACGACAACGCGGCCCTGCTCCGGATAAGGAGAGGCGAGTTGCAGTTGATGGGCGCCGTCGGCGCCGAGTACGCTGACGCGCGTGGTTGTCGTCAGTAATTGTGCCGGTGCGTTTGGTGCGTCGTTGATGAGATCGATAAAGCGGCCGCCGCTGGCTTCGGCGACCTGGCGCAGTCGTGCGGCATCGCTGCGGCTCGCTGCCGCAATCGCATACACCGGCACGGACGGTGCGGAAAACGCTTTTTCGCCGTAATTCGCCAGGCCGTCGCTGACCAGCAGATATTCGCCGACCCCGTTCTCGGCTTCGAACGCGCCGAAGTTGGTGGCGCCGTCGTAAGGCGTGGCGTCGAGCGTGTTGCGCAGCGCCTGCCAGTCGCCGTTGACGATGCGAAAGCTTTCGCTGCGTTCGGCTGCGTCGCGCAGGCGCGTCAACCGCACAGTACCGTTGCGCAGACGCCGGAAATAGGCGTCGAGCAGGGCGAATTCGCGCACGTGATCGCGCGTCGCGCCTGACCCGGAGCTGTCCCAGATCAGGCCGACAGTGGCGGGCAAGGCGCGCACTGCACTCTTTACCGGCACCGCAACCTCGGCGTAAAAATAATTTTTGCCGTCGAAGTTTTGCGTCCATGCCTGTGCCCCGGGCGCGGGCTGCACCTCCAGTTCGAGCACACCGCGGCCGGCGTAGCGTTCGCGCGCGACCTGCGCGTGATAACCGCCGGCGGTGTGCTTGAAGGCCAGTCCGTCGAAGGGATTGCGCGCCGGCAACGCCGGCGATTGCATGCCTGCAACATTGATGTCGAGGCGGAAACTGTCGAGCGCCGCGGCGTAGTCGAGCGGCAGCCGGTACGTCACGCGGCCGTTGCGTTCGCGCAGCGTTTCCGACACGCGCAGCACCACCTGCTTCACGCCGAGCGCCGGGATCGGATAGACGCGTAGCTTGAAATTATTGCCTTGAGTGATCTGCAACAGGCCCGGATCGACGCGCACGCGCGTGATGTCCTCGAACACCGCCTGTCCGCGCGTCTTCTCGACCGGCACTGCTTCGCGCAGGCGGCCGTTGACGTCCATCGCAAAGCTCAATAGTTGCTGGCCGTCGAGCAGCGGAAACTGCAGCTCGCCTTCGAGAATGCGCCCATTCGGGTTGAAAAACGTCATGGCAATTTCGGTCACCGCCAGTCGTCCGCTGATTTCGCTTTTCACCGCCACCTGCTGCAGACGCACCGGCAGATCGGCGCCGTTGGCGATGGTGAGTTGCGGCCGCTGCCAGCGCTCGACCGGCGGCGCGGCGATTTTTTGCGCCGATGCGACTGCGCCGAATGATGCGCCGGCAATCGCCAGCAACGTGGCGAGCACGGTGACGAGGGGACGGGATGTTCTGTGCAGCATGTAAGCCTCCGGTTGATGATGCGAACGGAAGCTATAAACGGAGCGCCGGCTGAAAAGGGGTTAAATGGATGTGGCGCGAAGCCGCCTGCGCGCTTTGGCGGCCGGATTGCAGTATGCTTCGGCCCTCGACACCATGAACAAAAAATCCCAGCCTAAAACCGCAAAGCCGGCCGCGCCGTCGCAACGGCCGCCGACGTTGCGCGGGCCGCGCAACCCGCAGCTCAACCGGCAGACGCGGCAGGTTCTCGCCCAGCACTACCGCGCCAAGTACGGCGTCAAATAAGCCGGACTCCGCATGCTCGCCTACCGCCATCAGTTTCATGCCGGGAACTTCGCCGATGTTTTCAAGCACGCCTTGCTCGCCCAACTGGTTCTCGGGATGACGCGCAAGGACAAACCGTATTTCCATCTCGACACCCATGCCGGCATCGGTCAGTACGATCTTTTGCACGAATGGGCGCAGAAAAACGCCGAACACAAGGACGGCATCGCGCGCATCTGGGGGCGCAACGATGTGCCCGACGAAATGCAGCCCTATCTCGATGCGCTGCGCGCCGAAAATCCCGGTGGCACGCTGCGCTATTACCCCGGTTCGCCGGCGATCGCGCGCCGCCTGCTGCGCGCTCACGACCGCATGGTGCTCTCCGAACTCAACCCCAAGGATTGCGAGGCGCTGGCCGTGCTCTATGCGCGCGACCGTCAGGTCACGGTCGAACTCGCCGACGGTTATCTCGCATTGAATGCGCACCTGCCGCCGAAAGAGCGGCGCGGCCTCATCTTCATCGACTCGTCGTTCGACCGCGCGCGTGAATTCAAGCGTCTGACCGATGCCCTGATCCTCGGCAATCGCAAATTCGCCACCGGCGTCTATGCGCTCTGGTATCCGCTGATGGATCCGGCGTCGATGCGCTCTTTCGAACGCGGCATCGTTGCCACCGGCATCCGCAAAGTCCTGCAGCTCGAAATTTCCGTGCACGCCGAAGACTGGACGCTGGGCATGCGCGGCTGCGGCCTGATCGTGGTCAATCCGCCGTTCGGCTTCGACGCGGTCGCGCAGACCATCGTTGCTTATCTGAAACCGCTGCTCGCCAATGGCGCAGTGCCGCCGGCGGTGGTGCGCTGGCTGGTGCCGGAATAGCTGCTTCGTGCGGCGCCGTGTTGTGAGAACATCGCGTTTTGTCGAAGCCGGAGTCGTTGGATGAATCCGTCGTCCGCGCCGCATAAATTGCCGGTGCCCTGCGGCGCGCATCTTGTCGCGCGCGCCCTGCAGCGCCACGGCGTCACCTTGATGTTCGGCCAGAGCCTGCCGTCCGCACTGTATCTGGTCGCCCCCGAATTCGGCATCCGCCAGATCGCCTATCGCGAAGAGAACGCGGGCGCGGCAATGGCCGACGGTTATGCGCGGGCCTCCGGCCGCGTCGCCGTGCTGACATCGCAAAACGGCCCGGCGGCCGCCTTGCTGGTCGCCGGGCTCGCAGAGGCGTTGAAGGCATCGATCCCCGTGATCGCGCTGGTGCAGGATGTGCGCCGCACGCAAACCGATAAAAACGCGTTTCAGGATCTCGATCACCCGGAGTTGTTCCGTGCCTGCAGCAAATGGGTGCGCCGCGTGCCGCAGCTCGCGCGCATTGACGATTACATCGACATGGCGCTTATCGCGGCGGCGAGCGGCCGGCCCGGCCCGGCGGTCCTGCTGTTGCCGCAGGATCTGCTGATCGAAGCCGCCGGGTCGGTGCCGTTACCGGCGCGCAACGACAATCTCGGCCGTTATCCGCTCGATCGCACGCTCGCCGATCCGGAAAAAATCGCGCAGGCGGCGCTGCTGCTCGCGCAGGCCAAAAATCCCTTGATCGTCGCCGGCGGCGGCGTGCATCTCTCCGGCGCCCACGCCGAGCTCGCGCAGTTGCAGGAGGCCGCCGGCATTGCCGTTGCCACCACCGTGATGGGCAAGGGCGCGGTCGATGAGCGCCATCCGCTGTCGCTGGGCGTGATCGGTTATTTCATGGGCACGGGCAGCCGCACGCAGCATCTGCGCGCGCTGATCGACAGCGCGGATGTCGTGCTGTTCGTCGGCGATCGCACCAATCAGAACGGCACCGATGCGTGGACGCTGTTTCCGCCGTCCGCGCGCTATATTCATATCGACATCGACAGTCAGGAGATCGGTCGCAACTACGAAGCGCTGCGTTTACATGGCGACGCCAGACTCACGCTGGCTACGCTGGCGCGCGCGATGGCCGGCATCGATTCCGCGCCGCGCCGCGCGGCGCGTCCGGGCGTCGAACAAATCATTGCCGCCGCGCATCAGCGTGCGGCCGCCGAAGCCCTGCCGCGGCTCACCTCGAATGCGCGGCCGATCCGGCCCGAGCGCTTGATGCGCGACCTGGACGCAGTGTTGACGGACGATGCGATTGTCGTCAGCGATGCGAGCTACGCGCCCGTGTGGTGCGCCAACTATCTGGTGGCGCGCCGCGCAGGCATGCGTTTTCTTGCCGGGCGCGGACTCGCCGGTCTCGGCTGGGGTTTTCCCGCCGCGCTCGGCGCCAAACTCGCCGTGCCGCATCAAAATGTTTTCTGCGTCACCGGCGACGGCGGCTTCGCGCACGTCTGGGCCGAACTGGAAAGCGCCAAACGCCTCGGCATCGCGGTGACGGTGATCGTGCTCAACAACCAGATACTCGGTTATCAGCAACACGCCGAGGATGTGCAATACGGCGCACACACCGATGCCTGCGCCCTTTCCGCGGTCGATCATGCGGCGATCGCGCGCGCCTGCGGCTGCTTCGGCGAGCGCATCGAACAACCGGAGGATTTCGCGCCGGCGCTGCAGCGCGCGATCGCTGCCGATGTGACCACGGTGCTCGATGTCATCATCGACCCGCTGGCTTACCCACCTTTAACAATGTACGAGGGCAAACTTGATTATTAGTGCAATGCGCGCGCTGCTTGTTGCGCTGGTGCTGGCGAATGCCGCTTTTGCCGCAACCCACGATTACCCGTCCAAACCGGTGCGTTTGCTGGTGCCGTTCCCGCCGGGCGGTGGCGCCGATGCGATGGCGCGCATCATCACGCCTAAGCTTACCGAACGCATGGGCCAGACCTGGGTGGTGGACAATCGCGGCGGCGCCGGCGGCAATATGGCCACCGAAGTCGTTGCCACCGCGCTGCCCGACGGCTATTCGGTGCTGCTCGGGTTCAATACCGCGCTGGCGGCCAACCCTGCGCTCTACAAGCTGCCGTTCAATGTGTTGCGCGATCTGCAACCCGTGACCAAGCTCGCCGCCGGACAATACGTGCTGGTGCTGCATCCCTCTGTGCCTGCGCAGAACCTCAAGGAATTCATCGCGCTTGCCAAGGTCCAGCCCGGCAAACTGAATTATTCCTCGGCGGGTATCGGCAGTCCGCTGCATCTGGCGGCCGAAATGTTCAAGCTGCGCGCCGGCGTCAATCTCGTGCACGTGCCGTACAAGGGCGGCGGTCCGGCCGCAGCGGCGGGACTGGCCGGCGAAGTGCAGGTGGTGTTCGGCAGCGTGCCGGCGACGCTGCCGCAGGTGAAGGCGGGGCGCTTGCGCGCGCTGGCGGTCACCGGCCCGCGGCGCTCGCCGGTGATGCCCGATCTGCCGACGCTGGCCGAATCGGGTTTCCCCGGTTTCAACGTCACGTCGTGGTACTCGTTTCTGTTGCCGGCGAAAACGCCGCGCCCGGTGGTGATGCGCCTGTACGACGAAGCGCTGCGGGCGCTCAAACTCGGCGATGTGCAGGAGGCGCTCGCGCGTCAGGGCCTCGAGGTCGAAACCAGCGCCAGCCCCGAAGCGTTTGCCGAGGAGCTGAAGACCGAAACTGCGGCGTGGGCGAAGGTCGTGCAGACGGCGGGCATCAAGGCCGAATAACGGGGCCTGCGGCCACGCTCGTGGTCGGTCCCGCGCAAATTCGTGTTCCGGCTGTTCGCCGTGAACCTGAGTTTTTTTTATGGCCCTTATTTCGAGTACAGGCGGCGCAGTTCGCGCACATCCTTGAGCTTGTCGAACTGCCACAGCGCGTCGAGCAGGGCGCGGCTGCGTTTGGCGCCGAGCACCGGCGCGATCAGATCGAGCGCCTTTTCTTCTTCCTCGGCGGGGGTGAGCGGATTTTCGTAACTGCCCTTGGCTGCCATCGTCTGGTGGCTGAGCGTGCGGCCGTCGTTCAACTTGATCTCCATCACGCAGCGCCAGCGCCGCTCGACATCGGTGAGCGATGCATCGCCGACGGCGCGGATACGCTGCCGGAGTTCCAGCACGCGCGGGTCGCGCATGCGTTTGAAGTCGTGCGCCGAGGCGAAGTTCACGGCGCCGTCGAGCAGCATCACCGCCAGCAGATGCTGCACCGAGATATCGGGCATGTCGCGGTTGTTGACGATTTCGAGTTCCTTGTCCGGCATGCGCGCGATCAGCTCGGCGACATCGGCGGCCTTGAATTTGTGCTGCGCCATCAGCTCGCGCAGCACGTGCAGCGGGCCCTGGATGGGGCCGCCGACCGGCCAGCGCTTGATGCCGCCGCGCATGATTTCGTAATCGTGACCGAGGCCGCGCACCAGCTCGTCGCGGTCGCCCTCGGGCGCGAAGGTGAAGAAAAAATCGCGCTCGCCAGAGAACGGGTCCTCGACGCCGGTGAAGCCCGCCTCCGCCATCAGCGCGGCGGCAGTGCCGTTGTGCGCCGGCATGCCGCCCATGCCGTAGGCTTTTTCGATGTGTTCGGGGTCGCGGAACATGATGTAGAGGCCGGCCGCCTGCTCGGCGGTATAGGTCAGCAGATAGCGCACGCGCCGCGCATCGAGTTTCAGCAGCGCGCCGGCGGCAGCGGCGGCACCAAAGGCCTGGCCGAAGGCGCCGGCGTGGTGGCCCGAGCGCAGAAAGGGCATCGGCCGCAGCGCCAGCAGCAGGCGCGCGCAGATGTCATAGCCGAGCACTATTGCGCGCATCACCTGCTGCCCCGACAGCCGGTCGCGTTCACCGATGGCGAGGGCGGCCGGCACCACGCTGGTTTCCGGATGCGTCAGCGACGGCGGGTGGGTGGCATCGGTTTCGTCGGCGTGGCCGAACATGCCGTTGGCGAGCGCGGCGTTGACCGCCGAGGTGACGATGCGCGTGCCGATCACGCCGCATTCGGCCTTGCCGCCCTGCGTGCGCACATACTTGATTGCAGCCGTGCCCGGCAGCAGCCGCGAACCGGAGATCATGGCGCCGAAGATATCGACGATATGCACGCGCGCGCGCTCGACCACCGCGCGCGGCAGCGGCTTGCGGATGGCGCCGGCGATGTATTTGCTCAATTCGAGCGCGAGGGGTGACACGTGCGGCGGGGCTTTTTTCATGGCGCGGTTCCGGCGGGATGGTGGTCGGGCCGTCGAGCGTACGCCGGCGCCGCGCCGCGGGTCAAGCCGCCGCGCGCCACGCTACAATTAACGCCGTCAATCGTCACGGAGCCGGCGTCGCATGACGGCCAATATCTACTGGGTGCTTGAACTCGATGTGCGTGCGGGCGGGCTCGAAACCTTCCGCGCGCTGATGCGAGAGATGGTCGCCGCCGCGCAGCGCGAACCCGGCACCCTCAACTACGAATGGAACATCAGCGCCGACTGCCGCGTCTGTCACATCTACGTGCGCTATCGCAACGGCGCCGCGGTGATGGACCACATGGCGAGCTGGGACGGAAATTTTTCGCGGCGCTTCAGCGCACTCGCCACCATCACGCGCATGTCGGTCTACGGCGCGCCCGATGCGACGGTCAAAGCCGTGCTCGAGCCCTACGGGCCTGTTTATTACGAACAGTTCGGCGGGTTCGACCGGCAGAATTGATTTTTGCGCCTATATGATTGTCGTAGGTTGGGCTGACAAAGGAAGCCCAACATCATCATTGCCCGCGCATTTCCAGATCGCACTAGAACCGGCGAAGCAGACAAGAAACGGTGACGATTGCCGCTAATGGGATTACGTTGGGCTTCCTTCGTCAGCCCAACCTACCGCGCTGTCAGATATATATAGCCGCATTAATTTATCGCGCGAGAAATCGTCACAGTCAAGATCACAAATATTTGCCACTTATTAGGTGATAAATAGTCTATTAACACGGACTAATGCCATTGGACTATTCCCTCGAAAATCGGCCTTTTCGCGAATTACGCCTCTACGCATTCCCGTGTTAATAGACCGCCGGGAGGCCTTCAACAAGGCCACCGGCGTTTTCGAATATCGCTCCCATTTCTGATGGCGTCACAATCCGGCACGGCGCCGGCCGCGTCTTGCGCCGCGCCAGCACCAACAGCGCTTTGTCCTTGGTCACCAGATAATCGGCGCCGCAGTCGCGCGCGAGTTCGAGGAATTTCTGGTCGTCGCGGTCGCTGCAGCGCGGCAGTGGTGCGGTTGATGCTGTTGTATCATTGGCAGTAGTGCGTTTCGCGATGCGCGCATATTCAACGCGCGCCGCCTCGCGCTGTTCCGCAGTCGGCGTGCGCTTGCCGAGATCGTACTGCAGCACCGCCTCGAGTTCGCGCGCGCAGGCCTCGTCTATGCAGATGGCGATGCGTCCTGCGGACTGCGCCTGTTTCAGCGGCGTTACTGCGTCGTCGTCGAACAGCATCCAGTCCAGCCAGACGTTGGTGTCGAGCACCAGCCGCAGCGGCGCAGCAGTGCTCACCGTTTTAGCAGCACCGAACGCGGATCGCGCGGGCGCCAGCGACCCGCATCGACCTGCTGCAAAAATTCCGACAGCATCAGGTTGAACAGCGCCGGCTCTTCGGTGTTGACGGTATGGCCGGTGCCGGGGCAGATCCACAGCCGCGCGTTGGGGCAGGTCTGTTTGAGAAACACGCCGGGTTCGACGCAGTTGTCGTCCTCGTCGCCGGCGATGATGAAGAGCGGCAGTCTGGCTTTTTTCAGTTTGGGGCCGAGTTGGTAAATGGTTGGCCGCTTCGCCTGTACGCCGCGCTGGGTGTTGGCGAGGCCGGTGGCCGAATGTTCTTCGTTGTAGCGCTGGAACTCGGCATAGCCGCGTGGGTCTTTCAGCGATTGCGTGACGCGCCCCGCGGCAATGCTGGCCGCGCGCGCCGCGCGCGGCATGCCGAGCGTTTCGAAACGCCGCGCATTGGCTTCGGCGCCGAGCAGGAAGGCTTTGCGTAACTGCGGGTGCGAACCGGCGCCGGCGCCGACCGAGGTGATCGAGCGCGCGCGCGCCGTGTGGCGAACGCCGAAGTTCAGCGCCGACGCGGCGCCCATCGAGCAGCCGACGACATGCGATTTGCCGAGCGTCAACTGCTTGATCAGATCGGCGATGTCGTCGACGACGATGTTCTGCGAATATTTCGCCGCCGCTTTCGGCACATCGGAGGGCGGATAGCCGCGCGCATTGAAGGCCACGCAGCGGTAACGGCGGCTGAAATAGCGCAGCTGCGCCTCCCAGCTCCGGTAGTCGCCGGAAAACTCATGCACGAACACGAGCGGGGTGCCGCGGCCGGCGGCCTCGTAATACAGGCGGGTGCCGTCGCGTGTGGTGACGTAAGGCATGGCGTCTCCTCCTTGTTGAACCGGCAGTCTAGCGCGTCTCTGCCGCTGCGGCACGCCGCGGCGCCGGCGCGTTCTTTCCTGTTAGCATGCGGAAAACAGCTTGCACGCGCACACGGAGGAGGGCCGGATGAAGATTGCAAAGTCGTTGCGTTTCGCAGTGTTGTTGATGGCGGCGCTGTTCCCGTGTGCCGCGTTCGCGCAGAAATACCCTGCGCGGCCGTTGCGCCTGATTCTGCCGTTCGCCGCCGGTAGCGCGGTCGATCTGCTGGCGCGGCTCTACGCGCAGCGCATGGCCGAGAACTGGGGGCAGCAGGTGGTGGTAGACAACCGCACCGGTGCCAACGGCATTATCGGCATGGAAGCGATCGCGCGCGCGGCGCCTGACGGTTATACGATCGGCATGGCCAACATCGCCACGCTCACCATCAACCCCGCGCTGTATCCGAAGTTGACTTACGATTCCCTGCGCGATTACGTGCCGGTGTCGCTGACTGCGACCATCGGCAATTGCCTGATCGTGCATCCCTCGCTGCCGGTGAAGAGCGTGCAGGATCTGGTCGCGCTGGCGAAAAAGCGGCCCGGCGAACTCAACTATGCGTCGGGCGGTGTCGGCAGCGCGCAGCACATTCCGATGGAACTGTTGCAGGCGATGAGCGGCATCAAGCTCACGCATCTCGCCTACAAGGGCATCACGCCGGCGTTCAACGACGTGCTGGCCGGCCAGGTGCCGATGGCCTTTACCGGGCTTGCGCAGTCGCTGCCCTATCACCGCAACGGCCGCCTGCGCATCCTCGGCACCACCGGCGTCAAGCGCACCGCGGCAACCATGGATATCCCCACCATCGCCGAGCAGGGCCTGCCCGGTTATGAGGCCGATTCGTGGACCGGTGTGCTGCTGCCGCGCGGCACGCCGCCGGAAATCGTCGCTGCGGTGCAGGCCGAAGTGCTGCGCATCACCAATCTGCCCGATACGCGCGAGCGCCTCACCGCCGCCGGTTTCGAGCCGGTCGGCAGCAGTTCGGAGGTTTTTGCCGCGCTGATCAAGAACGATCTCGCGCGACTGGGCAAGGTGATTCGCGACGCCAACATTCGCGCCGAGTAGTTGCGCGAACACAGTACGAAAAAAAGCCGGCTTGATGAGCCGGCTTTTTAGTCTGCCGCCTTCCGATCAGTAACTGCTATTGCTGCTGCCTGACGGACGCAACTGGTCGCGGATTTCGCCGCCCTTGTTGGCGGCGCTATGCACGTTCACATAGAGACCGCCGGCCTTGAACGCCTGATACTGGTCGTCCTTGAGCTTCGCATCCGGCGGCACCACCCATGTGTTGTCGCCGCTTTTGGTCAGCGGCACGATCACCGGGCCATTCGCGCCGGCGGCACCCATGTGGATGTGCGCGACGGTACCGACGATACCGGTGGTGGTGATGCTGCCGCTCACCGACATGTCGCTGTTGACGGTGATGCTGCCGGTGCCGGTTGCCGCGGTGGCCACCGGTGGCACTTCGTTCTTGCCGTTCAGGTACAGGTTGACGCTGTTGCCCGACATGCCGGCACAGCCGGACAGCGCGAGCAGGGCAAATGCCGACCACACCGACATGCGATTGAAATGCCGCAAAATATTCATGCCATGATCTCCAGAAAGGTTGGTCAGGAGCGTCCGCAGGCGCCCGCTTGAAACTGCGCTGCCATCATAGTCCTTTTGTGCGTTTTGGTACCGAATGCCCATGGCCGCAGTACTGGCATTGCCTGCCCTGTGAAAGCGCCGCCGCGCGTTGCGCGCGCAGGGGGGCGCGTGTAGCATCGACCACCCTTGAAACCGACGCGCGGAGAACCGACATGGCCGGCACTGCAATCAACGCACTTTTTCATTTTTCGTTCGCTGTCGATAACCTCGAGCAGGCGCGCAAATTTTATGGCGGAATTCTCGGTTGTCCTGAGGGGCGCGAGATGCCGGGACGCGCCGATTTCAACTTCTTCGGCCATCATATCGTCGCCCATTTGTCGCCGGCGGCGGTGATCGGCGAAGACAGCGCCAAGGTCGCGCGCGGCGTCACGCCGATCCATCATTTCGGCGCGATCGTGCCGCTCGACGCATTTCAAAAGATCGAGCAGCGCCTGGTTGATGCCGGTGCGGATTTTCTCGAGAAACCGGAAATCCGGCAGCAGGGCACGGCGCGCGAGCAGATGCTGATGCTGTGCCGCGACGGTTGCGGCAACATCGTCGAGTTCAAGGGCCTGCGTCAGGTTACCGACGTTTATGCCGTGCCCGAGCGTCAGTCCAGGGAACCCGCGCAGCCGATTCTCGGTTGAGCTTATTCACATTGCAGGAGTTTGCATGAGGTATTTTCCTTCGGCGGCCGCGCGGCGCGCCGCAGCCGGCTGTTTATGTGCCGGCGCGCTGCTGGCGTCCGCGGCGCAGGCGGCGCGGACTGAAGCCGTCGCCGGTTATCCATCGAAGCCGGTGCGCTTTATCGTGCCCTTTGTGGCCGGCGCCGGCACCGATACCACCGGGCGCGTGGTCGCCGCCAAATTGTCCGAACTGTGGGGCCAGCAGGTGGTGGTCGATAACCGCGCCGGCGCCACCGGCGTGATCGGTGTCGATCTGACCGCGAAGGCGCCGCCCGACGGCTACACCATCTGCCTGATTTCCGGCTCGCAGACGGTATATTCCGCGGTCAACAGCAAGCTGCCGTACGATCTGGCGAAAGATCTCAAAGGCATCACGCAGATGACGACGCTGCCGTACGCGGTCTACGTCAACAACGCGGTGCCGGCGACCAGCATCAGGGAAATGATCGCCTACGCGAAGACCAATCCGGGCAAGCTCAACTTTTCGTCGTCGGGCACCGGCGGGCTGCAGCATCTTGCCGGCGAATTGTTCGCGCACATGGCCAATGTAAAAATGACGCACGTGCCGTTCAAGGGCGCCGGCGCCGGCATCCTCGCCATCCTGAGCGGTGAGGTGCAGGTTGGTTTCTCGACGCTGCTCGGCGTCAAGCCGCATGTGGCGTCGGGCCGTCTGCGCGTGCTCGCCATCACCGCCGGCAAGCGCACGCCGACCGCGCCTGAATATCCGACCGTCGCCGAGACGGTGCCCGGTTATGAAGTCGATCAGTGGTACGGGCTCGTCATCACCGCAGAGGCGCCGCCGGCGCTGGTCAACAAGATCAATGCGTCGGTGGTGGCCGCGCTGAAATCGCCCGACGTCATCGCGCGTCTCGGTGCCGACGGTTCGACTCCGGTCGGCAGCAGCGCTGAGGCGTTCAGCAATCACATCAAAAGCGAAATCCTGAAGTGGCGCAAACTCGCGAAAGAAGCCAACCTCGCGTTGCAGTGAAAACCAAGCACCGCCTCGCCCCGCGTGCGCGGCGAGGGCAGGGGTGAGGGATGGCGATGCGTAACACTATGATCTCGACTTTCTGCCGCATGTTGCTTATTGCTGTGGCGCTGTTGCTGGCCGGCGCGGTGAACGCGCAAGGCAACGCACAGAATTATCCGCAGCGCCCGGTGCGTATCATCGTCAACGTCAGCGCCGGCGGCGGCGTCGATGCGCTGGCGCGCATCGTCGCGCAGCATTACAGCCAGTTGTGGGGCCAGCCCTTTGTCGTCGATAACCGCACCGGCGCCGGCGGCAGCATCGGCAATGAACTGGTGGCGAAAGCGGCCCCCGATGGTTACACGCTGCTGGTGTCGAGCAGCACCGTCATCACCACCGCAGCGCTGAAACCGCAGAACTACGATCCGGTGCGCGACTTCACGGCGGTGACCAAGCTCACGGCGAATCCGTACATCGTCTGCGTCGCGCCGGCCCTGCCGGTGACCAACATCCGCGAACTCATTGCGCTGGCCAGAACCAAACCCGGCGGCATGAGCTTCGCCTCCGCCGGCATCGGCAGCATCGTGCACATGGGCGCCGAATTGCTGACCGTGATGGCGGCGACACCGATGACGCATGTGCCGTACAAGGGTGTGTCGGACGCCTATCCGTCGGTCGCCGCCGGCCAGGTCGACTGGATGATCGGCAGCCCGATTTCGGCGCTGCCGTTCATCAAATCGAACCGCATGCGCGGCATTGCGGTGACCAGCGCGGTGCGCAGCAAGGCGCTGCCCGATTTGCCGACCGTCGCCGAATCGGGACTGCCCGGCTACGACGTGGTGGCGTGGTTCGGCATGCTGGCACCCGCCGGCACGCCGCCGGCGATCATCAACAGATTGCAGAGCGAAGCGAAACGCGCGCTCAACACGCTCGAAGTGCTGCGCCGCATGGACATCGAAGGCACCGACGTCGTCGGTAATCCGCCGGCGGAATTCGGGCGCGAAGTCAAAGCCGAATACGACAAATGGCGCGAGCTGGTCAGGAAGACCGGCATGAAGTCCTGATCCCCAGTTAGCGCTCCGCGTCGGCGTCGTCCCACTGCAACCCGGCGCGATCCGTCTCGCGGCCGTTCGCGGCGTGACGCGACAGCATGGACGGCTCGTTGTTGAACCAGTCGTCGCCGGCCGCCGCCAGCGTCACCCGCGCATTCAAGGCGTTCTGCGTCGCGCTGTTTTGCGGCTTGCAGACCGGATCGGGCGTGACCACGTTCAACAGCCGGCAGTCGGCGCCGGCGATTTTCGACACTGCGTGATCGGTGATGGTCTTGCCCGATTCGAAATAGCTGACGCCGTCGCCGACGAGCTTGATGCGGTCGAGCTGGACGGCAATCTGCATCGCCGGACCGCCGTAACCGATCACCGCCACGATCGGCGCGCAGGCGGTCAGATACGCGAACGCGCAGGGTACGCACAGCAGACGATAAACAGCCGGGGTCATTGTGATAAACATCACAGCAAGCGCTGTGCCAGTGGCCGGCACTGGGGTGCCGACCAGGTACCACAGGCGAGCGCGAAGGCCGCTACGCCAAATATCTCCGTCGCTTGCTCCGCCACGGTGCACCGCCGGTTTGCGATGGTGCGGCAGGGCGGCCTGTTAATATAGGCGCACGATGAAACTGCCCTCGCTCAATACCCAAATCCTGATCGGCGTCGTGCTCGGCTTCTCGCTTGGCGGCGTGCTCGCTTCAATCGGCAAACAGTCGCCGGTGACGCAAAACAGTCTTTACGTGGCCGGCCTCGTCGGCACGCTGTTCGTCGATCTATTGAAGATGGTGCTGATCCCGCTGGTGTTCGCCTCGATCGCGGTCGGCGTGGCCAATCTGCGCGCGCATCAGCAGATCCACCGCGTGTGGGTGCTGACGCTGGGCTTTTTCGTGCTGTCGATGGGAGTCGCGATCGTGCTCGGCCTGTCGGCGTCGAATTTTTTCAAACCCGGCGCCGGCATGCACCTGTCGATGTTCGCTGACGCGACCGCCAACTTTCAGGCCAAGCAGATGCCGCTCGGCGATTTTTTCGCGCAGATGCTGCACGGCATTTTCCGTAATCCGCTGTCAGCGCTGGCGCAGGGCGACGTGCTGGCGGTGGTGGTCTGCGCGCTGGTGCTCGGCATTGCATTGGTGATCGGCGGCGACCGCTACAAGAACATGCTGTTCCTGCTGCGCGAGCTGCTGGAAATCACGCTGATGATCGTCGGCTGGATCATGCGGCTGGCGCCGCTGGGGATCATGGCGCTGCTGGTCAATCTCACCGCCACGCAGGATGCGGCGCTGATTTCGACGCTGGCGTATTTTGTCGCTGTCGTCATTGGCACCACGCTCGTCCACGGCGTTATCGCGCTGCCGCTGATTCTGTTCGTGGTGACCGGTGTGACGCCGTGGCACTTCTGGCGCGGCGCGCGCGAGGCGCTGATCACGGCGTTCGCCACCAGTTCGAGTTCGGCCACGCTGCCCGTAACGCTGCGCTGCGTCGAGCAGCATCTGCATGTGCGGCGCGACATCGCCGGCTTCGTCGTGCCGCTGGGCGCAACCTGCAACATGGACGGCACTGCGCTCTATGAGGCCTCGGCCGCGCTGTTCGTCGCCAACCTCGCCGGCATCGATCTGAGCTTCGGCCACCAGCTGATCGTTTTTTTCACCGCCATGCTGGGCGCGATCGGCGCGCCCGGCATTCCCTCCGCCGGCATGGTGACCATGATCGTGGTGCTGCAATCGGTCGGCCTGCCGGTCGAGGCAATCGCGATCCTGCTGCCGATCGACCGCCTGCTCGACACCGTGCGCACCGCGGTGAACGTCGAGGACGACATGATCGCCAGCATGGTGGTGCAGAAGCTGGCGATGCGCGAATCCGCCTAGCGCGGGGATTGCGCGGCGGCGCCGGCGCCGATTCGTTATCATCGGCCTGTGACCCATAAAGAAAACAACGTCACGGATCACGACGCAGCAGAGGAGTCGCGAAAATATCCGTACTGGCAGCGCAATCTGCGCGTGCTGCCGTTCGCCAATCTCCTGTGCGCCATCGGCTTCACGATCTCTTTTCCGTTTCTGCCGCTGATGGTGCGCTCGCTCGGCGTGACCGACAATCTCGAAACATGGATCGGCACCATGATGCTGGCGTTCTACGTGGTCAGCTTCGCCGCCAATCCGGTGTGGGGCGGCATTGCCGATCACTACGGCCGCAAGATCATGGTGCTGCGCGCGATGCTCGGCATGGGCTGCGCGATGTCGCTGGTGCCCTTCGCGCCGTCGCCGCTGTGGTTCGCCGGCCTGTTCTGCCTGGTCGGACTGTGCAACGGGTTCACGCCCGCCGGTATGGCGCTGCTGGTGGCGAACACGCCGCCGCGCAAGATCGGCACCGCGCTGTCGTATGCGCAGACCGGCGGCCTCGTCGGCCAGACGGCGGGGCCGGCGCTCGGCACGCTGCTCGCCACGTTCGTGTCGCACCAGCACACGCTGTTCTGGTTCAGCGGCGGGCTGATGTTTTGCGGCGGCACGCTGGTGCTGCTGTTCGTCCACGAGATCAAGCAGCTGGCCCCCGGCAAATGGAAGCTCGAGTGGATCGGCAGCCTGCGCGAACTGCTCGCGGTGCCGCGCCTGGGGCCGCTCTACCTCCTGAGTTTTCTGTTCACGGTGATGTGGAGCGGCAACGTCACCATCGTCAGCCTCTACGTCATCAAACTGCGCGCGGCGATGCCCGGCGGCGGCGGTGACGATGCGTTCTGGATCGGCGCGGCGGCGATGGCGCTGGCGTTTTCGAGCGTGATCGTGCTGCCGTTCTGGGGCCGCGTGATTGATCGCTACGGCCCGGCGCGCGTGATGGCCTTCGCCGGCGGCGCGGCGGTGGTCACGCATCTGCCGCTGCTGGTGCTCGACACACCGCTGGAACTGGTGATCTCGCGTTTCGTGTTCGGCCTGACCGCCGCGGCGATGAATCCGGCGGTGGTGCAGTTGCTGCGCATGAATGCACCCAAAGGCATGGACGCGCGCGCGATTTCTTACGCCACCTCGTTCCAGTTTTTTGCGATGGGCCTCGCGCCGTTCATCGCCGGCATCATCGGCCCGCTGTTCGGCCTGCGCGTCTACTTCGCGCTGACCATGATCGCGTTGTCCTGCGGGCTGGTGTTTTGGCTGCGTACGGCGCGGCAATGAATCGGTCGTGGTTCAACGTCAAGTTGCAACTGACGCCATGCCGTTTGAGCACCCACGTTCAGTTCACGCCAATGCCGGCGTCCTTGATGGTGCGCGCCCATTTCGCGATGTCGGTTCTCAGAGCATCCGCAAACTGTTCCGGCGTGGTTATTTGCGGCTCGAAGCCCAGCGCGCCCAGGCGCTCGCGAAACTCGGCGCTGCCAAGGGTGGCTACGATCTGGTTGTTCAGCCGGCTAACGATACGGCGGGGCGTGCCGCGCGGCGCCAGCACGCCGTACCAGGTGCTGGCGTCGTAATCGGCCACGCCGGATTCGGCTACAGTCGGAATATCAGGCACGAGGGCGGAACGCATGGCGCTCGTTACCGCCAGTGCTTTCACCTTGCCGGCGCGTGCATGCGGAAGGGCTGCGCCGATCACATCGAACATCAATTGAACCTGCCCTCCGAGCAGGTCTGTTTGCGCCGGGCCGCTGCCCTTGTACGGAACATGCGTCAGACGCACGCCGGTCATGCTTTTGAAGAGTTCCGCGGCAAGATGGGTAATCGTGCCGGCGCCGGTCGACGCGAAGTTGAGCGCATCCGGTTTCGCCCTGGCGTACGCAATGAGGTCGCGGATTGACGCAACCGGCAGGGACGGATGCACGACGACCAGCATGGGGCCGCTTGAGACCAGTCCGACGGCGGTGAAATCCCTGATCGAATCGTAGGGCAGATCGCGATAGAGGCTCGCGCTGATCGCGAACGACGCGGTTGCAAACAGAATCGTATAGCCGTCGGCCGGCGCCTTGGCCGCAATGGCGGCGCCGAGCGTGCCGCCGGCACCGGCGCGATTGTCGATCACGAATTGCTGGCCGAATTTTTCGCCGAGTTTTTGACCGATCATGCGCGCGACCGTGTCGGAACCTCCGGGCGGAAACGGAACGATAAAGCGTACCGGACGTTCGGGATAAGAGGCATTGACCGGCAGGGCGGACTGCCGGTCGGGTGCCCTATCGGCAGCGGCCAGCGGCAATGCTGTGAGGCCGATCAGCAGCAGCGCGACCCGTACAAAAATGTCGGTTTTCATTTTTGAGCCACCTCGATCGTGAACGGTGTTTGCGCTCAAGCAATGTCAGCGCTGCAAAGCGCCGGTACGCCTGTCTCCGGATGCCGTGCGTTTCGCCGGTGCAACAATACCGCCGCTCAGGCCGGTTTGACCAGTCGCGATTTCGGCGTGCCGGCGCCGATGTAAACATTCTGCGGCCCGGGGCCGCCTGCGACCGCGACATAAATTTCCTCGGGCTTGGCGGCGCGCCATACGGTTGTGTCGTCGCCGCGCCCCGCCTTGCGTTCGGTGCTCGAAAACGCTTCGGCGAAATGCGATATCGGCAGCCGCGCCAGTTCCCACAGTTGTTGCTGGATATCGCGTTTGGTCAACCCCGCTTCATGCAGCGATTGCGCGTGATTGACGCCGAGCAGCAGCAGCACGCCGTCGCCGCCGCCGTACATCGGCGGCATGTTGGTGGCGATCTGGCGCAGGATTTCCTCGGGGCCGACGCCTTCGCCGCCCGAGATGTTGCAGAAGTTCGACGCCTTGAACGCCGTCACCACGCTGTCGTCCTTGTTGAATCCGCGATCGACGTGAAACGGCGTCCACGGGTTTTCCGCTTCGTTCTCGGCGCAGATGTACGAATAGCGCAGCGGCGATCCGAAACTCGTTTTCGAATACACGCCGGGCAGCGCGCCGCCGACGTTGATCAGCGCCAGTCGCACGGCGCGGCCGATGGTTGAGTTGGCGCGCCAGCCCGGGCCGAGGCAGCCGGTGCCGTAGTTGATTTCGAGCTGGTCGCGCACCGGCCCGTTGACGAGGAAAAACGGCGTCATCGGGTTGGTCGTCACCTGCATGAGTTCGAGCGGGTAGGTCGGGTCGCTGATGCCTTCGATGGCGGCGATCACCACCGGCATGTACTCGGCCTTGCAGCCGGCCATCACCGCGTTCACCGCAATCGCTTCGACGGTGGCCTGGCCCTTGCGCGGGGGCAGCGAGGCGATCAGATCGTTTGCCTTGCGGCCGGAGGCGGCGACAAATTTTTTCACTGCCTCGGCGGTGGCCGGAATGATCGGCAGTCCGTCGGTCCAGCCCTGTTCGTAGGCGTATTCGTATCCGCGTGTAAGGAGTTCGGCGATCGAATCGCCTTCGAGTCTGACTTCGGTTTGTGTCATGTGCGTTCTCCTGCAGAAGCTCTAATGGAATATTTTTCTACTTTGAGCTTCTTCTGATATCGGGGGATAAACAAGGGGGCGAGCCCCCTTGTTCGATTAACTCCTTAGACTGGTACCGAGGAGCGCGGCACGCCCTGCGGATTGAGTTGTTTGACGAGGTGGGCCGTGCGCTTTTCGATTTCGGCGGGCGGCAGCGTCAGGCCGTCGATCACGCCCTGAATCATTGCCTCGGCACGCGCGCGCAGGGCGTCGTGTTCGAGCTGGCGGATCGGGTTGGGCGTCTCGGCAATGACCACGTATGGAAAATCCTGGGTTGCCGACATGCGGCGCGCGAACTTCGAGAAGGTGTCGGTGACGATCATCACCGCGGGGATGCCGCGCAGTTCGAGAGCCGGTGTGACGTGGCTACACCACGTCGTGCACGAACCTCAGTCGCCGCTGGCGACGAGCGCGACGTCAACCCGCCCGACCATCGAGTCGAGTTGTTCCTGCATCGGGTCGAGCAGCTTGCCGGCGCGCAGAGGCAGCTCGCGCATTGGCTGCGCCATTTCAACGGCCTTGAGCTTGTAGCGCTCCTGCAGCAGTTCGCCCAGCGATTTCAGAATATGAATCGCCGACGGGCGCCAGTTCGGCAGCAGGCCGAGGACCTTGCCGTCGAGCGTGGACGGTCGCGGCGCCAGATTGCTCGCGCTGGTGATTTCATCGAGATAAACCGCCAGCGGCGATACCATCTTCAGTTCGAGTGCGGACATTCGGGTCTCCTCCCAAGTGGAGGCTGCATCGTAGAAAACGCCTGCCATTTAGTCAATACAAACGCTGCGGGTTGCAAAATTGTTGATTCATCGCAGGGCCCGGCGGGATTTCACGGCAGGCAGGGCCATTCGGCGTATATTGACCAGAACCAAGGATGAGTGACTACGGTCATACGGGCATGCCAAAGCGCATCAGTTTGATTCTTGTGCTGTCGTTTTATGCAATATCGGCATTTTCGGCGGCGTTGCCGGCGGGCGCGGTGTTGCATAACGCCGGCGTTGTCGCTGCAGTTGTCGCGCATGCCGATTGCGACCAGGTTGGCGCGCCTGCGAGTGAACGCAGTGACGACGGCTGCCCGGATTGCACGCGCGCGGAGTCTCCGTGTTGCAACGCCATGTTCGCGTTGCCGGCGCCGGTCGTGGTGCCGCCGCCCGTGGTCATTGCCTACGACCGGCCCGCCCTGGCGCCGGTGCTGCAGCCCGCCGCTCGCGGCGAAGCTATCTACCGGCCGCCGCGCGGCTGATTTCTCCCTCATAAACGCGCCCTGCGGGGCATTCAAACGTTGTCGTGTGCGCGGCCTTTCGTCGCGCGTACTGGATTGGAGAAATGCAATGCAAATGACCCATTACATGGAATTGCTGGCCGTCAACCAGCCGTGGAATCTGTTGATCTTCATGGCGGGGCCGGTGGTGCTGGCCGAAACACTGGCAATTACCGAGCTCTATTTATTGTTCACGCACAGGGTGGACGGCGCGGTGCGCCAGTTGAACCGCATCGCCGGCATGATCGTCGGCGTCTATTTCGCCGGCATCATCGTCTATCTGATCCCCAACGCGGTGGTACCGATCACGCGCGCCGGCGCATGGCGCACCGCGGCCGATGTGATCGCCGTCGGTTCCTACCTGCTGGCCGGCCTGCCACTGATCTGGATCGCACTGCAGGAGTTTGGCATGATTGGCGGCAGTAAATCGGATCACGACAAGCTGCGCGTGCACGCCACTTGTGTCGCGATCTTTCTGGTGGTCGGTCACATCGCCATGATCTTCGGCATGCTCAATCCCGAAGTATTCGGCTTCGTGCCGCCGGATGCCATGATGAACATGGATCACGGCGCGCATTGATTGCTGCACAAGTATAAAACTCCCTCGCCCCGCTTCAGCGGGGCGAGCGCAGGGGCGAGGGGCGAAGTATCGTCTGCCACTGTCATTTCATCGATGGAAAAATCTATGCTAAAACTCCCGCGATGAAACAACTCCTCATCGTCTATCACTCGCTGACCGACGGCACGCGCCAGATGGCTGCCGCGGCAGCGCAGGGCGCGCGCAGTGAAGCCGGTGTTGATGTGGTGCTGAAACACGCCGCCGA
Source organism: uncultured beta proteobacterium (assembly GCA_903889565.1). GTDB lineage: Bacteria > Pseudomonadota > Gammaproteobacteria > Burkholderiales > SG8-41 > PALSA-1004. The sequence continues at coordinate 129,012 of CAISYC010000073.1, forward strand.
AGCGGGCGGCAAGGACCTGCTCGCCGCCGACGGCTATATATTCGCCACTCCGGAAAACCTCGCTGCGATGTCGGGCGTGATGAAGGATTTTTTCGACCGCACGTATTACGCAGTGCTCGACCGCATCAATGCGCGGCCCTATGCGACGCTGATCTGCGCCGGCAGCGACGGCGAAAATGCCGCGCGCCAGATTGCGCGTATTGCCACCGGTTGGCGCCTCAAGGCGATCGCCGAGCCCATCATCGTATGCACGGGGGCGCAAACGCCTGAGGCGATCCTTGCGCGCAAGACGATTGCAGGCGAAGATTTGCGTCGTTGCGACGGAACCGGTGCCGCACTGGCCGCGGGACTTGCACTGGGAATTTACTGAGCGAGCGGCAAGAATTCTTCCTCGCCACGCGGGGAGAGGGCAGGGGTGAGGGGTGGTCCGCAATAAATTCACCCGGAATCATTCGTTTTTCAAGAAAGGCAATCCGGCATGACGTACATGATCATTGGCATCATTCTCTTCCTTGCCACCCACTCGGTGCGCCTGTTCGCCGACGGCTGGCGCAGCCGCACCATCGCGGCGATCGGCGAGCCGAAGTGGAAGGGCGTCTATTCTCTGTTGTCGCTCGCCGGATTCGTATTGCTGGTCTGGGGTTATGGCGAGGCGCGCCTGGCGCCGATGGTGCTCTACAACCCGCCGCTGTTCACGCGGCATATCGCCGGCCTGCTGATGCTGCTGTCGTTCATTTTGCTTGCTGCGGCCAATGTGCCGGGCAATGCGATCAAGGCCGGGATCGGGCATCCGATGGTGGCCGGCGTCAAGGTCTGGGCCTTCGCCCACCTGCTGGCCAACGGCACGCTGGCCGATGTGCTGTTGTTCGGCAGTTTTCTGGCATGGGCGATCGTCAATTTCGTGGCCTCCCGCAAACGGGACCGCGCCGCCGGCGTGAACTATCCGCGCGGCGACGCGAAGCAACTGGTGCTGACGATAGGCGCGGGCACGGCGATGTGGGTGGTGTTCGCCTTCTGGCTGCACCGCATTCTGATCGGGGTGGCGCCGTTTGGGTGAGGTTTCTGGGCGGCGATTGCAAATTCGACTGCAATTTGCAATCGCGCCTTTCGATCCCTATTCCGGGTTGCGCGGTCGGGCAGTGCGGCCCGCGCCCGCCCGCATCAAAACGATTTCTTGATCACCGGATTGGTCGGCGCGTCGATCACCGGTTCGCCGCGTTCGCGCGCCAGCGCTTTGCCGCCGGCGATGGATTCGTAGTATTGATTGCGGTAATAGCGCCGCGCCTCGGTGGCGCTGGAAAACTCCTGCGGCTGATCTGCCGACGGCGGCAGCCTGGTGCCCGTGCTCGCGCCGGAATCGACGTAACCGAATTTCTTCGGTTGCTTGCTCGCATCCAGTGCGGCGTTGACGCGCTTGTCGAGGGCGCGGCGCACTTCGGCCAGCGTGATGTAGCCATCCTTGTTGCCGTCAATTTCGTCGAAAAACTCAGGCATGCGCGGAAATTCCGCATAGGCTTCGGTACGCGACAGCCTACCGTTCTTGTCTTTGTCCGCCTTGTGAAAGCGCTGTTCGAACGCAATCGGATCGTAGGTAGTGACCGGCGGGGCGGCGAAGGCAGACCCCGCAGCCAGCAGAGAGGCACAAACAACAAGTAGGGTTTGGGTTTTCATGGCTGCCATTCTAAAGCATCACGGGCGTTATTCGTGACGGACTCGGTCGAGTCCGCTGCGCGCCGCGCCGCTTCGGCGCCGTCCGCCGGCAGCACGCAGCTTATCGCAGTGCGTGCCAAACGCGGGTTTGGCGTAGGGCGCATTGTCGCAGGGTAAAGTATGATGCTCGCAACCAATAAACAAGGGATGCAACCATGCACGATTTTCGCTGGCCGGCGCTGGTCACTCTGGGCACCGTAGTGCTGTTGTTCATGATGGCGGTAAATGTCGGGCGCGCGCGCGGCAAATATCGCATCGATGCGCCGGCGACCACCGGTAATGCCGATTTCGAACGCGTGTTTCGCGTTCAGATGAATACGCAGGAAAGCGCGCTGATGTTTTTGCCGGCGTTGTGGATCTACGCGGCGTTCATGAGCGAAGTGTGGGCCGCTGCGTTCGGCGTGGTTTGGCTGGCTTCGCGGGTGTGGTATGCGATCGCCTATCAGCAGGCGGCGGCGCGGCGCGGACCTGCCTTCGGGTTGTCGGTGCTGGCCATCGCCGTGTTGACCGGCGGCGCAGCCTGCGGTGTGGTGAGGACCCTGCTGTGAACTGGCGGCGCGTTTTATTCGCGCTGGTTTTTGTGGCAGGCACCGCCGGCGCCCAGATTGCGCCGACGACCGGCGAAATCGCCCGCTACACCGGCCTGCACGCCGCCGCCGCGCGCGGCGACGCCGCCGAAATCAAGCGACTCGCGTCTGCGGGCGCCGATGTGAACGCGCGCGACGACAACGGCCGCACGCCGCTGCACGTGGCGACCTTTCTCAAGAACCGCGACGCGATCACCGCGCTGGTGCGCGCCGGTGCCGATCTCAACGCGTTTGATAAGGACCTTTACGATGCGGTGACCATCGCCGCCGTCGCCGACGATGTCGGCACCCTGCGCATGTTGCTGAGGCTGGGCGCGAGCGCCAGGCAGGTGACCAGCCGCTACGATGGCACCGCGTTGATCGCCGCCGCTCACCTCGGTCATGATGCCGTGGTCAAAATGCTGATCGCGGCCGGCGCGTCGCTCGATCACGTCAACAATCTCGGCTGGACCGCGCTGATCGAATCGATCGAACTCGGCAATGGCGGGCCGCATCACGTCGAAACCTTGCGCGCGCTGGTGCGCGCCGGCGCCAACGTCAGCATCGCCGACAAGAACGGCCGGACGCCGCTTGCGCTGGCGCGCGACAAGCATTTCACGGCGATGGTGCGGATACTCGAAAAAGCCGGCGCGCATTAGAATCGCGTTACGCCGCAGGATTTGTTGCGGCTCACGGTTGGCAAAGAAAAAAAGGGTCTTCGGGAAGTCGAGTGGGTGATTTTGGGTCATTTTAGAGAGCTGGCAACATGCAAGTGAGGATTTTCAACCGCAGATATTCTTCATCGCGCAGTCCGTATGCGCGGCGCTGGATGACGCGAATCTTGTTGTTCA
>CAISYC010000074.1 GCA_903889565.1 uncultured beta proteobacterium
CGAGTCGCTCGAGCGCGGCCGCGACCTGGTGTTCGGATTCGGCATCGAGCGAACTCGTTGCCTCGTCGAGCAGCAGAATCGGCCGGTCGGCCAGCAGCGCGCGCGCGATCGACAGACGCTGGCGCTGGCCGCCGGAGAGCCGCACACCGCGTTCACCCAACTGGGTGTCGAAACCCTGCGGCAGTCGCTCGATGAACTCCAGCGCGTGCGCCGCGGCGCAGGCTTCCCGCACCTCGGCGTCGCTCGCCTCGGGGCGGCCGAAGCGCACATTCTCGGCGACGTTGGCGGCGAAGATCACCGGATCCTGCGGCACCAGCGCGATGGTGCGACGCACGTCGCGCGCATCGCAGTGTTTGATATCGGCGCCGTCGATCAATACGCGCCCCGATTGCGGATCGTAAAAGCGCAGCAGCAAGGCGAACACCGTGGTTTTGCCCGCGCCCGACGGACCGACCAGCGCGACGCGCTCGCCCTGCGCGACCGAAAACGACAGCGGCCCCACCGCGAGAGTATCCGGCCGCGCCGGATAGGCGAACGACACCTCATCGAAACGCACCGTGCCTTTGACCTGCGCCGGCAGAGTCAGCGGCGGCTGCGCCACCGCAAGCCCCGGCTGCTCGTCGAGCAACTCCATCAGGCGTTCGGTCGAACCGGCGGCGCGCTGGATCTCGCCCCACACTTCGGACACCACGCCGGCGCTGCCGGCGACGATCGCCGCATAAAACACGAAAGCCGACAGATCGCCGGCGCTCAGTTTGCCGTCGAACACATCGTGTCCGCCGATCCACAAAATGACGCCGACCGAACAGAACCCGATCAGCATGACCAGCGCAATCAGCCACGCTTTTACGCGCACGCGATCGACGCCGGCGGCATAGGCGGACTCGGTGGCGGCGATGAAGCGATCGCGCGTGCGCTCTTCGTGACGGTAGGCCTGCACGGTGCGGATCTCGTGCAGCGATTCGTCGATGTGGGCGGTGACATCGGCGACGCGATCCTGATTCAGGCGCGACAGCCGCCGCACGCGGCGGCCCATCAGCAGAATCGGAATCAGTGTGGCCGGCACGCCGAGCACGATCAGCGCGGCGAGTTTGGCGCTGGTGGCAAACAGCATCGCCAGCGCGCCCAGCATCAGCAAACCATTGCGCAGAAACATCGAAACACCGAAACCGACGACCTGGCGGATCTGGTCGCTGTCGTTGGTGATGCGCGAGGCGATTTCGCCGGTGCGCGAGGTGTCAAAATATTCCGGCGACAGGTTCAGCACGTGCGCGAACGCGGCATTGCGCAGGTCGGCGATCACACGCTCGCCCACACTCATCATCAGATAAAAACGCGTCCATGTCGCCACCGACAGCAATACCGCCACCGCCACCACGCCGGCCAGCGCCATGTTGAGCAGCTTCGGATCGCGACTGCCGAAACCGGCATCGATCACGTAACGCAGCCCCTGGCCGAGCGCCAGCACACAGCCCGAGGCGACCATCAGCGACACCAGCGCGACGATCACGCGCCCGCGATAGGGCGCGACAAAACGCCACAAACGGCGCAGATGGCCGAGCGAGGCGCGGCCGCCCTGTTCCCTGCCGGCGCTGGCTTCGCTCACTGCTTGTAGGCCGGTTCGGTGCGGTCGAGCATGCGCAGGAGTGCCCGCCATTCGCCCTTTTTTTCCTGATAGCCGGGGCGCTCGAACTGGCGCGCGACCTTTTCGGCGATCTCCGGCGTCGGTATCCGCAGTTTTGCGCCGCCGGCCAATGCGCTGATCTGGGCCTGGCAGGCGCGCTCGAGGTAATACATGTAGTCAAAGGCCTGGCGCACCGTGGTGCCGCAGGCGAGCAGGCCGTGGTTGCGCAAAATCATGGTCATGCGCGAACCGAGATCCTCGATCAGCCTTTGCTGCTCGTCGAGATCGAGCGCCACGCCCTCGTAATCGTGATAGCCGACATTGCCGGTCAACCGCATCGCATGCTGCGAAATCGGCAGCAGGCCGTGCTCCTGCGCGGAGACGCCGACGCCGGCGGCGGTGTGCGTGTGCATCACGCAGTTGATTTCGGGGCGGCCGCGATGCACCGCGCTGTGGATCACATAGCCGGCTTGGTTAATGCCGTAGCCGGTCGGATCGTCGATGATCTCGCCCTCCGCCGTAACCTTGACCAGATTCGAGGCGCTGATTTCATCCCACAGCAGACCAAAGGCGTTGATCAGAAAATGATGCGGTTCGCCGGGCACGCGCGCCGATATATGCGTGTAGATGAGATCGGTCATGCGGAAATGCGCCGCCAGCCGGTAGCAGGCGGCAAGGTTGACCCGAACCTCCCACTCTTCGGCGCTGACGCGCTCTTTCATCGGTTGGTCGGCAATTTGATGCAGGCTGGAACTCATGCGAAATCTCCTGATGCTGCAGAATGCGCTACCGGAACCGCATATCGTATCATTGCCGGCGCCGGACCCGCTCACGCGTGGCCGGTATAGCGGTTTCGGCCCGCATTTCAAGACCACCAAAAAATAAACAGAGAGGACCCCGCATGACCACCTCAGACCATCGCGAATTCACCGGCAAAGTCATGTTGATTACCGGCGGCGCACGCAACATCGGCCGCGCGCTGGCACTGGAAATGGCCGCCGCCGGCGCTGCTGTGTGCGTCAATTCGCGCGGTTCGGCCGACGAACTCGACGCCATCGTCGGCGAAATCAGGGCCAGCGGCGGCCGCGCAATGAAATTCGTCTGCGACGTCACCGACGCGGCGGCCGCGCGCGCAATGGCCGAAGCGGTGACCGATGCCTTCGGCCGCATCGACATGCTGGTCAACGGCGCGGTTGTCCATGTCGTCAAACCGTTTCTGGAAATCACGCCGGAGGAATGGCGAAAAACGATCTCGGTGGTGCTCGACGGCGCCTTTCACTGCACCCAGGCCTGTCTGCCGGCGATGCTCGAGGCCGGCGGCGGCAGCGTCATCAACATGGGCGGCGCGGCCGGCCATCTGCCGCTGTGGCAACGGGCGCCGACCTCGGCGGCAAAAGCGGGGCTTGCCGGATTCACGCGCGCGCTGGCGCAGGAATTCGCCGGACACAACATCAACGTCAACTGCGTCGCCCCCGGCCCCGTCAACACGCAGCGCAGCACACCGCTTACTTTCGACATGAAACAGATTCCATCGGGGCGATTTGCCGAAATCGGCGAGGTGACCGCCATGATCCGCCTGCTCTGCGGCGCCAGCGGCCGCTACATCACAGGGCAGACCATCCACGTCAACGGCGGCTTTTACATGAACAACTAGCCGTTCGCACGCTCAGTCAGTTGTGTCATGATAGTCACCGGCGCACGCAATAAAACCAAACGGCGGCGCCGCCAACCGGGAGGACACCATGCGCTCGTTTATCCTTACGCTTGCCGTCACGTTTTTCCCCGCTGTGCTCACTGCAGTTCCGGCGCATGGCGCCGATGACGCCTATCCCTCGCGCACCATCCGCTGGGTTGTGCCCTATCCGCCCGGCGGCACCACCGACATACTCGCGCGCATCATGGCGCAGCGCCTCGCCGAACGCATCGGTCAGCAGGTGGTGGTCGATAACCGCGGCGGCGCCGGCAACAATATCGGCACCGACATCGCGCTCAAGGCGCAGCCCGACGGCTACACCTTGCTTCTCGTCAATCCGGCCAATGCGATCAACGCGACGCTCTACCGCAACCTGCCGTTCGACTTCCTGCGCGATTACACGCCGGTGGCGGGCATCATCCGCGTGCCCAACGTGATGGAGGTGACCCTCGCGCTGCCGGTGAAAACGGTCGCCGAATTCATCAGCCACGTCAAAGCCAATCCGGGCAAGGTCATCATGGCCTCGTCGGGCAGCGGCACTTCTGTGCATCTGTCGGGGGAGCTGTTCAAGTCGATGACCGGCATCGACATGACACATGTGCCGTACAAGGGCGCAGGACCGGCGTTCCCAGATCTGATCGGCGGTCAGGTGCATGTGATGTTCGATAACATGCCCTCGTCGATTGAATTCATCCGCGGCGGCAAGCTGCGCGCACTCGGCGTCACCACGGCCAAACGCTCGGCGCAACTGCCTGACGTGCCGGCCGTCGCCGAAACCGTGCCCGGCTACGAGGCCAGCGCGTGGTTCGGCGCCGGCATGCCGAAAGGCTCGCCCGCCGCGAATATCGAAAAACTCAATCGCGAGTTCAATGCGATACTCGCCGAACCAAAAACGCGCGCGCGTCTGGCTGAACTCGGTGGCGAACCGCTGATCGGCACGCCGGCCGAATTCGGCGCCATCCATGCGGCGGAAACCGAAAAGTGGGCGAAGGTCGTCAAAAGCTCCGGTGCGCGGGTTGAATAATTTCTTCAGGAGAACTCAAATGCAAAAGCCTTCGCTGCAGCATGTTGCCGCCATCGTATTCGCCGCCCTGCCCTGCATGGCCGCCGCGCAGACACTCATCAATGAACGCCAGATCTCGACCGATGCCGCGCTTGAAATGGCACAGACCGCGCTGGCAGCCTGCCGCGCCCACGGCAGCATCGTCACCATCACCATACTCGACCGCGCGGATCGCGTGGTGGTGAGCGTGCGCGACAATGGCGCCAGCCCGCACAGTGTCGAGCACAGCCTGCGCAAGGCGCACACCGCGCTGACCTACAATATGTCGTCGGCCGAATACGCGAAGGGCGCCGCGGCGAATCCGGGCAGTGCCGGCACGCTGCATCTGGCCAATATCACGACGGCGGCCGGCGGGCTGCCGATCCGCGCCGGCGACACGCTGGTCGGCGCGATCGGCATTTCCGGCACGCCGGGCGCCAGGGGCGGCGGCAGCGCCGACGAAGGTTGCGCAAAAGCCGCGATCGACAAAATCGCCGGCGGCCTGTCGAAGTAAACGGGCGCAGTCAGCGCCGCCAGATTTCGTTGATCGTGCGCGCGTTGGCGCTTGCCGCGAGCGGCGGCAGCCCGTACATTTCCAGCAGCGTGCGCAGCACACTGTAGTGGTCGATGCGCAGCGGATAGACACCGGGCTTGACCATCGGGCCGACAAAAATCGTCGCGATGCGATTGCCCTCGCTGGCGTCGTCCTCGTCAAAAGTGAGAATCAGCAAACTGTTGTGTTGGCCGGCCCACGTCACGTAGCCGTCGAGGTTTTTCTTCAGCCACTGGTCGCCGCGATAAATGGTATCGGGTTCGCGGCCGTTGTGCATGTCGTTTTCCTGGTTCGGCACGACCAGCGAAACCGTCGGCAGTATTGCAAAATCGCCAGGCAACGCGGTGAACGGCAGATTGGCCGTCACCGGCACATTGTGTTCCTGCCAGTTGACCGCCGGATTGTGCTTGCGCTGGTAATGGCCGCTCATGCAAGCGCTGAAACCGGGCGATGGCAGCGATTCCGAATAGGTTGCGAACGTGAAGCCGGCGCTGCTCAAGCGGCTGGCCAGATTTTCGGTGCTGAAGCTGAACGGGCAGGCATCGTCGGCGACCCCCATGGTCGAGCCGGCGAACAGCGCGAGGTAATTCGGCTGGCTCGGATGGGTGACGGCAAACGATTGCGAAAACAGCGCGCCGCGATTAGCCAGCGCGTTGATATACTGCGCCGCCCTGTTGCCAATGATGTGCGAATAGGCGCGGTTTTCCTCGATCACGATGACGACATGATCGGGGCGCGGCGGCAGCGGCTGGGCCGCAGCGTTGAGCGCCGCGCCGGCGAACAGCAGCGCAGAAACAAGCCACCGCATGCGTCTATTGCGGCTGAAAATTGATCTCGCGGATCAACTTGCCGTATTTGGCATAATCGCTCTTCAGCACCGCGGCGAAATACTCGGGCGATTCGTTGACGATGAACAGACCCGCCGAGGTCAGCTTGTCTTTGACGTCGGGCGCCGACATCGCGCGGTTGATTTCCTGATTGAGCAGGACGACGATGTCGCGCGGCGTGCCGGCCGGGGCAATAAAGCCGAACCAGCCGCGCGAATCGTAGCCGGGGACGCTCTCGGCGATCGTGGGCACACCCTCGAATTCGGGCACGCGTTTGGTATTGGTGATGGCAAGCAGGCGCAGTTTGCCCGAGCGCACGTGCGGCGTGAGGCCGGTGATGCCGTCGATTGCGGCATCGATGTGCCCGCCGATCAGGTCGGTGGCTATCTGCGCGCTGCCTTTGTACGGCACGTGCACATAGGTAAAGCCCGCCATGGTGCGCAGCAGTTCGATCGTCATGTGCGGAAAGCCGCCTTCGCCGTTGGAGCCGAAGGTGATTTTGTTCGGATTGGCCCTCGCGTAGGCGACCAGATCCTTGACCGTCTTGAACGGCACGCTGGGATGCACGACCAGACCGAGATAGTTGGTGGTGGACAGCGCGATCGGCGCGAAATCCTTGAACACGTCATATGGCAGTTTCTTGTAGGTATGCGGCATCACCACCATATTGCCGCCCTGCCCGGCGATCACCGTGTAACCGTCGGGCGCCGCGCGCGCGCCGAGCTCCATGCCGAGCTGGCCGGCGGCGCCGGCGCGGTTATCGACAATTACGTTCTGGCCGAGCCGTTCGCTCAGCTTGGGCGCGATCAACCGCGCCATGATGTCCATCGTATTACCCGGCGGAAACGGAATCACGAAACGAATCGGCTTGACCGGATAGGTTTGCGCGCCGGCTGCACCGGTTAATACTGCGCCGATCAGCAATGCCGATCGATAAAAATGGATTTTGTTCACGGCGGTCGCTCCGGCGAAATGTCGAGTCGCCGATTCTACGGTCGGAACCGCACTCATCGCAATCGGCCGGCTGTCGCACCGTGTTGCTTGCAGCACCTTAAAAAGCATTCAGTCTGGCAGCGGAATTTCGATGTCATCCGCGCGGCAGCAACAAAGAAAAACGGGCACCCGAAGGTGCCCGTCAAAGACCTGCGTGAAACCGGCTTGGCCGGCTTCCGTTTTAGAACACGTGCGTCATGCGCAGACCGTAGTAGCTCTGGGTCTCGCCAAAGTTCGGCAGGGTGCTGCCGGTGCCGA